>NZ_JACIJP010000002.1:0-345000 GCF_014199435.1 Sphingobium subterraneum | reverse complement strand
GGTAGTTTGACTGGGGCGGTCGCCTCCTAAAGAGTAACGGAGGCGCGCGATGGTGGGCTCAGGACGGTTGGAAACCGTCTGTTAGAGTGCAATGGCATAAGCCCGCCTGACTGCGAGACTGACAAGTCGAGCAGAGACGAAAGTCGGTCATAGTGATCCGGTGGTCCCTCGTGGAAGGGCCATCGCTCAACGGATAAAAGGTACGCCGGGGATAACAGGCTGATGATTCCCAAGAGCTCATATCGACGGAATCGTTTGGCACCTCGATGTCGGCTCATCACATCCTGGGGCTGGAGCAGGTCCCAAGGGTTTGGCTGTTCGCCAATTAAAGTGGTACGTGAGCTGGGTTCAGAACGTCGCGAGACAGTTTGGTCCCTATCTGCCGTGGGCGTCGAAATTTGAGAGGAGTTGACCCTAGTACGAGAGGACCGGGTTGAACATACCTCTGGTGTACCTGTCATTCCGCCAGGAGTGCAGCAGGGTAGCTATGTATGGACGGGATAACCGCTGAAAGCATCTAAGCGGGAAGCCTCCCTCAAGATAAGATTTCATCGAGCCGTGGAAGACCACCACGTTGATAGGCTGGATGTGGAAGTGCGGTAACGCATGAAGCTAACCAGTCCTAATTGCTCTTTTCGCGCTTAAGAGTCCCACCATCAATGACAGTTCTGGGTAACCAGCTGTTGTTGTGGAGCGATGATTATACGCAGCCCGATAATGGTCTCAAATGTACCCAAGTACAAAGTGCATCGATTAAAAACCCTTACCGTTGAACCGGCGTCATGCCGGTTCCTCGCTCATGCGCCTGCTTCATTGCTTGGTGACCATAGCGTCAGTGCCCCACCCGATCCCATCCCGAACTCGGCCGTGAAACCTGACTGCGCCGATGGTACTATTGCTCAAGCACTGGAAGAGTAGGGCGTCGCCAGGCATTGAAGCCGGCGCATGACGAAATCGGTCAGGGAAAAACCCATTCACACGTTAAAGGCGGCCCGCCGCGGCCGCCTTTTTCTGTTTTCAGGCCCGGTTCATAACCCTAGCGGTATGACTGGTCCGATGGTGGCGCGGGATGGAGCAGCCCGGTAGCTCGTCAGGCTCATAACCTGAAGGTCGCAGGTTCAAATCCTGCTCCCGCAACCATCACCTCAATGACAGACGATACAAAAAAGCCGCCCATTGGGCGGCTTTTTTGTGTTTAGAGTTGGATTGGCTGCACGAAGTCAGATTTTTTCGTCAAAACGGAAGGGGGTCCTCCACGTACCCGGTGACGGCATCGTATTCCTCTTTTGAGAGTATATCCCACTGATTTTTCAGTAAGCTCTCGTAAAAATCTTGTACATCGGGATCTCCCGATATCGCGTTGACTTCATAGTTTTCTATAAGCGCGCGGAACAACTCCTTGGCGTCTTCTTTTGTGAAATCTGCGGACAACGGAGCGAGTTTCGCGATTGCGTTGTGAGTCTGAGCAAATGACTTAGAGTCCACCAAAGCCTTGACAGAAAGCCTCTTTTCTACGTCAGATGCCAGCGCAATGTCCGGAAAATGAGCTTTTACAAATTGTTTAAGCCCTGGATAAAGGTACATTTTTCCAGATTTAATTGTTTCCCATTCGGAGCTTAGATAGCTATTCGGAATGTCATTTCCCCACGGCGAGGAGAAATCTTTGTCTCTAGAAATTATGTGAACATCTTTTTTGTCGGGCACTTGGTCCAACAAGATCTCCCAATTAATTCTATCACCTAGGCTTCCATCTTTTCCTGGCGGATTGGCCCGTTCAACTCGTGTTCGAGCGGCCTTGTCAACAATATCACTAACTCCGATTAGTCCCGCCGAATCTCGCAATTCCCGAAACAGACCGTCTGCGGCTAATGTCCTTGCAACTATTTCGCTTTTGGCCTTTTCGAGTAAAGAAAATCTCTTCTTCTGAAGATCTTTCAAAATGTCTCTTATTTCCCTGGCTTCTTCGTGATGCTCCATAAACCTAGGAATGGTAAGTGCTGTTGAAAAATTCTCAAAATTTCCCAAGGATTCTCTGATCTTTTTGTCTCTATTGCGATTGAACTCCTGATTCACAATAACGGTAATATATATTTTGAGACTTTTATTCTTTATCAGACTAACAAGCTTTTTGAGTTCTTCAATGTTGTCATCGGTGTACGCGTACAAGCTAAGGAATATGTTCGTATCGACAAAAATATGAAGCACAGAACCTACTCCGCCGCGACCCCCGCCCGGCTGAACATATCTTCGCCGTCATCCCCCACCACGTCATCCGCACCGTCGTTCGCCTTGAGCTTCTTGCGGCGGTCAAAGCTATCCCACACCTCGTTCCAGTTGCCGCGCGTCGCGCCCTTCGAATATTCCGTCGCGCGGGTCTCGAAGAAGTTGGCGTGCTCCACGCCATTCAACAGCGGCGCGAGCCAGGGCAGCGGGTGGTCCTCGATCATGTAGATCGGCTGGAAGCCCAGCTGGCCCAGCCGCCAGTCGGCGATATAGCGGATGTAGCGCTTGATTTCCTTGGCGGTCATGCCCGGCACCGGCCCCATCTCGAACGCCAGGTCGATGAACGCGTCCTCCAGCCGCACGGTCTTCTGGCAGCAGTCGATAATGTCTTCCTTCACCGCCTTGGTGAGGCAGCCGCGCTCTTTCACGAACGCGTGGAACAGCTGGATGATGCCTTCGCAGTGCAGGCTCTCGTCGCGCACCGACCAGGTGACGATCTGCCCCATGCCCTTCATCTTGTTGAAGCGCGGGAAGTTCATCAGCATCGCGAAGGACGCGAACAGCTGCATCCCCTCGGTAAAGCCGCCGAACATGGCGAGGGTGCGCGCGATGTCCTCGTCGCTGTCGACGCCGAACTGCTGCATATAATCGTGCTTGGCCCGCATTTCCTCATATTCGAGGAACATGCTGTACTCGCTCTCCGGCATGCCGATGGTGTCGAGCAGGTGCGAGTATGCCGCGATGTGGATCGTCTCCATGTTGCTGAACGCGGTCAGCATCATCTTTACTTCGGTCGGCTTGAACACGCGGCCATATTTGTCGTGGTAGCAATCCTGTACCTCGACATCGGCCTGTGTGAAGAAGCGGAAGATCTGGGTGAGCAGGTTGCGCTCATGCTCGGACAGCTTCTGCGCCCAGTCGCGGCAATCCTCGCCCAAAGGCACTTCCTCTGGCATCCAGTGCACCTGCTGCTGGCGCTTCCAGTACTCGTACGCCCAGGGATATTCGAAGGGCTTGTAGACTTTGGAGGCTTGAAGGAGAGACATGGGATACTCCGTAAACGAGCGGTGCGGATCGCGCCGTGCGGCGGTGATCCATCATGGCAGAGAGGATATGTCAGCTCGGGGCGCTTTGCTATCGGAAAAAGCGGATGGCGCGCGAATATGTGGGGATAAAGTACCACGTCTAGTGGCGGGTTTGCGCCGCCCCACGCAAGATGTTGTTCACACGCGATTCCAGCGGGTTCGCTCCGGATCGGGCGCGCATTCCCGCAACGCGCCGAACGCCGCGCCTTTCGCGCCCGATCGTTGGGCCTGCCCCGCCTCCTCGCTCGTTAGAGCCAGACACAACCCCATGTGTGTCTCAAGGAGAATGACGATGGTCAATGCCAATGAAATCCGGGAACATGCCGAAGTGATCGGCGCGGACGGCCAGCATGTCGGCACGGTCGATCATGTCGAGGGCAACCGGATCAAGCTCACCAAGAATGACAGTGGCCCCGAAGGCCATAGCGGGCACCACCATTATATCGACCTGTCGCAGGTTTCGAGCATCGACGGCGGCAAGGTGCGCCTGTCGGTCAATGCGCAGGATGCGATTGCGGCCGAGCAGGAGCCGCAGCAGTCGCAGACCGGCTATGGCAGCGGTCAGGAAGCCAGCGGTGGTCAGGACGCGAGCAGCGGCCGTGAAAATGCCGCGTTCTTCTCGAGCTCACCCAACAACAACCCCGGCGAGGGCCTCGCGGGTGGCGGCGGCCAGATCGGCTCCACCGCAATCGACTCCAACGGCGGCGAATTTGCCCAGGAACGCAAAACCGGCGTTTGAGCTCGCACACAGGTAAAACAAAAGCCCCTCCGGCATTGCGCTGGAGGGGCTTTTGTTTGTCTTGCCTTCAGATCAGCGGTTGCCCGATATCCTCACTGGCATGCCAGGCACTCGTCATAATCCTTCGCCTCGACCTCGATCTGCTTGAGGTCGATGGTGTTGTCCGCCTCCACCCCGCCGGCGAAGCCCGCGCGCTGCACCGACTTGGAGCGCAGATAATAAAGCGACTTGATACCCAGTTCCCACGCACGGAAATGGAGCATCAGCAAATCCCACTTCTCGACATCCGCCGGGATAAACAGATTGAGCGACTGCGCCTGATCGATATAGGGCGTGCGGTCTGCGGCGAGTTCGAGCAGCCAGCGCTGGTCGATCTCGAAGCTGGTCTTGAACGCGTCCTTCTCGTCCTGGCTCAGGAAGTCGAGATGCTGCACCGATCCGCCCTTCTCGAGGATCGAGTTCCAGACATTGGTGCTGTCTTTCGCCTTCTCCACCAGCAGCTTTTCGAGATAGGGGTTCTTGATCGAGAAGCTGCCCGACAGGGTCTTGTGGGTGTAGATGTTCGCCGGGATCGGTTCGATGCAGGCCGAAGTGCCGCCGCAGATGATGCTGATCGACGCGGTCGGCGCGATCGCCATCTTGCAGGAGAAACGCTCCATCACGCCCTGATCGGCCGCGTCGGGGCAGGGGCCGCGCTCCTGCGCCAGCATCATCGATGCCTCGTTCACCTTCGCGCTGATATGCTTGAAGATCTTGAGGTTCCACGACTTCGCCATCGCGCTTTCGAACGGGATCAGCCGCGCCTGCAGGAAGCTGTGGAAGCCCATGACGCCCAGACCCACGGAGCGTTCGCGGCTCGCGCTGTACTTGGCGCGGGCCATTTCGGGCGGGGCGCGGTCGATATAATCCTGCAGCACATTGTCGAGGAAGCGCATGATATCCTCGGCAAAGGTCGGGTGGTCATGCCACTCGTCCCAGGTTTCGAGGTTCATCGACGACAGGCAGCACACCGCGGTGCGGTCGTTGCCCAGATGGTCGCGACCCGTGGGCAGGGTGATTTCCGAACAGAGGTTGGACGTCGATACCTTGAGGCCCAGATCGCGGTGATGCTTGGGCATCATGCGGTTCACGGTGTCGGAGAAGACGATATAGGGCTCACCGGTGGCGAGGCGCGTCTCGACCAGCTTCTGGAACAGCGCCCGCGCGTCCACCGTGCTGCGCACCGAATTGTCCTTCGGGCTGCGTAGGTTGAATTCCTTGCCCTCCCGCACGCATTCCATGAACTCGTCGGTGAGCAGCACGCCATGGTGCAGATTGAGCGCCTTGCGGTTGAAATCGCCCGACGGCTTGCGGATTTCGAGGAACTCCTCAATCTCCGGGTGGGAGATGTCGAGATAGCACGCCGCCGATCCGCGCCGCAGCGACCCCTGGCTGATCGCCAGCGTCAGCGAATCCATCACGCGAACGAAGGGGATGATGCCGCTGGTCTTACCGTTGAGGCCGACCGGCTCGCCAATGCCGCGCACGCTGCCCCAATAGGTGCCGATGCCGCCGCCGCGCGAGGCGAGCCAGACATTCTCGTTCCAGGTGTTGACGATACCCTCCAGGCTATCATCGACGCTGTTCAGGTAGCAGGAGATCGGCAGGCCGCGCCCGGTGCCGCCGTTCGACAGCACCGGCGTTGCGGGCATGAACCACAGGCGGCTGATATAATCATAGATGCGCTGGGCATGGTCGGCATCGTCGGCGTAAGCCGCCGCGACGCGCGCGAACAGATCCTGATAGCTCTCACCGGGCAGCAGATAGCGGTCGTTCAGCGTTTCCTTGCCGAAATCGGTCAGCAGCGCGTCGCGCGACGGGTCCGTCACCACCGGAAAGCGGCGCACGTCTACCGTCTTGGACGATTCGGCGGGGGCCGGCGCGGGCGTGGCCTCGGTCCGCGCGACGCCCTTCGGCCCTGTCGCGCTGCGCGTCGATGTTGCCGTTTCCGGCCGTTCCTCAATCATTGTCGCCACGTCGCTGCCTACTTCCTCGGTCGATCTGAAATCCATGTGCGCACCCTGATGTTCACTGTCCGTTCGATTTGGTCAAGTGCAGGGAAGGCTACCCGTCCCTATAACATGCCGCATCGGCTGGGGGTGGAAAAATCAGCCCTTCACGCTCCGGTTGAGAGCGCAAAACGCCCCCTTCGCCGAAAAGCTCCGGCGATACGCAACACAAGCTGTTGGGTTGACTCTAATGCCCCTGTACTAGGGATAGTGCCACAGCGCCCGGATGATGCAAGAGGGTAAATGCGCGGTTAACAGCTCGGTTCGTCGCTGCTGCGATTCCGTTCGTCGCACCCACCACCCGCGACGCGCGGTCTTTCCTTGGCTTTTTCAAACGCAAGAGAACGGGAGGGGAACGAAAATATATTGGTGCGCCTGTATCACGCCGTCGGAGGATTCAGGAATTGTTCACGAAATAACACGCACCTACCCCGCGCACGGCAGACTGTGATAAGAAAGAGAAGACGTGATTACGGATGCCATCCGGCCTGAAGGCTCCTTTTTTCGGCCATGACCAGAAGATCTGCTAATTTTGGCGTCGGCACCCCCGGGATCCGGTGGCGGGCGGTCGCGCTGGCTCTTTTCGCGCTGGTTCTCGGCCTGGCGATCTCTCATTCGATCGGCATCAGCTTCATCATCGATGACCGGCATTTTGCGCTTGCCGCCCGGCAATGGGCCGAGCACGCGCCCTATGTCGGCAAGACGCACTGGGAACTGCGCAACGCCATCGTCCTGCCGCTGGCGTTGCTGATGCGCATCTGGCCCGACGACCCTCTGGTGTTTTTCCTCCTTCCGGCGGTCTATTTTGTCGGCTTCTTCCTGCTGTTCTTTTCGTTTTTCCCCAAACGGATCGGATGGGGGGCAAGTCTGCTTGCGGCGGCGCTGCTGCTCGCGACGCCGATCGTGCGCGACTATGGCGGGCGGTTCTATCCCGATTTCATCGAGCTGTTCTGGGTCGGCTCCGCGCTGATGCTGCTGTATCGCGCGTGGGAATTGCGTGACATCGGGCATCGTGCGGGGCAGCGCCGCTGGCTACTTGCCGCCTCGGGTCTCGCCACCGCGCTGGCCATCATGACGCGCGAAACAGCGGCATGGATGGTGCTGCTCTATGGCTGGCTGCTGCTGCGCGGTCGGCCGTTTTCGCGCGGCGATGTGCTGATGGTCGCGGCGGGCGCCGCTCCGCTGCTGGTTGCCGACTGGCTGTTCCTCTATGCCAAAACCGGCGACATTCTCTATCGCTTCCATGTTATCACGGCGCACACGGATATTCCCTCTGCGCATCTGCGCGGCGGCGTCTATCGCGGGCAGGTTCTCCTCAATCCCGACCTCGCGGCGCGCTGGACGGTCGATGGACCGATTTATGTCCACTGGGCAATCAATCCGATCCTCTATTTCTTTCTCGATATCCGCTATTGCCTGCTGTGGTGGTGGAGCGCGATCGTGGCGTGTGTCGCGTGGCGCAGCGGGGGCATTCCCCGGCAGTATCGCGGCCTGCTGTGGGCGTTGGTGGTGGTCGCGGTCGTTGCGTTTGTTTTCCCCACCTATGTGCTGATGGTGTCGCAGCGGCCGCGTTACTATCTGGTGACGCTCTGCTGCGTCGCGCTTATCGGCGGGATCCTGGGCGCGGAACTGTGGCGGCAGGGGCGCGTGCGTTGGCTGCTTAAACTGCTGCTGGCCGTGCAGATCGTCGTCATGCTCGTCAGCCTCGACATGCGCAGTTCCCGCATGACGCTCCCTTGGGCCGCCGCCGATCTGGTGAAGGAAACGCGGGAGCCGGTCTATATGCGCGCCGATCTGGCGGAGGCGGTCTATTGGGCCGTGCCGCGCGCCACGTTTGCCCGCTTCGTCCGGGTCGGGAAAACACCGGTGGGCCATAAGGAACTGACCGTCGAAGACTGGATCGCCGCGCGCAAGACGCATGCGAAGGTTCCGCCTCCGCTGGAAGGATGCTGGGCGCGGTCGGATGTCCGGAATATCTATCGCACCGGGTGGAAAGCGACGCTCTATCATCTGACGAACAGCGTCGGCCTGCCCGTCAAATCCTTGCACAAGCTCGATTTCCGCCTGATTTTGCACCGTAAGGTGTCGGACGCCCCCTGCCCGGCGGGTCGAGCGCAAAGCGCACCCCCGCCCATCTGATCCTCTGGACATGCCGGTCCAAAAATCCCATAGGCCGGGCAGTCTTTTCGCTCCCACTGCCTAGGGGAAATTCCATGGCCCAATCCATGACCGTCATCCGCGAAGCCGACCTGATCGAGAGCGTCGCCGACGCGCTGCAGTTCATCAGTTACTATCACCCGATGGATTATATCCGCGCGCTGGGCGTCGCCTATGAGGCGGAGCAGGGCCCGGCCGCAAAGGACGCGATCGCGCAGATCCTCACCAACAGCCGTATGTGCGCGGAGGGGCATCGTCCGATCTGCCAGGACACCGGCATCGTAAACGTGTTCATCAAATGGGGGCAGGATTGCCGCCTCGAGTCGGACAAGAGCCTGCAGGATGTCGTCGATGAAGGCGTGCGCCGCGCCTATCTTCACCCGGAAAACCGCCTGCGCGCCTCGATTTTGCGCGATCCCGCGTTCAGCCGCGTCAACACCAAGGACAACACGCCCTGCGTGCTCAATGTCGAGATGGTGCCCGGCAACACCATCAGCGTCGATGTCGCGGCCAAGGGCGGCGGGTCGGAAAACAAGTCGAAGTTCAAGATGATGAACCCCAGCGACTCGATCGTCGACTGGGTGCTCGAAATGGTGCCCCAGATGGGCGCGGGCTGGTGTCCGCCCGGCATGCTCGGCATCGGCATCGGCGGCACGGCGGAAAAGGCCGTGCTGCTCGCCAAGCAGAGCCTGATGGAGCCGATCGACATGGCGCAACTGAAGGCGCGCGGTCCGCAGAACAAGATCGAGGAACTGCGCATCGAAATCTATGACAAGGTCAACGCGCTCGGCATCGGCGCGCAGGGGCTGGGTGGTCTCTCGACCATCCTCGACGTCAAGATTACTGACTATCCCTGCCACGCGGCGGGCAAGCCGATCGCGATGATCCCCAACTGCGCGGCCACCCGCCACGCGCATTTCACGCTCAATGGCTCCGGCCCCGCCTATCTGGAGCCGCCCAAGCTCGACGAATGGCCCGATGTCCATTGGGCGCCGGACAAGGCCGCGATCCGCGTCGATCTCGACTCCCTGACCCCGGACGTGGTGCAGAGCTGGAAGGCGGGCGACCGCCTACTCCTCAACGGCAGGATGCTCACCGGGCGCGATGCCGCGCACAAGCGCATTCAGGATATGTTGGCCAAGGGCGAGCCACTGCCCGTCGATTTCAAGGGTCGCGCGATCTATTATGTCGGCCCGGTCGATCCGGTCATGGGCGAAGTCGTCGGCCCGGCCGGCCCGACCACCGCGACGCGCATGGACAAGTTCACCGACATGATGCTCGACCTGGGCCTGCTGACCATGATCGGCAAGGCCGAACGCGGCATGGGCGCGGTCGAGGTGATCAAGAAGCACAAGGTGACGTACCTGATGGCGGTCGGCGGCGCGGCCTATCTCGTCGCCCGCGCGATCAAGGGCGCGAAGGTCGTCGGCTTCGAGGATCTCGGCATGGAAGCGATCTACGAATTCACGGTCGAGGACATGCCCGTCACCGTCGCCGTCGACAGCGAAGGCAACAATGTCCACCACCTCGCCCCCCTCGTCTGGCGCGACAAGATCGCCAAGGAAGGCCTGCTCGCCGGGGCGTAATGCGGATGGGGCGGCCTCCTTACCCCTCCCCTTTATCGGAGGGGCAGGGGTGGGTGGTGCCTCGCAGGTCAGCGCCCTGATTACCGCGTCGAACAGCCGCTATCACGCGGAAGCGGACTGTCCGGACACGACAACTTCGCGGACATAGTAGCTATATCGTCAGCCAAACGATAAATCCTACGGCCAACAGAATCGCGAGTGCACATCCCCAACGAGGAATTGGCGTTCCCACGTCGTAATCGCCGTGATCCACAAAGCGGCGAACTTTCCGTCGTTGCCGAAGGGCATACGCGTAGTCTCGGACGCGAATGTCCGCGTCGTCGAGATAATGGTACACAATCTCGGGCGTGGCATCGATATGTAACTGCGGCTGAAGTTCTCTTATCAGGCGCTCCACCTCCGACCAATCGGGAAGCTCTCGCTCTTCGGCAGCGAGAATAATTTTCAAGCGGCGGCGTAGCTCGTCCAGTTCCATCGGGTCATACTACAAGCAAGGGTTATCCGTGCAATGTCCGCTACCCACAACATCTCGGTCATTTGAGATTGCCTTTACCTGTCCTATAAGCTGCCAGTGCCTAATACCAACGCCCTACTTCGGATAGCTTACACCGCAGCAGAGCAAGGCGATTTTGACCTTGCTCGGCGTTGCTATGAACAGGGTGCAGCCCTAGGCGACTTCTTATGCCTTCATGCTCTCGGCTACATGTATGATATCGGTGAGGGCATGCCCGAAGACAAAACTTTGGCAATGAAAATATATCGTAGAGCATGGCGCCTTGGGAGCCACGCGTCGGGGACTAACATCGCTATTTTATACCGTGAGCGGGGCAAGATCAGGTTGATGTTTCGCTGGTATCAGCGGGTAGCGGCCGCTGGTGATGGAAGTGCCCAACTCGAAATGGCGAAGTGCTATCTAAGAGGTCGTGGCGTGAAGCGCGACCCACAAGCAGCACTCCGCTGCCTCGCCGCCGCCGAGGCTTCAAATTACATCAGTGAATACGAGCGAGACTTAGCGCGGCGGCTGTTGCGTAAGCTTCGCTTGCGCCGGGTCTAAGTGTCATGGCTGATCAGTTGCCCCTGAGCAACGACCACTTCCCACAACATTCCCACCATTCACCCCGTCGAATATACCCGCTAAATCCAGACCTCACCCCACATACAACCCACTCCGCCTACTCCCCAAACGGATCCGCCGCTGACGCACGGGTAAGGAAATTCTGCGCGCCCGCGCGGGTCTGGTCGGTCCATCCCATCGCGCTGCGCTCCTCGCTGCTTGCCGCGTCGTAGCGCGCGATCAGCCAGCTGTTGTACGCGCTCATCGCCGCGATGCCGGATTTGCCCGATGTCGCGCGCGTATAGGCCGCGATGCTGCGGCTGTGCAGCTCCGCCTTCGCCTCGGCCATCTCCGTCGGCGTGAACTGCTTGCCATGGTCGAGCGCCATCGCCGAAAGCGCCCGCGCGCTCAGGTGCGAGAGGTCGGGCGTGCCCTTGCCGTCCTTCTTCCACTGGTCGAGCGCCTGGCGCACCTGCGCCGCGAGCGTGTCGATCGATTTCGCGTTGTCGGCGTTTTCCGTCGCCGCCAGCTCGGCGTTCGCCGAAATGGAGATCGACGATCCCGTGTTGCTCGGGCCGCTGCTGGTGTCGGTCGCCTCGGCGTTCGCGCGCTGCTCGGCGATCAGCCGCTGCATCGCGGCGGTCGTCTGCGCCGTGCCATAGGTTCCGCTCGAAAGGCCCTGGCTGCTGTTAAGTATCGACCATAAGGACATAAATCCTCCTTTTCCTCGCGCGCCCGTCCTGCCGGAACATGGTTAACAAAATCTGTGCACGGTCCGCCCGCAACCAACCGTCCGCCCGGGCGTAGTGCCAGAGTGCGAAGGAGATTAAGGGCTTTTGCTCGGCCTGATCCTCCTCTACCGCTCGTCGCCATCGACACGGACGACGGGGCTGGCGATCGGCAGGATCGCACGCCCGAAGTGCAACCTCCCCAGGGTGACGACGATTGAGGGCAGAAATGGACCCGGGCGGATGCCCAACCCCAGTGTGCACAAGCGGCCGAACCGGTCGACCGGATGTGCCGATCCGCCCGCAACGGTCGATCGGTGGGCGCACGCAGGCCCGCCGCGCATTGTTCGTCATCCCTAATCACCTCGTCCTTTCATGCTGAGGGCCGCAGGCTGGCTGGGCGCGGCGATCCTGTGGATCGTGATCGCATTGGCGCTCGCGGCCACACTTGTCCCCGCATTCCTTGATCGCATTTATTACGAGGGGCCGCACTCCGGTCACTTCGACGGCGCGCGCTTCGCGAATCCCGATGGGGACATCGGCTTTCCCGTTCCGCCCGGTGCGCCGCGCGGAAACATGCTGACCCGCTGGCTGTGGGTCAATCTCGACCGGCCCCCCTGGCCCGATCATGTCGATGTCCGTCCCACGAAGCCGCCCGCGCGGGTCACCGGCTCGGCGATGCGCGCGACCTGGGTCGGGCATGCCACCGTGCTGGTGCAGGCGGGCGGGCTCAACATTCTGACCGACCCGATCTGGTCCGATTACGCCAGCCCCCTTCCGGGTGTCGGACCCAAACGCGTCGCACAGCCGGGGATCGCATTCGCAGCCCTGCCCAAGATCGACATCGTTGTCGTCAGCCACAACCATTATGACCATCTGGACATCCCGACGCTCAAACGCCTGTGGGATCGTGATCGACCGTTGATCGTCACCGCGCTGGGGAACGGCAAGCTTCTCCGCGATGCGGGGATAGGAGCGCGCGAAGGCGATTGGGGCGCGCAGGTCGACCGGCCCGGTGCAAAGGTCCATATCCTGCGCAACCACCACTGGTCGAGCCGCTGGGGCAAGGATCGCAACCGCGCCCTCTGGTCGAGCTTCCTGATCGAAACCGGCGCGGGGAATGTCTACTTCGCGGGCGATACCGGCGCAGGCGACATGCGCTGGCCGCTCGAGGCGCGGCGCTTCGGCCCGATCCGTCTGGCGATCATCCCGATCGGCGCGTTCCGCTTCTATCCGGGGCAGATGGACAGCGAGGCGCACATCGGTCCCCGGCACGCGGTGCAGGTGTTTGAAGCGCTCGGCGCGTCCACCGCCCTCCCGATTCACTGGGGCACCTTTCGCCAGACCTACGAAGCGCGCGATACGCCCCCGGAGATGCTGCGGCTTCACCTGCGCTGCGCGGGGATCGCGCCAAACCGCTTCGCGCCGCTGGCGATCGGCGCGGCGATGAACGTCCCGCCCTACAGCTTCGTCCGGCCGGGCAAGCAGGATGCGGCGGCCTGTGCGGATCGTTCGCCCGAGATGATGCGGCTGCGCTAGGCCCCGGATTTTGCCCGGGGATCATCGCGGCATTATTCCCGGCGATCACCGCAGGCAGTCGTCCAGCCCCTCCCGCTGCACGATCGGAATACGCCGCGCGATCGCGTTGCCATAGTGCCGGGTAAAGCCGACCGGCGCCACCGCGCCGCGCTTCTTGGGAAGCGGCAGAACGGCGGCAATCCGCGCCGCTTCGGTCCGGCTCAGGCGGCTGGCATCGTGATGGAAATAGCGCATCGCCCCGGCGTTCGCGCCATAGGTGCCGATCCCCGTCTCCGCGACGTTGAGATACACTTCCATGATCCGCCTCTTGCCCCACACCGCCTCGATCAGCAGCGTGAAATACGCCTCCAGCCCTTTGCGCAGCAGCCCGCCATTCTGCCACAGGAACACGTTCTTGGCGGTTTGCTGGCTGATCGTGGATCCACCGCGGATACGCCCCCCGGACGCGTTGTGCCGCATCGCCTGCGCGATCGCGACGCCGTCAAAGCCGTGGTGCAGGCAGAACTTGCCGTCCTCCCCGGCAATCGCGGCGCGCGCCATATTGGGGGACATGTCGTCCAGGCTCATCCAGTCCTTGGTGATGCCGTTTCGATCGAACAACATGGTGAGCGTCACCGGCGGCGGCACGAAGCGATAGAGCACCACCATCAGCACCGACAGCGCGATGAAGCCGCCGACGATGCGCAACGGCCAGAGGATCCACGGAGAACGGCGCGATTTCGCGGCGGGTTTGCGAGCCATGGGGACGTTGTAATCACGGATGCCCGCGCGGGGAAGGGGGGCTGGATGAAGCCCGTCTCCTCAAGGGAAGAAACGAGCGCCGACGATTTGGCTCAGGCCGGAGCGAAAAGCGCAGGAAATCGCGCTTCGCAGCCCGCCGGTGCGGAATGGATTAAGCCAACAATTCCACATCCCAGTAGAGCCAGTCGTGCCAGCTGTCGTGCAGATGGTTGGGTGGAAAGGCGCGGCCATGTTCCTGCAACTGCCAGGTCGTCGGGCGGATCGGCGGCACGGTCAGCTTCATATGCGCTTCCTTGGGCGTCCGCCCGCCCTTGCGCAGGTTGCACGGCGAACAGGCGGTCGCGACATTCTCCCACGTCGTGCGCCCGCCCGCGCGACGCGGCACGACATGGTCGAACGTCAGGTCGTGCGGGCTGCCGCAATATTGGCAGGTGAACCGGTCGCGCAGGAACAGGTTGAACCGCGTGAACGCCGGATAGGCGGACGGCCGCACATATTGCTTCAATGCGATCACCGAGGGGATCTTCATCTGGAAGCTGGGCGAATGCACTTCCCGCTCATAGGTCGATACGATGTCCACGCGGTCGAGGAACACCGCCTTGATCGCCGTCTGCCAGGGCCACAGGCTCAGCGGATAATAGCTCAAGGGCGTATAATCGGCGTTGAGCACCAGTGCCGGACAACTTTCCGGGTGTCGTATGACGTCGGGATGATACATAAATCGACCGTGACCCCAATTGTGCGCCCGCTCATCGCCGACAAGCGTGACAGGCGCATGACAGCATTAACCACCTTCTCCCGTCAAGAGCCTGTATGAGCCCGAGCGACGAACTACAGAATATGGTGACCCGCTTCGCGCCGAGCCCGACCGGGCGTCTGCACATCGGTCATGGCTGGTCCGCGCTGATGGCGCACGACATGGCGCGCGCGGCGGGTGGCGCGTTCCGCCTGCGGATCGAGGATATCGACGGCACGCGCAGCCGACCCGAGCATGTCGCGGGCATCCTCGAGGATCTGCGCTGGCTCGGCATCGACTGGGACGGGGATGCGGTGATGCACCAGTCGCAGCGGCTGGATGTCTATGCCGCCGCCCTTGACCGGCTGAAGGGGGAGGGGCTGGTCTATCCCTGCTTCTGCACCCGCGCGGAAATCGCCGCCGAGATCGCCGCCAGCGCGTCCGCCCCCCATGGGCCGGAGGGTGCGCTGTATCCTGGCACCTGCCGCGCGCTTTCGCCTGCGCAGCGTGCCGAACGGGCCGCGCAAGAACCGCATTGCTGGCGCCTCGATATGGCCGCCGCCCTCGCGCGCAGCGGCCCCATCCGCTGGCGTGATGCGGAGCAGGGCTGGATCGACGCGCATCCTGAACAGGCGGGCGATGTCGTCCTCGCCCGCAAGGATGCGCCGACCAGCTATCACCTCGCCGCGACGACCGACGACGCCGCGATGGGCGTGACCCATGTGCTGCGCGGCGAGGACCTGCGCACCGCGACCGATATTCATGCGCTGCTCCAGACGCTGCTCGGCCTGCCCGGCCCGGTCTATCGCCATCACCCGTTGCTCGTCGACGCCAGCGGCAGGCGCCTCGCCAAGCGCACGGGTGGCATCACGCTGGCCGAACTGCGCGAAAGCGGCGCGGATCCCGCCTGTCTTGCCGCCGATCTTCGCTCCGGCGTGTTTCCGGTTGGAATCTCCCTCCAGCACGCCTAGATTGCGGGCATGAGCAATGTCCTTCTCACGATCCTCCTCGTCGCCGCCATGGGCGCGACCGTTTTCATGCTGGTGCGCGGCGTCGTCGCTTTCCTGAAAACGACCGAACAGGAACTCAATTCGAAGGAACAGGGCCCCAGCGCGTCCGCCCTCAAACAGAACAAGGCGATGTTCGGCCGCATCATGTTTCAGGGCATCGCCGTGCTGATCGTCGCGGTGCTCCTTCTCCTGAAGGGCCACGGGTCGTAAGCCCAGCCTCATGGTCAAGCTCAACAAGATCTACACCCGCACCGGTGACGATGGGACGACCGGGCTGGTCGACGGATCGCGCGTCGCAAAGGATGCGCCACGCATGGTCGCCGTGGGCGATGTCGACGAAGCGAACAGCGCGATCGGCCTGGCCATCGTTGCGGTGGGCGAGGGCGAAAGCGCCACGCTCCTGACGCGCATTCAGAACGACCTGTTCGATCTCGGCGCGGATCTCGCCACGCCGATTGCCGATCCCGAACCCAGCTGGGCGCTGCGCATCATCGCGTCGCAGGTCGAGCGTCTGGAACGGGAAATCGACGGCATGAACGACGCCCTTGCTCCGCTTGACAGCTTCATCCTGCCCGGCGGATCGCCTGCCGCCGCCGCCCTCCACCTCGCCCGTGCCATCACGCGCCGGGCCGAACGCAGCGCCGTCGCGGCCGCGCGCGATGTGGCGCTCAATCCCCATGCCCTGGCCTATCTCAACCGGCTATCCGATCTGCTGTTCGTCATGGCGCGGCACGTTAACGCGCAGGGCGCGGGCGACGTCAAATGGGTGCCGGGCGCTTCCCGCTGACGCCGTAGCGCGCAAAAGGGTGGATCATCCGCCTGGCCTGCGCTAAGCGGGCCGCGATTTACGTTCACGGAAAGGGATCTCATGCAGACTATGGCGGTCATCGGCGCGGGCCAAATGGGCGCGGGCATCGCACAGATTTCGGCGCAGGCGGGCTATAAGGTGCTGCTGTCGGATATCGATATCGCGCGCGCCGAAGCGGGCAAGGCCGGGATCGCCAAGCAGTTTGCGCGGCTCGTCGAAAAGGGCAAGCTCGAACAGTCCGCCGCCGACGCCGCGCTCGCGCTGATCGTCCCGGTCGCCGATTACGCCCCGATGGCGGACGCCAGCCTCGTCATCGAAGCCGCGACCGAGCGGGAAGACATCAAGCACACGATCTTCGCCACGGTCGGCAAAGTGCTGGGCAAGGACGCCATTCTTGCCTCCAACACCTCGTCGATCTCGATCACGCGGCTCGCCCGGTCCGCGCCGGATGCCGCGCGCTTCATCGGCCTGCATTTCTTCAATCCGCCCGCGCTAATGCCACTGCTGGAAATCATCCGGGGCTTGGGCACCAGCGACGCGACCGCGCAGGCGGCACAGGATTTCGGCGCCAAGATTGGCAAGCAGACCATTCTCGCCACCGACAGCCCCGGCTTCGTCGTCAACCGCATTCTGCTCCCGCTCCTCAACGAAGCCTTCTTCGCCGTGGGTGAGCGCCTCGCCTCGATCCCTGACATCGATCTGGGCATCAAGCTTGGTCTTGGGCACCCCATGGGGCCGCTGACGCTGGCCGACATGATCGGCCTCGACACCTGCCTCGATATCCTGAAAGTGTTTCAGGGCGACACCGGCGACTCGAAATACCGTCCTGCCCCGATCCTGCTGAAACTGGTCGAAGCCGGCTGGTACGGCCGCAAGACGGGCAAGGGCTTCTACGATTATTCCGGGCCGGAACCCGTCCCGAGCTTTTGAGGCCACTTCGCCCCACATCCGTTCAGGCTGAGCCTGTCGAAGCCCCGTATTTCTTGAGATAGAAGAACGGTCCTTCGACAAGCTCAGGACGAACGGAGGCAGAGTGCTCAAGAGCACCAACCACATTGCCACGGCGTGGAAAACACGGCACATTGATCGCACAGCGATGTGGGGTGTGCCATGACCGAAGAAACACCGACCCAACCCGATCCCACCGACCCCCGGCCCGTGGACGCTACGCCGCCGCCATTGGCCGAACATCCCGCGGCCACACCGGCCCCGGGGTTTGAGTTCAACCGGCCGACCATCATCGGGCTGCTCTATGTGGGCGCCTATATCACCGGGATCAGCGGCATCATCGGGCTGGTGCTCGCTTATGTGTGGAAGGGCGAACCGCACGAACCGTGGGAAGCCACCCACTACACCTATCTCATTCGCACCTTCTGGATCGGCCTGCTGGGCGTGTTTCTCGGCGTGCTGACGCTCATCGTTGGTATCGGTTTCCTCATCCTCGCGGGGCTGTGCATCTGGACGCTGGTGCGGATCGTGCTGTCACTGGTGAATGCGCAGAAGCGCGCGCCGATGCCCAATCCGCAGACCTGGCTGGTGTGATCGCCTGGAGGGAAAATCCTCCACTCTTTCCCCTCGCGTGAAAAGCGTCTAGACGCGCGCGCATGACCGACAAACACGCTCCCGATCCCGCCCTGCTCGCCAAGGCCGAAGTCCTCACCGAAGCGCTGCCCTATATGCAGCGCTATGCGGGGCAGACCTTCGTCGTGAAATATGGCGGCCACGCCATGGGCGACCCAGAACTGGCGAAGGATTTTGCCGAAGACGTGGTGCTGATGAAGGCGGTCGGCATCAACGTCGTCGTCGTGCACGGCGGCGGGCCGCAGATCGGCGCGATGTTGAAGCGCCTCGGCGTCGAATCGAAGTTCGTCGGCGGCCTGCGAGTGACCGACGCGGAAACCGCGCAGATCGCCGAAATGGTGCTCGCGGGCAGCATCAACAAGGAAATCGTCGGCTGGATCAGCCAGGCGGGCGGCCGCGCCGTCGGCATCTCCGGCAAGGATGGCGGGCTGGTGCTGTGCGAAAAGGTCGCGGGCAAGCGCGAGGCCGACCCCAACAGCGGCATCGAACGGCATGTTGACCTCGGCTTCGTGGGCGAGCCGGTGCAGGTCGATCGCCGCATCCTCGACAGCCTGACCCGCGACGGGATCATCCCGGTGGTCGCGCCGGTGGGCATCGGCGCGGACGGCCACACCTACAACGTCAACGCGGACACGATGGCGGGCGCGATTGCCTCCGCGCTCGGCGCGTCGCGCTTCTTCCTGCTCACCGACGTTGCGGGCGTGCTCGACAAGCAGGGCGAGCTGCTGACCGACCTGCGGCCGGACGACATCCGCGCGTTGCAGGGCGATGGCACGATTTCCGGCGGCATGATCCCGAAGCTCGAAACCTGCCTCAACGCGGTGCAGGGCGGGGTGGACGCCGCCGTCATCCTCGACGGACGCGTGCCGCACGCGATGCTGCTGGAAATCTTCACCCGGCGTGGCGCGGGGACGTTGGTGCGGGCGTAACGACGGGGAACACTTGTCTTATCCCCGCCCCCTGCGCTAGAGCGACGGGGCACAACGCAGGCATTTCCCGCCTGTTTCACGCGGAGTGTTCATGGCCTACGCTTTGTACCAGATCATCACCATCCTGCTGAACGTGCTGTGGTGGATCATCATCGTTCAGGCGATCATGAGCTGGCTGATCGCCTTCAACGTCATCAACATGCACAACGATTTCGTCCGCTCGATCATGATCGCGCTCGATCGGCTGACCGCGCCGATCTATCGCCCGATCCGGCGGATCCTGCCGGATCTCGGCGCGCTCGACCTGTCGCCGATGGTCGTGCTGCTCGCCATCGTCATCATCCGGCAGGCGATCCTGCCGCCGCTGTTCGGGGCGATGTTATAGACGAACCGACGACCCTCCCCTGGCGGATCGACCGCGATGCTGTGCTGGTGCAGGTTCGCCTGACGCCGCGCAGCGCGAAGGACGGCTGGGGCGGCACATGGACGGATGAGAAGGGCGCGCTGTGGCTGCGCGCGCAGGTGCGGGCGGTGCCGGAGCAGGGAAAGGCCAACGCCGCATTGATCCAGCTCATGGCGAAGGCGGTCGGCTTGCCGCATCGCTGCATACAGCTGGAGGCGGGCGATGCCAGCCGGCTGAAGCGATTGCGGATCACCGGGGACGCCGCCGCCATCGCAGCGCATTTGAAGAAGGGACTGGACCAATGACGAGCGTGGGCAAACTGATCGATGGCAAGGCGTTCGCCGCCGGGCTGCGCGTCGAGGTTGCGCAGGGTGTCGCCACCTTCGTCGCGTCGCAGGGGCGCAAGCCCGGCCTCGCCGTCGTACTGGTCGGCGAAGACGCGGCCAGCGCCGTCTATGTCCGCAACAAGGGCAAGATGACGGTCGCGGCTGGGATGGAAAGCTTCGAGTTCCGCCGCCCCGCCACCATCAGTGAGGACGAGCTGCTCGAACTGATCGAGGAACTGAACGGCGATGATCGCGTCGACGGCATCCTCGTCCAGCTGCCCTTGCCGAAGCATATCGACGAGCAGGCGGTCATCGCGAAGATCGATCCGGCCAAGGATGTCGACGGCTTCCACGTCGTCAACAGCGGTCGCCTTGCTGTCGGCCTGCCCGCGCTGGTGCCGTGCACCCCGCTCGGCTGCCTGATGCTGCTGAAGGACGAACTGGGCGACCTGTCCGGGCTGGAAGCGGTCGTCGTCGGTCGTTCCAACATCGTCGGCAAGCCGATGGCCGCGCTGCTCTTGGGCGAAAGCTGCACCGTCACCATCGCGCACAGCCGCACCCGCGACCTCGCCAGCGTTGTCCATCGCGCGGATATCGTGGTCGCCGCCGTGGGCCGACCGGAGATGATCAAGGGCGACTGGATCAAGCCCGGCGCGACCGTCATCGACGTCGGCATCAACCGCGTGCCCGGCGACGAGGAAGGCTCCACCCGCATCGTCGGCGATGTCGCCACCGCCGAAGCCATCCCGCATGTCCGCGCGATCACGCCCGTGCCCGGCGGCGTCGGCCCGATGACCATCGCGGTGCTGCTCCGCAACACCCTCGTCGCCGCCTGCGCCCGGGCCGGAATCGCGGCGCCGGTGGGGTTGTAGGTCGGGGGGGCGGGGCGAATGGCCGCGCCCTTGGTGACGTAAGCGAGCGGTTAAAGTGGGAGTGGACGTTCCGGATACCACAACGTTTCGGACATGGTGGTGCTTAAAGTCATTCTCAGTTGCAGACGCGCTCGCCGTATTGCATCACGTGGGAATGACATGGCTTGCCGAAATTTTAATCCAAGGGTTTTGGGAAGGAGTAGTCGAGCTATGCTACCGAAAATGGGGGTGGATTGGCGGCGCAGCGGCTTTGCTAGGGCCGTTTATTATTGGCGGGCTATTGCTTTGGCTGGTGTTCGGCTAACGACAACATTGCGGACATTGGGCAGGCATCGAATTGAGTTTCTGGGTTCGTCACCCCGGGCTTGACCCGGGGTCCCGCTTCTTTGATGCTGAGCTCATGCAGGGGGGATGGGTCTACATCATGGCAGACTGCTATCGCGGCACGATGTATGTGGGTGTGACGTCTCATCTGCCTGCACGCATTCATCAGCATCGCGCCGGCACGGGTTCTGATTTCTGCGCGAAATATGGCCTATCTCGCCTCGTCTGGGCGGAGCGGGGTGAAGATATTGCAAGTTGCATCGCGCACGAGAAACGCATCAAGCGCTGGCGGCGGCAGTGGAAGTTCGACCTGATCGAGCGCGGCAACCCTGATTGGCACGATCTCTTCGAGCGACTTGCCTGAAAAAACAGCGGGACCCCGGATCAAGTCCGGGGTGACGGTGAGGATAGGTAGCTCCCCACAACAAAGCTGACAAAGCCCGCTGACCCCATCCGGCCGTTAGCCTACCCCTTCCACATCCGCCGTTCTTCGGCGCTTTTCAGCACATCGTAAGCCGCCTGGATCGCCTGGAATTTCTGCGCGGCCGCCGCGTCGCCGGGCTTCACGTCCGGGTGGTTTTCCTTTGCCAGCCGCCGCCAGCTTTTCTTGATCGCCTCGAAATCGGCGTCGCTGTCCAGCTCCAGCAGTTCGAGCGCGCGCATCTCGTCGCGGGACCGGGTGCCGTCACCGGGCGCCCCCCACCCGTAGAAGGTGCCACCGCTGAAGCCGCCCGCGTCGCGCCGCTCATTATGCTCGCGCGTCGCCCGCTCTTCCTCGTCCAGTCCCTGAAAATAGTCCCAGCCGCGGTTATATTCGCCCGCATGCTGCTGGCAGAAATACCAGCGTTCCGGGCTGTTGGGCGATTTGGGCGCGGGGCAGTCACCCGGCTGGTCGCAGCCATGCCGGTCGCACATGCGCACCTGCTGCGCAGCACGGTCCGCGCCATAGCCGCCCCAGCGGGGAAAGCCCCAGTCATTCTTGCGTCCTGCGCGTGCCATACACTCTCAACTGTAGGGACGACCGCCGCCCATGGAAAGCCGCAAAGCCTTGCCGTCGATAAAAATGCCAGAGGATCTGTAAGCCGGGTTCTGTCCACCGCGCCCTGCGGCACGGATGGGCGACCATTCCTCTAGGACCGGGATCGCTCCCGGCCTCCAGCAACCAACCCGGGCGGTCCCGGTCGAAAACTGCCTGCCCCGCTTGCGCGGAGCGCGCCGCCCCTATTCGGTCTTGCTCCCGGTGGGGTTTACCGTGCCGTCCGCCGTTGCCGGGGACGCGGTGCGCTCTTACCGCACCCTTTCACCTTCGCCTGGCCGAAGCCTTAGAGTTGCCTCTGGGCGACCTGCTCTCTGTTGCACTGTCCCTGGGGTCGCCCCCGCCAGCCGTTAGCTGGCACCGTTATTTCGTGGAGCCCGGACTTTCCTCGCCGTGCCGAAACACGCCGCGGTCGCCCGATCCTCTGGCGCAGCCGTCATAGCGCAACGGGGCGGGGGAGGATAGGGGGGGAATGGCCGAACGGGCGTCACGCCGTTCGCCCTGCGGTGGGGCTTGGCGAAGTCGAAGCCCCACCGCGGGGTGCTGCGATACGTCCTTTCGACACGATCAAGGACTACTCAGCACGCACGGCACCTGAACCGGGTTCCCATCGTTAGGCCGGTTTTAACGGCGCACGGTTAAAGCGATTGCATGACAGCGCCCTCTCCCCCCCGGCCCAGACCTCGGCTTCGGGAACTCGACGCCCTGCGCGGCATCGGGGCGCTCGCGGTATTGCTGTTCCACTACACCACCCGCTTTCCCGAAATGTTTCCCGGCGCATCGCATGTCGGCATCCACATCGCGGGCGGGCATTACAGCGTGCTGCTGTTCTTTGCGCTGTCGGGCTTCGCGATTTTCTTCTCGCTCGAAAAGCTGAACCATATTTCGGATTTCGCCGCCGCCCGCTTTGCCCGGCTGTTCCCGGCTTATTGGGCGGCGATGGCCGTGACGCTGGCGGTGCAGGCCGTGGCGCAGGTGCCGTTGTTTGCCGTTTCGACAACGGCGCTGCTCGTCAACCCGACCATGCTCCAGCCCTTTTTCCGGCTGCCCTCCGTCGACGGCGCCTATTGGACGCTGGCGGTGGAGCTGGCCTTCTACGCCTGCATGGCGCTCGTCTGGCGGCTGGGCTGGCTGCACCGGATCGAGCGGGTGCTGCTCGTCTGGCTTGCACTCAAATGGCTGCTGTGGGTGTGGCCGGGCATGCCGGAAGCCGCCGTGATGCTGCTCGACCTGCGCTACATCCACTTCTTCGCCATCGGCCTCATCGCCTACCGCGTGTCCGCCGGGCACCGCACATGGACGCAGCAACTGCCGCTGATTGTCGCGACCTTCGTGACCATCGCACGGGTCGAGACAACCGACGTATTCGTGGTCGCCGCCTTGTTGCTGCTCGTCTTTCAGCAGGTCGTCGCCGGGCGGATGCGCTGGCTGTGCGTGCGACCGCTGCTTTGGCTCGGGGCGATGAGCTACCCGCTCTACCTCGTCCACCAGCATGTCGGCATGACGATCATGCTGCGCGCGGGGGAGGCGGGGTGGAATCCATGGATCGGCTTCGCGCTGGCAACGGCGACCGCCCTCGCTATCGCCCAAGGCATCCATCGCGTCATCGAGCGCCCGGCGGGTGACGCGATCCTTGCCCGCTGGCGGGTCTGGACCGCCACCCGCGCCGCCAAGCCCTCGACACCGCCCCCTGCACGCGGCCGTCTGACCGAACTCGACGCCCTGCGCGGCCTCGGCGCGATCCTGGTCGTGAACTTCCATTATTCCACGCGCTTCCACGAGATGTTCCCGCAGGCAGGCCATGTGCCTTTCCACATTTTCGGGGGCAATTACCGCGTGCTGCTGTTCTTCGCGATTTCCGGCTTCGCGATCTTCTTCACGATGGACGGCCTGAAAAGCGCCTGGGATTTCGTCGTCGGCCGCTTCGCGCGCCTGTTTCCCGCCTATTGGGCGGCGATGACCCTGACGCTGATCGCCGAATATTATGGCCATGTCCCCGCGCTCGACATCTCGCCGCTCGCGCTCGCTGTCAACGTGACGATGCTGCAGGCGTTCTTCTTTCTGCCCGCCGTCGATGGCGCCTACTGGACGCTGGCGGTCGAGCTGGGCTTCTACGCCAGCATGATCACGCTGTGGCGGCTGAACCGCCTGCGTCATATCGAGCGCACGCTGCTGGTCTGGCTTGCGCTCAAGGTGCTGATGTTCGTCTGGCCCGACATGCCCGAACGGGCCATCATGCTGCTGGTGCTGCGCTACATCCCGTTCTTCGCGATCGGAATGTTGAGCTACCGCGCGTGGAAGGGGCAGCGGACATGGCTCCAGCAGGCACCCTATCTCGCCGCCGTGCTCGCCACCGTCGCCCTCACCGACACGCCGGATCTGCTGATCGCGGCGGCGCTGCTGATCTTCTGCTTCCGTCTAATGATCGGCGGTGCACTCCGCTGGCTGTGCTGGCGGCCACTACTGTGGGTCGGCGGGATCAGCTATTCGCTCTACCTTGTCCATCAGCATATCGGCTTCATCATCATGCTGAATGGCGACCGGCTCGGGATCGACCCGTGGATCAGCTACGTCGTGGCCGTGGCCACCGCTTTCGCGCTCGGGGCGCTGATCAACCGCACGATCGAAAAGCCCGCCGCCCGCTGGGTCCTGGCGCGGTGGAAGGAGCGGCAAAGTGGGGCGCCCAAGCTGCGGGCAGCATAGATTTGCCAGCCGTTCGTCCCGAGCAGGGACTTCGACAGGCTCAAGGACTACTCGGCGCGAACGGAGTTTGATCGCGCTTCGCAGCCCCGCATGAGCGGAATGGCTAGACGGCGATGCCGCCTGCCGCCAGCACCGCCAACGTCACCAGTTCGCTCGCGGTCGACGCCATGGTTGCCACCTGCACCGGCTTTTCCAGCCCGACGAGCATTGGCCCGATCACCGAATCGCCGCCCAGCTCGCGCAGCAGCTTGGCCGACAGGTTGGCCGATTGCAGACCGGGCATCACCAGTACGTTGGCCGGGCCGGACAGGCGGCTGAACGGATAATTCTTCATCACCGCCGGGTTGAGCGCCACGTCGGGCGCCATCTCGCCCTCATACTCAAAATCGACGCCGCGCTGGTCGAGGATCGCAACCGCCTCGCGCAGATTTTCGAGCCAGTTGCCCCACGGATTGCCGAACGTCGAGAAGGACAGGAACGCCACGCGCGGGTCATGGCCCATGCGCCGCGCGACCGCCGCCGTGCCTTCCGCGATGTCCGCCAGTTCCGATGCAGTCGGCCGCTCGTTGACCGTGGTGTCGGCCATGAACACGGTGTGCGACCGGCCGACGAGCACATGGATGCCGAACGGCGTGCGCCCCGCGACCGGGTCGATCACGCGGCGCACTTCGCGCATCGTTTGGCTGTAGGTGCGCGTCACGCCGGTGATCATCGCGTCCGCCTCGCCCAGTTGCAGCAGCAGCGAACCGAAGATGTTGCGGTCGCGGTTCACCATCCGCTCGCAATCGCGGCGCAGATAGCCGCGCCGGTGCAGCCGCCCGTAGAGCAGATCGACCATGCGCGGCACCAGCGGCGAATTGACGCTGTTGTGCACCTCGAAGCTGTGCGGGTCGGCAACGCCCATGGCGCGCAGCCGGTCATAGACGTCCTGCCGCCCGACGAGCACCGGAATGCCGTAGCCGCCATCGCGGAACTGGATCGCCGCGCGCAGCACCACTTCCTCTTCCGCCTCGGCAAAGACGACGCGCTTGGGGTGCGCCTTCGCGCCTTCATAGGCGAGCGTCAGCACCGATGTCGTCGGGTTGAGCCGCGCCTTCAGGGACTGGCGATAGGCGTCCATGTCCTCGATGCGGATGCGTGCGACGCCACTGTCCATCGCCGCCTGCGCGACGGCGGCGGGCACCACTTCCATCAGGCGCGGGTCGAACGGGGCGGGGATGATGTAATCCTCCCCAAAGCTGTGCGATGTGCCATAGGCGCGCGCCACTTCCTCGGGCACCTGCTGGCGGGCCAGTTCGGCGATCGCCTGCGCCGCCGCGATCTTCATCGCCTCGTTGATCGCCGTCGCGCGCACGTCGAGCGCGCCGCGGAAAATGAACGGGAAGCCCAGCACATTGTTGACCTGGTTGGGATAGTCGGACCGCCCGGTGGCGACCACCGCATCGGGGCGCACCGCCTTCGCATCGGGCGGGGTAATTTCCGGATCGGGATTGGCCATGGCGAAGATGATCGGCCGGGCCGCCATGTCCTTCACCATGTGCGGCGACAGAGCGCCCGCCGCCGACAGGCCGATGAACACGTCCGCGCCCTTCAGCGCCTCTTCCAGCGTGCGGGTGTCGGTCTTGGCCGCATGGGCGGACTTCCACTGGTCCATGCCGGTGGTGCGGCCCTGATAGATCACGCCGGACCGGTCGCACATGATGACATTGTCGTGCGGCGTGCCCATCGCCTTGATCAGCTCGGTGCAGGCGATCGCCGCCGCGCCCGCGCCGTTGACGACGATCTTGATGTCCTTGATGTCGCGTCCGGTCAGGTACAGCGCGTTGATGAGGCCGGCGGCGCAGATGATCGCGGTGCCATGCTGGTCGTCATGCATCACCGGGATGTTCATCTTTTCCTTGAGCGCCTGCTCGATGATGAAGCATTCCGGCGCCTTGATGTCTTCCAGGTTGATGCCGCCGAAGCTCGGTTCCAGCAGCGCCACCGCATCGATGAACGCCTGCGGGTCTTCCGTGTCGATTTCGAGGTCGATGGAATCGACGTCGGCGAAGCGCTTGAACAGCACCGCCTTGCCCTCCATCACCGGCTTGGACGCCAGTGCGCCCAGATTGCCCAGGCCCAGGATGGCCGTGCCGTTGGAGATGACCGCGACGAGATTGCCCTTGGCCGTATAGTCATAGGCAGTGGCCGGATCCTCTGCGATCGCGCGGACCGGAACCGCGACGCCGGGCGAATAGGCAAGGCTCAGGTCGCGCTGCGTCGCCATCGGCTTGGACGCGATAATTTCGATCTTGCCCGGCCGCCCGGTCGAGTGGAAGAAAAGCGCTTCCCGCTCCGAAAACTCCACGTTGGATTTTTCCGTCATGCTATTCCCCGCTCTCGTTCCGATGTCACCACCCCCCTAGCGTCATTTCGTCCGGCGGAACAAGGGGAAGGGCGGTAAAAAATGGGTGATTGCTTTGCGCCATCCCCACCCACCAACATCCGTTCGTGCTGAGTAGCCATTGAGCTTGTCGAAATGGCGTATCGAAGCATCCTTCGATACGGGCCTTCGCCTTCGCTCAGTCCCTACTCAGGACGAACGGATGTCAGGGAACAGACAGGTAATTCACCCTGGCACCCACCATCCCCTTTCTTCCCCGCCGCCGACACGCTATCGCCTTGCCCGATGGCTTCCGCATCTCTCCCTGCCGAACCCGCTGCGCCTCCCGCCGCTCCGGCAACGCCGATGATGGCGCAATATTTCGCGCTCAAGGCGCAGGCGGCCGATTGCCTGCTGTTCTACCGCATGGGCGATTTCTTCGAACTGTTCTTCGACGATGCGAAGGCCGCTGCCGCGACGCTCGATATCGCGCTCACCTCGCGCGGGGAACATGATGGCAAGCCGATCCCGATGTGCGGCGTGCCGGTCCACAGCGCAGAAAACTACCTCGCCCGCCTGATCCGCGCCGGGCATCGCGTCGCCATCGCGGAACAGACCGAAACCCCGGCGCAGGCCAAGGCGCGCGGCGGCAAGGCGCTCGTCGCGCGCGGCATCGTGCGCTATGTTACGGCGGGCACGCTCACTGAGGACAGCCTGCTCGACGCGCGTGCCGACAATATCCTCGTCGCCGTCACGCAATCGGGCGCGGGTGAAATCGGCCTCGCCGCCGCCGACATCTCGACCGGCCGCTTCGAAACCGTGGTGCTGGGGCCGGAAGCGCTCGCCGCAGAGCTTGCCCGCCTCAGCCCCAGCGAGATCGTCGTCGCCGAAAGCTGCACGCTCGCCCTGGATGGCGCGCACTTCTTCGACACATCCGGCTTTTCCAGCAGCAAGGCCGAAGCGCGCCTTAAATCCCTGTTCGGCGTCGCAAGCCTCGACGGCTTCGGCGCGTTCACCCGCGCGGAACTGGCGGCCGTCGGCGGCCTGCTCGCCTATCTCGATCACGCCGGGCGCGGCGCGCTGCCGCACCTCGCCCCACCCCAGCGCCGCGTGGCTGGCAGCCACATGGCGATCGACGCCGCCACGCGCGAAAGCCTCGAAATCGTCCAGACCATGGCAGGTCAGCGCACCGGCAGCCTGCTCCACGCCATCGACCGCACGGTGACGGGCGCGGGCGCGCGCCTGCTGGGCAGTGACCTCGCCTCGCCGCTCCTCGATCAAAGCGCGATCGAGGCACGGCTGGAACTGGTGCAGTGGCTGCACGACACGCCCGGCCAGCGGGATGCGCTGCGCGTCGCCCTGCGCGCGCTTCCCGATATCGGCCGCGCTCTGGGCCGCATCGCGCTGGGGCGGGGAAGCCCGCGCGATCTGGGGCAGTTGCGCGACGGCCTCACCGAAGCACGGCTGCTGCGTGAACGGCTCGGCCGTGTCGCCGTGCGGCCCGCGCTGCTCGACCGGTTGCTCCCTGCGCTCGACGGCCATGGCGCGCTCGTCGATCAACTGACCCGCGCGCTCGTTCCCAGTCCTCCGACCGAGGCCAGCGCGGGGGGCTATATCGCTGATGGCTATGACGCCGCACTCGATGCCCTGCGCCGCATGGCCGGAGACGGGCGCCGCGCCATCGCCCTGCTCGAAGCCTCCTACCGCGAGAGCACGG
The DNA here is from genome assembly GCF_014199435.1 of Sphingobium subterraneum. Taxonomy (GTDB): domain Bacteria; phylum Pseudomonadota; class Alphaproteobacteria; order Sphingomonadales; family Sphingomonadaceae; genus Sphingobium; species Sphingobium subterraneum. The sequence goes on along the minus strand of NZ_JACIJP010000002.1, from coordinate 316,293 downwards.
GTCTGTCGGCCCTCAAGATCCGGCACAATTCCGTGCTCGGCTACCATGTCGAGGTGCCCGCCCGTCACGCCGACGCCCTGATGCGCGAGGGCAGCGGCTTCGCCCATCGCCAGACGCTCGCGGGCGTGGTGCGCTTCAACTCGATCGACCTGCACGAGAAGGCCGCGGAGGTCACGCAGGCGGGTGGCCACGCCCTTGCCGCCGAAGCCGCGCATCTGGAGGAACTGATCGACGCCGCATTGGCCCGCAAGGACGCAATCTCGCTCGCCGCCCAGGCGCTCGCCCGGCTGGATGTCGCGGCTGCATTGGCGGAACGCGCCGCCGAAGCGGGCTGGACCCGCCCCGCGTTTGTCGAAGGGCAGACGCTGGACATCGTTGGCGGCCGCCATCCGGTGGTGGAGGACGCGCTATCCCGTGACGGCCAGCCGTTCGTCGCCAACGACTGCTGCCTGACGGATGCCGACCGGCTGTGGCTCGTCACCGGCCCCAATATGGGCGGCAAGTCGACTTTCCTGCGCCAGAACGCGCTCATCGTCCTGCTCGCCCAGGCGGGCAGCTTCGTGCCCGCCACTTCCGCGCGCCTGAGCCTGGTCGATCGCCTGTTCAGCCGCGTCGGCGCGTCCGACAATCTCGCACGCGGGCGCTCGACCTTCATGGTCGAGATGGTCGAGACCGCCGCCATCCTCGCGCAGGCGAGCGAACGCAGCTTCGTCATCCTCGATGAAGTCGGCCGCGGCACATCGACCTATGACGGGCTGGCGCTTGCCTGGGCGGTGGTCGAGGCGGTGCATGAAGTGAACCAGTGCCGCTGCCTCTTCGCCACCCATTATCACGAACTGACCCGCCTCGCCGAAACGCTGCCCGCGCTCTCGCTGCACCATGTCCGCGCGCGGGAGTGGAAGGGCGATCTCGTCCTGCTGCACGAAGTGGCCGAAGGTCCGGCGGACCGCAGCTACGGCATCGCAGTGGCCCGGCTCGCGGGACTTCCCCCCGCCGTTCTTGCCCGCGCGAAACAGGTGCTCGGCAAGCTGGAAGCGGGCAAGGCCAAGACCGGCGGTATCGCGGCGGGGCTGGACGATCTGCCCCTGTTCGCCGCCGTGGCGCAGGAACAGGCGCTCCCGTCCGACGCCCTGCGCGACGCGCTTGCCGCGCTCGATGTCGATGCACTGTCCCCGCGCGACGCGCTCGACCGGCTTTATGCGCTCAAGGCGCTGGCCGATGCGACCGATCGTCCCTAGATAGCATCGCATGACCGATCTCTTCGCCGCCTTGCCCAATCGCCGCGCCATCATCGACCGGCGTGCCCTGTCCGACCGGATCGCGGAGATCGCGAGTGGGCATGAGGGCGACGTTGCCCTGTTGCGGCCGCAGATCGTCACCCTCCTTGCCGAGGCGCTCGCTACGGGCCGGGCGGACGCGGCTGCGCGCCTCGCTGCCCATCCCACGCGTGGGCGGCAGACCGTGACCGCGCTCGCGTTCCTTACCGATCAGATCATCCGCCTGCTCTACGACGCCACCACGCAATTCCTCTACCGACCGGGCAATCGCAGCACCTCGGAACAGATCGCCCTGCTCGCCGTCGGCGGTTATGGCCGGGGCGAGATGGCGCCGCACAGCGACGTCGATATTGCCTTCGTCACCCCCTACAAGCCGACCGGTTGGACCGAGCAGGTCATCGAATCCATGCTCTATTCGATGTGGGATCTGGGGCTGAAGGTCGGTCACAGCAGCCGGTCGATCGATGAGACGATCCGCATGGCGAAGTCCGACCTGACGATTCGCACGGCACTGCTGGAAGCGCGCTATATCTGGGGCGACCGCACGACCTATGATGCGGTGCTCGCGCGCTTCGACAATGATGTGGTGAAGGACAGCGGCCGCAATTTCGTCGCGGAAAAGCTCGAGGAGCGCGAAGCCCGGCACAAGCGCATGGGCGACAGCCGCTACGTCGTCGAACCCAATATCAAGGAAGGGAAGGGGGGCCTGCGCGATCTCCACACCCTGTTCTGGATCGGCAAATATGTGAACCGCGTGCGGTCCGTGACAGAGCTGGTGGATGCCGGTCTGCTCTCCCGCCAGGAACTGCGCCAGTTCCAGAAGGCGGAGGATTTCCTCTGGGCGGTACGCTGCCACCTCCACATGATCACCAACCGCGCCGAGGACCGGCTCACCTTCGACCTGCAGCTCGAAATCGCCACGCGGATGAACTTCACCGCGCGCGCGGGCCGATCCGGGGTGGAGCGGTTCATGCGCTATTATTTCCTCAACGCGAAAATGGTCGGCGACCTGACGGCGATGTTCCTCGCCCATCTCGATGACAAGCTCGCCGCGCGGGGCCGCCGCTTCGTACCCTCGCTCTTCCAACGCCCGCGCAAGCTGGATGGCTTCGTGCTGGAACGCGGTCGCATCTCCCTGCCGTCCGACGATTTCTTCGTGGAAGACCCGGTGCGCCTGCTGGAAATCTTTGCACTTGCGGACAAGCATGGTCTTGCCATCCACCCCAGTGCCATCCGCGCTGCCAGCCGCGACGCCCACCTCATCGATCTGGCGGTGCGCAAGGACGCGCGCGCCAACGCCTTCTTCCTCGATGTGCTAACCAGTCCCCGTGCGCCGGAAACGGTCCTGCGCTGGATGAACGAGGCCAGCGTGTTCGGCCGCTTCATTCCCGATTTCGGGCGCGTCGTGGCGCAAATGCAATTCGACATGTACCACCATTATACGGTCGACGAGCACACCATCCGTGCGGTCGGCCTGCTGGCACGGATCGAGCGGGGCGATCTGATCGGCGACCATCCGCTCTCGACCGACCTGATGGGCAAGCTGATTTCCCGCCGGGTGCTCTACGTCGCGGTGCTTCTGCACGACATCGCCAAGGGACGGGGCGGGGACCACAGCGTGCTCGGCGCGGAGGTTGCCCGCAATCTCTGCCCGCGTCTGGGTCTCAGCGCGGCGGAGACGGAAACCGTCGCCTGGCTGGTGCTCCACCATCTGCTGATGTCATCGACCGCCTTCAAGCGCGACCTGTCCGACTACAAGACGATCATGGACTTTACCGATGTCGTGCAAAGCCCGGAGCGTCTGCGCCTGCTGCTGATGCTGACCGTGGTCGATATTCGCGCCGTGGGCCCGGGCGTGTGGAACAGCTGGAAACGACAGCTCCTCACCGATCTCTACTCGTCCGCGGAAGAGGTGCTGCGTCTGGGCCACAAGCAGAACGGGCGCAAGGAACGGGTCGTCGGCAAGCAGGAAGCCCTGCGCGATACCCTTGCCCTGGGTGAGAAAGAATTCGCCCGGCTCGCCAAACGCTTCCCCGAATCCTACTGGATCGCGGAGCCGGACGATATCCTGGCCCACAACGCCCGCCATATTCTCGCGGCGGGCAAGGCCTCGCTGTCGATCGCGGCGGAGGTCTACCCCGATCGCGGGGCGACGCTCGTCACGGTCTATGCCGCCGACCATCCCGGCCTGTTCTACCGCATCGCGGGCGCGATCCACCTTGCGGGGGGCAGCATCATCGATGCGCGCATCCACACCATGCGCGACGGCATGGCGATCGACAATTTCCTGGTGCAGGACCCGCTGGGCGGACGCTTCGACAGCCCCGACCAGCTGGACCGCATCCGTCGCGCGATCGAGGACGCGCTCGCCAACAAGCAGAAGCTCCTGCCCCGGCTCGAAGCGCGCCCGCTGCCGCGAACCCGCGCGGAAGCCTTTGCGATCGTGCCCAATATCCTGATCGACAACAAGGCATCCAACCGCTTCACGGTGATCGAGATCCACGCCCGCGATCGGCCCGCCTTGCTGTTCAACCTCGCCTATGCGCTGTTCCAGTCGAAGGTCACGGTGCACAGCGCCCATATTTCGACCTATGGCGAGCGCGCGGTCGACACTTTCTACCTGACCGACCTGCTCGGCGGAAAGATCGAGAGCAAGGCCCGCCTCCAGACACTCGAACGACGGTTGCTCGACGCGGCGGGGGGCGTGGTCGATCAGGTCGCGGCGTAAGGCTGTCCCGGACAGACCTCTCCGTTCGTGCTGAGTAGCTCAGCCCGTACTCAGGTTGAACGGGTTGACGGCGATGGAATCAAGCGCCCCGCACCAGCCGCGCCACGAAGAAGCCGTCGATCCCGCCCTTGTCCGCCAGCATTCCCGGCAGGGTCCGCACAAAGCCTTCCACCGTCGGCACGACTCCTGTGGGCAGTTCGTCGTCACGCACGGCCGCCACGCGGAAATACGGTCGCCGTCCCAGGAACGCCGTAATCTGGTCCTCGCCCTCCGCCCGTTCGAGCGAGCAGGTCGCGTAGATCAGCATACCCCCCGGCACGACCCAGTCTGCTGCGCGGTCGAGCATCGCCGCCTGCTGTTCGGCCAGCTCGGCAATCTGTCTCGGTCCGGCGCGGTACAGCACATCGGGGTGCCGCCGGAAAATCCCGGTCGCGCTGCACGGCGCGTCGAGCAGGATGAGGTCGGCGGGCTCATCCGGCGCCCAGCCCAGCGCATCGCTCTGCACGACATCGGCGTCGAGGCCGCTGCGCGCCATATTCTGCGTCATCCGCTCCAGCCGCTTGGCCGACTTGTCGAGCGCCGTCACGCGCCAGCCCTGTGTGGCAAGCTGCATCGTCTTGCCGCCGGGCGCGGCGCACAGGTCGATCGCTCGGCGCCCTTCGCCCGCACCCGCCAGCCGTGCGGGCAGGCTCGCGGCGAGATCCTGCACCCACCATTGCCCCTCGTCGAAACCCGCCAGCGTCGGCACCGACACCGCATGGTCGACCCGCACATGCCCGGACGCGAGGCTCTCGCCCCCCAGAACCTCTGCGAAATGCGCGGTCTGCGCCGGATCGGCGAGCGTGATGTCGATCGGCGCGCGTCCGCCCAGCGAGCGCGCCGCCGCATCCACGGTCGCTTCGTCCCATTGCGCCGCCCACCGCGCCGCCACGGCTTCCGGCAGGCTCGGCACGTCGGGCAGGCGCGCCTCGTTGCGGATCAGCGTGCCCAATATGCCGTGGACCAGTCGGCGCGGTCCGCCGTCGAGCAGGGGAAGCGCCGTCGCGATGGCGGCATGCGGCGGCGTACCGAGGATGAGCAACTGCACCAGCGCGATGCGCAGCACCATCCGCGCCTTCGCGTCCTCCGGCAACGGCTCGCTCGTAGCGCTGTCGATCAATGTGTCGAGATCGCCCATGCGCCGCAGCACGTCGGCGGCAATCGCGTGGGCGAGCGCCCGGTCGGCCCGGTCGCTCAACCCCTGCGTCGCGGCGTGCAGCGCCGTTTCCAGCGGATCGCCCCGCCGCAGCACCGCATCGAGCAGGCGGAGCGCCGCGCGGCGCGCAGCCACGCCCGGCGCATCCTCGCCCCGGTTGGGGCGACGGGCGGGGCGGGCGGAGCCGGCGGGACGGGCGGGATAGCGGGACATGGCCTGCCCCTAGACGATTTGGTGGAACGATCCTAGCGCCGAGTCCGTCTTCTGTCCGTCGCACTTTTGCTGCAACTGCGGCATGAGCGATTGTCGCCCTGTGCGATCCGGATTATGCAGTCGGAAATCCGTTGAAGGAGTCCCCATGGGCAAGCGCCCCGATCATGTGAAGCCGCCCGCCTATCTCAGCAAGAGCCCGCCGGTGCCCCAGCCCGATCCGATCGACGCTGTGCCGAAGATCACGGAAGAACGCAGCCCGACCCGCTATGGCGACTGGGAGTACAAGGGCATCGCCGTCGATTTCTGATTCGCGCGACCGCCTTAATCGAGTTGCAACGTCCATCCGCTACCTTCGCGCCTTTCGTGCGTCCCTTTTCGAAAGTCACTCATGCCGAACACCCGCATCCGCAAGGCCGTCTTCCCCGTCGCAGGTCTGGGCACCCGTTTCCTCCCCGCGACCAAGGCGGTGGCGAAGGAACTGCTGCCCGTCGTCGATCGCCCGCTGATCCAGTACGCCGTCGATGAAGCGCTGGAAGCCGGGATCGAGCAGATGATCTTCGTCACCGGGCGCGGCAAGGGCGCGATCGAGGATCATTTCGACATCGCGTTCGAACTCGAATCGACTCAGGCCGCACGCGGCAAGGATCTCTCCGCACTCGAAGGCACGCGCCTCAAACCCGGCAACGCCGTGTTCGTGCGCCAGCAGGAACCTTTGGGCCTCGGCCACGCCATCTGGTGCGCGCGCGACATCGTCGGCGACGAACCCTTCGCCATCCTGCTTCCCGACGAATTCATGCACGGCAAACCCGGCTGTCTCAAGCAGATGGTCGACGCCTATGAACAGACCGGCGGCAACCTGATCTGCGCGTTGGAAGTGCCGATGGAACAGACGCCGAGCTACGGCGTGCTCGATCCCGGCGCGCGCGATGGGGCGCTGACCGAGGTGAAGGGTTTGGTCGAAAAGCCCGCTGCGGGCACCGCTCCGTCCAACCTCATCATCGCCGGGCGCTACATCCTCCAGCCGCAGGTGATGAAAATCCTCGAAACGCAGGAAAAGGGCGCGGGCGGCGAAATCCAATTGACCGACGCCATGGCCGCGATGATCGGCACCCAGCCCTTCCACGGCGTCACCTTTGCGGGTGATCGTTACGACTGCGGATCAAAAGCGGGCTATATCGAGGCGAACCTCGCCCTCGCCCTCCAGCGCAACGACATCGGCGCGCACATCCGCGAATTTGCAAGGAAGCTGGTGGGGTAGGGGGCTGCGGACCCAGTAGTTGCGCGTAATAAGTCGCACGACTAGGAACGCATAAAGTCGACTACGAAGAGATGGTTCATCAGGGGCCGGGCAATAAACTTTGAACGGCAAAACAAAGCAACTTTTGACTGGGCCGTACAAGCACCGATTTCGGCTTGCCAATTATGTTGAAACGAAATGGACCCTCGTCCGATTCTATCGGTTCCGTCATAGACGAGCGCATGTACGAACTCTCCATCTCCGTCCGACCATGATCGACAGATCGCAAACGGGCTTCCATTAACCTGCCTTAATGCATTCTTTGCGATACATCGTTCCAAAGTGTCATGTCCCCAATAGAGGCCAATGACGCGCGGCACCTGGTAATGGTCAAGTAGGCCGTAGGTAAGATATGCTAAAATCAAACACATCAACGCAATGAAGGATTTGTGTGAAAACCGCAGCACAAAGACCCTCCAATGCAAAAGCAGGCCGACAATCTGTTCGATTAAACGGTACAGCCGCCCGAGGTGCCAGCCTGCGCTGGCATGACGGCTCGGATGGATTGACCGTGCGCCGCCTTATTCAAAACGGCACTTCGTCATCCAGATCATTGTCGAAGCTCGGCGCGGGGGAGCGGACGTTGCTGCTGCCGCCTCCGCGCGCTGCACCACCGCCGCCGAAGTCGTCGTCATAGCCGCCCGACGACCCCCAGTCGTTGCCTCCACCGCCGCCGGATGAGCGCCCGCCGCCATAGCCGCCGCCCGAACCGCCACCCTGGCCACCGCCCGCGCCCGGCGCGCCATCGAGCATGGTCAGCACCGCGCCCGGCCCCTGCAGCACCACTTCGGTGGTGTAGCGGTCATTGCCCTGCTGGTCCTGCCATTTGCGGGTGCGCAATTGGCCCTCGATATAGACTTTCGATCCCTTGCGCAGGAACCGCTCGGCCACCCCGGCCAGTCCTTCGGAGAAGATCGACACGCTGTGCCATTCGGTGCGCTCTTTCTTCTCGCCCGATGTGCGGTCTTTCCAGCTTTCCGACGTCGCGATGCGCAGGTTGCAGACCTTGCCGCCATTCTGGAAGCTCTTCACTTCCGGGTCGGCGCCCAGATTGCCGACGATGATGACCTTGTTGACGCTGCCTGCCATGGGAATCTCCAAAAAACGATCTGGCGGTTCTTATAGCCGGGTTGCGCCATTCGTCTACAGCGCGCCTACCCAACCTCCGTTCGCCTCGAGCGCAGTCGAGAGGCAGTGCGTGTGTCTCGACTGCGCTCGACACGAACGGCGGCTGTGGAATATCAGAGTCCGGCCGCGACCGCCGTCCAGTATGTGACGCCCGCCGCGACATAGGCCAGCGCAAACAAATAGGCGACCATGAACGCGGGCCAGCGCCAGCCGTTGGTTTCCCGCCGGGTGACGGCAATGGTCGATATGCATTGCGGCGCGAACACGAACCAGGCGAGGAAGGCGAGGGCGGTCGGCAGGCTCCACGCATGGCTCAGCCGTTCGCCCAGCGAGCGGTCGAGCGCCGCCTCGTCGTCCCCCGCATCGATGCTGTAGGTGGTGGCGAGCGCCGACACGGCCACCTCGCGCGCCGCCATCGCCGGGATGAGCGCGAGCGAAATGTCGCGGTTGAAGCCGATCGGCTCCATCACGACGTTGAGCACGCCCGCGATCCGCCCCGCCGCGCTGTAACTGACCGGCGAGATGTCCGATCCGGCGGGTGGCTTCGGGAAGCTGAGCAGCAGCCACAGGATGACGGTCGAGGCAAAGATGATCGTCCCGGCGCGCTTGAGGAAAATCACCGCGCGCTGCCACAGGCCAAGCAGGATGTCCTGCGGCTGCGGCCACTGATATTTCGGCATTTCCATCAGGAACCCGCTGCTTGTCCCCTTGGCGACCGTGCGGCGCAGCACCAGCGCGACGACCATCGCGCCGACGATCCCGCCCAGATAGAGCGAGAACAGCACCAGCCCCTGCAACCCCACGCCGCCGCCCACATCGCGCGCCGGAATGAACGCCCCGATGATCACCGCATAAACGGGCAGGCGCGCGGAACAGGTCATCATCGGCGCGATCAGGATCGTCGTCAGCCGGTCCTTGGGATCGCTGATTGACCGCGTCGCCATGATGCCCGGCACCGCGCAGGCGAAGGAGGACAGCAGCGGAATGAACGCCCGGCCCGACAGGCCGACCCGCGCCATCAGCCCGTCCATCAGGAATGCCGCACGCGTCATATAGCCCGTCGCTTCCAGCATCAGGATGAAGAAGAACAGGATCAGGATCTGCGGCAGGAACACGACCACCGATCCTACCCCGTTGATCACCCCGTCAACAAGGAAGGAGCGCAGCAGGCCCGGCGGCGTCTGGCTGGTCGCGAAATCGCCCAGCGCCGCCGCCCATCCCTCGATCATCGCGATGGGCGCTTCGGACCAGGCATAGACCGCCTGAAACATCAGGAACAGCAGCGCAAGCAGCAGCAGCGGCCCGGCCACCGGGTGCAGCGCGACGCTGTCGACTGCCTGCGTCAGGCGGCGCGAGGGCGTTTCGGAGACGATCGCCGCCCGCGCCAGTTCCCGCGCGCGCACCTGCCGCGCCGCGAAGTCGCGCTCCGGCTGTTTCTCGCGCAGCGGCACCGCGCCGTCGCCGATCAGCGGCTCGATCGCCTGGATCAGATGGTCGAGGCCGCGCTTGCGCACGGCGACGGTCGGGATCACCGGCACGCCGAGCTTGGTCGACAGCACGCCCGCGTCCAGTTCCAGCCCGTCGCGCGTCGCCAGGTCGACCATGTTGAGCGCCACCACCGTCGGCAGGCCCAGGTCGAGCAGCTCCAGCACGAAGCGCAGATGATTTTCGAGGTTCGACGCGTCGATCACGATGACCAGCGCGTCGGGCAGGCGCTCGCCCGCCTGCTTGCCCAGCACCACATCGCGGGTCACCTGCTCGTCCGGGCTGGTCGGCGTCAGGCTGTAGGTGCCGGGCAGGTCGACCAGTTCCACCGGCCGTCCGTCGTTCAGCATCAGCCGCCCGGATTTCCGTTCGACCGTCACACCCGGATAATTGCCAAGCTTTTGCCGCGCGCCGGTCAGCGCGTTGAACAGCGCGCTCTTGCCCGCATTGGGGTTGCCCACCAGGGCGATCAGCGGCGACACGGTCATGCTGCGGCGCTCTGTCCGCCGGAATCCGGCACCGCCGGCTCGTCGATCGCCCGGTCCTCGGTGCGGACCATGATGGCGCAGGCGTGGCTCCGCCGCATGGCGATGGTCATGCGGCCCACCCGGCACGCCAGCGCGCCGCCGCTCAAAAACCCGGCACGGTGCAGGGCTTCCACGCTTGCGCCTTCGCACAGACCGAATTCGCGCAGCCGCTGCCCCTCTGCCAGAGACAGGGCATCCCAGTCGATCCGGTCGACCCACGCTGGCTGGCGCAAGGGAAGCTGGTTAAGCTGCAACGGCATGATTCCCGCCTAGAGTTCTGCGAGTGATTATCAATAACATTCGAGCCGCGCCAGCCCTTTCGCCACGGATTCGCGTGTGAGAGCCAAAAAGGGAAAGTTTTTGCGGCGTCTGGGTGGCGTCATGGTGCGTTACGGGCCATAGGACCGCCCATGCACGATAAAATGCCTTCCCTCTCGCTTTCCAGCCTTCCCGCCCACGCGCGCGTGCGTTTTGCGGAATTTGTCGCGCTGATGGCGTCGATCATGGGCATCAACGCGCTGTCGATCGACCCGATGCTGCCCGCCTTGCCGAGCATCGGCGCGGATCTCGGCGTGCTCGTCGCGAACGACCGCCAGCTTGTTATTTCCGTGTTCTTTATTGGGATTGCCGTGGGATCGCTGATCTACGGTCCCCTGTCCGACCGGTTCGGGCGCAAGGCCGTAATGCTCGGCGCGCTTAGCATGATGCTGGTGTCGACGCTGGTGTGCGCGCTCGCGCCCAGTTTCACGGTGCTGCTCATCGGTCGCGCCTGTGCGGGCTTTTGTGCGGCGGCGTGCCGCGTCATCGCGGTCAGCACCGTACGCGACTGCTTTCGCGGCGATCAGATGGCGAAAGTCATGTCGCTGATCTTCATCATCTTCATGGTGGTGCCGATCCTCGCGCCCAGCTTCGGGCAGCTGATCCTGCTCTTTGCCGAGTGGCGCTGGATCTTCGGCGCGCTGGTTGTCCTCAACGCCGGGCTGATCGTCTGGATCATTGCGCGGCTGCCCGAGACCCTTGCGCCGGAAAATCGCTCGAACATCCGACCCGCCGATCTGTGGGTGACATTCCTGCGGATCGTCACCAACCGCAGCTCGATGGGCTATATGACCGCCAGCGGCGTCGTGATGGGCGGGCTGGTCGGCTTCATCACCTCGGTGCAACAGATCTTCTACGATATCTTCCACGCGCCGGACGTCTTTCCGCTGGCCTTTGCGGGGATGGCGGTGTGGATGGCGGTCGGCAGCTTCTTCAACAGCCGGTTGGTCGAGCGCCTGGGCGCGCGCCGCCTCAGCCAGAGCGCATTGATCATCATGATCCTGTTCGCCATGGTCCATTCGGTCTTCGCGCTGATGCACTGGGAAACCCTGCCGAGCTTCATCGTCTTCCAGGCCATGACGATGCTGTGCTTCGCCTTCGCCGGGTCCAATTTCAGCTCGATCGCGCTCGAACCCTTCGCGCAGGGGGCGGGGCTGGCTTCATCGATCCAGGCGTCGCTGACCACGCTGATCTCGACCGTCCTGGGCAGCATCGTGGGTCAGGCCTTCAACGGCACTACCTTGCCGCTCGCACTGGGCTTCATGGTGTTCGGCCTGTGCTCGCTCATCATCGTCTGGTGGGCGGAACGGGGCCGATTGTTCACCCGCCCGGGCCTCCACGGCTTGCGCTGCGACAATCCTGCCCCGCCACCGCGCTGACGCTCACCCGGATAAGAGAAAGGCCGCCGGATCGCCCCGGCGGCCTTTTCTGTGTCGGTGCCGCAGGGACCGCGCTCAGGCGTCCTTGCCGCCCGGCGTGTGGATACCTGGCAGGGGCGGCACGGGCAGCGGCGGCGTATCGCTGTCGTCCTCATGCGTTTCGTTAAGCCCCCGGCCGACATGGCTGTGTCTCCGGCTGTAGAGGAAATAGACGAACAGCCCGATGGTCGCCCATCCCACGAACATCATCTTGGTCTCCACGCCAAGGCTCCAGAACAGGTAGACGCAGCCCGCAATGGCCAGCGGCGCCGTGATCGCGATGGCGGGCGTGCGAAACGGACGGCGGCGGGACGGGTCGGTCTTGCGCAGCATGATAACGGCAATCGAAACCGCCGCAAACGCGAACAATGTCCCGCTGTTGGAAATGTCGGCGAGCTTGCCGACCGGGAAGAAGGCCGCAAACAGCGCAACGAAAATGCCGGTCAGGATGGTGACGACATAGGGCGTGTGGAAACGCGGGTGGATCTTGGAGAACACCGCGGGCAACAGTCCGTCACGGCTCATGACGAAGAAGATGCGCGTCTGGCCGAACATCATCATCAGGATGACCGACGGCAAGGCCAGCCCGGCTGCGAGGCCGATCAGGTTGCCGATCTGCGGCCAGCCGATTTCGCGCAACGTCCACGCCAGCGCTTCCTTCGAGCACACCACCGCCTGATCGCCGAGTGCCGCGCACTGCTTCGCCAGTTCGACGCTGCCCGGAGCGAGCGCTTGGCCCGATGGGCCGGACACCGGCTGCGCCCCGACGCTGCCGATCACGCCCGCCGCCACGAGCAGATAGAAAATGGTGCAGATGGCGAGCGAGCCGATCAGGCCGATCGGCATGTTGCGTTGCGGGTTCTTGGTTTCCTCGGCAGCGGTCGACACCGCGTCGAACCCCACATAGGCGAAGAAGATCGACGCCGCGGCGGCCGATACGCCCGCAAAACCGAGCGGCGAGAAGGGCGTGAAATTCTCCATCTGCATCACCGGCAGCGCCAGGATGATGAAGAGGGTGAGCGCCGTCACCTTGATGCCGACCAGAACGGCGTTGACCGCCGCGCTCTCTTTCGTGCCGATCACCAGCAACCATGTCACAAGCCCTGCGATCAGCATTGCGGGCAGATTGACCACGCCGCCATCATAGGGGCCGCGCACCAGCAGATCGGGAATATCGATATGGAACGCATTTTCGATCAAGCCCACGACATAGCCCGACCAGCCGACCGACACCGCCCCGGCCGCAACCGCATATTCGAGGATCAGGGCCCAGCCGACCATCCACGCGATCAGCTCGCCCATCACGGCATAGCTATAGGTGTAGGCCGATCCGGACACCGGCACCATCGCCGCCATTTCCGCGTAGCACAGCGCCGCCACCGCGCAGACAAAGCCCGCGATGACGAATGCGAGCATCATGCCCGGACCGGCTTTTTGCGCCGCTTCGGCGGTCAGGACGAAAATGCCGGTGCCGATCACCGCGCCGATGCCGAGCATCGTCAGCTGAAACGCGCCGAGTGAACGATGCAGCGATTTCTTTTCCGCTGTCGCCAGAATGGCGTCCAGCGATTTAATGCGACCAAAGATCATGGGGAGGCTGTCCTCTCAAAACGAATGGTCAGCAACCTATCGGCTAATTCGCCCCGCGCAAGCCCCGCGGGACGAAGCGCATGTCCGCCCGCCCGTCAGCGCCCCAGCATCGGCCCCATGGACTTGCCCGCGAACAGATGCACGTGCAGGTGCGGGACTTCCTGTCCGCCATGCGCGCCGATGTTGGCGAGCAAGCGGTATCCCGGCTCGACATGCCCCGCGTCCCGCGCCACAATGCCGACCGCGCGCACGAAACCCGCGATCTCCACATCCGGCGCCGTAGCGGAAAAATCGTCCCAGCTCACATAGCGGCCCTTGGGGATCACCAGGATATGCGTCGGCGCCTGTGGGGCGATGTCGTGAAAGGCGAGGGCGAAGTCGTCCTCATACACCCGGTTGCACGGAATCTCGCCGCGCAGGATTTTCGCGAAAATATTGCTGTCGTCATAGGGCAGGGTGGCATCGATCGGCATGGTCTGTCCTTCGTTTTCAGCCTTTGGACCGCGCGGCCTTTTCCGCGATGCCGGAAATCCCGTCGCGCCGTTCCAGCTCCGCGCCGATGTCGTCGAAGCTCAGGCCCATTTCGGCGAGCAGCACGCCCAGGTGAAAGAGCAGGTCCGCGCCCTCCATCACCACGCCCTTTTTGTCGCCGGATATCGCCGCGATGACGATCTCGACCGCTTCCTCGCCGACCTTCTGCGCGATCTTGGGCCGCCCTTTGCCCAGCAGCCGGGCGACATAGGATGTTTCCGGGTCCGCGCTGCGGCGCCGGGCGATGGTGGCTTCCAGTTGTTCCAGGGCTTCGCGCATCGCTGATCCTTGGGGGCAGCGACGCCGTCCCGTCAAGGGGGATTACGCCGCGACCGGCGCGCGCACGGCTATTCCCGCAGCGGCCAGCGCCGCATGGGCCTCGCCAATCGTATGCTGGCCAAAGTGGAAGATCGATGCGGCGAGCACCGCGCTGGCATGGCCCTTGGTCACGCCCTCGACCAGATGCTCCAGCGTACCGACGCCCCCGCTCGCGATCACCGGCACGGACACCCGGTCCGCGATCGTGCGGGTCAGCGCCAGATCGTAGCCCGCCTTCGTCCCGTCGCCGTCCATCGACGTGACGAGCAGTTCGCCCGCGCCCAGCTCGGCAAGCCGCTGCGCATGGGCCACCGCGTCGATCCCCGTCGCGCGCCGCCCGCCATGGGTGAAGATCTCCCACTGCCCGTCACCGACCCGCCGCGCATCGACGCTCGCGACGACGCACTGGCTGCCGAAACGATCGGCGATGTCCGCGACCAGCTCGGGCCGCGCCACCGCCGCGCTGTTGACCGCCACCTTGTCCGCCCCGGCGAGCAGCAGCGCGCGCGCATCCTCGGGCGATCGCACCCCGCCGCCCACGGTCAGCGGCATGAAGCACACCTCCGCCGTCCGCCGCACGATGTCGAGCAACGTCCCGCGCGCCTCATGGCTCGCCGTAATGTCGAGGAAACACAGCTCGTCCGCCCCGGCCGCATCATAGAGCCGCGCCTGCTCGACCGGATCGCCCGCGTCGGCCAGATCGACAAAGTTCACGCCCTTGACCACCCGGCCATTGGCGACATCGAGACAGGGAATGACGCGGGTGCGGACGGTCATTTGTGTAACTCACTCCAAAGAAGCAAAACACCAGCCGCCAAAATGAGAACGTTGAAACCCGTAAAGAGCCAAAATCGTACTGGCTGCTTATCTCGTTGGGCTTGAGCGTACACCTGACCTATGCCTGACACTTGTCCCGTTTTAAGTCCGTTGATGATGAACCAGCCCGACATGGTGATGCCCATTATCCAAAGTAGCGCCATTACCCCGCCGCCGCCAGCGCCAGCGCGGTCGCCAGATCCAGCCGCCCGTCGTACAGCGCGCGCCCCGTAATCACGCCCTCGATCCCGTCGTTCACATGCAGGCTCAGCACGCGGATGTCGGAAATGCCCGCGACACCGCCGCTCGCGATCACCGGAATGTCGACCGCGAGTGCCAGATCGACGGTCGCGTCGATGTTGCAGCCCTTGAGCATCCCGTCGCGACCCACATCGGTGAAGAGCAGGGCGGCGACCCCGGCGTCCTCGAACCGGCGGGCGAGGTCAATGACCTCCATGTCGGATTTTTCCGCCCAGCCGTCGGTCGCGACAAAGCCGTCGCGCGCATCGACCGCGACGACGATCCCGCCGGGAAAGTCGCGCGCCACTTCCTTGACGAACTCCGGGTCTTTCAGCGCCGCCGTGCCGATGACGATGCGCGATACGCCCAGGTCAAACCAGCGCTCCACCGCCTCGCGGTTGCGGATCCCGCCACCCAGTTGCACATGGCCGGGGAAGGTGCGCACGATCCCCTCGACCGCCTCTGCGTTGACCGCATGGCCTGCAAAGCTGCCATCGAGATCGACCACATGCAGATGCTGCGCGCCCGCCTGCGCGAACAGGGACGCCTGCGCCGCCGGATCGTCGCCATAGACGGTCGCGCGGCCCATATCCCCTTCGGCGAGGCGCACGACCTGCCCCCCTTTGAGGTCGATGGCGGGAAAAACGATCAGGCTCATGGCTGCCATTCCAGAAAGCGGGAGAGGAAGGAAAGGCCGTAGCTCTGGCTCTTTTCCGGGTGAAACTGCACGCCGACGATGTTGCCGCGCCCCACCGCCGCGACCAAATGCGCGCCATGGGTGCTCACCGCCAGCACGTCTTCAGGGTCAGCGGCGTCGAAATGATAGCTGTGCAGAAAATAGGCCTCGCCCGGCACGATCAGCGGATGGTCGCGCGTCGGGCGCACATCGTTCCAGCCCATATGCGGCACCTTGATATCATCGCTCGCCGGCTCGATCAGCCGCACCGTCCCGCCGATCCAGCCCAGCCCCGCATGCCGCCCGAATTCCTCACCCGCGTCGGCGAGCAACTGCATGCCCACGCACACACCGAGGAAGGGTGCGCCCCGCACCAGCGCGGCGTCGCGCATCGCGTCGATCATCCCCGGCACGGCGGCGAGCGCATCGCGGCACGCGCGGAACGCGCCGACGCCCGGCAGCACGATCCGGTCCGCCTTCGCCACCACATCCGCGTCGGCGGTAATGACGACGTCGGTCGCCCCCGCCTTCACCAGTGCGTTGTGAACCGAATGAAGATTGCCCGCGCCATAGTCGATCAGCGCGACGGTCATCCTCCCAGCGTACCCTTTGTGGAGGGGATGCTGTCCGCCTTGCGCGGGTCGATTTCGACCGCCTGCCGCAACGCGCGCGCCAGCCCCTTGAAGATGCTCTCGATGATGTGGTGGTTGTTCTGTCCGTAGAGATTCTCGACGTGCAGCGTGATCCCCGCCGCATCGGCAAAGCTGTGGAACCAGTGCTGGAACAGCTCGGTGTCCATTTCGCCCAGCCGGGGCATGGAAAATTCCGCCTTCCAGACGAGGAAAGGACGACCCGAAATGTCCATCGCCACGCGCGAGAGGGTCTCGTCCATCGGCGAATAGGCGCTGCCGAAGCGCGTGATGCCGCGCTTGTCGCCCAGCGCCTTGGCCAGCGCCTCGCCGATCGCGATGCCGGTGTCCTCGGTCGTGTGGTGCTGGTCGATGTGCAGATCGCCCTTGGCCTCGACTTTCAGGTCGATCAGCGAGTGGCGCGAGAGCTGCTCCAGCATGTGATCGAGGAAGCCGATCCCGGTCGACACCTCGTACCGCCCCGTCCCGTCGAGGGTGAGGGAGACAAAAACCGACGTTTCGCCGGTGGTCCGCTGGATTTCCGCTTGGCGCATGCCGCCCCTATAGCGCGGATTTGCAGCGGTGCAACGGTTGCGGGCGATTCGCTGTAGCTTGCCCCCCGGGCGGGTCACATTCAGATGATGATGTGACGGAGTCGCAGACGACCGTAGGGCAAAATGCTGGTCTTTCGTGACCCGGAGCGCAGCGTGCTTAAGGTACGTGAGCACCGGAAGCGCGAAAGATCGCCATTTGCAGGCCATCAGGGCTGGAGTCGAAGACGACCGAAGGGCAATATGATCCGCCCGGGAAGGCTTGACCGGCCCCGGCCCTGCGCTAGGAAGGGCGCATGAGCGAAAATTTGCCCGACAGCCTGATTCCCTATGATGAAATCGTGCAGGAAGCGCTGCGGGCCGTGGTCGGCCGCGTGCTGGGGCAGATCGAGCATAACGGCCTGCTCCCCGGCGAGCATCATTTCTACATTACCTTCAAGACCCGCGCGCCCGGTGTCTCCATCCCGACGCACCTGGCCGAGCGCTTCCCCGATGAAATGACCGTCGTGCTCCAGAACAAGTTCTGGGACCTGAAGGTGGAGGACGATCTCTTTCGCGTCAGCCTGACCTTTAACCAGATCCCGGCGCAGCTCATCATTCCCTATGCCGCGATCACCGCCTTCGTCGATCCGGCGGTCAACTTCGCCCTGCAATTCCAGGTCGAAGCGAACGACGATGGCCCGGAACCCCACGAAGCGGCCGAGAATGACGGCGTCGGCAGCTCGCAGGGCGGCTCCGCCACGGCGGCCGAGGACGGATCGAACGTCGTCACCGTCGATTTCGGCAAAAAGAAATAGCGGCGGGGTTTAAGCCACAGCATGAGGAACCGGCGCGGGCGCAAAGGGGTTGAGGACACACAGTCTTCAGGGAGCGCCGTCAACATGCTGGGTAAATTCATTTCGGGCTTTGTGGGCGCGCGCGTCGCGGATGAAGTCGGCCGCTCGGGCGTGCTCGGTGCCGCCGTCGGCGTCATCGCATCCCGCGTCATCACCCGCTCGCCGCTGGGCGCAGCCACCATCGGCGGCGTGTGGGTCGCCCACAAGCTGTGGCAGCGCAAGAAAGAACGCGACGAACGCCGCGAAACCCTCGCCGCCCTGAACGCCAAGCCCGTCGGCCCGGCCGTTACGGAAGCGGCGGTGCAGCCGAGTACCACGACCTTCGACGCGGACCCGCTGAACTCGGTGGCGCAGGGCGGGACGCGGTTGTAATGTTTTGATGTGCTGTCTGGTCATGTATGGCCGTTAGGACCTCACTATTTGCGAGCATCGGAATTTAATGACACATTGTGTTTATGAGACGAACATTATTCCGAGCGGTACCTTTGTGCTTTATAGCGATGTTGACTTTCCCGTCAGTACTGTTGGCGGAGCCTAAGCTATTCTTCGCCAATCAATATTTGCAATTAGGAGACGTTGTTCTCTGTAGGGGCAAAGTGGCGAAAGTCTCGTCGTCTGGTGATGCTTTGTCCCTGTTGCTGACAGACGCAGGGCGTCAGGTTGTCGCAATCGAAACGGCCAAGCATGTTGGTAAAGATCTCGCGTTACGGCTCGGCGGTCAGGTAATCATGAACGTGCGCGTCCACGAACCCATTACAGGCGGCTCTTTCCAGATCGCTGGCCTATCACCGAACTATTCAAAAAGAATCCTGGCGGCGGTGCGGATTTCCTGTCCCCTGCCATCCCAACTTCCGTTCGCCCTGAGTAGGGACTGAGCTTGGCGAAGGCCCGTATCGAAGGGTGCTTCGATATGCCATTTCGACAGGCTCAATGGCTACTCAGCACGAACGGTGGTGTCAGTCGGTTCAGAACCACCTCCTACCCCCCAGCCTGCCACACCCGCACCGCCTCAACCGGCCAGGTCAGCATCAGCACATTGAGCGACAAATTGTCGCGGATCGTCCAGAGCGTTAGCAGCTCGATGTCGAGCACAACCACGTTGAGGCGGAGCCACTGAACTCGGTCGCGCAGGGTAGCGGACGGCTGTTTGGTTTAGCGGATTTTAAGCCTATTTCCCACCTGGCGAATTAACGATGCGTCGCCATAATTGCGTATATGCCATAACGCGGACTTACGGCATTTTGGGTGGTGATTGATCCGGCTTTCCAACCAGCGCCGCCATGTCGGGTCCGCGAGAGCAATGCGGTGGGCTTCGTCAAGGGTGCAGCCGTGCTCGGCACGTAATTCTTTGATAAGAAGATACCAACGATTTCCATCATCAGGGTCAAGTTTTGCCCGTTGTCTCCTGTAATATTCTCCATCAGCGCCTGTATGATGCATAGCGAAATTCTAGAACAGAAGGACCTAGCTGGCGACTCAAAATTTGCGACTTGGGTTGTTACTACAGCATCCGAAAGTTCCCTACCCCCCAGCCTGCCATAGCTTCACCGCCTCCACCGGCCAGGTCAGCATCAGCACATTGAGCGTCAGGTTGTCGCGGATCGTCCAGAGCGTTAGCAGCTCGAACCCCACTGCGACCAGCACCGTCACCCGTACCGGCATGCGCGCGGCGAACAGGAAGCCCGCCATCATCATGCCGATGTCGCTCAGGCTGTTGAGCACCGAATCGCCGGTATAGCCGAGCGCGATCGTGGCGGTGCGGTAGCGGTCGATGATGATCGGCGAGTTTTCCAGCAGCTCCCACCCCGCCTCGATCGCCACCGCCACGGCCAGCCGTGCGTCCCGGCGCAGCAGCGGCGGCGTGCCATCCCGCCGCTTGCGCCCGAGCAGCCACCACGTCCCCGCGTAGAATAGAAAGCCGTGGATGATATGGCTGAAGCTGTACCAGTCGGCGATATGCTGGCTGTTCCCGGCGGAATTGACCGCGCCCTCCCACAGCTTCACCGTGCCGCAGGTGCAGATCGCCGGCCGTCCCATCGCGAGCAGCAGCGCCGCCGCGCCCGCGATCAGTATCAGGATCGTCATCGCCGTGCGCCGCCGCACCTTCACCCCCGCCACCTCGATCATGCCTCTCTCCCCCCGCTCGGTTCATCGCGATATTGACGAGCCGCGCGCTTCCCGTCACTAGCAGGCATGGCCCACAGCAACCAGACCGACCCGCATGGCTTCAAGCGTCGCGGCGTCCTGTTCGTTCTTTCGTCCCCCTCCGGCGCGGGGAAATCGACCATCGCGCGCAAATTGCTCGCCGCCGATAACGGGTTGCAGATGTCGGTGTCCGCCACCACCCGCCCGATCCGCCCCGGCGAGGTCGACGGCAAGGATTATCATTTCGTCGATCTGGAACGCTTCCGGGCGATGGTCGCGAACCACGAATTTCTCGAATGGGCGCACGTCTTCGGCAACCGCTACGGCACGCCGCGCGCACCGGTGGAGGCGATGCTCGCCGCTGGGCGTGACGTGCTGTTCGATATCGACTGGCAGGGCGCGCAGCAATTGCACCAGATCGCCGGGGGCGATGTCGTGCGCGTCTTCATCCTGCCGCCCTCGATGGACGAGCTGGAACGCCGCCTGCGCGGACGCGGGACGGACAGCGAGGACGTCATCACCGGCCGCATGGCCCGTGCCGCCAACGAAATCGCCCACTGGGACGGCTATGACTATGTGCTCGTCAATGACGATGCCGACGCCTGCTTCGCCAAGGTGCAGACCATCCTAGAGGCCGAGCGCCTGAAGCGCAGCCGCCAGACCGGCATCATCGGCTTTATCCGCAAGCTGGAACGGGCGGCGGAGGCGTAGGAACGGCTCTAGACCCGTTCGTGCTGAGTGTCGTTGAGCCTGTCGAAACGACGTATCGAAGCACCCTTCGATACAGGACTTCGATACACTCAGCCCCTACTCAGGGCGAACGGAACAGGATTACCCCCGCACCAGCGCGCAAAACGCCGCCGCGCGCGTGAATTCCGCGCCGCGCCGCTCCCGCCGGCCGAGCGCCTCGGCATCCTCGCCCCACAGTTCCGCCTGCCAGCGCTCGTCCAGTTCGGACGCCAGCCACAGCGCATCGGGCGCGAACGCATCCTCGATCGCCGCCAGCCCGATCACCAGCGATCCGCTGATGCTCACCAGCGTCGACAGGCCCGCGAGCGTGAACGCATCGCACGCCGCCACCGCCTGACTGAGCCGCTTCACCGTCGCTTGTGGCTGCGCGACATGGACGATCCCCTGCGTGACGGCAAAGGCCACGTCGTAGCGCTGCCCGGCCCAGTCGAGCAACGGCTGCCACTCGCCCGCCTGCCGCGCCACCAGCGGGGCGGGGGCCTCCGCGCGATAACAGAGCAGGTCGGTCTCGCCATAGGCGGCGACACCGGCGGCAAAGGATGCGTGGTTGGGCGCGATCTGGTCGATCGCGGCGTTGGCAAGGCCGGTCATCACCATCGACGCCGGGTCGATCTCCTCCACCTGCGCGCGCCATTCCTCCGCCACCGCATGGCCAAGCGCCTGCGTCGGCAAAGCGAGCAACGCCCGCGCCGGGGTACGCACGGGACGGCCGTCCAGCGCGATGCCATAGCCATCCGCGCCGGGCGCGAGCGCAACCTCCTTGTAGAACCGCTTCACTCTTCCCTCGGCGTACGCCACGCCCGCACGAGGATGCGCGGCACCACGATCGTCTGGAACAGGCCAACCGTCGCGATGATCGCGCCCATGATCTTCGCTTTCTGCCCGGCCACGAAGCCGAAACGCTCCATCATGATGAGAAAGCCGAACATCACGATCGCTACGCCCGACAGGCGGAAGAGGTTGAGCGCAATGAAACGCTGCTTCGCGGCGGCTTCGCGTTGGGCAGCGGTCGGTTCCGGTGCCGGGGGAAAGTCAGGATCGGTCATAGGTCGGCGATATGGCGCGCCAGATCGTCCATGTCCACCGCCACGGCGTGCGCGCCCGCCGCCATCAGCTCCTGCGGGCTGTGATAGCCCCAGTTGACGCCAATCCCGCGCACGCCCGCGTTGACCGCCATCTCCATGTCATAGCTCGTATCGCCGATCATCACCGTCGTTTCGGGCCGCGCGCCCGCCTCGCTCATCGCCAGATGCGCCATCGACGGATGCGGCTTGGACGGATGCCGGTCGGCGGTCTGCAACGTCACGAAATGGTCGATGATGCCATGGGTGGTGAGGCAGATCTGCAGGCCCCGGTCGGACTTGCCCGTCGCCACGCCCAGCATCCATCCGTCTTCGGCAAGCTTCACCACCAGCTCGGCGATACCGGGATAGAGCGGCTCCGACACGCCGTCCGCGTGCCGCATCGCGCGGAACGCCGCCTTGTACTGCTCGGCCAGATGATCGTGGAACCGCTCCTCCGCATCGGGCACCAGCCGCGCCATGGCGAGCGGCAGCGACAGGCCGATGACCGAGAGGATCTCCGGCCGTGGCGGTGGCGCCAGCTTCACGGCGGCAAACGCGCGGTTCATCGCCTCGACGATATCATGCTGGCTGTCGACCAGAGTGCCGTCGCAATCGAACAACGCGAGGCGGTTGCTCATCATGGGCCCTCTCGCATCAGCGCCGCCAGTGCATCGTTGCCCACGGCTTCCAGAGCGTCGGCGACGGATGTCCGCAGGGCAACGGGCTTGTTCTGGCCAAGCTTTCGGGTGCCCCTCCATTGGTCCACCCGCAGTTCATAGCCGACGATCCCGCCCAGCATCCGCGTGAATTTTTCGGTATCCATCCTGGCGCGCGTCCAGGACGGCTTGGGAGCCAGACGGGCTTCGTTCTCCCCGGACAGGCGATCGAGCAGCAGCGGCAGATCATCCGGCGGCAGCGTCGAAACCGATCCCTCCAGCTCGACCGACACATAGTTCCATGTCGGCACCTGATCGGCGGCATTGTACCAGTCGGGACTCACATAGCCATGGGGACCATTGGCGACGAACAGCGCTCTTGATCCCTCCAGATGCCGGACGAGACCATTGTTGCGGGACAGGTGAAAGCCGAGCCGCATTTCGTCCCGTCTCTCGTCCAGCCACGTCACGGGCACGTGCGCAACCCTCGGTCCCTCGGGCGTCGATGCGAACAGCATGCCGAACGAATGGACGCTGACGAAATCCGTCAGGGATGCCAAGTCGTCCCAGCGAAAGGCCGCATCCGGATGCATAGGCTAATGCGCGCCCCGCCCGCGCCGTTCGCCCCGCCGCTCCTTGCGCACCGTCTTGGCGTGCTGGCGCGCGAATTTCTTCTGGTCTTCCTTCGTCGGCCCGGTGTCGATTTCCTCGTCGAGCGGCATGTCGCCCAGTGAGAGGTCAAAGCCCAGATCGACAAGGCTCTCGGCAAAATGCGGGGGCAGTTCCGCCATCACGTCGACCTTGCCGCCGTCGGGATGATCAATGCGGATGCGCCGCGCGTGCAGGTGCATCTTGCGGCTGATCGTGCCGGTCAGGAACGCGTCCTTGCCGCCATATTTGCCGTCGCCCACAATCGGAAAGCCGATCGCGGCGAGGTGCACGCGCAACTGGTGGGTACGCCCGGTATAGGGTTGCAGCTCGACCCACGCCGCGCGGTTGCCCGCCCGCTCGATCACGCGGTAGCGGGTGCGCGCGGGCAGGCCCTCCGCCTCGTCGACATGCATCTTCTCGCCGCCCGTCCCCGGCTGCTTGGCGAGCGGCAGGTCGATGAACCCGTCGTTGATGGAGGGAACGCCGACGACGATCGCCCAATAGACCTTGCGTGCGGTGCGGCTCGAAAACGCCTTAGCGAAGAAACCCGCCGATCGTGCCGACCGCGCCACCAGCAGCGCGCCCGACGTATCCTTGTCGAGCCGGTGGACCAGCTTGGGCCGGTCGTCCCGCTCGAAGCGCAGCGCATCGAGCAGCCCGTCGACATGCTCGATCGTCTTGGTCCCACCCTGCGTCGCAAGGCCGGGCGGCTTGTTGAGCACGATCGCCTGCTCGTCGCGATGGATCACCATGTCCTGCGCGAAGTCGGTCTCCTCGTCGGAGAGGACGGGGCGGGGCGCCTTGGCCTTCGCCTTGGGCGCAGCTTCCGCCATCGCGCGCGTGTCGGCGGGGGGAACGCGGATGACTTGCCCCTCGGCCAGCCGGTCACCCGGCGTCGCCCGCGCGCCATCGACGCGCAACTGCCCGGTACGCGCCCAGCGCGACACCAGCGCAAAGCTCACCTCCGGCATATGCCGCTTGAACCAGCGGTCGAGGCGGATGCCATCATCATCCCCCGCCACCGGAAAGGTCAGCACGGCCGTGCTCGCCGGTTTCAGCGCCTTGGCGGGCTTGGGCGTGGCTTCGACCGGCGCACTGGCGGCCTTGGGCGGCTTCTTCGCCACCGGCGGGCGGGGCGGCTTGGGCGCGACCTTGCTGCCCTTGCCATGCTTCGCGCCGCGCTTCTTGGGCGCTTCAAACTTGCCCGGATTGCGCGACCGCGAGGGCGGGCCGGAGTTCTTGGAGGAAGGGGGCTTGCTCATGCGATTGTCCTTATCAGGAAGAGACCGCAGAACAGGGCGAGGACCGACCCCCCGACCGAAACGGCGACATAGAACAGAGCGGACGCGATTTCGCCACGCTCCAGCATCAGCATCGTGTCGAGGCTGAAGGCAGAAAAGGTCGTGAACCCGCCGAGCACCCCGACGCCCAGGAGCAGGCGCAGGCTTTCCCCACTTCCGGTGGAAAAGCGCGCCAGCGACCCGGCCAGCAAACCCATCGCCAGCCCGCCGATCAGGTTGACGCCCAGTGTCCCCCACGGGAAGCCGGGTCCGAAGCCCGCCAGCGCCAGGCGACCGAACTGGTAACGGGCCAGCGCCCCCACCGCGCCGCCCAGCATGACGAGCAGGCTGTTCATAGGGGAAGCCCTAGAGGGATTCGGGCCGAAAGGGAACGTGTGTTGTTGCAGGAGCTCCTATCTCACCCCTCCCGCTGAGCTGAGTTCAGCGGGAGGGGCTTCTTAATGTCATCCCGCCGTTACAACCCGCCGTTCACAATGATATCGACCGAAGCTCCCCCGCCGCGCACCGGCTGGACCATCACCAGATACGCGCCGTCGTCGCTTGTTCGCGTGCCGCCCAGCACATCCTGACCGTCGCGGATCTGCCGTTCGGCGTTGAAACGCGCGCGGGTCGCGGTGGTATAATAGAAATCGAGGACATCCTGCACCGGCGCCTTCGTCGTGAAGCTCACCGCGCGGATGCCGCACGGGCCGTTGTCCGCGCCCGCCGCTTCCTGAAGCTGCCCGCCGGGATAGATCGGGAAGGCGGCGGGAAGCCGCTGCGCCCATTCCATTGCATAGCTGAGGCGCGAGGCAGGGCAGTCGCGCTTGGTCTGGCTGCCGCTCCGCTGCTGCTTGGCGAGCGCGCCAAGCGTGACCGGCACCAGCTCCTCGCTGTCTGCCTTGGTGGCGGCGGGAGCCGACATCAGCTTGCCTCCGGCAGCCTTCTCCAGTTGCGCCACCGTCGGCCGCGCACCCAGCTCGACCGGCACCGCGCCGTCGAGCGGCGTGTCGGACGGGCGGACGCTGTGCCGGTTGGACTGGCTGGTCAGGTCCGGGTCCACCGTCACCGGCGATTCCAGCGCCTCGCGCAGCGCCGGGTCGGATGTATTGTTGGTCAGCTGCGCGTCGAGCGTCGCGAGATTGTTCTCGTTGCTCTTCTTCCCGCATCCGGCCAGCAGCAGGGACAGCATGGCGGTCGCGGTCAGGCAGGACAGGCGGGCACGGTTCATGACGGCTTTCCCCAGTGGAGCGTTGGTCCCGCACTAGCGGGATGATCGTTAATAATCTGTTAGGAAAGACGGTTAAACAGTAAGAATTTGTTAACCGCCCCCTGTCTCCATTCGGCGCATGTTTAGGCGTTACGCGCTTGCGCTGCAGCGCAGCATGGCGCAAGGGAGCGCGATGGCCTCCGCCCCGCTTCCCGCCCGTCGCGCCGTCACCGCCGCCGTCTGCGCCTATAGCCTCTGGGGCACCATGCCGGTGTTCTTCTGGTTCGCGCGCGGATTTTCCGCGCTGGAGATCATAACGCTGCGGATCCTCTGGTCGATGGCGCTGCTCGCCATCATCGTGGGCATACGACGCGACTGGGGGCGTACGCTGCTCCTGTTGCGCGACCAGCGCATCCTGCGCGCGTTGATGATGAGCGGCGGCCTGATCCTGTCGAACTGGCTGCTTTACACCTGGGCGGTGCTGAACGGGCATGTGCTCGCGGGCAGCCTCGGCTATTTCCTCAACCCGCTGATGAACGTCGCGCTGGGCATAGTTGTGCTAGGCGAACGCCTGCGCCCGGCGCAGAAGGCGGCGGTCGGTCTGGCCTGCGTCGGCGTGGCGGTGATGGCGGTCGCGGCAGTCACCACCTTGTGGATCAGCCTGCTGCTGGGGGCGAGCTTCGCGCTCTACGGTCTCATCCGCAAGACCGCGCCGGTCGGGCCGCTCGATGGCCTGACGCTGGAAACGCTGCTGCTGGCCCCGGTGGCCGTGGTCTCTATGATCAGCCTCGTCATCCACGGCACCGAACAGTTCGGGCAGGCACTGGTGCCAAGCCTTGCGACATGCGCGCTTGGTATCATGACGACGATTCCGCTGCTGCTCTTCTCGGTCGCAGCGCGTTCGCTCCCGCTCGCGACGCTGGGGCTGATCCAGTACATCGCGCCCACGCTGGTGTTCATCCTGGGCATCACCCTGTTCGACGAGACGCTCAGCGCGCAGCAACTGGCAAGTTTCGGCATCATCTGGAGCGCACTGGCGCTCTACACGCTGGATACGGTGCGCGCCGCCCGGCAGAAAAGCGCAGAGGATATTCCCGCTCCCTTATGATCGGAACGTCGTGCTCTCGAACCGCACCGGTTCGCCGATCGCGTCGTTGGCGAGCGTGTCGTCCCACATCACGCGGTGGCCGCGGATGATCGTGCCGATCGCCTTGCCGGTGAGTTGATCGCCCTCGAACGGCGACCAGCCGCAGCGTGAGGCGAGCCAGTCCGCGCCGACCGTCCACTGCTTCTTGAGGTCGACGACCGTAAAATCCGCGTCATAGCCGACCGCGATCCGTCCCTTGCCGACCAGCCCGAACACCCGCTGCGGCCCGGCGCTCGTCAGGTCAATGAAGCGTTGCAGCGTCAAACGCCCTTCCGCCACATGGTTGAGCAGCAACGGCACCAGCGTCTGCACCCCCGGCATACCGCTTGGGCTTGCGGGATAGGTCTTGGCCTTTTCCTCGATCGTGTGCGGCGCATGGTCGGACCCGAGCACGTCGGGCACGCCCTGGTTGAGCCAGTGCCACAGCCCGTCGCGGTGCGCGGCGCTGCGGATCGGCGGGTTCATCTGCGCATAGGTGCCCAGCCGCGCATAGGCGTCTTCCCCGCCCAAGGTCAGGTGCTGCGGCGTCACCTCGCAGGTCGCGATATCCTTGTTCTGGCCGATGACGTCCAGTTCGGCGGGCGTGGTGATGTGGAGGATGTGGATGCCCCGCTTGGCCGCCCGCGCCAGCCCGATAATCCGCCGGGTGGCGATCATCGCGCTTTCATCGTCGCGCCAGACCGGGTGCGAAGCGGGATCGCCCTCGACCCGATAATCCTTGCGCGCGTTCATCCGCGTCTCGTCCTCGGCATGGATCGCGACGCGCCGGTTGCCATGCGCCAGCACGCGGGCGAGGGCATTGTCATCATCCACCAGCAGGCTTCCGGTCGATGCGCCCATGAAGATCTTGACGCCCGCCGTCCCTGGCATCCGTTCCAGCTCGCCCAGTTGCTCGGCGTTGTCCGCCGTCGCGCCGACATAAAACGCATGGTCGCACCACATGCGGTGATGCGCGCGGGCGAGCTTGTCGGTCACGCGATCCGCGCTGTCGGTGTTGGGCGACGTGTTGGGCATTTCGAACACCGCCGTCACCCCGCCGAGCACCGCCGCGCGGCTGCCCGATTCGAGGTCCTCCTTGTGCTCCAGCCCCGGCTCGCGGAAATGCACCTGGCTGTCGATGACGCCGGGCAGGATGTCGAGGCCGGTGCAGTCGATCCGCTCGCCCGCATCCGCCGCGCCGGTGCCGATCGCCGCAATCCGTCCGCCCCGCACACCGATGTCGGCGCTCACCGGGCCACTCGGCGTATGCACATTGCCGTGGGCGAGGATCATGTCGAAAGTCTGGGGCATGGCGCTATTGGTCCTTGGCGGGGGATGGGACTCGTCCTACCTAATGCGCATGGCCAGCACCACCCTCAAAGACCGCGCGCTCATCCGAATTTCCGGCGAGGAAGCCCGCCCCTTCCTTCAGGGGCTGATCACGCAGGATGTCCTGGGGCTGGCCGACGGCGCGCCGCGCTGGGGCGGTCTGCTCACGCCGCAGGGCAAGGCGCTGTTCGACTTCCTGCTCTGGGCCGATGGCGACGCTGTGCTGATCGACTGTGAAGCCGCGCAGGCCGACGCGCTCGCCCGCCGCCTCACGCTCTACCGGCTGCGGCGCAAGGTCGACATCGCCCGCGACGACAGCCTTGCGGTCCACTGGTCGCCCGAAAGCGGCGAGGGCAGGGCACCCGACCCGCGCCTTGCCGAACTCGGCGTCCGCTGGCTTGCGCCCGCCGGGGACGGTGACGCAGCGCCGGCTTTTCGCGCCCACCGCCTCTCGCTCGGCGTGACCGAGGGTATCGCCGAACTCGGCAGCGACCAGACGCTCTGGCTCGAAGCCAATGCCGGGGAACTGAACGGCGTCGATTACGCCAAGGGCTGCTATGTCGGGCAGGAAAACACCGCCCGCATGCATTACCGCGCGAAGGTCAACCGACGGCTCATCGTCGTGCCGCTCGGGGCGTCCGATCCCGCACGGCAACGCCTTGCCCTGCCGGATCTCGGCCTTGCGATCGACCATCGGCGGGTAGAGGATCTGGGCGATCTGCCGCTGGCCCCCTGGCTGGCGCACGCCGTCGCGGAGAATGCCTCGGCATGAAGCGCGTTCGACTGCTTCTCGCGCTTCTGTGCCTCGTCGCGCCGCCTGCTTTCGCCGACACGGCATGGAAAGTCGTGCGTGCTTTTCCCCACGCTACCGACGCCTTCACCGAAGGGCTGATCTTCCTCGACGGGTCGCTCTACGAAAGCGTCGGCCAGTTCGGCGTGTCGCAGATTCGCGAAGTGCGTCTAAAGGACGGGCAGGTGCTCCGCCGCGCGCCCATTGATGCGCGTTATTTCGGGGAAGGACTGACCGACTGGAACGGCGAGCTGATCTCGCTCACCTGGCGGCACCGCACCGGCTTCCGCTGGGACCGCGCGACCTTCCGCCCCACCACGACCTTTCATTACGAGGGCGAAGGCTGGGGCCTGACGCAGGACGGCAAACGCCTCATCATGAGCGACGGCACCGCCCAGCTGCGCTTCTTCGACCCGGTCACCTTCGCACCGGCGGGCGCGGTGACGGTCACATGGAACGGCAAGCCCGTGCCGATGCTCAACGAGCTGGAATATGTGAAGGGCGAGGTGCTGGCGAATGTCTGGATGACCGACCGCATCGCGCGCATCGACCCGGCGACGGGCAAAGTCATCGACTGGATCGACCTTGGTCCGCTCACCCGCACGCTGAAACTCAGCAACTTCGACGCCGTGCTCAACGGCATCGCCTATGACAAGGCGGCCGACCGGCTGTTCGTCACCGGGAAATACTGGCCGAAGCTGTACGAGATCCGGCTAAAGCGGAAATAAGGATCGCTTATCCACGCTCCGTTCGTGCTGAGGAGCTATTTCGACTTCGCTCAGTTCCCACTCGGGGCCAACGGCGCCGCGGGAGAGCCTCACCCTATTTCCGCAGCATATCCTCGTCCAGTTCCAGCCCGGCAAGGCCCCCGGCCGCCGTATGGGCGGGCGCACGGGGCGGTTCGATAGTGTCCGGCTCCTCGACTTCCAGCATGCCTTCCCATTTGGTGATGACACTGGTCGCGATCGCGTTGCCCAGCACATTGGTCGCGGTACGGCCCATATCCATGAAATGATCGACCGCCAGCACCAGCGCCACGCCTTCGACCGGCAGATTGAACTGCGCCAGTGTCGCCGCGACCACCACCAGGGACGCGCGCGGCACCGCCGCAATGCCCTTGCTCGTCACCATCAGGACAAGCAGGATGGTGATCTGCGTGCCGATCGGCACGTCGATGCCATAGGCCTGCGCAATGAAGATCGTCGCGAACGCCGCCGACATCATCGACCCGTCGAGGTTGAAACTATACCCCAGCGGCAGCACGAAGCTCGAAATCCGGCGCGGCACGCCGAAACGGTCGAGCTGTTCGAGCATCTTGGGATAGGCGCTTTCCGAAGACGCGGTCGAAAAGGCGATCAGCAACGGCTCGCGGATATAGCGCGCAAGGCGGAAGATGCGCCGCCCCAGAACCAGAAATCCGGCGATCCCAAGCAGCAGCCACAACGTCGACAGCGCGAGGTAGAATTCGCCCACCAGCGCGCCAAAGGTCTTGAGGACGCCGAGCCCCTGCTTGGTAATCACCGCCGCGATTGCCCCGAACACCGCCACCGGCGCAAAGCGCATCACATAGGCGGTGATCTGCAGCATCAGCTCGACCAGCGCCTCGGTCGCCGTCACCAGCGGCTTGCCGCGCTCGCCAATGGCGGTCAACGCCACCCCGGCGAACACCGCAAACACCACGATCTGCAGAATGGAATTGCTCGCCATCGCGTCGATGATCGACGTCGGGAAGATGTGCAGCACGAAGTCCCGGAAATTGAGCGCCTTGGTATCCACCGCCGCGTCCGGTGTCGCCAGGGCCATGTTGAGGCCGACGCCGGGCTGGAACAGGTTGACGAAGATCAGCCCGATACTGAGCGAGATCAGGCTGGCGATGACGAACCAGCCGATCGCCCGGCCGCCGATCCGCCCCAGCGCCGCGCTGTCGCCCATATGCGCGATGCCGGTCACCAGCGTGCCGAACACCAGGGGCGCGATAATCATCTTGATGAGATGCAGGAAGATATCGGCGAGCAGGTGGAAATAATCCGCGACATTCTTGGCCTGCTCGGCATCGCCGCCGATCATCTGGTTCGCCACCGTGCCGGTGATCAGCCCGGCAACCATTCCGAACAGGATAAACTGGGTCAGCCGCCGGGTCTTCACCTGTGCCATGCGCACTCCACATCAGGGTTGAGATGCCGACACTGGCATAGCTGCGTGCCCTTTGCCAAAGAAAAGAGGACCGGAAGCCAAGCCTCCGGTCCTCTCTCCTTGGTAACGATACAGGTCGATTAGCGGGCGGTAGCGCCGCCGCTCATCGAACCGCTGGTCGATGTGCCGCCAACCGATCCGCTACCGGAACCCGAAGCGCCGACGCTAGCGCCGTCAGACCCGACCGATCCGGTCGTCCCGGCCGAACCGCTCGCACTGGATGTGGTCGCATCCTTGGCGGTGTCCGCCACGGCATTGCCCGTATTGGTCGTCTTGTTACGCGCCTGTTCGGACACGGCTGCGCCGCGCTCCTTGGCCCGTTCGGCGTTTTTCTCGGCCGTGGTGCGTACGGTGTCACCCGTAGCGTCGGCTTTGTGCTTCACATGACCGGTCGTATGCTGTGCCGTGTCGGTGGTCTGATCGACCACGCCGGTGTCAGCGGCCACGCCGCCCGTTCCGCCCAGCGTCCCATTGACCGTGCTGCCTGCGCCGCCGACCGTACCGCCAACGGTTCCGCCGACGCCACCGCCCAACTGGGCATGCGCTGCGGGAAGGGCGAGCGCGAGCGCTGCCAGCGAAATGGTTGTTTTCAACATGTTCTTTCTCCTCGACATATTCTGTCGGGAAGAGAACCAGCCGCCGCTCCGCTTGTTCCGGTGTTCGACCGGATCAGGAGGCCGTTCACCGCAGCAGGATGAACCTCAGCTTACAAAAGGCGTTTAGGGCATGCTCAGCCGCATTGCGCGCGATGCAGCAGTTTGTGATCGGCCAAAACCAGCGCCATCATCGCCTCGACGACCGGAACGCCGCGAATACCGACACAGGGGTCGTGGCGGCCCTTGGTGATGATGTCGCTCGCCTGCCCCTCGCGGGTCACCGTCTCGACCGGGATGAGGATCGAGCTGGTCGGCTTGAACGCCACGCGCACGCGCACCGGCTGGCCGGTGGAAATGCCACCCGCAATTCCACCCGCGTGGTTTGCCAGAAATGCCGGCGCTCCCGCGTCACCCGGTCGCATCGGATCGGCATTTTCCTCGCCGCGCAGGGCGGCCGCGGCAAAGCCGTCGCCGATTTCCACGCCCTTGACCGCGTTGATGCTCATCATCGCGCTGGCGAGTTCGGCGTCGAGCTTGGCGTAGAGCGGGGCGCCCCAGCCTGCGGGAACGCCGGTCGCGACGCATTCCACCACTGCACCCAGCGACGATCCGGCGAGCCGCGCGTCATCAACCAGTTTCTCCCAGCGCGCCGCTGCCTTGGCATCCGGGCAGAAGAACGGATTGTTGCCGATCTCCGCTGCATCGAAGTGCGCGGGGTCGATCGCGTCGCCGCCGATCGCGCTGACATAGCCGAGGATGGTGACCTCCGGGATCACCAGCCGCGCCACCGCGCCCGCCGCCACGCGCGACGCGGTTTCCCGCGCTGACGACCGCCCGCCGCCCCGATAATCGCGGAACCCGTATTTCGCGTCGTAGGCGTAATCGGCATGGCCGGGGCGATAGGCCTTGGCGACGTCGCCATAATCCTTCGATCGCTGGTCGACATTCTCGATCATCAGGCTGATCGGCGTGCCGGTCGTCTTGCCTTCGAATACGCCAGAGAGGATACGGACCTGATCCGGCTCCTGCCGCTGCGTCGTGAATTTGGATGTGCCCGGACGGCGCTTGTCGAGGAACGGCTGCACATCGGCTTCCGACAGCGCCAGTCCCGGAGGACAGCCGTCGACCATCGCCCCGATTGCCGGACCGTGACTTTCCCCCCAGGTGGAGAAACGAAAAACGCGGCCGAAGCTGTTGAAGCTCATTTCTCCAGCGCGATGTCGGGCGCGTCCTCTGCTTTCATGCCGATGACGTTGTAGCCTGCGTCGACATGGTGGATCTCGCCGGTCACGCCGCTCGCCAGGTCGGACAGCAAATAGAGGCCAGCCCCGCCGACATCCTCGATCGTGACGTTGCGGCGCAGCGGCGAGTTCAGCTCGTTCCACTTGAGGATGTAGCGGAAATCGCCGATCCCGCTCGCCGCCAGCGTCTTGATCGGCCCGGCGGAGATCGCGTTTACCCGGATATTCTCCGGCCCCAGATCCATAGCGAGATATTTGACGCTCGTTTCCAGTGCCGCCTTGGCCACGCCCATCACATTGTAATGCGGGATGACCTTTTCCGCGCCATAATAGCTCAGCGTCAGCAGCGATCCGCCCTCGGGCATCAGCGGACGGGCGCGCTTGGCCACCGCGACGAAGCTGTAGGCGGACACGTTCATCGTCAGCAGGAAATTCTCCAGCGTGGTGTCGACATAGCCGCCGCGCAGTTCGTTCTTGTCGGAAAAGCCGATGGCGTGAACAACGAAATCCAGCCCGCCCCAGCGCTCCTTCACCGCATCGAAGGTCGCGTCGAGCAAGGCCATGTCGGTCACGTCGCACGGGATCAGGAAGTCGGACCCCACTTCGGCGGCCAGCGGACGGACGCGTTTTTCGAGTGCCTCGCCCTGATAGGAAAAGGCAAGTTCCGCGCCCTGCGCGTACAGCGCCTTCGATATGCCCCAGGCCAGCGACTTGTCGTTGGCAAGGCCCATGATCAGCCCCCGCTTGCCTGCCATCAAACCCGTCATAAGCCAGCACCCTCCCGCTTTGGTTCTTCGATCGGCGGCGCTGCGTCGTCGGGAAATTCCGCCAGAGCCGCATTCAGTTCGGCGCCAATTACCACGCCCAGCCCGACGAGAAAGAAAAAAATGAGCGTAATCATCACACCGGCGAGGCTGCCATAGGTCAGATCGTAACTCGCCAGATGCGACAGCGCCCAGGGTAGCAGCACCAGCGTGCCGTACCACCACAGGGCCGTCAGCACCGCGCCGGGCCATTTGGGAAAGCGCCGGTCCCGATAGCGCCCCGGCGTCAGCGAATAGAACAGGGCATAGAGCGCGGCCATCAGCACGAGCAGCGGCACCAGCTTCGTGGCCGACACGATCTGGATCGCCTCGTCCGCAAAGGGCAGCAGGCGATGGAGAAATTCATCCGCGCCGGTCATCGCCACCTGCGCGGAGAAGGCGAACATCGTGGCGATGACGCTCAATACGATGATGCCGATCGCCCGCAGCCTGTACTGCCAGAACGGCAGACCGCCCTTCGTGCCATAGGCGCGGCGCAGGATATCGCGGATCGTCTCGATCAGGCTCCCGGTTGTCCACAGCCCGACGATCGCGCCCAGCCAGAGCACGCCACTCGCCGCCCGCGCGTTGAGAACGCCCTCGATCGGAGCGCGCAGCACATCGGCGACATCGGGCGGCACGGCGAGCAGGAAGGCGTTGACCGCCGCCACCCCGTCCTGCGTTCGCCCGAAGATGCTGGCGATCGTCGCCGCCACGATGAAGAAGGGAAACAGCGCGACCAGCGAGAGATAGGCAAGGTTGCCCGCATGGATGAAGCCGTCGTTATAGACGCCGATCGCGACCCGTTTGCCGACCTCCATCGCATAGGTCGCCGACAGCAGCCGCCCGTTCGCATCGCGTTCCCGGCCGGAAAAGCGCTGGAGGGTGGATCGTTTGCGCCGCTGCTCGGGAGATTGGGGGGAGACGTCCTGCATAGCGGCGAAACGCGGGTCAGACGCCCATGTGTCCGCGTACGGATCGATCGTCGTGCCAATTTTCCACAAATGCCTTCAGCGCGGCGTCGTCGGCCGGCACCTCGACCATCAGCCGGACATACTGGTCGCCGCGCTCGCCGGACTTGGTCGTGAATCCCTTGCCCTTGAGGCGCAGCGTCTTGCCCGAACTGCTGCCCGGCGGAATGGCGAGCATCACCGGCCCGTCGACGGTCGGCACGCGGACCTTGGCGCCCGCCACCGCTTCGGCGAGCGTGATGGGCAGGTCGATGCGGACCGCGTCGCCGTCGCGCACGAAAAAGGGATGCGACCGGATCTCGATCGTGATGATCGCGTCGCCCGCCCCGCCCGGGCCGGGCTGTCCCTTGCCCGACAGGCGCATCTGCATGCCATGCTCGACCCCGGCGGGAAGCTTGACGTCGAGCGGCTTGCCGTCCTGCAGGGTGATACGCTGCGGCGCGCGGGTCGCGGCATCGGCAAAATCGACCGCCAGCCGGTAATTGACGTTCGCGCCCTTGGGCGGCGCTGCCCGCTGCCCGCGCCCGAACGGTCCGCCGCCACCCGCCTGACGCCCACCGAACAGTCCCTCGAAAATGTCGCTGAAATCGCCGCCGCCACCGCCCCCGAAGTCGAAGCCGCCGCCCTGGCCGCCCGGGTGCCCGCCGCGGAAGCCGCCGCCCCCGCCAGGATGCCCCCCGCCAAAGCCGAACGGCGCCGTGGGATTGCCGTCTCCGTCGATCTCGCCCCGGTCGAACCGCCCGCGCTTGTCCTTGTCGCTCAGCAGGTCATAGGCGTTCGTTGCCTGCGCGAAGCGTTCGCTGGCTTTCGGGTTGTCCTTGTTCTTGTCGGGGTGCAGTTCCTTGGCAAGCTTGCGATAGGCGGACTTGATCTCCGCGTCGGTTGCCCCGCGCTGTACCCCCAATACGCTGTACGGATCGGCCATTCTGCTCCTGATCACTCTAGACGTTCAACGCGCACCCATGTGGCGCGGGAAAGCCGTGCGTTCAACCCTGCTGTTGAGGTACAGCCACAAGCCGTCTACAGCATAGCATTATATGCGCACAGACCCCTTCCTGCTTTTCGACGACTGGTTCGCGCAGGCCCGCACCAGTGAAGTCAACGACAGCAACGCCATGGCGCTGGCCACGGTGGATGGGGACGGGCGTCCGTCCGTGCGGATGGTCCTGCTGAAGGGGCATGGCCCGGACGGGTTCATCTTCTACACCAATTTCGAGGGGCGCAAGGCCAGCGACCTGCTCGCCAACCCCAACGCCGCCCTGCTGTTCCACTGGAAGTCGCTGCGCCGCCAGATCCGGATCGAAGGCGTCGTGGGCCGCGTCGACGATGCCACGGCGGATGCTTATTTCGCGACGCGCAGCCGGGATTCGCAGCTCGGCGCCTGGGCGTCGGACCAGTCCCGCCCGCTCGCCTCGCGCGATGTGTTCATGCAGCGGTACGAGGAAATGCGCGCCCGGTTCGATGGGCAGGATGTGCCCCGCCCGCCGCACTGGTCGGGCTTTCGCCTGCGCCCGGACCGCATCGAGTTCTGGCAGGATCGCGAGCATCGCCTGCACGAGCGCCGCCTCTTCACGCCCGCCGCCGATGGGGGCTGGGATGAAGGGATGCTCTATCCATGAACGCCGATGCGCACGCGCTTGCCCAGGGCGCGCTGACCCGCAAGGCCGCGCTGGCCAGCGTCGCGGTCGCGGTCATCCTGCTGGGTTTGAAGATCGCTGCGCTTTGGAGCACGCGCTCGGTCGCGATGCTCGGGTCGGTGGCGGACACGGCGCTCGATCTCGTCGCCAGCCTCGTCACCCTGTGCGGGGTGCACGTCGCGGCGACACCGGCCGATACCCAGCACCGCTTCGGCCATGGGAAGGCCGAGGCGCTCGCCGCCTTGTTCCAGGTCACGCTCATCACGCTCGCCGCCGTGGGCCTTGCCGTCGAGTCCTTCCGCCGGATCGGCAACCCGCATCCGGTCGAGTCCGCTACGCTGGGCATCGGCGTGTCGATCGCCGCGATCCTGCTGAGCTTCGTGTTGATCGCCTATCAGCGCCGGGTCATCGCGCAGACCGGTTCGCTCGCGATCAGCACGGACAGCCTGCATTACAAGTCCGACTTCTTCCTGAACCTGTCTGTCATCGTGGCGCTGGTGCTCGATCATGTCATGGGCATTCAGGGCGCGGATACGCTGTTCGGCTTTGGGATCGCGCTGTGGCTCGGCTGGGGAGCGTGGCGGTCCGGCCAGTCGGCGATGGAGCATCTGATGGATCAGGAATGGCCGATCGAAGATCGCGAACGCCTGATTGCCATCGCCTCGGCGCACCCCGAGGTGCGGGGATTGCATGACATGCGCACGCGGACCAGCGGATCGCACCGCTTTGCGCAGTTTCACGTCTGGGTCGATCCCGATATGACCGTGCGCCGCGTTCACGACGTGATGGACGATGTCGAGGAACAGCTGCACGCCGCCTTTCCCGGCGTCGAGATCCTTATTCATCCCGATCCGGACGGCCATGTCGAACGGAAGGATCCCGGCGCGCTGCGCGGGCGTGACGCGTTCGAGGTGCTGGCCGAGGAAATGGGCGAGGGCGACGACCAGCAGGCCTGATCGAACCGGCAGACACTGGAGGCATCCCGACCGGGATCCGCTTTGACACACACGACGGAGGCGAACAGCGTGATCAGCACAATAGGCGTGGATGCATGCTGCCTGACCCGGCACAGGACCGGCGTCGGCAATTATGTCTACGACCTGCTGCTGCCCTTGTGCCAGCAGCACCCCGAAGTGCGCTGGATCCTCTACAGCAACACCGACATCCATTTCCCGGACCTTCCCAATGTCGAGCTTCGGCCCAATCTGGGCGGATGGCGCGGCGTCTTCTGGCAGAACCTCCAGCTTCCCGGGCCGCTGCGCGCGGACGGTTGCGACATCTATTGGGGGACGAACGGGTTCGTACCGATCGGGCCGCTTGGCGCGATGGCGCGGGTCGTCACCTTCCACGATCTCGTCTACCGCTTCGCGCCGGAAACGCAGGTCGGCATGGTGCGCTGGAGCCGCCGCCTGTTCCAGCCGCTCTCGGCGCGCCGGTCCGATGTCGTCACCAGCAATTCCGACGCCACCGCGCGGGATGTCGAGCGTTATTATCGCGTGCCGTCGCGCTACACCGTCCGCCCGCGCGTTCCGCCCCGCTACCACCTGCCCGATGCGCAGGATGTCGCTCGGGTGCGGGACGCCTATGCCCTGCCGGACGATTTCCTCCTCGTGGTCGGCACGCTGGAGCCGCGCAAGAACATCCCGCTCTTCCTGCAGGCCGCGGCGGAGGTGCGCAAGGCCGGGGTGGATCTGCCGCTGATCGTCCATGCGGGCGGCACCGGCTGGCTCAGCGCGGAGATCGAGCAGGTCGTTGCCGAGGGGGAAGCCTCGGGCATGCTCCGGCGGCTGGGCTATGTCCCGTCGGAGGATCTGCCCCCCCTCTACGGCGCGTGTACCGCCTTCTGCATGCCGTCGATCTACGAAGGCTTCGGCATGCCGATCCTCGAAGCGCAGATGTGCGGCGCGCCCGTGCTCCACGGCAACCATGCCTCGATGGTCGAGGCGGGCGGCGGGCTGGGCCATGCGTTCGAACCGACATTGGACGGCATGAAAGCGATGCTGCGCGCGCTTGCCGATGGCGGGTGCAATTTGGTCTCGCGCGTGCCCTCCGACATGGCGGACGAGGCGGACGAAGGCCTCGCCCGATTGTGGCAGGCGCTCTGCGACGCGGCGACCGCGAAGGGGCGGGCGGGTTGAGCTAGGCCGGATCGACATTCAGATGATGATGTGTCGAAAATGGCAAGTTTTCGTGACCCGGAGCGCAGCGTACTTACAGTACGTGAGCACCGGAAGCACGGAAAGTTGCCATTTGCAGGCCATCAGGGCTGAATGTCGATCCGGCCTAACCTGCCGGGAACTGCTCGACCAACCCCGCCAGCGCCCCGCGCAACGCGCCCATCTGCTCCTCGGCGGTCAGGCCCATGCGCACCACCACCAGCCGCTGCGCCGGGGATACGATCACATATTGCCCATGATGGCCGACGCAGGCGAACAGCCCGCGCGATCCGCGCCCCGGGAATAGCGGGTTGCCGGTCCCCTCGCGGTTCACCCACAGATGCCCGCCATAAGCCGGGTTGCGCGCGGACGCATGGGTCATGAAATCGACCCAGCGCGCCGACAGGATCTGCCGCCCGCCCGCGCGGCCCTTCTGGCGCAGAAACTCGCCCAGCCTGCCATAATCGCGCGTCGTCATGTGCAGCATCGCCCCGCCGATCATCGTCCCGCGCGCGTCGAATTCCGGCGTCAGGCTCTTGAGGCCCACCGGCTCGATCAGTCGCCCGCGCACGAAGTCCATCATCGCCGCGCGGCGCACATCGGGATCGGTGCTGTCGGTCAGCATGCGCGTGAGGAGGTCCGACAATATCTGTGTGTCGGCGGTGCTGTAGTTGAACTGCGTCCCAGGCTTCGCGGCGATCGGCTTGGCTTCGGCAAAGGCCGCCATGTCGTGTGCGCCGTCGGTGAACAGCATCCGTACCGTGTCGGAAGACGCGAGCGGATCGCCCGCCTCACGATGCTCCAGACCCGACGTCATCGTCAGCAGGTGGCGCAGCGTGATGCCGCCGCGCGGATCGCCCGGCTGGTCCCACGCGCCCACCGGCACCGGCGAATCGAGCGCCAGCCGCCCATCGGACACCATCAGCCCGACGAGCGCCGCCGTCACGCACTTGCCGACCGAGCGCGACAGCAGCGGTGTGCCGGGCGCAATCCCCTCGCCATAGCGTTCCGCGATCACCGCCCCGTCGCGCATCACCAGCAGCGACTGCGTCGTACCCAGTGCCTCGTCGGTGAACAGCGGCGCGATCGCGGTGCGCAGCGTCTGTGCACTGACATTTCCACTGCCGCTGATCACCGTATAGTCGGCGTCCGCGTCCCCCGGCACGGCTGGCCCCGGCTGCGCCGTACCGAGCGCGCCCAGCGCGACGAGCGGCAACAGCCAGCGTCTGACGCTTGCAACTTGGGGTCTTTTGCTATTCATGAGGCCCTCTTGGTCATGGCGGCAGAGCCGTGGCCAGCCTGTTACAGACTTACGGTTCGGCGGAAAGGCAGTCATGGCAAAGCGGCAGACCCTGATCAAGGGCGCAGGCGTGATCCTTGTCATCCTGGCGGCGTTCGTGGCCTGGAACTGGGGCGCGTGGCGGGCGAAGGCGCAGGCTGGATCGGCCTATGCCGCGCGGATCACCTGCTCCTGCCGTTATGTCGAGGGACGCACGATGGACAGCTGCCAGGGCGATGTCGCGCTGGATGCGGGCGCGGTCAGCCTGACGGAAATTCCGGAACATCAGACGATCGTCGGCCGCGTGCCGCTGCTCGGCCGGGCCTCGGCGCAGTACAAGGCGGGCTATGGCTGTTTGATGGTGAAGGAATAGGTAAATCCGTTCGGGCTGGGCCTGTCGAAGCCCCGTTCTTCTCCACGGCCTTTCGACACGCTCAGGGCGAGCGGAGCTATTTACCCCGCAGGCTCCAGCCCCGCATCCGTCAGCCAACCGCGCCGATACGCCAGCGCGAACACCCGGTTAAGCACGCCATTGCTCCACCCGCAATTGGTGCTGAAATCGCGGCGCAGGCTGTCATGGTGCAACTGGTGCGCCGCCGGAGTCATCAGCAGGCCGACACGCCGCATCGCGGTGATGATCCACGGATTGTCGGCCCGGTGCAGCGAGCCATGGAAATATTGCGCGAAGGTCCCGCCGATCAGCAGCGATACCATCGCTGCCATCGCCCATCCCGGCACGGGAAGGAGCAGCGCCGCGAGGTTAAGCATCAGCGAGAGCGGCAGCGAACCCGCCACCACGCTCGATCCGATCTGCCGCAGCATCGTGCGACGTCCCAGCGCATCGGGACGCGGATGGTGGTTCTTGAAGTCGTAGACCAGCCGTTCGAGCGGATTGAGCCGCGCCATCGCCGCGCGGAACAGCGCCTGATACTCCTCCGATTCGCGCGACCCGGTGTAGAAATAGATGCGGTCCAGCCCCATTCCGGGGCGGCACGGGTGATAGTCCATCACCATATGCACGACGCCCGACAGCGCGTCCGCCGCGAACCACCCGACGAACAGCGCGGGGATGATCCACCAGCTCGGGTCCGCCACCACCAGCGCGATATTCACGGCAAGCGACAGGGCAAAGAGGACAAGGACGAAACGCAGGGCCATGGCGGCTATGTAGCAGCGCGCGCGCTATGGGCCAATCTCCCTTATCGTCATGCCACCGCACGAGACCCCAGCCTTCGCTGGGGTGACGGTTAAGGGAGGAGGCGAGCCTACCCCCCCACCGCTCGCAATCCACTCTCCGGCACGCGCACCGGCTGGTCGGGCCAGATACCGCGCGTGTCATAGACCGCCTTGCCGACCCGCTCGTCGGCGGGGACGGACTTGAACATGTCATGGTCGACCAGCAGCACGAACACCCCGCACCGCTCCAGCGCGCTGTCGAGGTCGATCAGCTCCGCGCCGGTGCCGACAAAATCCACCGGCAGTTCGCGCGCATAAGGCTCGACCAGCTTGATGCGGCGGCCATAGCGGCGTGCCAGCCGCGCCGCGACCTTCACCGCCGGGCTTTCGCGGAAATCGTCGATATTCGCCTTGAACGCCAGGCCGAGGCAGGCGACGTCCTCGCCTGGGAACAGGTCGATCAGGTCGGATGCCTTGGCGACGACATGATCGGTCTTGTGATCGTTGACCTCCCGCGCGGTGCGGATCAGGCGCGCGTTTTCCGGGTCGCTGTGCACGATGAACCACGGGTCGACCGCGATGCAATGCCCGCCGACGCCCGGGCCGGGCTGCAGGATGTTGACGCGCGGATGCCGGTTGGCGAGGCGAATGACCTCCCACACGTCGATCCCGGCGCGCTCGGCGATCACCGAAAGCTCGTTGGCGAAGGCGATGTTGACATCGCGGAAGCTGTTCTCGACCAGCTTCACCATCTCCGCCGCCCGCGCGCTCGTCGTGATGCACGCGCCGCGCACGAACTGGCGGTAAAAGCCCAGCGCCTTGCGGGCGCAGCGCGGCGTGATCCCGCCGATGCAGCGGTCATTGTCGATCAGCTCGACAAGGATGCGCCCCGGAAGCACCCGTTCCGGGCAATAGGCGATCGCGATGTCCGCGCTTCCGACCCCCGCTCCGGGCATTTTCAGGTCCGGCCGCAGCGTGCGCAGTAGGTCGCGCATCGCATCGGTCGTGCCGACCGGCGACGTCGATTCGAGGATCACCGTGTCGCCCGCCTTCAGCACCGGCGCGATCGTCCGCGCGGCGTTCAGCACATAGGAAATGTCCGGCGCATTGTCCTCCGACACCGGCGTCGGCACGGCGATGACGAACACGTCGCTCGGCTCGACGGTGAGCGACGCGCGCAGCAGCCCGCGCGACACGACGCCCTGTACCAGCCCGTCGAGATCGACCTCCTCGATATGCACCCTGCCGCTGTTAACCGTGTCGACGACATGGGCGGACACATCGATGCCCAGCACCTTCGCCCCCGACCGCGCGATCAGGGCGGCGGTGGGCAGGCCGATATAACCAAGGCCGATAACGGAAACCTGTTGCTCAACATCCATGGGCATGCACGACAATCCTGATGGCGAAACTTCAGGGTCGCTTGTCGCGCAGAAAGCTGAAGATTTGGTGAGTAGCGGGTGTCAGCCCGCGGCAATCACTCCGGCGATCCGCTCCGCCGCCTTGCCATCGCCGAACGGATTATGCGCCCGCGCCATGGCGGCGTACGCCTCTGCATCATCCAGCAACCCGCACACTGCGCTTACGATCCGTGCCCGGTCGGTGCCGACCAGCCGCGCCGTGCCAGCCGTGACGCCTTCGGGGCGCTCGGTGGTCTCGCGCATCACCAGCACCGGCTTGCCGAGCGAGGGGGCTTCTTCTTGCACCCCGCCGCTGTCGGTCAGCACCAGCGTGCTCATGGCGAGAAGCCGCACGAAATGCGGATAGTCGAGCGGATCGATCATCGCGACATTATTAAGGCCAGCGAGCTGGGCGTCCATCACGCTGCGCACATTGGGATTGGGGTGAACGGGGAAGATCAGCGCCACGTCGTCGCGCGCGGCGATGTCGCGGATCGCGCCCGCGATCGCCTCCATCCCCCCGCCGAAATTCTCGCGCCGGTGGGATGTGACGGCGACGATCCGCTTGCCCGCGAAGCGCGCCGCCAGCCCGTCCAGTCCCGCCGCCAGCGCGGGATCGGCATCAATGCGCTTTTTGGTGGCCAACAGCGCGTCGATCACCGTGTTGCCCGTGATATGAATGCCCCGCGCGTCGCGGTTCTCGGCGTGCAGAGCGTCGGCGGCTGCCTGCGTCGGCGCGAAGTTCATGTCGGCGATGCACGCGACCACCCGCCGGTTGACCTCTTCGGGCCAGGGGTGGTGGATGTCGCCGCTGCGTAGCCCCGCCTCGACATGGGCGACCGGGATCTTGCGGTAATAGGCGGCAAGGCTCGCGACCATCGTCGTCAGCGTATCGCCATGCACGATGACCCGGTCGGGTTTCTCGACGTCGAAGGTCTTGCCCAGCTCGACGATCAGCCGCGCCGTCAGCCCGTCGAGCGTCTGGTTCTCCTGCATCACGTCGAGGTCGATGTCGGGCACGATCCCGCTGATCTCCAGCACCTGGTCGAGCAGGCCGCGATGCTGCGCCGTCACGCACACGCGCGTGTCGATATGGGGATGCGCGCGCAACGCATGCACCACGGGAAACAGCTTGATCGCCTCCGGCCGCGTCCCGAACACCAGCAATATCTTCATGGCACCTGTCATTCTTGCTG
Organism: Sphingobium subterraneum; assembly: GCF_014199435.1. Lineage (GTDB taxonomy): Bacteria > Pseudomonadota > Alphaproteobacteria > Sphingomonadales > Sphingomonadaceae > Sphingobium > Sphingobium subterraneum. The sequence continues at coordinate 272,871 of NZ_JACIJP010000002.1, read as the reverse complement.
CCGCGCCCCCTGCGCGCCGCCCGCTATCGCATGAAGAGGTATAGATTGTCTGAAAAAGACACGCGACGCGAATGTGGACGATTAAACGCCCCTGCGCCTGCATCGTAAACGTTCGTTAAGGATGCAGTCCTAAAGTGGGGCAGTTGGATGTTATGGGTTTGCGACAGAAAAAATGACGAATTCCGGTGGACCGATCGTGGATGCCGTGCGGCGACGGGCGCGGGTCGCGCTTGCGCTTGAAGCGGACAGCGACCCTCTTCTGAAGCAGATCGGGATGGAACAGGCCCGGCGGGTCGGGCGGGGCGTCATGCGTACCTGCATTCCGGTGATGATCCTGGCCCTGACGATCGGCTTCACGTTCCGCAACGCGCCGCATGGCGGTCTCGTGCTGCTGTTTACCGCGTGGCAGATCGCCGTGGCGGTGCTCGCCCAGTTCTTCATGCCCTTTACGCGCTTCTGCCGCGTGAACTACGACAGCGTGGCGGCCTGCCACCGGGTGACGATCCTTTACACCGGCGCCATTTCGCTGGGCTGGGGCGGGCTGATGGTCTCAGCGGCGGCGGGGTCCGACCCGGCGAGCCAGACGATGCTGCTCGGCATCCATATCGGCGTGATCTGCGTGGGCGGTCTGACCTTTGCGATGATCCCGGCGGCGTCCTTGCTCTATATCTTCAACCTCACCCTGCTGTGCGAACTGAACATCGCCGTGCAGCAGAACCCGATTTCCTGGCTGTTGTATGCCGCCGTCGTGCTCTTCGCGGTGATGCTGGCGCAGGCCTATCTGCAGATGTCTGGGCAGTTCGTTCAGCGGATGCGCGCCGATGCGGATCTGCTGGAAAGCGAGCGGCGGATGGCGGAGAATATACGCCAGATGGCGGAAAACGAACGCGCGGAGATCGAGCGCGCGGAACAGGCGCGGGCCGAAGCGCAGCGGCAGCGGGAACGCGACCGGCAAAGCGCCGAGGCCGCCCAGCAGGCGGCGATGCTGACCCTTGCCCACCAGTACGAACAATCCGTCGCGGCGGTCGCCGAGCAGCTCGACGAGGCGCTCAACGCGCTGGCGCTGGCCACGGACGATATCAGCGGTATCAACGCCCGCGCCCGCACCAAGGCGCAACATGTGCTCGACCTCGCCAGCAGCACCACCCACGCGATCCAATCCGTGGCCGAATCGACCGAAGCCCTTAATATCTCCGCCGCCAGCATCTCCGCCGAAGCGGACAAGCAGGTCGCGAGCGGCGCCGCAGCCCAGGGAGCAGGCGAGACGGGGCTCCACAGTCTGACCGCGCTGGGGTCGCAGACCGGCAGCATCGGCGACATCGTCGCGCTGATCCAGGATCTGGCGAGCCAGACCTCGCTGCTCTCGCTCAACGCCACGATCGAGGCCGCGCGTGCCGGGGAATCGGGTCGCGGCTTCGCGATCGTCGCCAATGAAGTGAAGCAGCTCGCCAACCAGACCCAGAACGCCGTGTCGCGGATCGGCGCCATCATCACCGAAACGCACGCCCGCATGGTCCAGACCGAAGGCGCGATGCGCTCGGTCGCCGAGACCATCGGCCTCGTCTCGACCCACGCCGCCAGCATCGCCGAAGCCGCCGTGGGGCAGCGCGAAGCGACCGAAGACATTGTCGACGCCGCCACGCGGACCGCCGACGCCGCCCATCGCGTGCAGGAAAACGCGCAGGCCGTGGTGCTCGACGCGCGTCAGGCCGACGCGCTTGCGGAGGATATGCGCGGTATCGTCCAGTCGCTGCGCACCCGCTCGGACACTCTGCGGCAATCCAGCGACGAATTCCTTGCGTTTCTGCGACAGGGACGGGCTGGGGTCGATCGCGCGGCGGGTTCCGGCGCACAGTCCCGCGCCGCGTAACGATCTTTTCGGGTCTGCTCGTCGCAAAACACCGGCACCAGCCGTTTTGCCCTTCTCAAGATCCAACAGCATGACTATATAGCGACCTCGACGGACGGCATGATGCGGGCAATACACGCGTGATGCTGCCCTCCTCTCGACTGTCCGGGACCGGGTTTGATGGCGATCGAACCGCGACGAATGGGGCTTTTGCAGAGGATTTTCATACGCTGACAGTGCGGATCGGACAGCCCCGGCCCGCACTTTTTTGCGTGGGTTGCCCTCACGCGAATCGGCTGAAATTCTGCTGCGATGCGGAAAAAATGTGATTTATTTCGGCTCACAGCCCGGAAGGCAGATGACTATGGCGACCAAGGCGGTAACGAACCCCACCACGAAAAAGCGCATCCGCAAGGTATTCGGCAACATCCACGAAGTGGTGCAGATGCCGAACCTGATCGAGGTGCAGCGGGAAAGCTACGAACAGTTCCTGCGGTCCGATCCGTCCATTGGCTATGTCTCCGGCCTGGAAAAGACGCTGCGCAGCGTGTTCCCCATTCGTGATTTCGCGGGTACCGCCGAAATGGATTTCGTGAACTATGTTCTCGAAGATCCCAAATACGACGTCGAGGAATGCCGCCAGCGGGGCATCACCTATGCCGCGCCGATGCGCGTGACCCTCCGTCTCATCGTGTTCGAGGTCGATCAGGACAGCGACACGCGCTCCGTCCTCGATATCAAGGAGCAGGACGTCTACATGGGCGACATGCCGCTCATGACCAAGAACGGCACCTTCTTCATCAATGGCACCGAGCGCGTGATCGTCAGCCAGATGCACCGTTCGCCCGGTGTGCTGTTCGATCATGATCGCGGCAAGACCCACTCGTCCGGCAAATATCTCTTCGCCGCGCGCGTCATTCCCTATCGCGGCTCGTGGCTCGATTTCGAGTTCGACGCGAAGGACATCGTCAACGTCCGTATCGACCGCAAGCGCAAGCTGCCGGTGACGGCGCTGCTGTTCGCACTCGGCCTCAACCCCGAAGAAATCCTCGGCGAATTCTACAACAAGGTGACGTTCGTGCGCGGCGAGGGCGGGTGGAAGATCCCGTTCACGGTCGAGGCATGGCGCGGCCAGAAGCCCGCGTTCGACATCGTCGACGCCAAGACCGGCGAAGTCGTGTTCCCGGCGGGTCAGAAGATCTCGCCGCGCGCCGCCAACAAGGCGGGCAAAGACGGCCTCGAAACGCTGCTGATCCCGACGGAGGAAATCTTCGGCCGCTATTCGGCCTATGATCTCGTCAACGACGCGACCGGCGAAATCTACATCGAAGCCGGTGACGAAGTGTCGCCGGAAAACCTCGAAAAGCTGGACAAGGCGGGCATCGAGACGCTCGAACTGCTCGATATCGACCATGTCACCACCGGTCCGTGGATCCGCAACACGCTGAAGGCCGACAAGGCCGAAGAGCGCGATCAGGCGCTGTCCGACATCTACCGCGTCATGCGCCCCGGCGAACCGCCGACGCGCGAAACCGCCGAAGCGCTGTTCGAAGGCCTGTTCTTCGATCCGGAACGCTATGACCTGTCCGCCGTGGGCCGCGTCAAGCTCAACATGCGTCTCGGCCTCGACGCCGAGGACACCATCACCACCCTGCGCCGCGAGGACATTCTCGCCGTCGTCAAGGAACTGGTGAACCTCAAGGACGGCAAGGGCGAAATCGACGATATCGACAATCTCGGCAACCGCCGTGTGCGTTCGGTCGGCGAACTTCTGGAAAACCAGTATCGCGTCGGCCTGCTCCGCATGGAGCGCGCGGTCAAGGAGCGCATGTCGTCGGTCGATGTCTCGACCGTCATGCCCAATGACCTCATCAACGCGAAGCCCGCCGTGGCCGCCGTGCGCGAGTTCTTCGGTTCCAGCCAGCTCTCGCAGTTCATGGACCAGACCAACCCGCTGTCGGAAGTCACCCACAAGCGCCGCGTGTCGGCGCTTGGGCCGGGCGGTCTGACGCGCGAACGTGCGGGCTTCGAAGTCCGCGACGTTCACCCGACCCATTATGGCCGCATCTGCCCGATCGAAACGCCGGAAGGCCCGAACATCGGTCTGATCAACTCGCTCGCGACTTTCAGCCGCGTCAACAAGTACGGCTTCATCGAAACGCCCTATCGCAAGGTCGTCGACCATCAGGTCACCGACGAGGTCGTCTATCTGTCGGCCATGGAAGAAGCCAAGCACACCATCGCGCAGGCGAACGCCGAACTGAACGCCGATGGCAGCTTTGCCGAGGATCTGATCTCGGCGCGTGAAGCGGGCGAATTCCTGATGGCCCCGCGCGATCACATCACGCTGATGGACGTCAGCCCGAAGCAGCTCGTGTCGGTCGCCGCCTCGCTCATTCCGTTCCTGGAAAACGATGACGCCAACCGCGCGCTCATGGGATCGAACATGCAGCGTCAGGCCGTGCCGCTGGTGCGCGCCGAAGCGCCGTTCGTCGGCACCGGCATGGAAGAGACCGTCGCGCGCGATTCCGGCGCGGCGATCGCCGCCAAGCGCGCGGGCATCGTCGATCAGGTCGACGCGACCCGTATCGTGATCCGCGCCACCGAAGGCATCGAACCCGGCAAGTCGGGCGTCGACATCTACACGCTGATGAAGTTCCAGCGCTCCAACCAGGATACCTGCATCAACCAGCGCCCGCTGGTGAAGGTGGGCGATCAGGTCGCGCAGGGCGAAGTCATCGCCGACGGTCCGTCGACCGAAATGGGTGAACTGGCGCTGGGTCGCAACACCCTCGTCGCGTTCATGCCGTGGAATGGCTACAACTACGAAGACTCGATCCTGATCTCCGAACGGATCGTGAAGGATGACGTGTTCACCTCGATCCATATCGAGGAGTTCGAAGTCATGGCCCGCGACACCAAGCTGGGGCCGGAAGACATCACCCGTGACATCCCCAACGTCGGCGAGGAAGCCCTGCGCAACCTCGACGAGGCGGGCATCGTCTACATCGGGGCCGAGGTCGAGCCGGGCGACATCCTCGTTGGCAAGATCACGCCCAAGGGCGAAAGCCCGATGACGCCGGAAGAAAAGCTCCTCCGCGCCATCTTCGGTGAAAAGGCGTCGGACGTGCGCGACACGTCGCTCCGCCTGCCGCCGGGCGTTGCCGGGACGATCGTGGAAGTGCGCGTGTTCAACCGCCACGGCATCGACAAGGACGAGCGCGCCATGGCGATCGAGCGGGAGGAAATCGACCGTCTCGCCAAGGACCGCGAGGACGAGCGCGGCATCTTGAACCGTGCCACGTTCAATCGTCTGCGCGAGCTGCTGATCGGTCAGACCGCCACCGCCGCGCCCAAGGGCGTGAAGAAGGGCATCGAGATCGACGCCGCGCTGCTCGAAGAGGTCGAGCGTTACGAATGGTGGAAGTTTGCCGTCGCCGATGACAGCGTCCAGACGTCGATCGAGGCGATCAAGACCCAGTATGACGAAGCCGTGAAGCTGATCGTCGACAAGTTCGAGGACCGCGTCGACAAGCTGCAGCGCGGGGACGAGCTGCCCCCGGGCGTGCTCAAGATGGTCAAGGTCTTCGTCGCGGTGAAGCGCAAGCTGCAGCCGGGTGACAAGATGGCCGGCCGTCACGGCAACAAGGGTGTCATCTCGCGGATCCTCCCCGTGGAGGACATGCCGTTCCTTGCGGACGGCACGCATGTCGACATCGTGCTCAACCCGCTGGGCGTGCCCTCGCGCATGAACGTCGGGCAGATCTTCGAAACGCATCTGGGCTGGGCCGCGCGCGGTCTCGGACAGCAGATCCGCACGGCGCTCGAAGACTGGCGCGAAGCCAATCCCAATCCGGAAACGGCGGCCCCGCCCGAGGCGGTGCGCGATCGGCTGCGGACGGTCTATGGCGAGCGCTATGTCGAGGAGATCAACGACTGCACGAACGAGCAGGTCGTCGAACTGGCATCGAACCTGTTCAACGGTGTGCCGATGGCGACGCCGGTGTTCGACGGCGCCCGCGAAGCGGACGTGGCGGACATGCTGCGTCTCGCCGGACTGGACGAGAGCGGCCAGGTCGATCTCTACGACGGCCGGACCGGCGACCGGTTCGACCGCAAGGTGACGGTGGGCTACATCTACATGCTCAAGCTGCATCACCTTGTCGACGACAAGATCCACGCCCGCTCGATCGGCCCCTACAGCCTCGTCACGCAGCAGCCGCTGGGTGGTAAGGCGCAGTTCGGTGGCCAGCGCTTCGGGGAAATGGAGGTCTGGGCCTTGCAGGCCTATGGCGCCGCCTACACATTGCAGGAAATGCTCACCGTCAAGTCGGACGACGTGGTGGGCCGGACCAAGGTGTACGAGGCGATCGTCAAGGGCGACGACACGTTCGAGGCTGGTATCCCCGAGTCCTTCAACGTGCTGGTCAAGGAAATGCGCTCGCTCGGCCTCAACGTCGAACTCGCCACGCTGGACGAGATCGACGAGGGCGACGAAGGCTTCCCGCAGGCCGCGGAGTAACATGCCATTGCCGTTCGTCCTGAGTAGCCGCTGAGCGAAGCCGAAGCGGCGTATCGAAGGGCCCTTCGATACAGACCCTCGACAAGCTCGGTCCCACTCAGGGCGAACGGAAGTAGATTTATCCCTGAAGCCACGTGCTTAGGAGCATACGACATGAACGAACTGACCAACTTCGCGAACCCGGTGGCCAAGCCGGATACCTTCGACCAGATCCAGATCGGCCTTGCCTCGCCAGAGCGCATCCGGTCGTGGTCCTTCGGTGAGATCAAGAAGCCCGAAACCATCAACTACCGCACGTTCAAGCCCGAGCGTGACGGCCTGTTCTGCGCGCGCATCTTTGGCCCGATCAAGGATTACGAATGCCTGTGCGGCAAGTACAAGCGCATGAAGTACAAGGGCATCGTCTGCGAAAAGTGCGGCGTCGAAGTCACCGTGTCGAAGGTCCGCCGTGAGCGCATGGGCCATATCGAGCTGGCTGCCCCGGTCGCGCACATCTGGTTTCTGAAGTCGCTTCCCTCGCGCATCGGCCTGCTGCTCGACATGCAGCTCAAGCAGCTGGAGCGCGTTCTCTACTTCGAAAGCTATATCGTCATCGAGCCGGGCCTGACCCCGCTCGACAAATATCAGCTGCTGACCGAGGACGAACTGCTCGACGCGCAGGATGAATATGGCGAGGACGCCTTCTCGGCCGGTATCGGCGCCGAAGCGGTCAAGCAGATGCTCATCGACCTTGACCTGGAGGGCGAGAAGCAGGCGCTGCTCGACGAGCTGGCCGTCACCAAGTCGGAACTCAAGCCCAAGAAGATCATCAAGCGTCTGAAGGTCGTCGAGAGCTTCCTCGAATCCGGCAACCGCCCGGAATGGATGATCCTCGACGTCGTTCCGGTCATCCCGCCCGAACTGCGCCCGCTCGTTCCGCTCGACGGCGGCCGTTTCGCGACGTCGGATTTGAACGATCTCTACCGCCGCGTCATCAACCGCAACAACCGCCTGAAGCGCCTGATGGAGCTGCGTGCGCCGGACATCATCGTCCGCAACGAAAAGCGCATGCTGCAGGAAGCCGTCGACGCCCTGTTCGATAACGGCCGCCGCGGCCGCGTCATCACCGGTGCCAACAAGCGTCCGCTGAAGTCGCTCTCCGACATGCTCAAGGGCAAGCAGGGCCGCTTCCGCCAGAACCTGCTCGGCAAGCGCGTCGACTATTCCGGCCGTTCGGTCATCGTGACCGGCCCGGAACTCAAGCTGCACCAGTGCGGCCTGCCCAAGAAGATGGCGCTCGAACTGTTCAAGCCGTTCATCTACGCCCGCCTCGACGCCAAGGGTCTCTCCATGACCCTCAAGCAGGCGAAGAAGTGGGTCGAGAAAGAGCGCAAGGAAGTCTGGGACATCCTCGACGAGGTGATCCGCGAGCATCCCGTCATGCTGAACCGCGCGCCGACGCTTCACCGTCTGGGCATCCAGGCGTTCGAACCCGTGCTGATCGAGGGCAAGGCGATCCAGCTTCACCCGCTCGTCTGCTCGGCGTTCAACGCCGACTTCGACGGTGACCAGATGGCTGTCCACGTGCCCCTGAGCCTTGAGGCGCAGCTGGAAGCGCGCGTCCTCATGATGTCGACCAACAACATCCTGAGCCCTGCGAACGGCAAGCCGATCATCGTGCCGTCGCAGGACATGGTGCTGGGCATCTATTATCTCTCCATGGAGCGCGAAGGCGAGCCGGGCGAGGGGATGCTGCTCAGCGACATGCAGGAAGTGCATCAGGCGCTGTTCGCCGGTGCCGTGACGCTGCACAGCAAGATCACCAGCCGCGTTCCGCAGACGGACGAGGCCGGTAAGCAGTATATGAAGCGGTTCGAAACCACGCCGGGTCGCATGCTGCTGGGCGAATGCCTGCCGCAGAGCCACAAGGTGCCCTTCGACGTCGTCAACCGCCTTCTCACCAAGAAGGAAATCGGCGACGTGATCGATCAGGTCTACCGCCACACCGGCCAGAAGGACACCGTGCTGTTCGCCGACGCCATCATGGCGCTGGGCTTCCGCCACGCGTTCCAGGCGGGCATCTCGTTCGGCAAGGACGACATGGTGATCCCCGATTCCAAGGTCGGGACGGTCGATGAGACCAAGGCAATGGTTGCTGATTATGAACAGCAATATCAGGATGGTCTCATCACCCAGCAGGAAAAGTACAACAAGGTGATCGACGCCTGGTCGCGCTGCGGCGACGTGGTGGCGAACGCCATGATGGACGAGATCCGTGCCCAGCCCAAGGACGAGAACGGCCGCATGGCCCCGATCAACTCCATCTACATGATGGCGCACTCGGGTGCCCGTGGTTCGCAGGCGCAGATGAAGCAGCTTGCCGGCATGCGCGGCCTGATGGCCAAGCCTTCGGGCGAGATCATCGAAACGCCGATCATCTCGAACTTCAAGGAAGGCCTGACCGTCCTTGAATACTTCAACTCCACCCACGGCGCCCGCAAGGGTCTGGCCGACACCGCGCTCAAGACGGCGAACTCGGGTTACCTGACCCGCCGTCTGGTCGATGTGTCGCAGGATTGCACGATCGTCGAGGAAGATTGCGGAACCGACCGCGCGCTCGAAATGAAGGCGATCGTTCAGGGCGGTAGCGTTATCGCTTCGCTGGGCGAACGCGTTCTGGGCCGGACCGTTGCCGAGGACATCGTCGACAGCAAGGACAACAGCGTCCTCGTCCCCGAAGGCACGCTGCTCGACGAAGCTTTGATCGCGCAGATCGAGGCGATCGGCGTGCAGGCGGTCAAGATCCGCTCGCCGCTCATCTGCGAGAGCAAGATGGGCGTGTGCGCCAAGTGCTACGGCCGTGACCTCGCCCGTGGTACGCCGGTCAACATCGGTGAAGCGGTCGGCGTCATCGCCGCCCAGTCGATCGGTGAACCCGGCACGCAGCTCACCATGCGGACCTTCCACATCGGCGGCGCGGCGAACTTCAACGAGCAGTCGAACCTCGAAGCGGTCGCCGACGGCACGCTGGAACTGCGCGACATGCCGACGATCACGGACAGCCGTGGCCGCCGCCTGTCGCTCGCCCGCAACGGCGAACTGGCGATCATCGACAGCGAAGGCCGCGAACGCGCGGTCCATCGCCTGCCTTATGGTGCGCAGATCCTGTTCTCCAATGGCGAAGCGGTGAGCAAGGGCGACCGGATCGCCGAGTGGGATCCGTTCACCATGCCGGTGATCACCGAACGTCCGGGTATCGTCAAATATGTCGACCTGATCGACGGCAAGACGCTCGCCGAGCAGGTCGACGAAGCCACCGGCATCGCCCAGCGCGTCGTGACCGAGCACCGTGGCTCGGCCCGGACGAAGGAAGATCTTCGCCCGCGTCTCACCCTGCTCGACGACGGCAGCGGCGAAGCGGCCCGGTACATGCTGGCCATCGGCGCGACGCTGTCGGTCGAGGATGGTCAGGCCGTGCAGGCCGGTGACGTGCTTGCCCGTGTCAGCCGCGAAGCCGCCAAGACGCGCGACATCACCGGCGGTCTGCCGCGTGTTGCCGAGCTGTTCGAAGCGCGCAAGCCCAAGGACAACGCGATCATCGCGAAGGTCTCGGGCCGCGTGCAGTTCCTCAAGGACTATAAGGCGAAGCGCAAGATCGCCATCCAGCCCGAGGACGGCAGCGAACCGGTCGAGTATCTGATCCCCAAGAGCAAGGTGATCGACGTGCAGGAAGGCGACTTCGTGAAGCGCGGCGACAACCTGATCGGCGGCTCGCCCGATCCGCACGACATCCTCGAAGTGCTCGGCATCGAGCCGCTGGCCGAATATCTGGTCAGCGAAATTCAGGAAGTCTATCGCTTGCAGGGCGTGAAGATCAACGACAAGCACATCGAAACGATCGTTCGTCAGATGCTGCAAAAGGTCGAGATCACCGTGTCGGGCGACACCACGCTGCTGGTGGGCGAGCAGATCGACCATGAGGAAATGCACGAGATCAACGCCAAGCTGGCGCCGGGTCAGACCCCGGCGGAAGGCAAGCCGGTGCTGCTCGGCATCACCAAGGCGTCGCTGCAGACCCGCTCGTTCATCTCGGCGGCCTCGTTCCAGGAAACCACCCGCGTCCTCACCGAGGCGGCGGTTCAGGGCAAGAAGGACACGCTGGTCGGTCTCAAGGAGAACGTCATCGTCGGCCGCCTGATCCCGGCGGGCACGGGCGCGGGCATGAACCGCCTGCGCGTCACGGCCAACAGCCGCGACGCAGCGTTGCGCGCTTCGCTGCGTGGACTGGAAGCGCATCTCATCGCGCCGCAGACCGCGGCCGAAGAGCATGAAGCCGAACTGGCCCAGGGTCCGGAAGCCGCCATCGGCGACGATCCGCTTGGCGCTGTGCAGGGCGAAGACTTCACCACGAGCGATCTGGATTGATCGCTTAGGGCGCAAGTTACGCAGAAATTGGAAGCCCCGCCGGATGCAAGTTCGGCGGGGCTTTTTTGTTGGGTGTTGTAATCACAGCTCGTCGATCATACTTGCTCATGCGTAGTTATAGCTTGCAATATCGTTATATTCAGAAGTAAGTAGAATATAATTCAACAATTTGTTGGATTATATTGGGGGCAACAAAATATTAACGCCCTAAAAATTAGGTTGCGCGTCATGGTCAAAAGGACAACACTTGCTGTCAAGCTTGCGTTGGCGCAGGCTGAGACTACGTCGCCAGAAATTTTGCGCGAACTAGCTAAAAGCCATAATTTTTGGCTGCAAAGAGCGATTATTTCTAACTTCCGTATCCCAGAAGACACATTGGCGGATTTTGCGCGGAACAAGAGATCGGGGGTTCGAATGGCAGTTGCGATGGCATCGCACACTCCAGCATGGATATTGCAATTTCTGGCTAGCGACCATCACGATCTTGTACGCCGGGCAGTGGCAATGAATCCAAATACACCGATTTTTTCGTTACAGGCGCTAGTAAACGATATTTATCCTGGAGTTCATCTTGGCTTGGCGCAAAATCCGAATACACCGGCCATAATTATGGAGTCCTTGGTGGATCGACTGGGAAAAAAAGGGCGTAAGCGATTGGCTGGCATTGTCCGTTACTCTCCATCAATTGTAAAACGGCTGTCAAAAGATCCCGTTCTGCAGGTGCGATACAAGGTCGCGCATAATCCAAACCTCGACAGTGATATGGTACTTGGGTTGTTGGAAACGGATGACCTTGGTCAAATGCGTAATGTTGCGAGACGCAAACATGGATTACCGGCACTAGCGATCATTCAGCTTTGGGCGACGGGAGACCCCGAAATTTTGCGTTCCTTGGCAATGAATTCAAAAATTTTGTAAGTATCGTCGGCCTTTCAAAATGCGATCACAAATTTAGCCAATACTGACTGGCACAGCGGGGATCCCTCCCACCACCTTGCCAACTCGCCCCACTTCCGCTAGTGACCCCACCATATCGCGCGCTCGCAAGGTGCGTGACCCCTGACGACATCCACGGAGCCAATGGGTCCAAGGATCGACGCTGGTCGGCGAGGTTTCGCCCACCGGCGTGTTTGTCGTTTGGGGATGACACGGTTTTCCGCGGGTTTCCGCAATTGAGGTTGGCATGTTCGAGTCATTGAGCGATCGCCTGAGTGGTGTGTTCGACAAGCTTCGGGGGCGCGGTGCGCTGACCGAGGACGACGTGCGCACCGCGATGCGCGAGGTGCGAGTCGCGCTGCTCGAAGCCGACGTTGCCCTCCCCGTGGTGCGCGAATTCGTCGACAAGGCGACCGAGCGCGCGGTCGGATCGGACGTATTGCGTTCGGTCACGCCGGGCCAGATGGTGGTCAAGATCGTCAGCGACACGCTGACTGAGTTTCTCGGCGCGGACTCGTCCGAGCTGCTGCTCGATGTCACGCCGCCCGCCGTCATCATGATGGTCGGCCTGCAGGGCTCGGGCAAGACGACGACCACCGCCAAGATCGCCAAGCGGCTGAAGGAAAAAGAGCGCAAGAAGGTGATGATGGCGTCGCTCGACGTCAACCGCCCGGCGGCGCAGGAACAGCTCGCCATCCTCGGCACGCAGATCGACGTTGCCACCCTGCCGATCGTCGCGGGGCAACAGCCGGTGGACATCGCACGCCGCGCCCTACAGTCCGCGAAGCTGCAGGGCTTCGACGTGGTGATGCTCGACACCGCCGGTCGCCTCCATGTCGATCAGGCGCTGATGGACGAGATGAAGGCTGTCGCGGCCGCCTCTGTCCCGCAGGAAATCCTTCTCGTCGTCGACGCGCTGACCGGGCAGGACGCGGTCAACGTCGCGAAGAACTTCACCGAGCAGGTGCCGCTCACCGGCGTCGTCCTCACCCGTATGGATGGCGACGCGCGCGGCGGCGCGGCGCTGTCGATGCGCGCGGTCACCGGATCGCCGATCAAGTTTGCGGGGACCGGCGAAAAGCTTGATGCGATCGAACCCTTCCATCCGCAGCGCGTCGCGCAGCGCATTCTGGGTATGGGCGATGTCGTATCGCTGGTCGAGCGCGCCGCCGAAGCGATCGATGTCGAGGAAGCCGACAAGCTCGCCAAGAAGATGGCGAAGGGCCAGTTCGATCTCAACGACCTGCGCATGCAGTTGCGCCAGATGCAGAAGATGGGCGGCCTCGGCGCGCTGGCCGGAATGATCCCCGGCCTCAAGAAGGCGCAACAGGCGATGGCGCAGAGCGGCGCCAACGACAAGGCGCTGGTCCATCTCGACGCGATCATCGGATCGATGACCGCCAAGGAGCGCGAGCGCCCCGCGATCATCAACGCCAAGCGCAAGATCCGCATCGCCAAGGGATCGGGCACCACGGTGCAGGAAGTCAACCGCCTCTTGAAGATGCACCAGGAAATGGAAGGCGCGATGAAGAAGATCCGCAAGATGGGCGGATTGGGCGGCCTCGCAAAGATGTTCGGCGCCGGTGGTGGCCTGGGGGGTCTGGGCGGCGGCGGTGGCGGCGCGCTCGGTGGTCTGGGCGGCTTGCTCGGCGGCGGGGGCGGCGGTGGCCTGCCCGGTCTTCCCGGCGGCGGCGGGGGTCTTCCTCCCGGGTTCGACAAGTTCAAGAAGTGATTTTCGGTTTCGTTTCAAATATCTGAATATGCAAGAAAGGTAAGGTTTCGGTCTATGGCAACATCCATTCGTCTGTCGCGTGGCGGCTCGAAAAAGCGTCCCTATTACAAGATCGTGGTGTCGGACAGCCGTTCGCCGCGCGACGGCCGCTTCATTGAGCGGATCGGCAGCTACAACCCGCTGCTCGCCAAGGGTGACGAGAAGCGCATCGTGCTCGATGTCGAGCGTGCGAAGCACTGGGTTTCGGTGGGCGCGCAGCCGACCGATCGCGTCGCCCGCTTCCTCGACGCCGCGGGCGTGAAGGAACGCGCAGCCCGCAACAACCCCAACAAGGCAGAGCCGGGCCAGAAGGCCAAGGATCGCGCCGAGGACAAGGCCGCGAAGATCGCCGAGGCCGAAGAGGCGAAGGCCGCCGCTGAAGCCGCCGCTGCGGAAGCGGCCGCTGCGCCTGCTCCGGCCGAAGAAGCGCCCGCTGAGGACGTTGTCGCCGAGGAAGCGCCTGCTGTCGAAGAAGCGGCTCCTGCTGAAGAAGCTGCTGCCCCGGAAGGCGATGCCGCTCCGGAACAGGCCGAGGGCTGATCTTGGAAGACCGCCCCGTCACGCTGGCCGCCATCATCGGTGCGCACGGAGTGACGGGGGAGGTCCGGCTGAAGCTGTTCGGCGAAGGGCCGGATAGCCTGAAGCACTATAAGAGCTTCGATGGGGCCGGACGCACGCTGACGCTCAAGTCGGTGCGTCCCGGTCCCAATGGCGCGGTCGCCCGCTTTGCCGAGGTGACGGACCGTAACGCGGCCGAAGCTCTGCGCGGAACGCCGCTCACCGTGCCCCGCTCTGCCCTGCCACCGCTGGGCGAGGGCGAATATTATCATGTCGACATCATCGACCTGCCCTGCGTGTCGGATACCGGCGAGGATCTGGGCCGGATCGTCGCGGTGGAAAATTTCGGCGCGGGCGACATTCTTGAGATCGCGCGGCCGACCGGCAAGCGCTTCATGGTGCCGATCAAGGCGGCGGAGATCGGCGACGACCGCGCCGTGATAGATGGGGCGTTCGTCGAATGACCGAGATTCTGCCGTTTCTCTATATTCTGGTGCTGACCTTGTTCGGCTGGGTGCTGTCGCTCGTGCGCTGGAAGCGCGAGCGCAAATGGCTCGCCGCCATCGGCAGCGTACTGGGCGTGCCCGCCCTGTTCATTATTCCGACGCTGACTCATCCGGGCAATGAATTTGCCAGCCTGCAACGCGCGGTGGGGATCACCGCCTTGGTATGGGGCGTGGTGGCGGTGGCGCTCGGCTGGGGCGGGTCCGTCTGGCTACGCCGCCTGCGCGACCGCACGCGCCGCTAACGGGACGCCTCGCGGCGGAACCATCTGCTTTATCCGTCCGTTCGATCTGCATCCGGGCCGCTGCGGCTCCCGCTGCGGCCCTCTGACACAGAAGGACGTAATATGGCGCACGCCAATACCATCTTCGATTCCCTCATCGCCGATCACCGCAAGCACCGCGCGTTGCTCGAACAGATCGACGCGGCCGAGGCGGGATCGACGCACCACCGTGCGTTGTTCGAGGAATTCACGCTCGAAGTGAAAGCCCATGCGGCTGCCGAGGAGCAGGCGTTCTACTCGACCATCATGCGCAAACCGACCCTGACGGAGGAAACGCGGCATTCGGTGTCCGAGCACAAGGAGATCGAGGATCTGCTGAACGAACTTGCGGCGACCGATCCGAAATCCGACGAATGGGAGGACAGCTACGCCGAGCTGCGCCACCAGTATCTGCACCATATCGACGAGGAAGAAGAAGATGTCTTCCCGGCCGCTACGGAGGTGCTGTCGGAGGAGGACGAGCGTCATATGCGCAGCGTGTTCGAACGCCGCAAGGCCATCGAGAAGGACGAGGCGGAAATCACCCCTGAAAAGGAACATCAGGAATAGGCCACAGCGACCACCGTCCGGGCGGGCCACCCACGGCCCGCCCGGACGTCATTCCGGTCCCTGTTCCGCGCTCTTGGTCAGCTTCCCGACCGGGCGACGACATCCTTTTCCCAGCTCTCCCGGCACGCGGCGCTCAGCTGGTTTTTCTTCCAGCACTGCTTCGCCATCGAGGGCACGGCGGAGCGATAGCTGTAGGCCGGGTTGCTGAAATATTGCTCGCCGCTCAGCACCAGGGACTTGCGGACCTCGCCCATGCGCCGCTGCGCCAGTTGATAGAGCGTCCCGCGTTCCGCAAAGATCGCGTCGCGACCGACCGATCCCATGGTCTGGCAGAAACCGCGCTGCGCCTGCACCGTCGAATAGCCCGAATAGATCCGCGTCCCGTACTGGTCGAGTTCCTTCTGCCAGGTCTTGCCGCGCGTGCGCTTGAAATAGGCCGATACGCCATCAAACGCGGCGCCCAGTTCCGATTTGTGATGGGCGAGCATCGCGTTGTAATTGCTGACGGTCAGCAGCGTCGGCTCGAAATCGCACTGGAGCGCCGCGACGTTCAGTGCCGAGCGCATATGCCACACCAGCGCCGAGCGCAGCTCGCTCGGATTGGCGCCGGGCAGGTTGAGGCCCAGTTCGGGTTCCGCCCCGGTCACCGGCGGCGTGGAGAGATTGGGCGGCGACCAGAAAAACTGCGCCGATGCGGGCGCCGCGATGCAGGCAAGCCCGCCGAGCAGAGCAACACTCAGCGCGCGACGGAAACGGGCAGGGCCGGAGATACGGAAGGTCATCATGTCATTGCTCCGCCACGGTTTCGGCGCTGTTGCCGACCGCGGCATCCTGGGGTTTGGGGGCGGGTACGCTGCTGTTCGACGCCGGGCCGGTGGCGTTGCCGCTGTCGGCAATGGCCACCGCTTCGGATTGTACGCCGTCCAGGTCGGTCATCGCGTCGTTGATCGTGCCGTCGACCACGTCCATGTCCTTCATCTTGACGGTCCCGGATGTCCCGCTGCCCTTGTCTCCGCAGCCGGAGAGCGACAAGGCGACCAGCGAAACCGCAAGGGCGATGCTGGGGCGAAGGACGGAACGGGCTAGCGGCATAGGCATCTCCTTTGGGCGACCGAACCCGCCAGTAACGTTCCGGCGCGGCAATTGGGGGCGACCTTATCGTCGGCTGTGGTGCTGCTCAAGAATAATCAAGGGGATAGGCGCGCCTCCATCAGACGGCACAGTCGGCTGGCGGGCAGCGGCGCAATCCGGCGATGAACGCTGGAAAACGCGCGCGCAGCGCATTGTCGAAATCGGCCATCGTCACAGTCTTGCCCAATGCCGCCAGGCTGGTGACGGGAAATTCGCTGATGCCGCACGGCACGATGCCCGAAAAATGTGTCAGGTCGGGGTCGATATTGACCGAAAACCCGTGCAGCGTCACCCAGCGGCGGACCCGCACGCCGATCGCCCCGATTTTCGCCTCGCGCCCGTTTCGATCGTCGGTCCAGATGCCGATGCGCCCTTCCGCCCGGCGCGCTTCCACGCCGAAGTCGCCCAGCGTCGCGATGACCCAGCCTTCCAGCCCGTGCACGAAATTGCGAATGTCCTTGCCCCGCCGCGCCAGATCGATGGTGAGATAGCCGACCCGCTGCCCCGGCCCGTGATAGGTGTAGCGCCCGCCACGCCCGGCATCATAAACCGGAAAACGGGGGTCGAGCAGCTCCGCCGTGTCGGCGCTCGTACCGGCCGTGTAGAGCGGCGGGTGCTCGATCAGCCAGACGCGCTCGCCCGCCTCCCCCGCGGCCACGGCGGCGGCGCGCGCTTCCATATCGGCGAGCGCCTGCGGATAGGGCAGGGGATCCGGCTCGATCCGCCATTCGATTTCGGCGGGCGACGCCCCGTCGTGCGGCTTTTCATCCATGTCCGATCCTTGACTTGGGGAAAGCCAGCGATCAAGTGTCAAAAGGCGGATGTGCCGCGGTTTCGGGATAGGCGACCATTTCATGACACTGTCGATCGGCAAGGCTTGGGAAGAGGCGCGGGCGTTCATCGCGCGCGAGCGGGTGTTGCTTCTTCCCGTCGCGCTGCTGCTGATCGGCGTGCCGTTGGCGCTGATTTTCCAGCTGATTCCCGCCAGCCTTCGTTCGATGCCACAGAATATGGCCACGAACCCGCCGGTGCTTCCCGCCGGTAATCTGTTCGGCATCCTGCTCGGCGTTCTGATCACGATCGCGGGATCTCTGGCCCTCTACGCGCTGGCGCTGCGCCCGGGGATCAGCGTGGGCGAAGCGATCCAGCTCGGCCTGCGGCGCATGCCGATCAGCGTTGCGGCAACGCTGCTGATGGCGTTCGGTCTGTCGATCCCGCTGCTGGCGGTCGAACTGGCGGTCCCCGCGCTGGGCCGCACCCTTCTCGGGCTCGCGGGCGTTTTTCTGTCCGTGCGCCTGATGCTCATCAACGCCGTCATCGTCGAACGTCCGGTCGGCCCCTTTCGCGCGCTGGTGGAAAGCTGGCGGCTCGCGAAGGGTCATTTCTGGCGGCTGGCGCTGTTTCTGGTGATGATTGCGGTTCCGGCCATCCTCGCGCAGGTGGTCGCCCAGATGCTGTTCGGAACAGTGGGCTTCGTTATCGGCGGCGCGGAGCTGGGGAGGGGCCTTGCCGATGTCGCGGTCGCACTGGTGATGGCGAGCGTGCAGTTGCTGACCATCGTGATGGTCGCCCGATTTTACCGGCAGGTGAGTTAGGGCGCACAGAACTCCGTCGGCATTTCCGTTCCGTTCGTGCTGAGTGTCGTTGAGCGAAGTCGAAACGACGTATCGAAGCACCCTTCGATACGGGACTTCGGCAAGCTCAGTCTCCACTCAGGGCGAACGGGCTCCGGGGTTATCCTTCTCAGAGGTCTCCAATAACGGAATATGCGCTCCCGCCTCGCGCGGGAGGATGCCGGAGAGGCGCGGATCGGCGAAGGTCTCGATTTCCCGCCCGGTCGCGACGAAATCGGCCTTGCGGTAAAAGGGCAGGGCGGCCGGGTGATCGAGCGAGCAGGTGCGCACCCGCACCCGTTCGACGCCCTTGCGCCAGGCGAGCATCCTGGTGTGCGCCATCAGCCACACGCCATGACCCTGCCCGGCAAGCTGCGGCACCAGTCCGAGGAACGCGATCATGCAGATCCCCTCCGTCCGAAAATCGAGTTCCAGCAGGCCGATCTCGATCCCGTGCGGATCGGTAATGGCGTAGATCTCGACCGCCGGATCTTCGATGATCGCCCGGACCGCAGCGTCGTCCATCACCAGACGGGAAAACCACAGCCACGGCGCCCCGACCCGGCGGAACAGGGTGCGGTATTTCTCCAGCTCCGGCGCCTTCCACCGCACCAGCCGCAGCGGTGAAAAGGGCAAGGGCGCGGGCGCCGGGCGCTGCGTCATCTCCAGCGTCGTGACGACGGCGGCGAGGTGTCCGGGCGGAACGGGCTGGATGCTCATGCCGGGCGGCGGCGCATTACGACCATGTCGCGAGCGGCGGCAGGCTCATCAGAATCGCGTCGATATTGCCGCCGGTCTTCAGCCCGAACAATGTGCCCCGGTCATACACCAGGTTGAACTCGGCATAGCGCCCGCGCCATTCCAGCATCCGCGCGGTGTCGGCCTCTGTAAACGGCATGCCCATGCGCCGCCGCACGATCGGCGGATAGGCGGCCAGAAACGTGTCGCCGACCGCCCGGGTGAAGGCGAAATTCGCGTCGAAGTCGCCCTCCAGATGGTCGTAGAAAATGCCGCCGACGCCCCGGTGCACCTGCCGATGGGGAATATAGAAATACTCGTCCGCCCACGCCTTGAACCGGGGGTAATGCTCCGGGTCATGCGCGTCGCACGCGCTTTTCAGCGTGTCGTGAAACTGCGCGGTGTCCTCTTCGTAGGGGAGCGGCGGGTTGAGGTCCGCCCCGCCGCCGAACCAGCGCTTGGTGGTGACGAGGAAGCGGGTGTTCATGTGGACGGCCGGGACATGCGGGTTGGCCATATGCGCGACAAGGCTGATGCCCGTCGCAAAGAACTGCGGATTTTCGTCCGCGCCATGGATCGTCTTGGCGAATTCGGGCGCGAACGCCCCGCCGACCGTCGAGACATTGACGCCGACCTTCTCGAACACCTTGCCCTTCATCACGCCGCGCACGCCGCCGCCGCCTTCGCCCGGCGCCAGCCCCTCGGCCTCGCGCTCCCAGGGCGTGTAAACGAAATTCGCGTCGCTGCCCGCCTCCCGCTCGATCGCGGTGAATTCCGCGCAGATGCGGTCGCGCAGCGATTCGAACCAGGTCCGGGCGGCGGCTTGTTGCGGGTCGAGGGCGATCATCATGAGGTTCCTAGCTGGGTGTCTGGCCCGTCTGGCGGAGCGCTTCGTGCAGCGCGATGCCCGCCGCGACGGCAATATTCAAGGATCGAAAGCCCGCCGCCATCGGAATGCGCAGCGCCAGATCGGCGCGGCTGTGCACATCGTCCGGCACGCCCGCGCTTTCCGATCCCAGCAGCAGCGTGTCGTCCGCGCGCAGCGCCGCGTCCGACAGGGTGATCGTCCCGCGCGAGGTCAGCAGCACGATGCGGCTGTGCGCGGCCGCGCGGGAATCGAAGAATTCCGCCGCATTGGCGTGGCGCGTCACGTCCGCCTGGCCCTCATAGTCCATCGCCGCGCGCTTCAGCTGGCGGTCGGAAAAGGGAAAGCCGCACGGCATCACGATGTCGAGCGGCACCGCGAAACAGGCGCATAACCGCATGATCGTGCCGACATTTCCGGCGATATCGGGTTGATAGAGAGCGAGCCGCATCGCGCGCTCCATAATGGCCCATGCAATCTTTGTCACATCCCCTTCAAATTGATGTTGGCAAAACGGGGGTTTGAGCGCTATCAGGCCCGCGAAAGCGCCGGGGGGTTAAGGCGAGCCGTGTCCAACGGCCGTCGAATCTCTTGTAAAACCGAAGGGATGCGGGCAAGGCGGCGCGTAGTGGTCCTGAACGACAAGGGTATGTGAATGGCGACGCTAGAAGAGACGGGAACCAGCGATGCGGGGGCCAGCGGTGAAGAGGGCGTTCGTCGCCGTGATTTCATCAATATCGCGGCCGTGAGCTTTGCCGGGGTCGGCGGCGTCGTCGCCGTTCTCCCGCTGATCAACCAGATGAACCCCAGCGCCGACGTTCTGGCGATGGCGACCACCGAAGTGGACCTTTCCGGGATCCAGCCGGGGCAGGCGATCAAGACCACATTCCGGTCGCAACCGCTGTTCGTGCGGCAGCTGACCCCCAAGGAAATCGCCGAGGCCGACAAGGTCGATCCTTCTACGCTGCGCGATCCGCAGTCGCTGGAAGAACGCACCGTCGACGGCAAGAAGCAGTGGCTCATCACCATGGGTGTCTGCACCCATCTGGGCTGCGTTCCGCTGGGCGCGGGCGAGGGTGAAAACCGGGGCGAGTTCGGCGGCTATTTCTGCCCCTGCCACGGTTCGTCCTATGATACCGCCGCCCGCATCCGCAAGGGTCCGGCTCCCAAGAACCTGGAGGTTCCGGCCTACAAGTTCACGTCCGACACCGCCATTCTCGTAGGCTGAGGAAGCAATCGATGAGTTTTCCCTGGGCACAGCATTACACCCCCAAAGCGCCGCTGATGCAGTGGATCGACCAGCGTCTTCCGCTGCCGCGTCTGGTCTATAACGCGGTCGGCGCCGGCTATCCGGTTCCGCGCAACCTCAACTATTTCTGGAACTTCGGCGTGCTTTCGGGCCTCGCCTTGATGATCCAGATCGTGACCGGCATCATCATGGCGATGCATTACGGCGCGAACGAGCTCGTCGCCTTCAGCTCGATCGAGCACACCATGCGCGACGTGAACGGTGGCTGGCTGATGCGCTACGCCCACGCCAACGGGGCAAGCTTCTTCTTCATCGTGGTCTATCTCCACATCTTCCGCGGCCTGTATTTCAGTTCCTACAAGGCGCCGCGCGAAATGGTCTGGCTGCTCGGCCTGGTCATCTTCCTTCTGATGATGGCGACTGCGTTCATGGGCTATGTGCTTCCCTGGGGCCAGATGAGCTATTGGGGCGCAAAGGTCATCACCGGCCTGTTCGGCGCGATCCCGCTGGTGGGTGAGCCGATCCAGACGTGGCTGCTGGGCGGTTTCGCTCCCGGCAACGCCGCACTGAACCGCTTCTTCTCGCTGCACTATCTGCTGCCGTTCGTGATCGCGGGTGTCATCATCCTGCACATCTGGGCGCTGCACATTCCCGGTTCGAGCAACCCGACGGGCGTCGAGGTCAAGGGTCCGCAGGACACCGTGCCGTTCCACCCCTATTACACCGCGAAGGACGGCTTCGGAGCGGGCGTGTTCCTGATCCTGTTCGCTATCCTGCTCTATTTCGCGCCGAACTTCCTGGGCCACCCCGATAACTATATCGAGGCGAACCCGCTTTCGACGCCTGCGCACATCGTGCCGGAATGGTATTTCTGGCCCTTCTACGCGATTCTGCGCGCCTTCACGTTCGACTTCTTCTTCATTCCGGCGAAGCTGCTTGGCGTGCTCGCGATGTTCGCATCGATCCTGCTGCTCTTCTTCCTGCCCTGGCTCGATACCTCGCCGGTGCGCTCGGGCAACTATCGGCCGGTGTTCAAGAAGTTCTTCTGGATCCTCGTGGCAGACGTGCTGGTGCTCGGTTATTGCGGTGGCGCTCCGGCGGCGGAACCCTTCGTGATGATCAGCCAGGTGGCTGCGGCCTATTATTTCGCGCACTTCCTTATCATCCTGCCGCTGATCGCGATGTTCGAGAAGCCGCTGCCGTTGCCGGGCTCGATCACCGAAGCCGTGCTGGCCAAACATGGGGAACACGGCGCCGCCGTTGTTCCGGCCGAATAAGGGGGGCCAGATAGATGGTTCGCATTGGTGCATTCTTCGTCGGCCTGTTCTTTTCTGGCTGGCTGCTCGTAACCTTTCTGGTGGGTGCGGTCTCGTTCGTGTCGGAGCCACCGGCTCCCACGGCGGAGCATGAATTCCACCTCCACCCCAAGGAGGTCTCCTATTCCTTCAACGGTCCGCTCGGTCATTATGACAAGGCACAGTTGCAGCGTGGCTTCCAGGTGTTCAAGGAAGTCTGCTCGGCCTGCCACAGCCTGAAGTTTGTCGCGTTCCGCGATCTGGAAGCGTTGGGCTATAACGAGGCCGAAGTGAAGGCGATCGCCAAGAACTGGGCGATCAAGACGCCGGACGTCGACCCCAAGACGGGCGAAATGGCGGGCCGCGCACCGGTTCCGTCCGATCACTTCCCCAAGCCGTTCGCCAACAATGTTGCGGCGGCGGCGGCGAACAACAACGCCATTCCGCCAGACTTGTCGCTGATGACCAAGGCCCGGCATGACGGCAGTGCATACGTCTATTCGCTGCTGACCGGCTTCCAGGATCAGCCCGCCGAACTTCTCAAGGAGTTCCCGGATGCTAAGACGCCAACGGGGCTGCACTACAACCCCTATTTCGCCAACCTCAACCTGGCGATGGCACCTCCGCTGACCGCCGAAGGTCAGGTGACCTATGGCGATGGCACCAAGCCGACGGTCGACCAGATGGCGAAGGACGTTTCGGCGTTCCTGACCTGGACGGCCGAACCCAAGCTCGAAAACCGCAAGCGGGCCGGTGTTGCGGCGCTGTTCTTCCTGCTGATCGCGACGGGCCTTGCCTATATGTCCTATCGCAACATCTGGGCGAACACGAAGCACTGATCGACGCCTAAACGGGCTGATGCCCCATCGGAAAATGCGAAAGCGCGGGGTAACGCCCGCGCTTTTTGCATGGGGGACGGCGCTGGGGATCTGTGGCAATCGGGCGTCGATCCTCTTTCGCCGGGGAAGAAACGCCCTTATGGTTCGGCATTGATCCTTTCCACGGAGACTGACATGCTGACCCATATCCTGTTCGAGTGCGACGATGTTGCTGCACCGAACAACGCCTATGGCGCCTATCTGCGCGATCCGACCGGGAACAAGATCTGCGCCTTTACGGGCATGATGGGCTGACCGATGGCACTGGAAACCGTTTCCGCTAACCGCTCGCATGGCGGCACCCAGGGCGTCTACCGGCACCGGTCCCGGGAGACCGGCACCGACATGACCTTTTCGGTCTTCGTGCCCGACCACGCCGACGGCGCGCGTCTGCCGGTGCTCTTTTATCTCTCGGGTCTGACCTGCACGCACGCCAATGTGACGGAGAAGGGCGAATTCCGTCGCGCTGCGGCCGAGCACGGCCTGATCATCGTCTGCCCGGACACCTCTCCGCGCGGCGAAGGCGTCCCGGACGATGCGGACGGAGCCTATGATTTCGGGCTGGGCGCGGGCTTCTATTGTGACGCGACAAACGCCCCGTTCGACCGGCATTACCGCATGGGCAGCTATGTTGCGCACGAATTGCCGGGCCTGATCGCCGACCACTTCCCGGTGGACCGGTCGCGTATGGGGATCACCGGCCATTCGATGGGCGGGCATGGGGCGCTCACGCTCGCCCTCAAGCATCCCGAACTGTTCCGGTCGGTCTCCGCCTTCGCCCCGATCGTCGCGCCGCTGCAATGCCCCTGGGGGCACAAGGCGCTCGCCGGATATCTGGGAAACGACTGGCAGCAGGCCGGGCGCCGCTATGACGCCTGCGCGCTGATCGAGGATGGCGCACGCGTGCCCGAGATCCTCGTCGATCAGGGCGCGGCCGACAATTTCCTTGAAGAGCAGCTCCGCCCGCAGTTGCTGGTGGATGCCTGCGCGAAGGCCGGGATCCCGCTCATGCTGCGCATGCAGCCCGGCTATGACCACAGCTATTATTTCATCTCCACCTTCATGGACGATCACATCCGCTGGCACGCGGAACGCCTTGTCTGATCCCGCGACATTGGCGCTGGACCTGCACGACGCGCGCGCCTATCGTCCCGCCATCCCCGGGGAGTCACGCGACTGAGAGGTATGGGTAGCGCCATACGACCCGCCGAACCTGATCCAGCTAACACTGGCGGAGGGAGGGAGCGGTCTCGACCCGCCCTCGTTCCGTCATGCAAAGGAACGAGACCATGGCAGATCTACCCGCGCGCACCGAAATCGGCGTGACCACCGGCCCCATTCGCGGCAGCCGCAAGATCCACGTCCCCACCGCGAGCAACCCGGCGGTCAAGGTCGCGATGCGCGAGATCACGCTGGAACCCGGCTGCGGCGAAGCGCCGGTGCGCGTCTACGACACCTCCGGCCCCTATACCGATCCGGAAGCGCAGATCGACATCATGGCCGGCCTGCCCCAGCTGCGCCGCGAGTGGATCCTCGCGCGCGGCGATGTCGAGGACTATCAGGGCCGGGGCCTCAAGCCCGAAGACAACGGCCAGCTCGGTCCCGACCGGTCCGGCGGCGTGCGCCCCTTCCCCCACGTCGTGCAGCGTCCCCTGCGCGCCAGGCCCGGCGCCAACGTCAGCCAGATGCATTACGCCCGCCGCGGCATCATCACGCCCGAGATGGAATATGTTGCGACACGCGAAAATCTCGGCCGCGCGCGCCTCGCCTCCTATGTTCGCGACGGCGAGGATTTCGGCGCGTCGATCCCCGACTACGTCACCCCCGAATTCGTGCGCGATGAAGTCGCCCGCGGCCGCGCGATCATCCCCAGCAACATCAACCACCCCGAGTCCGAGCCGATGGCGATCGGCCGCAACTTCCTCGTGAAGATCAACGCCAATATCGGCAACAGCGCGGTCGCCTCCAATGTCGCGAGCGAAGTCGACAAGATGGTCTGGTCGATCCGCTGGGGCGCGGATACCGTGATGGACCTCTCCACCGGCCGCAACATCCACGACACACGCGAATGGATCATCCGCAACAGCCCCGTCCCGATCGGCACCGTGCCGATCTACCAGGCGCTCGAAAAGGTCGGCGGCATCGCCGAGGACCTGACGTGGGAGATCTTCCGCGACACCCTCATCGAGCAGGCCGAGCAGGGCGTCGACTATTTCACCATCCATGCGGGCGTGCGCCTGCCCTACATCCCGATGACCGCCAAGCGCGTCACCGGCATCGTCTCGCGCGGCGGGTCGATCATGGCGAAATGGTGCCTCGCGCACCACAAGGAGAGCTTCCTCTACGAGCATTTCGACGAGATCACCGAGATCATGAAGGCGTACGACATTGCCTACAGCCTGGGCGACGGCCTGCGCCCCGGCTCCATCGCCGATGCGAATGATGAGGCGCAGTTCGCCGAGCTCTACACGCTGGGCGAGCTGACCAAGCGCGCCTGGGAACAGGATGTGCAGGTGATGATCGAGGGGCCGGGCCATGTGCCCATGCACAAGATCAAGCAGAATATGGACAAGCAGCTCGAAGCCTGCGGCGAGGCGCCCTTCTACACCCTCGGCCCCCTCACGACCGACATCGCGCCGGGCTACGACCATATCACGAGCGGCATCGGCGCGGCGATGATCGGCTGGTACGGCACGGCGATGCTCTGCTACGTCACGCCCAAGGAGCATCTGGGCCTGCCCGATCGCGATGACGTGAAGGTCGGCGTCGTCACCTACAAGCTCGCCGCCCACGCGGCCGATCTCGCCAAGGGCCACCCCGCCGCCAAGGTCCGCGACGACGCCTTGAGCCGCGCCCGCTTCGAGTTCCGCTGGCGCGACCAGTTCAACCTCTCGCTCGATCCCGACACGGCCGAGCAGTACCACGACCAGACGCTCCCCGCCGAAGGCGCCAAGACCGCGCATTTCTGCTCCATGTGCGGCCCCAAATTCTGCTCGATGAAGATCACGCAGGAAGTGCGCGACTTCGCCGCCAAGCAAAACCAGAGCGCCGACGCCTTCATCGCGGCGGCGGACCCGGTGGACGCGGAGAAGGGCATGGAGGAGATGAGCAAGCTCTATAACGAGACGGGGCGCGAGCTGTATATCGGGGCAGGGGACCGGGAGCTGGATTGATAGCTTCACGCAGTAGTCGTGGTATATTGAAGAGCGATTGCGGATGGAACCAGAGTTTCCCGTTGAGTTTGTGGTGCAAGGGACGCCCGTATCACTACAGGCGGGAGGAAAATCCCGAGAGGACTGGAAGCTCCGAGTAAAAGAAGCAAGTTACAGCGGATTACCACAAATGCACATCTGGTACGAAGGCCCGGTAGCAATAAAGATTTTTTACTTTCCACCAGGTCAGATGATAGGGGATATCGATAATATTATTAAACCTATAATCGATTCCTTAAGCGAACATATAATAAAGGACGATAACCAAGTGGTCCGAGTAACCGCACAAAAATTTGAAGAGGGCCAGCCGGCCTCATTTTCAGATCCTAGCGAAGTGCTTACGACAGCTCTTACAGCTATAAGGCCGGTTACCTACATCCACATCTCGGACAACCCGTTCGGAGAAATCCAATGAGTCCTCAAGATCGTGAGCGGGCCATATTGGAAGAGGTGCAGAAAAACCTCATATCTGAAGGGTATGAAGTTGTCATATATCCTAATAAATTACTTGTTCCGCCGTTTTTGGGGTCCTTTCGTCCAGATGCGCTTGCATTCAGAAGCGATAAAAATCTTGTGGTGGAAATTGCAACGCAGAGTCCGTCAACTGAACGGAGGCTACGCGATTTGCGGGAAAAGATGGCTCACCAAACGGAATGGGGTCTACGGTTAGTATGGTCTTCCCCCGGCGCACATGCACGCGCGCTTCAGAGAGCTTCGACCGATTCCATAGATAACACTATCGAAGAAGTAGAAAAATTAGTGTCGTCTAGGTATTATAGGCCAGCATTAATGCTTGGATGGGCGGCGTTGGAGGCGCTAGGTCGGAATTTAATTCCCACAGCGCTGGCGCGTCCACAATCTCCAGCAAGGCTTATAGAACATATCGCATCGCGGGGCGTCCTGTCCCCTTCTGAAGCGGATGAGATGAGAGAATTAATTTCTAAGCGCAACCGTATTGTGCATGGCGAGTTACAAACAGACGTCCGGCGCAAAGATCTGCTCGAACTTATTAGAGTGCTAAAAATGGTGCGCGACCAAGTTACGTTATAGAGTGTCCGCTGCTTATCTCTGATCGCTCTCGTTGTCCTTCCAACACCCTGTCCTACACCCCCTCCCGTCCGCTACACCTCCCGCCATGCCCAAACGCAAGCGCCCTGCTTCGAAGGCCATGCCGGATCTTCCCTTCAACCCCATTCCGCTGCGCGAGCGGCATGACGGGTGGACAGCCGATCGGCAGATTGCCTTTATCGATGCTCTGGCGGCGAGCGGCTGCGTCACCGACGCGGCCCGTGCGGTGGGCCTGTCGGCGCGCAGCGCCTATCGGCTGCGTGCGCATCCCGAGGCGGGGAGCTTCAGGCTGGCCTGGGACAATGCGCTCGAATTTGCGATCCTCCAGTTGCAGGACGCCGTTTTTGCCCGCGCGATCAAGGGCGTGCCGATCCCGCATTATTATCAGGGCAAGAAGGTCGGCGAGCATCGCCGCTATGACGAGCGGCTCGCGCAGTTCCTGCTGCGCACCCGCCAGCCCGCCTATTTCGGCCGCGCGGCCGAGGCCGTCGCCATTCCCGTCCAATCGCACCAATACGCCATCGCGCTCGCCCGCGCGATCCTGTCGATGGAGCGGGACGGCGCGGACGCGTTCGACGATGCGGATGCCTTCGGCGGTGCGGATGCCCTCGATGAGACGGACGCCCTCGACGACACGGACGAAAGTCCCGCCCCCGGGGCGTGACCTTTGCGACCTTCCGCGCCCGACGGCCTAGTTCTTCATATTGTCCAGCCCCTTGACGACGCCTGTCTTCTGGCTGGGCTGCGACGCGTTCTGCTTGGGCGGTTTTTCGGCCTTGGGCTTGCGGATTTCCTTGCCGGATTTCTTCTGGCTCTTCGCCATGATTGTTCCTTTCGCGCGGACGGATCGACCGCGCAGCCAGCCTACGCCATAAAAGGGGTGGGCACCCGTACTTTCGCTGCGCATCGGCTAAGCGGAGCCGGATCGGAACCGCAGGGTGCCTGAAGGATTGTAAGTTTCATGAGTGCGACACGCCTGATTGCCCTGGGTGCCCTGATGCTGTCCGCCAGCGCCTGGGCGGAAACCCGCCCCCTGCCGCCCCGAGCGGGGGAGGGGATCCCGGATTATGTCTCGCGCCTATCGACCCTCGACCAGCGCGCCAATTCCGGGTCCGGCCGCGCGCTCAACGACGCGCGGCGCATCGGGGTGAAGGCCAATATCGACGGGCTGCGTCGCCTGCTCGACCGCTATCGCGCCGACAACGTCCTGACCGTCGATGAACGCCGCGACCTCAACCAGCAGTTTCAGGCCGTCAGCAGCAGCATCGATCGCGCCCGCTGACGGGCGGATGGTTCGGCGTCAGGCGACCGGCAATTCGGCGCGCTGCTCGGCCACCAGCGTGGTGATCGCATCGACAAAGGCATCGAGGTCGCCCGGATTGCGGCTGGTAATGATGTTGTCGTCCACCACCACCGTCTCGTCGGTCCAGATCGCCCCGGCATTTTCCAGGTCGACCGTCAGCGACGGCCAGCTCGTCACCTGCACGCCGTCGATGACATCGGCCTCGGCCAACATCCACGGGCCATGGCAGATCGCGGCGAGCACCTTGCCGCCCCGCTCGCACGCCCGCACGAGTTCGACCGCCTGCGTGTTCATGCGCAGCATATCCGGGTTCATCTGGCCGCCGGGAATGACGAGCGCGTCATAGTCCGCCATGCGCGCATCCGCGATGGCGAGGTCCGCGTCGATCGGGTCGCCCCAGTTCTTGTCCTTCCACCCGCGGATCGTCTCCGCATCGGGTGTTGCCACGTCCACCCGCGCGCCCCGTTCGCGCAGGGCGCGCAGCGGCACCATCAGCTCCGACTGCTCGAAGCCATGGGTAGCGATGATAAGGATGCGCGCGCCTTCGATGCGGCGTTCGCTGTCGTCCTGCCGCGTTTCGTTGGATGGGTCGAGTGCCATGGTCATTGCTCCGTCAGCTGGTCGAGGTCGTCGTCTGTCGTTTCCGTCGGGCCAAGCCGCCCTTCCTCGTCATCGTCATCCGGCTCACCCGCAAAGGCATCGGTATCGATGCGGCCGCTCGACACCATCTGTTCCATGGTGTCGACCAGATCCGGCACGTCGTCAGGAATAATCTGCGTTCGGTCGCCCGGCACGCGCTCGCTCTCACCGCTGGTCCCGCTTCGCTGTTCGATAACCTCATCCGCAACGGTTTGCGCCTGGCTGTCCTCGTCGCGCTGCTCGTCATTGTCCTCCACCACATCGGGAAGGTCGTTCGGGCGCGCGTCTGTGTCGTCGATCATGGTGATGTCCCGATGAGAGGGCTGGTAAAACAAGCGGGGCGGCGGATCGCTCCACCACCCCGCCCCTTGGGATTATACGAGAACGGGAAGGCCGTAATAGCCGCGTACTTCCCGGTCATAGGCGTCGTCGAACTGCCGATCTTCATGCATGCCGTAGCGCGGCGCGCCCTCAAGCTGCTCCTTGGTCAAATCGACGACATAGCCATTCTTGTCGACGTCATAGGTCAGCACATCCCACGGCAGGGGATGCACATCTTCGCCGATGCCAAGAAAGCCGCCAAACACCATTTCGGCATAGCGCGCCTTGCCGGATTGTTTCTCGACGAGAAAGCGCCGGACCGTACCCAGCCTGTCACCCTGCCGGTTATAGACCGCCGTACCTTCGACGCGATCCGACTCGATCAGGTTGTTTCCGCTGCCGATGTTCTGGTCGGCATAGGCGGTATCGCCGTCATTGCTTGTCATGTTCATCGCACTGTCCTTGGTTGGAACCGGGGAGCCGTTGTGCGGCTGGGCCGGAAAAGCGCGGAAGGAGATCGCCCGGGGATCGGCACTCTCCGTCCGCTCTCCATCAACGGGCAGCTCAACCAGAGGATGCGGTACTCATAACGGCCGGGCGCATGCGCGCCCCGCTCCGCCGAGAATACGGCTATTTCCCGACGAACAGGAAGCCGACCGCTGCCATGATACATCCAAAAGCGGCGAAGTGACGCCAGTGCAGCGGCTCACCAAGGACGGTGACCATGAACGCGCCGAAGATGATGAGGGCAATGGCCTCCTGCGCGATCTTGAGCTGTCCCGCGCTCCATCCGCTCGCGAACCCGATGCGGTTAGCGGGCACGGCAAGGCAATATTCGAACAGTGCCAAGCCCCAGCTGATCGCGATGACTGTGAGGAGGGGACGTGACGCCGCCACGGCGGGGCCACCTTTCAGGTGCCAGTACCAGGCCGTGGTCATGAACAGGTTCGAAAGGATGAGCAGGGCAATAGTCGGCATGGCGTAACAGTATCGCGAGATCGGGTACGCGCAACGGTGGCATTGAGAAATATTTAAGGCCGTACGCTCACAATGCCCCCATGTTCGGAATTGGTCCCCGCCTGTTCAAAAGTCGCTGGGCTGCCCTATTGTGGGCGGCGGGTATTGTGTGGATGGCTTATTCCTTTGCCGGTGACGCACCTGGCGAGGGAGAAGCGGACGCCGCATCGAACCAGCAGGCGGCGCTCATCGCCCACGCGCTCTAACTTTTGGCGAGGGTTTCCAGCCAGCCATCGACATTGACGAAATGCTGGTTCCAGCCGGGTGCGGCATAACCCTCCATGCGTGCAATTTGCCCGGCGCGGGCGGAGCTGCCCGGCTCCGCGTACGCCTTGATCCGTTCCATCCATCCCAATCCGTCAATTGGGCTGAGATAATCGGGGATGTCCTTGACGAGCTCTTGGAATACGCTGAGGCGGCTGGCGATGACGGGCGTACCAAGCGCCAGCGCCTCGACCAGTGGCAGTCCATAGCCTTCGACGAACGAAGGGAACAGCAATGCGCGGGCATGGCGCATGTACCGGGCAAGTAATGCGTCATTGCATCGGCCGAGCTCGATCACATGGTGGCGCAGAGGTTCGCATCGATCGAGCATGTCGACGGCCTGCTCGCTTTCCCACCCGCGCTGGCCAATGATAACAAGTTGGGGTGCTGCCATGCCGTGGCGCTCCGCCAGTTCGCGCCAGATATTGAGAATGAGGACGTGGTTCTTGCGCCCCTCGATGGTCCCCAGCATGACGAAATAGGGGCGGGAGAGCGGAGGAGTGCCAATACTTTCCGGCAGGCTGGCAAAGGCACCCGGCACGACAGGAGGAACACCAAGGGGCGCCACCACTGTCGCGGGGATGGGCAGGCGTTGGGACTGCGCATGACCGGTGAGGACGGAAATTGTTTCCGCGCTGTTGCCGATGACCCCTGTGCCGAGCGAGAGCAGCGTGCGCATCCGCTGGTTGTGCTTTTCCGGCTCACCGGGGCGACAATATTCGGGATGTGAAAGCGGGATAAGGTCGTGGACGAAATAGACCGGCTTTACTCCGGTCGTTCCGATCCACCGTGTGTGCCCCGCTGTGTTGAGCCCGGTATGCCCAACGTTGAGGTAGAGCGCCCCGTGCAGACGCCGCGCCGGGACGCGGGAGAGGAGCGCGCGGGGAAGCAGCCGCAACAGGCGCGCGCGCTGCAACGGTCCATCAGTAAGCAGAATATAGAAAAGAGCAGAGGACGCCGCACGGTCAAGCACTACCGTTGCCCCGCCCCTTTGTACCACTGCCAACGCGCGATCGCGATAATGCGCGGCATAGGCCAGGCAGGTCCGGTCGATGCCGGTCGGCAGACGACCCGACCAGCCTCGCCAGATCAGGCGGCTGACATCGAGAAGAAGAGGGGGAGAGTGCGCAGTCATCGGGGATGCAGGCCTAGCTCTGGAACATGCCCTTGTCCAATGCTCGTCTTAGGCGCGGCGGTCAGGCACGGCAGGACCGTTAAGTGGCAATTGCGTCGTCCGTTTCACTGTACGCAGCGCAAAGGCGGATTTTACCCGGGAGACACCGGGCAAACGGGTGAGCTGTTCGTGGATGCGTTCATAATCGCTGGCGTCGGCGACGATGACGCGAAGGATATAGTCCGCGTCGCCCGCCATCAGGTGACAATCCATCACGTCGTCGAGGGCGCGGACGCCTTCCTCGAACTCATGGAGATATTCCTGTTGTTGGCTATCGAGGGTCACTTGCACAAAAACGGTACCCGGCTTGCCGATAACCGTTTGGTTGAGAATGGCGACATAGCCCTCGATCAGTCCATCGTGTTCGAGCTTCTGGACACGTCTCAGGCACGAGGACGGAGAAAGATATACCTCTGCCGCCAATTCAACGTTAGTAAGCCGACCGTTCCGCTGAAGAACGCGAAGGATGGCGGTATCTTTTGAGTCTATCATAAAATCCGGCACAAAGTTGCAGTCGTGCAATGGCATATGCACGAATGTACCATTTACGTACGCAGCATCCAGCATGTTTGCAAGGACGTGTCAGCCACGTTCCAATAGGATGTAGTCGTAAAGAGCGAGGATAAATCATGCTGGTAGGTGTTCCCAAAGAGATCAAGACACACGAATATCGGGTGGGATTGACGCCCGCCTCCGTGCGGGAAATGACACATCATGGTCATGCCGTGATTGTGCAGGCAGCGGCAGGACACGCGATTGGTCTGGAGGACGAGGATTACCGAGCAGTGGGCGCGGAGGTTGCTGTTGACGCCGTCGAAATTTTTGCCCGCGCCGACATGATCGTGAAGGTCAAGGAGCCGCAGCCGCAGGAGTGCGCAATGCTGCGCCCCGGCCAATTGCTCTTCACCTATTTGCATCTTGCACCTGACCTGGAACAGACGAAGGCGCTGCTGGCGTCGGGCTGCGTTGCGGTGGCCTACGAAACGGTGACCGACCGCTTTGGCTGTCTGCCGCTGCTCGCCCCGATGTCCGAAGTGGCCGGACGGATGTCTATCCAGGCGGGGGCTCATTGCCTGGAGATGAATCAGGGCGGTCGGGGCATGCTGCTGGGCGGCGTGCCGGGCGTGGCGGCGGCAAAAGTTGTCGTGTTGGGCGGCGGCGTTGTTGGCACCAACGCCGCGCGCATGGCCATGGGCCTGGAAGCCAATGTGACCGTCATCGACAAGTCGCTGAGGCGGTTGCAGGAACTCGATTTACAGTTCGGATCGCGTATCAACACCGTGTTTTCCACTGTGGGATCGATCGAGGAGCATGTGCTGGGTGCAGATCTGGTCATCTGCGGCGTGCTGGTGCCCGGTGCCGCGGCACCCAAGCTGATCACGCGCGACCTGGTATCCCGCATGAAACGGGGATCGGTGATTGTGGACGTCGCCATCGACCAGGGCGGCTGCGCGGAAACGTCGCGCGCCACCACCCATGCCGACCCGACCTATATGGTAGATGACGTGGTCCACTATTGTGTGGCGAACATGCCGGGCGCAGTAGCGCGCACATCGACCTTTGCGCTCAACAACGCGACTTTGCCGTTCGCGCTGGCACTGGCGGATAAAGGGTGGCGCGCCGCCCTGAGTGATGATCCCAATTTGCGTGAGGGCCTCAACATTGCGGAAGGCAAGCTGACTAAACCTGAAGTCGGCGAGGCGCTCGGCCTTCCCTTTGTGCCGTTGGCAGATATCGTGAACTGAACCTGGTGGTCAGCTGGATGTGATGCGGTCGGCGTAGATCAGTGTGCCGGGGGCGAGGCGGCGCAGCACCCGATCAATGTCGTCCAGCGACACCGCGAGGCACCCCTGGCTGCGGCCGACCTTGCCCTGTATCTGAGCGATTTGCGGACTAACATAGGCGGCGCCATGGATGACGATGGCGCGACCTTCGGCATTGCTGTTGCTCGTATCCAGCCCAATAAGGCGCCGCGAGCGTCCATGCTGGCCTTCGTAGAGCGCGCCTGCCAGATATGCCCCGGACGAAGATGCTTCCGATCCCGGATCATTGGAAAAGCGGTGTAACCATCCGCTGTGAGCTGGGTCAGATCCCTTGCCGTGCGCGACAAGAAGCGATTCGCTTGCTCCGGTTTCGACATTGAGCAAATGGAAACGTGGCAGGCGTGACGTCTTTGCGAAATCGACGATACCGATCAGGTTGCCAGACGAGACCCGCGACCGGTGCACAGCCAGCGCGGCCATGGCGCGGGAGTGCAGTGCAGGATTGAGTCCCGCCGTTTCGGTTGTCCCGGATGCGGCAAACACTGCGCGGGGCAGCGCCAATGCTCCTCCCAGTCCCAGCAACGCCTGTCGTCTTGATAAATGCATGAGTAGGCTTTGGATCCAACGATCAAAAAGCGTGAGCAATAGCAGGATATTACCGCATCCCCGCAGCCTTGTCGACTGTCAGGTTCCGGTATAGCCTTACTTGCCGGGCTTATGCTCTTTCGATTTTGCCGCGGCAGGCTGCGCGTTAATGAGCACGGCCCCGGCGGGTAGCCCAGTGGTGCCCATGTCGCGCGCCCGGATTTCCGCCATGATCGTGCGTTTGGGATCATCGCGTTCGCGGATGGCCTGCTTAGTGGCCGGGTCTACAACGGGCGCATCTGCCAAAGCCTTTTCCCCGCCATGGCTCCATGCAAGGATGATCGACATGCGCCGGTTGCGAGGATCGTAGATGTCGCCGGGGATAAACGGTTCACGGTCGGCCACGCCCTCAATCTTGGCAAAGCGCGAATTAGGCGTGCCGAACTGCGCCAAGGCTTCCCGTGTCGCGTCGGCGCGAGAAGAGGAGAGCAGCCAGTTGTTCATCGTCCGTCCCGACGAATAGGGCAGACCGTCCGTGTGGCCGCGCACAATGATGTCGTTGGGCACGCCCGCGACGACCTTTGCCACTTCGCCCACAAGCGTGCGGGCGGCAGGTACGAGCCGGTCGGTACCCATGCCGAACATCGCGAAATCCGCCTCATCGACGAGGTCGATGCGCAGCCCCTCGCGCGTTTCGGAGAAGCGCACGTTGCGGGCCAGCTTGCGCAGCGCGGCCGTCATCTTCAGCTTGGCTTCAAGCTTCTTCTTGATCTCGTCGAATTTCTGCTTGTCGCGGCTCTTGCGGTCGCGTGCGCCATCGTCTTTCGTGCCCTTGGCGTCACGCGGGATTGTGATGGCAAGGTTGCCTTGACCGCCGCTTGTCGGGTAGTTTTCCTTCTTGTCAAAACTGTCGCCGCCGAACATGCCGTTGGATCCGGCACTGCCCTGCTTCATCTCGACCAGCGTCGGCGTGAAATAGTCTGCCAAGCCCTTGCGTTGCTTTTCCGTGGTTGCGCCGAGCAGCCACATCAGCAGGAAAAATGCCATCATGGCGGTCACGAAGTCGGCATAGGCAACCTTCCACGCGCCGCCGTGATGGCCGCCATGACCCTCGACGATGATTTTCTTTACGATGATAGGCCGCGGTTCGGGCTCGTTCGCCGACCGCTTACTGTTGCCCGCCATGGGTTATTTGCCCCTCATGCCGTCGAACACTTCGGCGAACGCCGGCTGGTTGGCGTGGGTGAGGCTGGAACGGGCGGCCTCGATCACCAGAGGCTGCGGGTGGCCGTGGAGCGAGGCGACGATGATCTGCTTGACGACGTGATAAATCGCACCGTCTGCCTCGATCACCGAGCGACAGCGGGTCGCGAACGGGCCGACCATACCATAAGCCAGCAAAACGCCAAGGAAGGTTCCGACCAGCGCCGAGCCGATCATCGCGCCAAGGATGGCGGGGGGCTGGTCAATCGAGCCCATGGTCTTCACCACGCCCAAAACTGCGGCAACGATGCCGAGCGCGGGTAAGGCATCGGCCAGACCCTGCAGTGTGTCGGCGGGACGAATCGCTTCATGGTGGTGGGTCTTGAGGCCATTGTCCATGACCTCCTCCACTGCATGCGGATCGAGCGTGCCCGACGACACCACGACTAGGCGCAGCGTGTCGCAGATCAGGTTGATGAGTGTGTGGTCGCTTGCCAGACGGGGATATTCCGCAAAGACAGAGGAAGACTTGGGATCCTCGATATGTGGTTCGAGCGCGACCGGACCTTCGACGCGCAGCATCTTCATCAGCCGGCTGACGAGAAAGATACAGTCGAGGAAATCCTGTTTCTTGTAGCGAGTGCCCTTGAATACCTTCCCCAGGCCGGTGCCCAGCCCCTTAAGGTCCGCGCCGCTGTTGCCGATGATCAGCGCGCCGACGGCTGCGCCGCCGATGATAAGCATTTCATGGGGGAGCGCGTGGAGCACCGGCTCGATGTCGCCACCGGTGAACACGAAGCCGCCAAACACCATGGCGATCAGGACAACGAGGCCGATAATGGCAAACATGAAAATCCCCGCAAGCTGATCCGGTAGGACGCGTTTTCGGCGTCTGTCCTTTCCCTATAACGACGGCTTTCAGATATGGTTTAACGTGATGGTTACCGCGTTGTTTACCAGATCAAAAAACCAGGGGAGAAGCCCGGGTCGGCTCCAAATATGATAATGAAGAACAGCTTCGCCCATATTGGCCAAGGCAGGGGTAGATCAGCTGATCAGATCCCACAGGCTCTGGCGGTTTATCCGCGCAAAGGCCGATTGCGCAGCTTCGAGCGTGAGCAGCTTGGACTGCAACCCGGCGAGCGTCGTCGTCAGATCGGTGTCTTCCAGCTTGGAACGCCGCTCCGACAAGCTGAGACTGGTGTCAGACAAGCGATCGGTGGCGGCCGAAAGACGGTCGCTGCGAATGCCCTGAACCGACTGATTGATGATCACATGATTGAGGCCCGCCTCGACAGCCGTCAGTGAATTCTGGATATCGGCGGGAACGCCGGATGTCACTGCGTTGATCGCGCCGACTAGGATCGCGTCGAGCGAGGTTGTCGTCGCGCCGACGGTCACGCCGCTTTCAATGCTTTGGCGTGTACCTACCACATCGAGAGCCAGTCCGCGTGAGACAGGCACTTGTGTCGGGTTCGTGTCGTCGAACACGGGCGTGCCTTGATAGTCCTTCTCATTGAGAAGGTCGGAAAGGGAGGCGCGGATGCCCTGTAGATCGGCGATGGTCGCAGCCTTGCCCGCCGGGTCCATCGAATTGGATGATGCGTTGACCATCAGTTCGCGCGCGCGCGAGAACAGGGTGTTCATTTCGTTCAGGTTGCTCGATGCCTTGTTAGCGCGGGCCTGACCATAGTTGGCGTTGGCCGTCCATGCTGCCTGCTGAGCCTGCGACCGGCCAATCTCGGATACCTGCACCCAAGCCTGCGGATCCTGTGATGGTGTGCTGAGCTTCTTACCACTCGATATCGAGGCCTGGTCGTCGGCGATGCTGCGCGCGAGACGCTGCTGGCGCGCGATTTCATCGGCCATCGTCTGTGAAGTGATTGCTACCATGTCTCAGTTCCTCATCTTCACGTGATCCGCAGGACGGAATCGATGGTTTCGCGCGCAGCCTGAATGACCTTGGCGCACGCCTGATAGGCTTGCTGGATTCGCAACAAATCGGCCGCTTCCATGTCGAGGTCGACGCCGCTAACCTTTTCCCGCGCCGAACGGGCGTTCTGATCGCGCGTCTGCGAGGCAGCTTGTTCCTGTTTGACGGTGTTGAGCACGTTGCCATGGGCGACCACGAGAGCAGTCCAGCCCTGTTCCACACCCGACGTGCTGCGCGTCGTCGAGATGTTGAGGAGATTGCCGTTGAGACGCCCGTCCGACGAGCGCGCGGCGATCTTCGTGATGTCGGTCAGGACGACGGAGAGGCTCGATGCGGTGGTTCCAACGCTGACCAGCGGGCCGCCCGCCGCACCGGTGTCGGTCAGACCCTGCGCGTGCCAGGCATTCATATCCGTGGCGAACTGTACCGCGAGCGTATCCAGGCTCGCGATCCGGTCCTTGACGATGGATGCACTCGTGAAGGCGCCGCCTAGCGAGCCATCTGCCGCGCCGGCCACAGCGGCGTTGTTAAGCAGCAGGTTCATCGTGCCGTTAGTGTTCTGCGTGACGGAGAAAGTTCCGGCGGCATTGCCCTGAACCACGTTCTGGCCGTCATAGGCCACGCTGGCGCTTCCGCCCGGCCCGAAGGTGATCGTGACGTTCAGCTTCTGCGTGATCTTCGACAGTTCCGCGTCGCGGCTGTCCAGCAATTGCGCCTGATTTGCGGTATTGTTCGCGGACTGCAGCAGACTTGCGTTCACCCGTGCCAGTTCGGTCAGCGAGTCGTTGAGCAACTTCACATCGCCCTGTGCGGTGGCGTAGGTTCCGTCGAGTGTCGATTTGAGCGCGGCGGAGCTTTGCTGGAACGCGGTAACGACCTGCTCAACGCCGTAAAGCACGTTGGTCCGCAGCGAAGTGTCGCTCGGGCTGGCGGCGAGCTTTTCCACCGCGCTGTACATGTAGCCAAGTGAGGAACCGACACCCAAAGCATCATCGTTTAGAGCGGTTTCGGTGTCGCTGAGCCAGCGTAGGCGTGAATCGGCGCCCGCGAAGGACATGCCCGTCATCCGTGCCGCGGCGTCAAGATAGGGATCGTTCGCGCGTTGCACCCCAACGATTACCGAACCACCAAAGTTCGCGCGCGGAACATAAAACGGCTCGGTCGAAGCGGCCAGCGACGATTCCGCCAGCGTGACGGAACGCCGGTTGTAGTTGGGTGTGCCGCTGTTAGCGATATTCTCCGACACCGCGCCCATCTGCGCGCGATAGCCCTTGAGGCCGCTCGACCCGATGACGAAGAGATCGGCGCTGCTCATGGCGTGGTGCTTTCAGTTGCTGGCGCGGGATTGGCCGCCGCATAGCCCGCCGCTGCGGTTCCCGGAGTGGCGGGTGGGCGAGAAAGTTGGCGGATGAGCATGTTGGCGACGCCAAAGCTGCCGGTTTCCGCCATGTTATCCGCAGTGCGGGCGTCCGACATGTCGCGGAACTGCTCGCCCGCGCTGCTGTCGTTTAGGCCTTCGGACAGGCTCGACGAGCGCATTGCGCTGATCATCTGGCGCAGGAAGATCGCCTCAAACGCCTTGGCCGCCTTAACCAGCGACGGGTCGGGCGCGGCGGTGGCTGCGACGGTTGCCGAAGGGGAGAGAGGAGAGGAAACCTGCGTCATAATACCACCAGCTCCGCCTTCATCGCGCCCGCCTGCTTGAGCGCTTCGAGGATCGCGACCATGTCCGCTGGCGACGCGCCAATCGCGTTCACCGCTTTGACTATATCGGCCAAAGATGCCCCACCTTTAAAATTTATTACCGGCTTCTTTTCCTCCTGCACCGAAATCGAGCTGGAGGGCTCGACCGCCGTCTCCCCCTTCGAGAAGGGAAGCGGCTGCACAACACGCGGGCTTTCCTGCACACTGACGGTCAGCTTGCCGTGGGCAATGGCCGCCGGAGCGATGCGTACTGCGCCGTTGATGACGACCGTGCCGGTACGTGCGTTGACGATGACCTTGGCGGGGGCGTCGGCGGGCCGGACCTCGATATTCTCGATAAGGCCCATCATCAGAATGCGCTGTTCTGCGCCCTGCTGCGCGTCGATGGTGACGGAGACTGCATCCATCGCGCGGGCGCGGCGATCGCCGAAGGCCTGGTTTATGCCATCGGCTACGCGCAGGGCGGTGGTAAGGTCCGCTTCGGCGAGGTTAAAGGTGAGTTGGGGGGCGGTGTCGAAGCCGGTGATAACCGCTCGCTCGACCGTTGCCCCACCCGGAATGCGCCCGGCGGAGGGGATGTTGACCGAAACCTGGCTGCCGTCCGCGCCGGATACGCCCAGGCCGCCGACAGCGAGGTTGCCCTGCGCCATGCCGTAAATCTGGCCGTCCGCGCCGCGCAACGGCGTGAGGATGAGCGTGCCGCCACGTAACGACTTGGCCTTGCCCAGCGCCGATACGGTCACGTCGAGACGCTGGCCCGGCTTGGCGAAGGCAGGAAGATCCGCCGTCACCAGCACGGCCGCTGCGTTCTTGAGCGCCGGATTTACGCCTGCAGGCAGCGTAAGGCCGAAGCGGGAAACGACCCCCTTCATCCCCTGCGTCGAATAATCGAGGCTGTCGTCACCCGTTCCGGCAAGGCCTACGACCAGACCATATCCGGTGAGTTGGTTCGGGCGCACGCCTTGAAACGTCCCGAGATCCTTGATCCGCTCCGCGTGGGCGGGCGCTGCGACGACGCACAGCGTGAGGGCCAGCGCAACCAGAGCTCGCGCGAAAATCGATGTGAACATGCGGATCATTGGGAATAATTCCATCAGAATGGGCTGACCATGGTGAAGAAGCGCTGCAACCAGCCTTGGCGGCTGGCGCGGGCGATTTCACCCTTGCCGGTGTAGGTAATGCGAGCGTCGGCTACGCGCGTCGATGCAACCCGGTTATCGGGTGTGATGTCGGCGGGACGGACAAGTCCGGAGATCTGGATAAACTCGTCACCGCGATTGAGCGTCAGTGCCTTCTGTCCGCGTACGAGCATCGTGCCGTTGGGGTAGACCTGTGCCACAGTGACTGTGATCTCGCCCGAAAGGCTGTTGGATTGGGTCGCGTTGCCCGCACCCTTGAAGCTGTTCGTGCCACTTGCGGCGACATCGGTCGACTTGAGAATCTTGGACAGGGGACCGGTAGACGGTGGGGTCAGGCCGATGCTGCCGTCGCGCTTGGTGTCGGCGGCGTTGCTCTTGGAGGCCTGAGTGCTTTCGATAAGCGAAATCGTGATGATGTCGCCGACCATAGCTGCACGTGCGCCGCTGGTCAGTGGGGCATAGCCCGACGCAGGCTGAAAGATGCTGCCGTTCGCCTGCACCTGCTCGGCAGGCGACGGCGCATAAGTCGGCGCATAGGTGATGGCATCAGCCTTGCGCGAGCGCGCTTCGGCCTGCGGTGCGCCGAAGCCCAGCGCGACAACCCCGGTGGCGAGGAGAAGGGTGCTACGCATCAGGCCCCTCAAAGCTGCTGGTTCGCATATTGCAGCATTTCGTCAGTCGCCTTGATCATCTTGGAATTGACCTCATAGGCGCGCTGGGTCTCGATCATGTCGACCAGCTCCTCGACCACGTTGACGTTCGACGATTCGAGCGAACCCTGACGCAGGGCGCCGCGGCCGTCGAGCCCGGCGGCCCCGACCTGCGGCGCGCCACTGGCGGCGGTTTCGACGAGCAGATTGTTGCCGATCGACTGCAGCCCGGCGGGGTTCATAAAGCTCGCCAGTTCGATCTTGCCGACCTCGACCGGTGCGGTCTGGCCCTGCAGGGTTGCGGACACCGTGCCGTCATTGCCGACGGTGATGGATGTCGCGCCATCGGGGACGGTGATTTGCGGCAGCACCTGAAGCCCGTCTGAGGTGACGACAGTTCCTTCAGCGCTGCGCTGGAAATTGCCAGCGCGGGTATAGGCGGTCGTGCCATCCGAACGCTGAATCTGGAAATAGCCATTGCCCTCGATCGCGAGATCGAGCGCGTTGCCCGTCACGTTGAGTGTGCCCTGACTGTCTTGGCGGCTGGTGCCTGCGAGCATGACGCCGGTACCCAGCGAGAGGCCGGTGGCGAATTTGCTTTCTGCGTCCGAAGCGGCGCCTGCGGCGATGAGCTGCTGATAGGCAAGGGTCTGAAAATCGGCCCGGTCCTTCTTGAACCCGGTCGTGTTCACATTCGCCAGGTTGTTGGCGATCACCTGCATCTTGGTATTCTGCGCATCGAGCCCGGAGCGGGCGACATGCAAGGCTGCGTTGGTCATGATTCAGTCCCCTGAGGTATTTGTATTAATCCGGCATCCGCATCAGGCTGGCGCCGCTGTCGTCGAGATCCTTGGCGGTGTTAATCATCTTGATCTGTGTTTCCCACGCGCGGCTCGCCTCGATCATCTGGACGAGCGCTTCGGTCGCATTGACGTTGGATCCTTCGATCGATCCGGCGATCACCGCGCCAGATGGATCGTTGGGAAGGACGCCACCGTTCTTTTCGCGGAACAGCCCGTCGAGGCCCTTGGCGATTTCCGACCCCGTGGCGCTAGCGATCTTGAGGCCGTCGATCCGCTGCGGGTTGTTGGCGTCGCCGCCCGCCGGAACGATC
This sequence comes from Sphingobium subterraneum, assembly GCF_014199435.1. Taxonomy (GTDB): domain Bacteria; phylum Pseudomonadota; class Alphaproteobacteria; order Sphingomonadales; family Sphingomonadaceae; genus Sphingobium; species Sphingobium subterraneum. Next base: position 230,637 of record NZ_JACIJP010000002.1, on the reverse strand, counting down.
CAGATCCCGCCGTCCTTGGCAATCGAGATGCTATCGGCTGCGGGCAGGGTGATCGGTCCGCCCTCGCCGATGACCGGCAGTCCATCGCCGGTCGTCAGCAGTCCGCTGTCGGTTAACTTGAAGTCACCGCGCCGTGTATAGGCTTCGCTGCCATCGGTGGCTTGTACCGCCAGCAGAGAGTCCCCATCGATCGCAACATCCAGCGGATTGCCGGTGTGGACGATCGACCCCTGCGCCATGCTGGCGCCGACCACCTGTTCGGCTGACTGGGCGCGCGACTTGAACGTCTGCCCATCGACCCAACGGGTGGAGGCGTTGGCGATTTCGGCGCGGAAGCCGGTGGTGTTCACATTGGCGAGATTGTTCGCAATGGCTGCCTGACGCGCCATCGCGCCCCGCATGGCCGTAAGCGATGTAATGACCAACCGATCCATGATGAAACCCCGTTAAGTGCCCAAATCGAGATAGGAGCCCGCGTTAAGAGCGCAGGTTGACGATCGCCTGCGTCATGTTCGACGCGGATTCGATCGCCTTGGCGTTCGCCTGGAAATTCCGCTGGGCGGAGATCAGCGCCACGAGTTCTTCCGTAATGTCGACGTTGGAACGTTCGAGCGCACCCGAGCGAACTGCGCCATAGAGACCGGCATTGCCCTGACCGTACACGGCATCGCCGCTCTGCAACGTCGCCTGCCAGTGCGCATCGCCCTGCTGACGCAGGCCTTCCTGCGAGGGGAAGGCTGCCATGGCGACCGTACCAAGCATCTGGGTCGTGCCGTCCGCGAACGTGGCGGTCACCAGACCGGCGACCGATACGCCGACGCTCGACAGCTGCACCGTGGGTGCGCCAGGCTTGGAAACGGGAATCTGGAGATCGCTCAGCGATCCTGCGGCGGTGCTGGTCGGCACGCCGTTTGCGTCGACCGGTAGAACTTGCAAACGACCGCCTACGGTGTCGACGACATAGCGGTTCTCGTCCAGCTCGAACGCGCCATTGCGCGTGTAGCTGATCTGCGCGGTCGGCGGAGGCGTGCGGACGGTGAAGAACGATTCGCCGGTGATCGCGAGGTCGAGCGTCTTGTCGGTCGTTTCGATCGTGCCCTGCGTAAATTGCTGCTGGATGCCGTTGATGCGTGTACCCTGGCCGGCGACCTGCGTCGTCGTCTGCATCGGCGCGGCTGCGAAGATGTCACCGAAGTTCGAGCGGCTCTTCTTGAAGGCGGTCGCGTTCACGTTGGCGACGTTGTTCGAAATGGTCGAAAGATCGGCCTGCGCCGCCTTGAGGCCGGAAAGCGAGATATAGAAGGACATGGACTAACTCCTCGTGGTGATCTGTGGATTAGGCAAGACGCAGCGCGTCGGTCGGGCTGTAGCTGCCCAAGGGAGTAATGAGTTTAGCGTTGGTGCCGTCGCCGGGTGATTGGACCGCTGCGATCGGTGTCCAAGTGGCGACACTCGTGGGAGTGACGCCCTTGACGCGGACCTGCAGCGGCTGGGTGCCGATCTGGTTGCCGTCGGCGTCCTTGCCGTCCCAGTAGAAGGACGTGTCGCCCTTGCCGCGCGCGCCCATCTCGATTGTGTGGACCACGCCGCCGCTGCCGTCGACCAGCTCGATGCTCACATTTTCGGCGGCTTCTGGCAGGGTGATCTGGCCGATATACTGGCCCGATGCATCGGGAGCCGCGATATTGCTCTTGACCAGCATCGACCGGCCGATCCAGCTCGCCGCATCGCCAAGGCGATTGCCCGCGAGCTGATCCTTGATCGAGGACAGCGTCTGGTTCATCTCCGCCACGCCGCTGGCGTTGGTGATTGTCGCCATCTGGGCGACCATCTGAGAGTTATCCATCGGTTCGAAGGGATCTTGCGTCTGGAGCTGCGCCGTGAGCAGCTTGAGGAAATCCATCTGGCCAAGCTGTTGCTGCTTGAGGGTGCTGGCGGTTCCGCCGGTCGTCAGGCTGGTATCAATGGTGGTCATTTGCCCATCCTTATGGTGTCGAGCATCAGCGATTTTGCGGTCTGGAGGACCTGCACATTGTTCTGATAGTTGCGGGAGGATTCGATCATATCGACCAGCTCGGCGCTGCTATCGACGGCGGCTTCCCACACATCGCCGTTCTTGTCGGCGAGCGGGTGGGCCGGGTCGTGGCGCTTCACGGGCTTGGCGTTGGTGGTGACGACCTGCTCGACATCGACCGTGGAGACGCCGGGGCGCTCGGTCGAGGAACGGAACACCGGACGGATTGCGCGGTAGGCCTGTGCCTCGCTGCCGCTGACATTACCGGCATTGGCCATATTGGAGGCTGTGGCGTTCAGGCGGACGAGCTGGGCCGACATTGCCCTGCCCGCGATGTCGAAGACGCTCATGGGGTTGTTGGCCATGCTCATTCTCCTCGCAAGGCGCGGTTGATGGTGTTGATGCGGCTTTCCAGAAAGGAGAGCGTGGTGCGGTATTTGACGGCGTTTTCTGCGAACAACGTCTGTTCGGTCGAAAGCTCTACCGTGTTGCCGTCCACGCTGGGCTGCAGCGGGATGCGATAACCCATCGCGCCCTGTGCGGCGTTGTCGACTGAAGTCTGACCCTGCGTGGCGGTCTTGAGCGCGGCGTCAAAATCGAGGTCGCGGGCCTTGTATCCCGGCGTCGAAGCGTTGGCGATGTTGGAGGCAAGCAGGTTCAGTCGCTGCGAGCGAAGCTCCAGCGCCTTTCCGTGCACTCCGAACAAACTGTCTTCCAAAGCCATTTTTCTTCCGACCGTCCTAAAATGTTTGAACCCGGCGCCGTTATAACCCTTGCGGACCATGCGGGCGGATCATCCGATCTGTATCTAGCAAGGGCCGTGCCAATTGTGCGGTGGCTGTATGACATATTCCGAAAACCGCGCATTCGTGCGGCTTTCCGTATGCGGCAGATCGCGCGCGGCAATTTGTTGCCGGTGTGCGGCAATTCTTTGCCGATGCGCTCTGCGGGCGGTTCGGCTGGGGCCGGGGAACGGAATTCGTGGCGCGAAGCCACCGGGGAGATGGTGATGCTCGCAATGCTGGGGAATCTGCTGAACCCCGTGACATTTTCGGTGATGCTGGGCGGCTGCTTCGCCGTCGCGACGATGCAGAACGGCGCGCGGGGCGCGGGCCGGGCATTCCGCGCGCTGAGCGCCCTCTGGCGCGCCGACCCGGACCGCGACATGCTGCTGGCGCGCGCGACCATGACCAAGGTGGATCACCTCGCCAACCTGCGCGGCCTATCCTGCACGGACCGGGTGAAGGCAGCCAATCCCTTTCTCGCGCTCGCGGTGCGCAAGCTTGCCGATACCGAGAATGTCGACCGGTTCGAGATGTGGGCGGAACAGGCGCTCGCGGACCGGACCGCGCGCCATGGGCAGGCACACAAATTCTGGAACGCTGTGGCGGACGCAGCGCCTGCATTGGGCATGGCTGGGACGATCATCGGCCTCGTCGGCATGTTCGCCGGGATGGATGACGCCGCGAAGATCGGTCCGTCGATGGCGCTGGCGTTGTTGACGACGCTGTACGGCGTAATCCTTGCCAATTTCGTGGCGGCCCCGATTGCCGCGCGCCTCACTGACCTGTCCGAGCGCGAGCTGATGTGGCAGCACGAACTGTGCCGCCGCATGCTGGTAGTCGCGCGGCGGGAAACCGCGCCAGTGCGCCGCGCCTCGATCCGCGAAGTCGCATGAAGGCAATCGCTCTCACACGGCGTAACCGCTGGGCGATCAGCTTTGCTGATTTGGCGCTGCTTCTGCTCGGCTTTTTCGTGCTGCTACACGCCAACGCGGGACGGCAGCAGGAAATCGTCGGCCAGATCGCGAGGGAGTTCGGCGCGCCCACCGCCGGATCTGACGTACTGCGCGCCGATGCTCTGTTCGCGCCGGGCGAGGCGATGATTGGTCCGCAGGGCAACGGGGAAATCGTCAAGGTCGCCCAAAAAATGAGGGGGTCGAGCGACATCGTGGAGATCCATTCAGTCGGGCAGGGTGGAACGACGTTGCGCTTCGATAGCTGGGATCTTTCGGCAGCGCGCCTTGGCTCGGTGGCTCGCGCGTTGACCCATGCGGGTATCGAGCCCCGCCGTATCGTGATCCGGGGGCTGGACCAGAGTCAGGCGAGCGCAGCCAAGGGGCAGACATTTACCTTCCGCTACCGCCCCGCGCATTAATTCCCATATTGGCACAGTTCTTGCTTATATAATCCTGATGGGTGCGTGATGGCCCAAAACAGGAGAATGCGACGTGCGCGAAGTGACGATGATCGCTGTGCTGCTGGTCGGAATGAGTGCCAGCCCGGTGTTCGCCCAGCAAAAATTCGAGAATCTCGACCGGATCGATGGTTTGGTGGCGATGACCGTCGGCGCCAATCTCGGGGAGCCGGGTGGCCCTGTCTCTCCTGTCGATCGTCGGCTGCGGTTGGCGGCTTGCCCAGAAGTACCCGATGTGCAGGGGCCTGTATTCGGTGCAGCCATCGTGCAGTGCAAAACGCTGGGCTGGCGTATTCGTGTGCCGCTGAGTGTGAGTCTGCAGGGGTCGGGTACGCCGTCTGCCGCCCCGGCTTCCTACATGCGGCCTCGCACCGTGGCTCCGGCCAGCCGCGAAATTGTCGTCAAAAAGGGCGATCCAGTGCAATTGGTGGCAGGCGGCGCCGCGTTTCAGGTGTCGCGCATGATGATCGCCGATGAAGACGGCGCCGCCGGACAGATGATCCGCGTTCGTGAAGACCGCAAAAGCGACCCTGTGCTGGCGCAGGTCGTGGAAATCGGTATCGTACGTGCGCCGGGATTTAAAGATTTCTGAGGGCTGCCGTATATAGATGCGCAGATGACGAAAAGGACGGTTTCATGATCAAGTCGATAGGCCAGGCAATCAGCTCTCCGATAGAGCTTGCCAAGTCGCGCGAGGGCAGCAAGGCCCGCGCCGCTTCCACGGCGGGATCGAGCCTGTCCGAGGCATCGAGCGGCGCATCTGCGACACCGGCCGCGCGGATGGCGGCGGAAGGCGCTCCGGTCGACATGGACCGGGTGGCGGCGATCAAGTCAGCTATCGCTTCTGGCAATTACCCGGTCAATGCCGAGAAAATCGCCGAGCGCATGATCGCACTCGACCTGCCCGACGAGAGCGGGGAACCGCACTAATGCCCACTGGGTCTGCCGCGATTGACAGTCTGCACAGGGCGTTTGGCACGTTGCGCAGCGCGCTTGATGCCAATGATCCGGCGGCGATTCTCGCCGCGTCGAGCGAGGTACGCGCGATCACCAGTGACATCCGCGCACAGGGCGCATGGCGCCAGGATCCGGCACTGCACGAAAAGATCCAGTCGTTGCTGCCGATGATCGATTCGGCGCGGTTGCGCGTCAACATGGCGTCCGACCATGTCCGCCAGAGGATATCCCTGCTGGCTGATTATGGCAGCGACGGCGCCAAACTCACTTACGGCCGTTGAACGCAGATCGGGTTCATTCCGGATCTTTTTTGCAGAACATCACATTTCCTTCTCCTGCGTTAACCAAATATTGGCATGCTGCTTGCTTAAATGACCCTGCATAAAAACAGGGAATTTCAATGTCGGCGTTCGCGGACATGCTCATTTCGGGAAGCACGGCGGGACGCGATCGCGTTACCAACGCCATTGCGCTTGCCAGTCGCAGGACCGGAATGGATTTCGGTTATCTGCTCGGCCAGGCGAAGATCGAAAGCAGCCTCAACCCCACGGCGCGCGCGGGCACGTCGTCAGCGACCGGATTGTATCAGTTTGTCGACCAGAGCTGGCTTGCGGTCGTTCACGACCATGGCTCGGAATATGGGTTGGGTTGGGCTGCCGATGCGATCGGGCAGGGCGCGAATGGGCGCTATTATGTCGCCGACCCGGAATTGCGGCAGCAAATTCTCGACCTGCGCAATCATCCCGAGACCGCTTCTGTCATGGCGGCAGAACACGCCGCCGACAACAAAAACTATCTGGAGCAGCGGCTCGGCCGACCGGTCGAATCGGTCGATCTCTACCTCGCGCACTTCCTGGGCGTGGGCGGCGCGAGCAAGTTTTTGCGCGCCTACGACCAGTCGCCCGATGCAAACGCGGCGGCGCTGTTTCCGGCGGCGGCGCGTGCAAACCATTCCATTTTCTATGACAAGCAGGGCAATGCCCGCAGCTTTGCGGATATTCGAGACCGGTTCCAGAACAAGTTGGCGCGTGGCACGCAATGGGCGATGAACGACAGGTCTGCGCCCGATCTTCCCGCGCCTGCGCAGGCGGTACAGCCCGCCGATTATGTGCGCGTCGAAACCGCTCGCCTCGCTCAGCAGACATCCTCCGACGCAATGATTCGGCCGCAGCCGGAGACCGCGCGTCTCGCCTATCTCATGCTCGCCACCTTCGGAAGGTAAACCGCAGCGATGACTCGTCAGGAAGTGACCGGTAAACTCTGGATGAGCGCGGCGAAGGGCGCGGTGCTGCCGATGGCGACGCTGATGCTCGTGCTGTTCATGATCGTGCCGGTTCCTGCGATCATGCTCGATATCGGGTTCATTACAAACATCATGATCAGCCTCGCGGTACTTATGGTGGCGCTGAACGCGGCCAAGCCGCTCGATTTTTCCAGCTTCCCGACGGTGTTGCTGTTTGCAACGTTGCTGCGGCTGGCGCTGAACGTTGCATCCACGCGCGTGGTGCTGGTCGACGGGCATGAAGGCGCGGACGCTGCAGGCCATGTTATCGAAGCCTTCGGTCATTTCCTGATCGGCGGCGATTATGTCGTTGGCCTGTTCGTGTTCGCGATCCTGATGATCATCAACCTCGTCGTCATCACCAAGGGCGCGGGCCGCGTGTCCGAAGTGTCGGCGCGCTTTACTCTCGACGCATTGCCGGGCAAGCAGATGGCAATCGACGCGGACCTTAATGCGGGTTTGCTGACGCCGGAAGAAGCCAAGGCGCGGCGGCAGGAAGTCGCCACCGAGGCAGATTTCTACGGGTCGATGGACGGTGCGTCGAAGTTTGTGAAGGGCGATGCTGTTGCCGGCGTGCTGATCCTCGTCATCAACATTCTGGGTGGCATCATATTGGGCGTGGTCAGCCACGGCCTAAGCCTCTCGCAGGCCGCGCAGACATATATTATTCTCGCGATCGGCGATGCGCTAGTCGCGCAGGTTCCGGCCTTGCTGCTGTCGATTGCTGCTGCGAGCATCGTTACGCGCGTCAGCAGCGAGCATGACCTTTCCGGCCAGATCGCGTCGCAATTCGGTGCTGGCAAGGCATGGGTACCGGTCGCGGCGATTCTCGGCATTCTTGGGCTCCTGCCTGGTATGCCGCATTTCATCGTGCTGCCCGCTGCCGGTCTTGCTGGGTTTATCGCGTGGAAGTTACGCCAATCCGCCAAAGACGCGGCGACGGCCGCTGCGGCTCCCGCTCCGGAAGAACCCGCCAATCCGGCGAACATCGAATGGGGCGATGTGTCCGATGGCGCGGTGCTTGGCCTCGAAATCGGCTATGGCCTCATCGCGATGGTCGATGAGCGCAAGGGCGCTCCGCTCATGGGGCGCATCACGGGTATCCGTCGTCAATTGTCGCGTGAGCTGGGCTTTGTCGTGCCGCTGGTGCGCGTAAAGGACAATCTCGCTCTCGAACCCAATTGCTATCGCATTACCATCGGTGGCGTGATCGTTGGCGAGGACGAGATCTGGCCCGACGATTTGCTGGCGCTCGACAGCGGCGCGCTGGACGGTGTTGTGGACGGTCGCGCGGCAAAGGATCCAACATTCGGGTTGGACGCGGTGTGGATCACGCCCGACAAACGCAGCGAAGCGGTGGTCGCGGGCTATACGGTGGTCGACCCGGCGACGGTGGTCGCGACGCACCTCAACCAGCTGATCGCCATGAACGCCAGCGAGATGTTCGGCCTCGACGAAGCACGCAAGTTGCTCGACGCGCTGAAGGAAGCCTCGCCGCAACTGGTCGACGGGCTGACCCCTGCGATGCTGAGCCTGGCGCAGATCGCCGCGATCTCCCGCGCGCTACTCGCCGAGGGTGTACCCCTGAAGGACTTCCGTCGCCTGTGCGAAGCGATGATCGACGCGTGGAAGCCGGATCTCAGCCACGAGCAACTGGTCGAGGCGGTGCGCCAGCGGATCGGTTCGCTGATCATCCAGACTTTGGTGCCGGTGAAAATGCCGCTGCCCGTCATCACGCTCGACGGGGATCTCGAAGGATTGCTGGCGCAGGCGATGCGGGTGGCGGGCGACGCCAAGCACCCGATCGAGCCCGCGCTTGCCAACCGCATTGTCGATACGGTGGTGCAGGCCGCCCGGCCAATCATGGGCGAAGCGCGCAATTTCGCGATTGTCACGTCGCCGCTCGCGCGCCGTGCGCTCGCACGTCTGTTCAAGCCGCATCTGCCGGAAACGCCGGTGCTGTCCTTTCTGGAAATTCCCGACGGCAAGCCTGTCGAGGTGGTCGCGGTCGTTGGCGGCGAGAAGCCGCAGCCGCGCCATGACCCGATTCCCGCACAGATCCCCAACGGCCAGATTTCCGGCGGATCGCGCGAGCGTATCGGCTGAGGGGACGCATAGGCAATGTATATGAGCAAGCTGGAACCCGGCTCCGAGAGCCTGACCTACGGCAAGAAGGCGGGTGCCCTCCGTCCCGAGCAACTGGCGCGGCAATATATGCCGCTGGTGCGCAAGGTCGCCTGGCATGTGCACGGCCGGGTGTCGAGCGCCATCGAAATCGAGGACCTGCTCCAGATCGGCATGGTTGCGCTGGTCGAAGCTGCCAATGGCTATGAGGATCGTGGCTTCGGCTTTGCGAGCTACGCGCAGATGCGCATTCGCGGAGCGATGATCGACACGCTCCGCCGCCACGCGACGCTCTGCCGGTCGGCCATGGGCCGCCGCAAGGAACTGGGCGCGGTGCGCAAGCGGCTGGAACAGCGCTTCGGTCGGCCGCCTACCGAAGCCGAGATGGGCGCCGAGATGAACCTGTCGCCGTCCGACTATCGCGAGTTCGCCGACAGCGCGGAAATGGTGCAGGAACAGAGCATCGAGGAGGTCTATTCCGACCAGTCGATGTGGTTCGCCGATGTCGAGGACCGTGCGGACACGGTGCTGGAAAAGGAATCGCTGAAAAAGGCGCTGGCCGGATGCATCACCAAGCTGCCCGAGAGGGAAGCGATCGTGCTGCAACTCTATTTCGTCGAGGAAATGAACCTGGAGGAAATTGGCGCAACGCTGGACATCGGTGCGGCGCGGGTGTGCCAGATCAAGAAATCCGCGCTCGATAAATTGCGCGGCATGCTAGGGCAGTGGGACGGGTAAACACTTCGCTCCATCCGTTCGCTAGGCCTGTCGAACGGCCGCTCTTATGAAAAAGGACTGGGGTTGATCCTCGGTCGCCTTCGGCCAGACAAGCTCACCATGAATGGCATTCTGGCGCGTAAAAAAGGGAGCCGCGTTGCCACGGCTCCCCTGCGTTTCATCATTCATTCCGCGATTATGCGGCGTTGCGGTCACCCTTGATTTCCACAAGCTGGCCACCGTTGATGGCGATCTTCTTGGGCTTCATGGCTTCGGGGACTTCGCGTACCAGCTCTATCACGAGCAGGCCGTCAGCAAGCGCGGCATTGTCCACACGCACGAAATCGGCGAGCTCGAAGCGGCGCTCGAAACTGCGGTTGGCGATCCCGACATGGACGAACTTGGCGCGCTCGTCATTGGCGAGTTCCGCCTTGCGGCCGGAGACCTGCAACAGATTCTGTTGCGCGGTGATATCCAGCTCATCCTCGCGGAAACCGGCGACGGCGAGCGTCACGCGGTAGCGATCCTCGCTCAGTCGTTCGATGTTGAAGGGGGGGTAGTTATCGCTCTGCGCCACACGGGCGTTGTTTTCGATCAGGTCAAACAGCCGATCGAAACCGACGGTGGAACGGCGATAGGGGGTCAGGTCAAAGTTACGCATGGTCAAATCCTCATCAGAGCAAGTTGAACTCCGGACCCGATCATCGGCGCCCGGACATATGCTGTCCGGCACATCATGTCCCCGGACAGCATCGAGATATGTCAGGAAAAAGGCATTTCAAGAGGCATAGGGTGATGGCTGTGGAGGGCCAAGAGTGCTATCACGGGCCGCAACGCTTGTGAGGAGATGCCGTATGACCCGTACAGGACGTTTAGGTCTTGGGATCGCGATCTTCGCTATGATTGTCCCCGGGGTGCTGGGAGCGACCGGTCCCGAACGGCGCGTGGATATCACGCTTTCCAATTTCCGGTTCGCGCCAGACCATGTGCAGCTCAAGGCCGGGGAGAAGGTCGACCTGCATTTCGTCAATGCGGGATCGGGCGGCCACAATTTCGCGGCGCCGGAATTTTTCGCGGCAGCCCAGATCGATGCTCCGGGGAAGCTGAAGGACGGGAAGGTCGAACTGCGCAAGGGCGAAAGCACGGATGTCGTGCTGACGCCGGTGCGAGGGGATTACCCGGTGCGCTGCACGCATTTTCTGCACAGCGGCCTGGGCATGAAAGGTGATATCGCCGTCCGGTGAATCCGCCGCCCGGCAGGATGCGGGCGGCGGGGAACCGTTTTATTCGCAGCGGACGTTTTTGCGATCGATCGCCTGTCCGGCGAGCGCACCGCCTGCAGCGCCAAGGATGGTGCCAAGCGTCTTGCTTCCGCCCGGCGCGATGATGTTGCCGAGGACGCCACCCGCTACGCCGCCGACGATGGCGCCGGTCGTGCCATCGGGCTTCTTGCAATAATAGCGTCCGTCATTGTCGCGATAGATGGGATCATTGTCGGACAGATAATAATTATCCCCCGGTCGATATTGGCGCGGTCCATCGGACGCGTAGCGAGGGCCGTTGTCATAGGACGAGCAGGCGGCAAGGGGAATGGATGCCAAAGCGGCAAGAATGATGGGAGTACGCATGGGCCTGAACCTTCTTTTGTTGGGGGTCAGGCGTTAACGATTTGCGACGCGAGGAGTTGCATGAAACGCAATCGTCACATGGCGGCGGGCTGGTGCGCCTTACGCGCGGACAGGCAATATCCCGGTATAGGCGGCGCGGGGCCGGATGAATTCGCTGGCCGTATATTGTTCCTGCGCGTGCGCCAGCCAGCCGACGAGACGGCCAGGAGTGGAGAACAGCAGCGGCTCTTCTTCAAATCCCAGCTTCAGCCCCAGGAATGCAACCGGCAGAATGAATTCCGGTGTGGCCTGCCGCAGGTCCATCGCAGCCGTAATGGCGTGATCGAGCCTGCGGAAATCGCTGTCGTCGGCCAGTTGCTCACGCATTGCACCGGTGAGCGCGGCGGCGCGCGGGTCATGGCCCTCCGGCGCGTCCCGCGACACGAAGCCGGGAATAGGTTCGCCTGCCCGGACCAGCCGCACCATCTCCCCCGCCGGATCGCGGCTGTTGACGAGATGCTGTACGAAACGCGCCGTGGTGAGCGCCCTTGCGCGGCGCAGCCGTTGGCCCCGGGCCGCCACCAGGCCGACGAGAGCTGCGCCGAACGGGGTGATGCCGGTGTTGGCTGCCGCGCGCACGGCGTAAGTCGTGGGGTCCAGCTCATGATCCGCCGCGAGCACCAGGGCGCGGCGGATCAGGTCCCCGAAGAGAGCGGGAGCCGGCGAAAGCCCGCTGATCGTGACGTGCACCGGCTGATCGGAATGGCGCGGCGCGGCGTCGCTGATGAAGCATGCGAACCAGCGGACCAGCCGGGCGCTGGTTGCCGAAAAGCCTTCCGGCGACAGGTCGGCGCCCTGTGGATAGGCGTATTCCATGATCGGCAGAATCGAAAGCGCGCGGTCGATCTTCGGGAGCCGTTCATCGGGATGGTGTACATCGGGAAGGTCGCTGAAAATGCCGGGCGGGACAGCTCCGAAGTTATCGCTTGATGCACCCCACAGGAGCATCGCGACGTCTTCGAGTGTCACGCTGTCGGCCAGAGCGATGGCGCTCTGGCCTCGATAAAACAGCCCGGTTTCCGTCAGGAGGGTCAGGCTTGTCGACTTGACCAGCATCTGGGTTGTCACCGGATCCGTGGCGGTGGAGGGGTGGCGAAGCGCCTCTATATCCGCGCGCCAATAGCGGCGCTTTTTGGTGCCGGGGACGGGGAAAGACCGTAGGCCCTTGCGGCTCACATACGCGTAGAGAGTCGCGGTAGAAATGCCGAGAAGGTCCGCGGCCCCGGCGGCATCGATATACAGATCCGTGTCAGTCATCAACAGTGCTTCATATGTACAAAATCAATCAAGATTGACATGTATGGAGTCGCGTTGTCAAGTTGCGCTCATAAATCGCCATCAAGGCGGTAGGGAGGGTGTGATGAACAGGAATTACATGGTGGCCCCGTGCCTTTGGCTTGCAGCCAGTGCGCATGCGCAGACGACGGTACCGGCTCCGGATGCCGGATCCGACACCGGCGCGATCCAGGAGATCGTCGTTACGGCGCAGAAGCGCGCTCAGAATGTGCAGGACGTGCCGATGACGCTCAGCGTGCTTAGCGGCGGGCAGGTCGAAGAGGCGCGGGTCGACCGGGTCGGCGATCTCGCCAACCGGGTTCCCGGTCTTGGGTTTGACAATTTCCCCGTTACCCAGCCCCGACCGGCCATTCGTGGCATTGGATCGTCGGACCGGGGCGCGGCGGGCGATCCCTCGACCGCGGTCTATGTCGACGAAGTCTATTATGGACGACCGGGCGCCATTGCGTTCGATGCCTTCGATGTGGCGCGGATCGAGGTACTGAAGGGGCCGCAGGGGACGCTGTGGGGCAAGAATGTCGTCGGCGGCCTCATTCACATCGTCAACCAGCGGCCGACGCTGGGTGACTTCGGCGCATCCGTCCAAACGACGCTCGGCAATTACGACCGGAAGGATGTCGCCGCGTTCGTGAATGTGCCCTTGTCCGGCACGGCGGCGCTGCGGGTGACGGGCGGATTGCGCAACCGGGATGGTTTTGCGCGCAACATCGCGATCGGCGGCCGCGTGGACGACGAGGATGCGCGGTTCGTCCGGGCGCAGGCGCTGGTCGAGCCGACCGAGCGTCTCTCCGTTCTCGTGGCGGGCGATTATCGCCGGGACCATATGGCGGGCAGCAACCGGCATACGGTCGGTGTGGACCCGAGCAGTTCGCGCGCGCCGGTGTGGGCCAACGCCATCGATACCGTTCCCGACCATGTCCGGCAGGATACCAACGGCTATCAGAACCGCGAAAGCTATGGTGTGCGCGGCAGCATCGACTGGGAACTCGATCCGTTCACGATTTCGTCGATCACGTCCTATCGCTGGCTCGATTATGCCGCATTCGAGGATGCCGACGGCGGCAATCCCACCACCAACCGGATCAACGCGCGCGGCGGGAATTTTGAAACATCCCGCTTTTGGAGCCAGGAACTGCGGGTTGCGGCTCCGTCCTCCAGCGCGGTGAAGTGGGTGCTCGGTGCATATTATTACCACCAGAACACCCGCCGTACCGACTCGCTGATCGTCGATGCGCCGCCCGCGCCCAGCGGCACGTTCCTGGCGCGGGACCAGTTCGACCAGCGCGCGAAGATCGACAGCTATGCCGTTTTTGCGGATGTTACGGTGCCACTGATCGATGCGGTGTCCGTCTTCGGCGGTGTGCGCTATTCCTATGACCACAAGGACTATGACCTCACCAACGCGAACTCCACCGCGTTGCTGCGGGCAGGTGCACGCTACACGATCGAAGCCGACAAGGGCTGGGACAAGCTGACGTACCGCGCGGGCGTGCAATATCGGCCAGCGAAGGACATTATGGTCTACGCGCTGGTGTCGAGCGGCTTCAAGAGCGGTGGGTTTCAGGATACGCCCGCCAGTGCGACATCGGCGCGAACGCCCTTTTCGCCCGAAGCGGCCACCAACTTCGAGATTGGCGCCAAGACCCGCCTGTTCGACCGGAAGCTGCTGCTCAACACCAGTGTGTACCGCATCGACTATTCCGATCTTCAGGTCCGCCGGACGATCGGTCTCGATACCTTCACGGTCAATGCCGGGTCCGCGCGCATCAAGGGACTGGAGGTCGAGGCGACAGCTGGGCCATTTGGTGGCTTTACGCTTTCGGGCAGCTATGCCCTCACCGACGGCAAATTTCGCGAGCTTATCGACAACGGCCAGAATTATTCCGGCAACCGGTTGACCCGTTCGCCGCACGACAAGCTGGTGCTCTCGCCGTCCTTCCGGTTCGATGTCAGCGATGCCCTGTCCGTGACGACCACGTTGGACTATCAATATGAAAGCAAGATCTACGACGACTTCAACAACAATCCGCTGACGATACGGCCGTCCAAGACGCTGGTGGATGCCCGTATCGTGATTGACCATGCAGACAAGGGGCTCAGCCTCTCGATCTGGGGGCAGAATCTAGGAGACAAAACCTATATTACGCACCAGTTCCTGCTGCTGGGCGGGCATTTCGCCACCTATGGTCCGCCGCGCACCTATGGCGCGACGCTGACATGGCGCTATTGATGGGCAGCAAGACGCAGCGAGGGATGCCGCTTCGATGCTGACGGTGCTTGGTTACACGATGGTCGTCGCGTTCATGGTGCTTATCATGACGCGGCGGCTGTCCGCTTTGGTGGCGCTGATCCTCCTGCCGATCCTCTTCGGGCTGCTGGCCGGGCATGGCGCGGATCTTGGCCCGATGGCGCTCGAGGGTGTGACGCAACTTGCGCCGACCGCCATCCTCCTGCTTTTCGCCATCCTGTATTTCGGCATCATGATCGATGCGGGCCTTTTCGATCCGCTGGTTACACGGGTCATGCGCTTTGCGGGCGGCGACCCCCTGAAAGTGGCTATGGGCACGGCGGTGGTTGCGACCATCGTTTCGCTGGATGGCGACGGGACCACGACCGCCCTGGTGACGATCACCGCTTTCCTTCCCGTCTACCGGCGGCTGGGCATGAACCCCCTTATCATCGCGGTGCTGCTGGGCAGCGCGAACAGCATCCTCAATCTGTTTCCGTGGGGCGGGCCGGTCGGACGGGTTGCCGCCGCGCTGCGCGTCGACCCGTCCGACATTTTTCTCCCGCTCCTGCCCACCATAGCGGCCGGGCTGGCGACCACCATGGCCTTTGCCTGGTATCTGGGCAGCCAAGAACGTCGTCGGCTTGGCGTGGTCGCGCTGGAGCCTCAGGGTTCACCGAGTGGTCCCGATCAGGATGACAGCCTGAAGCGACCCCGGATGCTGCCTGTCAATCTCGCGCTCACCCTTGCGGTGGTGGGGGGAGCAGTCGTGCACGCGATGCCCTTGCCGCTGCTGTTCATGATCGCGCTCGCGCTCGCTGTGATGATCAACTATCCGCGTCTCACCGATCAACGGGCGCGCCTTGCCAGCCACGCCGAAAATGCGTTGCCGATCGTCCTGCTGATTCTGGCGGCAGGCATTTTTACCGGTATCCTCTCCGGCACCGGAATGCTTGACGCGATGGCTCAGCTTCCGCTCCGGGCCATACCGGAGGGGGCGGGCGCGTGGATGGGGCCGCTGACGGCGTTGGCCGCTGCACCGCTCAGCTTCATCCTGTCGACCGATGCCTATTTTTTTGGGGTGGTGCCGATCATCGCACGCACCGCCGCGGAACATGGCGTGCCCGTGGTGGACATCGCCCGCGCATCCCTGCTGGGCGCGCCCATTCATGCCATGAGCCCGCTCGTTCCCGCCGTGTATCTCGTGGCGGGTCTCCTGGATCGCGACGTGGGCGAGCTCCAGCGTTTCGGCCTGAAATGGGCCGCATTGCTGACCCTCGTCATGATCGCCGCGGCGATCCTCTCTGGCGCCATATACTAGGAAGACCATGCCTGAGCATAGTGAAGACACGACGAACGTTCTGGTGCCGGTGGGCGCGCTTGGCGGCGGCATCCGGGAAAGCGATGTCGCGGCGGGAATTGCCGCGGGCGCACATGCCATAGCCTGCGACGCAGGATCGACGGACAGCGGACCCGCCTATCTCGCCACGGGTGTTTCCAAATATGGGCGGGATTCGGTGAAGGCGGATCTTGCAATTCTGATGCGCGCGCAGGCCGCCGCAGGCATTCCGCTGCTGATCGGCTCCTGCGGAACATCGGGCTGCGACGGGGCGCTCGACTGGACCCACGCAATCGCGCTGGAAATCGCGCGCGAAGAGAAATTGTCTCCGCGGATCGCGCTTCTCTATTCCGAGCAGACCCCGGACTCGCTGGAGCGCGCGGCGGACGAGAACCGGATCGAGCCCCTGGCCCCCATGTCCGGGGTCGACAAGGCGGTGTTCCGCGACTGCCGTCACATCGTCGCACTGATGGGGCCGGAGCCCTATATTGCTGCGCTGGAGGCGGGGGCCGATATCGTGCTGGGCGGGCGAACAACCGATACCGCTGTGATCGCCGCTGTACCTTTGATGCGGGGACGTGATGCCGGTGCGGCGTGGCACGCGGGCAAGATTTCCGAATGCGGCGGCCAGTGCACGGTGAACCCGCGCGAGGGCGGAGTGATGATCCGGGTGGGGGACAATGGCTTCATCGTGGAGCCGCTTGCGTCCCCCAACCGGTGTTCGGTCGAGTCGGTATCGGCGCATATGCTCTATGAGAACAGCGATCCCTATCTCCTGCATGAGCCGGGCGGCGTTCTGGACGTGCGCAGCGCGCGCTATCGGGCGCTTGACGATCGCCGGGTTCAGGTGTCCGGATCGCTCTTCGAACCCGCTCCCTATACGATGAAGCTGGAGGGCGCGTCGGGCGACGGGTTCCAGACATTGATGCTCATCGGCATTCAGGACCCGAAGGTGCTGGCAGAGCTCCCACGGTTTCTCGGACAGATGCAGATGCTCCTGGAACAGCGGGTCCACGCGACGATGGGCGAGCGGGCGGGGGCGTTCACGATCTCGCTGCGCCCTTATGGCTGGAGCGGGGTTTCGGGCGTGCCGCTTTCGGCGACGCCGCCGCAGGAAATCGGCCTGCTCTTCGTCGCAACGGCGCAGACGCAGGAGATTGCCACACAGATCGCCAAGAACTGCAATCCCTATTTCTTTCACATGCCGCTTGATCTCGACATGGAGCTGCCAAGCTATGCGTTTCCCTTCTCGCCCGCCGAAATCGAACGGGGCGAGGTCTATTCCTTCCGGCTCAATCACCGGGTTCGCGTAGACGACCCCATGGAGCGGGTGCGGATGGAATTGCGCATGCCGGAGGCGGCCCATGGCTAAACTCAGCGACGTCTGCCGCCACATCCGGTCGAAAAATGCAGGACCGTTCTGGATCACGATCGACCTGTTCTTCGCCGATGCGGAGCGCTTTGCGCGTTATGCCCACACGCCTGCGCTGGCAAGCGAGGCCATTGCGCGCCTGTACGGCGTGCCGTCGGAGAGCGTCCGCAAATTCGTGGTGCCCGAACTGGCGGTCGTCAAATTCTCTTATCCCCGCGCGGTTGCACAAGGTGGGCCGGACGAGCGCGACATGCACGGCGGCCAGCAATATGTAAGGCTGTGCCATGTCGAGGTCTGAGCGCTCGGCCCCTGTTTCCGATCCCCGGGAACCGGGCGAGCCGCGCCTGCTGCCCGATCTTCTCGCGCAGTCCGCCCGTCGCAGCCCGGAGTCCGTTGCGCTTGATTTCATGGGCCGGTCGATGTCCTATGCTGGTCTGGCGGCCAGGGTGGAACGGGTGGCGCGCGCGCTGCAGGATCTCGGCCTCGCGCCGGGCGATCGCATGTGCCTCTGTCTACCTAACACGTCCTATTTCGTGATCCTGTATTTTGCCGTGCTGCGCGCTGGCGGGATCGTGGTGGCGATGAACCCGCTCTACACGGAGCGGGAAATGGGCCATGTGCTGGCCGACTCCGGTGCGCGCCTGCTGGCCGTCCCCGACGATCGCGATATCCATGCCAAGGCCAGCGCCGCCGCGGGTGCGGCAGGTGTGCGGCGCATCATCGTCTGCCCGATTGCCGCCGCGCTGCCGCCCATCAAGGGCATCGCCTACCGGTTTCTGGCTCGCCGGAGCATCCTGCGTGTTCCGAACGACGAATTTCATCTTCCCTACCGGATGCTGGAGCGTGCGACCGGGCGGCCCGCCGATCGTGCCAGAGATCCGGGTGATGTCGCGGTCCTGCAATATACCGGCGGGACGACCGGCGTGCCCAAGGGTGCGATGCTGACGCACGCGAGCCTGATCGCCAACGCGCTGCAGATGCGAGACCATGACAGGGGCCTGCCATCCACGCCGGAACGGGTGATC
This sequence comes from Sphingobium subterraneum, assembly GCF_014199435.1. GTDB lineage: Bacteria > Pseudomonadota > Alphaproteobacteria > Sphingomonadales > Sphingomonadaceae > Sphingobium > Sphingobium subterraneum. Next base: position 212,421 of record NZ_JACIJP010000002.1, on the reverse strand, counting down.
GGCGTGCTGCCGATGTTCCATGTCTTCGCGCTGACCACGGTGCTCAATTATTCGATCCTGACCGGTGCGGAGATCGTCCTGCTCCCCCGATTCGAACTGGACAGCTTCCTCAAAACGATGGCGCGTACCCGGCCGCATCGATTGTTCGCCGTGCCGACCCTGATCGGCAAGCTTAACGAGCATATCGGTCCCCATACGCCCGGCTTCAAGCGGCTACGCTGTTGCATCAGTGGGGGTGCGCCCCTGCCGCCGGAGATGCTCGCGCAATTCGAGAGACATACGGGCATTGTCCTCAGTGAGGGCTATGGTCTGTCGGAGGCGTCGCCGATCGTGGCGTCCAATTCGCTGACGGAGAAGGGTCGTGTAGGCAGCGTCGGCAGACCCTTCCCCCGCACCACCATCGAGCTGCGTGACCTCGACGATTTGTCACGAACGGTTCCCGCCGGGGCGGCGGGTGAGGTGTGGGTGTCGGGTCCCCAAGTGATGAGGGGGTACTGGAACCGGCCGGAGGAGAGCGCCGAGGTTCTTCGCGACGGGTTCCTGCGCACCGGAGATGTCGGCAGGTTTGACGCGGACGGCTTCCTCTTTCTGGTCGACCGGATCAAGGACCTGATCCTGTGCGGTGGATATAATGTCTATCCGCGCGTCATCGAGGACGCGCTCTATGAGCATGAGGACGTGCTGGAGGTGACCGTGATCGGCGTGCCCGACCCCTATCGCGGGGAGGCGCCCAAGGCGTTCGTCCGGAAGCGACCCGGCTCCGCTGCGACCGCCGATGATCTGCGCGCGTTCCTCACGTCGCGTATCAGCAAGATCGAAATGCCGCGCGACATTGAATTTCGCGACGAACTGCCCAAGACCCTGATCGGCAAGCTGTCGAAAAAGGAATTGCGCGGCGATTGACCGGACATTCCGGAGGCGTGCGCACCGCCCGCATGGGCCAACGGCCCTTCAGGAACTCCCTATGCTTCCGATCGGATGTCGCGCACCCCGCTCAGCGGATGGGCGAATCCGGGGCGAGGCGCATGTCGAGATAATTGTCGACGGACATCATCAACTGGTCCAGCTCATGCTCGAAGAAGTGGTTGGCCCCACGGATTTCGTCGTGATGGATGGTGATGCCCTTTTGCGTGCGCAGCTTGTCGACAAGCTTCTGCACCGCGCCTGCGGTCACCACTTCGTCAGCGGTGCCCTGCACGATGATTCCGGATGCGGGACAGGGCGCGAGGAAGCTGAAATCATACATGTTGGCGGGCGGCGCGACGGAGATGAACCCGCGCACTTCCGGTCGGCGCATCAGCAGCTGCATCGCGATCCATGCGCCGAACGAGAATCCGGCGATCCACGTGGTCTGCGCTTCGGGATGGAAACTCTGCACCCAGTCGAGCGCGGCCGCGGCATCGGACAGTTCGCCCACGCCATTGTCGAACGTGCCCTGGCTGCGGCCTACGCCCCGGAAGTTGAACCGGAGTACCGCGAAGCCGCGCTTCACGAAGGTCTTGTACAGCGCCTGCGTAATCCGGTCGTTCATCGTACCGCCACCCTGCGGGTGGGGATGCAGGATCATCGCGACGGGAGCGCGGGGGCGGGGGGGCGGGCTGAAACGGCCCTCGAGGCGGCCTTCCGGCCCTGGGAAAATGACGTCTGGCATAGCACCTGGCTGACTGGCATAAGAACAAGGAACTGCTCCGGCATAAGGGCCGGTTGCAGGAGAAACGCCGCCTATATAGGAAATCGCGTCCCTTTCGCAATCAATTGAGTCGTTTGTGACCGAAGCCGTTCCCCTGCCACGATTATATCTCGATCATGCGGCGACCACGCCCGTGTGCGAGGGAGCGCGTCTGGCGGTTGCAGAGGGATTTCAGCATTGGGCCAATCCATCTTCGCCGCATGCCGACGGGCGGGCAGCGCGCGCGATGCTGGAAGATGCGCGGGCGCGGATATGCCGGGCGCTGGACTGGGACGGCGCGGTCATCTTCACGTCTGGTGCAAGCGAGGCGATCGCGCTGGGGCTGGGCCGCGCCCGCGCGGAGCGGGTGGTGACGTCGCCGGTGGAGCACGACGCGGTGCTGCGGATGACGGCGGACGCGACGCGCCTCGCTGTCGATGGCGACGGCGTCGTGCGGGAAACCGTCGCGGGGGCGCTCCACGCGATCCAGCATGTGAACAACGAGACGGGGGTCATCCAGCCGGTCGCCACGCTGGCGGCGGAGATTCATGGCACCGGCGGTACGCTGTTCGTCGACTGCGCGCAGAGTGCGGGCAAGATCGCGCTGCCGATGGACGCGGACATGATCGCGCTGAGCGCTCATAAATTCGGCGGACCGCCGGGTGTGGGTGCGCTGCTGGTGAAGGATCTTGCCGTGCTTTCCCCGGTCGGTGGGCAGGAACGGGGCTATCGCGGGGGAACGGAAAATGTGCCGGGCGTGCTCGGCATGGCTGCGGCGCTTGAAGAAAACCGCGACTGGATGGCGGGCGTGGCGGGCCTGCGCACCCTGCTCGACAGCGGCATCCGTGAGGCGGGCGGCATTGTCGTTGCCGACGCGGCGGAGCGGATTGCGACTATCGCCAGCTATCGCATGCCCGGTGTGTCGGCGCGCGTGCAGCTGATCCGCTTCGACATGGCGGGCGTCTCGGTATCGGCGGGGGCGGCCTGTTCCTCCGGCACGCTCAAGACCAGCCCGGTGCTCTCCGCCATCGGCTGGCGCGCGGAGGATGCGGACGAGGTGATCCGCGTCAGCTTCGGTCCGCAGACGAGTGCGGGCGACATCGACCGCTTTCTTCACCTATGGCAAAGCCTCGCGGGCGGCGCGGCGTGATCTACCTCGACTATCAGGCGACGACCCCGCTCGCTCCGCAGGTGTTCGAGGCGATGGTGCCGTGGCTGCGCGACCATTTCGCAAACCCGCACAGTGCCCATAAGCCGGGGCGCGCGGCGGCGGCGGCGGTGGAGGTAGCGCGAGAGCGGGTCATGGCGGCGCTCGATCTGCCGCCGGGCCGCCTGATCTTCACATCGGGCGCGACCGAGGCGCTCAACATCGCCATCGTCGGCGCGGCGCGAAGGATGCGCCGGGCAGACCCGCGCCGGATCCGCGTGCTGACGGTCGCGACCGAACATGCCGCTGTGCGTGACACGGTACTGGCGCTGGAGAGCGAGGGATTTGAACCGATCCTGCTGCCGGTGGGGGCTAACGGACTGCTGGACCTGCCCGAGGCGGCAGCAGCGATGGACGACCGGACGGCGCTCGTCGCCGTCATGCTGGTCAACAACGAAATCGGCGTGATCCAGCCGGTCGAGGCGCTGGCGGCGCAGGCGCAGGCGGCGGGCGCGCTGTTTCTGTGCGACGCGGTGCAGGCCTTTGGACGGGTCCCGCTGCCCCGCAACGCGGACCTGATCGCGGTGAGCGCCCACAAGGTTCATGGTCCCAAAGGCATCGGCGGACTGTGGCTGCGCGATGGGCTGGATTTGCCGCCGCTGCTGCATGGCGGGGGGCAGGAGGCGGGCTTGCGACCCGGCACGCTATCGCCCGCGCTGTGTGTGGGTTTCGGAGTGGCGGCCGCACTGATGGCGGAGCGGGCGGCGGATGATGCCGGGCATGTCCAAGCCTTATGGGACCGCGCGCGGGATCTGTTCGCGGACTGGACAATCAACGGGAGCGTCGAGGCGCGCTATTGCGGCAATCTCAACATCCGTCGCGACGGGATCGATGCTGCCCGACTGTTGTCAGAATGTCGCAACGTCGCCTTTTCTCTGGGGTCTGCATGCGCCAGCGGGTCCGGCCGACCCAGTCATGTCTTGCACGCGATTGGATTGTCGAAGAAAGAGGCACAAAGCGCGGTCCGGCTGGGATTCGGTCGATATACAACGTGCGAGGAACTGGAGAAGGCGGCCGAGGCGATCAATCACGCCGCGTCACAGCAGTGACGCGGGGGGAGAGAGGATGACGACGACATGACCCTGGTCCGTTTCATCAGCGCCGATGGGAAGCAGATTCGCGAGGTGCGGGCGGGCGCGGGGGACAATCTTCTCGACATTGCGCAGGGCTGCGGCCAGCCGCTGGAAGGGACGTGCGAGGGACAGATGGCCTGTTCGACCTGCCACGTCATCGTAGCGGCCGAGGATTTTGCCCGATTACCGCGCGCGAGCGAAGACGAGGAAGACATGCTCGATCTCGCCGCTGCCGCGACGCGCACCAGCCGCCTCTCCTGTCAGATTGACATACCCGCGGATATGGACACCCTGACCGTGCAAATCCCGCCGGAAAGCCGTAATATGCAGGGCGTGTGAAACGCCCCGCATAGGGGAACTAGCGGTTCAGGCGGGCGTCGGAAATGGACACCGCGAGCAACACGGCGGAAAAGATGGCGATGGCAACAATAGCCATCACCACATAAGGCTGGGTCAGGTAGGTCATGATCGTCTCCTCAGATTGTGGGACGATCTGACGGTAACGCGCGCTGGGCGCATTGATCTCGATCAAATGGGGGTCTGGCGGATTCCGTCACAGTTACCCCGTTCGTGCTGAGTAGCCGCTGAGCCAGTCGAAGCGGCGTATCGAAGTATCCTTCGATACGGGTCTTCGGCAAGCTCAGCGCTACTCAGGATGAACGGGTGACTTCTCATACCAAAAAAACCCTCGCCCGGGGGGACGAGGGTTTCGAGATTGGCCGTTTGATCGAAAGGGAGGACCCCCGGCACGGTGGGGACCTTTAGATGCCGGGGGTCTTATGAGCGGCTGTCGGTGGACCAGTACCTCAGCCGTTCAATTCATTTCCGCTTAGCGGATCAGCGAGAGAACACCCTGCTGAGCCTGGTTCGCCTGAGCGATCATCGCGGTGGAAGCCTGGCTCAGGATCTGCGCCTTGGCGAGGTTCGTCGTTTCCGCCGAGAAATCGACGTCTTCGATCCGCGAACGGGCATCCGACAGGTTGGTGACGGTCGACGTGATGTTGTCGACAGTGACCGCCAGACGGTTCTGGCTGGCGCCGAGCGACGCACGGGCAGCAGCAACGGTGGACAGAGCCGTGTCGATCTGCGTGAGCGCCGCAGAAGCGTTGGCGGCCGTCGCAAGGTCGATTTCACCACCGACCGGGGGTGTACCGGCGGCCGCAGCAGGCGTGCCTGCTTGGGTAGCAGCCTTCTTGATGTTCAGCGTATTGACGCGGGCATCGGCGAGGTTGATGGCGACGGTGTCGCTCGCGCCGGTCCCGGTCTGGATGCTGACGCTGGCCGCCGAACCGTCGAGCAGGTTCACGCCATTGAAGTTGGTCTTCGTCGCGATCTGGTCGATCTGGTCGAGCAGCGCGCGGCTTTCGTTGTCGAGGCCCAGACGGTCTGCGTTGGTGACGGTGCCGTTCGCCGACTGGACGGCCAGTTCACGAACGCGCTGGACGATGTTGCTGATCTGGCCAAGTGCGCCTTCCGCGGTCTGCGCCAGGGAGATGCCGTCGTTGGCGTTGCGAGCCGCGGCGTTCAGGCCACGGATCTGGGCAGTCATCTTGGTGGCGATGGCGAGGCCGGCAGCGTCGTCCTTCGCGCTGTTGATGCGCTTGCCCGAAGACAGACGCTCCATGGAAGCCTGCAGCTGGTTCGAGGCCGAAGAAGAAGCAGCCTGAGCGCGCATGGCGGCGACGTTGGTTCCGATAACAGTCATGTGAAAATTCCTTTCCCGCTAATATCAGGTCGCTTGCCTAACTGTGCTTGCGGCCTCGAAGCAGGAGAACGGCGGATCATCCGGAACCTTAAGCGCCGGAACGATTTTTTTCTTCCTCGCGCGGGGGCGTGCGCGTGCGTTATAAGAAGCCTGCGGCAGGAGTGACGTCGAATTTTCGCCATATTAACCGACGAAATCCCTAAGAAATCAAAGACTTAAACCGATTTCATCAAGGCGGAAAAAAATTGCCGGTTTTTCTGCCGGGGTACGCGATATTAACCATATCCTAAGCGTTCACGCGCATTTTATCCCCATCGAAAGGCTGGGTTGGTGCGGGGGCACCGGCTCTGCGAATGGGACTGGGGACCAAATATGTCGACTTTTGGCATGAGCGACGGGCTGTGCGCCCGCGTTCCAATGCTGCAACAATGGCTGGAGCGTGCGTTCCTGGATATCGCCCCGGTCGCGGCCGATGCGCCACGGGATCGGGGCAGCGTCCATGTGCTGCTGGCAAGCGAGATCGCCCACGCGACCTATCGCGACATTCTTGTCGACTATCGTGACGGCGCCCCCTGTTTTGAACGCGCCGCCAGCGGCCTGCCCGCGCGGGTCGGCTTCGGCGCGGCGGATATCGACTTCGCCTGTGCGCTGATCGCCGAACTGCTGCGGCCGTCGGGTTTGCCCGCCGTTGGTGACGAGAGCAGCGCGCGGTTGATGTTGCTAGCGGGCCGGATCGCAGCGAGCGACGCCACCGTCCTTATCCAGGGAGACACCGGTACCGGCAAGGAAGGCATGGCGCGGTTCCTCCACGCGCGGTCCGGCCGGGCGGGAAAGGATTTTATCGCGGTCAACTGCGCCGCGCTGCCCGAAACGATGATGGAAGCGATGCTGTTCGGTCACAAGAAGGGCAGCTTTACCGGTGCGGCCAACGCTTCGGACGGCCTGTTCCTCGCGGCGGACGGCGGAACCCTGTTCCTCGACGAGATTGCCGAGCTGCCCCTGAACCTGCAGGCAAAGCTGCTGCGTGCCTTGCAGGAAGGTGAAGTGCTTCCCGTCGGCGCGACCCACCCGGTGCCTGTCAATGTCCGCGTGATCGCCGCATGCAACCGCGACCTGGCCGCCGAATGTGATGGGGGGCGGTTCCGCTCCGACCTCTACTGGCGGCTGAACGTCATGCCGCTGGCGCTTAATCCTCTCGCGACCCGCAAGGGTGACGTGCTGGCGATCAGCGCGGCGATGCTTATTGGCCTGCACGAAAAGGCTCCGGCGATGGGTGCGTTCCCGTGGCCGACCAAAAGCGCGCTCGACCGGCTGGTCGCGCATCGCTGGCCGGGCAATGCACGCGAGCTGGGTAATGTCCTGCACCGCGCGATCGTGTTGCGGGAAGGCGAGCGGATTGAAGCGGACGACCTGTCGATTGCCGCTGTTACCGCGCCCGTTCCGGCACCGGCTCCCGCCCCGGCCAACCGGTCGGCTCCGATCCGGCTTCAGGATATCGCGAAAGCGTCCAAGCTCGACGCGATCCGCCATGCCCTGCGTGAGACCGACGGCCACCGCGCCCTCGCCGCGCGCAAGCTCGGCATTTCCGAACGCACCTTGCGCTACCGGCTTGCCGAGTTGCGCGAGATGGCAGTCGCGTAAGCAGAAGTAGGAGGGCAGCATGGCCGTGAATGGCATTTCCCCCGACAGCGTGATGGCTCTTCGCAACGCCATCCTGCAAAAGAATGTGGCGTTGCGCGATGTCACATCAACGCCGAGCGGTGCCGAAGCACCCAGCGTCAGCGGCCCCGGTGGTGCGCGACCGGGCGATTTTACACAGGCGCTGAAAGGCGCGCTGGAGAAGGTCAACCAGCTTCAGAACGACAGCAGCGCCGCCGCGACCGCATTCGAGCGCGGCGAAACGACCGATATCGCCGCCGTGATGCTGGCGAAACAAAAGGCCTCGATCGGGTTCGAGGCAACCCTGCAAGTCCGCAACAAGCTGTTGTCCGCATACAAGGACATCATGAGCATGCCGGTGTGATGAGCGATGAATGAGGCGAACATGAACGATTTCAGTTCCACTGGCAGCGCGGCTGCACTTCCCGCCGTGGCGGGGCAGACAGCGTCGCGCCCGAGCGGGTTCGAGATGATCAAATATCGTCTGGCCGAAGCACTCGGCCAGCCTGCGATAGCGCGCAGCCTGCCGATGCTCGGCCTGCTCGGCGTCGTGGGCGCAGCCGCCCTTATGTGGATGACGCTGCGCACTGATCCGCAACGGGATCTGTTTCGTGGTTTGCCGGACGCCGAAAAGGCGGCGGTGGTCGAGGCGCTGGAAAAAAGCGGCGTCCCTTACGCGTTCGATCGCGATACGGGATCGATCACGGTCGGCGAAAACGATTATTTCAAGGCGAAGATGACGCTGGCGTCGCAGGGGCTGCCCAAGAGTGCGCCCGACGGCAACAGCATGATCGACAGCCTGCCCATGGGCGCCAGCCGCGCGGTGGAGGGTGAAAAGCTCCGCTCCGCACGGGAAATGGACATGGCCCGCACGATCGAGGCGATCGATGCGGTTGAATCCGCGCGCGTTCATCTCGCCATCGAACCGCCCAGCATTTTCCTGCGCGAACGCAGCAAGCCGGGTGCTTCGGTCATGCTGCGCCTCGCTCCGGGCCGCTCCTTGTCCGATGCGCAGGTGCAGGCGATCGTCCATCTGGTTGCCTCATCGGTCTCCGATCTCAGCCCCGAAGCGATTTCGGTCGTCGACCAGAACGGGCGGCTGCTGTCTAATCCGGATGGCGCGCAGGGCGAGGCCGATCGTCAACTTTCCGTACAGGCCCGGATCGAGGAACGCTATCGCCAGTCGGTTGTCGCTCTTCTGACGCCGATCCTGGGCTCCGACAAATTCTCCGCCGAAGTCCATGCCGAGGTGAATTTCGCCGAGCGGCAGGCCACACGTGAAACCTATCCGCAGGATGAAGCACGGCTGCGCGTCGAACAGGGCAGCTGGCAGGCGGGCAACCCAAATGGCGGCCCCGGCGTCAACGAACCCGGTGGCATCCCCGGCGCGCTGTCCAACCAGGCCCCGGCTCCGCCGACCAGCAGCGCGACCAATCCCAATGCCGCACCCGCTCCGGGCCAGCAACTTGCTGGTGGCACCGCCTCCAATGGTCAGGGCTTGCCTGCGCTCGCTCCGCTGCGCACGCAGGAAAGCTTCAACCGCAGTTTCGAGCTGGGCCGTGAAATCTCCGTGACCCGCGATGCCGTCGGCACCGTGAAGCGCGTGTCGGTTGCGGTGGCGCTCGACAACGGCCCCGGAGGCAAGCCACGTACGCCGCAGGAAATCGCCGCGCTTGAAGCGCTGGTGAAGGGCGCGGTCGGTTATGATCAGACCCGTGGCGACACTGTCGCCCTGTCCTCGCGCAGCTTCGTCAAGGTCGAGGACGCGGCCGCCGCCCCATGGTATGAAGCCGCCTGGCTGTCGAGCGTGGGACGCAATCTCTCAGCACTGGCCGTCGTCGCGATCCTGATCTTCGGCATCGGTCGTCCGTTGCTCAAAAGGCGGGCTGAGGGTGGCGCGTCGGGCGCTTCATCCGCCGCATCTGCCGCTGAATTGGCCGCCAAGCGGCAGCGTCTGGGCCGAGAAATGTCCGCCGAACTCGCCCGCACGGCGATGGCCAATCCCGGCCAGACGGTGACGCTCGACATGATCAGCTCGACGCCCGATTACGCGCAGCGCGCTGACCTCATCCGCAACTTCGTCAAGCAGGACCCTGACCGTGCCGCCCTGGTGGTGCGCGATCTGCTGAAGGAAAACAGCAAGTCGAAGGAAGCCGCCTGACATGGACGAGCTGATGGAATCCGATAGCGCCAATCCGCTGCACGGCAGCGCGGCGGCCGCTGTCCTGTTGATGCTGTTCGACGAGGACGAGGCCGCGCAGATCCTCTCGCGCCTCGAACCGGACGAAGTGCGCCAGCTCGGCTACGCGATGTACGACGTCGCCGACGTGGCGATCGAGGAAGTCAATCAGGCGCTCGACCAGTTCGTGTCGAAGGCAAAGCGTCGCACGACCATCGGCTATGGCGCCACCCGCCACATCCGCGGCGCAATGCACAAGGCGCTGGGGCCGGAACGCGCCGACAACATGCTCGCGCGGATCACCCCGCCAACGCGCTCGAACAAACTGCAGATGCTTAAATGGATGGAGGCGAAGGAAATCGCCGGGATCATCCAGCAGGAACATCCGCAGGTCATGGCGATCGTGCTCGCGCATCTGGAACCGGCGGTGGCCGCCGATGTGCTGGGGCTGATCCCCAATGAATATCAGGAAGACGTGATCTACCGCGTGGCGACGCTCGGCCCCGTGTCGAACGAGGCGCTCGATGAGCTGGAGGTGATGCTCTCGACCTCGTCGCCGACCGCCACGAAGGGCACCACGTCGCAGCGCGGCGGCACCAGCGAGGCAGCAGCGATCATGAACAACGTCCGCAAGGACATGGAGCAGCGCATCATCAAGGCGCTGACGAAGCGGGACAAGATTATCGCGCAGACGATCGAGGAGGAGATGTTCATCTTCGACAACCTCATCGACCTCGACGAGAAGAACCTCGGTGCGCTGCTGCGGGGCGTCGACAATGAACTGCTCATCGTGGCGCTCAAGGGTGCGAACGAAATGCTCAAGGCGAAGATGCTCGGTTGCATGTCGCAACGCGCGGCGCAGTCGATCGTCGACGAAATGGAAGAACGAGGCCCGATGCGCCTCGCCGAAGTGGTCGACGCGCAGAAGCAGGTGGTGGCGCAGGCGCGCCGTCTGGCCGAGCAGGGCACGATCATGCTGGGCGGAAAGGGCGACGATTTTGTCTAACCTTCTTTCCGGCGACAACGTGGAATTTCAGACCGTCACGGTCGGCTCGCTCGCTCATGCTCCGGCCGCCTCCGGGTTTCGCGCCCGCTTCGTCGGCGCGGTCGATGCGGGGGGCTATCGCCCCGCCACGCGGGAGGAAACGGCGCGTGCCGATCCGGTCGAGCAGGCGCGGGCCGATGGCTTTGCACAAGGGTTCGACGAGGGCGTGCGGGTGGCAAGCGAGAGCCTGTCGGCGGACGCCGATGCGCGCGAGCGGCTGGTTCATGCGCTCGAACAGCTTGCCCCGGCAAGCAATGGCGAACTGTCGTCTCTGCTGTCTGCCGCGGTAATGCGGCTCGTCAGCCAGATCGTCGGCAATGTACCGGTCGACGCGGATCTGCTGCGCCAGCGCTGCGAGAGCGTGGCGGCGTTCATTGACGAGAGCCAGGCGCGCAACAGCCTTGCCATCCATCCCGATGATGCGCCGCTGATCGAAGGGTTCACGCTCGGCGTGCCGCTGGTTCACGATGCCAGCCTGTCGCGCGGGTGCATCCGTCTCGACACCGCTGACGGCTGGATCGAGGACGGGCCGGATATGCAGCTTTCCCGCCTGCGCGCGATGCTGGACGATATGGAGGGGCGGCCATGATCTCCGCCACCCTGACGCAGGCCCGGAACCTCTTCGATCATGTCGCCCTGCACGATGTGCCGCGTCATGTCGGCCGCCTTGTCAGCCATGATGGCGGGATGCTCGAAGTCACCGGTTTCAACCGCCCGATCGGCACCGGCGCACGCGTCGCGGCGTCGGACGGCAGCTTCGCGCGGGCCGAGGTCATCGGCTTTCGCGGCAATCATGCCATTCTCGTACCGCTTGACGTGGACTCGCCGCTGGAAAGCGGTGCGCGGGTCGAACCGGACAGCGCCGCCAATATGGTGCAGGTCGGCGAAGGGCTGATCGGCCGGGTCATCGACGCGATGGGCCAGCCGCTAGACCGCAAGGGACCGATCCTCGCGCAGGGAAGCTGGCCGATCAACGGTGTGCGCGGCAACGTGCTCGACCGGGGCCGGGTGACCGAGCCGTTCGATCTGGGCGTGCGCGCGGTCAACGCGCTGCTGACCGCCGGACGCGGCCAGCGCATCGCCATCGTCGCGGGGTCCGGCGTGGGTAAATCCGTCCTGATGGGACAGATGATCGCGGGTGCAGAGGCGGACATTGTTGTCGCCGGCCTGATCGGCGAGCGCGGGCGCGAAGTCACCGATTTCATCGAAACCAAGCTGGCAGGCGGGATGATGCGCAAAAGCATCGTCGTCGCCGTTCCCGCCGACCATCCCCCGGTGCTGCGCCTGCGTGCGGCGGCGCGGGCGACGGCGATCGCTGAATATTTCCGGGCACGCGGCAAGAAGGTGCTGCTGCTGATCGACAGCCTGACGCGGTGCGCCCATGCACAGCGCGAGATCGGACTGGCGCTGGGCGAACCACCGGCGATGAAGGGCTATCCGCCCTCCGCGCTGTCGCTGATCCCGCGTCTGGTCGAGCGGGCGGGGGTGGATTTGCGCTCGGGAGGATCGATCACCGCGCTCTATACGGTACTTGCGGACGGCGACGACACCGACGATCCGATTGTCGATGCGGCACGCGCCATCGTTGACGGGCATATCATCCTGTCTCGGCACCTGTCCGAACAATCGATCTTTCCGGCCATCGACATCGGCAAATCCTTGTCGCGCGTGATGGCCGACATCGTCGATGACGAGCATCTGCGCACCGCCGCGACCTATCGCGCGCTGTGGGCGGCCTATGAAGAGAACCGCGATCTCATCCTGATGGGCGCCTATCGCCCCGGCAACGACCCGATGATCGATGAGGCTGTGGCGCGGCGGCAGGAAGTGCTCGATTTCCTGCGGCAGGACGCGCGCAGTCAGATCAGCCTCGGTAGCAGCGTTGCGGCGCTTGTCGCGGAGTTTGGCACATGAGCAAGCTTGTCGCCCGCCGCCAGCGTATCGCCCGGGTCCGCGGCGCGCAGCATGCGCTTGCCGTCGCGGAGAGCGTGCGTGTTCAGGAGGAAGCCAAAGCCATTGCCCACAACGCGGAGCGTCTGCGGCGCGTGCGGGGCGAACTGTTCCTCGCGCCGCCGGTGTCGACCGGGGCGAGCTTTGCGGCTTACCGCGAACTGGCGGATCGGCTGGAGCGCGCAGGGCGGCAGCTTGATGGCGCGCTCTACGATGCGCAGCGCCGCGTCGAGGAGGCGCACGGCGTCCGTATCGAAACCAATCGCGACAAGGAAATTGCCGAGCGCCTCAAGGAGCGCGCGAAGGCCGTTGTCGAAGAACAGCGCGAGGCGCGGCTTGCCGCCCTGCCGCGCTATCGGACCATGCAGATGAAGGGGGACCAGTCATGAGTGTCATCGACAGCCTGACGACCGTGCAGACGCCTACGCCGAGTGGGGCGGCATCGGTGAAGGGGGAACAGAAGAGCGGCGCCGATTTCGCCGCAATGCTGAAAGAGGCGCCGGTCCAGCCGGATGCGGCAGCGGACGCCAAGGCGCCCAAGCCTGCCCCCACAGCCGGGGCGGAAGCCGTCGCGCCAGCCCCGGAAGCCGAGGCGGCTGGCGTCGCGAAAGCACCCAAGGACAAGAAGGCGGCGGCAAAAGCCGAGCCGGAGAAGAAGATTCGAAAGAGCGAAAGCGTGGATGCCAACGCGGCAGTCGCGGCCGTTGCAGACGCGCCTGTCCGCGAAGTCCCTGCATCGGACAAAGCGCCGGATCTTGCGGTCGTGAGTGGAAAGACCGGAAAGGTTGCCGCCGCCCAGGCTCCGGCACCCGCAGGCGTGCAACCCGTAGAACCCTCTTCCGAAACCGGAGCGTCCGGCACGGCCAAGCCGGAAAACAAGGGCGCGTTGCCCGCGCAGGCCATGGCTGCGCCCGGACAGGCCATCGGTCATCAAGGGCGCGATGTGCGCAGCGATAGCAAGACAGCTGATGGCGCCAATCCGGCAACCGTGCGCCCGGACGCACCCGAACCGGATCGCCAGGTCGCCGTTAAAGCATCCGACACGCCTGTCGCGCCCGGTGAGGCGACGGCGCTGCTTCGGCTCGCGGCCAACGCCCCCGCCACCAGTGTCGCTCTCGACGCCGTAGCCAAAACGCCCGGCAAAGCCGTTTCCGTCGAGACGAAGGAAACGACCGATGCCGGGGACGTCACGATCGCCCCGAATGCCGCGGCGACGCAGGCGAACGCGGCACAGAAGGCAACGGGCAAAGCGGCTGCGACCGCTGACGCAGCAACGGCCCCCGCGTCGGCACCGGCTGCGGCAACGACCACGGCAATGCCTGCAAAATCCGACACCCGTGACGGCGATCAACCGAAGGACAGAGATGAGTCCGGACGATCCGCCCCGCAATCCGTGCGTGCCCCGTCCGAGAGCGCTGCGCCGTTCGGTCTGCGGTCCGACATTATCGTCAATGCCGCGCTGACCGGTACGCCCGGCGTGGGCGACATCGGCTCCGCTCTCAGCCAGCAGTCGATCGCCATAGGCACCAGCGGCCAGTGGATCGATGACATCGCGCGCGAAATCGCTAGTGTCAGCACATCCAATGGACATGGCAGTTTTCAGCTTGCCAGCATTACGCTGGGCCAGATGCGGGTCGAGCTGACGCCCGGGACGTCCGGCACGGACATCCATCTGACCGTCGACAACGCGGCAGCGGAAGCGGCGCTCAATGCCGATCGCGGGCGGCTGGTGCAGGACGCGCAGCTCGCCGCTGTCCGTATCGGCGAGGTCCGGATCGACCGTGTCGCACACATTGGCGAACCGCAGGGCGGCAATCTGGGCAACGGATCGCAGGGGCAGGGCAGCAACGGTGGCAGCCAAACCGGCGGGCAATCGGCGACCCAGCAGAACGCCGGGCAGGGCAATGGCCAGTCCGCGCGCCAGAATGCGGAAGCCGCGTTCGGACAAAATGGCGGCGGCAACGGCGCACAGCCTAAATCCGCGCCGGTTCGTGCCGTTTCTAGTGACAGTGCCCGGGGGGACGTTTCCGCGCGCGCTGACCAGATGAACGGACCGCAGGCACGCTACGCCTAAGTATGGCACGGATGATGGGGATCATGTCGGATGAGTGAAGAAGCCGAACCAACCAAAAAGAAGGGCGGGAAGAGCAAGCTCATTCTCATCATCATGATTGTGCTCGTGATGTGCGGCGCGGGTGCGGCCGGTGGTCTGTATGCCGCTGGCGCGTTCACGCATGAAATCAAGAAAATCGAGGAAGACCCTAACAAGCCCCGCCTGGTGCTGAAAGGCGAAGATCCGGTCGCCATTGCCGAGGAGTTCACGACGAAGGCGGGCGAAGGCGCGAGTGCGGAGAAAGCCGTGCCCGCCGGGCACAGCTTCCGCCTGCCCGCGGGCGGCATCGATCTGCCCCGGCCCAAGCGCGCGGAGGACTATCAGGCAACCTATTTCCAGTTGCCCAATCCGTTCACGTCGAACCTTGCTGACACCGATGCGTTCGTGCAGGTCTCGATCGCCGTCTCGACCTATTATGACGGCCGCGTGATCGATGCGGTGAAGGCGCACGACCTTCCCATCCGGTCCGAAATCCTGATGATGCTCGCGCAGGAGCAGCAGCTGGTGCTTTCCACGCCGGAAGGCAAGGAAGCCCTTCAGAAGCAACTTGTAAAAATAATTAACCGAGTTCTGCGGGAAAAGACGGGCTACAGCGGGGTTGATAACGTTTATTTTACCAATTTCGTTATTCAGTAGGGACGTCCAAAGCCGGGTACGTCCCCTGGCCTTGGGCTGGGGACTGACCGGTTTATGGACAATGTACAAAGTTATCAGTTCGGCCGATCCGAACAGCAGGTGCCCGTCAACCTGTCCGGAGTGGACAGGCTGGGGGAGCGCCTCGTGCGCCATGTGCGCCCTATCCTGGAATCGATGCTGGGCACCAAACCCGAGATCGTGGTGCAGCCCGCCGAAACGGTCAATTACGACCTGTGGGCGGCGATGGCGCCGAATTTTTCCGCGCTCAGCACCTATCGCCTGCATCCGCTGAAAGGCGCGATGCTGCTACGCGTCGATCCCGCCATGATATCGGGCATCGTCGAACGCTTTTATGGCGGGTCGGGCAACCGGCCGGGTGCCGCGCGCATCGAATTCACGCCCAGCGAGAACCGCGTCATCGGTCGCCTGTCCGATGCGATCATGCAGGCGCTGGCCCGTTTGTGGGGCGATATACTGCCCCTGGAAGCGCACCTGATCGGCCGCGAGCATGATCCCCAGGCGCTGACCTTCGCCGACGCGACCGACCAGTTGCTGATGCAGGGTTTCACCATCGATGCCGGACGCAACGAAAACTGGACGATCGAACTGCTGATTCCGCTGGTTGCGCTGCGCCAGCTGGAACCGCTGCTGGCGGGCAATACCGCCGAGGACGTGCGCAAGAGCGACCCGCTGTGGCAGTCGCGCATCGCGCAGCAGATGGGCGCGATCCGCCTGCCCGCGAAATCGGTGCTGGCGCGCCCCAACCTGACCCTTACCGAATTGCTGAGCCTCAAGCCCGGCGATGTCATCCCCGTCAATATTGCCCGTTATCTGCCGCTGATCGTCGGCGACCGGGTCATCGCCCAAGGCACGATCGGTGAGCAGAACGGCCACGCGGCCTTCATGATCGAGAAAATGAGTTAGGACCAGACACATGAGCGACATGACAGAAGCACCCAAAATGGAAAGCACGGTCAACCGTCTGACCAACAGCCCGCAATATCAGTTGCTGTCGAACATTCCGGTCCGCCTGACGGTGGAAGTGGGATCGACCAGCCTGCGCCTGCAGGAGATCATGGATCTGGCCGAAGGCAGCGTGGTGGAACTTGACCGGCAGGCCGACGACCTGCTCGATATCATGGTTAACGGCGCACTCATCGCCCGCGGTGAAGTCGTCACGGTCAACGGGCGCTATGGCATCCGCGTGGTCGAGGTCGCGAACGCCGAAGCCCGCATGGCGGGCTTGGAGAGGCGCGCCTGATGCTGTGGTATTTCGTCAAGCTGATCGTGCTGCTGCCGATGGTCGGCGCGATGGCTTATGGCGCCTTGTGGATGTGGCGGAAATATCAGCCCGGCATGATCGGTGCGCAGAACGATCGCGCATTGAAGGTCGTCGAGATGCTGCCGATGGGCACGTTCGGCAAGCTCGCCGTGGTGGAATTCGATGGCAAGCGCCTGCTCGTCTCGGTGACGCGCGGACGGATCGACAAGATTGCCGAGGGGGACCAGCGTGCGCGCTAAGTTCGTCCTGCTAACCGGACTGGGCGTGGTCGCGACGCTGGCGCTGGCCCACCCGGCCTTTGCGCAAGCGGTCGTGCCGCCGACACCACCCGCCCCGGTCGATACCGGCGGCGCATTGACCCGCGCGCTGGGCGATGTGTCCGGCAACGGCGCGCCGATGTCGCTCAGCCTTCAGATCCTGATTCTCATGAGCCTGCTGACGGTGCTGCCGTCGCTGGTGCTGATGATGACCAGTTTCACGCGCATCATCATCGTGCTGTCGCTGCTGCGGCAGGCGCTGGGATTGCAACAGACCCCGCCCAATCAGGTGCTGGTGGGTCTGGCGCTGTTCCTCTCCCTGTTCGTGATGCGTCCGACGATCGACCAGATCAACACGCAGGCCTTTACCCCATATGGTGCCGGACAGATCACCATCGAGGAGGCGATCGGCCGCTCAGCCAAGAGCTTCCATAGCTTCATGGCGAAGCAGACGCGCGAGAGCGATCTCAAGATGTTTGCGGGACTGGCCGAAGCGCCTGCCTTCCGCACGCCGGACGACGTTCCCTTCACCATTCTGCTGCCCGCCTTCGTGACGAGCGAATTGAAGACCGCGTTCCAGATCGGCTTCATGATCTTCCTGCCGTTCCTTATCATCGATCTTGTGGTGGCATCGACGCTGATGTCGCTGGGCATGATGATGCTGTCCCCGACGATCATCTCGATGCCGTTCAAGCTGTTGCTGTTCGTGATGGTGGACGGCTGGGCGTTGACCATGGGGTCACTCGCCGGCTCCTTCGCGACCTAGGCGGCCGGATATGGAAAACTCCGATTTCTTCCTCGGCATCGCGCAGCAGGCTTTGTGGATTACCGCGCTCGCCGCAACACCGATCCTGGTGCCGGCGCTGATCGCGGGGCTGGTACTCGGCATGATTCAGGCAGCGACCTCGATCAACGAACAGACATTGAGCTTCGTCCCCAAGCTGATCGTCGTGGCGGGAATGCTGGCGCTGTTCGGCGGATCGATCATGCTGCTGATCGCCGACTTCACGCGTGAGATTTTCGACCGCATTCCCCAGATGCTCGGCAACTAGCGGCGGGCGGCGGCGCGATGTTTGCACCCGGCTTCAACGGCATCGAGGCGCAGCTGTGGATCTGGCTCGTGGCGATGATCCGCCCGGGCGCGGCTCTCCTCGCTGCGCCGATCTTCGGTGCACGCGCCGTGCCGATCCAGTTGCGGCTGATCCTGTCGCTGGCCGTGGGCATGGGCGCGATGAACAGCGTTACGTTTACCCTGCCGCCTGACGGCGTGGCGAGCATCGCGGGGATCGCGCTGGTGGCGGGTGAAGTGCTCGCTGGCCTCGCCATGGGGTTCGCATTGCAGATCGCCTATTCGGCGACCTTCGTCGCGGGCGAAACCATCGGCAACGCGATGGGCCTGGGCTTCGCGTCGATGGTCGATCCGCAATCGGGACAGTCCACGCAGGTCGTGGGACAGTTCTTGTCCATTATGTCGACCTTTCTGCTGCTCGGCATGGACGGGCATCTGCTGCTCATCCGCTATATCATCCAGAGCTATACCGCGCTGCCGCCCGGCGGGGCGATGCTGTCCAACGACGCGATCTACAATCTCGTGCTGTTCGGCGGAGCGCTGCTGGGCGCGGGGCTGACGATCGCGCTGCCGGTCGGCTTCGCGCTGATCCTCATCCAGCTTGTGATGGGGATGCTGGCCCGGTCGGCACCTGCGCTCAATCTCTTTTCCGTAGGCATTCCGGTCGCGCTGTTCGCCGGGCTGCTGCTGCTCGCGCTGACCGCGCCGGTCATGGGGCAGGGCATCGCCGATGCGCTGCGTCAGGGGCTGGACCATGTCCAGCTGATCGCGGAAGGGCACTAGACGATGGCGCAGCAGAGCAACGGCGGTGGTGAAAAGACCGAGAAGCCAACAGCCAAGAAGCTGGCCGATGCCGCCAAGGAAGGCGATATCCTCCAGTCGCGTGAGCTGGGCACGGGTCTGGTTGTGATGGCGGGCGCGGTATGGCTGGCGATTGCCGGACCGATGCTGGTTGACGCCTTGCGCACCATGCTGGTGGAAGGCCTGCGGTTCGATCAGCGTGACGTGGTGGAATTTGATCCGGCGCTGCGCGGCGCAGGCCTTGCCTCCGGGTTGCTCCTGCCCGTCGGGGGGCTGATGCTGGCGACGGTGGTGGCGGCAATCGCCGCCCCCGCGCTGCTCGGCTCCCTGGGGTTCCGTTCGAACGCCTTCATGCCCAAGGCGTCGAAGATCAATCCCGCCAATGGCCTCAAGCGGATGTTCGGGATGCAGGGGCTCATCGAGCTGGGCAAATCCCTGGCCAAGGTGGCGCTGATGGGCGCGATCGGGGTGTGGCTGGTCTGGAGCCGCCTCACCGAAATCACCGTCATGGGCACGCGCGGACTGGAGACCGCGACCGCTGAGCTGGGCAGCCTGTTCGTGCTCGCCTGCCTCGTGATGGGCGGCGCGTTGCTGCTGATCGCTGGTGTCGACGTGCCCGCGCAGCTTTTCCAGCGCGCCAAGCGCCTCGGCATGAGCAAGCAGGACATCAAGGACGAGCACAAGGAAAGCGAAGGCTCGCCCGAGGTCAAGGGACAGATGCGGCGTCGGCAATATGAGACGTTGCAGGGCAGCGCGCGCAAGGCTGTAGCGGAAGCGACCGTCGTGCTGACCAACCCGACCCATTTTGCCGTCGCGCTGCGCTATCAGCCGGGCCGCGACATGGCGCCGGTGGTGGTGGCGCGGGGCTGCGACGCGATCGCCGCCGCGATCCGCGAGCTGGCCGACCAGAACCAGGTGCCGGTGCTGCAATATCCGGAACTGGCGCGCGCGGTCTACTTCACATCACGTAACGGACAGGTGGTCAACGAGGCGCTGTATATGGCGGTCGCGACCGTGCTGGCCTTCCTGTTCCGCGTCGAAAACCGCATGGCGAGCGAGATGGACCGCCCGCATATCGAGCTGCCGCCGGAAATGCGGTTCAACGCAGATGGCAAGGTCGAGGGCGCTTAATCGGCGCGGCCAAATTCCACTGCGCTCCTTATGTCTGCTATCCGCGAGTTTCCGTCCCCAAGTTGCTGTTCGGGACACGACAACGTTGCAGACAAATCTCATATCTCTGCTATCGTGAAAATATACTGTTGCTTTAAAAAGTGAGCGGCATTGATGGCCTTGCGGCATCGCCTTATCGGCACAGTGATGCGTTTAGCATTCCGTATAACGCGACCGCGCACAATCGGCGTTCGTGCCGTAGTTCTTGATCACATGGATCGCATCGCGCTGGTTCGCCACACCTACATTGACCAATGGTATCTTCCTGGTGGAGGGGTGAACCGAGGCGAAAGTATTTCGGCTGCATTGACGCGCGAGCTGAGTGAAGAATTGGCGCTTCGAGATCCACACATTGAGCGTGTGCTAGGAGCTTATCACAGCCGCAATGAAGCAAAAGACGATCATATCATCATTTTTGTCGTACGAGTCCTGTCAAATGGTGATGAGCTCATTCCAAATGTCGATGTCAACGAAATCGAAGAAGCACGTTGGTTCGCTTTAGATCAGGTTCCCAGTTCGCTATCGCCAGCAACTGCTCGTCGTATTGCCGAATACCGGGCCGGCCTGACCGGGGCTGGGCAATGGTAGAAATTTCCGTTTCCCACAACGCTTCCGACACGCAACTGGCTCTGAATGTTCTTCAAAAGCGGGCATCATTCAGGGCTAAATTTGTCCACGCTATGCCGGGGCTTGGAACAGCTGAGTGACGTCGCCGCCCCAAATATCCTGAATTTTTCTTTAATCCTCTCTGTCCGCACTCCCTTTACGTCCACCGTCTAATGGTGGTGCCATGAATGATTTCGTGCCTCGAATCGATTCCATCGCGCCGGATCGCGGCGCCGTGCGCACTGTCGCGCCGGTTGTATCTGTGCAGGCGGGTGGCGCCTCGGCCCAGTCCGGACAGGATCTGGACACCGAAGCGCGCAACGAGCAGGCCCGCCAGGAACATATGGCGAGCGCATCCGACTATGCGAAGGTCCAGGCGCGCGTCGCCGACATCCTGTCGCGGCTGAACGCGGACAAGGTGCCCTCTGCGGAGTCCGTCGAACGGGCCGACGCCCAGATCGGATCGATGATTCCTCCGCCGGTGGTGGTTGTGCCGTTGTTCCCGGCGAGCCGGGAAATGATCGAACATGCCCTTGCGGTCGCGCACGACATTGCTGAGCAGGCGATGCTCGCGCAGGCGGCGCAGGCCAACGTCAACGTCGGCACCGTCGAGCAGGTACTGGCCTAGCATTAATCCGTTCGGCACGAAAAAATACACCGCCGACACCCTAAACTTTCCCCACATGCCGCCGTTCTCCTGCTTTGAAAGGGACACGCATGACGAGCATTGGTGGCAATATTTCCAACCTTCTGGGGTTTGGATCGGGTATTGATACTACCGCGCTGGTGAGCAGCCTGGTCAGCGCGGCGCGCGATCCCAAGCAAAAGGTCCTCAACAACCGCATCACCCTCAACGACACGCGGATTTCCGCGCTGGCGTCGGCGAAGAGCGCGCTGGATGCCTTCTCGACC
The DNA here is from genome assembly GCF_014199435.1 of Sphingobium subterraneum. GTDB lineage: Bacteria > Pseudomonadota > Alphaproteobacteria > Sphingomonadales > Sphingomonadaceae > Sphingobium > Sphingobium subterraneum. The sequence continues at coordinate 191,088 of NZ_JACIJP010000002.1, read as the reverse complement.
ACGCTGACCGATACCCTCAAGCAAAGCGATTTTTCGGGTCAGCCGGTGTCGAACGATCCCAGCATTGTCGCTGTCAGCCTTATCGCGGGTGGTGTGCCCAAGGGCCTTCCCGCGCAGATCGAAGTGAAGCAGCTGGCGGCCGGGCAGACGCTGGAGTCCGCGTCCCTGGTCAATGCCGCGACGGCGGTTGGCCTGGGCACGCTGACGCTGACGACCGCGTCGGGGCCGCATGCCATCACCATCACCGGCCTGAACAATTCGTTGAGCGGTCTCGCCGCGGAGATCAATAATGCGGGAGCGGGCGTAACCGCCACCGTTGTGACCGACAACCGGGGCTCGCGGCTGGTGCTGAAGGGGGAGACAGGCGACGCCAACGCGTTCACCTTGACCAACAGCGGCACGGCAGATGTCGACCTGCAGCGCTTTACATTTGACGGCACGACCGGCGGCATGACGAAGAAGCAGGATGCGCTGGACAGCATTGTCATGATCGACAATGTCGAGATGCAGAACGACAGCAATGTCCTGAAGACCGCGATCCCCTATGTCCGCATCGACCTTAACAAGGCGGCGCCCGGAACGCTGGTCACACTGGCCAGCAATGAGCCGACCAGCACGATGAAGGACCTCGTTACCGAATTCGTGAGCGCCTACAACACGCTGCGCAGCGCGCTCAACAGCGCGACGGCAGTCGGCAAGACGCCGTCTGAATCGGGGGCACTCGCCGGCGATCCGGCAGCGCGGGCCATGCTGAACCAGCTGTCGCGCCTGACAACGACGACGCTTGCCACAAGCGGCCCCTATCGGACGCTTGGCGATCTGGGCATCAAGACCTATCAGGACGGCACGCTGCTCGTCGATACCACCAAGCTCGACGCCGCGATCGCCGCTGATCCGACTGCCGTTACGCAGCTTCTCAACCCGTCCGCACCTACGGCGAGCAACCCCGGCATCGCCGGTGCGGTGAAAGCCGTGGTCGACAATCTGGAACAGGACGGCGGCGTACTGAAGGCCGATCAGGCAAAATATGAGGCTCTGAAGACCGAATTGTCCAAGCAGCTCGACAAGCTCAACACCGACATGACCGATTACGAAGAGCGCCTGAACACCGTCTACACCAAGATGGACGCGCAGCTCTCGGCCTTCAAGGCAACCCAGAGCTATCTTGAGCAGCAGGTCAAGATGTGGACCAACAGCAAAGAATGACCCCAAACAGGACCAGAGGACCTATGTACTATTCACAACAGGGATTCGCCGGGGCCGCAGGGCGCCGCTACGCCGCCGTTCATGCCGGAAGCCGGATCGAAAGCGCCACTCCGCATGGACTGGTCAAGATCCTGTTTGACGAGCTGCTGCTGGCGATGGATGCTTCCGCGCTGGCGCAGGACCAGCAGGATCAGGCGAAGGCCAACGACAAGCATGCGCGCGCCATGGCCATCGTGCACGCTCTCGAAACCAGCCTGGACTTTGAGCGGGGCGGGGATATCGCCATCGGCTTGGCGCAGATCTACCGCGAAGCGCGGCGTTTGATGCTGCTGTCGGTCCAGAACCGCACCTCGGCTGAAACGCGCAAGGCGCGCGCGATCGTTGGGGAAATCGCCGACGCATGGGCGAAGATCGGCTAAGGGACGGTCCCCTCACGGAGTTGACGTAAGAAGGCGGCCAATCTATAGGCTCGCTTCGCGAAGGGCGGCCCGGCGGGGGTCGCCTTTTTGCGTTTGACCGGATCAGCGTATCCAGCACAGCAGAAAGGGAAGGCCCCATGTCGTCGACTTCGATCACGCCGCTCATGCCCGTTTACCCCCGGTGCGATGTGCGTCCGGTGCGAGGCGAGGGGTGCTATCTGTTCGGTGAGCGCGGCGAGCGCTATCTCGACTTCGCGAGCGGCATTGCCGTGAATGCGCTGGGCCATGGCGATGCGCGGCTGGTCAAGGCGATCGCCGACCAGGCGGCAACGCTGATGCATGTGTCCAACCTGTACGGCAGTCCGCAGGGCGAGAAGTTGGCGCAGACGATCGTCGATACGACCTTCGCCGATACGGTGTTCTTCACCAATTCGGGCGCGGAAGCGGTCGAATGCGCGATCAAGACCGCCCGGCGCTATCATTATGCCAACGGCGAGGCCCATCGGCACAAGATCATCACGTTCGCCAACGCCTTTCACGGGCGGACGCTGGGCACGATCTCGGCCACCAATCAGCCCAAGATGCGCGACGGGTTCGAACCCCTCTTGCCCGGCTTCGAAGTGCTTGCTTTCAACGACCTTGCGGCGGCGGAAGCGGCGATCGACGAGAACACGGCGGGTTTCATGCTGGAGCCGGTGCAGGGTGAGGGCGGTATCCTGCCCGCCACGCAGGAGTTCCTGCAGGGTATCCGGGCGCTGTGCGATGCGCACGGCCTGCTGCTGATCCTCGACGAGGTACAATGCGGCGTCGGGCGGACGGGAACGCTGTTCGCGCATGAGCAATATGGCGTGACGCCGGACATCATGGCGGTGGCCAAGGGCATCGGCGCGGGTTTCCCGCTCGGCGCATGCCTCGCGACCGAGGAAGCGGCCAAGGGCATGGTCGCGGGCACGCACGGGTCGACCTATGGTGGCAATCCGCTGGCGATGGCAGTCGGCAGCACGGTGTGGGGTATCATTTCCGAGCCCGCGTTTCTGGAGCATGTGCGTGCCATGGGTGAACGGCTGCGGGGTGCTCTGGAGCAGATGATCCCCAATCATGACGCCTTGTTCGAGAGCGTGCGTGGCATGGGTCTGATGCTCGGTATCAAGCTCAAGAGCGACAGCCGCGGCTTCGTCGCCCATCTGCGCGACCGGCATGGGCTGCTGACTGTGGCGGCGGGCGATAATGTCGTGCGCATCCTTCCGCCGCTCGTCATCAACGAGAGCCATATCGCGGAGTGCATCGAAAAGCTGTCGGCGGGCGCGCGGGACTATGTTCCGCCCGCTGCTGCCTGACGGGAGGCGCGCCCATGACGAGACATTTTCTCAATCTCTCCGATGCGGGCGGCGATGCCATCGCGGCGATGCTGAACGATGCGATGGACCGGAAGGCAGCGCGTGCGGGCAAGCCCAAGGGTGCGGTCGACGCCGATGCGCCGCTGGCGGGTCACACACTCGCCCTGGTGTTCGAGAAGAACTCGACCCGCACGCGTGTCAGCTTCGATATGGCGATCCGGCAGCTGGGCGGGAGCAGCGTCATCCTTGACGCCGGGACCACACAGCTCGGGCGTGGGGAAACGGTGGCGGACACCGCCCGCGTCCTTGCGCGCATGTGCGACGCCGTCATGGTGCGGACGGACGACCATGCCAAAGTCGAGGAAATGGCTGCACATTCGAGCGTACCGGTCATCAACGGCCTGACCGACCTGTCGCACCCCTGTCAGATCATGGCGGACCTGATGACGGTGATCGAGCATGGGCTGGCGCTGCCGGGATCGAAATGGGCGTGGCTGGGCGACGGGAATAATGTCCTGCACTCGATCATCGAGGCGGCGGGGCTGATGCGCTTCCATGTCGCCGTCGCGTGCCCGGAAGGGTTCGAACCCAACCCCCTGTTTGCGGCCGAAGCGATGAAGTTCGGCGTCGACATCGGTCTGACGCAGGACCCGGAAGAAGCGGTGCGGGATGCGGATGTGGTGGTGACCGACACCTGGGTGTCGATGGGGCAGGACCATGCCGAAGAGAAGCTAGCGGCGATGGCGCCCTATCAGGTGACCGAACGCCTGATGGCGCTCGCCAAACCGACCGCGAAGTTCCTCCACTGCCTGCCCGCCCATCGCGGTGAGGAAGTGGTGGACGCGGTGATCGACGGGTCGCAATCGCTGGTGTGGGACGAGGCGGAAAACCGCCTTCACGCCCAGAAATCGGTGCTGCTATGGGCGCTCGGCAAATTGGGGTGACGCGCACGGCGGGACCGGCGGCGGGTTGGAAGTGATGGTGGGCATCCCCATCTTCCGGTCATGCAGAATGAAGGACAATCCGTGACCATGAGCGAAATCGACCGGGTACAGGGCTTTACGATCCCGTCCCGCCATGTGCGGGGGCGGGTCGCGCGGCTCGGCCCGGTGCTCGACGAGGTGCTCTCCGCCCATGCCTATCCACCGGCGATCGAACGCCTGCTGGCCGAAGCGTTGATGCTTGCCGCCCTGCTGGGGACGACGCTCAAGGATGATGCCGGGCAGATGACGCTGCAGGCGCAGACCGAGGCGGGCGTCGTCAGCCTGCTTGTCGCGGACTATAAGGCCGGTGCGGTGCGCGGCTATGTGCAGTTCGACGCGGACCGGCTGGCGGAAATGGGCAGCGATCCCAGCCTCTTCGGCCTGTTCGGCAAGGGCTATCTGGCGATTACCTTCGACCAGGCGGCGAGCGCAGGAGCGGAGGCCACGCGTTATCAAGGCATCGTCCCGCTGGAGGGCGAGTCGCTGGGCAAGGCGGCGGAATATTATTTCAGCCAGTCCGAACAGATCCCGAGCTTCGTGCAGATCGATGTGCGCCATGGCCCCAATGGAGGCTGCATTGCGGGCGGCGTCCTTATCCAGCATCTTCCCGAGGGCGAAGTCGGGCGCGAACGGCTGCATGTGCGCCATGACCATCCCGAGTGGGAGCATGTGCAGGCGCTGGCGAGTACGGTAAAGTCGGACGAACTGACCAACCCGGAGCTCGGCCTGTCCGACATCGTGTGGCGCCTGTTCCACGAGGAAGAGGAAGTGCGCGTCAACGACGACCATGTGCTGACGCGGGGGTGCCGGTGCGACCTTACGCATATCCGCGACGTGCTGGGCCGCTTTCCCGCCGACGAGCGGACCGACATGGCGGATGAGGCGGGCAACATCAATGTCGACTGCGCCTTTTGCTCCCGCATTTTCCCGGTCTCATTGGCGAGCCTCACGCAATAGGCGTGTTCCGTGCGCCTGAATGGGACAGATGCGGGTCCGCTTTTGCCCTCATATTTGCCGCATTTTTTTGATAAGACTCTGTCATACAGGGGCGTGGAGTGTGCTCGAAAGCCGGTCACGGCAGAGCGGATGCGGGGGATTTGGCGGGCAATGGTCCAGATGAAATGGCGAATTCTGTTACTCGGTGGCGTGATGCTGGGATGCGTCGCGGCGATGGCGCCCGGGGGATCTGCGCCCAAAGCGGCGGGTATGCTGGCGCTCCACGGCCTGGAAAAGGGGCAGTGGGAACTGCGCGAGCGCGGTCGTACGCCGCCCGAACGCCAGCCGCGCAAGGTGTGTGTCGGCGATCCTGCCCAACTGATGCAGGTCGGCCATCCGCGCGCCAGCTGTTCGCGCTTCGTGGTGGCGGACGAGGCCAGCCGGGCGGCCGTCACCTACCAATGCAATGGCGCGGGCAGCGGCCGCACCGATCTGCGCGTGGAAACATCGCGCCTGGTACAGATTGACGCGCAGGGGGTGGCAAATGGCGCTCCCTTTTCCCTCGCGCTGGAAGGGCGCCGCGTCGGCAATTGCCCCTGACCCGCGACGCTTGCGCAAGGGCAGCGTTGGCGCTAGCGCGCTTCCATGAGCGTTTCGGCACAATCAAGGGCGGTGGTGCTGCTGTCCGGCGGCATGGACAGTTTCGTCGCGGCGGCCCTCGCGCGGGAAGCGGGGCATGATCTCTACGCGCTGACCATCGACTATAACCAGCGTCACCGGGTCGAACTGAACGCCGCGCGCGCCATCGCGCAGGTGCTGGGCGTGGAACGCCATATCGTGCTGCCGCTCGATCTGACCGCGTTCGGCGGATCGGCACTGACCGACAGCATTGCCGTGCCCAAGGACGGTGCGGGCACACAAGAGGATGGCGGGATCCCGGTGACCTATGTTCCGGCGCGCAACACCATTTTCCTCTCGCTGACACTGGGTTTTGCCGAGGTGACCGGCGCTCGCGACATCTATATCGGCGTCAATGCGCTCGATTATTCCGGCTATCCCGATTGCCGGGCCGAATTCATCGCGGCGTTTCAGGCGATGGCTGCGCTCGCCACCAAGGCGGGTGTGGAGGGCGCGCCGGTGCGGATCAATACGCCGCTTCAGGATATGAGCAAGGCGGACATTGCGCGCGAAGCGGCGCGGCTGGGGCTGGACGCGGGGTTGAGCTGGTCCTGCTACGATCCGACCCCGGACGGCTTGCATTGCGGGCAGTGCGACAGCTGCCGCCTGCGCTCGCGGGGTTTTGCCGAGGCCGGTCTGCCCGACCCGACCCGCTACGCATGAGCTACGCCGTCAAGGAGATGTTCCTGACGTTGCAGGGCGAAGGGATGCGTGCGGGGCGCCGCGCGGTGTTCGTGCGCTTTGCCGGATGCAATCTGTGGTCCGGCCGGGAGCAGGACCGCGCGCACGCGATCTGCCGCTTTTGCGACACGGATTTCGTGGGGACCGACGGCGCGGGCGGGGGCAAGTTTGCCGACGCCGAAGCGCTCGCCCGGGCGGCGGAGGGCCATTGGGGGGAGGAGCGCGGCCTGCGCTATGTCGTGCTCACCGGGGGCGAGCCGATGCTGCAGGTCGACGATGCGCTGGTCGACGCGCTGCATGCGCGCGGCTTCGAAATCGCGATCGAGACCAACGGCACGCTCCCCGCGCATCCTGGCATCGACTGGATCTGCGTCAGCCCCAAGGCGGCCAGTGACGTGGTGCAGCGGTCCGGCAACGAGCTCAAGCTCGTCTGGCCGCAACCGGGCAGCGACAGCACGGCGATGGAAAGCTGGGCATTCGACCACCACCTCATCCAGCCTATGGACGATGCGCGCGGCGAGGAGAATGTCCGCGCGTGCATCGATTTCGTGATGGCACACCCGCAATGGCGGCTGAGCCTGCAAAACCACAAGGCGCTGGGCCTGCGGTAGGATGTGAGCGCGGGACTACAAAGGGTCGGGCATTCTTTGGGAAAGTTGGAGCGGGTGAAGGGAATCGAACCCTCGTCGTAAGCTTGGGAAGCTTCTGCTCTGCCATTGAGCTACACCCGCAAGGTGTTGAAAATAAACGATTTATTGCGTTCATCTTCATTTTGTTCTGACATTGGTCATGTCAGATGTCTGACATGGTTCCGAGTGTCGAGGCTGCGCGGCATTAGCGGGCGGGCCTTTCTTCGTCAATGAAACTCGAAATGTCGTGGTCAGGGTGGCGGCCGCTCACCCAGGCTGCCGCACAGCGGTCGTCTGTCACGGTGACGTAAAATTTCTCGCATACGATCCCCGCTGGGCCTAAACCAACTTTATGCGGGCCATTCTTCTTATAGCGAGTGCGACACTCGGGCTGCTGCCCCACCTCGCGTGCGCCTCGTCGGTTGTCGTCGGTCATTATCGTGTTGCCGAAGGGCCGGATGTAGCGGGCGAACTCGTGCTGACACGCGATGGTCGGTTCGAATATGGCCTCGCCGCAGGTGCGCTCGACGAGCGGGCGCAGGGGCGCTGGGAGATGATCGGCGGACGTGCCTGTCTGTTTACCGAGCCCAAGCCGCTGGCACCCGTGTTTGCCAAGGCTCCGATCCTCCCAGTCGATGGGGCCGTGCCGACGCTGCTGGTCACCTGGCCTGATGGGCGAGGGATTGCAGGTGTGGATTTTCGCATGGGCTTTGACAGTGGCGAGCCTTTGGAAGGCTATACCCAGGACTATGGCTGGTCGATGCCGGAAGGCGACGCCCGATTGCCGCGCTGGGTCGAACTGAGCGTTCCGATGCATCAGCTGGCGTCGGCCCGAATCGCTTTCGAAACGGCGGATCGCGGCATGATGCATGTCGTTCTCACGCCCAATGATCTGGGCGTCGTCGATTTCGAGGCCGCGTGCCTGGAAGCAAAAGAGGACAGCGTGATCCTGCATCGCCGGGAAGGGGACATGCGTTTCCGGCGAGGGGAGGATTAACCGGCTCGCGGCCCGCGCACTGGCCATCGGCCGCGCGAGTACGGCAGTGGGCTAGGGCCGCTTTGGCGTCGGCAGAAGCCGCAAACGAAGGAGCGCAGCACGCATCTTTGGCGAAAGCGCGTTCGGAGCACAGAGCTTCATGGGCTCGCTCCACTGAACGCCCTCGCTGAGCGAGACCGCCCGGACAACCGCCTGTCCTTTGGGACGTGCCGAAACCTCGAGCGGCCCCTCGTTGACCACAGTAAATCCGTTCTTGCCGGGCGTCGTCTTGATGAGAACTTCCGTTTCGTTGGCCGGTCCCATCGCCTGGTTGGGGCCATAGAAATAGACATCGCCGAACCGGCCCGCGGCATAGACGCGGACCATGTAGGCCGCGCCACATTGCGTATCGGTCTTGACCCAGACGCCTTCCGATATCGGAAGCTTGACGGTCTGTGCCTGCACGGTCGATCCAACGACCATGCTGCCAACGAGGATGGCCGACCTTATAAACCCTTGACCCATGTGCCCCTCCATCCTGCAACGATACAGGCTTAACCTTTCAGAAAGAGCGGCAGATTCCAAGCAGGAAGATCGTGGACTGGGCGAACGCGCGGCGAGGGATGAGCGCCACCGCCGTACAGCCGTCGTTACGCCGCGCTGGGCGATGGGTGGCGCCATCGCCGCGTCGCTGGCGACCGGACTGGTGATCGGTGGACAGCTTCCGTCAGACGCACCGGTGCGCAGCGTGAGAGGGCAGCTTGTTGCCAGCGGCGCACTCGACGCGGCGCTCACCACCCAGCCCACCTCAGCCCCAGAGGATCGGCGACCGGTAAAAATCCTGCTCTCTTTTAAGGACAATGGTGGACGCTATTGCCGCGGATTTGCGTCAGGCACTACGTCCGGCATTGCGTGCCGCACTGACGGAAGCTGGGCATTGTTCCGTACCTGGGCAAGCAGCTTGGCGGAAGGCGGCGAATATAGGCAGGCTGGGTCGGCCAGTGCCGACATAATGGCAGCAGCCCAGGACATGGCCCGCAGCGAGGCGCTGGATAGCAAGGAAGAGCAAGCTGCAATCCTAGTTCGCTGGACGGAAGATGTCGCCTTTAACGGATAAGCTGGCCTTCTTGAGCCCTTGGCGAAGCAATCGCCCAACATTGTGTATGCCGATTACAAAGTGGCCGGTCGCAAGCTTATCAAAAACGGTCTGAAACAACCGCGAAGACGTGGAAGTGGGCTTATTAGATTCTATACGCGTTGCGATTGCTTCGTACTGGACGGTCGAGAGCTGCATTGCAGGAGCAAGGTGAAGCTGTGATCTGCAGTGTGCTGCAGACAGGCGCTCATCGCGCCAAGTGAGGATGGCCTGAAGGTGTAGCAGTTCGGACCAGAGACTGACGGGGAAACCACTCCATTGATCCCGGATGCTTCGACTATGAATGCCTAGACACAACGCGTGCGGCCGGCGAGCTACGCCAATCCTTCGAGGCGAGATATGCCGAGATGAGTGTTTGGAAGGTAGCAACAGCTGCTTTATTTGCCTCGATAGCGAGTGGCAAGCGGGGTGCCGCATTAGACCGCGCAAATCCATAGGGTGATATATGCGTGACGGGAAGTGTGTCCTTGATCATGGCGACCTCGGACTTGTTGGCCCAATCAACACACGTTCAGAAGTTTTGCTGAAGTTCATTCGTTTGCGCTGAATCTCGAGCCAAAATGACCCAGCAAGAATTTCGGGAACTGATAGCCTTTTGCTTTGCCAGTGCTCGAGCATCGGCTATCGCGCTTCCATATGCAATCGACGCGAACCGTGAACAGATACAGAAAGTGGGAGAGCAGGCTGCTTGTAGCGTCCGTACATTGGCAAGCGCTTCGTAAGGAGCCTTACAATTATCTGACGGCGTTCTGGTGGAAGGTGTGTCGAAAGAAACTTCGGTCTCAGTATCAATTCGCGTCGTTGTGCGGTCGAGCCCCCAATGCCTATAGGCTGTGGCTGTTCCAAGCGGGCGCAGTGGACGAAGATATCGATAAGAAAGTCATCGCTTCTCCGATGGTTGTACTGGTCGAAATTGCCAAGGAGGCTAGCGAGCTCGAAGAGACGTTGCGAAGTCTGAGAGAGAAGGGTCTAGCGGTTTTACAAGTGGGCTCCCCTGAAGTGCCGACGCTGGCCGATGCAGCGAAGCTAATCAATTGGGATGGACAACCTTGGCTGATGCCGATTGCTGCAGGCGACACGCTCGCGCCGGGTGCGGTTGGAGCGTATCAAAAGGCCATCGAGAATGCGGAAGGTGTAACCAAAGTAATATATGCGGACGATGATCTCATTGATGGAAAGGGGCGGGCACATACGCCTCATTTCAAGCCTGATTGGAACGGTGAGCTTTTTCGCCACTTTGACTATCTGACTGGCGCTTGTCTTTTACGTGCCAATCGCGAAGATCTTGAAGCGGTGTCCGCTAAGACTGATTGGGCGAGCAGTCTGACTGCCGCACTGGTTGAGGAGGCTAAGCCTCTGCATTTGTGCCGCATGCTGCATCATCGGCGTTCTCGTCCGATGCCCCGCCTCCCTGCTATGCCGAAAATAGTGGAAGAGAATTTGCCGCCCGTTACCATTATCGTGCCGACGCGTAATCGGGTCGACCTGCTCCGGACCTGCATCGAAGGTGTAGCAGCTACCGACTATCCCGACATCGAGGTTATTATTGTCGATAATGATAGCGACGATCCTGAAACCCTCGATTATTTAAGTTTGTTAGATCCGAGGCGTCATCGGACGTTACATCATTGTGGCGCCTTTAACTTCTCCGCTATCAACAATCGGGCGGTGGTCGAGGCGAACGGCAAGTTGGTTTGCCTTCTTAACAATGACATTGAGATAATCACGCCTGACTGGCTAAAGACCATGGTTGTACAGGCGCAGCGCGATCACGTGGGCGCGGTTGGCGCGCAACTGCTCTATCCCGATGGACGCATCCAGCACGCGGGGGTGGCGATCGGCATGGGCAATGCGGCAGGCCATGCTCATCGGTTTGTGCGCCCAAATGAGGAGGGCTACTTCTTTCGGCACGCCTTGCCACATTTCACAACTGCGGTGACGGCGGCGTGTCTGGTTGTGGAGCGGGAGCGCTTCCTCGCAGTAGGCGGGCTGGATGAGGAGAATTTTCCTGTTGCCTTTAATGACGTCGATCTGTGCATGCGGCTAAACCAGAAGGGCTGGCAGTCATTTTACGAACCGCGCGCGAAGCTCATCCATCACGAGTCATTATCCCGTGGGCTGGACCGTGACCCCGTGGGAGCCGCTCGCTTTGAAAAGGAACTGGCGGCGTTACAAAGGTTGTGGAGGACTGACGAGGTGACGGATCCGCATCACCATCCGCAACTTAGCAGAGTAAGCGAGCAATTTGTGGTGAGGCTTTGAGATTGCAAACAGGGCAGCCAAGGTCTGGGACACGGCTCTCGCTGCCACAGGTTACGCTTTGCGCGGCTACCTCGGTGAATGTCGCCGCCACGGTGCGCGCGTTGGAAACTTGCTTGGCTCAGATCGACTTTTTTGCTTGTATGCTGTTCACGGATGTTAAGGTTCATCCGTCACATCCGAAGATAGAGGTGGTGCCCATTCCGCGCCTTGTTTCTTCAAATGCCTATTCGCAGTTCTTACTGCAGCAGCTGGTGGATCATTTGGCAACCCCTCATTGTTTGATTGTGCAATGGGACGGGCATGTGCTCGACGCTAGTCGATGGCGCGCCGAATTTCTGGATTATGATTATATTGGCGCGCGCTGGCCGCAATTCGACGACGGTCATGATGTTGGTAATGGCGGCTTCTCCCTGCGCAGTCTCAGGCTGATGGAAGCGTGCCGCCAGCCAGAATTCGTGCAAGACAATACAGAGGATACGGCTATTGGCCGGACTAATCGAACATGGCTGGAGTGTCAGGGTATGCGCTTTGCCCCACCGGCGCTCGCGGATCTGTTTGCCGTCGAACGGGCAGGCGATCTGGCAGTCAGCTTTGGCTATCATGGCGTATTCAATATGCCCCGCGCAATTGGCATTGACAATTTCTGGAAGGTTTACCTGGAGCTGGATGACCGAAAAACCGTGTGGCATGATTTTCGAGCTATTGCGAAAGATATCCGGCATGGATCAGATGGCTTTTCTCGTTTAGGTCGCATGATTATCGACGGTCTCAAGCCTTCTGGTTATCGAAAGGGCGATTGCTTGTGAATAATCCGTTCCCCGGTCTGCCGCTAATCGAGTCCCCGTTGTTCCCTAAGTTGAAAGCTGCGATGGGGCTGACCGCAGACGAGGAGCATGTCGCCAACAACCTCCATGATAAAGGCTATGCGGTAATCGATTTTCCTGATGCAGAGCTGGATGCACGGATTGAGCGCATAAAAACGCATCTGAGCCCACGATACGGGATCAATTTCGAAGACCCGCAGAGCGATAAAACGAATGGCGAGCGACGCATACAGGACGCTTGGCAGTTCGACGAAGATGTGCGTGCGGTTGCTGCCAATCGAACAATGCTTGATCTGCTCGGTAAATTTTATGGCCGCCCAGCGTTTCCGTTTCAAACGTTGAATTTTCCGGTCGGCACGCAGCAGGATGGGCATTCCGATTGCGTGCATTTTTCCAGCCTGCCTGAGCGATTTATGTGTGGGGTGTGGGTGGCGCTGGAAGATGTTCGGGCTGACGCTGGTCCGCTGTTCTATTATCCTGGTTCACATCGCTGGCCGATCATGACCAACGCGCTTGTGGGTCGTCGGGGCTATGGCAGTGATCTCTCATCAGCACAGGACCCCTATGGCCCGGCTTGGAAAGCGCTATGCGAAGCATATGATGCTCAAGCGGAGACATTCCTTGCGCGCAAAGGGCAGGCGCTGATTTGGTGCGCCAATCTTCTCCATGGTGGCAGCCGCCAGAACGATCTGACCCTCACCCGATGGTCTCAGGTGACGCATTATTATTTTGATGATTGCATTTACTACACGCCGGCATTTTCGGACGAAGCATTAGGCGAACTGCATTTGCGAAATCCGATGGCAATCCAGGATGGATTGAGCCGACCATGCCGCCATAGGGGAGAGATAGTACCGAAAACGCCACGACCCCAAGCCATTCAGCCCTCGCGTTTTTCTAAATTAATAAAGTATCTGATTAAATGAACAAAAAAAAGAACGTCAGAAGCTTCTACCTTGCTCTTATAAAAAAAGTCAGACTGAGAAGGAGCAAGCGTGATTTTGAGAGGCTGAGTGCTTTAATTGCTACGCCTGCCAATCGTCAAGATGGCTTGTTCAACGCGGAATGGTACGAGAAAACCTATCCCGATGTTGTCTCTGAGGGGCAAACTGCAACTTATCACTACTTGCATCACGGATATAAGGAAGGCCGCGATCCGGGGCCAAACTTTGATACGCGATTTTATTTAACAACCTATCCCGATGTTGGCGCATCCGGCCTTAATCCCCTCTTGCACTATATTTTGCACGGGCGTGCAGAGGGGCGTCAGTGCAGAAGGGAGGGCTCTTTTGATTGGGGGCAGCTGGAAGAGCCGCGTCAAGTTATCGTAAAGGAACTGGCTTTTACTCCAGGTAATGATGCAGCGGTTCTTGTCGCTCATGCGCCGACAGGTCGGCTGAAACCGCATGTTCTGCCGTATATCGAACAACTTTCCAATGCAGGCCTTCAAGTTCTGCTTGTCGCGATTGTCGATCAACCGCTTGAACTCCTTGAAAAGGAGATAAATGTCGCTGCGGGCATCATAGTACGTGATAATGCTGGATATGATTTTAGCGCTTGGACAGATGCCTTGCAGATTTTTCCGGCGCTTTTTGGAGCAGGCTTGCTGGTGATAACGAACGACAGCGTCGTTCCCACGGTCGATACCGATTTGTTCGCGGCGATGATGACTCGGGTGCGAAAATGCACCGCCGACGTTGTAGCCCTCACCGCCAGTCATGAATATGGCTGGCATGTGCAAAGTTATTTCTTGGGACTTAGACCAAAGGCGTTGAGTTCTTGGGCATTTCAGCATTTCGTGCGCGAACTTCGCAGGATAGATGACAAAGATGAGGTAATCCGAACCTACGAGGTGCCTTTCGCGACTAAAATGCAAGCCGCCGGCCTTACTGTGCAAGCCTTGTATGCGGGGTCTTATTCGGCAAACCCCACATTCTTCAGTTGGCGAGAGCTGATCGAGCAAGGTTTTCCCTTCGTCAAGCTTCTGATGTTGCGTGATAAATTTGAGAAAGTCACTGATCAGGCTGAGGTCCTAAAAGAAGTGAGGCAGCAATGGCCGCATGTGTTAAAGAACGCTGGTTTTGATGTAGAGCTTGTCCATTCCGCGCTTCGAGCCGCCGAACTTTCCTCCGCCCCACCCGGACCGAATTGGGAGCTTCTAGTCAACATCCGGCAATTTGACGCTATAACTGAGGATCATCCGCTTCGGATCGCGTTTTTCGGCCCATGGAACTATGAAAACGGACTTGGGGCGGCTAGTCGTGAGATACTCAGTGCGCTCCACCGCCTCGATGCGCGTATAAATGCTTATCCTATTGTCAAACCTTTCCATACTCATCGGCTGATATGTCCCACTGTCGAAACGATCGATTTCAGGGGCCGCCCCGATATTGCGATAGTTCATCTAAATCCGGATTGCTGGAACTTCCTAACTAGTGAACAACGCGCGATTATTCGTTCTGCAAAGCAGCGGATCGGATATTGGGTCTGGGAGACGGACACGTTGCCGCCAGCTTGGCAGCAAGAGTTACGCTCCGTTGATAGGGTTTGGGCGCCAAGCACTTATTGTGCAGGTGTCTTTTCCGTCGAGATGAACGTGCCGGTGGATGTCGTTCCGCATCCCGTACATGTGCCCGCAAGAACTATTTTAGACCGGGAGGCCATATTGCACCAGTTCGGGATTGATCCGAAGCTGAGGCTAATTCTCTATATTTTTGATGGCGCCAGCAATCTCGTTCGCAAGAATCCCGATGGACTAATACGGGCCTTTGCGATGTCAGGTTTGGCAGAACGAGGTTGGGCGCTGGTTCTTAAGACAAAGCACCTTCACGATCGGCCAGAAACGGGGGTAGCATTGGCCGAGCTTGCGGATGCAACGCCTGCTGTCCATATCCTTGACGGGTCATTCCATTCCGACGAAATCATTAGTTTGATGGCGGCAGCGGATATTTATGCATCGCCTCATTGTTCCGAAGGCTTTGGTCTGACCGTGGCTGAGGCTATGGCTGCTGGCAAGCCGGTTGTTGCGACCGATTATTCTGGAACTCGGGATTTTCTTGACGAAAAATGTGGTTATCCTATCCCCGCAGCAACGTGGACACTGGATCGGAATTATGGAGATTATCTTATTGGCCATAGCTGGGCGAAGGTGGATGAGGGTGCCTTTGCCGCTGCGCTTGTAAAAGCAGCAGACGCGTTAGTGTCCGGCGATTATTCCATCGGCAAGGCGGCAAAGACCCAAATTACCAATAGACTATCCTACGATGCCGTAACTGATACGATTAAGGCAAGTATTTCTGCAGCAATTGAAGACTCCAGGGTCCCGAAGGGCCTAACGCGGGGGCAGAGGAAAATAGCCCATGTTCAGCCGCCGCCCCAAGTCAATCCCGATTTTTCATCCGCTAAAAGATTTTGCGATTTTCCGAGGTCTGAGGGCATTGTGCCGGTGCCGCTGGAAAATGATCTGTCTTGGGACGGTCACGCAATCCCAGAAGGCAGTCCGGACGATTGGCTCTTATTCGCACCGCGAAATGCTTTTATTTCTCCCGATGCCCACTATTCGCTCCTCATTTCATCCACAAACAGACCTGACGTTTCGCTCTTTTATGCCGACGACGTTGCAGCGGGCGGAGACATGCTCAATCGGCTCAACCTTAAGCCGGACTTCAATTACACGCTGCTAGTTGCACAGGACTATATAGGCGCCCCGGTTGCGGTTCGTCGGAAGATGCTGACTGATCTTGAAGGCCTAAATAGATCGTGCGGCACAGCGGTGCTATATGATCTGATATTGCGTGTAGCTGATGCAGGGGGTGTGATTTCACGGATTGCAGACGTATTAATTGGCTATTCGGGGGAGCGCCCGGTTCCTGACCTTTGGTCTCGCCATGCCGCCCTCTTGTCTCAGAAGCGATTTGCTGATGTTGCGCTGGTTGAGGGAAGGGTTCCCGGCCAACTGCTACAGCGACGGAGATTCGCAAGCATAGGTTATCCCACCGTCACAATAGTGATTCCCACACAGCGAACGCTTCAGCCCAGATCGGCGGAAACCTATATCGAGGCGCTGCTGACGAACATTGCGCGCGCGACATGGCCAATGGATCGCATTACTGTGATGGTGGGCGATGACATTATGGGAGTGCCGGATTGGGCCAAACACCCATGGCCATTCAAGCTCAAGAGGATCGAAACGCCACGTCCACTTGATGAACCGTTTAACTACTCAGCCAAAATGAACAGGCTTTGGCGCGAAGCGAGTGACGAGCATATCATTTTCCTTAACGATGACGCCTTGCCAACGACGCCTAACTGGCTGGAGGCCCTTCTGAGTTTTGCGGTTGATGAAAGCGTCGGTGGCGTCGGTGCTCGCCTCCATTATGCAGACGGCAGCATACAGCATGTCGGCATGTTTCCAGCATTTTGCACGGTCGTCCATGCCTGGCTTGGCTGGCCGAATGAGGCGAAAACCTACAATGACTGGGCCGTTGCGCAACGGGAATGGTCAGTCGTCACCGGCGCTGTCTTTGCGACCCGGCTGTCTATCCTGAAGCGGATAAACGGTTTTGACGAAAGGTTCAGCTTGGAATTCAACGATGTCGATCTATGTTTGCGTATTCGCAACATGGGCTATAAGATTGTCTATAATCCAGATGCGCAGTTCACTCATGCGGAGAAAGCTTCTCGCGGATCAACCCCTCAGCTTGGTGAAGAAGTGGCGCTGTTCCTTTCACGCTGGGGCCGATGGTTGGACAATGATCCTGCCTCGCATCCGGGTTACTCGACAAAAAGGCTTGATATAGCAGCTACGGCAAAGGAAAATGCGTGGTATCTCTGATGGTCCAAGGGCTGTATGGCTGCCAACCTTTCTTAAGTGTTTTCTCAGAAACGGGGGCTGGATTTGACGCTAGTGATATCTGGTTATGAATTCCAGAGGTCCTCAATGGCTTTGTATAGTATCGTGAGCTTCAAAGTCTCGAGTTGCTTGGCAAAGTTGTGGGCGATCAGCAGTCACGGACGTGCTGCCGTGCTTCCTGGATCGAAGCATGGCAAGAGGATTTGACGGTCGTTCTTAATCGTTCGCACCATGCATTTGGCTCGGCCCAGGAATGAAAGGGCCTGGTAAGGCGATGCTCTCTAGCAAGCGCGCCAGAAGATGCGTCCGATCCAGGTTTGCGAGATCTCCTGATAACGAACTACGAATGGGACCCCATCGTCGGTCAGGCCCGTGCGGATCCTGTACGGCACGGTTTTGTCCAGCGCTTTGAGGAAAGCGGAGACGACCAACTTGTCGCCTTGCGATATACGCGAACGAAGACTACCTTCGAAGTGTGATCCACTGTGACGGACGAAAAGCCTTTCTCGCCGTCTTAGGGCAGTTCGTCAATGTCAATTTGGAAATAGCCGATTGCGTAATCCTCAAACTTTTTGGGTTTCTTGCGACCTGATTTTGGCAATCGATCGATACTGCGCCGTGGTAGGTAGCGGTGCAGCCACGAGTGCGTCAACTGCCAGATCACGTCCTTCCGGGCATTGCAGACGCAGTCCAGCGGAAGACGTGGCAGCACGCATAGTGCCATAATGACGGCTGCACCCATCGGCGAAAACTCGGTGCTGCGGCGCTCCTTCCGCCCCATCGGCAAGTCTTCCACCGACTATTTCTTGCGCTTTTTCAGGGCAGTCTTCTCGTTGTTTCCATTTTGCTTCGCAAGACTCACGACCGAAGCTTGAGATTGCTGTATCGCTTCTCAAATGGCGGGTGTTTTTGTGCTGCCGAGTAAACCAGTCCTATAGGTCCCGTGCTGCAATGATGAAAAATTAACACCATCGCGTCCTAGGGCCAAACACCTAGAGCAGGCTAAAAAGCAATTGCATCATGGGTCGCTGCGTTTAAAGAAGCATAGGGTTCCACGCCGTTGCCGACTGCGTGCGCATCGAGTTTGAGGTGATTTTGAGTATGAAAGTAGTTTTGTTGGCTGGCGGGCTGGGAACTAGGCTATCGGAAGAAACCTCTTTAAGACCTAAGCCAATGGTAGAGATTGGCGGCTTGCCGATGCTTTGGCATATTATGAAAATCTATTCTGCCGCCGGATTGAATGATTTCGTTATATGTCTTGGCTATAAAGGTTATTTTGTAAAAGAATATTTTGCCAATTATTTTCTGCATATGGCGGATGTAACGATCGACCTTGATCGGAATGGTGTTGATATTCATCATTCGCGAGCAGAAAAATGGCGTATAACGCTGGTCGATACCGGCGCGGATACGATGACCGGCGGGAGGCTGAAGCGCGTTGCGGAGCATCTCGGCAATGAAGACTTTTGTATGACGTATGGCGACGGCGTAGCAGATGTAGACATCCAAAAACTTATTGATTTCCATACTGCTAGTGGTCGTGACGCCACTGTGACGGCAGTGCGTCCTCCGGGTCGCTTCGGTGCTTTGGATATTAGCGATGGTCAGGTCCGCGGCTTTATTGAAAAGCCACAGGGTGACGGCAGCTGGATTAACGGTGGCTTTTTTGTGCTTTCGCCAAAGGTCATCGACCGGATTGAAGGCGATTTCACGACTTGGGAGCGCTCGCCGCTAGAAGGTTTGGCGCGCGACGGGCAGTTGTCGGCATATCACCATGAGGGTTTCTGGCAGCCAATGGATACGTTGCGCGACAAGCATCACCTTGAGGATCTTTGGCAGAGCGGCCATGCTCCATGGAAGACGTGGTGATGCAGATCCCGTTTCCTTCGTCCTCGTTCTGGCAGGGCAAACGTGTCCTTTTGACTGGGCATACCGGTTTCAAAGGCTCATGGACCGCTGCTTGGCTCGAACTACTTGGTGCTGAAGTTTATGGTTTGGCTCTGGCGCCTGTCGCTCCCTCCAATGGAGAGGCATTGTGGGACGCAATCGGGCGCCCTGGTGACCGATACCGCTTTGCCGACATTCGGGATGCCCAAGCAGTGAATGCGGCTTTTGCCAAAGCCCGTCCTGAGGTGGTTTTGCATATGGCTGCACAGGCGCTTGTTCACCCCTCCTATGAGGATCCTGTCACGACGTTCGAAACCAATGTCATGGGTCTGGTCAATATATTAGAGGCAGCACGACGCAGTCCCGGCCTGCAAGCGATTGTCAATGTGACCAGCGACAAATGCTATGAAAATACAGAGCAGATCTGGGCATATCGTGAAACGGAACCAATGGGCGGTTCCGATCCATATAGCGCCAGCAAGGGATGCGCAGAACTGGTCACTGCATGTTATCGTCGTTCCTTTTTTAGCCAGCCCGATAGCGCGCCTTTAGCATCCGCACGTGCAGGCAATGTCATTGGAGGCGGCGATTGGTCGCTCGACAGACTCGTCCCTGATTGCATACGCTCTTTCAGTAAACAGACCGACGTGCGGATCCGTAATCCCCTAGCGACCCGGCCGTGGCAACATGTGCTGGAACCGATTACGGGATATCTGATGCTGGCTCAGGCGTTGGTTGAACACGGTGCCGAAGCCGCGCAGGGATGGAATTTTGGTCCGCCAGATAGCGATGCCTGGCCAGTAGAGCGAATCGTCGAGGCTTTGAGGGAAGCGTGGGGCCAAGGCGCGGGATGGGTTCGCGACGAGACCGCCCGGCCTCATGAGGCTATGTTGCTACGCGTAGATGCTAGCAAAGCGCGCCTTCACTTGGGCTGGCAACCCCGGCTAGCGATAGCGGACGGGCTTGCCTGGACCGTTAACTGGTATAAGTCGGTCGCCGCCGGACAGTCCGCGCTCTCTGTCACAATCAATCAGATCAGGGCATTTGAAGCCCTGCCCGGAGTTCCTAAATGAATCTTATCTGTCGCTTCTGTAGTGCGCCATTGACAGTGTCATTCGCCGATCTCGGTATGTCTCCAATTTCTAATGATTATGTTGCTCCAGAACATTTTGCCGCGATGGAGCCATTTTATCCACTACATGCCTATGTTTGTGGCAGTTGCTGGCTTGTGCAGCTAATAGATTTTGAGAAAGCCGAAAATATGTTTTCGGACGAGTACGCCTATTTCTCGTCCTATTCTCAGTCGTGGTTGGCCCATGCCGAGCGTTATGCGGCCAAAATGATTGTTGACGAGAAGCTGAGCGAAGAAAGCCTCGTTATCGAAATTGCCTCGAACGACGGTTATCTACTACAATATTTCAAGCAATCTGGCGTGCGAATATTGGGGATCGAGCCTACAGCCAATACCGCACAAGTCGCGTGGGAGCAGCGCGGTGTCGAGAGTGAAGTCGCGTTCTTCGGTCGGGCAACTGCAGAGCGACTGCGAGATCGCGGCATCCAGGCCGACGTGATGGCTGCCAATAATGTCTTAGCTCATGTTCCCGATATTAACGACTTTATTTCTGGCTACCCCATCCTGCTCAAGAAGGGCGGGGTTGCAAATATCGAATTTCCTCACCTGTTACGCCTTATCGAACAGCGTCAGTTCGATACGATCTACCACGAACATTTCAGCTATTTATCATTTACTGTCGTGCGTCGAATGTTCGCGGAGCACGGAATGCGCGTTTACGATGTAGAAGAGCTTCAGACGCATGGCGGCTCGTTGCGCGTGTACATCGCCCACCAGGACGATATGGTGCGAGCCGACACACCCGCTGTTGCAGCTATGCTTGAGGCGGAACGTGGCGCTGGCCTTCTCGACCTGGAAACCTATCGCAGGTTTTCCGATGCGGTAGTTGATACTAAGCTTGCGCTGCTTGAGTTTCTTGTCGCAGCCAAGCGGAAAGGAAAAACTGTGGCTGGCTATGGCGCGCCAGCCAAGGGAAATACATTGCTAAATTATTGTGGGGTGAAGAGCGATCTTATTGCCTTCACGGTTGATCGGAGTCCACACAAGGCCGGAAAATTTCTGCCCGGGACGCGGATTCCTATTTACACGCCGGACCGCATCGACCGTGAAAAACCGGATTATCTCCTGATCCTGCCGTGGAATCTGCGTGAGGAAATTATGGAACAGATGGCGCATGTCCGCGATTGGGGATGTGCGTTTGTTACGCCTATTCCAACGGTTAAAATTCTCCAATGATTTTCACGCCTTTGTCAATTGAGGGTGTTTGGCGAGTCGGATTGTCTCCAGCATTCGATGAACGCGGATTTTTTGCTCGTACATTTTGTGCAGCGGAATTTGCCGCACAGGGGTTGCCAGCAGTGTTCGAGCAATCGAGTCTTTCGCGTAATGTCCGGGCCGGCACCTTACGAGGGATGCATTATCAGGCAGCGCCGAATTCCGAAGCGAAGTTCGTGCGTTGCGTGCGCGGAGCAATGGTGGATGTAGTCATTGACATTCGCTCCGAATCCCCCACTTACGGGCAGTGGATTGCGGAAACCCTAGCCGCAGATAATAGTATTGGCCTGTATATCGCTCCTGGTCTGGCGCATGGTTTCCAGACGCTCGTTGACAATACTGATGTGCTATATCAAATTACTCCGGCATTTCGTACTGGATTTAGCGCAGGTGTACGTTGGAACGACCCGGCGTTCGGAATTGCCTGGCCTATATCAGATCCTATTTTGTCTGATCGTGATGCGACATATCCAGACTGGTTGACATGAAAATCCTTGTTACCGGTTCCAGCGGCTTTGTTGGGCGTCAGGTTATTGCTCAACTCGTGAGGCAGGGTGCTACGGTGGTTGGCAGCAGTCGCGTCGCGACGGAAATTCAAGGTATAGAGCATGTGACAGCAGACCTTATTGTTCCAGGGGCGGCCGCTGCACTGATTGACCGGGTGCGCCCTACCCACCTTCTACATCTGGCGTGGAATGCGCAGCCGGGTAAATTCTGGACGGCAGCGAATAACCTTGATTGGTGCGGCGCTAGTCTGGAGTTAATTCGTTCTTTTCATGCTGCGGGGGGCCAACGAGCGGTGCTGGCTGGAAGCTGTGCTGAGTATGACTGGTCAGGCAATGGCCGACTTGATGAACGCATTTCGCCAGCCAATCCAGCTACCCTCTACGGTGTTGCCAAGGATGCACTACGCCGTTTGGTACTGCGCGATGCCGAACAGCATGGGCATTCGGTAGCTTGGGGGCGAATTTTCTGGCTATATGGTCCAGGTGAGGCGGCCGGAAGGCTTGTGTCGGATGTTGCAGCGGCACTGCGCGACGGCAACGAGCCAGCAGTCAGCAAAGGCACGCAAATGCGCGATTTTATGCATGTTGCAGATGCGGCAGGAGCTTTCGTCGCGGCTCTTCGCGGCGACTATCAGGGCATTTTCAATATCTGTTCTGGCTCAGCCGTTGCGGTATGTGATGTTGTCCGCTCCCTTGCAGAAGCAATGGGCAAGCCAGAGCATGTCAGGTTTGGCGCCAGATCTGCCAAACCGGACGAGCCACCGGTACTTTACGGCAATGTGGCTCGATTGCATGACGACATCGGGTTTCGCCCAATTTTTGATCTGCGCGACGGCTTGACCAATACTGCACAATGGTGGTGTCAAAAAGCCACGGAAGATGAAAACCCACCTAGGGATGCATGATTAAGATTTATTTATGGAGTTGGGGATTGTCATTTCGTAGCGTGCATAATTGGATCAGCCGCCTCGTAAGGCGTGTCACAAAATTGGTTAAGGCACCGGCATGTTCGCCCCTGTTCGATACCGGTTGGTATATTTCCATGCATGGGAAAATAATCCCTCGCGGCATGAGTGCCTATGAGCATTACGAAACACACGGCGCTGCGCTAGCGCTGGATCCGAATCGGTTCTTTAGCACCGAGTGGTATCTGCAACATAACCCGGATGTAGCAGCGGCCGGCATCAATCCGCTCGTGCATTATCTGAAACATGGTAGCTCCGAGGGGCGTGAGCCGGGACCATTGTTCAATGCTGCGTGGTATCTTGAACAATATCCCGACGTTGCCGCAGAATGCATTGGCGCCTTGCAGCACTATATTCAATTTGGAGCAGATGAAGGTCGAGACCCAAATGGGTGGTTCGATACAAGATGGTATTTGGATCAAAACCCCGATGTCCAAGCTGCGGGCGTTAATGCCTATTTGCATTATCTGGAACATGGCGTCTACGAGAGGCGCAATCCGAGCCCACTGTTTTTAACAGAATGGTATGATCGTAAAAATCCTGATGTAGCCTCAACGCGAATTAATCCGTTTGTCCACTTTCTGACATACGGCATCGCCACGGGACGTGCGCCAAGCCCATACTTTTCTGCCGACAATCTGGCTGATTATCATATAATTAAGCGGGCAAATATCTTTGATCGCGAATTCTATTGCGCGCGATTCCCGGACGTTGCGCAGCACGGCTATGATCCGTTGGTCCATTTTGTGCAGTCAGGTGCAGCGGAAAGGCGTGATCCAAGTCCGGACTTTGGCATAAGGCGTTACGTCGCTAAGTATCCAGTAGCAGGGTTGCCCGGCGTAAATCCACTTGTCCACCACATACTGAAAGGCAGGTTGGCAGTCGATCCGGCACCGCGTTTTTCGCGAAATCAAACGCTGTGGTCACCACCTGCGGACCAGGCGTGGCGGGCTAGCTTCGAGCGACGATTGTCTGAACGTTTGTCCGCACGTGCCAAAAATATTGGCGGCCGAATCTTTGATGATGCTGCTCCCACCTTTTCCATCATCACCACTGTTTATGATACGGCATCAAAGTTTCTTTTCGAGCTCGCTGATTCAATAGAGGCTCAGCTGTTTGACGATTTTGAATGGGTGATCCTCGACAATGGTTCGAACGATCTGGAGACACGATCGGCAATTTGCGCTATAGCCGACCGTGATCCGCGTTTCCGCCTTTTCCGGGTCGAGCATAATCTGCACATCATCGGCGGAAATCGCTATGTATTTGAACGTGCTAACGGTCACTATATTGTGCCGATCGATTCCGATGATTTGCTTTATCCAGACTCGCTAGCGTTAATCGCCGATGTACTGCGCCGTAACACTGCGAAACTGCCGGTTCTAATCTATAGCGATGAACAAAAGGTCGATGAGCAGGGTGAGCCGCTCGAACTCATCTGGCGCCTTAATTATTCTATGTCCCAGGCGATGCAGACTGCCCCGGCAGCGCATCTACTTGTTTTCGAGCGCGCTGCCGGCGAGAAGGTGGACGTATATAGCGATGATTACGCACGTGGGTCTCATGACTGGGATACCTTGCTTCGACTAACCGAAAATGGCGCAGACGTCGTTCACGTCCCTGAAGTGCTTTATGGCTGGCGCGTCCATGCCCAATCAACTGCGAGCCATACCACGGCCAAGGATTATATCGTCGACTCTCAGCGCGAGGTAGTCCTTGCCAGCTTGCAGCGCCGCGGACTGAGCAATCGCTTCTCAATAGAGGCGATGTTTGCTGAAGTGCCGGGCTGGTATCGCACCAAGCGCCTTAACAGGGAACTGCCGACTATCGATATTGATTTCATCTTGCCGTTCGATGCCATCGAACTCGGTGCAACGGCACATAATGTGAGAAGGCTGAGCAAGACGGCTGGGTGGCGTCGCGTAGTCTACCCTGCTACATTGGAAAAAAAGATCATAAGACTGCGTACTGCTGCAAAGATTGACAAGGCAGTCGATGAGTGGATTGCGATCAGCACGTATAGCGAATTTGTTGATGCTATCAATCAAGTGCGGCCCGAGAGCTTTGCTAAAGCAATCATTACCTCTAGTGCTGCGATCAAAAGTGCGGACGCGGTGATCGAAGCGGTTAGTGTATTTGAACTGGATCCTCGCGCAGGAATAATTGGCGGGCCTTTGGTACATAAGGACGGCGGATTACAAAATATCGGGCTGATGGCTGGACTAGACGGTTTTGTCGGCACACCATTTTTCGGTTGGCCGATTGAATCTTGTCCACCCCATCTGACTAATGTGCGCCGTCCGGTTGTAGCTTTTCCGGCATTGGCATTGTGTATTCGCGCAGATTTGTTGCGGAAAGGCGCCCAGCTCTCCGGTATCGACTATGACGATGCCGAGGCAGGATTGGAATTGTGCTTGGCAGGTGCGCAACTGGGTTATAATACTATTCTGGACAGTCGTCTGCATGCAGAAGTGGCACATGATCTGCGCCAGTTTACGGGTGCCGGAACATCATGGCGCAGCAGGATGCTAGCAGAACATAAAGAACTTATCTCGAGCCGGGGTTTCTCTACTCATTTGACTGCTATCGGAATACGTTTCGGTAGTTTGGCTGATCAAAGCGAGACATCGTCTTCCATAATCCGGACCTTAAGCCCTGCAATACCACTCAATCTGATAATAGATCCAGACTTAGGTAAGCGCCCGGCGATCAATGTGCTGCTCCCAGCGGTAAGAAAGGAAAGTTTGTCCGGAGGACCGAACACCGCTCTCAATATCGCCTATCGCTTGGCCGCCATTGGCCACAGCGTTCGGATCATTTCGACCGATTTACCGCCAGGGAATGATCTCGACGTGGTTTGGGAATTGATGACGAACCTCAGCGGAACCGCAGAGCGATTGCCACATGTAGAGATTGTCGATGGGTCGGATCGTAGCCGTCCATTGAAGATCGGCAACAATGACATCTTCTTTGCAACGGCATGGTGGACCGCCGTGATGGCACAGGCGGCCTCTCCACTCGTTGGCAAGAAACCTTTCGTCTATTTAATTCAAGATTTCGAGCCATTATTTTATGCTGCGTCTAGCCACTACGCTCTAGCTCTTGAAACTTACAGTTTTTCTTACATTCCTATCGTTAACACGCATCTCTTGCACGATTTTCTGGTGAAGAACGGTATTGGTCAGTTTGCGCAACCCTCTTACGTCGCAAACTCGCTCGTTTTTGAGCCAGCCCTTGATCGGTCTTTATTCTATCCGCCCCGCGTCTCGTCTCCTCCTCGGATCGAAGTTGGGCAGAAATCAAAAATCAGATCCAACCCTAAGGCACCTAAGAAGCGTCGCCTGCTGTTTTACGCGCGCCCCTCAATCGGCGTACGCAATTTATTTGAAATCGGATTGGCTGCGCTGACTGAGGCTCTCGACCAACATATTATTGATCCGGGTACATGGGAAATCATTGGCATGGGCGAAGATTTCCTGCCACGTCCGCTTGGTCATGGCGCCACGCTAGAATGTGCGCCATGGCTCGGTCTTGCTGGATATGCAGAGCAGATGCGAGAGTCGGATATTCTATTATCATTAATGCTCTCACCCCATCCAAGCTATCCGCCACTAGAAATGGCAAGCTCAGGCGGCCTCGTCGTGACAAACAGCTATGCTAATAAGACGTCGGAACAACTTGCTGATATATCCGCTAACATCATCGCTGCAGAACCGAAGGTTGGGGCTATTGTCGCTGCGCTTCGGACAGCTGTCGGCCGTATTGATGATGTGGAAGCGCGAGAGATCGCTTCGAAGCTTGAATTGCCCGCGAGTTGGGATGAGGCTTTCGCTCAAATCATCCCAAACATATCAAACTGCATTGTTGAAAAGGGGGTTATCAAGGACCTAAATATTGGCAAGCCGACCGATGAACCAGTTCAGCTACGCCTTCCTACGCCGGAGCCTGGCAGCGCATATGCCGCCTTTCTTGCAGAAGTGGCGGAACGTCGCGCAAGGTTTAACGTAGGTCTCGCTGAAACTGGCTTGTTCACATTTGTAACGACTGTATGGAATACTGCTCCCGCCTATTTGGACGTCTTAGCCAAAAGCCTGGAACGACAAATTGGCGGTACCAACTTTACATGGTTCATCCTCGACAATGGATCGACCCGAGCAGACACGCGCGCCATGCTCGAACGTATTGCACGTCGTTCATATGTTCAGCTTCAAAGAGTTGAGGAAAATCTCGGCATCATAGGGGGTATGCGCTATTGCCTAGAACGGGCGGATGGCCGGTACATATTGCCTCTTGATTCAGATGACTATCTATTTCCCGACTGCATCCGCACGCTTGCTTGGTATGTGCAAAAGCACGACTATCCTGCACTGCTATATACTGATGAGGACAAGTTGATCGGCGAGCGATTGTCGATGCCTTTCCAAAAACCGGATTTCGATCCGGTATTGTTCTTGGTGCAGTGCTATATTGCGCATCTCTGCGTAATCGATCGGAAACTTGCGCTGGATTTGGGAGCTTATTCAGATCAACGGGCAGAAGGCAGCCATGATTGGGATACGTTCACCCGCTTTTATAACGCCGGCCACGTTCCAGTCCACATACCACACATTCTTTACAGCTGGCGACTCCATACCCAGTCGACTGCAGGCGGCAACATGGAAACTAAGCCGGTTGTGTTCGATTCACAATGTGCTGTGCTGGAGCGGATGCGTGCGGGCATATCGGTAGGCAACAACTTCTCTTTGGAGGCTAGTCCCTTATTTGGACAAACGCCAGATTGGTGGTGGAAGCGCAGGCGCATTAACGGTCGCGCGATTACGACAATTTTTGTGCATAGTG
The DNA here is from genome assembly GCF_014199435.1 of Sphingobium subterraneum. Classification (GTDB taxonomy): domain Bacteria; phylum Pseudomonadota; class Alphaproteobacteria; order Sphingomonadales; family Sphingomonadaceae; genus Sphingobium; species Sphingobium subterraneum. The sequence continues at coordinate 163,605 of NZ_JACIJP010000002.1, read as the reverse complement.
GGAGTTCGCGTTCTAAGATAGTCGATCCACGTATTGCAGATGGGATTGAACATTGCGTCGTCGAAGTGGCGATAAGTGATGGCCTTGGTCAATTGCAAAAGCTGGTAACTGAGGCAGCGGCTCAGTCACGCCTCGTCCACTTGCTGTTTTCAGACACTTACCCGGACGATGATGAATGGGCATGGGAAGCGATTGGACAGCTTGAGCTTCATTCAGATGCCGTTGCTGTTGGCGGCCGCATATATGACAAAGCGACCATTATCGACGCGGGCCAATTTTTTGGGTTCGGTAGTGGCTGTGATTCACCAGATCGCGGGCGTGCAGTTACTGATGCCGGGTATGCAGCACAGCTGTTTAAACAACGTTCGGTAAATGCGGTTTCAGTACAACATGCGGTATTCAATGGAGATTTTTTGAAAGAGGCGATTAATCACGCGATACTATTCAATGCGCAAATAGCGCACCTGTCCGCTTGGATCGGTAGTTATGCTGCCAAGACAAGACGTCGCATAATTTATTCGCCGTTCATCAGCGCTCAGAGTAGTCTTGATTTGACCAATCAGGTTTCTGCGCGTGACAAGGGCATTTTTCTTGCAGCTAACGCCGAATTGATGCCGGAACGCCGCTTGAGATCGCCCAATTTTGGCATTCGGCCCGAGGAGGCTTATGAGCCGCGGCTTACTGCGCAATATAGCAATCCTGACGGTGTCGAATTGCCGCATTATGGTGATTGGTCAACACTTGGCCGGAGTAGCAAGATATCGGACGAGCGGAAAAAAACGCCTGTCTTCTCGATCCTGACGACGTTGTATAGCCGAACGGACGCTGTATTCTTTCAAACCACTGCTGCCAGCGTAATCGGACAGAGCTTCGCAGATTTTGAATGGGTGATTCTCGCTCATGGCCCTGTTACGCCAGAAGTTAATCATATCCTTGAAACGCTGGCTACAGACCACCGTGTGCATGTGCATCGCCTCAGCGAAAATCTCGGAATCATTGGGGGTATGCGTTATGTGCTAGAGGCGGCCCGCGGCCACTACATTGTGCCGCTTGATGGTGACGACCTTCTGACCCCCGATGCACTGTCAGTTTTTTCAACGGTGCTAGATGCCGCCGAAACGCTGCCTGCAGTGCTCTATAGTGACGAGGACATTATCATAGGCGAAACTGTTCAGTTACCCTACTGCCGTCCTAGCTGGGATCCCGTGCTCGATCTAGAGAATTCTTGGATATGGCATTTGGTGGCAATGAGCCGCACGATGGCTCTGGACCTGAACTTGTATAGTGACGCCGGTGCGGAATATTGCCATGACTGGGACAGTATGGAGCGTTTCTCGGCTGCGGAGGCGGAAATAGTTCATGTTCCGCAGGTCCTTTGCCACTGGCGGCATCATGAAAGAAGTACATCGAACTCTGACGCAACGAATACCGTATCGTCTGCTTCGGTCCGTCATGTGCTTACCCGTAAAATCGCACGGCTTGGCATGGCGGATAAGGCTGTTGCAGCTCCTTATCCGATATGGCGGGGAGCTGAAGAATGGTGGATCGAACGCTTGCCCATCGATTTGCCCCCCCTTATTGCGGTGGCCCATTCTGGTGTTACAAGTCCGGCCGGTTTTGCGTTGGTGACATTGGCTGACATATATGATCGGGTTGCACTGGCCGAATGTGTTGCTAAACTAGATCCCGATGCGATTGTCGCTGTGCTCGCTCATGAGGTGACGTTTTCCGACATCGCTGCGCTCGAAGTTGTTAAGCTCTTCGACTTCATAAAAGAACTGGCCATTGTCTGCGGTCCTATAACAGCCAACGGAAAAATCGTTTCCGCCGGTTTTTCGATTGACTCAGCAGGCAAAATTTATGCTCCATTCGACGGTCAGGACGAAAATTATGCTGGCCCTTATGCCTTGGGTTTGAAGCCACATTGTATAGCGGCGCCGCCTACGGGAGCGTTTTTTGTGCGTGTATCTTTTCTCACTCAGTCATTGGCTGCTGCGCCGAGATCAGTCAGTCATACCGAACTGGCGTTATGGATGGGAGCCTATGCTGCTAAGCACGGTAAACGCGTTGGCTATTCGCCGCTTTTACGGTCTCAAGCAGAGGTTTTGCCGTCCTCAGAGCGAGATCCACTATCAACTCAGTTGGCTTGGCAGGCATTTTGTGCTCCCACTGATATTGCGACAATGGGCACACAGTCCATTGGTGGTTATGTGCCAGTGCGTTGGAGATCGTAATTGTAGATGCGTGCTATCAATACGAGCTGTTTAGCAGGCGGATGCGTTTTTCGCAGCTGCGCCAAAATGGCTGTTTTTAGCAGGGCGATGTCTTCTATGTTCACAGATTGCAAGACATAAAGCAGGCAGGTGTGAACAATTTTTTGTGTTTTAAGGATTAATAATGGTTAATCTTAGTGGTCCAAAGCCGCATCAGCTAGTTCCAGAACATTCTGATCGTATCGGAAGTAATTCGGTACCAATTCATCTCAAAAATCAGTGGATCGAAGAGGGTTTTGTTTGTATTCCAAGTGTCGCGAGCCGCTCGGAAATTGAGGATCACAATAAAATAGTTACTGATTTCAGGCGACTTTTAGACGATTGTTTGGATCCCTATGGTTTTGGTGACCGTATAGGCCAACTTCATCAGGTTTGTCCTGATCTCATGAACATTTCGGCCAAATCTGAGATTGTCGCTTTTTTAAGTTGGGCATTTGGCGAAGATCCAGTTCTTTTTGGGTCTCTGCAGTTTGAAAAAGGAACTGAGCAAAGTCCACATATCGATGCAATATTTTTCTGGCCGGAACCCGCCTACGCCATGGCAGGTGTCTGGGTGGCGTTAGAAGATGTTGATCCTGAGGCGGGGCCACTTTTTTACATTCCTGGAAGCCATAAATGGCCCTTTTTTCATAGCGATGACGTCGTTGACCGACGTCCGGATCTAAAAGAGCGTTGGAGTTCTTCAGCAAATATTGACGAGGTGGGCGATTTAGTATCAGCAGTTGGCAACGCTTGGACCGAAGATTTTATCGCGATGGAACGGGAACGTGGTGGTCAACGTATCACACCCAAGATCAGGGCTGGTGACGTTGTGATTTGGCACTCTCTGTTGGCTCATGGTGGAGCGACGCGGATAAACCCAACACTTAGTAGGCGAAGTGTTGTTTATCATTACTTTGGGAAAACCGCAAAGCTCTACACATTTTCACAGTTTATGTTGACGGCACGCGACGATATAAAGAATCTTCAGCCTACGGTCATGCCGCGCGGGTCTTATAACGGCTTAGAGTTCATGCAATTTCCACAATTCGCTACCTATAGCGATGGCATAGAACGGGTAAGGTTGGTTGAGGATTTCACAGGAAAAGTATAATTTTCTTGTTGAATTAGCGATTCATAAGAGAGGGAAACTTACTAAAATACCATATTATTACGATTATAACGCGCTATATTGTGCCAAAGCTTCATCAACATCATTGTAGAGCGTCGCTCGACCCTGATTTATGAGGACGGCTTTGTTGCAGTGGCTTTTGATAAATTCTGGACTGTGGGACGCCAAGATTATTGATCTATTTTGGCGTTTTTCAAACATTTCAACTTGGCATTTTCGTTGAAAGTTTTGATCGCCTACCAGAATAATCTCATCAATAAGATAACAGTCGAATTCAATAGCTAAAGATAATGCAAAAGCCAAGCGGGCCCGCATTCCGGAAGAATAAGTTTTCACCGGCATTCGCAGTTGTTTACCCAATTCAGTAAAATCTTCGACGAAACGCTTGATGACGGCATATTCTCGCCCGTATACACGCGCTATAAATCGGGCATTATCCAGACCCGTTAAACTACCTTGAAACCCCCCGTTGAAACCGAGCGGCCATGATATAGACATTTGACGGATAATCTTACCGGATGAAGGCGTTTCTACACCGCCAATCATTTTGATAAGCGTACTTTTTCCAGCACCATTACGGCCGAGGAGACCAATTCGGTCGCCTCGGCCGATTGTCAAGTTCACGTTTTGAAGAACGTCCTTCTGTCTACCGCTGTGCGAATAATATTTTGAAATATTGGTACAGACGATCATTCTACGGTCAACCTGCGGCGTACGCGACGGCAAAGGATTAGCCCAATCATGGTCAGAAGAGTTGAGCAGATTAGAGGGTTCCAAATATTATAATAGGCCGTTACGTCGCTACCCCAGATACCCTTGCGCATCATTTCCATGCCATTAACAAAAGGCGATAAAAGTAAAAAATCTCTAGCTTGCGGCGTTACCCAGGACACCATGTAAAATAAACCCGAGAAAGGGATCATAATATAGGTAGTAACGGGGATAAACTTTTCCATAGCTTCCGACATTTCCGAAAGCGGCGCAATGATTAAACATATGGAAAAACAGAAATAAGAGTAAAGTAACCAACCGGCAATTAGCAAACCAATATCCGATGGAATAGGAAACTCGCCAAAACCAACCAGAACAACGGCCATGAAAAGATACGCCATCATAGCACCGAGGAACTCGATTATAAAGCGCGAAATTATGAAGTCTACGATCTTGATCTGCCTGTGATACAGTAGGCTTTGGTTAGATGTGAAAACAGCAACGCTGCGCGCTACCCCATGTCGGAACAAGGTAATTGGTATGTAACCGGTTGCTACGAACGCAATGACGCTGACGCCATGCTCAGTTGCGCCGTGCGTGAAGTGCCACACCAGGCCAACCAGACCTGCAAACAACAAGGGTTCCACCATGATCCACAAAAAGCCGATATTTTCGCGCCCAAATCGGGTGATCAATTCACGAATCATAAGTGCATGAACAACTCGCAGCTGTAATGCCCAGCTGTTTCGTAATCGGAGTAAGAAACTATTGTGCATTATCAATCTTCTGAGGCGTGTTCTAACACACCAATGACGAACATCCATGCTATGAAATAGAGGCAGGTTGCTGCGGCAAAGACGACCAGCACATTGATTAGGCTCTTGGGAAGCATCGGTGCATCTGGCAGGTTCGGATCGACAACGCGCTCGAGATAGAATTGCTGTTTCTGCGCCTCAGCGCGGGTCTGCACGAGTGCTGCATTGGCAACATTCAGGTTTTGAGTTGCAAACTCCTGTTCAACGTAAAGGTTTTCATAGCCACCCACCTTTGAAGCGATCCCGTTGCCGGGACCCACTACCCGGCTGTCCTGACCAGCAATTTGCGCGGACATCGCATTAATCCGGTTGCGCAGAGCAGGGATGGACGGGTTGCGCGGCGTCAAGCGCTGCATCAGGTCGAGTTGTGCCTGCAATGCGGCGCGCTCGGCGATCATGCTATTGGATATCTCAATCACCCCCACCGCTTGTTTCTCAGGGTCAATCAGCGCCTGGCTGTTGCGGAACTGGGCCATCGCAATCCGCGCGGCTTTGGCGCGATCGGTCGCTAGATCGACCTGCTTTTGCGCCTCAGCTATGCCTTTGGTCTGCGCACGCGCATTTAGCCTGTTTATTAGTGCTTCACTCAGTTCAAGGAGACGGAGGTTGATTTCATAGGCATCCTCAGCGGTGAAAGCCTTAGCGCTGATGATTGCCATACCGGTTTCACTGTCAAGACGGGCACTGACCATCTTGTCATAATATTTGTATAGGCCCTCGAAGCTGCCATCGGAAAGCAACGTCGGAAAACGGGCAAGGAAATCCCCATGCGACCATGCAACGCCTGGCCGGACTGCGCGGTCCGTTTCCAAAGCCTTTAACGCGTCGCGTGAGCGTACATAGGCCAGCACTTCGCTGGTCTGTTCCTGCCCGCCTGACAAGCCCGTAGTCTGAATCAGATTGGCAAGCGATGACATGGAGGAACGCTTCTGGTCAGGGCTCTTGATGACGAAGCGAGATTCCGAAACATAGATGTTTGATGCAAAAAAGCCGTAATACGTCGCAGCGAGAGCGGTCGGAAGGATCACAAACACCGCAAACCAGCGCCGTTTTACTAGCCATCCCAGAAAGGGAGATTGACGGACCTTTAACTCGGTTTCGATCGGGAACGAAGTTTCAACGTTCATATCTGTCTTTGCGTTGCCTCGCGGGAAACCCAAAGCGGACTCCCGTTCTCTCCCATGCGCTAGGCCAACAAGCACCATTTCGCAAGGCCAAGTCGTCGAACAGTGAGATAGACGGGTCGTTACTACTGCCCTTAGATTTTATCTGCACCAAGACTATTGGCTATATCCGAAACTCGATGCTAAGGCGCAACCTCAAATCTGCAGCTCTCGGGTTTTTTCGATAATGTACCTTAAAAGTTCGATCCTCTTGGTTCTTTCCGCTGCGCTGGCGGGGTGCGCGACGCTCCCGACCAACGGCCCTACAGGTGGACAGATAAAGAAGTCCGCTCAGCAGCAGTTAAATGGTCTGCCGATCAAGTTAGTGCAGGTTGAGAATCTTGCCAATGTGCCTCTTGCGCGCTCGATAGCGCCCGAGGCACCGGGCGCGCCGGAGCCTCCGGCTGTGCCAACGGATACCCTAGGGCCGGGGGATATTCTCGACATCAATATCTATGAGGCCGGCGTTACTCTTTTCTCCGGCAATGGCGGGGATGCAAGGGGCGGCATGGCCACCGCGTTGGGTGTACAGGTGCAGAAACTGCCGCCGGTCCGTGTCGATGATGACGGCTATATCTCCATTCCCTATGCTGGGCGGCTGCAGGTTGTCGGACATACGGTCCGTGAAGCAGAGGCAATGATCCGTGCGGCTTTGCAGGGCATATCGCAGAACCCTCAGGTTTTAATATCGATGCAGGAGGCGATTACAAACAGTGTGATCGTCGGCGGTGAGGTCGCAAAGTCAGGCAGGCTTGTGCTCCAAACGAACAGGGAACGGCTGACCGATGTCATCGCCCTGGCTGGCGGGTATCGTGGTAATACCAAGGATTTGCTGGCACGGGTTTTTCATGGGGACGATATTAGTGACATCCGCCTGAATGACCTTGTCGACAATCCATCCTCGGACATGCGAATTTATCCTGGTGACCGCATCATGCTGATCAACGATCCGCGTACTTACTCGGTTCTGGGTGCGGCGGGCCAAGTGGCGCAGCTGCCGTTCAGTCGATCATCGGTCACGCTGGCGGAAGCTATTGCAACTGCGGGTGGCGTCAATCCCAGTATCGGTAATCCTGCCGCGATTTTCCTGTTCCGCTATGTGAAAGATGAACAGGGCGTTGAAGTGCCAGTCGTTTATCATCTCAACATGATGAAGGCTGGTACGTTTTTCCTGGCCCAGCGCTTCACTATGCGAGACAAAGACGTGCTTTATTTTGGCAATGCCGCCGCCAATCAACCTAGCAAGCTGGTGCAGCTGATCAGTCAGCTTTTCGCACCGATATTGACGGTCACCAGTGCAGTTCAGACCTTACAGAACTGATTATCCGCTAGCTTCTTCACAGCCGCCAGCTCCTGCTTGAATTTCGTGCAAGGACTCCCGTCATCGCCATCGGCACCCAGAAACGGGTACAGTCGTCGTGCAGAAATGCACTGACGTGCTCGCTAACTGTTACCATTCAGAGATGGCGTCTGGCTCATTCATGGTGGTGGTTTTGATAGAAGGGCAACATGTTTAGGGCTATTCTCCCAGACGTGTGGGCCCGCGATCTCCACGGGGGTGTCGTCACGCCCAGCTTCGAGTGTAGCCGCACCGTCTTTTAGTCATGCCGCTAGGCGTCGAGCACCAACCGGGCATCCGCCAGAGATGTGAATAGCGTCTCATTAAGGCATGTGTCGCGCAAGCGACCATTTAAATCTCAACGAAGCCATTCTGGATTGGGTTGCCCAGCGCAATATAACGCCACCCAACCTGCAGCTCCTGCGACTAACGCAGGATGGCTGACGAGGTTAGCTTCGCGCCATTGTCGCTGACCACTGTATGCGGCTTGCCGCGCATACCGATCATCTTCCGGGCAACCGGCGCACCGGATAGAGACGTATCGGCCACCGGCACCAGACATTCCCTTGTGTAGTCATCGACCACGCACAGAATGCAGAAGCGCCGACCGCGGATTGGGCTGTCGAAGGCGAAGTTGAGGCTCCATCGCTGGTTTGACCCAAGTTCGCTTCGCTAACCCGCAACGGCCACATATGTCCACCGTCTTCGCCCCGCTCCGTGGTCCTTCAAATCGCTATGATCTGCTCTCCGCGGAACCGGCTGCGCGTCAATCCGTCCGACTCCTTCCGTCGTACCCTATCCAAAGTCGTTAATATGTCACGAAAGCATTCACTAGATCTATGCCTTTACGGAATGGGTTTTTCGGCGTCTTCTATCCAATGACAGAAAATTTCCATCATTCTTTGCAAAGCCAAACCGGTGAGATCATCGACTTCATCAAAAGCCTGCATAGACCTATGAAAGCGTTTTTGGTCTGTTTCATTAAAATATCGCTCCGCGATACTGTGATTTCCATCGTTATAATATTGTTGGATGATATGCGCGGTTGTTCGTGGCATCTGGATCCTAAAATTGGTCTTAGAATTGCCAACGACATACTCTTCTAATCGCCGCAATTGTAACGAGTCGATCGTTTGACGAAAGATGTACGAGAGAAGCACGTAATCTGAAACATCTGAACCAAAATTCACTTTCTTTTCAGAAAGAAGTTTCAGGTTGGCTATTTTGATATCTATCGCAGAAAAAAACATTTTTAATATTCCGCGTGACGCTATACGCTTATCAAATAATTTCACTTTTATGTTGTTGGACCCAAAGACGTTTTCGAAACGCCTTATCTTCTGATACCAGTCGGGGTGTTCAAGTGAACGAGTAACAAGTGGTTCCAGGTCTCCAGAATAGCGGAGCTGCCGTACATGTTGGCCGAAATTGGAAATGTGCCAACTCATCTGATCCCGAATGAAAATAACGGGCTCGAGCGTCCAGCCTGCGACATCGCACGCAGTTTTAAAATGGTACAGAAAGCATTCAGAGGACGCCACAAGATCTTCGTGAGACAATATGACACAGTCGTTGTTTTCGATCCTCGAAAATAGGCTATCAAATGTGCGCTGAGTCTCGGGTGCGGTGCCGCTTGGGTCACCGTGCATCGCATATGCCAGCGGATTGGCATTGCCGCTCGACTTGAAGCCTTCATGGAGAAAGGTAAAGTCTTCGTCCCAGCCTGTTGGATAGAAAATGCCTGCGGTCGAGAGTAATTTGGCGTTTTCCGCTAAATTTGTCTGGATGGACGATGACCCAGTTTTGTGGGCTCCAGCATGCAAGAATATCGTTTTCAAAATACCCCCTTTGGCGATTGATTTTGCTCTGGTTTAACGTCTCGTTTGATGCCATGGTTGCGCAACTAAAGGGATCTGTCCGGTAAGCCTCAAAGCTAAGAAGCCATCGGACTGGGATACTCCAACAGTCACTATACTTCTGCTACATAGGGAGCCTCCCGCTTTATTCGGCTCTATGGCCATCTGCGGAAAGCCGTCCCGTGCAGGGGTCGTGCATCCCATCACGTTAGAGAGCGTTGACGTGATGGTCACGAAGAAGATTTATGGCAGCAGCGATACCCATTTTTATTACTGACCGCGAGAGTTGTCCCAAACAACAGCTACATAGATTGATGCGATGGTAATTGCAGAACGTCAGTAATCCAAAGTGTGTTCTGCATCTCCAGAACAAAAATTCTGGGTGGACCTGCAGCCTTAAGTTCGCACCTTACAGCCCACCCATCCCCCGCTCCCCCGCGCGCTGATCATGCGCACTGCCGCGTCGTCTTGCACATACAGCTTGCGCACTTCGCTGACCTGGATGGCGCTCCAGCCCATGATGTCGCCGATTTCCTGATCCGATAGCCCGAGCAAGACCAGCCGTGTGGCATAGGTGCCGCGCACGTCGTGAAGGTGCTTCTTGCGTCCGTCGGTATGGCGGACGTCGAAGGCATCGCGGATTTTATTGAAACCATGGCCGAAGCCTTCGACGGACCAGCTTCGGCCCCAGCTGTTGACGAGGACTGTGTTGACACCCGGCCGGCGATGGCGGATCGCGAGCTCGTCGAGCAGCTGGCGCAATGCCGGCGTGAGTGGGATGATCGCGCGTTTGCGGCGGCGCTGGCTCTTGAGGGTGATGCGGACGACCTTCACATCATCGATTTCCGGCCATGTGAGACCGATTAGATCTGCGCAGCGCAGGCCGGTAAGGGCGGCAAGGCGCATGCCGTCGGCGATCTGTGGCGGGGCGGCGGCGCAGAAGCGGGCAATCTCGTCCTCCAGCCAGATGATCTCCGCTCGCGTGCCGTTGCGATAGAGGCGCGGGATGTTGGTGGCGATGTTGATGGACACTTCACCGTGCAGTCGCGCCCAGGAAAGCAGATGGTGCAGCACGGTGATGCGGTGGTCGGCGGTGCGCGGCTGATGGGCGCGGGTGTTGCGCCAGCGGATGATCTCCATCAGCTGCTGCGGGTTCGACCATGCTGCGGCGGGCGTGTCCGCCCATTCGTCGCGGATCCGCTCGACGATGCCGGACCATGTCCGGCGCGTGCCCTTGGCGAGGTTCGCCCATTCCGGACTCGCCAGATAGGCGTCGATGATGTCGTTGAAGCGGCGCTCGCCGGTCGGCTCCGCTGGTAAACCGGGTTGATGTGTGTTTGAAGCAAAATGGATGACGGGAGTGGCGGATGTATAGGCGCTGATACCGGCGCTGTTCCACGACCAGCCAGGGCGGAAGACATTCATGCAATGATCTCCCCTGCTCCTTCAAGCCGGCGGCTTATTGGCCTACCCTAACCCCAGTAATAATCGTGCATGCGTGTACTCCTTCACGGAGCATTGACGCTCGTTTCGCGCGCGCAGTCCAGTGGAGAAGTCGCTCGGAATTTAAAGAGTTTACTTGACTTAGGGAGCCGTTCGAGCGGTCCGAGCTGTGCAAAAGGCAGAAGCTGACCCCGCAGAAGCTCCCCCGAGTCATGCAACAACTTCCATCCCTTGCCCGAGCAAATGGCGTGGAGCTAGCCCCGCAAGTCGACCAGCAACCAGACGCGCCGGCCCAGTGCCGGACTCCCGTTTTCACCCGATCCCTCGACGGCCGTATTGTTTTCCTTGGCCACAAGCCTAAGCTGGCCCGTGAACGACCATGGCTGCATGTCCATCAGCGGAGGCTCAGCATGAAGAGATCGCTTGATTATCCATTGGCCTCTAGGCCGATTATGGGCTTCTCGGACGAATATGCCGGGGGGTTCGTCGATCCTTTTCACAGCCATCCGCGTTCCCAGTTGTCCTATGCCGCAGCGGGCGTCATGTCCGTTGTCACGGAGACGAATAGCTTCATGCTACCGCCGCAGCGCGCCATCTGGATCCCCGCCGGGATCAAACATGAGGTTCATTGCCGCAATCCGGTCTCCTCCTATACCTTGTACATCGATCCGGCACTGGACCGTCAGCCGACGCAGTGCCGGGTGTTTGAGGTATCCGACCTGGTAAAGGCACTGATCTTCGAAGTCGGACATTTCCCGACCAGCTATGATCTGGAAGGGCGCGAGGGGCGGATTGCCAGGTTGCTGCTGGAAGAAATCGAGCGGATGCCGTCGACGCCAGGCGAATTGACAATGCCGCGTGATCCCCGCTTGCTCCGCGTGTGCCGCGCGCTGCTTGATGATCCGGCCGATCAGCACGACATTGATCATTGGGCCCGTGTTGCCGGGATGGGGCGACGGACCTTTACGCGCCTGTTCCGGCAGGAAACGGGCGCCGGACTGGCGGTCTGGCGGCAGCATGTGCGGCTCATGGCGGCCATTTCGCGCCTCGCGATAGGTCAGCCGATCACGATGGTCGCATTTGATGTGGGCTATGAAAGTCCCAGCGCCTTTACCGCCATGTTCCACCGCGTCTTCGGCATGCCGCCGAGCGCGTATCTGGCGCAAACGCAGCAGCGGACCGACGAGAGCGCAGCCCATGGTAAGGCAAGCGAACCCTTCAGGGTCGCGGCGAAGAGGCCTCTGAAAACCAAAACGGGGCCATTGGACGAACCACGGGCCATAGCTGGCTAAGGCTGTCCGCATCATAGAGCCGACCGTTCTTCATCACTTGCCGGATCGCTAACGTCTGGGTGATATCGTCGAGCGGATTGCGATTGAGGATGACGAGATCGGCGTATTTTCCTGCTTCGATGCTGCCAAATTCCCGCTCGCGCCCAATCGTGCGGGCTGAACCGAGCGTGGCGGCTTTCAGCACATCCATCGGCGCCATGCCGCCCATTGCATAGGCTTGCATCTCCCAATGGGTTCCCAGTCCGGGAACCTCGCCATGGGCGCCAAGGCCAAGAATGCCTCCCGCGCGTTGGAACTGGTCCATGCTTTGCGCGACCTCGGGAAACGCATATTCCTGCTGATCATGCCATGTCCGCTGCCAGAACTTCTGGTCGCGGAACCAGGCGGGGGAGAAGCGGGCGTATTTGGGGTCATGATGCGGCGCGGTTCGGGTGATGAAATAATCCTGTGCCGGTCTTCCGCCATGCGTGATCTGAAGGGTCGGCACCGCGCTCGTTCCGCTCTCGGCGTAGAGCCGGATAATATCATTGTACAGCTTCGGCGGATTAAGGCTGTGTTCGTTGCCGGAATAGCCGTCGATCACATGCGTGAGATCGAGTTTGGTCGAGAGTGCACCTTCGCTGGTGGGCGTCATACCCAATTCCGCCGCCGCTTCGACAATCCACTGGCGAACGCGGCGGTTGCCGGTGCGATATTGCTTGAGATTGGTGATCCGGTAATGGTCGCGATAACGCTTGAGCACCTGAACCACATCGGCCTTGGACCGGAAGTCGTTGAACGAGAACAACGCCGGACCCGTGGTAACGATGCGCGACCCCAGCATGGCGCCGCTATCGACCAGATCCTGATAAGCCAGCATGTCGATGGTGAGCGATGACGGGTCGAAGGTTGTCGTTACACCATAAGCGAGCGACGCCGCCGGTCCCCAATTGTGCAGATCGAGCACATCCCTCCGGATGTCGGCCACGTGATCATGCGCGTCGATCAAGCCGGGAATGATGAACGCGCCCGACAGGTCACGGACGGCCGCGGCGGCCGGAACCGGAAAGGATCCTCTCGGTCCGACCTGCCGGATATGATCGTCCACGATCAGGATGTCGGCATTGAGAAGGACTTCGGTCCCGCGCATCGTGATGGCCGTTCCGCCCCGCAGGAGAAGCGCGCCGTGCGGGGTGTCGCGCGGTACGAGGACCGGAGCCTTGAATTGCGCAATGGCATGGCCCGTGGCGTCGGGACGACCGGGAGGAGCACCAGCCGCATCGAGCGACACGGAATCCAGCGGCCGACGATAATAGGTTGACCCGATCGACCAGACGATCATTCGTCCCCCGTCCGCCCAGCCGAAAAAGTCGGCACCGATATCGGTAATCTGGCGGTGGCGCACCTGCGGCAGGGATAGATTGATGCTTTGCCCCGGCGTGGCGTCCAGGGCGTACAGGTGAAGTTGCTGCGCGATCTGCGCCAGCGCCCATTTGCCGTCAGGGCTGATTCGTATGTCGTCGGCCGGGGCGGCACCTTCGGAAAAATACCAGCCGGGCCCGAGCGCCTGTGTCACAAGCGTGCTCTCTCCTCCGTTTTCGGAGAGGGCACGCACGCCATCCTGTGTGTTGATGTAAACGCGCGAGGGGTCAGGACCGAAATGCGGTATGCCCCCGATCCGGCCATGCATAAGGATCGTCGGTTCGCGCCCCGCTAGCGCGATGCGGACAAGGTCGGCCTCGCGCAACTGGCCGAACTCGACATAGCTGTTCAACCGGTCTCCCTGGGGCGACCGCACCACGATGATACCGCTGCCGTCCGGGAGGAAAACAGGGTGGGTGTAGAAGGCGGGCAGGCGGGTGATGGTGCGCGGCTCGGAACCGTCCGCGCGAGCAACCCGGATTTGTCCGCCATCTTTCGCGGTCCACATGACATAGGTCAGCCACTTCCCGTCCGGCGACCACGCGGGGTGAAACGCGGGCGCGTCGTCGGCATTTAGCCGACGCGGGGTGTCCGTGCCGTCCAGCGCCATTCGGTAGATGTGGCCGAGTGCCGAAAAGGCGAGCGTCTGCCCGTCTGGCGATTGCTGGGGGTGCTGGATCAGCCGCGCGCGCACCGGTCCGGTTTCCTGGACGATCGGCGTCCGGGTCAGCGGCCCGAGCGGCATGTCGACATGCGCCGTGAACGGGATCAGCGTGTCGGCGCCGGTCGCCAGAGTGATCCGATGGATCTTACCACCGGTGCTGACGATCAGGGCCTGATCGTCCGGCGTGAACGCAAAATGCGGGATCACATCGCTCCAGAGGGAAGATTGCAGCGAATCATGGTCGACAGGCAGAATTTCACGGTCGAGGCCCGTCGCCAGTTCGCGCAGGCGCAGGCTGGTTCGGCCCACGGACCGCAGGCCATAGGCCAGCCAGCGCCCGTCGCGCGACACAACCGGTCGAAAGGCGCTCGATTGGACCGGGCCGAGGCGGATATCACCAATGGCCTTGACGATGATGCTGATTTCCTTGGTCGCAATGTCGTATTTCGCGATCTGCCACTCGCCTGCTTCGTCGAAATCGACCGATCCCGTGCGCGTCGCGACATAGAACGCGCGTCCGTCCGCCGTCGGAGCCGCGCCCAGGCTGTGCACCTGCGCGTCGCGGGGGGTGTCCGGTGTGGACCGGTTGGGCACGACAACATGACCCTCTCCGGCAAGACCATATTGCCACAATTCATAGGCATTCCGGTCAGGCCAGAAGCGGGTGACGAGGAGGTTTTTCCCGTCGGCGGTCCACGTCGGCGAAGCGAAGATCGGGTTGTCATCGAGCAGGGTGACCTGCCGCGCATCCGATCCGTCGATGCGCATGGTCCAGAGGTTTTCCGCGCCCGACCGGTCCGACAGAAAGACAATCCGGCTTCCGTCTGGCGAGACCATCGGCTGACTGTCGAAAGCCATGCCGCGTGTGATGGCGCGCGCCTTCCCTCCCTTCACCGGCAACGTATAGATGTCCCCGAGCAGGTCGAAAACGAGTGTCCGGCCATCGGGCGAAAGGTCAAGCGACAGCGCCGTGCCTTCGTCGGTGTCGAAAGCGATGGTGCGGGTGGCCTTGAGAGGCAGAGTCTGGCCCGCGCGCGCCAGCGGCGTGGGGCGCGTTCCCGATACCCCATTGGTCGACCCCGCGGTTCCCGTTGGGGACAGATAGGGCAGGGGCGGCACGCCCAGCTCGTCGCCTCCGTGCGCATGCGCGCCCGAAAGTGAGACGAGAAGGCAGAGCGCCGCCCCGGCGAAAGGTTTCAGGCGATCGGCAAGACGGTATGTCATCCTGCTGATCATGCCTGTTTTGTCATTCGATCAGAACTTCTTTGTGACAGTGCCGATAACCTGACGTCCGGCGCCATAGGTACAGCCAGCCGGACCCGAACAGCGCGCAACATAGACCTTGTCAAAGATGTTCGATCCGTTGACCGCAAAGCGCCAGCCTGGCGTGTCGTAATGAACGATCGCGTCGAACAGGGTGGCCGATTCGCCATAATAGACGACCGGGTTGAAAAATCCCGGCAGGCTGCCCGCGCTGCTGCTGGTGTAACGTCCGCCAAACCCGAAGCCGAGACCGCCGAGACCGCCCTTCTGGAAAGTATAGTCCACGAACAGCGACGCCTTGTGCTTTGGTGTCGTAGGCAAAGGCGCGCCGACTTCGACCGCCGTGTTGCTCTTCAACACCTCGCTGTGGTTGTAGCAATAGGAGCCGTTGATCGAAATCTGGTCGCGGATACGTGCAACGAACTCCAGTTCGCCGCCCTTGACCTCGACCTCGCCGCTCTGCGTGCCAAACACCGGCGATACACTCGGCGACGTGCTGACGACATTGGTCTGCTTGATCTGGAACACTGCCGCTGTCACGAACAGCTTAATTCCCTCGCCCAGGCCGCGCGCGTCATATTTGACGCCGCCCTCCCACTGTTTGCCCGAACTCGGCTTGAACGGGTCGCCCGTGATGGAATCGGTGCCCAGCACCGGCTCGAAGGACGTCGCATAGCTGACGTAAGGTGCGAAGCCGTTGTCGAACACATAGTTGGCGCCTGCGCGGTAGGTGAACTTGTGCTGCTTGACGTCGGTCACCGGCGCCACGACCGTCACCGCCGCAAAGGGCGGTAGATAGCGGCTTTTCACCCAGTCGTAACGCCCACTCAGCGTTAGATGAAGCGACCCAATGCTGACATGATCCTGGGCGTATACGCCCGTCTGCTTAAGGCGCTGCGTGTTGAAGCGGGTAGGATAGCCCGGGTTGAGGCCAGCGCCGCTCAGCGGTGTGGTCGCCGGATTGAACAGGTCAATCGTTCCTGTGCCGAAAATGAAGGCATAGGCAGCGTTGCTGTAGACGTTGCGATAATCGATACCTGCGATCAGATTATGCTTAATCGCGCCGGTATTCAGATTGGCTTCGAACCGGTTGTCGGTCGCAAAGCTGAAGACATCTTCCTTATAGGTGAAGTTCGACTGCAGCACGGTACGATAATCGTCCGGTACGCCGTCGAAGTTATTATCGATGAGGCCACCGCTGCCATAAACGCCGGTTGGCGTCCGTTCCTTGTATTCGCTCCATTTAGTGTTGGAGTGGAAGGAGATGTCGCCAAAGTTGTGCGAGAAGTCATAGCCCGCGGCAAACTGGCGGCGTTGGTACACGTTGGACGGGTCGCCGAGGTTCGTGCTGCGCGAAATGCGGCCCAGGGGGTTGGGAAGCAGGGTGCCATAGACCGGCAGGAAGCCGTTGGTGTCGCCCTGCACCTTGTCATATTGATAATAGAGCAGGCCGGTTAGCTTCGTATCCGGCCCGATGTCCCATGTAGCCGTCGGCGCGGCGAAGAGGCGTTCCGCTTTCACATTGTCGCGCTCCGCGTCGCGGTCGCGGTAAAGCCCGGTGAAACGCACGCTCAATCCATCGTTGACCGGACCCGTTACCGTACCGGCGATCTGCTTGTAGTCGTCCGTGCCGTATTTGACGCCGATCTCACCATCGAACTCGTTGCTCGCGCGGCGGCTGGTCTGGTTGTAAAGGCCGCCCGGAGGTGAATTGCCGTAGAGGACCGATGCCGGGCCCTTCAATATATCGAACGATTGAAAGGCATAGAGGTCGACGCCCACGCTCAGGATCGATGTCGATACAGGCGCGGCGAGACCGTCGATATACTGCTTGGGGGTGAAGCCGCGCACGGTCAGAAAGTCGAAGCGAAGGTCCGGGCCGTAATTCTCCCCGAACACACCGGCCGTGTAGCGAACCGCCTGCTGCGCATCGATGAAGTTCAACAGGTCGATCTGGTCACGGGTAATCACAGAGACCGATTGTGGCGTTTCGATCAGCGGGATCGCGGACTTGGTCGCCGTCATGCTGCCCGACGCCACATAATTGGGCGCGGTCACAATAATTGCGTCCTCGCCGTCGATCGTGGACCGGGTCGTTTCGATTCCGGCAGCCTGCGGCGCCGTGTCCTGCGCGTAGGCTGTGGACATCAGTGCGAATACCGCTCCGGAAAGCAGCGCGGCCTTCCGGCCAAGTCGATAGGAATTTCCCTTATATAGATTCATGGTGCTTCACCTTCCCTGTGGATGTTTTTTATCGCACTGCAATAAATACCATTGATGCGGTCAGGCCAATTTCGGATTCGGGTCTGATACTATTCCGTTTCGGCCATGCGTCCACAATGCGCCTTTCGGTAACGGCTCTCCCGTGCGACGTAATCGTACCGCGACCAAAGGAGAAGAATGACTGTGCGGACCGGGCAGCGCGAAATGTGGATGGCGGTTCACCGTTATATCGGACTCGTCACGATGCTTTTTCTGTCCCTTGCGGCACTCACAGGATGCCTGCTTGTGTTCGACCAACCTCTGGACGAAGCGCTGAACGCTGACCTGTTTGTGCGGGGGGAGGCGAAGTCGGTTGATCCTGTCACAGCAGTGGAACGGTTTGAACGCAGCACGCCAACGGTCCAGGTGGTCGGCTTCCCCCTGCATGTGGCTGCGGACCGGAACATCCCCGTCTCGGTTAACCCCAAACCGGGGACGCCTGCTCCGCCCTACGACACCGTTTTTCTCGATGGCGGCACAGGCGAAATCGTGGGAACGCGCGATACGGCACCGGCCTGGAACCGGCGCGGGCTGATGCCCGCCGTCGCGCAGTTTCACGCCGATCTGCTCGCGGGCGTCTGGGGGCAATGGTTCATGGCTGCTGTCGCTTTGGGCTGGCTGGTCAGCAATTTCGTGGGGGTGTACCTTACCTGGCCACTCAAACGCCCCTATTGGCGCACATGGAAGCGGATGTGGCAATTCCGGTTCGCGAGTTCGCCGGCGCGACTGCTGCTCGATCTTCATCGGGCCAGTGGGTTGTGGTTGCTGGGTGGAGTTACGGTGCTTGCCGCCACATCGGTTGCACTCAATCTCTACACCGAAGCGTACGAGCCGACCGTTACACAGCTGTCGCCCCTCAAGCGCAGCCTGTTCGATCGGCCCGCGCCCTTTCCCAACGGAGCAACCCCGACGCTGGCCTATCGGGACGCGTTGACGCTAGCGGAAAAGCAGGCTGGGAAGGCACGGTTGGAGTGGCAACCTGCAACTCTGCTCTACAAACCGGAATGGAACCTCTATGGCGTGACCTTCACCCATGACGGTCTGCTCAATTATCAAAAGCTCGGACCGATTTATTATTATTTCGATGCACGGACCGGCCGCTTTGCGCATGAGGTCAACCCCTATACCGACAGTGCAGGACTGGTGATGATCCGCATCCTTTACCCTCTGCACAGCGGAGACGTTGGCGGGGCGGTGACGCAGGCTGTTGTCTTCGTCCTCGGCCTCGCGACCCTCCTGATGAGTGGTACCGGCTGCTATGTCTGGTGGAAAAAGCGGCGCTCCCGCGTCGCGTCCAAAAGGGCGCAAGCGCGGCGAGCGGAAGCCGGGTGATGCCCGCGCGGGACAATTTTCGACCCGCCCTCGGGGGCGTCACCAGCGCCAGCCGGGCATGAACGGGTGAGCAGTTGTGCTCCTTGGGAGAATGTCAGATGGCCGAGACGCTGCCGGAGAGCTTCGATGATGTCGATCCGGATATCCGCACATTTCTGGATCAGGTTGCGGCCGACTACAGTGCGTTAGCAGATCCGCTGCCGACGGATGTCATTGAGCGGCGACGCATCGCGGAAAAGGTGCGCACCCGGTGGACGGCCGGGGGGCCGACCATGGCCAGCAGCGTCGACATCACGCTTGGACCAAAGCCTAGTCGCGCCCGGCTCCATCGGCCTACTGACGCGCGTGATGCGCCCGTTCTGCTGTATCTGCATGGCGGAGGATGGACGCTCTTCAGTATCGATACGCACGACCGGCTGATGCGGGAATATGCGGCGCGCAGTGGCTGTGCGGTTCTCGGGATCGACTACAGCCTTTCGCCGGAAGCCCAGTTCCCGACGGCGCTGGACGAGTGCGAGACGGCACTGCACTGGGTGCGGGCACACGGGCAAGACCACGGACTGGACCCCAACCGGATGGCGATCGGCGGCGACTCGGCCGGAGCCAATCTCGCTCTGGCGACCGCCCTGCGGTTACGGGATCAGTCCCAGGACTGGATCCGTGCGATTTTGCTCAATTATGGAGCATTCGATACCGACGTTCGACCTTCGCACGACCGCTACGGCGGCGACGCCTATATGCTCAACGTGCCGGAAATGATGGATTTCTGGACCAACTATCTGGGCGATATCGATATCGTTGCAAATCCTCTCGCCCGGCCGCTGCGTGCGGATGTGCGGGACTTGCCTCCCGTTTTTCAGTGCATTGCCCAATGCGATATCCTGCTGGACGAAAATATTGCCCTGACCGAGCGGCTGATCGAGGCGGGGGTGGATGTGACGGCGGAAATCTACACCGGCGCAACGCACAGTTTTCTCGAAGCGGTGAGCATTTCCCCCTTGGCGGACCGTGCCCTTGCCGATGCCTCCGACTGGCTGGCCCGGATCCTTGCGGCATGACCACGCCGTTCGAGGGACATGTGCTGGAGATTGTTGACCAGATCGCGTCGCCGGGCGGCGCCCCTCACCCTAGCGGATACAACGCTTCTACGATCGTCAAAGTGCTTCGGCGCGCGCGCGCGAATGGCGCGATCCGTAAAGCGCATAGATCAGTATCCCAATGACGATGTAAATCAGCAGGATCGCCATAGGGATCCATTCGCCGTGGATGGCTTTGCTGAAAATGTCGGCCAGCACAGGTCCCATCATCGTCAGACACAACAGAATGGCCAGCACGGGTACCGTCCCAATCCAGATGCCCCGCACCCATATTCCGCCCAGCGGCACGCGGAACGGCCGGGGTAGGTCAGGATGCCTGGTGCGTAGCCACATCACGCTGATCGCCACCACCACGAACACGAAGGCTGTACCGATGCTGACGAGATCGGCCAGCAGGGTGATCGGCAGGAGCGCGGCCGCCAATCCTGATATTCCCGCCAGTACGAAGGTACCGAAAGCCGGCGTCGCAAAGCGGGCATGCAATGCAGCGAACCGGCCGGGGATCAGACGGTCGCTGGCCATGGCAAGGCAGATGCGGGACTGACCATAGGTGTTGACCAAGAGGACCGAACCCAACCCCGTCAACGCACCGATTTTGATGGCCATAGCGAAAACCGGCATGCCGATTGCCTCAACGGCAATGGCGATGGGATCGGCCACGTTGAGCGTGCGATAGGAGACCAGCCCGGTCATCACAAACGCCACCGCCGCATAGACCAGCGTGCTTACGAATAGCGCACCCAGGATGCCGATCGGCACGTCGCGCTGCGGCTTGCGCGCTTCCGAAGCCGCAGTCGCCACCGCCTCGAACCCCAGATAGGCGAAAAACAGCACCGAGGCTGCACGGAAGATGCCGGGAACCCCATAGCGAAAACCACCCTCATTGGCGGGAATGAACGGCGTCAGATTGGCAGTGTCGATGTGCCGGCTGCCCACCGCGACGAAGCCAAGCAGGACGCCGAGCTTGATGACTACAAGCAGCGTGTTGACAGCGGCGGAATGCGCGATACCGCGTACGAGGATCAGGCTGGCGACACCCAAGCTGATCAGCGCCAGCAGATTGATCGACGCGCCTGCTTCGAACATCAGGCCATCGGGGCCCATTTCGCTCTGCAGGGTCGGTGCGGCGAGCATGGCCGGTATGGTGATCCCGAAATCCGCAAGCAGGCTCTGCAGATATCCGGAAAAGCCAACAGCGAGCGCCGCCCCGGCCAGCCCGAACTCCAGCATCAGCATCCAGCCCAGCGCCCAGGCGAACACCTCACCCAGGGCCGCATAGGCATAGGTGTAGGACGCCCCTGACACGGGCAGGACGGACGACAGTTCGGCGTAACACAGCCCGGTGAACGCACAAGCGAGACCCGCAATGCCAAAGGACAGCACCACGGCGGGGCCAGCATAATTGGCGGCCGCCGTCCCCGTCATGACATAGACGCCCGCCCCGATGATGCAGCCGATGCCGAGCAATACCAGCTGGATCGGCCCAAGATGCCGCCGCAAGCCGGTCTCGCTGCTGTCACGGCGGACAGAGTCGAGGGACTTGCGAAGGAAGAGGCGATTGGGATCGGTTGCCATCTGCGATGTTCTCCGCTGCTGAGCTGCCCCACAAGACTACACAGTCATGGAGAAAATGCGCGGGGGAACGGTTCTCTCTCTGTCGGGATCAGGCCAACGGTTGGGCATTCCAAGGCATATTCGCTTCACTACCCATGATTGCGTTGCCAAGAGCAGCCGTTCATTTGTGGGGAGGGCAAGATGAACACCCGGAGCGGGATAGCATGTTGGAAGAGTAACTTGACGCGTCCCGATGTGAACAACCGCTGAGCCTTTTGCATGCTCGCCATGCTTACCGTTCCGGCGTCTGCTGTCGCGGGGGCAGCTCTGTATTTCACCATTAGCTGTGCAAAAGGCAGAAGCTGTCGTCGCAGAAAGCTCCTGTTCGGCACCCAGTGGGTGTTTGGGCAAAAAGCATAACTAGCACAATGCAGTAGATAGCGAGTCAGCATCCCGTACCCGTTTCTCCCACGCACCAAACGCCGCTGGCTCGGCGCCCGCAAGAACTGCCCAAGGGGGGCGTAGAGCGGGACAGCGTCGCCAAGCAGCGAACGGCCCGGCCTCGACGGTTCTCTCCGCGGGAGATCGCGGATCGGCCGCCCGATTATCGCGAGGGTTTGCGGCGGATGACGGAACGCCCTCTGCAAGCACGCGTTTAAGCGGCACCCCCCAACACCACGCAAGGAATTTCCCATGATTACGAACACGAAGGAAGTCAGCGTCCTCAACACGCTGATCGCCACTCTGCTGGACAGCGTTGATGGATATCAGAAATCCGCGGGCGACGTCGACAACAGTGCGCTGGCCGAAAAGTTTAACTCCCGGGCGCGCGAGCGCCAGTCCACTGTTACCAAGCTTCAGGCCGCCGTGGCCGCAGCCGGTGGCAACCCCGAGGATGACGGCACATTGCTCGGTGGAGCGCATCGCGTGTTCCAGAGCCTGAAGGAAGCGGTGATGAGTCGCGATGACAAAGCCATTGTAAGCGAGATCGAGCGCGGCGAGGATTACCTTAAGGGCAAGTTCGAAACCGCACTTGCCGAAACGGAGCTTTCTCCCACTGGCCGCGCAGCGGTCGAGGAAGCGTGGCAGTCGGTTCGCGCCGGGCATGACGAAATGAGTGCGCTCAAGCATTCGATGGGCGCCTGACCTCCAGTCGGCCGGACCGGTGCGCACCGCATCGGTCCGGTCGGCCTATGCCATCTGACGACAAGGACAATCATCATGACAGAAATATCCGAAACCAATCCCAAGCTGGTCGAAGCGGATATTTCCGGCCTGAAGGTGCGCACCCGTGATGGGGACAATCTGGGCCATATCAAGGCGATGATGGTCGATAAACGATCCGGGCATGCGACCTATGCGGTCCTCAGCCTTGGCGGGTTTCTCGGCATGAACAAAAGCTATTATCCCGTCCCGTTCAGCCTGCTGGCCTATGACGCCACGCAGGACGATTATGTCGTCACCATCGATCGTCGCCTGCTGGAAGGTGGGCCGAGCTGGTCAAACAACGCGCCCGAGTTCGATCAGTCCTACGCCGATCGGGTCTCAAGCTATTACGGTACGGCGCCCACAGCCATTTCCTGAACCGCGCGCGTTTTCTTCCGCTACCAACTCGCCAGATTGTTGCTGATCCGCTATCGATGCGGCAACGATGACAAAAGATCCTGGAACAGCTTATCCCTGGCGGCGCTCGATCTGGTTGATCGCATCGGCCGCACTGGTGCCGCTGGTTCTTTTCGTGATTTTTCAGGCGGGGTTTGCCGCGCAGGAAAAGCGCCGCACGACCGAAGCGCAAGCGAGGGCCAAGGCGGAGCAGCTGATTGCCGCGGCCGATGGGGAATTCGGACGCATTGCCACGATTCTTCAGGTCCTGGCGACTGCAAACGCCACCAAGACCGACAACTGGCCCAGGCTGGCAGCGCGCTTTGACGAACTTGCCGCGTTCAATACGGACATGAGAGGCCTTTCCGTCCGGCGTCCGGACGAGCTTATGCTGGAGACAGGAGCTCAACCGAAGCGGCTCACACGCATCGCTGATGGTCGAAACGCTATGCGCCCCGTGTTTGTCGGCTACGCTCGGGGCGACGGATGTTTGTGCCTCATGTTCGAGCTTGCGACGACCGACGCTGTGGGGAAGCCCCTTCTTTTCACTCTTCTTACAGACTCGACCCTTTTCCTCCGTCTGCTCCCCCATACCGGGGAAAGCTACGAGGTTTCTGCGTTCAACGGGCCGCGCGGACGGTTTATCGCCCGCAGTCTCGACAATGAACGCCGCTTTGGCTCGCTCGGGTCAACCTATCTGCGTCAGGCCGTATTTTCTGGCCGGAAGGGTGGCCTCTATCGCGGGCTCACGCTGGAAGGGTTCAAGAATTATACGGCGTTTGCGCGGTCGAACCGGACAGGGTGGACGGCCCATGTTGCGCTTAGCTCGACGTACATTGATGCGCCCGCGCGACAGTTCATGGCGTCCCTGACGGTTGCGGGACTGCTGTCGCTGGTGCTGGCGGGTCTGCTGATCGGCTTTGCCGTGCGCCAGCTCAACGCCGCGCGGCGGGTGAACGAACGCTTGCAGCAAGCGCAAAAGCTGGAGGCGCTGGGTCAGTTGACAGGTGGCATCGCCCATGATTTCAACAATCTGCTTACGCCGATCGTCGGAGCTCTCGACCAGCTGCGTCGGCGCGAAACACTGGATGAGCGCGGGCGCAGGCTGGCCGCCGGTGCGCTGGCCTCGGCGGAGCGGGCGGCCAAGCTGACAGGGCAACTCCTCACCTTCTCGCGGCGGCAGCACCTGCAGATCGGTCCGGTCGATGTCCATCCGTTAGCCAACGACCTTGCCGGTCTTGTCGAGCGGGCGTTCGGCAACGATCATCACTTTGACGTCGTGGTGGACCCGCGCGTCGAAGGCGTTTCCAGCGACGCAAATCAGCTGGAGCTCGCGCTCCTCAATCTGGCGATCAATGGGCGCGATGCGTCTCCCCCGGGCTCGACCATCACCCTGTCGATTGCACCGGCCGATGGCACCGCCGCCGTCGGTCCGCCGGATGTGCTGTTCCGGATGGTGGACCAGGGCGTCGGCATGGACGCCGAGACGCGCCGCAGGGCGCTGGAACCGTTCTTTACGACGAAGCCGGTGGGTCGCGGAACCGGTCTCGGCCTTGCGCAGGTACTGGGCGTGGTCGAGCAGTCCGGCGGAAAAATCGATATCGACAGTACTCCTGGAGCGGGCACAACCATTTCCATCCGACTGCCGGGATGTGCCGTTCCGCACGCCCAGGTGGCGAATGGCGCTTTGGCGGAGGGGGCGACCGAGCAGACTCCCTTGCGCTTGCTGGTGGTCGACGACGAACCGGCGGTCCGCGCGACCATCACCGGGCTGCTCGAAGCTGCCGGTCATGCGGTTGATTCCGTGACGCACGGAGGGACCGCTCTGGCCGCACTGGCGGAGGAACCCTTCGACCTTGTCATCGTCGATTTCGCGATGCCAGGGATGAATGGTGCGGAGGTACTGCGCCGCGCCCGCGCAATTCGGCACGACGTGAAAGCATTGGTCATATCCGGCTTTTCCGACACCGAAGCGCTGGCCGCGTCCGGCGTCGATGCTCCAATCCTCGCAAAGCCGTTCAGCGCCGACCAGTTGCTGGATGCGGTCAGCCGGGTCGCGCATGGGCGACATCGGACCTAGAGCGTCGTCCCGTCGGCCGCTCGGTCGCGGCGATTGCACAGAGTTTGGACCCGACCCCGAAGCTCAGGCGTATCGACAGTATCGATCGACGTGGAAGAACCGTCGCGAATGGGAGTGATGAGCATGCGATTCTGGACATTGGCGTGTATCGCGCTCGCGGGGACACCCGCTGTAGCCGCGGATAATGCAGAGCGGCAGACCGGAAACAGTGGCCGATCCTTTGTGGTGCAGCCGGTTGCGACATTCAATTTCCCCTGGCGCATCGCCGCGCTCCCCAACGGGAGCTTGCTGGTGACCGAAAAGCCCGGACGCCTGTTCCGTGTGACGCCGACCGGCGCGAAGCAGCAAATCGGCGGCGTGCCAAAAGTCTATTATGGCGGCCAGCAAGGCCTGCTTGACGTGGTTCCCTCTCCCCGTTTTGCGCGCGATCGGACGATCTACCTGACCTATGCGGAACCGAGCGCGGGGGGAACGGGGTTGGCCCTGGCGCGGGCGGAGCTGGTCGGCAATGCGCTGCGCGGGGTGCGCGTCATCTGGAGGCAGGTGCCGCCTGGCAAGGGCGGGCAGCTTGGCGGGATTATCACATTCGATCCCTCCGGCACATCGTTGTTCCTCGCCGTGGGCGAGCGCCAGCGTTTTACGCCCGCGCAGGATCCCGATCAGGCTACGGGCAAGATCCTGCGCCTGACGCTTGACGGCAAGCCTGCGCCGGGGAACCCGATGGCGGGGAAGCTTGGCGCCGACACAGTGACCGTTATCGATCCCCCGGAGGATAGCGCTGCGGCCCAGACTGTCGCCGGTCGAAAGGTGAGGCTCGCTCGTCCCAACCTCAGCCCGTCCGAGATGTGGAGCATGGGCCACCGCAATCCCACCGGGCTCGCGTTCGACGCGCGTGGGGCATTGTGGAGCATCGAGATGGGACCGCGCGGCGGCGACGAGCTCAACCTCATCAAGCCGGGAAAGAATTATGGCTGGCCGCTGGTGTCGAACGGTATCAATTATAACGGCGTGCCCATCCCCCGGCCGGACACGCGGCCGGAACTGGAGCGCCCCGTCGTCTCCTGGACACCGGTCATATCCCCGGGAGGGCTGACCTTTTACGCCGGTCGCCTGTTTCCAGCGTGGCGGGGATCGGCCTTTACCGGGGGGCTATCGAGCCGCGCGCTCGTCCGGATCGCCTTTGACGGGCGCGGCAACGCGCGGGAGGCCGAGCGGTGGGACATGGGACAACGGATCCGCGATGTCGAGGTTACGCCCGACGGTGCGCTCTGGGTGATCGAGGACCGCCAGAATGGCCGTTTGCTGCGCGTGACCCCAAGGAAGTAACGGGGCTCGGGGGCGCGTTCAGGCCAGCTCGCGATCAGCGCTCCGGGCGTCGTGCGGGCTCTTCCAGCGCGAGGCGGCGCGCCGTGATGACCGTCTGGCCGATGAAAAACACGATCAAAAGCGCGCCGATCGAACCGACGATCAGATCGAACCATGTCAAGGTGTCGAACAGGACCGGCTGTGACCCGGCAAAGATCATGGCCAGGGTCAAAGCGATCAACACCAGCCGCAGCTCGGTCGGCCCGGCAAAGGCATAGGAGAGCTTCATCTCTCCCAAGACCCGGACCAGCAGAAACGCGTGGATCGACAGCAGCAGGTAACCGGCCAGCGCAATGAACGCCACCTCGAGCAGCACATAATGACTGAGGCCGATACCGACCACCACCAGCGTCGTCGCCAGCCCATCACAGCTGTGATCGAGAAAATAGCCGTAGCGTGGCCGCTCGATCCGGCGAAAGCGCGCCAGACTGCCGTCCATCGAGTCGCCGAACCACTGGACTACATAGCCAAGGATGCTTGCCCACAGCCAGCCATCGCCCAGATTGCTGCACACATAGCCCGCAAAAACAACCAGCGCACCCAGCATGCCGACCGCCGTCAGCATGTCCGGCACTACCCAGCCGGGCATCCGCGCGCACAGCCAGTCGAGCAGCCTGCGTTCCGAACGCGCTAGGACGTTCTCCTGAATACGCTTGATACGCTTTTCCTTCGTCCTCGCCAGGCCAGCCATCGCCCATCCTGTTATGGAAGGGAAGACCGGCACTTATCCGAGCCCGCGCGGCAAATGTCCAGAACCACCGGTCGCAAAGAACGGCGGCTTGGCAAAGCCCGGCAAGCAGCCAAGCCATAATCTCCGCATTCGCATATTGTCAGTAAATGAATAAAGAGGCATGAAGTGACATAATATCGAGAGGGGACAAAGCATGATCGAGCTGTGGGGATTGGTATCGCCCAACGCGATAAAGGTTCAGATTTTGCTTGAGGAGCTGGGCCTCCCTTATCGAGCGCACAAGGTCGATACCTTCCGGTTGCAGCAGTACTCCCCGGAATTTCTGGCGATGAACCCCATCGGCAAATATCCGGTTCTTATCGACCCCGACGGCGCCGGGCCGGATCAGCCCATTTTTGAATCCGGCGCCATTCTGATCTACCTTGCCGAAACCTATGGTCAGGCGCTGTTGCCGATGTCGGGACCGGCGCGCTGGGAAACGCTCAAATGGCTCGTCGCGCAAGTGGCATGGGTCGGGCCCATGCTCGGTCAGCACCATCATTTCTATCTGCATCCGAGCGAGACCGATACCTACGCCGGAAAGCGGTATCAGCGACAGGCCAATCGCGTCATGGACGTGCTGGAGGGACGGATTCGCGACCGTTCCTATTTTGCCGGTGAGCACTATAGTGTTGCGGATATCGCTATCTATCCTTGGCTGCACTGGATGAACTCGATGGGCTATGCCTGGGACGACTACCCTTCGCTCAGTGCTTGGCATGCGCGGGTGGAGGTTCGTCCCGCGGTGGGCAGCGTCTATACAAAAGTTCGGGGCTATCAGCAGGATATGGCGGAGTTCATCGAGACCAACCGGACGAATCCCGAAGCCTTTAATGCCTATTTCGGACGCGAAGCCGGTGCGAAGCAGTTGCCCGATTTCGGCATCGGCCTGCCCAGCGCCGCCCCGAAATAAACCTGCGGCCATGAAGGTGGGGTCGGCCACACGTTGACGGGTACGGCGGGACATTCAAGCCGTGACGAGTGGTCGACCTGACGGCCCGCGATGCGTCTGTGAGAGTGGGTAGGGGCAACATGAAAATATTGATGTTCGGTCGCGGTGTCATGACCATGCTGTATGGCTGGGCGTTCGGGAAAATGGGTCACCACATCGACTTTTATGTGCGTCCCGGCCGTATCGAGCAGTTCCCTGCCGAAGTAGGTTTGGATATTTTTGATCTTCGACAGAAGAAGAAGCATCGGCACATCGTTGAAACCTTGCGCACGCATTTGCGAGACGACCTGCCGAGCAATCACGATTATGACCTGATTTTTTTGGGTGTTAATCATCACCAGTTCGAGAGCGCTGCGCAATTTCTGTCCACACGCGCCAGTGACGCCACCATTCTCATATTGACCCAATTCTGGGACGATCCGCAAAAGGCGGCCGCCTGTCTGCCGCAGGATCAGCTGGCATGGGGTTTCCCCCTTGCCGGGGGAGGAGTCGATGCCGACAATGTTCTGCGTGGCGCCATCTTCAACGCCGTGGTGTTTGGAACCTTTGGTAAAGCGCCCAGCGCGCGCGAGCTGCAAGCCAGGCAATTATTCCGCGACGCAGGGTGGCGCATCAGCGACCATCGCAATTTTCGCGATTGGCTTTGGGTTCATTTCGTTACCCATGCGGGTATGTCTGCACAGGTGCTGCGCGCGGGTTCGGTTGGCGCTGTCATGACCGATCCCGGGCAGGCGAAGCAAATGATCTACAATGTGCGCGAAGCGGCCAAGGTTCTGGCCGTACGCGGTGTCGACGTACGGAAGCACCCCGAGCTCCTTCCTTTCTATCTTCCTGCTTGGATCGGACAATACCTGATTACATGGGCATTTCGATCAAATGTCGGTCTGCGGGCCATGACGGAGGGGCACACGAAGCCACAGGAGATCCTTCAGGTCTACTACGACTTTATGGACAATAGCTTCGGCGTTCCGCTTCCGCGGATGGAGGCGCTGCGTTCGGGACGCATCGAGGAAGCCAGAAGATGAGGGTTGCGGCGACGCCGATGGCCGTGAAGTTCGCGTTTGCGCACCATGTGTAGCAAAGGAAATAGCGACCTAACGCCTCTGTCGAGGCGTTTATCTTGTCCCTGAACGCTAACCCGCCGGGCGACATGATTGGCCAACGCGCTGTCCGGCAGAAGCTCCGCCATCGTCCGGTTCGTCAAGGGTTTCCACAACGCCCGCGGCATGCGCTCTTGCGGCCCAATTTTCGCATCGCAGCAGCAGGCACTCATGGCGGGGAAAGCACGGCTCATCGGATTTGGTTTGCACAGAATAGCGGTCTATCCCGCTGAGGGGCCGTGCAAAAAGCGCGGCTCTGGGCCGTTAATAGCGCTTCGTTCCGCTGTTCAACATGTCCCTGAATGGGACAAGATACAGGCCCCCGTTTCTAAAACCTGAGGGTCCCCGGCTGGGGATATATTCAAAACCGCGATCCGGTGATTCTACCCGCTGACATGGCGATACCCGCCCTGTCGTGCTTTGCCTGCGCCCCCCTCCTGGTGGCGAGCAGGCTGTATGGGAGAATTCTAATGGCACGTACACGTTTACCCGAGGGAGGCTCTGGTCCTTCCCTTCCCCCACCCCCGACAACGACCCCCGCGCCGCCGCCGGCGACGCCGTGGATCATCGGGACCGACCTCAACGACGTCATCAACCTGCGTGAGCCCTCTTCGGCTGCACACCTGCCCGCCAACGCGCGTGCCGGTGCAGGCAATGACTTCGTGATGGGCAACTTCAACCAGAACAGCATCGAAGGCAATGACGGCAACGACACGCTGGTTGGCGGGACGGGGTCCAGCACCCTGCCCGGCACCGAAGCCACCCGCATCGCCAGCGGTCAGGACTTCATCAAGGGCGGTGCCGGCAATGACGTCATCGTCGGCGACGAAATCAACCCCGCCGTCAACGGCATTTCGCCGGTCGAAAACCTCTATGACGGCAACGACCAGCTCGATGGCGAGGCCGGCAACGACCTGATCTACGGTAACGGCGGCAACGACACCGAAACCGGTGGAACGGGCAACGACACCATCTATGGTGGTTCGGGCAATGATGCCCAGGCTGGCAACGAAGACAACGACGAGCTCTATGGCGACTCGGGCAATGACACCCAGAGCGGTGGATCAGGCCAGGACTATCTCGATGGCGGCACCGGCAATGACTGGCAGTACGGCAACGACGGCGACGACTATCTGACCGGTGGTGACGGCAACGACAACCAGCGCGGTTCGGCCGGCAACGATTCTCTGGTCGGCGGCAATGGCGACGACGTGCAGCGCGGCGGTCAGGGCAACGACCTTGTTGAGGGCAACGACGGCAACGACACGATCTTCGGTGACGATGGCAACGACGCTCCCGGTGGCGACATCGGCAATGACGGTCAGGAAGACGGCGTTGACACCGATGCGGGTGGCAACGACACCCTGTTCGGTGGCGCGGGTGACGACCGCATCGACGGCCAGCTCGGCAACGACCTGCTCTTCGGCAACGACGGCAACGACGATCTGCGTGGCGACACCGGCAACGACACGCTCTTTGGTGGAGCAGGTGCCGACTTCGCACAGGCCGGCGCGGGCGACGACTATGTGTCGGGCGATGAAGGCAAGGACGTCCTGAACGGTGCGGACGGCAGCGACACGCTGCTCGGCGGGACCGAGAATGACGAGCTGTATGGCGATGCCGAGAATGACTTTCTGTATGGTGGGGCGGGTGACGACTTCGGCAACGGCGGCACCGGCAACGACTATATCGAAGGCAATGGCGGTGACGACCAGCTGAACGGCAACGAAGGCAACGACGACGTCTACGGTGGTGACGGCAACGACCTGATCCACGGTAATGAAGGCGATGACGGCGAAGTCGGCCTCGTCAATGGTCTGTTCGGCGGCGCCGGCAACGACACCATTTACGGTGACGATGGCGACGACGACCTGTTCGGCGAAGACGGCAACGACTCGCTGCTCGGCGGCAATGGCGACGACTATGCCGAAGGCGGCAACGGAGCCGACTGGATGAACGGTGAAAATGGCAACGACGCCTTCTACGGCGACGCTGGCAATGACAGCGTTTATGGCGCAGCCGGTAACGACACGCTCGAAGGCGACGACGGGAACGATTATGTTTCCGGCGGCACGGGTGAAGACCAAATCGGCGGTGGTGACGGCGACGACGTTCTCGACGGCGGGCTGGACAACGACAGCCTGTGGGGTGACGACGGCGACGACGACATCTCCGGTGGCCGTGGCGATGACTTCATCGACGGCGGCAACGGCGATGACGTCCTCGCCGGTGGCTTTGGCCGTGACGTGTTCGGCTTCTCCTTCGCGGATGACGACGGTTCGGATACGATCGTCGACCTCAGCCTGGCGAACCGTGACACGGTGCAGATCGATGTGGCTGACCCGCTCACGTTCAACCAGAACCTGATCACGGTCACCGACAACGGGACGGACACCACGCTGACCTTCGGAACCGAGTCGGTTGTGATCGAAGGCCTCACCGGCGGATCGTTCGCGGTTCTCCAGTTCGACAGCGTCGCGGACGTCAATGCGTTCAGCCAGGGCAATGCTGGCTACGACGTGATCCAGTTCGTCTAATCGACGACCCGCATAGCCCTTTTCCCTGGGGGCTTTGCAAATTGCTGGAGGGGGCGCGAAAGCGCCCCCTTCTTTTTGCGCCCGATGCAGCAGGTGGAAGCGGGGCAATCCGCCGGGACTGTTGCCGGAGCCGTCGGCCCGCCTGATGCGGCGGCAAGGCGGGGTGGTCCCGCCCTAAACAGGCTGCGATAGCGAGTGTGGCAAGCTTTGTGCGCAAGCCCGCTCTCCCGCAACCCCAACTCGCCCAGCCCGTCTGCTGCGGGCGCACCCCGTGCAAATCGCTGCCCGCATCAACCCAACCCTATGCTTTGTGGGCGCTGGATTACATATCTGTCCCCGTTTTGAGTCTGTCTCCGCCACAAATAGCCCCATACTGGCACATCAGGGGCGCATCCGCTTCATTTATGAGGGTTTTGCGGACTGTTCAGGAACCACATGACCCCCAATGGGGGCATATCGGACAAATCGAATCGGTCACCACCCCCATAAGGAGACTCGCCCGTGCGAGTCGCTCCGTGTCTGGGGAGTGGAAAGGCGATGTTCAGTTTGCGGCCAGCAGAAGGGGGATCGTTGCGTGGAGGGCCAGGTGCCGTCACGCCGGTTCAGCCTGCGCGCCCATTCTTCAGCCTGAACTTCAACAGCGGTTCAGGCAGTGGCGGCAAGCCCAATGCCGCTGGGGATCCGACCGACCCCAATAACCCGACCGATCCTGTTGATCCCACCGATCCGACGGATCCTACCGATCCGGTCGGACCGACGGATCCCACGGACCCAGGGAATGGCTCATCGGGCAATGGCGGATCGACCCCCGGCGGCGGCTCATCGGATCCAGGCTCCTCCGATCCCGGCCATGGCGGCACAGGCGGGAGCGATAGCGGCGACGGTCGACCCCGCCTCGATCCTGGCGATACCGGAAGCGGTGGAAACGCCGGCGGCAGTGGAAATAGCGGGGGAAGCGGCGCAGGCGGCAGTGGCGGCGGCGACGGAACCGGCGGTTCGGGGTCCCCAGGTGGGGACGGGAATGGAAGCAATTCGGGCGGTGGCTCGGGTGGCACCGGTTCCGGCAGCGGCTCCGACGGAAGTTCCGGTAGTGGGAGTGGCGGTGACGGCTCCAGCGGCGGTGGCGCCGGAGGCGGGGGAAGCGGCGGTACTGGGGGCGGCACTGGCGGAGGTTCCGGCGGGCAGGATTCCGGCGGTGGTGGAACCGGCTCGGGCAGTGGCACGGACGGCTCCGGCTCCGGCACAGGCTCTGGCGGTGGGAGTAGCGGCTCAGGCTCCGATGGCGGGACTGGCACTGGCGGCGACGGCTCCAGTGGAGGTGGTACCGGGGGTGGATCAAGCGGCGGTACGGGCACCGGCGGTGGGACTGGCGGAGGCGGCTCGGGCGGCACAGGCTCTGGCCAGGACGACGGACCTGGACGCGGCGGCGGCTCCCATGGCGACGGGCGTCCGCGCCTGCTGCCCGGCACTCAGCCCGGCGATCCGGCCGCGCCTCTGCCGTCTGGCGTCGTCATCGTTGGCGCGCAGATGATCGGCACGGAGGCGGATGAGCGGATCGATCTCTATGGCTCGGGCATGCCGGACAATGCGCGGGGCGGGGCGGGCAACGACATCCTGCTCGGTACATTTGAGCAGAACCGCCTGCTCGGCGATGAAGGCAATGATCTTATCATCGGCTATTCCAACGGCCAGGGCGGCACGGGTGACCGGCTGGAGGGTGGCGACGGCGACGACACGCTGATCGGCGACGACTTCGACGGATCGAACATCAGCCTTCTGCATGGCCTGGACAGTGCGGGCGACGAGGATGATGACCTCCACGGCGGTAATGGCAACGACCTGATGTGGGGCGGCGGGGGTGATGACAGCCTGTCCGGCGACGAAGGAAACGACGTTCTTTACGGCGGGGCAGGGAACGATTTCCTGAGCGGCGGCGCGGGTAATGACCAGATTCGCGGCGGCATGGGAGACGATGAAATCTGGGGCGGAGCGGGTGATGACCTGCTGCTCGGCGAAGGCGGCAACGACCGCATTCGCGGCGGTGCGGGCAACGACACGATCGGTGCGGACGGCGGCAATGACAGCCTTTACGGCGATGCGGGGAACGACGTCATCAATGCGGGCGACGGCGACAATGTCATCCACGGCGGCAGCGGCGACGATCGTGTCGTCGCGGGCGGCGGCGCTGACCTGCTGTACGGAGACGACGGAGCCGACATTCTGTCCGGGGGCGGCGGTTCCGACCGCATTGACGGCGGCATGGGCGCCGATGCGATCGACGGCGGCGAGGGACCCGACGACCTGCGCGGCGATGGCGGCGCGGACAGCATCACCGGAGGCGAAGGCCACGACTATATCCAGGGCGGGGCAGACGATGACGTGCTTTCCGGCGGGGCTGGCAACGACCTGATCGATGGTGGCGACGGCGTCGACAGCATCGACGGCGGCGAAGGAAACGACAGTCTTTATGGAGCCTCCGAGAGTGACAGCGTCTCCGGCGGCGCGGGCGACGACCTGATTGACGGGGAGGCGGGCGACGATTTTCTCTTCGGCGACGGTGGTGCTGACAGCCTGTTCGGCGGCGCGGGCGACGACCAGATCGCCGGTGGTGACGGTGACGATGTGGTCCATGGTGGCACAGGCGCGGACATCATCCGCGGCGAGGATGGATTTGACGCCCTTTTTGGTGTAGAAGGGAATGACACGATCTGGGGTGGCCTCGCTGCGGACAGCATCAGCGGTGGCGACGGTGATGATGATCTGGAAGGCGGCGCCGGGGCTGACGATCTCTTCGGAGATGCGGGAGACGACTGGCTGATGGGCGACGACGACGACGATTTTCTGGACGGCGGCGCGGGCAATGACGGCCTGGAAGGCGGCAGCGGCGAGGACGGCCTGTATGGCGCGGCCGGTAATGACGCGCTCTTCGGCGATGGCGGCGATGACGCGCTTTTCGGCGAAGACGGCAACGACCGGCTCGAAGGTGGGATCGGCAACGATACGCTGACTGGTGGCGCGGGCCGCGACATCTTTGTGATCCATGTGGGCGGTGACGATGACGGCGTCGACCTCATCACCGATTTCAGCTTTGTCGATTTCGACCGCGTCGTCCTGCAAGTCGATGATCCCGCCCAGTTCGACATGGAGCAACTCCGCATTGTCGACGACGGCACCGATATTCACCTGATGATCGGCGATACCGGCGTGGTCATCGCCTCGCTGACGGGCGGCGGATTCGCCGCGCTCGGGGTCGACAGCGTCGATGACCTGAATGCCCTGAGCCAGGGAGCGGGCGGCTATGACATGGTCTCGTTCAGCTGACGGCCTGCTGCTGACGGTTTTGCTGTGCGCGGGGCCTTCGGTGGCCGATGCGCAGGGCGGTCCCCGCGCTCCACTCGTTCTCGCGCTGCCGGTCGATTGCGACATGGAGCGCGATTGCAGCATTCAGAAATATGTGGACCGTGATCCGGGACCGGAAAGGCTCGACTACCGATGCGGCGCGCTGACGACCGACGGGCATGACGGCACCGATTTCCGCCTACGACGGCCCTGGGATTTTGGCCTCAACGTAAAGGTCTTGGCCGCCGCGCCGGGGGTGGTGGCACGGGTGCGGGACGGCGTGCCCGACATTTCCGTAAAGGACCCTGCGGCGCCGCCCGTTCGTGATCGAATGGCGGGCAATGCCGTGGTGATTCGTCACGACGGCGGGTGGGAAACACAATACAGCCACCTCAAGCAGGGCAGCGTGCAAGTCATTCCGGGCACACGAGTCGTAGCGGGGACGGTACTGGGCGCCATCGGGATGTCCGGTAATGCCGAGTTTGCGCATCTGCACTTCGAAATACGCCATGCCGGGAAAGCGGTTGATCCTTTCGCATCTGCGAGCAGCGAAGGATGCGCCATTTCCACCCCCGGGCTGTGGTCACCGGCTGCCGTCCGGTCGCTAACTTACAAGCATACCGAGATTCTTTCGGCAGACTTTGCCGACTCGCCACAGGCCGCGCTGGAAGCCTATCAGAAGACAGATCGGTCTTCGCATCTGCAAAATAAAGACATGTTACTGATCTGGGGCATGATTTCCGGGATTCGCTCCGAAGATATTGAAATCTTCAGAATATATGCCCCCGATGGGGGACTTATTTTAGAGTCGAAAAACAGCATTAAAGAACCCAGTCTTCAACGGGTGGGGTATGCCGCGGTGCGCAGACCCGCCACGGGGTGGGCTCCGGGTGTCTATCGGGGGTCTTATTCATTGATTCGTAAGGATAAAATCATGGGAGAGGTGCATGTGTCCCGCAGTCTTGAAACGGCAATGATTCGCTGACACAGAATGCGCTTCCGTGTCTCTATTTGGGACTGTGGGATGCTCCAGAAGTACTGAATCCAGTTCCTTGGAAGTTGACAAGACAAGTTAAAATTGATGTCCTATTCATCTGCGGGGCGAGTCGCAAAGGTCGAGAGCTGCATCAGTAGTCCTCGATACATAAAAAAATTCCCCACGGTTTAATGGATTATCCCTGTTTGCGAGGGAGGATCGCGTGCGCGAACGACATTTGAAGAATGCGGGCGCAACGGGGGGGTATGACCTGTTGGCCACGGCTTTACAGCCGGTTAGACGTTACTTGGGGGTTATGCTGGCTCTGTCCGGCGCCATAAACATATTGGGAATAACCCTCCCGCTGTATACAATGCAGGTGTTCGACAGGGTCCTGTCGAGCCGGAACCTGGATACGTTATTTTTTCTGGCGATTGCTGGGGTTCTGGCCCTTGCGACGGCGTCCTTCCTTGATGGTGTCCGGAATTTGGTGCTGGGACGGATGGGCGCATGGCTGATGCAGCGGCTGGGGCCTGACGTTCTGGCCCGCTCCATCGAGCGCCGCCTTGTCGACAACCAGTTGCGCACCGAAATCATCCGTGAAGTGTCGCAGCTGCGCGGCTTCGTGGGTGGCCCCGGCGTCCCTGCGATGCTTGATATCCCCTGGATGCCGATCTATCTCCTCATCGCGTTTCTCATTCATCCCTGGTTGGGTTTCGTGTCGCTGATCGGCATGGTCGCCCTGTTCGGCCTCGCTTACGCCAACGAGAAGTTCAGCAACGGGGAAATCCGCGCGGCGGCGGCCGTCAGCGGTCAGGTCCTCCGTGACGGCGACGCCATCATGCGCAATGCCGAGGTGATCGACAGCATGGGAATGTCGCCGGAAGTCACCAAGCGCTGGTCGCGCGTCATGTACCGCGAACTGCGACTGCAGGACGATGTTCATCGCCGCAACGCGACGCTGGTCAGCTTCACGCGCTTCACGCGCTCGATCCTCCAGATCCTGCTGTACGCCGTGGCGGCGCTGCTTGTGCTCAATCAGGAGATGACCGGCGGCGCGATGATGGCGGGGTCCATTGTCATGAGCCGCCTGCTGTCCCCGATGGAATCGATGTTCGTGCACTGGCGCTCGCTGATGCAGATCCGTGAGATCTATGAGCATCTCCAGGCCTTTTTCCGGCTGCCGGCCCTGCGGTCGACCGAAACCGATCTGCCGACGCCCAAGGGGCATATCGCGGTGGGAAGCGTGACGATGGCGCTCCCCGGCTATCCGTCGCCGATCCTGCGCGGAGTAGGGTTCGAGCTGGAGCCGGGCGAGCATCTCGCCATTGTTGGACCGGCGGCGTCGGGCAAGACGACCCTGTCCCGCATCATCCTCGGCATTTTACGGCCAACGCAGGGCGCGGTCAGGCTCGACGGCATGGATGTATCCAAATGGCGGCGTGAGGACCTGGGGCGGCATATCGGCTATCTGCCGCAGGACGTCGAACTGTTCAGCGGCACGGTTGCCGAGAACGTCGCCCGCTTTACCGAATGCGAGGATAGCCAGATCATCCGTGCGGCGCGCATGGCCGGGTGCCATCAGATGATCCTCAACCTGCCCAATGGCTATGACACCGAAATCGGGGAAGGCGGCCTGCTGCTGTCCGGCGGCCAGCGCCAACAGGTGGGCCTCGCCCGCGCGCTGTTTGGTCAGCCCCGGCTGGTGGTGCTCGACGAGCCTAATTCCAACCTCGATACACAGGGTGATCAGGCGCTGAAATCGGCCCTGGAGCGGCTCCGCACTGCGCGGGTGACGACCATCGTCGTGACCCATCGTCAGGCGTTGATCTCGCATGTCGACAAGCTGCTGGTCCTGCAGAATGGCATGGTCCGCGCGTTCGGCCCGGTCGAAGAGGTCATGCGTGAAAACCGGACGGCCGCCAAGGAACCAAAGGTGGTCGGCCCCCACGCCGCGCGCCCCGAACGGGCAATCGTTGCTGCGGTTGTTGAAGAGGCGCCGGCGAACGAAGAAGATGAAGGCGATACGAAGGAGGTCGCAGCGTGAAAATGCTGTTGCTGACCGACCAGAGCGGCATCGACCATGCCGACACCGCCCCGTTCGGTGCGACGCCCGGAATATCCCACGCGCTCAAGGTGGGCGGGCTCGTCCTGCTCGGCTTCCTCGCTCTACTCACGCTTTGGGGCTTCGTGGCTCCGTTGAGCAAGGCCGCCATCGCACCCGGCGTCGTGGAGGTCGAAGGCCGCCGCCGCACCGTGCAGCATCTGGAAGGCGGGATCGTCAGCGAGATTTTGGTCCGTGAGAATATGCGTGTCCGCAAGGGCCAGCCGCTCATGCGCCTCGACACCGTGCAGTCCGGCGCGGCGGCGGCCGCGGCGCGCTCCGAGTATTTCTCGCTGCTGGCCGAGAAGCAGCGGCTTGAAGCCGAGCTCAGGGGCGGCGCGCTCGTTTTCGGAGACGAATTGCAAAAGGGCGGCGATGGCGTGCAGGACATCATGACGAACCAGCGCTCGCTCAATGCCGCGCGGCAGGCGTCGCTCTCCGGGCAGGTCGAGGTGCTGCGGGCGACCGCGTCACAGGCGCAGGCCGAGATCGGCAGCCTCGAAGCGCAGATTGCGGCCCAGCGTGCCCAGCTTGAGCTGCTCCGTGGCGAGCTCGTCTCGGTGCAGCAGCTCGTCAGTGAGCAGCTGGAGCGCCGGTCTCGCCTGCTGGAACTGCAACGCACCGTGGCCGGAGTGGAAGGCCAGATCGGCAGCCTGACCGGTCAGGTGCTGCGCGCCCGTCGGTCGATGCTCGAAGCGTCAGCACGGATTGCCGCGATTACCAGCGAACGCCGGGACGAATCCCAGTCGCGCCTGCGCGATGTGCAGATGCAGCTGGCCGAGGTGCGTGAGAAACTCAAATCGGCGTCGGATGTCAACCAGCGGCGCACCATTCTGGCCCCGGCGGACGGACAGGTGGTGCAGTTGCGTTACACAACGGTCGGCGGCGTGGTGCGGCCGGGCGAGCCGGTGATGGACATCGTCCCGGATCGCCAGCAGTTCCTGATTACCGCGCGAGTCCGGCCGACCGATATCGAGAATGTCGTCGTCGGCCTGCCGACCGAAGTTCGACTGCTGCCTTATAGTGGTCGGCAGGTGCCGATGCTGATGGGGCATGTCATATCCGTATCGCAAGACGCGATCGTGCCGGGTGAGGCTGGGGCGCAGCCTTATTACGCCGTGCAGATCGAACTGGACGATCCCCGCCGGTTGGAGGGGCTCAACGTCAAGCTGCTGTCGGGCATGCCGACGGATACGTACATCATCCTGGGTAAGAGGTCGTTGTTTTCTTACCTGTTCCAGCCGTTGACCGACAGTTTCCGCAAGTCGTTCCGCGAAAATTAATGAAAACAGGGGGGACTATGTCAGACGTGACGGCAGCAGCAGGGCAGGACGTTCTCGGCGACGTTCCGCGTGCGTCGGCGGGAGAGCGGCGGAGGGGCGAACGGCAACCGCCCCGACCCCTGCCGCCCAATGGCAATCCGCAAGTCAGCGTGAACGGCAGCCCGATCGCGGGTGTATGGAAAGCGGCGGTCGAGCTGTCGGGGGGCGACAGTTGTGTGGGCGTGCTGAACGTTGCCAATCCCAATGTGCGCGGCATCATCTTTTCCTCCGGGTGCAGCCAGTCGGACCTTACGTTCATGAATGTGGATAGCCTGCGCGCCTGGTTGGAGGTCAATGTGGGCAACGGCGATTTTGACGGATCGCGGCTCGCGATGGTTGATCCGAAGGAGGTGGCCGAGGTTGCCAACCTGCCGTGGATGAAGCATCTCTCCGCACTGGCGGCAGGCCGTGCCGAAGTGTCGAGTGAGGGCGTGCTCTGGGTTCTGATCGGCTGGCGCGGGCCGATCGAGAACAAGGTCAACCGGCGGCGCTTGTCGCTGGCACTGCGCGTGTTGGGGCACTGCGCCATCACCTATAACGATTATTCGCGGCGTGAACGGCGTCTGCGGATTCTGGAGGGCATGGTCGATGAACTCGCTCCGGCGCTGATCCTGGTGAATGGGCAGGCGCAGGTCTTCTGGACCAATTACCGTGCGGAAATGATCCTGGCCGAACGGCGTCTGCTGATCCGCAACGGAGGCAATATGCTGGCGTCCCGCATGCAGGCCAACACAGCACTGCTGCGCGAGACGATCAGTGATGTCATCTCGACCCCGCCGCGCGTCGACGAAGAGAATGACCGTTATCTGCTGCTGCCGCGCGACGATGGCGATGAGGAAGTAATCGTCTTGCGGCCGGTCGCGGGGCGACAGGGGCTGGAAGGGAACCGCGCGGTGCTGGTTATCCTGCCCCAGAACGATATGCTGACGCTCGCCGCGCGTCTGGTCAGCCTCTATGGACTCATTCCGTCCGAAGCGCGCTTCGTCAGCGCGATCGTGAAAACCGGATCGTCCGCGCTGGCCGCGATCCAGCTCGGCATCACGGAGCAGACGGCAAAGACGTATATGAAGCGCATCTATGCAAAGCTGGGCATAAACAGCCAGCTCGAACTCGGCATGCTGTTTGCTTCGCTGGCCCCTCCGCTGCGCACCGTTCCATCCGCGCATGTGGCTCACGCGCAGCAGATAAACGCGTTCTGAAAGACATGTGGGGGGACATGATGCGAGCATTTTTTCTCGTCGGGGCGTTGCTGGCCATGCCCGCGGCGGCTCAGGATAGCGGAACGGCGGTCAAGCCGACGACGCTGGAACAGGCGTTCGCGGCTGCCTATGGCACCAGTCCGACGTTGCGCGCCGATCGCGAAGGGCTGAAAATTCTCGACGAAGATGTGGCGGCTGCCCGGTCGCAGGGCCGACCGCAGTTGCAGGGTGAGGGCACTTTGACCCGCGCGGAGATGGACGTGCAGGGCACCGGCTACATCGTCGGCGCGCGTCTCACCCAGCCGCTTTTCCGCGGCTTCCGCATCCGCAACAACATCCGTGCGGCGCAGGCGAATGTCCGTGCCGGACGGGAGTCGTTGCGGCAGAGCGAGATCGATGCCTTTCGCGACATCGCCGTTCAATATTCTGCCGTCCTGCGCGATCGCGAGATCATGGCGCTGACGCAAACGATGATGGGCAACCTCACCACCATATTGAACGCGGAACACCGCAGGATGGAACTGGGTGACCGCACCCGGACGGACGTTGCGCAATCCGAAGCGCGGCTCGCGACGGCGGACGCGACCTACAGCGCGGCCGCGCAACGCATGGCGGAGAGCGCCACGCGGTTCCGCTCGTTGGTCGGATATGATCCGGGCGATCTCGCCCCGTTGCCGCCCTTGCCGCAGTTGCCCTCTTCGCGCGATCAGGCGATCGACATGGCGATGGAGTTCAGCCCGCGCATCCGGCAAAAGAAGCTGGAAGCCGAAGTCGCCGGGCATCAGGTCGACGCTGCCAAGGGCGCACTGGCGCCGCAGGTGGACTTCATCGCGTCGATCCATCATCGCGACGAGATCGTCCAGATTCTCGGTCGGCAATTGAAGCAGGACCTGGCGACTTTTCAGGCGACTATCACCATTCCGTTGTTTCAGGGCGGGGCGGAGTACACTGCCGTCCGCCGGGCGAAGCACACGCGCAACGTCCGTCAGATCGAGATCGAGGAGGAAACTCGCGCAGTCTATGCCGATGCGGCCGTTGCCTGGGACCGGCTGATGTCCGCGCAGCGCTCGCGGGCGTCGCTGGCAAGGGCGATCACCGCGAACGAGACGGCGGTGCAGGGCGTTAAGCGGGAAGCGTTGACCGGATCGCGCACCACCATCGACGTGCTCGATG
Organism: Sphingobium subterraneum; assembly: GCF_014199435.1. Lineage (GTDB taxonomy): Bacteria > Pseudomonadota > Alphaproteobacteria > Sphingomonadales > Sphingomonadaceae > Sphingobium > Sphingobium subterraneum. The sequence goes on along the minus strand of NZ_JACIJP010000002.1, from coordinate 121,550 downwards.
CGGAGGCCGAGTTGCGCGATGCGCGCGCGGCCTACGCCAACGCCGTGCACGACGAATATGTGGCGAAATTTGGTCTGATTTCCGCGCTGGGCACGGCGACCGCCGCCGACTTCAATCTGGAAGTCGCCCCCTATGATCCGGACGTGCACTATCGCGCGACGCAGGATCGCTGGATCGGCTTCGGGCCATGAGCCGGGCGCTGAACATCCTCTTCATCCACCAGAACATGCCGGCGCAGTTCAAGTTTCTGGCCCCCGCGCTGGCGGCTGATGGCCATAACGTGCTGTTCCTGACGCAGGCGTGCCGCGCACAGCTGCCCGGTGTGACGGAGGTCATCTATCCTGCTCCACCGCCGCGCGGTGCGGACACGCATTACTATCTGCGCCAGTTCGAGGACGCGGTGCTGCACGGGCAGGCGGTGGTCCGCGCCATCAACGGTATCGTCAAGCGCGGTTTCCGGCCCGATCTCATCATTGCGCATCCCGGCTGGGGTGAGGCGATGTTCCTCAAGGACGTGTTGCCGAAGGTGCCGCTGATCCTGTTCGCCGAACTAGGCTATCGCGGGCGAGGCCTCGATGTGGGGTTTGACCCGGAGGAAAAGAGCAACCTCAGCACGATCTGCCGGGCGCGGGCACGCAACGCTCATCTGCTCCTCAGCCTGGAAGCGGCCGACGCTGCGGTCAGCCCGACCATCTGGCAAAAGGCGAGCCACGCCCGGATGCTGCAGCCGAAGATCGACGTGATATTCGATGGCATCGAAACGCGCGTGGTCTGTCCCCGGCCGGATGCCCGCGTGACGCTGCCGGACGGACGGACCGTCAAGCGCGGCGATCCCGTCATCACCTATGTCGCCCGCAATCTGGAGCCCTATCGCGGGTTCCGCACCTTCATGCGCGCGATTCCGCACATCCAGCGCAAGCGACCCGATGCTGATATCATTATCGTCGGGGGCGACAAGGTCAGCTACGGCCGGGCGCCCGCCGACTTTCCGAACTGGCGCGCGGCGATGGAAGCGGAAGTCGATTTCGATCCCGCGCGCGTGCATTTCATGGGAAAGCTGCCCTACGACACCTATCTTGACGTGCTGGCGGTGAGCGGGGCGCACGCCTATCTCACCTATCCATTCGTGCTGAGCTGGTCGTGCATGGAGGCGATGGCGATGGGCGCGCTTGTCATCGGGTCCGACACAGGACCGGTACGCGAAGTAATCCGCGATGGCGTCAACGGCCTGTTGACCGATTTCTTTGATCCGGCGGCGCTGGCCGACCGACTGACCGAGGCGCTCGATCACCCAGCGCGCTTCGAGGGACTGCGCCAGGCGGCGATCGAGACCGTCCGCCAGCGCTATGATGTCGAACAGAGCCTGCCTGCATGGCGGGCGCTGATCCAGCGCGTCATGGCGGCGCATGGTGGCACGGCACGTGCAGATGGCAAAAGCGCCGCGCGGCCCGTCGCCCGCCCCAACCGCTCCGTGCGCCGCCGCTCAGCGGCGCGGCGCCGGCGGGAGGAACCTGCGGTTGGTCAGATGCAGACCTGACGCCGCGTCTTTGTCGCGATGGAAACCGTGCGGGAATCGGCCCGCTAGAGCGTTTTCCGGTCAGATAGTATCATCTGTCAGCGGGAGCGATTATCAGCCCTGTGTCGGGTCGATCAGATATTTCTCGCCTGTCGCCTTGCGCTCATAGGCGCGCAGAATGTCGGGCTGGAGCGTCTCGGAAAGACTGATGGTGCGCGTGTAATGGCTGGCGAAGGTCGTGGTGAGTTCATCAACCACCCGGCTGCGCAGGCGCTGCGCGACTTCCGGTCCAATCTTGCGGAGGAAGGGAAAAAGCAGCCAGCCGCCTGCGTCCCACTGGAAACCGAAGGCAAGCCGGTTGAGCACCGTCGGAGCCGGGTCGAGCGCCCCATAGATGTAGAGCTGCTTAAAACGCTCCGATCCGTAGCGGCTATATTCGCTCATCTGGCCGACGGCGACACTTTCCATGGCCTGGAGAATAGTGCTGCCCAATGTCCCCCCGCCGATTGCATCGAAGGCGATGGTCGCACCGGTCTGTTCCAGCGCCTCCGCCAATTGCTGCCTGAAGTCGGAATCGCCGCTGTTGAGGACATGGTGCGCCCCGATACCGCGCAAGATTTGAGCCTGCTCTTCCGACCGCACGATGTTGACGAGCGGAATGCCATCGGCGAGGCAGATCTTCTGCAACATCTGCCCCAGGTTCGATGCCGCAGCGGTGTGCACGATGGCGGTGTGGCCTTCGTTCCGGGCCGTTTCGACAAAGCCGAGCGCCGTCAACGGATTGACAAACATGGCCGCGCCGTCGGCCGCGCTCGCTCCGTCGGGCAGGGGGATGACATCGCGTGCGGAAATTTTGCGATAATCGGCGTACATCGCGCCGCCGATCATGCCGACCCGCTTGCCTTCCAGCTCCCGGACAGCGGAGCCGGCGGCGATGACGGTGCCCGCGCCTTCGTTTCCGATGGGTACCGATTGACCGATCCGACCGCGCACAGCGGCCATGCGGCTTTCCGGAATATGCAGGGTTAGGAAGGGACGGTCTGATGTGCCGCCGGACGTCAGCGACGCGATGTCGCCAGCGCTCAGCATCATGCCAAGGTCGCTCGGGTTGATCGGCGCCGCCTCGACCTGGACGATGATCTCGTCCTCAGCGGGGTCAGAGAGCGTTACATCTTCCAGCGAGAGGGTGAGGACACCGCTTTCGTCGATCGTCGATCGCAATTCCCGTCCGTGCAAGGCCATGGTCTTTCTCCTGTTGAAGACGGCAGATTTGTCGGCGCGGTCCTGTTTACAAGGGCACGGCGCCATTCATCGCATTTCCGGTTTAGGCGGACAGGATCAGGTTGCCCTGGCAAGGGCGTGAACATATAAAGAACAAATGGCAATAGCGAGCATAACGGAACGGCTGGAAATCCTGGCGGATGCGGCGAAATATGATGCGTCCTGCGCGTCGTCCGGGACGGCCAAGCGCCACAGCCGTGATGGCAAGGGGATCGGATCGACGCAGGGCATGGGGATCTGCCATGCCTATGCGCCGGACGGGCGCTGCATCTCATTGCTCAAGGTCCTGCTGACCAACCATTGCATCTTCGATTGTCATTATTGTGTGAACCGGAAGAGCTCGAACGTGCGCCGCGCCCGCTTCACGCCGAAAGAGGTGGTCGACCTGACGCTCAGTTTCTACCGGCGCAATTATATCGAAGGACTGTTTCTCTCATCCGGGATCGTCAAATCGTCGAGCCACACGATGGAGCAGATGATCGAGGTGGCCCGGTCGCTGCGGGAAGATCATGGCTTTCGCGGTTATATTCACCTCAAGACGATACCGGAGGCGGACCCCGCGCTGATCGAGCAGGCAGGGCTGTGGGCCGACCGGGTATCGATCAATGTCGAGTTGCCCACCGACGCGGGGCTCGCGCGGCTGGCCCCCGACAAGGACAGCCAGCAGATCGAGGGGGCGATCGGCCGGATCGGCGATGCGATTGTCGAGGCAAAGGACGCGCGCACCCGCTTTCGCCACGCGCCCCGTTTCGCTCCGGCGGGGCAGTCGACACAGATGATCGTGGGTGCGGACGATGCCAATGACAGCCAGATCATCGGGCGGGCGAACCGCCTCTACGACCGGTACCGGTTGCGGCGCGTCTATTATTCGGCGTTCAGCCCGATACCGGACGCGAGCGCTGTCCTGCCGCTCAAGCGTCCGCCGCTAATGCGCGAGCACAGGCTGTATCAGTCCGACTGGCTCATCCGGTTCTACGGCTTTTCGGTGACGGAGGTGCAACAGGCGGCTGACGAAGGGGGGATGCTGCCGCTCGATATCGATCCCAAGCTGGCCTGGGCGCTGCGTCATCGCGAGGATTTCCCGGTGGATGTGAACCGGGGATCGCGTGAGATGTTGCTGCGCGTGCCGGGGCTGGGAACACGCGCGGTCGATGCGATCCTGCGTGCGCGGCGGCATCAGCGTCTGCGCCTCGACGATCTTGGGCGATTGACGCGCTCGGTGACGAAGCTGCGTCCGTTCGTGACGACCGCCGACTGGCGGCCGACGCTGCTGATCGATCGGCTCGATCTGCGGCACCGGCTGGCGCCGCCTCGGCAGATGGAATTGTTCGGATGAACCGGCCGCTTGCCCGCGCCGCCGATGTCTACAGTCTCCTGCTCGATCGCCCCGACGATTTCGAAGGCTGGCGGGAGCAGGCGCGGGCGATGGCGGCGGCCTGCGTCCCCCCTGAGCGCGTGACGTGGTCGCTGGCAGCGGAGGGCGAACGCGATCTGTTCGCGCAGTCCTCAGACGAGGGCATGGCCCTGCCGCCTGCGCGGCGGGCGGTGCGCGCGAACGCGGCCTTCTTGCGGCTGGCGGGCAGTGTGATCCTGCACCGCGACCCTGCCCGGTTCGCCCTGCTGTACCGTCTGCTCTGGCGCTTGCAGGACGACCGGCAATTGATGGACAAGACAAGCGATCCCGACCTTCACCGGCTTGGCCTGATGGCGGGGCAGGTGCGTCGCGACATCCACAAGATGCGCGCCTTTGTTCGCTTTCGCGTGGCTGTGGAGGCGGATGGTCGCGACCGCTATGTGGCGTGGTTTGAGCCGGACCATCATATCGTGCGCGCCAACGCCGATTTTTTCCTCAACCGTTTCGCAAGCCAGCGCTGGTCGATCCTGACGCCGGAATTGTGTCTGCACTGGGACGGCGGAGAGCTGTTGGAAGCCGGAGGCGCGGACCCAAAGGACGCGCCGCGCGAGGACGCAACGGAGGATCTGTGGCAGCGTTATTATGCCTCGATCTTCAACCCTGCGCGTTTGAAAGTGGCGATGATGGTGAAGGAAATGCCGCGCCGCTACTGGAAAAATCTGCCCGAGGCGCGGCTGATCCCGGATTTGATCGCCGGAGCGCAGGCGCGGGAGGTGGCGATGGTGGCGCAGGGGAGCGATCCGTTTTCGCGCGCGCCGCCCGCCACGCTGGCCGAAATCGCCGAAGGGATCGTTGCCTGCCGCGCCTGCCCGATCGGCTGCAACGGAACGCGCGCGGTGGCCGGGGAGGGGCCGGACGATGCGCGGCTGATGATCGTCGGCGAACAGCCCGGCGACAGCGAGGAGCGGGAAGGGCGACCCTTTGTCGGTCCGGCGGGAGCGGTGCTCGACCACCATCTTAACGACGTGGGGATTGACCGGTCGCGTGCCCGCGTGACCAACGCCGTCAAGCATTTCAAGTTCGAACCGCGCGGCAAGCGTCGCCTGCACCAGAGCCCCACCGCGGGAGAAATCGACCATTGCCGCTGGTGGCTGGATGCCGAGCGGCGTCTGGTGCGGCCGAATCTTGTCCTCGCGCTGGGAGCAAGTGCGGGTCGGGCACTTCTGGGCCGTACCCCCAGCATTGCCAAAGAGCGCGGCACGCTCACCACATTGCCCGATGGCAGCCATCTGTTGCTCACCGCGCATCCCAGCTATCTTCTGCGCCTCGACGGGGAGGCCCGCGCGAAGGAGGAGCAGCGATTTCGCGACGACCTGGCGCAGCTCGCACCCCTTGTCGCGGGACGTTTTTAGGCGGTCATTGACGAAGGGCTGTTGCGTTCAAGCCCAGGCCTGATGCCGCGCCCGTTCCTGCATGGCCTCGATGAACAGACGCACGGCGGGCATGGCCGCGCGGCCCGCTTCGAACAACAGGCTGACCGGCAAAGGCGCCGGAGCGTAATCGGCGAGCACCGGTACCAGCCGCCCGGCGGCGATCGCTTCAGCGGTTTGATAGCTCAGTAGATTGGCAAGCCCGAGACCGGCTTCCGCCGCGGCGATGGTGGCGTCGATCGTATTAACCGTCAGGCGCGGTGTAACATCGACCGCAACCTCCCCTTTCGATCCGAACAGCCACGAATTGCCGCTGCGCACTCCGCTGCCGACAATGGCGCGATGGTTCCGCACGTCCGCCGGTGTAATGGGGATTCCGTGCTGCTCCAGATAGGCGGGGCTGGCGACGGTCGTCCGGCGGACTGATCCGATCGTCACGAACCGCAAAGCACTGTCCGCCAGCGGCCCAATCCGGACTGCAACATCGATTCCTTCCTCGATGATGCGGACATTGCGATCGAGCAGCAGCATGCGCACGCTCAATCCCTCATGTCGGGTGAGCAGAGCGCTGACGACCGGCAGCACATGAAGCTTACCGAACAGGACCGGCGCCGTCAGAAAAAGCTGGCCGCGCGGTACTGACCGGCCGCCCATGACAATGTGCTCGGCTTCGCGCAGGTCTGCCAGAACCCGCCGTGCCCGGTCGAGAAAGGCCGCTCCGTCATCCGTGAGAGAGACCGCTCGCGTTGAGCGGTGAAACAGCCTTACGCCCAGATGGTGCTCCAGCGCAGCAATCGCGCGGGTGACGGTGGGCGGCGACATCTGGAGCGCGCGTGCGGCAGCGGTAAAGCTGCGATGATCGACCACGGCTACGAAAGCGGTCAGCGATTCAAAGCGATCCAATTATTATCCAAAATGAAATTATGATCGTCATTTTTCACTGATTATCTGACATTATGCAATATGCTATCTGATGTTGATGGCACAGACTTTTCTCCACACGATGTTCGGCCCACGCAGCCGCGCTCTTCAGGAAGCAGCCGGATCCCGGGCGTCCTACGCCCGGATGGAGGCCGATGCAGGCGCCGCCGACATTCTCACGGCGCGTGAAATCGCCTTTATCGAAGCGCGGGACAGCTTCTACATGGCAAGCGTCAGCGAGGATGGTTGGCCTTATGTTCAGCATCGCGGCGGCCCGCCCGGATTTCTCCACAGTATCGGGGATAACCGCATCGGATTTGCGGATTTCACGGGCAACCGCCAGTATCTGTCCGCCGCCAATCTTGCGGCCGACGACCGCGTTGCCCTGTTCCTGATGGATTATCCCAACCGTCGGCGGCTCAAACTGATCGGCCATGCGCGCAGCAGCGATGCTCCGGAGGACATGGCGCCGTTACTGGCGCCCCATTATGCCGCTGTGCCTGAACGTGCGTTCGTCATCGACATCGTGGGGTTCGACTGGAATTGCCCGCAACACATCACCCCTCGCTTTACGGAGGCGGACATCGCGCGGGCGACGCAACCCTTGCTACAGGAGCTCGCTCGGTTGCGCGCCCGTGTTGCGGAACTGGAGGAACTGAAGACATGACCCAAAAACTCACCGCTGGCGTCCATCATGTCGGTCTGACCGTCCCCGATCTGGATCAGGCGCGGCGTTTCTTCTGTGGAGCGCTGGGTTTCGATGAAGTCGGGGGCGTTCCAAGTTACCCGTCGATCTTCGTGTCGGACGGGGCGATCCTTCTGACGCTGTGGCGTGCAGCGGATCCGCTGACCGCCCGCGCGTTCGACCGCCGCGCCAATATCGGCCTGCATCATCTGTCGCTCGCGGTCGCGGACGATGCGGCTCTAGACCGGGTCTGGGAGAAAGTACGGGCGTATCCGGAAGTGGTGGTCGACTCGCCTCCCGGACCGATTGGCCCCGGATCGTCGACGCGCCATTTTCTGGTATTCATTCCCGGCGGTATCCGGATTGAGTTCGCCACGCCCTTTGCCTGACGAAACCTTCCTGTGGCGTGATCGGTCGGGATACGTATTCACGATCTGGTCCATCGAAGGGTTCGAGCGCATAGGGCATAGGCAACCGGGGCGGCGGGCGCCAGAGACGTTGCCTTCTCGTGCGGGGCGCGGAATGCCGGTGCGCGCAGGCGCTCTTGGCAGAGCGGGTATGTGCCGCTGAGAGAACTCCCCTTCATTCCACGCTATCCGACGAGACAGACCGGATAAGAGTCGCCGCACCGATTGGTCGAGCGCGCTCTCCTACCCTTTCGGAATATCCGAAATCCCACAAATCCAGACGATCTCGCCATCGATATGCGCGGGATACCCGCATTCGCATGGCAAAAACGGCGTTCTGGCAATCCAAATGCAGACGGGCGGACGGTTGACTCGAAATGGGAAAATTAATAATGTGAGATCTCACAATAAAAAGTTAGGGAGTGACATATGAGATTCTCTGCCAGCGTTATCGCGATTTCACTGGGCGCATTGAGCGCAGCGACTCCAGCCTATTCGCAAACTGCCCCGGCATCCGGCGCAGACGACGGAGGCTTGGAAAACATCGTCGTTGTCGCCCGCAAGCGCACCGAGCTGCTGACCAAAATTCCCGAAAGTGTGCAGGCGGTTTCCGCTGAAACCCTGCAGCGCGCCGCCATTACATCGGTCGATGCGCTGAGCCGTCAGCTTCCCAACGTACTGCTCAGCCGCCGCGCGGACAACGAACCCAATGTGGTCATCCGCGGCGTAGGCTCCTTCGGGAACACGCAAGGCATTGGCTTCTATATCGACGATGTTCAGAACTTCACCGATCAGACCGCTCCGATCCAGGACGTCGAACGCGTCGAGGTTCTGAAGGGCCCGCAGGGCACGCTTTATGGCGGCAGCAATGTCGGCGGTGCCATCAAGTACATCATGAAGAAGCCCACGGACCAGCTTCGCGCCGAAGCTTCGGCCGAATATGGCACGTATGACAGCTTCAATCTCTACGGCGCTGTCGGCGGCCCGGTGGCGGGTGGCCTGAAAGCGCGGATATCCGGCTATTATGTTGGAACCGATGGCTTCATCGCCAACACCAATCTGGGCGGTAACGCCGACGAAGCCCGGGAATGGGGCACGCGCCTCGCACTGCGGTGGGAACCGGTCGAAAACCTGACGGTCGATTTCTCCTATCGCCACAGCCACAGCCGCAGCGGGGGCAATGTCTATGTCGGTTCGACCGGTCCCGATGACTATGTCCGGCAGGTCGATTTCAACACGCCCGTCACCAACCGCCGTACGGTGGATGGCGGCATTTTGCAGCTCGAATATGATCTGGGCGGCGTAACGCTGACGAACCTGACGTCCTATACGCAGAAGAAGAATTTCTTCCGCTGGGATCTGGACTACAGCAGCCTGGATGCGTTCTCGGCCTTCACCGGAGACCGGAACAAGACCAAGGTTTTCACGCAGGAGCTGCGCCTGACGTCCGGCGGCGACGGCCCGCTCGACTGGCTGGTGGGTGCCTATTATGCGCGCATCAAGGATCGTGATATCACCAACAGTGCGGATGCCTATGCCGGTCCCGATGCGCCGCTTGTGTTTGGCGAAGACGCTCCGCCCGTTGGTATCATCAAGGATTTCAACAACGGGAAGACGCTGGAAAAGCAATATGCCCTGTTCGTGACGGCCGGGTACAAGATCGGCGACTTCAAGATCGGCGGCGGCTTGCGCCTCAACCGTACCGAATTCGCCGGAACGCTTGTCGGGACCCCCAATATTGTCACGAACGTGAACGACACGCTCGTCCTGCCAAAGCTGACGCTGTCCTTTGAGGTCACGCCCAATGCCATGATCTTCGCCAATGCGTCGCAAGGGTCAGAGCCCGGCAAGGTCAATGTCAAGGCGGGGTCCAGCAAACCCTATGGCGCGGAAAAGGCATGGAATTTCGAGCTGGGGGTAAAGGGCGAAACTCCGGATCGCCTGTTCGGCTATGAACTGACCGGCTATTATATCAGATACAAGAACCGCCAGCAGGAAACCCAGTTCATCGATCCCAATACGGGTGTGATCACCGAGGACATCACGAACATCGGTGCATCGGAAAGCTATGGTCTGGAAGCGGCCTTCCGGTCGCGTCCGGCCAAGGGCCTGACGCTAAGCGGCTCTGTCGGGTATCTCCATGCCGAATGGAAAAAGGCGTTTTACGGCCTGGACGAAAGCGTCACTCCGCCCGCGCCCATTTCGGTGACCGGAAAGGAAGTGCCCTATTCGCCGAAGCTGACGCTCAATGCGAGCGCCGATTTCCGCCAGCCGATCGGCAGTGGCAATCTGGAAGCCGGTCTTCGTGCCGAGCTGTTCCACAGCACCGGATTCCAGTGGAATATCGCCAACACCGGCAAGCAATCCCCCTATGATCTGGTGTCGCTGCGCGCATCGATCGGGAGCGCCACGGGAAGCTGGGAAGCGGCAATCCGCGTGGAAAACCTCCTCAACACGGAATATTACACCGAATTCTATCCCGACATTTTCGGTCCGGGCACCAGCCTCGGCACGCCCGCATCGCCGCGTCGCGTGATGGGTTCGGTCGCTTTCAAGTTCTAGTAAAAGGGGGAGGGAGGGTGCGTCCGGGCGTCCTCCCTTGCATTCCCGTGAGGAGCATTTTTTGAAGATCAGGTCTTTTGATGAGGCGGGCGCTGCCCGCCTGATTGTTGATAATCCCCCTGTCAACGCGCTGTCCTTGTCAAAAGGGGTCGTCGCGTCGTTGACGGATGCGCTGCGGACGGCCCTCGACGATCCCGCCATCACGCATGTCACGATCGAAGGGGCGGGCGGGCGCTTTTCGGCGGGCGCCGACATCCTCGATTTCGAGTTACCGCCCGAACAGATCGAGCCGACGCGGGAATTGTTCGCGCTGGTCGCCGGGGCCGGAAAGCCGGTCATCGCGCTCATCACTGGAGAAGCTTTCGGCGGGGGTCTGGAGCTGGCGCTGGCCTGTCATGCGCGCTTGTGCACCGCCGACGCGCGGCTGGGTCTTCCGGAAATCAATCTGGGCCTTTTGCCCGGCAGTGGGGGCACTCAACGCACACCACGGCTGATCGGCGTTGCGGCTGCGCTGGACTTGATGCTGACGGGCAAGCCGGTCACCGGTGCGGAGGCGCTTTCGCTGGGGCTTGTCGACGAAATCCAGGCCGTCGAACGGCTCCGATCCGCCGCCGATGCGATGGCCCGGAAGGGGGTGCCGACCCGTGCGCCCCGTGCCGATGCGGTCCAGCGCGAAGAACTGCGTCTGACGCTGCACAAGCATGCGCGGCTCCTGGGTCGCAGCGTCGCTGCCCGGCAGATCGGCGTGTGCGTCGAAGCCGCGCTCGACGTGCCGCTGTACGAAGGACTGCAGCTGGAATCCCGTCTCTTTCATGAACTTATGGCCTCGAGCCAGTCGCGCGCGCTGCGTTATGCGTTCTTTTCCGAACGCGCGGTTGCGCGCCTGCCGGGGCTGGAACAGGTGACCGCGCGTCCCGTGGCGTCTGTCGGCATCGTTGGCGGCGGAACGATGGGATCGGGCATTGCTGCCGCAGCGCTGGAGGCCGGGTTTCGGGTGACCCTCACCGATACGAACGCCGATATGCGGGTGCGGGCGGAAACGGTCATTTCCGGGATCTTCGACCGTGATGCCGCCAAGGGGCGCATTACTCCGCAACAGGCACAGGAGCGCCAGTCACGCCTGACGATGGCGGAGGGCTATGAGGCTTTTGGCGAGGTCGATCTGGTGATCGAAGCGGTGTTCGAGGACATGGCGGTCAAGCAGGCGGTGCTGCGCTCCCTCGAGGATGTTGTGCGGCCCGACTGCATTCTGGCGAGCAACACCTCGACGCTCGATCTCGATATTCTCGCCGCCGCGACGGCCGATCCCGCCCGTGTCATCGGTCTGCATTTCTTCAGTCCCGCGCATATCATGCGGTTGCTGGAGATCGTACGGGGCCGTGTCAGCGCACCCGATGTGGTCGCCACCGCGCTCGCTTTCGCCAAGCGGCTGCGCAAGGTGCCCGTGGTATCGGGCGTGTGCGACGGGTTCATCGGCAACCGCATGTTCGAGGAAATGCTGCGCCAGGCCTATCAGTTGCTGGAAGAAGGCGCATTGCCTGCGCAGGTCGATGGCGCGCTGGAGCGTTTCGGCATGGCGATGGGTCCCCTCAAGGTCATGGATCTCGCCGGTCAGGACATTGGGCACAAGATCCGGCAACGGCGGATGGCCGAACATCCCGACCGCCCCTATTCGATCGTTCCCGACATCCTGTGCGAACTGGGACGGCTGGGGCAGAAGACCAAGGCGGGGTTCTACGACTATCCGAACGGCCGGAATGCGGTCGCGTCCGATGCGGTCAACGACATGATCCGCTCCGTTTCCGCGCAACGCGGGATCGATCGCAGGGCCATCTGCGACGAAGAGATTGTCGAGCGCTGCATTTTTGCCCTCATCAATGAGGGGGCGAAGATCGTGGAGGAAGGTATCGCCGCCCGTCCGCTCGACGTCGATATGGTGTGGCTCAACGGCTATGGGTTTCCGCGCGACCGGGGCGGACCGATGTTCTACGCGGATGAGCTGGGCCTGACCTATATTCTGGCGAGGATCCGGTCGTTCGAAAAGCTCTCCGAAGGCTGGGCGTGGAAGCCCGCCTCGCTGCTGGTTACGCTGGCGGACGCGGGCAGGGCTTTGCGCAGCCTCGACACCGCGGCAAGAATTTCCGTATGAGCTATAGTGCCGACCAGAGCGGCCGTTTCGACTGAAGGCGGTCGAGAAGTAAAATAAGGCGAGAGGGTTTATGCAAGAGGAAGCGGTGCCCCCAGTGGGGACCATGCAGGCGTGGTCGCTGACCATCGACCGGTTCATTGATCATGCCGCGCGGTGGCATGGCGAGCGCAAGGTCGTTTCGCGCGGATTTGACGGCGACATTACCAGCATGAGCTGGGCCGATATCCGTCGCAAGGCCGCGCGGCTGAGCAACGCGCTGGCCGCCCACGGGATCGTGCTGGGTGACCGCGTGGGAACGCTGGCGATGAACAGCGGCCGTCACATCGCGGCATGGTTCGGCATCATGGGCATGGGCGCGATCTGCCACACGCTCAACCCGCGCTTTTCCGACGAGCAGCTCCTCTACATCATCAACCATGGCGGCGACCGGATCATCCTGACGGATCGGCAATATTGGCCTGTGCTCGAACGGCTGCTGCCGCAGTGCCCGGCCGTGGAAAAAGTCGTGGTGCTGGACGGGGACGGCGGCGACGGATGGGACGCCTTCCTCGCCGATCATGATGACAATGTCTTGTGGGGCGAATTCGACGAAAACGTCGCTGCCGGTCTGTGCTATACATCGGGTACGACGGGCGATCCCAAGGGCGTGCTCTACACCCATCGCTCCAACAGCCTCCACACGCTCATGATCATGCAGCCCGATGTCTATGCCATCGGCGCGAACGAGGTCCTGATGCCGATTGTACCCATGTTTCACGCCAATGGCTGGGGGCTGATTTTCGCCGCCGCTGCGGTCGGGTGCAAGCTCGTGCTGCCGGGCGCGCGTCTGGACGGCGCATCGCTTCACGAACTGATGGAGCAGGAAGGGGTGACGGTGGCCGCCGCCGTTCCGACCGTGTGGCTCACTCTCCTCGGCCACCTGCGCGAGACGCGCCAGAGCCTCAGCACGCTCCGGCGTATTTCGGTGGGGGGTGCGGCCTGTTCGGAAGCCATTTTCCGTGGCCTCATGGACCATGGCATAGAGGTCCGGCACAATTGGGGAATGACCGAGACGTCTCCGGTGGGAACCGGAGGGGTGTTGCTGCCCGAAATTCAGCAGATGTCGGACGAGGAGCAAATGCGCTTTCGCCTGTCGCAGGGGCGGCCCATCATCGGCACGGACCTGCGCATCGTGGACGAAGACGGCAAGGAGTTGCCGCGCGATGGTGTCGCGATCGGCGAATTCCAAATCCGCGGACACTCCATTGCTGGCCGCTATTACCGCACGGACCGCTCGGCACTGGACAAGGACGGCTTTTTCAGCACGGGGGACGTGGGAACCATCGACGGATATGGCACGATGCGCATCACCGACCGCTCCAAGGACGTCATCAAGTCCGGCGGCGAATGGATCAGCTCCGTCGATATCGAGAATATGGCGCTGGCGCACCCCGGCGTGAAGATGGCCGCTGCCATTGGTGTCAGCCATCCGAAATGGAACGAGCGGCCCTTGCTGCTGGTGGAGCGGAGCGGCGAGGGGGATGTTACAGCGGAGGATATCCGGGATATGCTGGCCGCGCGCCTTGCCCGCTGGGCGGTGCCGGATGCCATCGAGTTCGTCGACGAGATTCCCTTGGGTGCGACCGGCAAGATCGACAAAAAAGTCCTGCGCGCCCGATACGCGGGCTATTATGAGAAGACGACGTCTTCGTGATCCGCTGACAGCGGCACCATTCCAGAAGCGCTATTTGTGTCGGGGGCCGATACCGAACGCAAGTCGGCGCTCCGGGCATTTCGCCCGAAGCGCCGGCTGTGATGGGAAACTAGCGGTCGGTGCGTGCGGGTGAGGCGTAGCAGATCATCGCCGAGTCCTGTTTGAACTGAATGGAATCCGTGCGCGCGCCCGCGGGCCGGTAGAGGAAATGGGTCGCATTGAGTGTCTGGTTGGTCTTGCCGGTCACGACTTCTGCTGTGCCACTTTCCAGCCAGCACAGCGTGTCGAAACGGTTCACCTCCGCGGGCAGGACCACACCCGCCTTGTAGGTCGTAAAGGTGACGTCCGCTTTTGCGGCATGGTCCTTGCGCGCAGTAAGAACGCGACGCTCGACAATTTTGCCGGACGCATAGTCCGGATTGCCCGGACGTTCCGTGGGCGCGATGCTGGCGATGTGGAACCAGCGGACGCGTGGCTTGAGCGCAGGATCACCCGTCCATTTTCCGACATCCGCCGCAGGAATCCGGTGGCTGTCCGCATCTTCCCGGGCAGGGCTGAACGCGCAGACGCCGACCGAATCCTTGAGCACCTTGGATCCGTCGCTGGACGCGCCGACCGGGCGCCACATCAGGTCTCCCGCCTTGCCAATGACGGAGATGCCGTCGCTGATGATCTCGATTTCGCCCTTGGAAATGTAGCAGAGCTCTTCCTTGTTATACGCATAGGGGGTCGAACCGCCCATGCCCGCCGCGTAGATGTTGTAACCGACGTCGAGGTTGGTCGAACCGTCCTTCTGTTTCGTGATGATGCGTCGATGCTGTGCCGGTCCACCGGCCCGGAAATTTGTGCCTTCCCGCACGAGAGGATCGACCGTCAGCGGATCGACAATCTTGATCGTCGGCTGAGGCGGTTTGCCGATGGCTGACGTCGGAGCGATCAGCGGACCGGCTAGCAGCGGAAAGACAGCGAGAGTAAAACGGTTTCTGGATTTAACGCGCATGACGGTACTCCTCTCTGGTGTGAAGGCTTTCGAAACCGCGAGCGTCGCTGTTCGGCGCGGTGGCAGGTCGGAAACGGAGATCAGGATGTCCCGCGTCGTTGTGGGCCGTCCGGTGCCCGTGCGCGGACGGCGCACGGGCGGGAGAGGTCAGAAGCGGAATTCCGCCGTGACACCATAGGTCCGCGGCTCGGCCGGCGTGTAGTTCGTGCCCGTAGCCTGGCCACCATAGGCCGCGCGGTAGAACTTGTTCGTCAGGTTCTTTCCCCAGAGCTGCAGGCGAACATGGTCTTCATTCAAGCCCAGCTGCACGCGGGCGTTGACGAGCGAATAGGCCCCCTGCCGGACGAAGTTGTTGGATGCGGTGTAGAAGCCGTCATTGTAACTGTAGTTTACGTTGAACGCCAAGGTGTTGGGACCAACGGGAACGCGGTAATCGATCGCCGCATTCGCAGAATATTTGGGCGAATTCTGGAGCTTGTTGCCCGATGAGTCGCCGATGAAGGTCAGGTTTCCGCCACCCGGTAGCGGAGTGAGCTGCGTATCGCCCACGAAGGAATTGATCTTCGTGTCGAGCCATTCCGCCCCGGCGGTCAGCGTCAACTGGCTGGAAACGGCGAGCTCGGCGTCCAGATCGATGCCATAGAGGCGTGCCTTGGCCGCATTGCGCAGCGCGGAAATGCCGTTGAAGGTCTGCGAGAACTGGATGTTCTTGTAGCTGTAATAGAATCCGGCGGCATTGAGGCGAAGGCGGCGGTCGAACAGGCTGGATTTCAGGCCCACTTCATAGGCGTCGAGCACCTCCGGCTTGACCGGATCGCGTTGCAGCGCATTGACGTTGAACGTACCGCTCTTGAAGCCACGGTTATAGCTGGCGTAGGCGAGCACATCCTGTGCCAGATCATGATCGATCGACGCGCGCCAAGTGAGCTTGTTGAAATTCGCTGATGGTGGCGGCGAGAAGGCTGTTACGGTCACCACGCCTGCCGGGGTTGTCGAACGTCGTTCTCCTGCGATCCGACGGTTTTCCCAAGTATAACGCAGCCCAGCGGTAATGCGGGTCGCTTCGCCCAGTTTCTGTGTGACCTGACCATAGATGGCTTCGGAGCGCACCTTCTGGATGCCGATCGTGTCGGCACGGTTGGCGCCGCGCGACGTGCCATAAGCGCCGAAATCCTGCGTGCCTTTGTAGGTGAAGCCATAAACGCCCAGGGTCCACTGGAAGCTTCCTCCGGCCTTGCTGGAGAGCTTGAGCTCCTGGCTCAACTGATGCTCGTAAGTGTCCGCGCTGGTGACCAGGAAGGGCAGAGGGGTGTAGTCGTTGTCGACCTGAAGAAAATAATGGCTCTTTTGATAGGCGGAGATCGACTGAATATCGGCAAAGCCCAACTCATGGTCGATCTTCAGCGAGACGCCGTTGCTGGTCGTGCGGATATAGGGCTCGATCGTGGTGTTGATGTCATAGCGGCCGCCATTGGCGGGAAAAAGATTGCCGTCGACCGACGTCCGCAGGCCCTCTTCCACGCGAAAGCCGGTGCCGACCGACGACCGGTACCAGGAATGATCGCCCGCCAGAACCATGGACGTCGCGTCATCGAGATCGAATTTCAGTTTTCCGCGCACGTTGAACTTGTTGGTAAGGCCGATGTCTTTCCCGGTGTTGAGGTTGGTACCCCAGCCTTTGCCCTGGTTCTGATATTTTACAGAGACGTCCGCCGCGACCTTCTCGCCCAGCGGCGCGCCGAGATAGGCGGTGGCGACGACCGTATCGAAATTCCCATATCCGACCCGCGCCATTGCCTCCGGCTTTTTGGGAGGGTCCTTCGTGATGATCTGGATGAGCCCGCCGGTCGCATTGCGACCGAACAATGTGCCCTGTGGTCCTTTGAGAACCTCAATCCGGGCGGCGTTCTCGACGTCGCTGACAGCGGATGACTTCGTGCCGATATACACGCCGTCGACATAGATCGCGATCGAGTTTTCCGTGCCCGGGCCATTGCCGGATGTGCCGATGCCGCGCAGGAACGGCGAGCCCAACCCGACGGACTGGTTGAAGACCAGACCCGCCGTGACGCTGGCCAGACCCGATGTGGAGGTCACGCCGGAGCGCTCCAGCTTCGCGGCGTCGAACGACGAGACGGCAATGGGAACTTTCTGAAGATTTTCAGACCGGCGTTGGGCGGTGACGACGATTTCGTCGAGGCGGCCATCGCCATTGTCATTGGCGGCAGGCGTCTGTGCAAAGGTTTGCGCCGGGCACAGTGCAAGCGCAGTTCCGATGAGAAAGGCTGATCGTTTCATGATTTTCCCCCTTGATGAATTTGGCGTCGACGGCGGCTGTGGCCGGTTGATCCGTGAAGGACACGCCATCGACTCACATCAATATGTTGTGAGATCTCAGATAATAGTCAACAGAAAAAACATGTTTGTTGAATAAACCGCAAATTTCTTGAAAATTTTTCGGGCAAATATATGCCAATTGCATGAAATATATTTCACGCATTCAGTGTATTTATTTCAAAATATACCCAAATTACATATTTTATATTTATTCAATAAGGGATTTATTCAATATTTTTTATAATCCATCCATGTTTGTCGTTGGTTATTCCCGAACAATAGCGTTTTTGTTTACTGCTGAATGTTGCAATCGCCAGTCGCCAGTTTGCCGCTCCTTCCCGCTGCAAGATGCGCAGCCGGGCATCGCGAGGAATCGAAAAGGACGCGAGTGCTCTATTGCGTTCCGAGGGATCTGCCGCGTCGAGGCGGCTGGCCAACATCGCGGCATCGGTAATCGCGGTCATAGGCTCGCCCACTGTCGAGCTGGGAAATTCGGGGCGGAAAGCCAGGATCAGCAAGGTGTCTGCCTGAAACATCATACCGTGCCCGACAGGAACCCAGGCCTCTGCGCCTTGCAGCAAGAGGCGCAACTGCTCCGCCGCGTCCGCAGGGCGGGTTTGCAGGAGGTTCGCAATGGCCCGTCCCAGCGCCTGAGCGCATGTCAGCGCCGAGCGGCGCATATCGGGTCCGGCGGCTACCGATGGCACGGCGAACGTAGCCAGCGTAGTGGCCAGCACAGCCGATGCTCCTTGGTACAGCATCGAGCGACGCGACAGGGGATGAACGGAGTGCATCAGGCTCTGCCTTCCGGGCGTGTATGAAATATGTCGGTAAACCAGTCGCTTATGGCGTCGACGGCGGTGGCCGGATTGTCGACATTGCAGTGCAGGTCGCCCCCGATATCGGGGCCGATGGTGAGGAGCTCCGCGCGCGGGCTGCCGGTCGCCTCCAGCACGATGCGTTCTGCGTGGGCCGCAGGCGTTTGCGGGTCGTTCAGTCCCGCCACGACGAGCAACGGCACGTTGATTTTCGGGACATCGTTCTGCACGCTGTAGGACTGCATCTTGTCGTACAGCTGCTGATTGTCGATGGCGCCGTACGCCCAGCGCTGTTGTTTGGCGCGGCCTTCCTCATAGGGTGTGGCCAGTGGCCCGGGGTCGGATGGTCGCCCATGCGCGAAATAGCGGTGCGTGGGAAAGCCGTAGCCGGGTGACCAGGATACGCATGCCTTGATGCGCGGGATCCGCGCGGTCGCCATAAGCGCGAAAATACCGCCGAAGCTGCTTCCGCAGACGCCGATTCGTTCCGCGTCGATATCGGATCGCCGGGTCACTTCGTTGATTGTGGCAATCGTGTAACTTTCTGGATCAGGGCGATATTTCAGTCCAAGGTGGTAACGTGCCGATCCGCTCCCGGGATGGTCGAGCGCGATCGAAGCAATACCGCGCTTGGCCAGCTGGGGCGCGATGCCGATGAAATACTGCCATTCTATCTGGCTATGCGTGCCGTTAAGGTGAATGACAACGGGCGATGGCCCGTCCGTTTCGGATGGCGTGAACAGCGCGTCGAGCATCACGCCCTCAAACGGGATCTGGAAAAATTCCGAGCGGCTGTGCGGTGCCCCGCTCAGCGCCAACCCTTTCTTGAACGCTGCGCGGGCACGGTCGAACGTCGTCAGCTTCATGGGGTTGTAGAAGTCCGTCATGAACCAGCCGAGGCAGTCGAGGATCGCGGCTTGCCGGAGCAGCTTATTGCCTGCGCTCAAGGAACGGCCCAGCGCCAGATCGGCAGCGATCATGCGTTCCAGCCGGTCCGCCACGGCATTCAGTCCCTCGGCGGCGGCGGCCGGAAATTCTGGAGATTCCGGCGGTGAGCCTGCCTTGAGGACCGCCTGCGCCTTGCGCAGACCGTCGTCCAGATCGCCCACCGGAACACCCGACGCAAGAGTATTGCACAGCAGCAGGTTCGGCCAATATTGTCCCGGAAAATAGTCGATCACTGGCTACTCCGATGCGATGCCTCAAGTAGCTCCTATTGTGAGATCTCATAAATAAGGATGTCAAGTGCCGTTTTTCGCCGGAAAATTTAAATTCCTGGCGAAGGCGCCCGGCGTCAGCTTCCCAGAGGAAGAGCCGTTGTCGATTTGATCTCCTGCATCGCGAACGAGGAACTCACATCGTGGAGGGGAGCGACCTTGGTCAGCTTTCGGTAGATCCGGTCGTAGTCGGCGATATCCCGCGCCACGACCTTTAAAAGATAGTCGACGTCCCCGCTCATGCGGTAGAATTCGACGACTTCGGGAATTTGCGAGACACCGTCGGCAAAGGTTTGCAGCCATTCGTCGCTGTGATGCGAAGTGCGAACGGCGACAATCACCGTCACATGGAGGCCAAGGCGTTCCGGATTAAGGATCGCAACCCGGCGGTCGATGACCCCCTCCTGCTCGAGCCGTTTTATGCGTTTCCAGCAGGGGGTCTGAGACAATCCTACACGTTCGGCGATTTCGGATACCGACAAAGTGGCATCATTTTGCAGGATTGTAAGAATTTTCCGGTCGAAGGCGTCAAGAACAAAATTCTGCATAATAGGCCAATCCGTAAAATTTCATCCACATTAATGGGTAAACTCGAGGAAAAAAAGAAATATGTTGCCGGAGATTGAAGCTAAATTCCGTGCATGACAGCGAAGGAGATAAAATGTTGGATCGACTGTTTCTCGATCATCCACGGGCCGTTCGGGAGAGCTATGGGGAGCATTTTGTCGCCGCCTGCGGCTTCGGTGCGGCCATGATCGTGGGCGGGATCGCGTGCGTGCTGCACGCCGTTGTGCCCGCATTGTTTGTCCGGACCGGTAGTGATGTTGTCCGGCGCCTGCATGAGCGCATGGTCGTGAAGCGGGTGAAATCTGCCGGGGATGGAGAAGCGCTGCCGGCTCCTCAGGATTAGGGCGCCGGAGCTGTCGATGACGCGATTGACCAGTACCAAGAAACATGTCGCGCAGGCCGAACCCGTGCGGAAAGAAACGGGACGTTCCATGCGCCATGAGCCCACAACGGCGCATTCCGGCACCGCTTACGCGTGATGAGGCGCTGACCCTGTCCCTCTCCCCCACACATCGCATGATGGCAGCCGATCTCTATGGCGACGTCCCCGCGGCCGAGCCGCGTCGGTGGCGGGCCACTGTGCCCGGTCTCACCGTTGTCGCACTGGGTACGCTGGCGGCCGGCTTCATATCGGACCATTACGGCGCGCCGCTGACCCTGATGGCGCTGCTGTTGGGCCTTGCTCTCAACTTCCTGTCATCCGACGCCCGGTTAGAGGCGGGGCTGGTTTTTGCGTCGCGCACCCTGCTGCGCTGGGGGATCGTGTTGGTCGGCGCGCGTGTCACTCTCGGTCAGGTTGCGGATCTGGGGCCGGAGGCGCTGCTCTGCATCGTGGCGATCGTCGCAGTGACGATCGGTACAGGCCTTCTGGCTGCGCGCCTGATGGGGTTTGACAGCGCGTTCGGCGTGCTCGCGGGAGGAGCGGTCGCGATATGCGGTGCCAGCGCGGCCATGGCATTGAGCACGACGCTCGGCGAAAAGCGGGTAAGCGAGGCGCAACTTACCTTGGTGTTGATCGGCATTGCGGCGATGAGCGCTTCCGCGCAGGTGCTGTACCCGATCATCGCCCATCTTCTGATGCTGTCTGACCTCTCGGCGGGCTTTCTGATGGGCGCGTCGATCCATGATGTCGCCCAGTCGATCGGTGCCGGGTACAGTTTTTCGGAAGGGGCCGGTCAGACCTCGGCGATCGTCAAGTTGACGCGCGTGGCCTTGCTGGCGCCTGTGCTTGCGATTGTCGCGTTTGTCCTGACCGGTCGGAGCGCCGGGGCCGGGCGGATCGGCGTGCCCTGGTTTGTGGTCGGCTTTTTTCTGCTGGCGGGCGTCAACAGCTGTGGCGTGTTGCCCGCCCTGGTGTCGACCGTCAGCGTCAAGGCCGCAACCGCCTTGCTTGCGGCGGCCGTGACCGCCACGGCGATCCGCTCTCCGCTGCCGCAGTTGCTGGAGGCCGGGAGAAAGCCGCTGATCGTTATCGGCGCGGCGACCGTCGTTGCGTTCCTTCTCTCGCTGGCGGCCGCTCTGTTCGTTATAAGATAGGCACGCGCAACCGCTACGCGTCGTGCTGCGCTAAGCCGATGGGGGCGTGTGTCCGTCCTGCGCGCGGCTGCGGCCTGCGCGCCAGAAGCAGTAGGCGCCCGCGAGCTGCGAACAGGATATCCCAACCAGTGCCCAGGCAATGCCGCGGGCACCGTATATCGGGGTCAGAAAATCGCTCGTCGCGCCGACCAGAAGCGGACCCGCGGTCGCGCCAATCAGGCTGGCGCTCAGCGTCATCAGCGCGGAGGCAGTAGCGCGCATATGCGGCTCGGCAACGCTTTGCGCCATTGCGATGGGCGGGACCGCCGCGGAGAGGTAGAGGAACGTTGCCAGGAAGGCGCACACCGCGCTGGCGGGCGAACTTGGGACCAGCCATGCGAGGATGGCCAGGCTTCCGGACAACAGCAGCGCGGCGGCGATGGGCAGCATCTGGATACGCGGCCATCGTTTACCGACGAAGTCGAAGACCACACCGCCCAGCAGCAGGCCGATCGATCCGCCCAGGCCGTTGGAAAAGGCGATGAACGATCCCGTCTGCAGTGCCGACCAGCCATGCACCCGCATGAAAAAGGCTCCGACGAAGGCGGTAAGCGAGAAGCCGAACATCGAAATGATTGCCTGTCCCACGAAGAGAAACCGGAATACCGGGCGCTTCCACAAGAGCGCGAGGGCGCTCGTCAAGTCGGAGAATTTGCCGTTTGACACGGGCGCGCTGGCCTGCGCCTGCACCTGTTCGCGGGTGGAGGGCAGCACGAAGAGCAGCAGGGGCACGGTGAGCAGGCCGACCGGGCCAAGCACCAGAAATGCGGTCCGCCAGCCATGATCGTCGCTGAGCCATCCCCCGAAGAACGAGCCGAGACCAACACCCAGCGGCAGACCCATCGAAAACAGGGCCAAGGCTTTGCCGCGTGCGGAGACCGGCAAGCGAAGGCTGATGAGCGAATGGCTGGCGGGATGGAGGCTGGCCTCACCCAGCGCAACGCCGATGCGCATGGCGGCCAGTGACCAAAAGCTGTTCGCAAAACCCCCGAGTGCGGTCATGATCGACCATGTAATGGTCGACCCGATAATGGCGACCTTGTGATAGCCCCGGTCAATGATCCGCGATAGCGGGAGCGCGAGCACCGAATAGACCAGTGCGAATGCGAAGCCGCTCAGCAGGCCGATCTGCAGATCGGAGAGATGCAGGTCCGCCTTTATCGGCTGCGCCAATATGGAGATCAGCGCCCGGTCCGTATAATTGATCGTATTCAAGAGGGTGAGCGTCAGGACAAGGGCGATTCCTCCCCCCAGCTTCCGATGGCCAACGCCCTTTCCCTGGCTCAAATGGAATTCCTTGTGGTGACGGCAATCGGGCACGGCGTGGCCGCTGGCGATTGCCGAAAACGAGAGGGCTTGGGGAGGGCGGCCACCGTCAACCGAGGGCGGCCGGAGCGGACCAGCGCAGGAAGCAGGCGTCGTCCAGCGCTTCGAAGGCGTCGACCGTATCGCCCGGCCGTACCTGAAGAAATTCTCCGGGCCGCCAGGTCAATGTTTCCGTTCCTGCCGAGGCGGACACGGTGCCGCTTTCGAGCCAGTAGATGTCTTCGCGGCCGCGCTTGCCGATCGGCAGCCGGGTATCGCGCGAAAGGGTTACGCGGGTGACCTGCATGCGGGGTGTGTCGAAGATATGCCGAACGTCCGCACCGACAGAGGGGCTGTCATCACCGGACGCTTCCGGCTCGACATCCTCCCACGCACGAAAGGTGAGGCGCGGCTTCTTGTCGGGATCGCCATCCCATTTGCCGACCTCCTCGGCAGGCAGGCGATGGCTCCAGGCATCGGTTCGGGCCGGGGCAAAGGCGCAGATTGAGATGTAGTCCCCGAATGTTGCGATGCGCTGCGTCGCGGCCCCGGCCGGTCGCCACATGAACAGGCCCTGCCGGGCATCGACGACCGCACCGTCGCTTTCGGCGCGCACGCTGCCCTGCACATTGTAGCAGAACTCGTCCCTGTTGTAGGCATACGGTATCTGGACGTCGAGTTCGACCCGGGAGACATTATAGCCGAGGTCCAGCGTGGCAGGACCCCCGTGCGGATGGGACAAGATACGCCGGTGGACATGCGTCCCGTCCCGATGTTCGGCCGCGTTCGGATTGATCGTCGGTTCCACGTCTTCCGGCCGGATGATCTTCATGGCAAGGGGGCCTTTCCCATCAGGATGCGGCTCAAGCCGACAGCGCTTCGCGCGCCGCGGCTTGGGCCGTGTAGCGATTGACGACCGTTGGAAGGCCCATGTTGGCGCGGAAGGTTTCAAACTCATATTCTTCGCGGAACAGACCGCGCTTGCGGAGGATCGGTACAACGAGTTCGAGGAAGTCCTCGACCCTGCCGACCGAGCTGCCCACGTTGAAACCCGAGACGGCCCCCTTGCGGAACCAGTTCTCACACGCGTCCGCGACCTTTTCCGCGCTGCCGATGAAGTCGGTGCGGGGAATGGCGAAGCGGCGGGCGACATCGCGCAGGGTCAGTCGTTCCGTGCGGGCGATTGTCTTGATGAAGTCGCTGATGCTGCGATAGCTGTTGTCGCCGACGTCGCCGATGTCCGGGAACGGCGCATCGGGGTCATATTGCAGGAAATCGTGTGAGCTGAAGAAGAAGCCCAGCCACTTCACCGCGTCTTCATACCGCACGAATTCGCATGCTTCGCGGTATTTGCGTTCTGCGTCCTCTTCCGTTTCCCCGACGATGGCATCCATCGCCGCGAGGAAGATGATGTCATCCGGTTTGCGGCCGTAGGTCACCGCGCGCGCTTTCACGTCGTCGAAAAATTCCTTCGCGGCCTCGATCGTTTTCGGGATCCCGAAGATCGCGTCGGCGGTCCGCGCCGCTAGATCGCGTCCGCCGTCCGAGGCTCCGGCCTGAAACAGCACGGGATGGCCCTGTGGCGATCGTGCGATGTTGAGTGGACCGTCGACCTGAAAGAATTCCCCCTTGTGGTTGAGGGCGTGGAGCTTTGAGCGATCGTAAAACACACCGCTGTCCTTGTCGCGGATGAAGGCATCGTCTTCCCACGAATCCCAGAGACCCTTGGCCACCTCGACATGCTCGGCCGCGCGCCGATAGCGTTCCTCGATGCTCGACATGGTCGAATGGCTGTGATTGCGGGCCGCGCCTTCAATGCCGGATGTCACAACATTCCATCCCGCCCGGCCCTTGCTGATCAGGTCGAGCGAGGCGAGTTGCCGCGCGGCGGTGAACGGTTCTGTGTACGATGTCGATATTGTCGCAACCAGACCGATATGGCGCGTGTGCGTCGCCACCGCGCCCAGCAGGGTCAGCGGCTCGAGCCGATTGAGAAAATGGGGCGAGGAATCAGGAGTGACGTGAAGCGTGTCGGCGATGAAGATGAAGTCCGCCTTCGCTGCCTCGGCCAGCTTGGCCTCGCGGATGTAGTTGTCGATGTTGACGCTGGCATCCCCGGCGATATGGGGCCGCCGCCAGGCCCAGTTGGAGCCTCCCACCCCGTCCAGAATAACACCGATCCGCATCTTTCCATTCTGCATATGCAATCCTCTCAATGATGGGAGGATGGGGTCGTGTCGCCCATCCGCGCCATCCTCCTGGTCAATTCCTCGGTGGTGAGAAAACGCAGACCGATTCCATGTCGGTGCTGATCGTTATGTGGGCTGCCGAGCCTGCGGGCTGGAAGATGAACGATCCGGGCCTGAGCGCCGTCTGTTGCTCGCCATCGTCCAATATGCCCTCGCCGGACAAAATGTAGCACACGCCTTCGACCGGCGCGGCGGGAACGGCAAAGCTAATGCCCGCCTTGTAAGCGTTGTATCCCGCGTCCAGGCGTTCCGCTCCGTGCTCCTGCCGGGATATGGCGCGCTTGTGAACAGCAAGCCCGTCGCGATGGAACGGCGTATCCAGTTGGGTGGGCGCGAGCGCGTCGAGATGGACAACCGCCACTTTGGGCATTCTGTTTCCTTTCGTTCCGGACAGCGCCACGAATGGCCGTTGCCTGCGTTCGCAGTCCGGCGACCGAGGGAGCGAGACTGTTTTGGAATCACGGTACGCCAGACGCTAACCTATTCTGAGATCGTAGATCAAGAATTTTTTATTTTTGGCGCAGCTAGGCTTTCAACGTCTGCGAGCGCGCCCGTCGCATCAGCAACGCCGACACCGGAAGGCCGATGGCAGCGGTAACCGACAGCGAGAGGTGGAGCAGGAGCGGATCACCCAGCACCTTATCCGTAATCAGCGCAACCGCGAGCGGACCGAGGGCATAGCCGCCGATCGAGATCACCAGCAGATAGACGGCGAACAGCTGCGCCCGCATTTCATTGGGTGTGATCGCCTGCAAGATGGTCGGAGCGAGCGCCGACGGAACGGTCAGCAATGCTATCCCGAGATAGATGACCACCAACGTGGCTGCGCCGCTCGGCATGAGCGGTGCGATGGCCAGAAACGGCAGCGCGCCCAGCGCCGACCAGAGCACGAGGCTGATTTCGACATTCGTGCGGCCCTGCCGGTTGAGGCGCACGCTGATCCAGCCCGAGCATAGAATGCCTGTTACGCCGCCCAGCGCGATGATCGCACCATAGGCGTAGCCGGATTGCGCGGCGGTCCAGCCGAAGCTGCGGATCAGCATGGTCGGCATCCAGGTATGAAACCCGATAAGAACCAGCACCGCCATCGCGGTCCCCAGAAAATGCGGGATGTAAAAGCGGCGGCGGGCGATGATGAACGCGGCGACTTCGCCCGTGCGGGGGAGGACGTCGGTTGTCGCGCGTTCCGACCGCGGGGGTTCGCGTACCGTCAGGAATATTGCCGCGAACAGCATCCCGGCGACCCCGAGGATGATGAACACTGCCTGCCATGTATGAACCGGTCCGAAGAGCGGCAGAACCACATCCTGCGCGCTTCCCGCCATCGCGATGATGCTGCCGCCGATCATCATCGCGATTCCGGCACCCGCCGTGGTTCCGATGGTCAGAAAAGCGAGCGGGCGGGCGCGTTCTTTCTTCGGGAAATAGTCGCTGATCAGCGAAATGGCGGCCGGTGACAGGCCCGCTTCGCCGACTCCGACACCCATCCGGGCAAGAAAAAGCTGCACCGCGTTGCTGGCGCTCCCGCACAATGCAGTCATCACACTCCAGGCGAATACGCTGAATCCCGCGACCGATCGCCGGCTTCCGCGATCGGCGATCCGGCCCAGCGGGAAACCCGCGAGGACATAGAGAATGGTGAAGGCAAAGCCATGGATCAGGCTGACCTGCGTATCGGACAGGGCAAGATCGCGCTGGATCGGCGCGATCATCAGCGCCATGATCATCCGGTCCATAAGCGAAAGCGTCAGCGCGAGAGCGAGGACGACGACCACCCACCAGGCATAGCCGTTGCTGCGCCAGCTCCAGTCTGCGGCTGCCCCGGCCGGATGGGCAGTGGATGTGGGAGAGGCCTGCGCCTCGTCTGTCAGATTACGCTCCATATCCGCTCTCCTGTGACGATGGTCTGTAGTCGTCGTGTATTCTTCGAAAGCCTCACGTGATGGCGCCGCGGCCAATATGGGCCATCACACCTCATTGCATTAACTGAGATCGCACATAGGATTAAGCCGGATGTTGGGCGGGGTTGTCAAGCGGCTTTGCGCTCCTGTGTCTCGGCGTCTCCCCGCTACGGGAAAAGGGCCGCCCCGCACGGATGCGGACGGCCCTTGTCATACCAAGCGTGTCGGTAGGGATCAGCCGACTGTGCCGCCCAGCCGGTCGGCGACCCAATCCAGGCAATAGTCGGCCGTCATGCTCTTGATGTCGATGCCGCAATGTTCGCAGCTGCCCTCGCCGATTGTGAAGACCTTGAGTTCGGCCTCGGCGGCATTGACGGCGCCCTCCACCGTCTTTTCGGCGTGATACAACGGCACCTGACGATCATTTTCGCCGTGCGCCACCAGCAGCGGGCATTCCAGCTGGGCGATCACGTCTGTCAGGTCACGGCGGGCAAATTCGGCAACGGCTTCGTGGATGTCGTCCTTGCAGGTGACGGTCATCAGATGCTCGGCCATGTTGGACAGGCCTTCGGAGACATTCTTGCCCTTGCCCAGGAACATGTCCTGTGTGGCCTGATCGATGTAGAACAGGGCGCCCACGCAGACGCAGCACTTCAGCCGCTTCTCGAACGCGGCCACGCGTGGCGCATCATAGCCACCGGCGCTGATCCCCGCGACGCCAATGCGGTTGGCGTCGATGCTGCCATGCTTTTCCAGTGCGTCGACGAAAAGTCCCGCGGAAATTTCCGTGTCATGACCCTTGGGAAGGTGATGGAAGCGCTGGGCTTCCCCCGTGCCCTCCTGATCGACAAACAGCATCGCGATACCGCGCTTTGCCGCTGATTTCGCGTACATCAGATAATGCATTTCCTTGATGCTGTCGAAGCCGTTGAGGAAGATCATGCAGGGGTGCGGACCCTGTCCTTCCGGCAGGTGGAGCCAACCCGCCAGTTCCTTGCCCTTGTAAGGAACCGTGATCCGTTCCGCCCTGTCGCCACGGCTCGAAACGCCCTCGGCAAAGGCGTTGTGCGCCTTGCGATAGGTCGCCAGGCGACGGGGGTCTGCATGGGACATGTTGCGCTCGGCGATCAGAAAATAGTTGCACGCGCGCAGAAGCTTCTCCCCGGCGCTGAACTTCCAGCCGCGTCCCAGATCCTTGTCGGCGAGATCGAGGAGATGTTCGCCCAGGCGCGACCAGTTCTGATACCAGGCCTCCTCTGCGGCAGCGCGGCTGAGGGTGCTGGTTGTCGCCGAGAGTGGCTTGCAGGCAATGTCGATCTCGGACATTTCGCCGCCGATCGAGAGACTCGCGGCGACGCTGAGGCTCCAGGCGTAATTGTTGGGGAAATATTCAAACACGCTTCAAACTCCTGACCGATATGTTTCTAGTTCTGAGATCGCACTGTAAACAAATGGAGTCAAGTTGGCAAACGGCTCTGTTGGGGCACTTTATAGCACGGGCGTGGTGACGCGCTGAAGAATGATACCGGGCTTATCTGCCGTTATCGTCTACCGTCGCCCGCTTGGCCTCGCGTTGTGTTGCTCTTATGGTCACCCGGGTAAGACCCGCCCAGAGCCCGGCGGGCTGACCTGTGAGCGATCGCCCTAGGCGGGGGTCAGCGCGAGCAAATGCTCGGTGATCACGGCAGCCGCGTCGAGCAGATCGCTCCGAATGGCATCATCGACCTTTTTTGCATCCCGTTCACGCAGGCCGGTGATGATCGAATAATGATGCTCATAGGTCGTGGTTTCAAACCGGCCGTCGAACACGAAGTGGAGGAGCGGACCGATGCGGGTCCAGACGTTTTCGACCAGCGACAACGCATAGGGCATCTTCGCGGCGCTGTAGATGTTGAAGTGCATCTGTTGGTTGTAGTTCAGGACCTGACGCCAGCTTTTCGACTGCGCCATGCGGTCCTGCAGCCATTCCACCTTGTCGATCTGCGCACTGGTAATGAGAGGGACGGCTTCCTGAGCCAGCAGCGTTTCCAGTCTCAGGCGAATCTGCAGGATTTCCTGAAATTCCTCTTCGGAGGGAAACGGAATGATAAAGGCGCTTTTGGCCGAGCTTGCCAGTGCGCCATCGGATTCAAGGCGCTTCAGCGCCTCGCGGACGGGCATGGTGCTGATGCCCAGCGAGGAGGCGATCGACCGGCTGCTGATCCGGGAGCCGGGCAGCATGGCTCCGGACATCAGCGCCCGGCGGAGCGAGGTATAGACTTGCCGCTCGATCGGCTCATTCTCGTTAAAGGACAGCGCATCCAGATCCGGAGCGGGGATCGGTGTACGGCCCGGTGAGCGGCCGCGCTTTTTAATCTGCGCTATGGTCATGGTTTTAAGAGCCATAAGCGGGGGGCGGGGTCAAGAGGCGTTCTGGTGGGCAGAGCGCCCTCCGCCGATCGGAATCCCGCCGTCGGCTCTCTTGTCGAGCGCCGTTTCCGGATCGGCAAGAAGGGCGTGCCGGACCGCCCGTGTCTGGAGATAAACGCCAGTACCGCCTCCTTTGATAATGGAACGAAACGATATTGTTCCGTTCCCAATGCTGTGGTATGATCCTTTTGCGACGGATGCAAGAGGGGCGGTCATGATGCACCAACGTTCTTCCCCGGCACAAGGCGTGGGACGCTTGAGCGAGGTAAAATCTGAGATCTCAAATATTGTTGACCGTGCTGCGCGTCGGAGTTATCGCATCATGCTGAAACCAGGGATCGGGCTGCAAAAATAAGGGCTGGCGTGGCGTCAGCCGACGAAACGAGGCGGATAGATGATTTTTCGGGATTTGGGTCCTGTGCGTCAGGTGGCGTATGTGGTGCACAACATCCGTGCCGCGATGGCGCACTGGATCGATACCATGGGTGTCGGGCCGTTTTTCTACTTCGAGGAAGCGCCGGTGCGCGATCTTCGGTATAACGGCGCGCCATGCGATGCGCGGCTGGGGGTTGCCTTCGCGAACACCGGTTCGATGCAGATTGAGCTGGTCCAGCCGCTCGACCATCATCCATCCGCTTTTCGCGCATTCCTGGACAGCGGTCGCGAGGGGCAGCAGCATCTCGCCTACTGGACGCAGGAGCTCGACCTTTGGGTGGACCGTGCGCGATCGGCGGGATTGCCCATAGTCCACACCGGCTACACCGGCGCGCCGGATGGGCGCTTTGCCTATGTCGATACGCGCGGCCTTAACGGCACGATGCTAGAAATTTCCGAAGTGCAGGGGCGCAAGGCGCAGTTTTTTGCGGAAGTGGCGCGCGCCGCCGCGGAATGGGACGGCGCTGACCCTGTGCGCGAGATGGGAATCTAACCAATTTATTGAGGGTGGACGATAATATGAGGTTTGCGACTGACACCGGGGGTACTTTTACCGATCTCGTGGTCGAGGATGATGAGGGCGCCATTCGCCTGTACAAGGCGGCGACGGTTCCCAGCGATCCGGTCAAGGGCGTTCTGGATGCGTTGACGCTCGCGGCCGAGGATCGCGGTATGGATCTCCCCTCGATGCTCGCCAAGGGTGAGCTGTTCATCCATGGCACCACCCACGCAATCAACGCGATCATCACCGGGCGTACCGCCAGGACCGCGCTGCTCGTAACCAAGGGCCATCGCGACATGATGATCTTCCGCGAGGGGGGGCGTCTGGAGCCGTTCAACCACGCCGCGCTGTTCCCCAAGCCGTTCGTACCGCGCTCGCTGACTTTCGAGGTGGAGGAGCGGCTTCTGGCGGGCGGTGAGGTACAAACCGGGCTGGATGAGGCCCATCTGCTCGGCGTCATCGGCCAGTTGCGGGCGGCCAAGATCGAGGCGGTGGCGGTTTGCCTGCTCTGGTCGACCATGAACCCGGCGCATGAGCTGCGCGTGGGCGAATTGCTGGCGGAGCATTTGCCGGGCGTTCCCGTATCCCTGTCGCACGCCGTCAACCCGACGTTGCGCGAATTCCGCCGCGCTTCGTCCACGGCCATCGACGCCTCGCTCAAGCCGATCATGTCCCGCTATATGGGGGGACTGACGCAGCGGTTGCTGGACGCTGGCTTTGCCGGTGAAGTGATGGTTCTTACGTCGTCCGGCGGACTGATGGCGGGGCAGGACGTCGCCGAACATCCGGTGCGGATCATCAACTCCGGCCCCTCGATGGCGCCCATTGCCGGACGGCATTATACGAATCTTGATGCGCCGGGTTCGAGCGTCATTGTCGCCGACACCGGCGGGACCACCTATGACATCAGTCTGGTGCGCGACGGCATCGTCCCGATGACTCGCGAGTTGTGGATCGGGGAACCCATTCTGGGCCAGCTTGTCGGTTACCCTTCCGTCGACGTGAAGAGCGTCGGCGCGGGCGGTGGATCGATCGCCAGCGTGGACGCAGGCGGGTTGCTGCATGTCGGTCCTGCGAGTGCCGGTTCGGTTCCCGGCCCGGTGTGCTATTCGCGCGGCGGCACAGAGCCAACGGTGACGGACGCCAGCGTCGTGCTCGGTTATGTCGATCCGGACTTCTTCCTCGGCGGCAAGATGAAGCTGGACCACGCGGGCGCCTATGCGGCCATTGCCGAGAAGATCGCCAAGCCACTCAACATCTCGGTGGAACTCGCCGCCTGGCACATCCTCCAGCTGGCCACGCAGAACATGGTGCAGGCGATCGTCGACATCACCGTGGCGCAGGGCATTGATCCCGCCCGATCGGTCCTCATCGGCGGGGGCGGAGCGGCTGGCCTCAATTCCGTGTTCATCGCGCGCAAGCTGGGCTGCGAGACGCTGATCATCCCGGAAACCGGCGCGGCGCTGAGCGCGGCCGGCGCCCTGATGTCCGACATCGTATCGGAATATTCCGCCAGCCTGTTCCTGAGCACAGCCAGCTTCGATTTCGGGAAGGCGCGGGCCGCCCTTTCGAACCTGCGTTCGCAATGCGACGCCTTCGCGGCACGGTCCGGTGCGGATGCCGGATCGACCGACATCAGCGTCATCGCCGAAGCGCGTTACGAGAATCAGGTGTGGGACATCGATGTGCCTGTGCCGGGCGGGCGTCTGGATACCGACGCGGACGTCGCGGCGTTCCGCGAAGCGTTCGACCGGGCGCACGAGACGATTTTCACCATCCGCGATTCAGGTTCGCAGGTCGAGATCGTCGGGCTGCGGGCCACGGTCCGGTGCAAGTTGCGCGAAGAGGCGAATTTCCGCCTCGCGTCCGAAGAAGGGACGGTCGATCGTCCCGCTACCCGCAAGACGTTTTTCGAAGACAGCGGCTGGACCGATGCCGCCATCCACTATCTCGAAAAGCTGCCGGTCGATCAGGACAATCACGGTCCGGCGATCATCGAGTCGAACTTCACCACGATCGTGGTGGATCCGAAGGCCACATTTCGGCGCACGCCGTCCGGCAGCCTGATCATCCATCCCTGAGGAATGAGCGCACATGACTAAGCAAATGAACGGCGCCGAACTGGCTCTTCTCAACAGCGCTTTTGAAGGCGTAGTTCGGAAAATGTCGAACACCCTGCTGCGGACGGGGCGTTCTGGCGTCATCAACCGCGGCAAGGATTTCTCCTGCTGCATCGTCACGCGCGGGTGTGAACTGCTGGCCGTGGCGGACAGCCTACCGATCCATGTCCTGAGCGGCCCCGACATGATGGCCGAGGCAATGCACCGTTTCCATCCGACGTTGAAGGCCGGGGACGCCTATCTCAACAATTCGCCCTATCATGGGTGCTCGCACCCGGCGGACCATACCATCATCGTTCCGGTAATCGACGACGCTGGGGTCCATCATTTCAGCGTCGTCGCCAAGGCGCATCAGGCGGACATCGGCAACAGCGAGCCGACCACCTACATGCCCGCTGCACGGGACGTGTACCAGGAAGGTGCGCTTATCTTCCCGGCCGTGAAGGTGCAGAGCGACTACGAGGATATCGAGGACATCATCCGCATGTGCGAGATGCGGATTCGCGTGCCCAAGCAGTGGCGGGGCGATTTCCTTGCGATGATCGGCGCGGCGCGCATCGGCGAGCGCGAGCTGATCGAGCTGGCGCGCGAACATGGCTGGGACAAGCTCCATATGTTCGAGCGCCAATGGTTCGACTATAGCGAAACCCGTATGGCCGAGGCGATCCGTGCCATGCCCAGCGGCAAAGTCACCGGCACGAGCCGCCACGATCCGTTCCCCGGCCTTCCCGAAGACGGGCTGACCGTGAAGGCCGAGGTCGAGATCGACGCGACCGAAGGGCGCATCGTCGTCGACCTTACCGACAATGCCGATTGCGTTCCCAGCGGCGTGAACCTCAGCGAGGCGTGCGCGCGGACGTCCGCGATGATCGGCGTCTTCAATTCTCTTGATCCCAAAGTGCCCAAGAACGCGGGCGCTTTCCGGCGCCTTGATATCCGGCTGCGCGAAGGCTGTGTCGTGGGCAAGACTCCGCACCCGTTCAGCTGCTCGATTTCCACCACGAACATGGCGGACCGTGTGGCCAACGCCGTTCAGACCGGTATTGCGACCCTCAACGGCCCGTGGGGCATGGCGGAAGTCGGCGCTGGCCTTGCCCCGTCGCTGGGCGTGATTTCCGGCATCGATCCCCGGACGAAGCAGGTGTATGTCAACCAGATCATGCTCGGTTTTTCGGCGGGCGCGGCGACGTCCGTCGGGGATGCGTGGCAGACGACGGCGCATCTCGGCAATGCGGGCATGTGCTATATCGACGGAGTCGAGCTCGCCGAGCTGTATCAGCCGATGGTCCTGCGCAAGCGCGAATTCCTGATGGACACCGAAGGGGCGGGACGCTATCGCGGCGCCTCCTCGACCGTCGTCGAGTTCGGGCCGGTGCGTGGCACGTTCGATGTCGGTTATTGCTCGGACGGTCATGAAAATCCGCCCAAGGGCGTGTGCGGCGGCGGCGTCGGCGGCAAGAGTGACCAATGGATCGAGACACGCGATGGTGAACGCAAATTCCTCTCCCCCATCGGCGTCAATCCTGTCGGGCGTGACGAGATGCTGATCGCGGTTTCGACCGGCGGCGGTGGCTATGGCTCGCCGATGGAGCGGGATGCCGACGTGGTTGCGGAGGATGTGCGCGAGGGGTGGATCTCCAGCGAGCGGGCGAAAAGCGTCTACGGCGTCGTGCTGAGCGCGGATGGCGCGGTCGACGCGGCGGCCACGGCCGAACTACGCCGCCTATGAAGCCGGGCAATGTCGCTGAATATCGGGAGGCGGCGCGGCGCAAGCTGCCCGCTCCGTTCTTCCATTATATCGATGGTGGGGCGGACGAGGAGCGCAGCCTGAGGCGCAACAGCGAAGCGTTCGGCGACATCCGGTTCAACCCCAGAACGCTTGCCGATGTTTCGCGCATCGACACGAGCACGCAGCTGTTCGGCCGCGACGTGGCGATGCCGCTCTATCTCTCGCCCACCGGCATGACCCGGCTGTTCCATCACGGCAAGGAGCTGGCTGTCGCACGGGCAGCGGCGGAGGCGGGCATTTTCTATAGCCTGTCCACGATGGCGACGACGTCCATCGAAGACATTGCCGCCGCAAGTGGCGGGCCGAAGCTCTTCCAGATCTATATCTTCCGGGACCGGGGCCTGAGCCGCGAGTTCGTCGAACGCGCGAAGGTGGCAGGCTATGATGCGCTGGCGCTGACGGTCGATACGCCGGTGGCCGGGAATCGCGAGCGCGATCGGCGGACCGGCATGACGATGCCGCCGCGCTTTGGCCCCGAGAGCCTGCTGAGCTTCGCGATGTGCCCGGAATGGACGTTCAACTTCCTGCGCAGCCCCGATTTCCGGCTGGCCAATGTTGCGCACCGTGTCGATGCGTTGGCCGGCGGGGCGATGGGCATCATTCAATATGTGAACAGCCAGTTTGACCCCGCGGCCACGTGGGAGGATGCCGCCTGGCTGGTCCGCGAGTGGGGTGGGCGCTTCATCGTCAAGGGTGTGCAGAGTGTCGAGGACGCCGTCCGGGCGAAGGCGATCGGCGCCACCGGTATCATGATTTCCAACCATGGTGGCCGGCAGCTGGACGATGTGCCTGCTCCGATCGAGCTTTTGCGCCCCATCCGTGATGCGGTCGGCCCGGATATGGAGCTGATCGTCGACGGCGGAGTCCGGCGGGGCAGCGATGTGGTGAAGGCGGTGTGCATGGGGGCGAACGCCTGCTCCATCGGGCGGCCCTATCTTTATGGACTGGCGGCGGGCGGACAGAAGGGCGTGGCGTCGGTCCTTTCGATTTTCCGGAGCGAGATGGAGCGGACGATGACGCTGCTCGGGCGGACCGATATCGCCTCGCTCGATGAAAGCGCGATCGCATCCATCGGCGCATGAGCGTAGCCGGTTGAGTGGAGAGGGGACGAGCATGACCGACCTGTCGGACCTTAGTGCGTATACGAACAACCCCGTGCCCCTGCCGATCACCGGCGGATGTGCCTGCGGCGCGCTGCGCTATTCGATCGACGCCCAGCCGCTGATCGCCCTGCAATGCCATTGTGTCTACTGCCAGAAAATCTCGGGCACCGGACATGGCTGTTTTGTCGTGACCCCCGGAGAAGCGGCGACAACGACCGGCGAAGCGCGGGAATTCACTTATGTCGCCGACAGCGGTGGGACATCATTCCGTTATTTCTGTCCGCAGTGCAGCGCGATGGTGTTCGCCAAGCTGAGCCGCCACCCGGAAACCTTTGTCGTGGCCGCCGCCAGTCTGGACGATCGCGAAAATTACCGGCCGTCGGTCACGGTATTTGCAAAGGAAGCCACGAGCTGGGATCCGCCCGCGCCGGGCCTGACATTGTTCACGGAAGGGCTGGGCTAGACAACGGACGCCGCGCAAGCGTCCCTATGCCGAGTCCAGCGGCAGTTGCGTGGTCGACTTGATCTCGGACAGGGCGACCATCGAATTGATTTCCTGCACGCCGGGAACCTGCGACAGTTTCTCGAAGAAGAACCGTTCATACGCCTCGATATCGCGGGTGACGATCCGCAGCATGAAGTCGGCGCTGCCCATCAGCACGAAACAGTCGAGAACTTCGGGGAATTGCTGGATCGCGTCGGTGAAGCGGGAGAGGTCTGCGCGGCCCACCGTAGTCAACTTCACCTGAGCGAAAACCTGCGCCTTCAGACCGATCTTGTTGCGGTCGAGCAGGCTGACCTGGGCACGGATGAACCCCTCCCGCTTGAGGCGCTGAACGCGCCGCCAGCAGGGCGCTTCCGACAGGCCGATCGTCGCAGCGACATCCGCGTTGGACCGGGATGAGTCGGCCTGCAGCAATGCGAGAATATGGCGATCATAAGCATCAAGCGATTCTGGCATAATATTTTCTTCAAAAAATTATAATGAGAAAGAACCTTTCTCAAAAATAGCAATAATGGGCATGTTTGGCAATTTTTTTCAGGCGATTTTCTGGTATTCGCTGGGGAAATCCATGGAGCGGAGACCATGAAGCACTTTCTATCTGGGCGCAGGAAGCAACCGGTCGCAGCCCTCATTGCGGCCCATTTTGCTGCACCATGCTGCGCAGCATGGGTGTGGTCGTAGTGATGACACGGTTCCAGGTTCAGGCTGTCGCCGACCCGCAGAGCGTGGCGCGCATCATCGAGCATTTTGCGCTCCGCACCTTGCTGCCGACAAAGATTCTGGCCGAGCGCGACGACAGCACGCTTGCCGTCACCATAGAGCAGCCCGGTCTCGAAGAAGCCACGGCGCACCTGATCCTCGAAAAAATCCGTGGCAGCGTGCTCGTTCTGGATGCGTCGTTGTCCCTTCTCCATCCAGCCGAGGTTGAAGCATGATCAGGAACAGTGTCGGACTGCATGTGCCGGAGCCGTGCAGCCGTCCCGGCGAAACGCCGGATTTCTCGCACATCGAGGTACCTCCGGCCGGTAGCATGCCGCGCCCGGCTGTCGATGCTCACGCCGCTGGAATGCGCGACTTTGCCTACGGCCTTATTCGCGTGCTCGATGATGAGGGGCGCTGTCAGGGCGAATGGGATCCGCAGCTTTCGTCCGATGTCCTGATTAAGGGTCTGCGCGCGATGATGCTGACCCGCGCCTATGACGCGCGCATGGTCCGCGTTCAGCGGCAGGGGAAGACGAGTTTCTACATGAAGTCCACCGGCGAGGAGGCCGTTGCCGTGGCGGCAACCATGGCGCTCGAACGGGGGGACATGTGCTTTCCGACCTATCGCCAGCAGGGCATATTGGTCGCGCGTGGCTGGCCGCTCGTCGATATGATGAACCAGGTCTATTCCAACAGCCATGACCGCCTGAAAGGGCGGCAGATGCCGGTCTTCTATTCCAGTCGGGAGGCGGGTTTCTTTTCGATCTCGGGCAATCTGGGCACGCAATACAGCCAGGCGGTGGGCTGGGCGATGGCAGCCGCTGCCGATGGCAATCGCCGCATTTCCGCCGCATGGATCGGGGAAGGCGCCACGGCGGAGGGGGACTTCCATTATGCGCTGACCTTCGCGAGCGTCTATCAGGCGCCGTGCATCCTCAATGTCGTGAACAACCAGTGGGCGATTTCGTCCTATTCGGGAATCGCGGGCGGCGAAAACACGACCTTCGCCGCGCGCGGGCTGGGATTCGGCATTCCAGCGCTGCGCGTCGACGGCAATGATTTCCTGGCGGTCTATGCCGTCACCGCCTGGGCAGCCGAGCGGGCGCGATCCGGGGGTGGCCCGACTTTCATCGAGCTGTTCACCTATCGCGCCGAAGGGCATTCCACATCAGACGATCCCACCCGCTATCGACCGGCGACCGAGGCGGCAGCGTGGCCGCTGGGCGATCCGATCGAACGGCTAAAGCAGCATCTCGTGGTTCACGGACACTGGTCCGATGCGCAGCACGAAGCACTGCAGAGGGACCTGGAGGACGAGGTGAAGGCGGCAGGCAAGCTCTCCGAAAGCTACGGCACGCTGAAGGAAGGCGACCGGCTTCCCGCGGCGACGATGTTCGACGATGTCTATCGCGACCTGCCGCCCCATCTGATCGCGCAACGCGCGCAGTCGGGAGTGCTAGCATGACCGCGATGAGCATGATCGAGGCGATCAACAGCGCGATGGATGTGGCGCTGGGCCGTGATCCTGACGTGATGATCTTCGGGCAGGATGTCGGCTATTTCGGCGGCGTGTTCCGCGCCACCGACAGGCTGCAGCAACGCTATGGGAAGACCCGGGTCTTCGATGCGCCCATTTCCGAAGGCGGCATCGTTGCGGCAGCCGTGGGCATGGGGGCGTATGGCAAGCGGCCGGTGGTCGAGATCCAGTTTGCCGACTATATCTATCCCGCCACCGATCAGCTCATCTCCGAAGCTGCTCGCATGCGCTATCGCACGGGCGGGGAATGGTGGTCGCCGATCACGGTGCGTTCGCCCTATGGCGGGGGCATCTATGGTGGGCAGACGCACAGCCAGTCGCCCGAAGGGATCTTCACCCATGTGGCGGGTTTGAAAACCGTCATCCCGTCCACACCCTATGATGCCAAGGGCCTGCTGATCGCGGCGATCGAGGACGATGATCCGGTCCTCTTTTTCGAGCCCAAGCGCCTCTATAACGGACCGTTCGATGGCCATCACGATCGTCCGGTGCAGAGCTGGGCCGGTCACCCGGACGCGGATGTGCCGGAGGACCATTATGTCGTTCCCCTTGGCAAAGCACGGATCGTGCGCGCCGGGCAGGATGTGACAATCCTCGCTTATGGGACGATGGCGCATGTCGCGCTGGCCGCAGCGCAGGAAACCGGGATCGACGCCGAAGTCATCGACCTGCGCACGCTTATTCCCCTCGACCTCGAAACGATTGTCGCGTCGGTGAGCCGGACCGGACGCTGCGTCGTCGTCCACGAAGCGACCCGCACCAGCGGTTTCGGAGCGGAACTGGCCGCACTGGTGCAGGAACATTGCTTCTTCGCACTCGAAGCGCCGGTCGAGCGCGTCACCGGATGGGACACGCCCTATCCGCACGCCTTCGAATGGGAATATTTCCCCGGCCCGCTACGCCTTGGTGAAGCCCTCAAACGCACGATGAGACTTTGATGAGCGAGTATATTTTCAAGCTGCCGGACATCGGTGAAGGCATTGCCGAAGCGGAAATCGTATCGTGGCATGTCGCGGTGGGCGACAGCGTGAGCGAGGACCAGCCGCTCGTCGATATGATGACAGACAAGGCGACGGTGGAGATTGAAAGCCCGGTCAGCGGCCGGATCGTCCGCCTTGCGGGAGAACCGGGCGAACAGGTCGCGATTGGCGCGCCGTTGGTCGTAGTGGAGGTGGCTGGGGAGGTTGTATCGTCCGCTGCGCCGGAAGAGCCTGCGCGGGAACCGGAACAGCCTGTCGCCACCGAGCCGCCAGCGCCGGTTATCGAAGCACCGCCAGCGGAGGCCGTACCTGCTTCGGTCGGGCCTGCCGATAAAGCCTTACCGGAGCAAAGCAAAAGCCCATCCGTGCTCGCATCCCCCGCCGTGCGTGCGCGGGCGAAGGATCTGCAGATCGACCTCGCCCAGGTCAAGGCCGTCGAGGGGCGTATTCGTCACAGCGACCTCGACGCCTATATGCTCTACAACAGCGGCCAGGGTTATCGTCCTGCGTCACGCACCGGTCGGGTGGACGAGGCGATCAAGGTCATCGGCCTGCGTCGCCGAATCGCGGACAATATGGCCGCGTCGAAGCGCCATATTCCGCACTTCACCTATGTCGAGGAAATCGACGTCACGGCGCTGGAAACCCTTCGCGCCCAGCTCAACGCGGCGCGCGGCGAGCGGCCCAAGCTCACGATCCTTCCTTTCCTGATCACCGCCATTGGCCGGATGATCCCGCGCTTTCCGATGATGAACGCGCGGTTCGACGACGAGGCGGGTGTCGTGACACGGCACGGCTCGATCCATATGGGCATCGCGACTCAGACGGACGGTGGGCTGATGGTGCCGGTGGTGCGCGACGCGCAGGATCGCAACATCTGGCAGCTCGCCGCCGAAGTCGCGCGTGTCGCCGAAGCGGCGCGCAACGGCAAGGCGACGTCGGAAGAACTGTCGGGGTCGACGCTGACCATCACCTCGCTGGGCACGTTGGGCGGCATCGCCACCACTCCGGTCATCAACCGTCCGGAAGTGGCGATCATCGGCCCCAACAAGATCGTCGAACGGCCGATGTTCGTGCCCGATGGACTGGGCGGCGAGCGAGTCGAAAAGCGCATGCTGATGAACCTGTCGATCAGCTGCGATCACCGCGTCGTGGATGGGTGGGACGCGGCCAGCTTCGTTCAGGCGCTCAAGCAGGCACTGGAAGCCCCGGCGTCCCTGCTGGTCTGAGGATCGTTGGGGACCGACGGGTTCGTCTTCACAAGCGAGGAACATGCGCCGCGGGGCATCGGTATAACCGCGCGAGCTGTTCCGCACGATCTGCAAGAGACATATTGACATCCCACCGCAAATGAAACACCATTTCTGAGATCTCAATAAAGGGGCGTGAGATGGCGGGTGGCAGCGGCAACGACGAGGATTATGCGACTTCTCCCGTACCGTTTTACGGGCGCGGTTCCTGGACCACGCCGTTTTTCGCGGCGCTCGGGATGGCGACCGCGCTTATTTATATGCAGCTCGCCTCGGTCGTGACGCTCCAATATGGCTTGGTGACCGCGGTGCTGACGGTGGCCTACAGCACGGCCGCAAGCTGTGGCGTTGCCATGGTTATCGCGTGCGCCGCAATCCGCACCGGCTTCGGCATCAACCTGATGGCGCGTGCGGTGCTGGGCGCGCGGGGGAGCGTCCTCTTCAGTCTGTTGTTCGGCTTCACCACTTTGGTCTACTTCGCCGTGGAAGCGAACATCATGGGCGCGGCGATCGGCGAAATGACGGGCGGCCTTGCGCTGACCTTCATTCTGCCGGCGGTGGCCATCGGCATGATCCCGCTGGTCTGGTTCGGCATGCGTTTTCTGGGCAAATTTCAAGCGATGACGCTGATCGTCTACGTCGTTCTGCTTGGCGCCGCGCTCGTGCTGTCGCTGAAGGGCGCCGCGCCTTCCGCCGCAGGGGTCGCCGCCATGGGGGCGTCTCCGCTTTCGCTCATCGGGGCGATCGGGATCATGAACGGGCTGGTTTTCGTCACCGCGCTGGTCACGGCGGATTTTGCGCGCTTCGTGCGGCAGGACATCGTGAAGGCGGGCACAGTCTGGATGGGCGGGGTGTTTCAACTGGTCGCTTTCGGCGTGTCGGGCGTGATGGGGATCTGGTTCGCGCTCCGCTATCAGGTTGCCAATCCCGGCGTGTATCTGGTGACGGCGCTGGGCGGCGGAGGCGCGCTGCTGGCGCTGGCGACGCAGCTTCGCATCAATCTTGCCAATATGTATCTGGGTTCGATTGCCTTCACCAACGCCGTCGAGGAAATGACGCCGCTCCGTCCTCCCCGTCATCTGATGGTCGTCATATTCGGCGTCGTGGCCGCGCTCGTTCTGCTGCTGCATGCGACCCACATGATCGAGGCCGCGCTCAACGTGATCGGCCTGTTCAGCCTGTGCTTCACGGTGCTCATTCTGGTCGACATCCTGGTGGTGCGCCGGGAGAAATGGCGCAACGCGGGCGACAGCGCCTTTACCCAGTTTGCCGCGTGGCGTTGGCCCGCCATCCTCTCGTTGCTGATATCCTCGCTGCTGGGAAACATGACCCTGTGGGGCACATTCGGGCCGTCCATCGTCCCGGCAGCATCGATCATCGCCGGGGTACTTCAGGCGGCGCTCTACGTCGCATTGTCCCATCGCGTGCCGACGCGGAGCAACGTGACCGCCGTCTGATCATGCCCGGCACTTTGGCCGCCATAGGTCCCGGTTGTGCGGGGCCGGGCAGAAAATCCATCAAGGACATTGTATGAAAGAGAAAAAGTGGGTTTTTTCCGGCACGTCGCTGGAAAGCGCATATGGCTACAGCCGGGCTATCCGCCAAGGTGATCGAATCGTTGTATCGGGATGCGCTCCGATAGAGGCCGACGGTTCCTCCCGGCCGGACGCGGCGGGGCAGGCGGCGCGCTGCTTCGAGATCATCCGCCAGGCAATTACCGACCTCGGCGGTCGGACCGACGATATCATTCGCACGCGCCTCTATCTGACCAGCCGCGATGACCTGGATGCGGTGATGAGAGTCCACAAAGAATGGGTGGGCGAGGCGAAGCCCACATGTTCAGCGATTATTGCTGAACTGGCCCGGCCCGAATGGAAGGTGGAAATCGAGGCGGAAGCGGTCTGCATTCCCGAATAATCGACCGCATGATGGGCGCACCCGCCCCGCCCGTCCCGACGCCGTTGCCGGAATGGCATAAGGGCCATCTCGCTTTTTGGACAAACACCCAGTTGCTCTACAGGAAATTTCCTATAAACTGAGATCGCAGATCAAACAATGGAGGGATTTATGGGTCGTCGGGCTGATCCGGTTATCATCACATGCGCAGTCACCGGGGGCATTCATACCCCCACCATGTCGCCATATCTGCCGATTACGCCGAGCGAGATCGCGGATTCGGCGGTAGAGGCAGCGGAAGCGGGCGCCGCGATCATCCATCTTCATGCGCGGGATCCGCAGTCGGGTCGCCCGGTGCAGGATCCGGACATGTTCATGCAGTTCCTGCCACGCATCAAGCAGGCGACAGACGCGGTCATCAACATCACGACGGGCGGTGGGCTCGGCATGGCGCTGGACGACCGGATCGCTCCCGCGCTTCGCGCCAAGCCGGAAGTGTGCAGCCTCAACATGGGCTCGATGAACTTCGGCGCGTTTGAACTCGGCGCCAAGTTCACCGAATGGAAGCACGACTGGGAACAGCCTTATCTCGAAGGCACCAAGGATCTGATCTACGCCAACACCTTCGCGATGCTGGAGCGCATCATGATTGAAGTGGGCCAGCAGCATGACGTCCGTTTTGAGTTTGAATGCTATGACTTCAGCCATCTGGAAACGCTCAAATATTTCGCCGACAAGGGGCTGGTGAAACCGCCCTTCCTGATTCAGGGCATATTCGGCATTCAGGGCGGAATGGGCGGACGCATCGAAAATCTGGTCAATTTCAAGATGCTCGCCGACCGCATCTTTGGCGACGATTACAAATTCTCGGCCTTTGGCGTCGGCCGTCAGCAGATGCATTTCGTCACTGTCGCCGCGATCCTTGGCGGCGCGGTGCGGGTGGGGCTGGAGGACAGCCTGTATATCGGGCGGGGCGAACTCGCCAAATCCAATGCCGAACAAGTCCGCAAGATCCGTACGATTGTCGAAGCGCTGGGGCTGGAGATCGCCACGCCCGATGAGGCGCGCGCTATCCTCGGCCTGAAGGGCGGAGACCGGGTTGACTTCTAGCCTGCCCCGCGATGTGTCGGCGCAGACTGTCCTCGTTACGGCGGGGGCTTCGGGGATCGGCTGGGCGATTGCCCGCCGGTTCCTGACCGTCGGCGCCCGTGTCGCGCTCTGTGACGTGGACGCAAACGCACTGGACCGGGCGTGCGAAGAGCAGCCCTTGCTTCTCGCCGGTGTGGTGGATGTCAGCGACGAAACGCAGGTCGATGCATTCGTAACGGCGGTAAAGTCGGAACTCGGTCCCGTCGACACACTCGTCAACAATGCAGGGATCGCGGGTGGATGCGCGCCGATCGCCACGCTCGGCATGGAAGACTGGCGTCGGTCGTTCAACGTCAACGTGCATGGCTGCTTCTCATTCCTGCGCGCTGTAACCCCGGACATGGAGCAGCGGGGCGGGGGGGCTGTCATCAACATTTCCACCGGGTCGGTGTTCACGCTTCCCGTCAACCGGTTGGACTACATCGCCTCGAAATGGGCGGTCGAAGGATTGACGAGGGGCGCAGCGAAGGAGCTGGGCCCTGCCGGAATCCGCGTCAACGCGATCAGGCCGGGCCTGGTCGACGGGCCGCGAATGCAGGCCATCCTGCAGGCGCAGGCCGACAGCAAGGGGGTTCCCCTTGCCCATATCGAGGCAGGCTTTCTCGACTTTATTTCGATGCGTGCGAAGGTTCAGCCGCATGAAATA
Source organism: Sphingobium subterraneum (assembly GCF_014199435.1). Lineage (GTDB taxonomy): Bacteria > Pseudomonadota > Alphaproteobacteria > Sphingomonadales > Sphingomonadaceae > Sphingobium > Sphingobium subterraneum. The sequence goes on along the minus strand of NZ_JACIJP010000002.1, from coordinate 77,560 downwards.
GCCGATCTGGCGGTTTTTCTTGCCTCTCCTGCTGCCCGGCACATTACCGGCCAACTGATCGGCGTCGACGGCAATATCGAGTGGGAGCAGTGAGCGGTGGCGAACCGCAGGGTCGGTGGTTCGGCTTGCGCATTAGGGGGGCGACATTGCCTTGAGAGCGGCGGCGAAACCATCCGCCATTGCGTTCACCTGCGTGTCGTCCGAATTGCTCCGCGACACCAGCACCCGCCAGTAAAGCGTTCCGGCAATTACATCGAACGCCAAATCGACATCCATTCCCGGCGAGAGTTCGCCGCGCTGGATGGCGCGATCCAGCAACGCAACGATGCTGATCCGCTTGCGCGCATACACCGTATCGCGAATGGCCTTCGCGAGCAGCGTATCCCGGCACATTTCCGCATAAAGATCGGGCAGAATGCGGGTGGCCAGCGGACGGCGCATCATGCGCAGGCCTGCCTCTACATAGCTTTTTATGTCATCCCGGAGGGAGCCCCGGTCTTCCGCCTGGACGATTTCCAGCTCAATTGCGGTGATCATCGCCACGACCATCGCCTCTTTGCTGTTCCAGCGCCGATACAGTGCCGCCTTGCCCACGCCAGCCCGCTTGGCGACGGCATCCATGCTCATCTGATCATAGCCCACGCGGGCGAGTTCGATAATCGCGGCGCGCCAGATCGAGCGGGTCACATGCGGTCGAAGCAGGGCAGCGCCTCGTGGAGCGGTTTCGGTGATCGCCTGATAATTCATAGGGCCTCCATACAATCGAAACGCTTGCGTTCCAACCCGAATCGTGCAAGAAATAAGAACGGAACCAATCCGTTCCGTTATAGAGCTGATCCGACGCGATCATGAAGCGGCCTATAATGACGGTCAGAAGCGGGGCGGCATTCGGCTCGCATGAGGATTGCCAAGGGAAAATAAGGGGATCGACATGGGAAAGATGAACAGGTTTTTCAGGGTCGCACTGGTCACCACCAGCCTGCTGCCGATGGTCGCGCACGCGCAGGAGGGCGCTCCGGCAGCGGCCGATGATGCCAATGGCGGCATGCCGGACATTGTCGTGACCGCGACCAAGACGGGTGCGCAAAGCCTGCAGAAGGTACCGCTCGCGATTACGGCATTCTCTGCCGAGACGATCGCGCAGATGGGCGCGGCATCGCTCGTTAACGTGGCGCAGGTTACCCCCGGTTTTGCCTATACGTTCAATGGCCCCTGGTCGATCGCGTCGATTCGCGGTGTGGGCACGAACAATGTGTTCGCAGGCGGCGATCCCAGCACCACGTTGCAGGTCGATGGCGTTTACTACGCGCGTCCCACCGGCGCCAACGTCGATTTTCTGGATTTCGAGCGCGTGGAAGTCCTGCGCGGACCCCAGGGTACGCTCTATGGTCGCAACGTCATCGGCGGTACGGTCAACATTCTCACCAAGGATCCGACCGACGAACTGCGCGGCGAGGTCAAGATGACCATCGGCAACTATATGCTGGTGCGCCCCGAATTCGCGCTGTCCGGCCCGCTCGCGAATGGCGTGTCGTTTGCCGTGTCCGGACGGTATAGCTACCACGATTTCTACACCAAGGAACTCAATCCGTCGCTCAAGGATGGCTGGAACGAGAACCGCTGGGGCGTGCGCGGCAAGCTCAAGTTCGATGTCTCGCCGGGTGTCGATATCATATTGGCGGCCGACTACAGCAAGGCGGACGAATATTTCAATTCCTTCACGGTGCGTCGCTCCGCTCCGTTCATCCCGGATGGCCTGAATCCCGGCTTTCATGAAAGCGCGCTCAGCGCCCCGAACCAGGGCATTACCGAGCAATATGGCACCAGCGCCAAGATTGCCGCCGATCTGGGCGGCGCGACGCTGACGTCGATCACGGCCTATCGCGAGTCGAACGCGGATTTCGAAGCCGACCTCGATTTCACGGCGGTCGACCTGTTTCACACCCGCGCCTTTGTGGAAAATCAGAGCCAGTTGAGCCAGGAGCTGACACTCTCGGGCAATATTGGCGGCGTCACCTATGTCGTTGGCGCATTCGGCATGCGGGAACGGGCCGTCAGCTATTACGGAGCGGTGGTGTTCGGCAGCGTTCTGCAGACGCAGGGGATCAATGCCTTGACGAAGTCCGGGGCGGTCTTCGGGCAGGTCGACATACCGGTTGGCGACAAGCTCAAGTTCACGGCCGGCGTGCGCTACACGCACGACGAGAAGGACGTCGAAAACATTTTCGGTGTCCAGACGACGGGCATCACCAACGACCGTCACCAGTTGCCCTCCAACACCGCGCCGATCTTCTCGGGCGGCAGCACGAAGGGTGCAATGACGCCGAAGTTCGGCGTTCAGTATCAGGCATCGCGCGATACGCTGGTTTATGCGTCGGTGACGAAGGGCTACAAGAGCGGCGGTTTCAACCTGCTGATCGATCCCTCGTCCATCAACTCCGCCGGATATAAGCCGGAATATGTGTGGGCCTATGAAGCGGGTCTGAAACTCGGGATTCCGTCGATCGGCGGGCGCTTGAACATCGCCACATTCTACAACGACTATAAAGGTTTGCAGGTTAACCAGTTTGTGTTCGATCCGGTATCCGGGACGACCAACCAACTTGTGAACAATGCCAAGAAGGCCAAGATCAAGGGTATCGAACTGGAAGGCGCTTTCCAGCCCACCGACGCGGTCGAGTTTGGCGGCAGCCTCGCCTATCTGGACGCGAAATATAAGGGCAGCTTCCCGGCGATCAACAACTTCACCTCCGGCCCGGTCAACCCGGATGGCAAGCGCCTCAATGATGCTCCGCGCTGGTCGGGAAGCGCTTACCTCCAGTATAATGCGTCGCTTGGCAGCAGCACGGATCTCCATCTGCGCGGCGGGGCCACGTACAAGGGTGACGTGTTCTACACCCCGCTCAATGACATCCGGCTAGGGTCCGAAGCGCACTGGCTGTTCAATGCCGGTCTCACGATCGAGTCGAAGACCAACGGCCTGAGCGGCGGCATCCGCGTCGATAACATCACGGACAAGAACTATGTGGTCGCGACCTATGCCGCCTTCTCGGCGGGTGCGATGCCCGGTGAGCCGCGCACGGTGCGCGGGTTCGTATCCTATAAATTCTAATTCTGTCAGGAGTGTTTATGAGTGAGGATCTGCAGGCCGCCGAGCATATGCTCGGCGGTGCAATGGAGGCGTTGACACGCTCCGAAACCGGCCCGTGGAGCGAAATGTTTCACGAAGACGGCGCGATGGAGTTCCCGTTCGCGCCTCCGGGCTATCCTCCCCGGCTCGACGGAAAATCTGCAATCGCAGATTTCATCAAGGGTTACCCCGATCATGTGAACCTCAAGAGCATGACGTTTACGGGGAGTTACTACAGCGGAAACACGCTGATCATCGAGATGGTCGGGGACGCCACGAGCCTCCCTGCCGGGAATGATTTCACGATGAAATATGTTGCGGTTATTACGGTCAGGGACGGCAAGTTCGTGCTGTACAAGGACTATTGGGATCCGCTGGTCGGCATCAAGGCGATGGGCGGACTAGAAGCGCTCGAAGCACTGGGCGCGGGAGGGATCGCATGAGCGATAAGGTTCTCGTCATCGGTGGTACCGGCAAGACCGGCGCTCCGCTGGTCCATCGTCTGATCGAAGCTGGTATTCCGGTCCGGTCTGCGACCCGGTCTGGCACCGCGCCTGCGGGTGCGGAAGGGATCGCCTTCGACTGGTTCAACGCCAACACGTTCCAGAGTGCGCTGGAAGGCGTGTCGGCGGTGTATGTCGTGGCTCCGGTGGGGCATAACAGCCCGGTCGACATCGTCGCGCCCTTCATAGATCAGGCCATTGCGGGCGGCACGCGCCGGTTCGCACTGCTGAGTTCATCGCTGCTGGAAGAAGGCGGACCGGCGATGGGCCAGATCCATACGGTGCTCAAGGAGCGTGCGCCCGAATGGTCGGTGTTGCGTCCTTCCTGGTTCATGCAGAATTTCATCAACGAACCGCATCTGTCGAGCATCTGCAAGGAAGACTCGATCTATTCCGCGACCGAAGAGGGGCAGGTTCCGTTTATCGCGGTCGAGGATATTGCCGAGGTCGCCTTCCATGCCCTGACCAGCGACACCCCGCTGGGGCAGGATCTGCTGCTCACTGGCGGCAATCTGCTGACTTATGGCGATGTTGCGGACATCATCGGCAAGGCGCGCGGCAAGCCCGTCCAGCATGTCCGGCTTACCGTCGAACAGCTGGCGTCCTGGCACCAAAAAAATGGTCTTGGCGCCGATTATGCCATGATGCTTGCGGGGCTTGACGGCCTGATAGCAAGTGGTGCAGAAGCGCGAACGACGACGGTTATTTCTGAGATCTCAGGAAGAGAGCCTGTCGCTTTTGCGGCATTCGCCGATCAAAACGCGGATGTCTGGAAATAGCATTGCAGACCGCGTTGCTACGGGGTCGGTTGAAACAAAGGGATTTCGGATATGGTGGTGGAAGGTAAAGTTGCGCTGGTAACCGGCAGCAGTTCGGGCATCGGCAAGTCGGTCGCCCTGCGGCTTGCAAAGGCGGGGGCCAAGGTCGCCGTCGTCGCGAGCTCCAGTGTTGCCAAGGCGCAGACGGTCGTCGACGAAATTGTCGCGGCGGGCGGCACAGCGGCGCCATTCGCCGTTGACCTGCGCAATCCGGATGCCGTCGCCGGGCTGGTCGGGGACGTCGAGCAGCAGCTCGGGCCGGTGGAAATCCTGGTTACGTCGGCCGGCATCTTCCTGCCGACGCCGATTGGCGATGCCGATCTGGGTACGTTCAACCAGATGGTCGACGTCAACCTCAAAGGGACGTTCTACTGCGTCAACGCGGTTGTTCCGGGCATGAAGAAGCTGGGCGGCGGTAAGATCGTCTGCCTTTCGTCCGCTGCCGACCGCCTGGGCATTGCCGCGTTCGCAACCTATTGCGCGACCAAGGGCGGCGTTACCCAGATGGTGAAGTCGCTGGCGCTGGAACTGGCCCCGCACAACATCAACATCAATGCGGTTTGCCCCGGCAACACGGCCACTCCGATGAACGAGGCGATGCGGACCGATCCCAGCCAGCGCACCCTGCTGGACTCGCTCAACGCCGCGGTGCCGAGCAACAACAAGTTCTCTAGCTCGGACGATGTGGCGGAGTTGTGCTACTTCCTCATCGCATCGCCCGGTTCGAACGGGATGCATGGCTCCTCGGTGCTGTGCGACGAGGGTCTGTCGGCGGGCGTTTCGCTCTGACATCTGCGCCATAAGGCCACCTCGTTCGAGGTGGCCGCGTAAAGATGATCGCTCCAGCCCGGGTCTGTGACCTGTGGCTGGAGCGATATCCTTTTAGCGCTCGTTGGTCCCAGCAGAAATCGCGCGGCGATGAGGGCGTATCGACGCGCTGCTCTGCAGCCCATTGCGCCGTAAGCCTCATGCACCGGCGCGGCTCAGGGCGTGGGGAGGCTCTTGCTCGCCTGCTCGGTCACGTCCTTGGACAAGCCGGGCTGTGCGAGGATGCGGCGGAGCTGCGCCTGCATCAACGCGCCGCGATCCGCATCGAACCGGAGCCAGCGACCCAGAGGGGGGATCATGCGCGCGGCGGTTTGCGGATTGATCGGATCGAGCGCGACGATGAGATCGCCGAGGATCGTGTAGCCGCGCCCGCCCTTCTGGTGGAAGGCCCACTGGTTTGCCGCGAACGCGCCGTAGAGCGAACGCACACGATTGGGGTTGTTGAGCGTGAAATCGGGGTGTTTCGCCAGCTGCTCGACAAGCGGCACGGTATCCGGATGGAAGGCGAGCGCCTGCGTCTGGAACCATTTGTCGAGGACGAGCGCGTCGTCACGGTAGCGGTTGTAGAAGATGTCGAGTGCCGCTTCGCGCTCGTCGCTGGTGCCATTTGCCAGCACAGCCAGCGCCGCCTGCCGCTCGGTCATGGTGTTGGCCTGCTCGAATTGTGCGAAGGCGACGCGTGCCCCGTCTTCCGCGCCGCTCGCCACGATGTAGACGAGCGCCATGTTGCGTAGCTTGCGCGCGCCCTTTGATGCGGGCGAGAGGTCGAAGACTGGGCGCGCCGACCGCCGGTGCAGATTGCGCCATAGTGGTTCGAGTGCCTCGCCGATGGCGCGTTGCAGGCGGTCGCGCGCCTCGTGAATGGCGTCAGGATCGACCACCGGCATCTGGTCGCCAAGATAGGCTTCGCTCGGCAGGCGGACGGCCTCGGCAATGAACGCATCGTCCAGCGCCGGGTCGGTTGCGGTGTTGCGTATGGCGGCGATCACAGGCTTGGGATCGAGCGTGCCGGTTGTGATGCCATGCACCAGCGCATTGACCATCAACTGCTGCATCGCCTCGTAGCGGGCGAATGGGTCGTCATCATGCGCGGACAGGAAGGCCAATTCGTCCTGGCTGCGCTGCGCATTGATGATGACCGGGGCAGAGAAACCGCGGTTGATGGAGAGGACCGGAGGGCTGTTGATGCCTTCGAAGCGGAAGGACTGGCTGTCCTGCGTCAGCAGCAAGGTCTGCTCGCCCGTCTGCTCGCCGGACTGCCGATCGAACAGGGCCGTGCGCAGCGGGATCGCCATCGGCTGCTTGGTCGGTTGGCCGGGCGTCGGGGGGAGGCTCTGTTCCAGCGTGACGGTCGCGCTGTGGCTGTCAGGATCGTGTTTCACCGACACGGCGATGCGCGGCGTGCCTGCCTGTTCATACCAGCGGCGGAACTGGGTAAGGTCGATGCCGCCGCCTTCTTCCATCGCGCGGACAAAATCCTCGCAGGTGGCGGCCTGTCCGTCGTGCCGCGCGAAATAGAGGTCGGTGCCCTTGCGATAGCGGTCCGGCCCGAGCAGAAGCGCCATCATGCGGATGACTTCCGCGCCCTTGTTGTAAATGGTCGCGGTATAGAAGTTACTGATTTCCATATAGGATTCAGGGCGAACCGGATGGGCGAGCGGGCCGCCATCCTCTGGGAACTGCGCGGCGCGAAGCGCCCGGACATCCTCGATCCGCTTGACGGCGGGGGAACCCATGTCGGCGGAGAAACACTGATCGCGGTAGACGGTCAGCCCTTCCTTGAGGCTGAGCTGGAACCAGTCGCGACAGGTGACGCGGTTCCCCGACCAATTGTGGAAATATTCATGGGCAACAACCCCCTCAACCGCGTCATAATCCGCGTCGGTGGCCGTTTCCGCATCGGCGAGGATGTAGCGGCTGTTGAAGATGTTGAGACCCTTGTTCTCCATCGCGCCAAAGTTGAAATCGTCGACCGCGACGATGTTGAACACGTCGAGATCATATTCGCGGCCGTAGGTGCGCTCGTCCCACGCCATCGAATCCTTCAAGGCCTTCATCGCATGCTCAGTGCGCGGGAGGTCGGCCTCACGCACCCAGATGCCGAGCTTCACCGCGCGCCCGCTCATCGTGGTAAAGTGGTCGGCGTTGCAGGAAAGGTCGCCCGCGACCAGCGCGAAGAGGTAGCTGGGCTTCGGGAAGGGGTCGTTCCATTGCGCCCAATGTCGCCCGTCCGCCGCTTCGCCTGATGCGACCGGATCGCCATTGGAAAGGAGGACGGGATAGGCCGTTTTGTCGGCCTCCATCCGCACGGTATAACGGCTCAGGATGTCCGGGCGGTCGGGGAAGAAGGTGATGCGGCGAAAGCCTTCGGCCTCGCACTGGGTGCAGAGCAGGCCGCCACTGGCATAAAGGCCCATCAACTTGCTGTTGGCGGATGGCGCGAGGGCCACGCGGGTTTCGACGCTGTGGCGCTCGCCGCCCAGCGGAATGACGAGCGTGTCGTTGTCGAGCGTCCATTCGTTCGGATCAAGCGGGCGACCATCGACCAGTACTTCGAGAGGCACCAGCCCGTCGCCATCGAGGCGCAGCGGGCGATCGTGCGCGCCATTGCGTGTGACGCTCAATGTCGCGTGCACGCGCGTCGTTTCCGGATCGAGCGCGAAGTCGAGGGCGATGTCCGGCACCAGCCAATCGGGCACACGATAATCGGCGCGATGGATGACGGTCGGGGCCGGGGTCAGGGTTGCCTGAGTGTGAGGCTGGGTCTGGATATCTGCCATGCGCTGCAACCTATGGTCGAGCGGCGCAATGTACAATGGGGATGGGTCGCGATAGGGGGGAGCGGTGCCACATATGTTCATCTTTGGTCTTGGCTACACCGCGAGCCGCCTTGCCGCGCGGCTGCGGCGTGACGGCTGGCAGGTCAGCGCAACCGGGCGGGCGGGCGATGTGGATTTTGCTGACGCGGATGCCGTGCGAGCGCACATTGCGCGGGCAAGCCATATCCTGTCGTCCGTCCCACCCGACCGCGACGGGGACGACCCGGTGCTCGCGCATTATGGCGATGTGGTCCGGGCGAGCAGTGCGCGCTGGTTCGGCTATCTGTCCTCCACCGGGGTTTATGGCGATACTGGCGGCGCGTGGGTGGATGAAAGCGCACCGATCGGCACCGGACGACGCAGCGCGCGGGCGCTAGCCGACCAGAAGTGGCAAGACCTGCGCCCTGATATGCGGGTGTTCCGTCTGCCCGGCATCTATGGGCCGGGGCGCAGCGCGCTCGAACGGGTGCGGGAGGGGAAGGCGCACCGCATCGCGATCGACGGGCAGGTGTTCAGCCGGGTGCATGTCGACGATATCATCGGCGGGGTGATGGCGAGCTTCGAGGGACTGCCGGGGGTTTATAACGTCGCGGACGATCGTCCGTGCAGCCAGAACGCGGTGATTGAGGGGGCGTGCGCACTGCTGGGTGTGGCGCCGCCGCCGCTGCTGTCCCTGGAGGACGCAGGCCTTTCTCCGATGGCGCGCGGATTTTACGCGGAAAACCGCCGTGTTGCGAACGGACGGGCGAAGCGCATGCTGGGCTGGCGGCCGCTCTATCCCAGCTGGCGCGAAGGATTAATTGCCTGTCGTAATGAAGAAGGAAATTGATCAGAATTACTGAGTCGGATCATTTCCTGTTCATTCAAAATGCGTTAGGGCGCCGAAACCAGTGTTGGCGATGAGGTTCCGATGACCGTTTTCTCCCGTTCCGCTCCGCTTCTGTTTGTTCTGGCCTTGGGCGTTTCCCCGACCGCTGCTTATGCGGGGGGTGACGCAGTGAAGGGCAAGACTGTGTTTGCCCGCTGCGCAATTTGCCACGGGGTCAAGACCGGCGAGGTCAAGCTCGGGCCGACGCTGTTCAAAGTGGTGGGTCGCAAGGCCGGTACCGTCCCTGCCTTCCAATATTCGGCCGCGATGAAAGCCTCCAAGGCGACCTGGGACGCCAAGACGCTCGACGCGTATGTCACCAACCCGATGAAATATATCCCGGGTACGCGCATGGCGTTTGCGGGTGTGCCACAGCCCGCCGACCGGGCAAACCTGATCGCCTATCTGGCGACGCTGAAGTAAAAGTGTGAGGGTGCCGACGCACCCTTGCCCTACGCGCTCGGCCTGACTAGGCAGCGGCCATGCGCGCGCTTCATGATGTCGACTGCTGGATCTTTGATCTGGACAACACCCTCTATCCGGCGAGCGCCGACCTGTTCGCGCTGATCGACCGGCGGATGGGCGAATATATCTGTGACCTGCTGGGTTGCGATGCGATTGAAGCGCGGCGCGTGCAGAAGGGCTATTTCCTCGATCACGGCACGACGCTCGCGGGGTTGATGCAGCATCATGCGGTCGATCCGCACCATTTCCTCGATTATGTGCACGATATCGACATGGACCGGCTGGCGGTTGACGCGGCGCTGGTGCGGCATATCGAAGCGTTACCGGGGCGCAAGGCGATCTTCACCAACGGCGATGAACCCTATGCGCGGCGGGTGCTCGCACGGCTGGGGCTGGCGGACAGCTTCGAGCTGATCCACGATATCCACGCCACCGGCTACAGGCCCAAGCCCGATCCGCAGGGCTATGCCATGCTGCGCGATACGCACGGAATAGATCTTTCCCGCGCCGCCTTTTTCGAGGATATGGCGCGTAACCTGAAGCCCGCAAAGGCGTTGGGCATGCGTACGATCTGGATCAACAACGGATCGGAAAGCGGGCATGTCGGCGCGGACAGCGGCTTCATCGATTTTGAAATTGACCATCTGACGCCGTTTCTGGCGAATTTTCACGGGGAATGAGAATGACCGACCACAGCACTTTGATCGCAACCCTTGACGCTGCGTGGGAGGACCGCGCGAATGTCGGGCTGAGCACCAGCGGCGAAGTCCGCGATGCGGTGGTTACGGCGCTTGGCCTGCTCGATTCGGGCGCGGCGCGCGTGGCGGAGCCCGTCGGCGACGGCTGGCAGGTCAACCAGTGGCTCAAGAAAGCGGTGCTGCTCTCGTTCCGCCTGAACGACAACGCGCTGATCCCCGGCGGTCCGGGCGGTTCGCACTGGTGGGACAAGGTGCCAAGCAAGTTCGCCGGGTGGGACGAGGCGCGGTTCCGTGCCGCAGGCTTTCGCGCTGTGCCGGGCAGCGTGGCGCGCGCAGGGTCGTTCATCGCGAAGAACGTCATCCTGATGCCGAGCTTCGTCAACATCGGCGCCTTTGTGGACGAAGGCACGATGGTCGATACATGGGTAACGGTCGGGAGCTGTGCGCAGGTCGGCAAGAATGTGCACCTGTCGGGCGGCGTCGGCCTGGGAGGCGTGCTCGAGCCCTTGCAGGCGGACCCGGTCATCATCGAAGACGACTGCTTTATCGGCGCGCGGTCGGAAGTGGTCGAAGGCGTGCGGGTCGGCAAGGGGTCGGTGCTGTCGATGGGCGTCTTCATTACCAGCACGACGAAGATCATCGATCGCACGACCGGCGAGATCTTCGTCGGAGAAGTACCCCCCTACAGCGTGGTCGTTCCCGGTAGCCTGCCCGGCAAGCCTCTGCCCGACGGGACTCCTGGACCGAACCTCTCCTGTGCCGTAATCGTGAAGCGCGTGGACGCGCAGACACGGTCGAAGACGGCGATCAACGACCTGTTGCGCGATTGAATCGATTGCGGTCGGAAGGGTGTTACAAATTGGGAAAAGAAGCCTGATTTATCCCCTGTTTTTATGTGATTATGACTTGCCGAGCACGCCCCGGCATGACATCGGCGGAACTGCAGCCGCATGCCTGACCCCACTTGGGTGTGCGGCTGCACGGAGGCCCTTCGGGGTGTCCTGTCTGGACCGGACAAGGTGAACCCCACAGCAGCCTTGTCCGGTCCAGGCGAACCCGTTCGGGCATTGCGGGTTACACGTTGCTGAACGGGGCGGGCAACGGGCTTGGCTTTGCGGCGGCACGCGCCTACATGCCACGCGATGCCGCCTGATTTTCCCACCGCCGTCAAGAACGAACCGATGCCGCCGGTCTGGGCGACGCTGAAGCGGTTCTTCGTGTATTTATGGCCTGCCGATGCTCCGGCCCTGCGCGCGCGGGTGGTGTTATCGATGCTGCTGGTGCTGGCGGGCAAGGCGACGGGCCTGTTGATGCCGTTCGCCTATAAGGCAGCAATCGACCGGATGGCGCCGGGAATGGAACCGGCCGTGGGACTCGCCATGGCGCTGGTCGGCGCTTATGCGCTGGCGCGGTTCGGCAGCGTGGCATTCGACAACGTGCGCAACGTTGTGTTCGAGCGCGTTGGGCAGGAGGCGACCCGGCGGCTCGCCGACCATGTTTTCATCCACCTCCACCGCCTGTCGCTACGCTTTCACCTCAACCGCAAGACCGGCGCGGTCACGAAGGTCATTGAGCGCGGCACCAAGAGCATCGACACGATGCTCTATTTCATCCTGTTCAACATCGCGCCGACGATCGTCGAGCTGGCGGCGGTGTGCGTGATCTTCTTCGTCAAGTTCGGTACGGGGCTGGTGATCGCAACGCTGCTGATGGTGGCGGTCTATATCTGGTTCACGCGGACGGTGACGGAATGGCGCAACCAGTTGCGGCGCGATATGGTGGACATGGACACCAACGCCGTTGCCCATGCGGTCGACAGCTTGCTCAATTTCGAAACAGTCAAATATTTCAACGCCGAGGACCGCGAGGCAGACCGTTATGGCCGGGCCATGCGGCAATATGCCAACGCGGCGGTCAAATCCGAAAACAGCCTTGCGCTTCTCAACATCGGGCAGGCGCTTGTCACTAACCTGATGATGGCGGGCGCGATGGCGTATAGCGTGTGGGGGTGGAGCCAAGGCCGCTTCACCACCGGCGATGTGGTGTTGGTGAACACGTTGCTGGCGCAGCTGTTCCGCCCGCTCGACATGCTCGGCATGGTCTATCGCACGATCCGGCAGGGCGTGATCGACATGGAAGCGATGTTCGCGCTGATCGATACACCGCAGGAGATCGTTGATGCGCCCGGCGCGCCGGACCTTGCCGTGGCGAAGGGCGAGGTGCGCTTCGACGATGTGGTCTTCGGTTACGATGCGGACCGGGAAATCCTGCACGGCGTCAGCTTCACCATTCCCGCGGGCAAGACGCTGGCGATCGTCGGTCCGACAGGCGCGGGGAAATCCACGATCGCGCGGCTGCTGTTCCGTTTCTACGATGTGAACGGCGGGCGCATCCTGATCGACGGGCAGGATATCGCAACGGTGCGGCAGGACAGTCTGCGCGCCGCAATCGGCATCGTGCCGCAGGACATGGTGCTGTTCAACGACACCATCGGCTACAACATCGCCTATGGACGTGAGGGCGCCTCGCACGCGGAGATCGAGGAGGCGGCGCGGGGCGCGTCCATCCATGATTTCATCCTGTCGTTGCCCAAGGGCTATGACACTCGGGTGGGCGAGCGCGGGCTGAAGCTGTCGGGCGGGGAGAAGCAACGGGTCGCGATTGCGCGGACGTTGCTCAAGAACCCGCCGGTGCTGATCCTGGATGAAGCGACCAGCGCGCTCGACAGCCGGACGGAAGCGGCCATTCAGGACGTGTTGGGCCGCATTGCCCAGCGGCGCACCACCATCATCGTCGCGCATCGCCTGTCGACCGTGGTGGAGGCGGATGAGATCATCGTGCTCGACCAGGGACGTATCGTCGAGCAGGGCACGCACCGCGCCCTGCTGGCGGGCGACGGGTTGTATGCGCAGATGTGGATGCGGCAGGCGACCGAGCGGGACAGCGGGGAGGAAGCCGAACTGGCGGATGCCTAAGAGCGGCACAGCTTGAGTTTCGGCGGCGAGGGAGTAAGAAAGTGCTCCCCCTATCCGGAGACATTCCATGTTTCGTCCACTGACCGACCGCATCCTCGTGTCCCCCCAGATCGCCGTGGAGGACGTTGCGCGCGCGAAGGATCTGGGGGTCACGTTCATCATCAACAATCGGCCGGACGACGAGGAGCCGGGGCAGGTCAACGGTGCGACGATCGAGGCTGCGGCCAAGGACGCCGGGATCGGCTATGCCGCTGTGCCCGTGAGCCATGGCGGCTTTGCCCCGTGGCAGCTCGACGGGATGGCCGATGCGCTGGCGAACGCCGGGGATGGCACGTTGCTCGCTTATTGTCGCTCGGGCACGCGCTCGACCCTGCTGTGGGCGCTGACCCGCGCACGCGCCGGGGACGATCGCGATGCACTAGCCGAAACAGCAGCGGCGGCGGGATACGACCTTGCCCCCGTCCGGCAGATCATGGACGCGTTGGCAGGCGGCGCTTAGGTTGCTCCGGCGCGTCAGCCGACAGTGATGGATCCGCCGCCTTCTACGCCCGGCACCGGATAGCCGCCGCCGAACATATGGGCAAACGGCGCTGCAACTGCCATCAGCACCATCATGGCTACGACCGCAGCGAGGAATAGCACCAGCACGCAGGCGATTCGCTTGTCTTCGGGCACCTGCATCAGCGGGCCAAGGCCAAGGTAGAAGAGATAGGCGCCGTAAAGGCCAAGGATCATCAGAAACCCCAACCCCGGGATCAGGGTGAAGATCCCCGCCAGCCAACCGGCGGTTCCGCTGTAGGCGGCCAGCTTAAATGCCTGGACCCGGTCACCCGCGCCCCCGAACTGCGGCACGATATACTGGACGAGCAGGCCGATGATCGCCACGCCGATCAGCGCCATGACATATTGCTGCACGCCCATCGCCAGCGCGGCAGCCAGACTGGGGCGATAGGTGACGCCCAGAAACCCGTAACCAAAGACGATGGCGCGCAGGAACGTCGCCACCGCAGGAATCGCGGCGAGGATGCATATATAGCGTGTGTAAAGGCTCGCGATGCTGGCCGACTCGGCGGCGATGACGGGCCATTCGGTCTTAGGCGTCGTCAGGATCGCCTTCACGCGGTTCACGAAACCGGGCGGAATTTCGATGGGACTCTGGTCGCTCATGATGCTGTCTCCCCCAAAACCAGCGGCACGGCGGCCGCCGATGGCGAAACAGATCATTGACGGGGCGCGAAGTCAATATTCGGCGCCGTCGCTTCCGCCCCGCTCCAGATGCAGCGAGCTGTGGATAACTTGGCCAAGACGGTTGCGAGCGTGAGCGCGAACCGCCACATTGGTGCCATGTCTACTGCCTCGCCCGGTCACGCCTCCTTCGTTCCGCTGCGCATCTTTTCGTCCTACACGATGCTCGACGGCGCGATTGAACCCAAGGCGATCGCCAAGCAGGCGAAGAAGCTGGGCTTCCCCGCCGCTGCACTGACCGACCGCAACGGCCTGTACGCCGCGATGGCCTTTTCCGACGCGGCGAAGGGCGAGGGGGTACAGCCAATCATCGGTGCGATGCTGTGCGTGCTGCGCCCCGGCCGCCCCGCCAACGCACCGAGCGTGCATGACTGGATCGCCCTCTACGCGCAGGACGAGGCGGGGTACGACAATCTGTGTGCGCTCGTGTCTATGGCGCATCTCGATCGGCCGATCGAGGAGCAGGCGCATGTTGATATCGCCGCGCTCGACGGGCGGACGAATGGGCTGCTTTGCCTGACCGCCGGAGGGGAGGGCGCAATCGCCCGCCTCTTCGCAGAAGGGCAGCCGGATGCGGCGCTCGCCTATGTCGAGCGGCTGGAGGCGCTGTTTCCCGAGCGGCTCTACATCGAGATCGCACGGCGTAACAATGCGGTGGAGACGGCGGCGGAAGAGGCGCTGATCGACGTGGCCTATGCGCGTAACCTGCCGCTGGTCGCGACCAACCCGACCTGCTTTGCCGAGCCGCATTTTCACGAGGCGCATGACGTGATGCTGTGCATCGCCGACAGCGCCTATGTCGACAGCGTCGATCGGCGGACCAGTTGCCGCGACGCGTGGATGAAGCCCGCCGCACAGATGGAGCACTTGTTCGCTGACCTGCCCGAGGCGTTGGCCAATACGCTGGTCGTCGCGCAGCGCTGCGCGGTAATGGCGCCCAAGCGCAACCCGATTCTCCCCAGCCTTGCGGGCGATATCGAGGGCGAGGCACGGATGCTGCGCGACCAGGCGACGGCGGGGCTCGATGCGCGGCTTGAAAAGGCGCTGGCGCTGGCGGGCGAGGATGCGCTGGATGGGGATGGGTTGCGCGCGCGCTTCCCGGACTATTATGAACGGCTGGAATTCGAGCTCGGCATCATCATTCAGATGGGCTTCCCCGGCTACTTCCTGATCGTTGCCGACTTTATCACATGGGCGAAGGACAACGACATTCCGGTGGGGCCGGGGCGCGGGTCCGGCGCGGGTAGCGTGGTAGCCTGGGCGCTGACCATCACCGATCTCGATCCGCTGCAACTGGGCCTGCTGTTCGAACGCTTCCTCAACCCCGAGCGCGTGTCGATGCCGGACTTCGATATCGACTTCTGCGAAACGCGGCGCGGTGAGGTGATCCGCTATGTGCAGCAGAAATATGGCGCGGACCATGTGGCGCAGATCATCACCTTCGGAAAGCTGAAGGCGCGCGCGGTACTGAAGGACACCGGCCGAGTGCTACAGATGAGCTATGGGCAGGTCGACCGGCTGGCGAAGCTGGTGCCGAACATGCCGACCGACCCTTGGACGCTGGAGCGAACCCTCAACGGCATTGCCGAGTTCGAGCAGGAGTATAAGGGCGACCCGCAGGTCCGCCGCCTGATCGACCTGGCACTGAAGCTGGAGGGCCTGCCGCGCCACAGTTCGACCCACGCGGCGGGCGTGGTGATCGGCGACCGGCCGCTTTCCCAACTGGTGCCGCTCTACCGCGATCCACGATCGGACATGCCGGTGACGCAGTTCGACATGAAATATGTCGAGGGCGCGGGGCTGGTGAAGTTCGACTTTCTCGGCCTCAAAACCCTCTCGGTGCTGCAAAAGGCGGTGAAGCTGCTGGCGCAGCGCGGCATTACGGTCGATCTGGCGGCGCTGCCGTGGGACGACCAAGGGGTGTACGACCTGCTCCAGCGCGGCGATACCGTCGGCGTGTTCCAGCTGGAATCGGAGGGGATGCGCAAGACGCTCGCCGCCGTGAAGCCGACCAATTTCGGCGATATCATCGCGCTCGTGTCGCTGTACCGGCCGGGGCCGATGGACAATATCCCGATGTTCGGTCGGCGCAAGAACGGCGCGGAAACGATCGTCTATCCGCATGATCTGCTCAAACCCATTCTCGAAGAAACCTACGGCATCTTCGTTTATCAAGAACAGGTGATGCAGGCCGCGCAGATCCTTGCGGGCTATTCGCTCGGCGATGCGGACCTGCTGCGCCGCGCGATGGGCAAGAAGATCAAGGCGGAGATGGACGCGCAACGCGAGCGTTTCGTGTCCGGATGTGCCGCCAACAGCCAGATCGCGAAGGCCAAGGCGAACGAGCTGTTCGACTTGATCGACAAGTTCGCGGGCTATGGCTTCAACAAGAGCCACGCGGCGGCCTATGCGCTGCTTGCCTATCACACGGCCTGGCTGAAGGCGCATTATCCGGCGGAATTTTATGCCGCATCAATGGCGTATGACATCCATCTGACCGACAAGCTCACGGTGTTCGTCGACGATATGCGCCGGGCGGGGGTGACGTGCCTGCCGCCGGACATCAATCGCAGCGAGGCGGATTTTTCCGTCGAGCCAGTGGAGTTGGCGGAAGGCGGCGACCCGCGCCTGGGCCATGGCGTGCGCTACGCGCTCGGCGGCCTTAAGGGTGTGGGCGAAAAAGCGATGGAAGTGCTGGTCGCCGAGCGCGAGGCAAAGGGCGTGTTCAGCTCGCTCGATGATTTCGCCGATCGGGTGGAGCCGCGCCTGCTCAACCGGCGGCAACTGGAGAGCCTTGCGGCGGCGGGCGCGTTCGACGGGATCGAGCCGGACCGTGCGGGCGTCCATGCGGCGGCGGAAACGATCCTGTCGGTTGCGGCGAGCGCAGCGGAGGCGCGGACCAGCGGGCAGGGCGGCCTGTTCGGCGGAGACGATGTCCCGCATGCCGATGTGCGCATCCCGCCCCATGCCGCGTGGACCGTCGCCGAGCGCATGGCGCAGGAGAAGGATGCGTTCGGTTTCTATTTTTCGGCCCATCCGGTCGACCGCTATCGCCACATCGCCGATGCGCGCGGTGCGAAGAGCTATGGCGCATTGTGTGCGGCTCCCGCCTATGGCGGGGGCGACGAGGGCGGACGATCGCACGCTGTCATGGCGGCAATGGTCGAGGACGTGCGCTGGCGCGACACGCGTAAGGGCGGGCGCTATGTCTCGGCGACCTTCTCCGACAACAGCGGGCAGTTTCAGGCAAGCTGCTTTGACGAGCTGGGCTGCAAGGCGATCGACGAGCTGGCGAAGGCGGGCGATTGCGCGCTGCTCACCGTGGAACTGGAACGGCAGCCGGGTGAGGACACGCCGCGGGTGACGGTGCGGGCGGTGCAGCCCTTTGCGTCGATCGCGAGCGGAATGCGCATGGAATATTGGATCGATGTTACCGATGCCGGTGCAATCCCGCTCCTCGCCGGACTGCTTGCCGGAAGCCGGGGCGGGCGCGGAGAGATCCGCATCCGCGCGCTTGCCGCCCACGGGCAGGTCGTGGTCGTGCGGCTGGGCCGCGATTACAATATCGATGCGGAACTGATCGACCGGATCGGCACGGTGCCCGGTGTGGTGCATCACCAGATGGCGCCACGCGAGCCACTCCGGCTGGTGGGGTGATTTCGGCCTGAGCCGTTCCGCCGATGCGGGGTTTTACTTTTTCCCGCCGAAGAGCACCGCCTTTTCCGCGTCCGTCAGTTCCTTGCGCGGAGGATAGAGCGTTTCCTTGGTCTCATAGGCGCGGATGACGGCCGGACGGGATTTCATGGTCTCGAACCAGCGCTGCACGTTCGGGAAATCGGCAAGGTTCTGCTTCTGATTTTCGTGCGGGACGATCCAAGGATAGATCGCCATGTCGGCGATGGAATAATCGCCCGCAACATAGTCGCGCCCCGCCAGCCGTCGGTCGAGCACGCCATAGAGACGCGCGGTCTCGTTGGTGTAGCGGTCGATCGCGTAGGGAATTTTTTCGGGCGCGTAGATGTTGAAATGATGATTTTGCCCCGCCATCGGGCCAAGACCGCCGACCTGCCAGAACAGCCATTCGAGCACCTCCATCGTACCGCGCGGATCCTGCGGGACGAACTGTCCGGTCTTGCGCGCGAGGTAGAAGAGGATGGCGCCGCTTTCGAAGACCGAGATCGGCTCGCCTCCGCCCGGAGGATCGCGGTCAACAATGGCAGGGATACGGTTGTTGGGGGAAATGGCGAGGAAATCCGGCTGAAACTGATCGCCGGTGCCGATATTGACGGGGAACACCTGATGCTCCAGCCCGGCTTCCTCGAGGAAGATGGAAACCTTGAGGCCGTTGGGCGTCGGCCAGCTGTGCAGTTCGATCATGATGTGTCCCTCCTGACGTGGCCCTTCATGTAGGAAGCGGGCGCGTCGATCCAAGCGGATCATTGCAAAAATCAGAACAGCGAGAGCTGCGCACCCTGCGGTGGGCAGAAGAGATCGGTGCGCAGCGCCATACGGCGGTCGAGCGTGCCGGTGTTGCGCACCGCCTTGCGGAAGCGGGTGCGCAGCAGATCGGCCCAGACGCCTTGCCCGCGCATACGATGGCCGAACCGCGTATCATTGTCGCGCCCACCGCGCAGGTCGTTGATGATCGCCATCACCTTGCCCGCGCGGTCGGGGTAATGCGCGTCGAGCCAGGCGCGAAACAAAGGCGCGACCTCATAGGGCAGGCGGACGGGGATATAGCTGGCGCTGCGCGCGCCCGCAGCGGCGGCGGTGGCGACGATCGCCTCGATCTCATGATCGGTGATTGCCGGAATGACGGGCGAAACGCAGACATGGACCGGGACGCCCGCGTCGGACAGCCTGCGGATCGCGTCGAGGCGTCGCTCTGGGTGCGAGGCACGGGGTTCGAGCGTGCGGGCCACAGCGGGGTCGAGCGTCGTCACGGAAATGCCAACCATCACCAGGTCGTCCCGCGCCATATCGGCCAGCAGATCGACATCGCGGGTTACGCGCGCCGTTTTGGTGGTGATGAGCAGCGGATGTCGGCACTCGGCGAGCACCTCTATGCACTGCCGCGTGATGCGCCAGCCCGCCTCGATCGGCTGATAGGGATCGGTGTTGGTGCCCATCGCAAGCGGTGCGACGCTGTAGCCGGGGCGGCCGAGCTCCTCGCGCAGAAGAACAGGTGCGTCAGGCTTGGCGAACAGCTTTGTCTCGAAATCGATGCCGGGGGAGAGATCATGCCAGGCATGGCTGGGGCGGGCGTAGCAATAGATGCAGCCATGCTCGCATCCGCGATAGGCATTGACCGAGCGGTCGAAGGCGACGTCGGGCGAGCTGTTGCGGGTTATGATGGTGCGGGGTTGCTCCACCGTGACCTGCGTGCGCAGCTTGGCGGCGGGGCCGTCAATCGCTTCGGCCATATCGAGCCAGTCGCCATCCTTCTCCCGTGCGGGGAGGGCAAAGCGCTGGCTGGCGTCGTTGCGGGTCGCCCCGCGTCCCTTGAGAATCGTCATATATGAACTAGAACATAAAGAGAACGAAAGGGCAAGTTACACCATTCCCGACCCGGAAATGGAGGCCGTTACTGACTTGCGTTACCGTTCCTTCAGCCGCGGCATCAGCTCGACAAAGTTGCAAGGCTTGTGGCGATTGTCGAGCTGGGTCACAAGGATGCCGTCCCAGGCGTCCTTCACCGCACCGGTCGAACCGGGGAGCGCAAAGATATAGGTGCCGCGCGCGACGCAGGCGGTGGCGCGTGACTGGATGGTCGATGTGCCAATGCTCTGGTAGCTGAGCCAGCGGAACAGTTCGCCAAAGCCGGGAATTTCCTTGTCCTGCACGCGGGCGATCGCTTCGGGCGTCACGTCGCGCCCGGTAACGCCGGTGCCGCCCGTGGTGATGATGCAGTCGATCTCAGGGTCGTCGATCCACGCATGGAGACGCGCGACGATGACGTCGGTATCGTCCTTTTCGATCAGCCGGGCAGCGACTTCATGCCCCGCCCCCTCGATCCGCGCGACCAGCGTGTCGCCGGAGCGGTCATCCGCCAGCGAGCGGGTGTCCGACACGGTAAGTACAGCGATACGGATGGGCGTGAAGGCGATGCTCTCATCGATCGGCATCAGTTGGCGTCGCTGGCAGGATCGCGATAGCTGAGGCGGACGTTGGTCTTGCCCGCCTTCGCCGTGGGGAAGCGCGGCCAGCCGCCCTGCGCCATGGTGGTTAGCGCCTCTGCCCGACCGGTGCCCTGGATCTGGTACATCCAGTAATTGCGCATGACGATGTTCACATAAGCGCGCGTTTCATAATAAGGTAGGGACTCGATGAAGAGCAGCGGGTCACCCTTGTCCTTCACTTGGCTGTTCCAGCGTTCGACAGGGAGCGGCCCGGCGTTGTACGCAGCCATGACCTTGGGCAGCAGGCCGCCGGTCGCGCTCATGTCGCGCAAGGTTTCCAGATAGCGCTGGCCATATTCCATGTTGGTCGACGGAGTATCGAGCTGTTGCCCGGTGATCGGCATGCCTGCCATGTCGCGCGCAGTTCCGGGCATCACCTGCATGATCCCGCGCGCGCCCGCAGGGCTCACAACGGTCGGACGAAAACCGGATTCCTGCAGCGCATGGGCAAAGACCAGCGCCGGGTCTACGCGCCAGCCGCCGTCGGGCGTCCATTGTGGCACAGGGAAGCGGGCGAAGCTGTCCGGCTTGCGCCCAGCAGGTCCATTGTGGGAGAGCCAGAGCTGTGTCTGCGGAAGGCCGAGATGAGCGGCGAGGAGAAGCACGCCGTCATAATGCGCCGCGCCGCCCAGTTGCGCCTGACGCCGGACCAGCTTGTCGGCAAGATCATCCTCGCCCAAATCGTGCAGAGCGATGGCCGCACGGGCGGCGGGTGTGTCCTTCACCAGCTTCCACGCCTTTTCGTTGCGCGTCATGGCAGGTGTCTTTGTCGTGATGCCCAGCGTTTCGCGCGCAAGGAGGCCGTAGAAGGTCTCGTCCTTTTGCGTGGCGAGGCGCAACAACGGCTCGACACGGGCCGGGTCGCCTGCGTTCATATAGGCGCGCGCCGCCCAATAGGCACCAGCCGCGCGCATGTCGTCATTGCCCGCGAGGGTTGCCACGCGGGAAAAGGCAGTCGCCGCGGCAAGGGGATCGTTCTCGCGCCACGCGGCCAGGCCCAAGGTCCAGTGCGCCTGGGTCGTCCAATCACCGCTGGTGCCGGTTTCGAGCACCCGGGTGGCAAGGCGGCGCGCATTGGCGTCGTCATTCTCGATATAATAGGACCAGGCGGCGCGCTGGCGCACTTCGGCCAGACCTTCGGGCGTAAGAGTGAGTTCAGCCCCGGCGATCAGTGCCTCGGCCCCCGCCGGGTTGTCCGCTTTTATGTAGGGCAGCATCTGCGCCACAAGCGCCTGCGCTGCGGCGTCGAGCTTGGTGGTCGGCACATATTCGCGGCGGGGCGCGCCGCCGAGCCAGACGAGCTTTTCGGTCTGCGGCAGGCTGGGCAGGATCTGCGCGCCGCGCTTCTGTGCGAGGCGCACGAGCTGGTCGGCGTCGGGCAGCCAGGTGGCCGTGTTGACGAGATCAAGCAGGTCGAACAGTTCGACGCGTGGGCTGCCCTTGGCAAGATACAGCTGGGAGAGAGCGACAGCGCGAAGCGGGTCACCCTTGTCGAGCGAAAGCGCACGGTTTTTCGCCTCGGTCCAGTTCGACTGGCGCAGGGCGGCGAACATGGCCTGAACATTCTCGCGAACCTGCGCCTGCGTGCGGGGCGCAAGGGTGGCGACGACGCTGGCAACGGGCTGGATCGCGGCGTCCGGTTCCGCCAGCGCCACCGAGGAAGTGGAAACGGCGAGCAGAGCCAGTACGGAACGAAGTGCGGAACTCACGCGGCGAAACTTTCCATCAGCTGTTGCAGCATGTGCCAACATTCCGCTTTGGCGGCCGGTTGATGCAGCATCAATCCGGGATGGCAGGTGGCGACTCCGGGCACTGTGCCTGCATCGTGGTTAACCAAAGGTAAAAAACGGCTGGCGGAAACACCATCCGACGGAGCCAGCGCACGGCTCGTCCGATCACCCAGGATGAGCACGGATTTTGGCGCGATGAGCGCCATATGGTGGCGCATCCGCGTAACGAGCGGGGAGAGCGTTACCGGGTCGATCGTTCCGCCCGCCGGGCGCACCAGCCCGAGGGAACAGAAATAGACGTCTGCGCTTTGGATCCCTATCGCCCGGACCATTCCATCGACAAGCTGGCGATTGTCGTTCTGCAAAAGGGCCGTGCTATCGCCATCCCCAGCATCCGGCACATCGACGATGACCATCAGGCGCGGCGTGGGGCTACCGCTCGGCAGGACGCGTCGACCGGGCCAGCGCGCTTCGGTGATATCGGGCGATTGGGCGAGATAGGCGTGAAACGCATCGAGCGTTGTGGGCAAAGCCGACGCGGACGGGACCGCAACAGCGAGGGGGGGAACCGGTCGGGGCAGGGGGCGCAACCAGTCGCGCGGTTCGTCCGCCACCGCGGCATCGACCCCGGCGAGCGACCACCACGCCATCAAACCCGCTATCGCGGATTGGGTGCTGCTTTCAAATTCTCCCCGCATCGCATTGTCTTGGGCCACGGCTTGACGAATTCGTCAAGAATGGTCATCGCGCTAAATGCCGAAACGTTGGCCCTGCACGGCGACCGGAGGCTTTGCTTGTGGGTGAGCAACGCCCGTGGAGAGACAGAATGAGTGACCGTGAATCGATGCCGTACGACGTGGTGATCGTCGGGGGGGGGCCAGCCGGCCTGTCCGCCGCGATCCGTCTGAAGCAGCTCGCCAACGACGCCGGGCGGGAAGTCTCCGTCTGCGTGCTGGAAAAAGGTTCGGAAATCGGCGCGCATATCCTGTCCGGCGCGGTCATCGATCCGCGCGCGCTCGATGAATTGCTGTCCGACTGGCGCGACATGGGATGCTCGCTCGCCGATGTGCCGGTGACCGACAACCAGCACTGGATTTTGACGAAGACCGGCAAGTTCGGGATGCCGCATCTCTTCACCCCGCCGTTCATGCACAATAAGGGCACCTATACCGGGTCACTGGGCAATCTGTGCCGCTGGCTGGCTGAACAGGCCGAGGGGCTGGGCGTCGAGATCTTCCCCGGATTTCCGGCGGCCGAGATCCTCTACAATCACGACGGATCGGTGAAAGGCGTCGCGACCGGCGACATGGGTATCGACCGGGACGGCGACAAAAAGGGTGATTATCAACCCGGTCTGGAGCTGCATGCACGCTACACCTTCTTCGCCGAGGGCGCGCGCGGGCATCTTACCAAGCAACTGAAGCGCCAGTTTGCGCTCGATGCCGACAGCGAGCCGCAGGTCTATGGCCTGGGCATGAAGGAATTGTGGGATATCGATCCCGAAAAGCATGTGCCGGGCCGCGTTATTCATACGCAGGGATGGCCGCTGACTGACGCTTATGGCGGCGGGTTCCTGTATCACCAGGCGAACGGACAGGTGGCATTGGGCTTTGTGGTGGGGCTGGGCTATCGCAACCCGCATCTCTACCCGTTCGAGGAATTTCAGCGCTGGAAGCAGCATCCGGCCATCCGGGAAGTGCTCGAAGGCGGACGGCGCGTGTCCTATGGCGCGCGGGCGATCAACGAGGGCGGCTGGCAGGCGATTCCCAAGCTGGCCTTCCCCGGCGGCGCGCTCATTGGCTGCAGCGCAGGCTTCGTCAACGTACCGCGCATCAAGGGTACGCACACCGCGATGAAATCCGGCATGCTGGCGGCCGAAAGCGCCTTTGCCGCGATCAGCGCGGAGCGGACGAACGACGAGCTGAACGATTACGAGTCTACGCTGCGGTCGAGCTGGATTGCCGATGAACTGAAGATCGTGCGCAACGCCGAGCCCGCGCTGTCGAAGTTTGGCAACACGATCGGCACGCTGATCGCGGGCGTCGACATGTGGATGCGGTATCTGAAGATCGGCCTGCCCTTCACGATGAAGCACAAGCCCGACAATACGAAGCTCTGGCGCAAGGAGCATTGCGCGAAGATCGACTATCCCAAGCCGGATGGCGTGATCAGCTTCGACCGGCTGTCTTCGGTGTTCCTGTCGAACACTAACCATGAGGAGGACCAGCCGGTCCACCTTCAGCTGAAAGATCCGGCGATCCCGATCAGCTATAACCTGCCGCTCTACGACGAACCGGCGCAGCGTTATTGCCCGGCGGGGGTGTATGAGGTCGTGGGCGAAGACGAGGGCAATCCCCGTTTCCAGATCAACGCGCAGAATTGCGTGCACTGCAAGACCTGCGATATCAAGGACCCGACGCAGAATATCAACTGGGTGACGCCCGAAGGCGGCGGAGGCCCCAATTACCCGAACATGTGATCCTGTGCGACGCGGAAGGGTCCGGCTGCGCACCGGTGTGGCGGCGCTGTTGGTCGCCGCGCTGATCGCACCGGCGGCGGGTGAGGCCGCTCCCCGACGGGGAGACGACGCGGACGTGGCGGGTCCACGCCTCAACGCCTATGCCCGCGGGCGGCTGGCAGAGAGCGACGGCGCGCTTCAGGATGCGGCGGCTGCGTTCCGGGCGGCGATGAGCGGCGATCCTTCGAGTGTCGACGTAGCGCGGCGCGGCTATCGCCAAGCGGTGATGGCGGGCGATATGGCGCTGGCGCTCAAATCCGCCAAAATCCTCGACAAAGCGGGCGAATTGCCGCGCGACGGGGTGGTGCTGCTGCTGATCGACGCGTTGCAGCGCAGGCGCGCGGACGATGCGCGGGCATTGACGAACCGGTTGGAGGCCGAGGAAAACCTCGCCTATCTCGGTCCGTTCATGCGCAGCTGGGTTTCGGTCATTGACGGACCTTATGATCCTCCCGTGATCCCGGTCGACCGACCCTGGGCGGTGTTTGCTGTCCGGTATTTGGAAGAGCAGCTGATGCTGCAGCGATTGGCGCGCGGCGATGTGGCGGGCGCGCGGGAATCGCTCAACGTGGCGCGGGAGCGCAAGACTGTGTTCCTGCCGCAGCAGCGGATCACGCTCGCGAACCGGTTCGCGACGCTCGGCGACAAGGCCTCGGCGCTAGCGCTGCTCACGGCAGATGACGGCCACGACTATGCGGCGGAGCGTGCGCGGATCGAGAGCGGGACGTTTGCGACGCCTGATGCGCTGACCCCGCTAGCGGGGCTCGCGGCGCTGCTTGAGCGGCTGGCGGCGGACCTGTCAGGCGACCAGCCGGATATCGCGGTGCTCTCCATCATCCGGCTGGCGAGCCTGGCCGATCCCGTCGATCCCGACATTCGCCTTGCCGTAGCGCGAACGGCGCTGTCGCTGGGTTATCTCGACACTGCCTATGCGCAGGCAGGAATGATCGCGCCGGGATCGGTGCTGTGGATCGATGCCCAAGGCGTGCGGATGACCGCGCTCATGCGGCAGGAGCGGACGACAGATGCGGTCGCCATCGCCCGGCAGATCGCCGCGCAGCCGGGCGCGGGCGTCGCTGAGCGCCGCCTGCTCGCGAACGTGCTGCTGCAGTCGGATGATTATGCCGGGGCGGCTGATGTGCTTGCTCGGACGATCGCGCTACCCGGCGGGACGCAGGATGCGTTGCTGATGCTGCAATATGGCGCCGCGCTGGAACAGGCGGGGCGGTGGGACGCGGCTCGTCCGGCGCTGGAAAAGGCGCTTGCGCTTGCGCCGGAAAACCCGGTGGTGCTCAATCATCTGGGCTATGCGCTGGCGGACCGCGGGCAGGAGCTGCCGCGCGCAATCATGCTGCTGGAGAAAGCGAACAAGATCCGACCGGACGAGCCGGCGCTGGTTGACAGCCTGGGTTGGGCCTATTTTCGGGCAGGCCAGGCGGATAGGGCGCTGCCGCTGCTCGAAAAGGCGGTGATCGCCGAACCGGGCAACCCGGAACTCAACGAGCATCTGGGTGATGTGCTGATGGTGCTGGGCCGGGTGTTCGAGGCGCGTCAGGCCTGGGCGGCGGCGCGCGCGGTGGTGGGGGACGATGCCGTCTCCCGCGCGCGGATCGAGGCGAAGCTGCAACCCGGCGTGACGCCCGTGATCAAGGCTCCGCCGCTCGCCCCGACATTATGACGGGGACGACGGAGACGGCCTACGCCAAGGTCAACCTCGCGCTGCATGTGCGGCGACGGCGGCCGGACGGCTATCATGACATCGAGAGCCTGTTCGCCTTTTGCGAGGATGGGGACGGTTTGACGGCGCGCCGCCGCGATGACGGGGCCATCCTGCTGCGGATCGAGGGTCCGTTCACGGAAGGTCTGGAAGCGGGCGAGGGGAATCTGGTGGTGCGCGCCGCGCGGGCATTGCAGGCCGCAACCGGAGCCGGATGGGGGGCGGACTTGCTTCTCACCAAGAATGTGCCGGTAGCTTCCGGGATCGGTGGCGGGTCGGCGGATGCGGCGGCGGCGCTGCGGTTGCTCGATCGCCTGTGGGAAACGCGGCTGGGCGAGGAACAACTGATTGCGCTCGGCGATCCGCTCGGGTCGGACGTGCCCGCCTGTGTCGCAAGCCGCACGCTGGTCGGGACGGGGCGCGGGGACGCGTTGCGGTTTGTGGCGGGCGACGATCTGGCGGGAATGCCGATCCTGCTCGTCAACCCCGGTGCGGCAGTCGCGACGGGCCCGGTGTTCGGGGCGTGGGACGGGGTGGACCGGGGCGCGCTGAACGCCGTCGACTGGCGCGCGGGGCGCAATGACCTCGCCGATCCTGCCATGCGGCTGGCGCCTATGATTGGCGCGGTGCTGGATGCGCTGGCGGCCTTACCCGGCATCGATGTGGCACGCATGTCGGGATCTGGCGCGACCTGCTTTGCGCTGTTCGCAGGCGAACGCGCGCGCGATGAGGCGCAGGCTGTGATCCGCGCCGCGCATCCGGATTGGTGGACCATGGCGAGCCGGTTGCGATGAGTGAGGTTTTTACGTTCCTCAAGGGTGGGGATGCGCCGCTGCTGATCGTTGCGGACCATGCTTCGCGTCATGTGCCTGCCGACATCGATCTGGGTATCGCGCCACATCTGCTGGACGATCATATCGCCTGCGACATCGGCGTGGCGGAGGTCGCGGGGCTGCTGGTCGAGGATCTTCAGTGCAGCGCAATGCTGTGCGGCGTGTCGCGGCTGGTGATCGACTGCAACCGGGACGAACATGCGCCCGGCCTCATCCCGCATATCAGCGATGGGCATGTCATTCCCGGCAACGAGCATGTCGACCACGAGACGCGGCTGGCGCGGTTCTATCGCCCCTATCATGCGGCGCTGGAGGCGCGGATCGCGGGGATGGGGCAGCCTTTCATCCTCTCACTGCACAGCTTCACGCCCGCACTTGCTGCTCGACCCGAAGAGCGGCGCCCGTGGGAGATCGGCATTCTTTATAACGACGACGATCGCGGCGCGCGCGTCGCCATTCCGTTGCTGGAGGAAGAAGGCTGGGTGGTGGGTGATCAGCTTCCCTATTCCGGCAGGCTGCTCAACTACACGATGAACCGCCATGTCGAGGCGAACGGCATTCCCTATCTGGGGGTCGAGATGCGGCAGGACATTTCCGGTACAGCCGAAGGGCAGCGACGGTTTGCGCGCGTGCTCGCCCGTGTGGTGGAGCAATGCCGCGCGGCCCTTGCATGAAGGCGGCGCGGGGGATAGAGGCTGGCCCGATCAATAGGGCAGCCCATGACACACCAATTTGACAAGACCAAACTTCCCAGCCGCCATGTTTCGGTAGGACCGGAGCGCGCGCCTCATCGCAGCTATTATTATGCGATGGGCATGACCGAGGAAGAGATCAACCGTCCGTTCGTGGCGATTGCTTCGGCTGGCAACGACAGCGCGCCGTGCAACACGACGCTGGATTTTCAGGCCGACATCTGCCGTCAGGGTGTAGAGCAGGGCGGTGGCACGCCGCGCCGGTTCAATACCATCACGGTAACGGACGGCATCGCGATGGGCCACCAGGGGATGAAGTCCTCGCTCATCTCGCGCGAAGTGATCGCCGACTCGGTCGAGCTGTCTGTGCGCGGCCATTGCTATGACGCGCTCGTGACCTTTGCGGGGTGCGACAAGTCGCTGCCCGGCATGATGATGGCGATGCTGCGCCTCAACGTGCCGTCGATCTTCGTTTATGGCGGGTCGATCCTGCCTGGCCGGTTCCACGACAAGGACGTGACGGTCAAGGATGTGTTCGAGATCGTCGGGCAATATGCGGCTGGCAAGTGCCCCCTATCCGAAGTCAACGCGCTGGAGCGGGTGGCGTGCCCCGGCCATGGCGCGTGCGGCGGGCAATATACCGCCAACACCATGGCGTGCGTGGGCGAAGCGATCGGTCTTTCTCTGCCGAACAGCAATATGGCGCCCGCTCCCTACAAGAGCCGGGAAGAGATCGCCATTGCGGCGGGCAGGCAGGTTATGGAGCTGCTTGCGAAGAACATCCGCCCGCGCGATATCTGCACCCGTGAGGCATTCGAGAATGCGGCGCGCATCGTGGCGGCGACCGGCGGATCGACCAATGGCGGCCTGCACTTGCCCGCGATGGCGAACGAGTGCGGCATCGACTTCACGCTGTTCGATGTGGCGGAGATCTTCAGGACCACGCCCTATATCGCGGATCTGCAGCCCGGCGGGCGTTATGTGGCGCGCGACATGTATGACGCGGGCGGCGTCTATATGCTGATGAAGACTCTGCTGGCCGAAGGGCTGTTGCATGGCGATTGTCTGACCGTCACCGGCAAGACGCTCGGCGAGAATATCGCCGAGGTGACGTGGAACCCCGACCAGAAGGTGATCTATGACGCGAAGACGCCGATCACGCCGACCGGGGGCGTCGTGGGCCTGCGCGGTTCGCTGGCGCCCGATGGCGCGATCGTGAAGGTCGCGGGTATGGAACGGCTGGTGTTCGAAGGTCCGGCGCAGGTGTTCGATTGCGAGGAAGATTGCTTCGCGGCGGTCGAGGCGCGCCAGATCCGCGAAGGATCGGTCATCGTGATCCGCTATGAAGGACCGAAAGGCGGGCCGGGTATGCGCGAAATGCTGTCGACCACCGCCGCGCTGTACGGGCAGGGCATGGGTGAGAGCGTGGCGCTGATCACCGACGGGCGCTTTTCGGGTGCGACGCGCGGTTTCTGCATTGGCCATGTCGGGCCGGAGGCAGCAGACGGTGGCCCCATCGCTTTGGTCGAAGAGGGCGACATCATCCGTATCGACGCCGTGCAGGGGACCATCGATCTGCATGTCGACGCGGCAGTGCTGGCCGAGCGCAAAGCCCGGTGGCAACCCCGCACCAACGATTATCAGGCAGGTGCGTTGTGGCGCTTTGCGCAGAATGTGGGACCGGCGTGGCAGGGCGCGGTGACGCACCCCGGCGCGAAGGCCGAAACCCATGTCTATGCGGATATTTGACGCGGCTGTCGGACTGACGATGGCGGGGCTGGTCTCCGCCTGCAACGGTGCGACGGGTGGCGGTGCGGACGCTCCGCAGGGCAGCGTCGTGTCGTGCCGGACCGGGGAGGCGAAAGCGGTCGCGCCGGGCTGTGTTATGGAATGGCGTGCGGCGGCGCAGGGGGCGGGCGCGCGTATTCTTGTGCTGCACCACCCCGATGGCGGCTTTCGGCGCTTTGTCGTGTCGAGCGACGGAGCGCGGATCAACGTTGCCGATGGCGCGGAAGCGGTCGAAGTCGGTGATCCGCATCAGGGCGCCGTGGAGATCACCGTGGGCGATGCGGCCTATCGCCTGCCGACGCGGGAGCTTCGCGCGCCTTGACGATCACCGCGATCTTGACCGCAGCCGAAATGCGCGCCGCCGAAGCGGCCGTGTTTGCCAGCGGCGTACCTGAATATGCGCTGATGCAGCGGGCTGGCCGGGCGGCGGCGGAGTTCATCTGGCGCGCGGGCGGACAGCGTGACACGCTCGTGCTGTGCGGGCCGGGGAATAACGGCGGTGACGGCTATGTGATCGCTGCCGCGTTGCGCGAGCGCGGCGTGGCGGTGCGGGTCGCAGCAAGCGCGGAACCGGGAACGCCGAGCGCGCGGCAGGCGCGGGCGGACTGGAGCGGGCCGGTCGAGGATATCGGGACGGCAGCGCCCGCCCGGCAGCTGGTCGATGCGCTGTTCGGTACGGGCCTGACGCGCGGACTGGACCCGATGCTGGCCGGGCGGCTGGGGGAACTCGCGGTGACGGCGGAACTGGCGCACACGGTCGACCTGCCGAGCGGCATTGCGACAGACAGCGGTGCGATCTTGTCCTCGGTGCCTGTCTTTGACCTGTGCATTTCGCTGGGCGCGTGGAAACCCGCCCATGTCCTGCGCCCCGCCGCGCAGCAGTGGAAGCGGATGGTGTGCGCCGACATTGGGATCGAGAGTGCGGATGCGCCGGTGCATCGACTCGCCAAACCTCGCCTCGCTCCGCCCGATGGCAATGCGCATAAATATACGCGGGGGCTGGTGGCTGTGGTTGCCGGGGCGATGGCGGGAGCGGGCGCGTTAGCGGCCGAAGCGGCCGCGCGGGCGGGGGCGGGTTATGTCACGCTGATCGGCGCGCAGGCGATCGTGCCGACACCCCATGCGATCGTGCGGCGGCGCATGAAGGCACTTAACGATACGCGCATTGGCTGCGTGCTGGTCGGGCCGGGGCTGGGACGCGAGGGGGCGGCGCATGAAACGCTGCGCGCCGCGCTGGCGCATGGTCATCCGGCGGTGGTCGATGCGGATGGCTTGCATGGTCTGGCGCAGGCGGGTTTCGAGGTCTTGCCTCAGCGCGCGATCCTGACGCCGCATGCGGGCGAGTTCGCGGCGCTGTTTCCCGACATCGAAGGCAGCGTGATCGAGCAGGCGCGTGCGGCGGCTCGGGCCAGCGGGGCGGTCGTCGTGCTCAAGGGCTCGGTGAGCGTTGCGGCGGCGTCCGATGGCCGGGCATGCGTGTCGGAGGGCGCGTCGCCCTGGCTGTCGACGGCGGGGACGGGCGATGTGCTCGCCGGATTGTGCGCGGCGCGGCTGGCGGTGACCGGCGATCCGTTCGCTGCGGCGACGCAGGCACTGTGGCTGCACCGCGAGGCGGCGCGGCGCGCGGGCCCGGCCTTCATCGCCGACGATCTGTTGCCGCAGATCGCGCCCGCCATCGGCGCGTGCCTGTGACTAAAGAGCCTGTGAGCGGCGATCCCGGCCTTATCCTGCGTATCGCGGCGAAGGGTGATGGCGTGACGGCGGACGGTCGCCATGTGCCGCTGAGCGCGCCAGGCGACCGGCTGCGCGCCGATGGCGGGCTGGACTACGGGCCGCATCATGCCGAGCCGCCCTGCCGCCATTATCCCCTATGCGGCGGGTGCCAGCTGCAACATCTCGATGACGAAATCTATGCCCGTTATGTCGGTGATCGGGTGGTGGGCGCGCTGACGGGACAGGGTGTTGAAGCCGGGGCGGTGCTGCCGCCGATCGTGTCCCCGCCCCGCACGCGTCGCCGCGCATCGCTGCGTGCGGCGAAGTTCGGCAAAAAGATGCAGCTCGGCTTTTCGAGCGAGAATAGCCACCGGATCGTCGACATGACGATGTGCGAGGTGCTGCACCCGGCCCTCTTCGCGCTGGTCGCGCCGTTGCGGAACCTGCTCGGGCCGATGGTGGGAGACCGCCGCGCGGCGCATGTGCGGATGAGCCTCGTCGATCAGGGGGTCGACCTGTGCCTCGAAAATGTCGGTGCGGAAGGGCTGGAGCTGGCGGAACGGCTTAACGATTTCGCGCAGACGCACAGGCTCGCACGGCTGAGCATCGATGAAGGGTTCGGGCCGCAGACGCGTTACGAGCCGGAACCGGCGACGATTACGCTGGGCGGTGTGCCGGTGGCCATGCCGACCAACGCGTTCCTGCAGGCGACGGCGGATGGCGAGGCGGCGCTGGTTTCTGCGGTGCGGGGCGCGATGGCAGGCGTGGGAACAATTGCTGATTTGTTCTGCGGCCTCGGCACGTTCGCGCTGGCGCTGGGCGAAGGGCGCGCGGTCTATGGCGCGGAAGCGGCGCGGGATCTGGTGCTGGCACTCAAGATGGCGGGCAACCGGACGCAGCGGCGGCTGGTGGCGGACCATCGTGACCTGTTTCGCAGGCCGTTGACGCCCGAGGAGCTCAACCGCTTTGACGCCGTGCTGATTGATCCGCCGCGTGCTGGAGCGCGGGAACAGGTACAGCAGATCGCGCTCTCTACCGTGCCGGTGGTGGCCTATGTCTCGTGCAATCCGGGGAGCTTTGCACGCGACGCCAAGCATCTGATCGAGGGTGGATACGCACTCGAGAGCGTCCAGCCCGTTGGCCAGTTCCGCTGGTCGACCCATGTGGAACTGGCGGGGATCTTTCGCAAGACAGGCGAGTAAACAAGGCCGGGCAGCGGTAACCGCACGCCCGGCCTATCTGCGAACTTACTTGCGGCGCTTGGCCTTGCTGCTGCGACCTTCACCCGCCTGCTTGCAGCTGTCGGTAACCGTCTTGCTGCACATCGGATAGTCAGTGCGCGGGGCGGGCGGGGGAGCGGCGGTCATTGGGGCCGCGCTGCCCATCGGTGCTGCGCCCGCTGCGCCCGGTGTGCCCATGGGCTGCTGCATGCCGCCGGTTGCGGAGGGATCGGTCCCCATCTGGCCGGGCATCGGCTGTTCACCGACGGGAGGATTGGTAGGCGGTGTGGTCGGCATGGTCGTGCCGGTGTCGCCGCCGGGCATCGGCGTGGTCTGCGGCGTACCGCTGTCGGTCGGCATGGATGTCGTTCCGCTGGGCATGGTCTGATCCGTTGTCATCGAACCGGATGTTCCCGCACCCGTCTGCGCGACGGCGGCGGATGCAATCAAAAGCGCGGAGGCGCTGGCGAGAAGTGCAAATTTCATGGATGGTTCCTTATCTGGTCCAGCCCCCTGTCCACCCACAACCCCAGGGGGATGAGGGAGTTCCGCGCACCGTCCCGCGCGGTTCACCGCACAGCGCATAAATTCTCAGTTCGTCCTTGCCCGCAATCCGACCGTTCCCTAATTGTTCGACTATGGATCCCCAAAGCACTTCCGTTGCCGTCCCCTCTTCCGCGCCGGAACCGGGCTATCTTTCCGGCCTCAACGCGCCGCAGCGCGAGGCCGTTCTGACGACAGAGGGGCCGTTGCTGGTGCTGGCCGGGGCGGGCACGGGCAAGACCGCCGCATTGACCGCACGTCTTGCGCATCTGGTCGCGACGCGGCGGGCCTATCCTTCGGAAATTTTGGCGGTGACCTTCACCAACAAGGCGGCGCGGGAGATGAAGGAAAGGGTCGGTCGGCTGATCGGCGGCGCGGTCGAGGGGATGCCGTGGCTGGGTACCTTCCATGCGATCGGTGCGAAGATGTTGCGTCGCCATGCCGAACTGGTGGGGTTGCAGAGCAACTTCAGTATCCTTGATACCGACGACCAGCTGCGGCTGATGAAGCAGCTCATTCAGGCCGAAGGGATTGACGAGAAGCGCTGGCCCGCGCGGCAGCTGGCCGGGCTGATCGATCGCTGGAAGAATCGCGGCCTGACCCCGTCGGAGGTCGATGCGGGAGAGAGCGAGCAGTATGCCGCGGGCAAGGGGCAGGCGCTGTATGCGGCGTATCAGGCGCGGCTGATCGCACTTAACGCCTGCGATTTTGGCGACCTGCTGCTGCATATGCTGACCCTGCTCAAGACCGACCGGGAGATATTGGCGCAGTATCAGCAGCGCTTCCGCTACATCATGGTCGACGAATATCAGGACACCAATTCGAGCCAGTATCTGTGGCTCCGCCTGCTGGCGCAGGAGCGCAAGAATATCTGCTGCGTGGGTGACGACGATCAGAGCATCTACAGCTGGCGCGGGGCAGAGGTCGCCAATATCCTGCGGTTCGAGCGGGATTTTCCGGGCGCCAAGATCGTGCGGCTGGAACAGAATTATCGATCGACCCCGCATATCCTTGCCGCCGCTTCCGGGGTGATCGCGTCGAACGGCAATCGGCTCGGCAAGACCCTGTGGACGCAGGAGGCAGAGGGCGAGAAGGTCCGCGTGCTCGGCGTGTGGGACGGGCCAGAGGAAGCGCGCCGGGTGGGCGAGGAAATCGAGGGGCTGCAACGCGAGGGTGAGCCGCTCGACGACATTGCCATTTTGGTGCGGGCGCAGTTCCAGACCCGCGAGTTCGAAGACCGCTTCATCCAGATCGGCATGCCCTATCGCATCGTCGGCGGTTTTCGTTTCTACGAGCGAGCCGAAATCCGGGATGCGCTCGCCTATCTGCGGCTGATCGCACAACCGGCGGACGATCTGGCGTTCGAGCGGATCGTCAACGTGCCCAAGCGCGGGCTGGGCGACAAGGCGGTGGAAAAGGTGCACCGCCTGGCGCGGGCTGAGGGCGTGCCGCTGCTTGCCGCTGCGGCGCGGATTATCGACAGTGACGAGCTGACCCCGCAGGCGCGGCGCGCGCTATCCGGCTTCGTCACCAGCATCGGGCGCTGGCGGGACATGGCAAGCACCTTGCCCCATGCCGAGCTGGCGCGGATCATGCTCGACGAAAGCGGCTATACCGCGATGCTGCAGGCGGAGCGCACGGCCGAGGCGAGCGGGCGCCTTGAAAACCTCGGTGAGCTTGCCCGTGCGATGGAGGAATATGAGTCGCTCGGTGCGTTTCTCGAACATGTCAGCCTCGTCATGGACAACGAGGCGCAGGCGGAAGAGCGCAAGGTCACGATCATGACCATCCACGCCGCCAAGGGACTGGAGTTCGGCAATGTGTTCCTCGTCGGCTGGGAGGAAGGGGTTTTCCCCTCGCAGCGGGCACTGGACGAGGGTGGCTTGAGCGCACTCGAAGAGGAGCGGCGGCTGGCTTATGTTGCGATCACGCGCGCGCGACGGCGCTGCACGATCATCCATGCGGCGAACCGCCGTATCTATGGCCAGTGGACCAGTTCGATCCCGTCCCGTTTCGTGGGGGAATTGCCGCCCGACCATGTCGAGGAGGAGAGCAGCCTGACCGGCGGCGCGTCACTGTGGCGCAGCGGCTGGGCGGATCAGGGCAACCCGTTTCAGGATGTCGCGCGGCCGGGGCATGGGCCGGGCTGGAAACGTGCGGCGCAGGCGGGGCAGTTCGTCGCTGACGCGCGTGTCCCGATGGAGGCGCGGCGGCCGACGGCGGTGTCGCCTGGTGCTCCGGGGCGGAAGGATCTGGAACTGGGTTTGCGGATTTTTCACCAGAAATTCGGCTATGGAACGATCGCGACGATCGAGGGCAACAAGCTGGAGATCGACTTCGACCTCTCCGGCCGGAAGCGGGTGATGGACAGTTTTGTCGCGCTGGCCTAGCGCCGATCGAAATATCCACCCCGTTCGCTTTGGTCTTCGACCCGCCCCCACGCGGCACTTATGACAAAATCTGATACTGGGTCGTGCGAACATCTCCTTTGTTGCGAAAACTTCGACGCCGCGGTTAAGGAGGGCCCATGACCGCCTCATCCTTGGCCGCCGCGCCGGCCCATCCCTTGTCGTTCCGCGATTTCCGTCTGTTCCTCCTCACCCGGCTGGCAACGGTGCTGGCGCAGAACGCGATGATCATCGTCATCGGCTGGCAGGCATATAATATCGCGCGGCAGACAATGGACACGCATGCGGCGGCGGCGCAATTGGGACTGATCGGGTTGGTACAGTTCGTGCCGATCTTCCTGCTGACGCCGCTGACGGGCTATGTCGCTGATCGGTTCGACCGCCGGATGGTGGCGGCGCTCGCGCTGCTGGCACAGGCGGTGTGCGTCGTGTTGCTCGCGATGCTGACCTATCGCAATGCGCTCAGCCTGCCGGTGCTGTTCTCCATGGCAGCATCGGTCGCAGTGGCGCGTAGTTTCACCGGCCCCTCGCTGGGTTCCCTTTCGCCCAATCTGGTTCCACCCGCCACCTTGCCCCGCGCGATCGCCTTTTCCTCGATAATGTGGCAGGTCGGCACGATCGCCGGTCCGGCGGTGGGGGGCTATCTTTACGGGTATCGGCCTTGGGCGGCCTATGCGGTGGCGGCGGCGATGTTTTTCGTCGCGTTCGTCGCGATTGCCGCGGTCCGGCCCTTGCCCCGCAAGGCTCCATCGGACCGCAGCCGCAGCCCGATCCGCCAGATCATCGACGGGCTCGCCTATGTGCGTTCCAACCGGCTGGTGCTTGCCGCAATCACGCTTGATCTTGTGGCGGTGATGCTCGCGGGCGTGACAGCGGTGCTGCCGATCTACGTGCGCGATATCTTTCACTCGGGAGCAAGCAGCCTTGGCCATCTGGCGGCCGCACCGGGGCTGGGTGCGGCGGTTGTCGCGGTCCTGTTCAGTTTCCGCCCGCCGCGCACCAATGTCGGCAACAAGATGCTGGGCGCGGTCGTGGTCTTCGGCCTGTCGATCATCCTGTTCGGCCTGACGGCGTTCATGCCATCGGGCATCGGCTATCCGGTCGCGCTGCTCGCGCTGATGCTGTCGGGGGTTTCAGACATGGTGTCGGTGTTCATCCGCCAGTCGCTGATCCAGCTGTCGACACCGGACGAGATGCGCGGGCGGGTGAGCAGCGTTTCCCTGCTGACGATCGCCGCGTCCAATGAGCTGGGTGAGGCAGAGTCGGGGTTCCTCGCCGCGCTGATCGGGCCGACGACCGCCGTACTGCTCGGCGGAGCGGGGGCGATTGTTGTCACAGTGCTGTGGGCGCGCATCTTTCCGGAACTGGGGCTTGCGCGAAGCTTCGATCCGCACGACATAGCGCAACGAGACAGCGATAAGGAGGCCACGACATGATAGCGGCAAATATCCTCGAAACGATCGGCAAAACACCGCACGTCCGGGTCAACCGCCTGTTCGGTGACGCACAGGTGTGGATCAAGTCGGAGCGGTCGAATCCGGGTGGATCGATCAAGGACCGCATCGGTCTGGCGATGATCGAGGCAGCCGAGGCATCGGGGGATCTGAAGCCGGGTGGAACGATCATCGAGCCTACGTCAGGCAACACCGGCGTCGGTCTGGCGATGGTCGCGGCGGTCAAGGGATATAAGCTGGTTCTCGTCATGCCCGAAAGCATGTCGATCGAACGGCGGCGCCTGATGCTGGCTTATGGCGCGACGTTCGATCTCACTCCGCGCGAGAAGGGCATGAAGGGCGCGATCGAGCGCGCACTGGAGCTCATCGCGCAGACACCGGGCAGCTGGATGCCGCAGCAGTTCGAGAATCCGGCGAACATCGATATTCATGTGCGCACCACTGCGCAGGAAATCCTGAACGACTTTGCCGATGCGCCGATCGACGCACTGATTACCGGTGTGGGGACGGGTGGCCACATTACCGGCTGCGCGCAGGCGCTGAAGGAGAAATGGCCCAACATCAAGGTCTTCGCGGTTGAGCCGACGCTTTCGCCGGTCATCAGTGGCGGCCAGCCCGGCCCGCACCCCATTCAAGGCATCGGCGCGGGGTTCATCCCGGCCAACCTCCACACCCAGCTGCTCGATGGCATCATCAAGGTCGATCCGGCCGACGCCAAGGACTATGCGCGCCGCTCCGCGAAGGAGGAGGGTATGCTGGTCGGCATCTCTTCCGGCGCAACGCTCGCTGCCATTGCCCAGAAACTCCCTGAACTCCCCGTCGGTAGCCGGGTCCTTGGATTCAACTACGACACCGGCGAACGCTATCTCTCCGTCCCTGACTTTTTGCCGGAATAAGCGGACAGGCGGATGACCGGAGGCGTTGCCCCCCCTGCGCGTCCGCGCGCGCTCGACTGGGTTGCGGGGGTGGTGTTGTTCGTTGCGTTGCCGATCGCGGTGGCCTGGCAGGGTGGGATGGGCACATCCGCGCCCGCCGAAGCACCCGCGTCCGACGACTGGATCAAGCACGCACCATCGCCTCCGCCCAAGGTTGACCCGCTCGTGGTGCGCGAAGTCAGCCCGGACGACGCCCGTGCGATGAACGCCGCGATGCCGTTTTCCACCGGACCCAACCCTGCGGCGCGACCGTTTCGTTTCACGGGTGGGACAGAAGACCGCGACCGGGCGATCGCCTGTCTGGCCGCTGCGCAGTATTATGAGGCGGGCGACGATCCGGTCGGGCAGAAGGCGGTGGCGCAGGTCGTGCTCAATCGCGTGCGCCACCCGGCGTTCCCGAAGTCGGTCTGCGGCGTGGTGTTTCAGGGATCGGAGCGCACCACCGGGTGCCAGTTCACATTTACCTGCGATGGCGCCCTTGCGCGGACACCAAGTCCGGAGGCGTGGGACCGGGCGCGGACGCTTGCCACGCGGATGCTGGGCGGGCTCGTGGACCGCAAAGTCGGCTATGCGACGCATTATCATACCGATTGGGTGGTGCCGTACTGGAATACGAGCCTCGACAAGATCACCGAGGTGCACACCCATCTGTTCTATCGCTGGCAGGGCTGGTGGGGCACGCCGCCCGCGTTCCGCCGCAGCCTGCCGGGAGTGGAGCCGCGCGTCCCGATGATCGCGCGCCTGTCGCCGGTCCATGAGAAGGGTGGGGACGATGCCGTCACGATTGATCCGGCCGCGCCGCCATCCGCGGTCGAAGCGATAGCGCACGCACCCATACGATTTGTGGCGGGCGCCAATGCAAGCAGCCTGATGGCGGGATTGCATGTCATTGCGACGTCTCCCGCCGACGATGCGTTTATCGTCACGGTATCCCCGGGAATTGCCACCAAAGCCTATCGTGATGTTGCGACGCTGGTGTGTTCGGGACGCCCGGCGTGCCGGGTTATGGCGTGGCCTGACGGGCCGGGCGTACCGACCGGTTTCCCGATCGAACCCGGCCTGCTGTCCGGTATGATCTTCAGCTACATGCACGACATGGAAAACGGCTTGCAGCGGATGCTGTGGAACTGCACGCTGCTTCCGCAACCGGACAACCGCATGTGCATGCGGGAACGCATTCCGATGGGGAGTCTGCTGCCGGGGCGCAAACCGATCGCGGCTGATGCCGCCAAGCCGGAACTGATTCAGCGCGCGGCGAACATCTCCGGCGACAACGCCATCAGCGATTCCGCCCCGCCCTCGATCTTGCGGCGCAACGCCCCGGCTTCCGGCATCACGCGCTCCGCGAAGTAGCGGGCGGTGACGAGCTTGGCCTCCAGCCATTCCTTGTCATAATCGCCACTGTTCTCGTCGATCAGCTTCGCAGCGGCGACCGCCATGCGCACCCACATCAGCCCGACCGCGACGATGCCCATGATGTGCATATAGGAATGCGCGCCCGCCCCGGCGTTGTTGGGGTTGGTCATCGCGTTCTGCATCAGCCACATGGTCGCGGCCTGTAATTGCCCGTTGGTCTTTTCCAGCGCCTCGGCCAGCGGCGAGGTGCGGGGATCGGTCTTGGCCTCGGCAACGTCCTGCGCGACTACCTTGAAGAAGGCCTGGAGCGCGCGGCCGCCATTTTGCGCGAGCTTGCGCCCGACAAGATCCATCGCCTGGATGCCGTTGGTGCCTTCGTAGATCTGGGCGATGCGGGCGTCGCGGACATATTGCTCCATCCCCCATTCCCGGATGTAGCCATGGCCGCCATAGACCTGCTGGCTGGTGACAGCGATGTCGAAGCCCTTGTCGGTGCCGTATCCCTTGATGACCGGGGTCAGCAGCGAGATGAGATCATCGGCGGCGAGGCGTTCTTCCTCGGTCGCGGCGTTGTGCGACAGGTCGTTCTGCAAGGCCCCCCACAGACACAGCGCGCGCAGTCCCTCGGTGAGCGCCTTGCCATCCATCAGCATGCGGCGCACGTCGGGGTGGACGAACAGCGTGTCGGCCTTTTCCTCCGGATCGGCGGGGCCGGTCAGCGCGCGTCCCTGACGCCGGTCGCGGGCATAGTGCACGGCGTTCTGATAGGCGACTTCGCCCTGCGCCAGCCCTTGCAGGCCGACACCCAGACGGGCGGCGTTCATCATGATGAACATGGCGGCGAGGCCCTTGTTTTCCTCGCCCACCAGCCAGCCGGTCGCGCCGTCATAGTTCATGACGCAGGTGGAATTGCCGTGGATGCCCATCTTGTGTTCGATCGAACCGCAGCTCAGCGCATTCCTTTCGCCCAGCGATCCATCGTCGTTCACCAGCACCTTGGGCACGATGAAGAGCGAGATGCCCTTGCTGCTTTCGGGAGCGCCGGGGGTCTTGGCAAGGACAAGGTGAATGATGTTCTCGGTCAGATCCTGCTCGCCCGACGAGATGAAGATCTTCGTGCCGGTGATCGCATAGCTGCCATCAGCATTGGGCACGGCGCGGGTGCGGATCAGGCCCAGATCGGTGCCGCAATGCGGCTCGGTCAGGTTCATCGTGCCGGTCCATTTGCCCGCGACCATGTTGGGCACATATTTCTGCTTCTGCTCGTCGCTGCCCTTGACGAGAATGGCGGCAATCGCGCCCGCGGTCAGGCCATGATACATCTCGAACGCCTGATTGGACGAGAGCACATATTCGCCGAACGCGGTGGCGATGACGGAGGGAAGGCCCTGCCCGCCGAATTCCTCCGGCGCGTGAAGCGTCGTCCAGCCGCCCTCGACATACTGGTCATAGGCCTGCTTGAAACCGGGCGGGGTGGAGACGCTGCCGTCGTCGTGCCGGGTGCAGCCGACCTGATCGCCCACCTGGTTGAGGGGGAAGAGCACTTCGGCGGCGAATCGCCCGCCTTCTTCCAGCACGGCCGTCACCAGATCGGGTGAGACGGCCTGAAAGCCGGGAAGGTTGGAATAGCTGTCGAGCCGGACGACATGATCAAGGACGAAGCGCGTGTCGCGGACCGGGGCGGTATATTGAGGCATGCTCTTCTCCTGAATCGTGTTGTGTGTTCTTTTAGTTGCCGATTGCCGTGCTGGCTTCGATCAGCGCCACGAAACCGGCGAGTTCGTCGATTGCGGCATCGATATCGGCTTTCTGCCGCTCCAGCAGATCAATG
The DNA here is from genome assembly GCF_014199435.1 of Sphingobium subterraneum. Classification (GTDB taxonomy): domain Bacteria; phylum Pseudomonadota; class Alphaproteobacteria; order Sphingomonadales; family Sphingomonadaceae; genus Sphingobium; species Sphingobium subterraneum. The sequence continues at coordinate 36,294 of NZ_JACIJP010000002.1, read as the reverse complement.
CGGGCACGGCATTTTTCTAGCGTGACGCGGCGCTGTTCCACGCGGCCGTCGCCCAGATCATAAAGGTCGATCATTTCGCGGATTTCGCCGAGGCTGAAGCCCACGCGCTTGGCGCGCAGGATCCAGGCGAGCCGCGCGCGGTCGCGAGGTGCGTAGATGCGAGTCGTGCCCTGCCGCTGAGGGGCAATCAGCCCTTCGTCTTCATAGAAGCGCAGCGCACGCGCGGTCACGCCGAACTCGTTCGACAGATCAGAGATGCTGTAGCTGTCCTGCCTGCGCGCATCGGGCACTTCGACCCGTCCGGGGTTCATCTTTGCCATCGTGTTCATGCAACGCATATAGTTTACGTTTACGTTCACGTCAAGCGCGAAAGGTGCGGGTTATTCTTGCGTGCAAAGAGCCTTGCCGGTCTGTCTACGCGCTTCTTTGCCGACGCTGACATCGCGCGCCACGCGGGGGAAGCTGACTCCCTCCAGCGATCCGCGGTTCGTGCAGAGCTGGTTGCATTTGAGATCCAGCGCGCCCGGCAGAACCACCCGGTCGCCTTCATAGCCTGCGACGATGAGGCAGGTGGAGCGCGCGAAATGAAAGATCAGCCGATCGCCCGCTCGCCGCACCGTTCCGTGGCCGGAACATCCCGCACTTTCCCCAAACATCGCCTCCATGCCGAAGCGCATGGTGGACGGCTTGTCGGTGTCCGGGACGACGCACAGGGTGTCGGTCCCGGCCTCATGGCGGTTGCGGTACAGCCCGATAGGGGAGAGGCGGCGGGCATCGACGATCGCTCCGGATTGCAGGGCGGCCTGTTCGAGCTCGGACGGCGGGGGTGTGTTCGGTCCGGATTGCGCTGCGGGAGAAGGGTCGGCGGGGTTCTGGCGCTCCGACGAACTGCACGCGGGCACGGCAAGCAATGCCAAACTCAATAACGCGCGGGTCAGCGTCCTCCGCAACCGGGGATCAGTCATCGATCCTTTCCAGCCCATCGGCCGTCACGCGGCGGTAGAAGCAGCTGCGTTCCCCCGTATGGCAGGCGGGGCCTGCCGGGCGGGCGCGGATCCACAGGGCATCCTGATCGCAATCGATGCGCAACTCCTCGACATAGAGGATATGGCCTGATGTCTCGCCCTTCTTCCACAGGCTCTGGCGGCTGCGCGACCAGAAATGCGCGATAGCTGTGGAGCGGGTAAGCTCCAGCGCCTGCGCATTCATATGCGCGAGCATCAGCACCTCCCCTGTCGCACTGTCGGTCACGACAGCGGTGATGAGGCCATTGGCGTCATATTTGGGGTCCAGCGCCAAGCCGGATTCGCGGGGATCGGTCATCGGGCGACCATAGCGCTGGGCTGCGAGGTTCTACAAGCGCCCCGCCTAAGTCTAATACAGCCCCACTCAGGACGAACGGAGCAGGCGTTCCCGACCCCCATCACCCCGTCGCGGTGCCGCCCACGGTCAGCTTGTCGATCAGCAGCGTGGGCTGCCCCACACCAGCAGGAACGCTCTGGCCCGCCTTCCCGCACATGCCGATGCCTTCGTCGAGCGCCATGTCGTTGCCGATGCCAACGACCTGCTGCATCGCGGTCGGACCGTCGCCGATGAGCGTTGCGCCCTTGATCGGATCGCCCAGCTTGCCATCCTTGACGCGGTAGGCTTCGGTGCAGGAGAACACGAACTTGCCGGACACGATGTCGACCTGTCCGCCGCCGAACGCCTTGGCATAGATGCCGTCCTTGACGCGGGAGAGCAGCTCTTCCGGATTATCATCGCCGCCGCGCATGAAGGTGTTGGTCATGCGCGGCATCGGGGCGTGGGCATAGCTTTCGCGGCGGCCGTTACCGGTCGCCTCCACACCCATGAGGCGCGCGTTGAGCCGATCCTGCATGTAATTGCGCAAAATGCCGTCGTCGATCAGCACATTTTCCTGCGTCGGCGTGCCTTCGTCGTCAATGGAGAGCGACCCGCGACGGCGCTGGATGCTGCCGTCGTCGACAACAGTAACGCCCGGCGCGGCCACGCGCTGGCCGATGCGGCCGGAGAAGGCGGAGGTACCCTTGCGGTTGAAATCGCCCTCAAGACCATGGCCGACCGCTTCGTGCAGCAGCACGCCCGGCCAGCCAGGGCCGAGCAGCACGGTCATTTCGCCTGCGGGCGCGGCGACCGAGCGCAGGTTGACAGCAGCTTGCGCAATGGCTTCGTCGATCGCGCGGTTCCAGATCGTTTCGCCCATGATCTCGTCGTAAAGATAGCGCCCGCCGATGCCGAAGGTGCCGGTTTCCCGACGGCCGTTTTCCTCGAGGATGATCGAGACGTTGAGGCGCACGAGCGGGCGGATGTCGCCTGCGGTGAAGCCATCGGCGCGGATGATCTCGATCACCGACCAGCTTCCCGCGAGGCTGACGGAGACCTGCGCCACGCGGGGATCGCGCGCGCGGGCGGCAGCATCGACGCGCGCGCACAGATCAACCTTTTCGGCAAAGGGGACGAGTTCAAGTGGATTCGCATCGGTGTAAAGATGGCGGTTGGTCCGCACCGGCGGCGGGGCGGGCGCCTGCTTGGCAGGATCAAGCAGGCTCAGCGTCTGTGCGGCGCGGATGATCGCGGCTTCGGAAATGTCGTTGGCATGGGCGAAGCCGGTCATCTCGCCCGATACACCGCGCAGACCGAAGCCTGCGTCGGTTGAATAGTCGGCGGTTTTCAGGCGGCCATCGTCGAAACCGAAGCTCTCTGTTGCACGATATTGCAAATAGAGTTCGCCATCGTCGCAATTGGCAAGCGCGCTCGCGGTCAGGCGGCGTGCGCCATCGGGATCGAGCAGGCCGTCACGATACAGCAGGCCGCGTGCATCGGTGAAAGAGGAGGCGGACAGGGCGGAGGGAAGCGGATCAGAGGCTTGGGTCATGTCCACCGATATAGGGGCTTCCCGGCGCGATGCCAGCCCGAAACGGCGGGGTGGCACCCCGGTTTCGGTCAGCCGAGTGGGGCCAGCAGGGCGTGGCGGGCGACGGTCGCTGTGGAACCGCCGATCCATATCGAGGCGTCATCGTCCTGCTTGCAATGGACCCGGCCAGCGCGCCCAACGCCGCGGCCCTGGCAGGCCGTGTACCGGCCGTCGGCAAGACCGTTGGCAAAGGCATATTGGGCGAGCGCGGCATTGAGGCTGCCCGTGACCGGATCCTCCATGAGCATACCGGAGGGGCTCGTAAAGAACGCGCGGACTTCGAAATCGGCCTCGCCCGCGCCGTCATAGGGAGCGAACAGTCCGATATCGGCCATTCCATCGGGCTTGTGAACGATGCTGGCACCAAGCACATCATCGACATGGGCGAGGCGGAGCAGGATCCAGCCCGGGCCGTTGTCGGCGTGAACGGCATCGACGATCCGATCCGTGGGAATGTTCAGCAGTTTGGCCGCAACGGCGGTCTCGTCCGGATGAAGTGGCCCATCCCGTAAAAGCGGCGGTGCCTTGAACCAGAGCATGTCTTCGTCGCGGCGGATGTCGACGAGGCCGACCCCGCATTGCTGGACGATCCGGTCCTGGTGGTGCGGCTGGCCACCCGCTTCGATCCAGGCGTGGCATGTACCCAGCGTGGGGTGTCCGGCGAAGGGTAGCTCGCCCGCAGGGTAAAAAATGCGCACCCGATAATCGGCCGCAGGATCCGTCGGAGGAAGCAGAAACGTCGTTTCCGAAAAGCCCAGCCAGCGAGTGAGGCGGAGCATGTCTGCGTCAGAAAGGCCGTCTGCGCCATGCACCACGGCGAGCGGGTTGCCGGTGAGCGGATCGCTGAGGAATACGTCGATCAGGTCGCAGCGCGGCTCAACCACGGGGCAGGCGTCAGGCAGAGGTGACGCCGGTCCCGGCACCGTCCCCATGCGTTGAATGACCGGCAGGGGCATCCGCAGGGCCACCGATCAGCACGAAGCGCCGATCGCAATAGCCGCATTCCGCATAACCCTTCTCGTCGATCTCCATATAAACGCGCGGATGGCCGAGCGCTGCGGGGATGTCGCCCGATCCGTCGCAAACGACACGGGTTTTTGTGGTGCGGATGGTTTCGGGGGGCTGGATCATGATTTCCGCGCGTAGCATTGCAGGGCGTCTACCGCAATATCCACGTGCCGCCGTATCGCCCTTTGCGCGGGGGAAAAAGCCGCGCTATGACCCCCGGCATGACGGACCACTCCTCCCTTCAGCCTGCGATCGACATCGAAGGTCTCACCAAGGTCTATTCCGATGGCAAGGTTGCGCTCGACGATGTGACGGTCTCGGTGCCGCGCGGGCAGATATTCGGGCTGCTTGGCCCGAACGGCGCGGGAAAATCGACACTGATCAATGTGCTGGCCGGACTGGTCAACAAGACCGGCGGAACGGCGCGCATCTGGGGTTTCGACATCGACGTCAATCCGCGCAACGCCAAGAACAGTATCGGCATCGTCAACCAGGAAATCCTGTTCGACCCCTTCTTCACGCCACTCGAAACGCTGGAGAATCAGGCGGGGTTTTACGGGGTGCCGCAGGATCGTCGCCGCTCGATGGAGCTGCTGCGCGCGGTGCATCTCGACGACAAGGCGAACGCCTATAGCCGTACGCTTTCGGGCGGCATGAAGCGGCGGTTGATGGTGGCAAAGGCGATGGTGCACTCGCCGCCGATCCTCGTCCTCGACGAGCCGACCGCCGGAGTCGACATCATGCTGCGCCAGCAGTTGTGGGATTATGTGCGGCATTTGAATGCCCAGGGTGTGACGATCGTGCTGACCACCCATTATCTCGAGGAAGCCGAGCAGCTGTGCGACCGCATCGCCATCATCAATCATGGCAGGCTGATTGCCAACAAGCCGACGCGCGAGCTGGTGGGCATGGCGCAGGAAAAGCTGGTGCAGGTGACGGTGGAGCGGGACGTGGGCGACATCCCGACGCACCCGAGCTTCGAGAAGGTCGAGCTTTCGGGTGAGCGTACGCTCAACATCACGTTCCGCAAGGACCGCGCCAATGCCGGACAGGTGCTGGCCGCCGTGCAGCAATGCGGCTTCCAGATCGTCGATGTGGTGACGCGCGAGCCGGATCTGGAGGATGTGTTCCTCAACCTCACCGCGGCGGCTGCTTAGCCAGGCCATCGGGCGGACAACGAAGATCGGGCATGTCCCGGCGGCGACAAGGGGCGGAAACGGCCATGCAGCACTATGACGTGATCATCATCGGATCGGGAGCGGCGGGACTGACCGCCGCGATCCATCTGGGCCAGGACAAGAAGGTGCTGGTGATGGCGAAGGGCGCGCTGGACGGCGGGTCGACCAACTGGGCGCAGGGCGGCATCGCGGCTGTGCTCGATGCGGGTGACAGTTTTGATGCGCATGTCGAGGACACGATGGTCGCGGGTGCGGGGTTGAACGACCGGGCCACGGTGGAGTTCGTCGTGTCGAACGCCCCGGCGGCGATCGAGGGGCTGGCGGCGCTGGGTGTGCCCTTCAACGCGGGGCAGGAATTTGGTGAGCGCTGGCACCTTACGCGCGAGGGCGGGCACAGCCACCGGCGGATCGTGCATGTCGATGACGCGACCGGCGCGGCGGTACAGCGGGCGCTGGTGGCGGCGGCCGAGGCGCATCCCAATATCACGCTTATCACCGATCTGATCGCGGTCGACCTCATCACCAGCCGCCATGGCGAGCGCTATTCCGGCGACGGGCATGTGTGGGGTGTCTATGCGTTCAACAAGAAGACCAAGCGGGTGGACGCCTTTACTGCGCGCGCGACAATTCTTGCGACGGGTGGAGCAGGGCGGACCTATCTCTTCTCGACCGCGCCGCGCGGTGCGACGGGGGACGGCATTGCGATGGCGTGGCGCGCAGGATGCCGCGTCTCCAACATGGAGATGAACCAGTTTCACCCGACCTGCCTCTACAATCTGGAGGTCAAGAACTTCCTGATTACCGAGGCGATGCGTGGCGAAGGCGGTTTGCTCAAGCTGCCGCCGGGCGTGCCGGGCGGGGGCAAGCGCTTCATGGACCGCTTCGACAAGCGGGGCGAACTGGCCCCCCGTGATGTCGTCGCACGCGCGATCGACCATGAGATCAAGCGGCTCGGCCTCGATTATGTTCATCTCGACATCAGCCATAAGCCGCCGGAATTCGTGCGGGAGCATTTCCCGACCATTTATGCGCGGCTGCTCGATCTGGGCATCGACATCACGCAGGAGCCGATCCCGATCGTTCCGGCACAACATTACACATGCGGCGGGGTGATTATCGATCTGGATGGGCGGACGGACCTGCCGGGCCTTTATGCGGCGGGTGAGGTCACGGAAAGCGGGTTGCATGGCGCGAACCGTCTGGCGTCGAACAGCCTGCTCGAATGCTTCGTGTTCGGCGAGGCGGCAGCGCGGCACATCGGCGCGCATTGGGACGAACTGTCCTCACCGCCGCCGATCCGCCCGTGGGACGAAAGCCGCGTCACCGACAGCGACGAGGAAGTGATCGTCCAGCACAACTGGCGCGAAATCCGCCGGTTCATGTGGGACTATGTCGGCATCGTACGCACCACAAAGCGGCTGGAGCGCGCCAAGCACCGTATCGACCTGCTCGCGCAGGAGGTGGACGATTACTACGGCAATTTCCGCGTCACGCCCGACCTGATCGAGCTGCGCAACCTGCTGGAGGTCGCGCGGCTGATTGTGCGTTCGGCGCTTCACCGCAAGGAGAGCCGGGGGCTGCATTACACGCTCGATTATCCGGAGACACTCGCGGAAGCGAAGGACACTGTCCTGACGCCCTAAAGCTGCTAAGGCAATCGACGGGGAATGACGGGATTGTGGCCGGGGTTGAGGCAAGAGGCATGTGGGACGATCTGAGCCGCGAAGCGGTCGAGTATGGCGATGACAACGAGGTCCGGGCCATATTGAATGCCGTCTGCGAGCAAACAGGCATGGGATTTGCGGCCGTCGCGCGCGTCACGGAGGATCGCTGGATCGCCTGCCAGGTGGTCGACAAAATCGAGTTCGGCATGAAGCCGGGCGACGAACTGGAAATCAAGAAGACGATTTGCAACGAGATCCGCCAGTCCGGCGAAATGGTGGTCATCGACCGGGTTGCGGAGCATGTCGACTGGCGAACCCATCCGGTACCGGTGCTGTACGGGTTCGAAAGCTATGTATCGATCCCGATCGTGCTGGCCGATGGACAGTTTTTCGGGACGTTGTGCGCTATCGATCCGGAGCCCCGCCGACTGACCGCCACCGCCACGGTCGGCGTGCTGGCGGGATATGCCAGGCGGCTGGAGGAAATCCTGGCGGGGCAGTCCTGATTCAGATCCCCACTCGCACCGTCACACGGATATCCCTCCCCGCCAACGGCGCGTAATCCTTCAGCACGCTGGCATGGCGGCGCGCGGTGACATCGAAGATGTTGTTCGCGGAGAGCGTCAGGTTGACTTTGTCGTTATTCGCGAACGGTTTGATGCTGAAGGACGCGTTGACAAGCGTGTAGTCGGGCGTTGCGGTCTCCAGCGCCGTGATCCGGTTCTGGGCGAAGCTGTGCTCGATTTCGACCCGTGTAGTGGTGCGCGCGCTTGTCCAGTCGAGGCCGCCCATCAGGCGCAGCGGCGGAATGCGCGGCGCGGGACCGGAGCCGACGATTGTGGTCCGGACATAATCCGCCCCGGCGTCGACGTTTAGGCTACCCCGGTCACCGTGGATCAGCGTGGCCGACCCCTCCGCCTCGATCCCCCAGCTGCGCGCTTTGGACTGCGCATATTGGAAGCAGGACAGCGTGAGGGGTTCGTCGTCCAGCACCGCCTCGCACGCCGCATCGGGGACGCGCGTGTCCGTGATGAAACCGGAGAAGCGGTTGTAGAAAGCGCCGAGCGAGAGCGTGTAATGGGTGCCGCGGCCGCGCAGGGTCGCTTCGATGCCGTTGTTTTTTTCGATGCCGAAATTCGGATTGCCCAGTTCAAAGGCCTGCGTCCCGGCATGGGGACCACGCGCGTAGAGTTCTTCGGCTGAAGGTGCTCGCTCGCTATGGGCGAGGTTGATGCCGATGCGCCAGGACGGAATGATCTCGACGCTCGCACCAGCCGAGAAGGACAGCGCGTCGAACTTGCGGCGGGTTTCTGGTGTGCCAAGACCGGCGTCTTCCTTGGCGCGCACGCGGGCATGTTCATAGCGCGCGCCGCCTTCCAGCCGGACCTTCCCGAGGTCGAGCGATTGCAGCGTGAACAGACCGATCTGGCTAGTGATGTTGGCGGGCAGGAATTTCTCCTCGCCCACGACGTTGAAATCGCGCGCATAATATTGGACGCCGCTCGCGCCTTCCCACCCGCCACGCTTCGCCTGCACCAGCTCCAGCCGTGATTCGATCCCTTGGGCGGAGAACGTCGTGCCCACCGTGCCGTCTTCCTCCAGCTCTGCATGCTGATAGTCGGCAAACCCGGCGCGCAGGCGGATGCGGTCAAGGAAGCCGCCCTGCGTGCGGATTTCCCCGCGCAGGTCGGCGCGTGTCTGCTTCATGTGCAGGCGAACCTGCTCCGCCGGTTCGGCGGGGTCGAAGCTGTAGCGGACCGGCACGCCGTAGAGATTGTCGAGATGGCTGACCGAGACGCCGAGATTGCCGTTGCTGTCGATGAAAGCGAGCGCGCCCGCCACTTCCCAGCTTTCCGCAGCGCTGTTGGGAAGATCGCCCTTGAGCGTCGCGAGGGATGCAATGTCGGGATCGCCGCTTGCCGCCGCTTCGGTACGCAAGGCGGGCGAGAGAATATGGCCGCCCGTGCGCAGGTCGTCGGTCTTCGACCGGCTGCCGTCGACATGGGCGACAAAGCGGTCGCCGATCGGGACTTCGACCTTGCCCGACACCGAGCGTTCGTTTGCCGCGCTTCCGTACGTGGCGAGTGCATCAGCGGAAACGGGCGCCTTCGGCACGCGGACCGGGATACGCGCGTCGATCACGTTGACGACACCGCCGATTGCCGATGATCCGTAGAGCAGGGCTGCCGGGCCGCGCAGGATCTCGATCCGCTCGGCCGTCAGCGGATTGATCGCGACCGCGTGGTCAGCGGAGGTGTTGGAGACATCGAAGCTTCCGATGCCGTCCGAGAGGATGCGTACCCGCTCGCCCTGCAACCCGCGCAGGATCGGGCGGGAGGCATTGGGGCCGAAGCTGGAACTGCTGACGCCTGGCTGGCGGCTCAATGTCTCACCCAGGGTAGGGCGCAGTGCGCGGGTGAGCTGCTGCGCCGAGAGGACGCTGGTGCCGCCCAATGTGTCGAGCCGGTCGCGCTGAATGACGCCCGTAATGACGATGTCGTCCGCCCGGCTCTGGTGGCTTTGGGGGTCGTCAGGGGGCATGGTCTGCGCATGAAGCGGCGCGGCGAGCACGAGCGATAGAGTAACGGGCGGCAGGATGAGGTATTTCAAGGGCGACCTCCAACAGGGACGGGTGTCGCTTATTTGGGATGATACAACATCTCAATCGCTTTCTTTGCGCCTGAGACGAGCGGACGGCAGCGTGCGGCGAATGGAGCGGGATAGGCAACGCTTTCCGGCCGCGTGTTTTGCAGGAACGACCGGCGCCCCCCCGGGCTTCTACCGGAACAGAAATTCCGCGAGCGCCGACACTTCCGGATTATCGGCCATGTCCGGCCGAACCGCCTGTCGTACCTCGACCTGGGGCAGGCCCTGCGCGTAGGCGAGGCGGGTGATGCCCTCGGTCTTGCCGAAATCGCGCGCGACGGAGCCGAAGGCAGCGAAATAGCCCTTGCCGCCGCGCACGGCCTTCATGACCTCGTAAAGATTATCACTCTCGAACGTGGCGTCCCGCACGGTCAGCCCAGCGCGGGCGAGGGCAGCCTCAGCGAGGTGCCGTATCCGGTTGTCGGGCGCGAGGGCCACCAACGGCACTTCCGCCAGCTCGTCGGCCAACACGGTGTCCTGCGCTGCCAGCGGGTGATCAGCGGCGATATAGAGCGAGATCCGCTCGCTCCATGCATAGCGGCTCGCGAAATCCGCAGGCTCGCCCAGCGCGTAAAAATAGGCGATGTCCGCCTCGCCCCGCGCGAAGAGGGCGGGGATGTCCGCTTCGTCCAGCCCTTCGAGGCGCAGGGTAATGTCGACATCGAGGCTGCTGTCCTCGAACGCGGTCAGCGTGTCCTGGAAATGCGCGAAAATCGCAGGGTGCGCGGCGAGCACGATGTTCTGGACGATCAGGTCGGGCGACTTGCCCCGCGCTGACGGAAGTGGCCGAAAATGCTTGGGTGTGACGGCATCGGGCGACGCGGGGAGCGAGACATGGTCGATCGGATCGCCTGCCGCTACATCGGGCGCGGCGGCCTCTCGCTCCTCGTCGCGCGCGCCGAACAGGGATGCGGCGGGGGGAAGGGCTAAAGCACTATTCGAGGCTTCATCCGGCTCGGCCTGTGGCCCCGCGTCCGTGGCTTCGGTCCATATCTCGGGCGCTTCGTGTGACAGGGTCTCCATCGCGGCGATCGCCTTGCGACCCGCCGGGGTGAGCGATACCAGCCCCCGATCCTGCGTGAAGAGCGTGTAGCCCAGCCGGTCTTCGAGCGCCGCCAGCTCGTCGAGGATCGTGTCGGTCGAAAGCGACAGTCCGATGGCGCAGCGATGCACATCGCCATAGGCCACCAGCTGCGCGAAAATGTCGAACTGGCGTTGCGTGGCGGACATCATGGACAGACGATAGGGCATGTTGCCCCGCGCGTTAAGGGCCGTGCGACGGATTTATCGCGGGGGTCCTCCGCCGGGGCGTATTTCGACGCCGCCCGGCCAAGTCCGGTGTTGACGGCGCTGCGGTGCTTGTGGCAGGTGCGCAAGCCGTTGCGGGTATAGCTCAATGGTAGAGCACTAGCCTTCCAAGCTTGTGATGCGGGTTCGATCCCCGCTACCCGCTCCAGCTTTCCCACTCCTCCGATCACTGGCGGATGGGCAGGCGATATCCGAGGCTCTCAAAGGCCCGGTTGTCGATGCTGTCGACACGATCGGCTGACCTGCCCGCTGGATCCGTCGTGGCGTTCACCAGCCTCCAGTGGCGATCCATTGCGCCATCATGTCGATCCGGTCCGATCCCCAGAATATTTCGCCATCGACGATCATCGTCGGCGACCCGAACACTCCCGCCGCGATTGCATCGGTCGTTTCGTTGCGGAGTGCGGTCTTGATGGGTTCCGAGTGAAGCGCGGCCTTCGCATCGTCCGGCGACAACCCCTGCTCCGCGATGACGGCGAGGACCGTATCCATAACCGATATGTTCCGGCCTTCCGACCAGTGCGCCCGGTACAGGGCCAGCACAAGGTCTTCGGTTCGCTGCGGGGCGACCTCGCGAACCCAGAGAGCCGCACGCGCCGCAACGACGGGCGAAAAGGTGAAAAGCGGGTCTTCCGCCAACTGGAGACCGTGATAGCGCAGACTGCGGGGAAAGTCCCGGCGGACGTAATCGCCCTTTAAAGGAATATCGAGCAAGGGTGGCAATCCCATGGTGTCGACTACGGTCACCTTGAGAAGAAAGGGGTGCCAGCGAACCGTTCGATCGAGCGTCCGCGCCACCGCGCCGATTCGCTCCGCACCGATCCAGCCGAACGGGGAAATGAAATCAAAATAGAAATCGATCGGATTGCGGTCGTTGGAAGCGTCCGGTTGATTCATATACTCTGCCTACCCTCAATCCGCGGTGACGTCGTGAAGCAGAAGGTCACGCAATGCGAATTTCTGGATCTTGCCGGACGCAGTTTGCGGAAAGCTTTCCAGAAAATGCCAGCGCCGGGGCACCTTGTAGCTGGCGAGATGGCGACGGCAAAAGGCCTCTAGGTCCGTTGACCGGGGGACCTGGGGGCCAGAGAGACGGACACAGGCGGCAACGGTCTCTCCCCAATCGTCATCGGGCAGCCCGACGACGGCGACGTCGGCGATATCGGGGTGGGTGATAAGGACATCCTCAATTTCCCGTGGATAAATATTCTCGCCGCCCCGAATGATCATGTCCTTCAGCCGCCCGAGGACACGGCAATAGCCCCGCGTATCCATGCTGCCAATATCGCCGGTGTGCAGCCAGCCTTCGGCATCGATCGTCGCGTTCGTGGCGTCCGGCGCGTCGAAGTAGCCGGTCATGATCCCATATCCGCGCCCGCAGATTTCGCCGGACTCGCCCACCGGCATGATTGCTCCGGTCGATGGATCGACGATCTTCACTTCGGTGTGGGGAAGGGGCTTGCCTACGCTGTTCTCCCAGCCGGGATGCCGGTCCTGGGGCAGGGTATGCGTGAGATAGGGCGATGCCTCGGTCTGCCCATATCCGATGGTGACATCCACTCCGGCGAGGTTTTCGGCACGTCGGACCAGCTCCGTGGGAACAGGTGCGCCGCCCAGAGCAACCAGCCGCCAGGACGAGAGATCGCGGGGCTGCCGTTCCTGCTCCTCCAGCATCCGGATCAGCATGGTGGGGACGCAGAGCATGATCGAACCCCGCTCCCGCTCGAACAGATCGAGCATGTGGGCCGGATGATATTCGGGCGGGAGAACCTGCGTTCCCCCAGTCTGGAGCGCGCCCAGAGTGGCCAGCCCGCATCCGGCGGTATGAAACAGCGGCATTGGATTGATCCATATATCGCCCCGACCAGCGCCAAGCGCCTCCGCAAACAGGCGGCCGTTGTTGCTCAATCCCCTGTGGGTGAGGCATGCGCCCTTGGGAAAGCCGGTGGTCCCCGACGTGTACTGGATCTGTGCGACATCGTCCGGAGACACATGCGGCAAGGGTCTGTCCAAGCCGTTGCCGAGAAAATCCGTCCATGACGAAAGTCGGACGACGGTGCGACATTCCGGCAGTTGGTTCCGGACGCGGTCGAGTACATCGACCAGTTTCCGTCCCCGATATTCATCCTGAATGATGATCCCGCGCGCTCGCGACTGCTTCATCACATGGGCGAGCTCATGCTCCAGATAGGCGGGATTCACCGTCACCAGCACGAGTCCCGCAAGCGCCGCGCCCAATTCGACAAGAATCCATTCTGGGCAGTTGCTGGCCCAAATGGCGACATGGTCGCCCGGCTGGAAATGGGCGAGCAGTGCGCGCGCGCTGTGGTGCGCATCGGTGGCAAGCTCATGGAAGGTCCATGTGCGCCGCGACACATCAGTGGGCTGTCGGTCGCTCAAGGCGATATCGTCACCATAAGAGGCCGCTGCGCGAAGCAGGGCGTCTCCCACCGTTCCGTCGATCAGGGCGGTGCTTTGTTCGGCCGGAAAATAGGACGAGACCAATGGGTCTCGGCGGAGTGAAGAGGGTGTCATGATGGCGTCCTTTCCGGTCATATCGGTCCCGTTGGACCGTATCGCTTGGTTCACCGCGCGATAGCTCGTATATCAAATATACAAAAATATTCATATAATGCAATTACAACGCCCGCGGGTATCGTCCGCTCTTTTGAAGTGGGGCGCAAACGGTCTGGGGGGAATATATTTCAATATATGAAACTATTCATATATTGACCAATGCGATAATCGTTGATAACGGGGTTCCTTCACAAAGATGGCTTGAGACAAGTCACGCCAAAGGAGGAACGATGATCGATCCGTGCGCGCGCACCCTTTTTCGAAAAGGAGCCCTTCGGCGCCTCGGCCTGTGCACGGCGCTTTCGCTCGTCATGCCCGCCGTGGCCTTTGCGCAGGAGGCCGACGGAGCCGCCGCAGAGGACGATGGCGGGCTGGGCGAAATCGTTGTGACGGCCCAGAAGCGCGAGCAGAAGCTGCAGGATGTGGGTCTGAGCGTTTCGGCCTTTGACAGCGCGGCGCTCGACAATGCGGGCGTGAACGCCGTGACGGATCTGGCCAAGGTCGTTCCGGGCCTTGACGTTACCCCGAGCCCAAGCGGTACGCCGGTCTATACGCTTCGCGGCGTCGGCTTCTTCGAAAGCACGCTCAGTGCGGCGCCTGACGTCGCTCTCTATATCGATCAGCTGCCGCTCGCGGTTCCGGCGTTCGGCGCGCTTACCGCATTCGATCTGGAACGCGTCGAGGTGCTCAAGGGGCCGCAAGGGACGCTGTTCGGCACCAACGCCACCGGCGGCGCGATCAACCTCATCGCAGCCAAGCCGACCAACACTCTGGATGCCGGTGTCGAACTGGGCTTTGGCAGTTTCAACACAATCCGTGGCGAAGCACACGTCAGCGGACCGCTGTCTGATACGCTCAAGGGGCGCATTGCGGTCAAGGTCAGCCAGGGCGACGAATGGCAGTACAGCTACACCCGCAGGGACAAGCTCGGCAAAACCGATGAATATGCGGGCCGGATCCTTCTGGACTGGCAGCCGAGTGAGGGAATGAGTTTCCTTCTCAACCTCAATGGCTGGCTGAACAAGTCGGATCCCCAGGCGCCGCAGCTTGCACGTCAGACAACGCCTGCCGATCTTCAGGCGCCCGTGGGATCGGTCACCTTTGGGCAGGTCGTCCCTCCCGATTTCGCGCTGCTCCTGATCCCCGGCGCGCCGAACAACAACCGGGCGGCGAATTGGGACCCCAATTATCGCCCCTATCGCGACGATCGTTTCTACCAGACGGCGCTGACGGCGAATATCGACCTGTCCGATGCGATTACGCTCACGTCGCTGACGGCGTACAGCAATTTGCGTCAGCGCAAGGCGTCCTCCTATTCCGGCACGGACCTCCCGGCGTTCGAGCAAGCCGCGAACCCGGCCCGCGCCAACGACTTCAGTCAGGAGCTTCGCCTCGCCAGTACCGACTCGGCGTCGGCCTTACGCTGGATGATCGGCGGCAATGTGCAGCGCATCGCCAGTTATGAACGGATCGACGCGATCTATCCCTTCGCATCGACCGGTTTCCGCGACGGCTTTACCGCCAACACGCTCGATACGCGGCAGGTTTTCAAGCAGTGGGCTGTGTTCGGCAATATGGAATATGACCTGAGCGAGCGTCTCAAGCTGAAGGCCGGTATCCGCTATACCGACTCCAGCCGGACGGCGGCCAACCGGGTCTATGACACGCCGGGTTATGTCGAACCGATCCCTGGCGCTCTCGGTCTGACGGACTTTTTTAACGTGCTGATCCCGGCAGTGTATGTCCCGCTGTTCTGTCCCGGTGTCACGTACACGCCGGTGGTGCCGGGGCAGTCGGTGTCGATCGACCCCAACACGTGCGTCTCGGGCACCTACAACGCCAAGCTCAAAGAGGACAACGTCCCCTGGAGCGTCGGCGTCGACTTCAAGCCCAATGACGACCTGCTGATTTACGCCAACGTGTCCCGTGGCTTCAAGGGCGGCGCGTTCCCGCTGGTCAATGCCGCCAGCCAGGCCCAGTTTTTTCCGGTGCCGCAGGAAAAGCTGACCGCCTATGAGCTCGGCTTCAAGTCCAATGTGCTGGGCAATCGTATCGTCTGGAACGGTGCGGCCTTCTATTATGACTATGCCAATAAGCAGACGCGCGGGAAGACTGTGGATCCGCTGTTTGGCGCGCTCGAAAAGCTGGTGAGCATTCCCAAGTCCCGCATCTGGGGTGCGGAAATGGACATGACGCTCGTACCGACGCGAGGGCTAACCGTCCGTTTCGCGGGAACCTATCTGAACACCCGCATCAAAAAGTTCGACGGCATTGTCGGCGCACAGAATGTCGGCGGGCTGCTATTCCCTGTGTTCAGTTCGTTCGAGGGCGCGCGTTTGCCGTTCGCGCCGGAGTTGGCGGGTTCGGCAAGCCTGGATTATGCCTTCCCGCTGACCGAGAGGATCGAGGGCTTTCTGGGCGCTGGCGTGCGCGCGCAGACCAAGAGCTACGGCTCGCCGCAGCTGGGCGGGCAGGACCAGAAGGACGCGACGATCAAGGGCTATGCGACGCTCGACCTGCGTGCTGGCGTGCAGTCGTCCGACGAGCGCTGGAAGCTATCGGCCTGGGGCCGGAACGTGACCAACACACATTATTGGACCAACAGCCTGCGCGCGTTCGATACCATCGTCCGTTACACCGGTCGTCCATCGGAATATGGCGTGACGTTAGGCTACAATTTCTAAGGGTGGCCGCGCCGTTGTTCCGATCTGTCGGATTGGGAACAGGAAAGAGGAGAGTTCGGTATGAAGAGTGCGACGGGTATCGCGGTGCGCGACACGATCCTCTGGGTTGACGATACCGGCGAAGCGGATCTGCCGCCGATCCTGTGTCTGCACTCCCTTTTTCTGGACGGGCGGATGTTCGACGCGCTGGTCCCGGCGGCCAAGGGACGGTTCCGCGTTATCCGCCCGGATTTCCGCGGGCAGGGCAGCAGCGCGCCATCTACCGACGCGCTGGTGACCATGGACTGCTGCGCTGACGACATGATTGCGCTCATCGAAACGCTGGCACTGCCGCCGGTTCATCTGATCGCGGCGTCAATGGGCGGAGACGTAGCGGTGCGCATCGCGGCGCGCCGACCGGACCTGTGCGCCTCCATGGTGATGATGGGATCGTCGGCGCGGGGCGAACCCGAAGACCAGAAGGGCAATTTCACGGACCTGCTGGACCGGACCCGCGCCATCGGTTTCGTCGGCGATGATCTCGATATGATGATGTCCATCATGTTCGGCGCGACCACCCGGTCAAAGCCGGAAAAGCAGGCGATGATCGAGCATTGGCGTACGCACATTGGTCGTCTGGCACCGTCCACCTGGGCGGCGATGGTTGGCGTGGTGGAAAGGCCTAGCGCGGTATCCCTGCTTCCTCGCGTGAAGGCGCCGACGCTTGTCTATCTGAGCGACGAGGATATCGCGCGTCCCCAGGAATGGACCCACGAAGTGGCGGACAATATCCCGGGCGCCACACTCCAGAGGCTCGAAGCGGTGGGGCACAGCCCCATCCTTGAAATCCCGGACATCGTCATTCCGCAAACCCTGGATTTCATGGCGGGCGCCCAACGCGCTCTCCGAACACAGCCCGCGCATACGGGCGCCTGACGCCGGAACACAGAGAGGAACTGTCCGATGAGCTTCGACCATTTCGTGATGACCATCAACGGCCAGAAAGTCACCGGCAGCGCTGGCCTGGATGTGCTGAACCCGGCAACGGAAGACGTAATTGCAACGGTGCCCGACGCCAGCAAGGCGCAGCTTGATGAAGCAGTGGCGGCGGCCAAGGCGGCGTTTCCCGCATGGGCGGCGCTCTCCATGGACGAGCGGCGCGCGAAAATTCGCGCGATTGCCGACCGCATTCAGGAAAATAAGGCCGAGCTGGCACGAATTTTTACCGCCGAGCAGGGCCGTCCCTATGGTGGCGCGGAATGGGAGGTCGATACGGCGTCTCAATGGTGCCATGGCGTTGCCCAGTTCGATCTTCCCGTCGAGGTGATCGAGGACAGTGAGGAGCGGCGGGTCGAAATTCGCCATACGCCGATCGGGGTTGTGGGGGCGATCGCGCCGTGGAACGCACCGTTGCTTATGGCGATCTGGAAACTGGCGCCCGCACTCCTTGCGGGGAATACGATGGTGCTCAAGCCCTCGCCCTATACGCCGCTGACCACGCTGAAACTCGGTGAACTGCTGCTCGACATTCTGCCGCCCGGTGTGCTCAACATCGTTTCCGGGGGCAACGCGCTGGGGCAATGGATTACGGACCACCCGGACATCGGCAAGGTGTCCTTCACTGGATCGACCGCCACCGGCAAGCGCGTAATGGAAAGCGCGGCAAAGACGCTGAAGCGGATCACGCTGGAGCTGGGCGGCAACGATGCGGCGATCGTGCTGCCCGATGTCGATCCCAAGGCGGTCGCCCCGGCGCTGTTCTGGGGGGCGTTTTTCAACAGCGCGCAGGTGTGCGTGGCGATCAAGCGGCTCTACATCCACTCCAGCATCTACGACGCGGTCGCGCACGAACTGGTCGAGTTCGCCAAGACCGTGACGGTGGGGGATGGCTCGCAGCAGGGCGTCGATCTCGGCCCCGTCCAGAACAGGATGCAGTTCGAGAAGGTCAAGAACCTGCTCGAAGATGCACGCGCGAACGGGCAGACGTTCCTGACGGGCGGCGAAGTGTCGGACGGCCCGGGCTATTTCATCCCGATCTCGATCGTCGACAATCCGCCGGAGAAGTCGCGCGTGGTGACGGAAGAGGCGTTCGGTCCTGTGCTGCCGTTGCTGAAATATGATGATCTCGACGATGTCATCGCCCGCGCAAATGACAGCGAATCCGGGCTGGGCGGGTCGATCTGGTCCAACGATGTCGACAAGGCCCGTGCGATCGGCCAGCGTCTGCAGACCGGCACCGTTTGGATCAACGAGATGTTCGCGTTCTTGCCCAACGCGCCCTTTGGTGGGCACAAGCAATCCGGCGTCGGTGTCGAGCATGGCATGGAAGGCCTGCTGGAGTTCACCAACACGCAGACCATGACGAGCCGCAAGCCGGCTCCGGCCGGATGATCGCTGACACCCCCAAAAATTGTGAGACGGTGACATGACGCATGAGGTTTCCCCAGCGGTATCGGATCTGCTGAAGGACTCCCCGAAAAATTGGGGGAAATGGGGCGCCGATGACGAAGTCGGCGCGCTCAATTACTTGGGACCGCAACAGGCGCTGTCCGCCCTGGGTTCCGTGCGATCGGGGAAGGTCTTCACGTTGCAGTTGCCGATGGCGGACCCGAAAGGCGATCCGGTATGGCCGGGGCGACGGGGCGCCGAACGCAGCCAGGTTATCGACGAGGGGCACTGGATCTGTGGCAAGGCCCCCCAGTTTCCCGGCGGCCAGCATTATGCCGACGATATGATTTCGGCCTATTTACAGGGCTCCACGCAATATGATGCGCTGGGCCACGTCTGGTATGATGGGCAGCTCTATAATGGCTATGACGCCAAATCGACGATCGGCGGTCTCGACAAGGTGAGTGTGCAGCCGATCGGCGAAAAGGGCGTTGTCGGCCGGGGCGTTCTGCTCGATATCGCGCGGCTGCGGGGCAAGGAATATCTCGACAAGGGCGAGACCTTTACGCACGACGATTTGCTGATGGCCGCCAAGGCGCAGGGCGTCGAGATCCGCAAGCGCGACATTGTCGTTATTCGGACCGGATTTCTCGAATCATTTTACAGCCTGGGTGCGGATGAATTTTACAAGGATTTCATCGAACCGGGCCTTACCTATTCGCCGGAACTGGTGGAGTGGTTCCACGAAATGGAAATCCCCAATCTGGTGACGGACACGATCGCCAATGAGGTGACGGTCGACCCTGTCAATGGCGCGTTGCTCATCCTTCATGGCGCGCTGATGCGCAATCTGGGGGTGACGTTCACGGAACTGGCCGGGCTGGGCAAGCTTGCGGCGGATTGCGCGGAGGACGGCCAGTGGGATTTCCTCTATGTCGCAGCGCCGCTCAAGGTCGTGAACGGCACCGGGGCACCGGTCAATCCCGTCGTCATCAAATAATGCCTGAAAGCCGGAGAACCGCCATGTCGGAAACGCACCAGAAGGGGCCGGGAGCCCGCCCCGTCGCGATCGTCACAGGGGGCCTGCAGGGGTTGGGTCTTGGTGCCGTTGTGGAACTCGGCAGATCCGGATTTGACGTCGCCATTGTGGATTTGCCCGAAGCGCCCGACATGCCGCCCGAGCTGGCGGAGGTCGAGGCAGCCGGGGGACGAACCCTTTATTATGCGATGGACATCAGCGATCTGGCGCGTCACGGTTCCGTTCTGGACGCAATCGCAGCCGATTTCGGCAGGCTTGATTGCCTGGTAAACAATGCCGGAATTGCCGCTCGGCCGTTGACCGATCTTCTGGATCTGCAGCCGGATGCGTTCGACACATCGGTCGACATCAACCTGCGCGGCACCTTTTTCCTGACGCAGGCTTTTGCAAAAGCGCTGCTGGCCGCTGGCGAGACTGCGCCGGAAAGCTACAAGTCGATTATTATCATCACGTCGATCGCGGCCGAGCTGTCTTTCACCGACCGCTCGCAATATTGCGTAACCAAGTCCGCTCTCTCGATGGTCACCAAGCTGTTCGCGGCCCGACTGGGTGCGGCCGGTATCCACGTCCACGAAATCCGCCCCGGCCTGATGGAGACACCGATGACCGCAAAGGTCGGAAATGATACGATCGCCCGGCTGATCGCGGACGGCGTCGTGCCGCTCCCCCGGCAGGGGCAACCGGAGGATGTCGGCAAGACCGTGGCGGCGCTTGCAACGGGCGCGCTTCCCTACATGACCGGTCAGCCGATATGGACGGCGGGCGGGCTCAACATCCCGCGGATCCTCTGAGAACGGGATCGACGTTCAGTAATTGAAAAAATACGTTCTCGAGGCGGGGCATTTTGTTCTAGAGCAGGGGCATGGACAACAATTACACGTTGCAGACCGTTGAGCGCGCGATCGCCTTTCTCGAATATGTGGCGAATGCTGCAACGCCCCCGAATATCCGGGACGTTTCGGCTGCCCTGAACCTCAATATCACAACCTGCTACCATCTGCTGCGAACGCTCGTGGCCAAGGACTATATTGAGCGCAATGAGAATGGCGGGCTGGAACTCGGCGTCGGTATCGAAACGCTGATTCGCGGCTATCAGCGGTTTCAGGATGTCGAGAAATCGCTGTCGGAGATCGTGAAGCGTCTTGCGGCGGAGACCCTGGAAAGCGCGGTGTTGTCGCGTCGGGATAATAATAATGTCGTGCTGAAGGTCCTGGTGGAAGGGTCGCATCGGCTGCGGGTTTCGGGCTTGAGCGTGGGTTTGCGGGGCAATGAGCACCAACGGGCATCCGGCAAGGTCGTGCTCGCCCATCTCGATCCCGGATCCCGCGCAGCGATGCTTGACGCCAGCGTTTCCCAACTTCCGGAAAAGCAGCGCAAGACCCTTGTGAAGGCGCTTGAAAAGGAATTTCCGCAGATCGTAGAGCGTGGCTGGGCTTCTGATGAGCAGACCGAGCAGGGAATTATCGCCATCTGCGCGCCGCTCTTTGATTCCTCCGGCGCTGTTTTCGGAGCGATCGGCATCGTCACGCCGACCTTCCGCCTCGAAAAGGCGCGAGAAAAATTCTTTGACGCCATTCAGGCCGCGGCGGCCGATGCCAATGCGCTGCTGAAAAACGCTCCGGTCGCATAGCGCACGCTTCCCGTTTTCATCTGCCTGACGCGACAGCCACTTGGCCGCCGCGCGATGAATGGCGCGTGCTCCGCCGAATTTTCACTATCTGAACTCTCCCGAATATTCTGTTGCGCCGCTTTACAGGACAGCCGCATTGTCATATAGTGTAATTAATTCATATAATGAAATATAGGAAAATTGCATGGTTGAGAGTGTTGCAGACGCGATAGCCGACGCATTGGTGCGTCACGGCGTTGAAAATGTCCTTGCGCAAAGCAACCCGACCGCGCTGATGCTGGCGGTCGAAAAGGTCGGCATTCGTCAGTTGCTGTACCGCACGGAAAATGCCGCTGGCGCCATGTCGGATGCCTATTCCCGCGTTTCGGGCCGCATCGGTGTCGTCGCCGCGCAGAACGGCCCTGCGGCTTCGCTGATGGTCGCGCCGATGGCCGAAGCCATGAAGGCGTCCATCCCCATGCTCGTTTTGGTTCAGGAAGTTCCCGCCTCGCAGCGCGACCGCAACGCGTTTCAGGAATATGATCATTTTGCCCTGTTCGGAGGATGTGCGAAATGGATTCGCAGGCTGGACGATCCGGATCGTGCGGCGGAATATGTCGATCTCGCGATGATTGCCGCCAATAGCGGGCGGCCGGGACCGGTTGTCCTGCTGCTCGCCAAGGATATGCTGATGCAGCCATCCCATCCCAAGACGGCTGCCCGCAAACAAGATCTTGGCCATTTCCCGCTGGACAGGCCCCGCCCGGAGGCGAGCGCCACGCACAAGGCGGCAAAGCTGCTGGCGCAGGCCAAGTCCCCCATCGCGATCGTGGGCGGTGGTGTGCACAGCGCGCAGGCTGCGGCGGAACTCGCTGCGCTGATCGATGTCGCCGAAATCCCCGTGGCGACGACCTTCATGGGCAAGGGTGCGGTCGACGAAACCCATCCGTTGTCGCTGGGCGTGGCGGCGAATATCGTCGGCAAAAATGGTCCGGCGGCGGCGCATCGCGCGCTGATGCAGGACGCTGATGTCATATTGTTTATCGGCACACGCACCAACGAGAACGGCACGGATGCCTGGACGCTGACATCGCCCGATGCGACTTACATCCATATCGATGTGGATCCCCAGGAAATCAGCCGGAATTACGAAGCTGTTCGCCTGCTGGGCGACGCGCGCTCGGCGATCAGCGATTTGACCGAAGCGCTCAAGGCGGAAGACCTGACGCAGCGGCGGGGTGCGGTGGCCGCGCTCAAGGCCGCCATCGTGCGGGCGCGGGAGGAGCGTTTCACCGCGATTGCCCCGGAGCTTCAGTCGGACGAGAAGCCATTGCTCCCGCAGCGCCTCATGGGTGATCTCGACACGCTGCTCACGCCCAACGACATTGTCGTCGCGGACGCCAGCTATTCGTCCGTCTGGGTGACGGCCTATCTCACGGCGCGCGCCGCCGGACAGCGGATTCTCACGCCGCGCGGGCTCGCTGGCCTCGGATGGGGTCTGCCTTATGCGATCGGCGCCAAACTGGCGCGTCCGGACGCCCGGGTTGTGGGTATCGTGGGTGACGGCGGTTTCGCGCATGTCTGGGCCGAGCTGGAAATGGCGGTTCGCGAAGACATCCCCCTCACGCTTATCGTGCTGAACAATTCCCAGCTCGTGATGCAGAAGCATGGTGAGGCGCTTGGGTTTGGGCGCACCACCACCGGGATCGGTTTTGCCGATGTCGATCATGCGGCGGTGGCCCGTTCTGTCGGAGCTCAGGGAATCAGGATCGAGGAACCCGGCGATTTCGCTCCGGCACTCGCGGCGGCGATGACTTCGGGCAAGGTCGTCGTGCTCGATGTGATCAGCAGCGCCGACGCGATGGGGCCGCTGCGCATCTTCGACGGGCAGGAAGGCATGATCGACGTGGAGCCAGCGCCGCACCCGTTGCGCACGTTGGAGCGTGCGTGAGGATCTCGCATGAGCAGTGAGCCAGCCGCAGCTGCGGCAAGGGAGGCGAGTCTGCTCGCGTCCCTGCCATCCGGCCTGCTGATCGGCGGGCGCTGGATCAACGCTACTGGAGACCGCACGTTCGCTGTGCAGGATCCGGCCACGGGCGCTGCCCTGGCGAGCGCCGCTGATGCATCGCCATCGGATGCAATCGATGCGCTGACCGCCGCCGATCGGGCGCAGAAGGGCTGGGCGGCGCACAGCAGTCGCGCGCGCAGCGATATCCTTCGGCGCGCCTTCGATCTTCTGACCGACCGGGCGGACGATTTTGCCCTGCTCATTGCGCTGGAAATGGGCAAGTCGCTGAAGGAAGCGCGCGGTGAGGTTGCCTATGCAGCAGAATTCCTGCGCTGGTTTTCCGAAGAGGCTGCGCACGTCCATGGCCGCTATCAGGTCGCACCCAGCAGCGGCCTGCGCCATGTGATCAGCAAGCGGCCGGTTGGCCCCTGCCTGCTCATCACGCCGTGGAATTTCCCTTTGGCTATGATCACCCGGAAGGTGGGGCCAGCCGTTGCGGCGGGCTGCACGATGCTCCTCAAGCCGGCGGAACTGACGCCGCTCACGACGCTTCTGTTTGCGGCGCTCATGCAAGAGGCGGGTCTGCCCGATGGCGTGCTCAACGTCATCACGACGTCCCGGTCCAGCGAGGTCATCGCGCCGCTTCTGGCCGATGGCCGGCTGAAGAAACTTTCCTTCACCGGATCGACGCATGTCGGCCGTATCCTGCTGGCTGCGGCGTCCGCCAACATCTTGCGCACGTCGATGGAGTTGGGCGGCAACGCGCCCTTTCTGGTGTTCGAGGATGCCGATCTCAATGCGGCGGTCGAAGGGGCCATGCACGCCAAGCTCAGAAACATCGGGCAGGCCTGTACCGCCGCCAACCGCTTCTATGTGCATGAGGCTGTGGCCGACACGTTCACCCAGCGTCTGCATGCCCGTTTCTCATCCCTCGCTCTGGGGCGGGGGCCCGATGGAGCGGATGTTGTCGGTCCGTTGATCAGCGGCAAGGCGCGCGAGGATGTGCATCGGCTGGTGACCGAGGCGATCGACGAGGGCGCTACGCTCGTCACGGGCGGCGCCGTTCCCGATGGACCGGGCTATTTTTATCCGCCTACAATTCTGTGCGACATCCGCCCCGGCTCGCGCATCGTTACAGAGGAAATATTCGGTCCGGTGGCGACCATCAGCCGCTTTGCAAGCGAGCAAGAGGCGATCGAACAGGCGAACGCGACGGAATATGGGTTGGCGTCCTACGCTTATACGCGCGATCTGGGTCGTGCCCTGCGCCTGCAGGAGCAGATCGAGGCCGGGATGCTGGGTATAAACACCGGTCTGATATCCGATCCCGCTGCGCCGTTCGGCGGCATCAAACATTCCGGCCTGGGAAGCGAAGGCGGGATTGAGGGAATCGAAGAGTATCTGACGACGCACTACGCCGGATTTGGACAGGTCGAGATCGCGTGAACGCGGCGCAGCATCCGGTCTGCCAAGCCGACCATCAATCGAGAGGAGCAGGAACATGCCGTTGAATGAAGCAACGCGACAACGCATCGAGGACTGGAAGGCGATCGCTTTCGAATTCGCTCCGCTGTTGATGGGTGAGGCCGTCGAGCCGGGCGCTGTCGCGGATCTGCGCAAGCGCTACAATGAATTTCTGGCGCGCGATCCCGCCCCCGAAGGAGTCCGGTTTTCCGAAGTGGACATGGGCGGGGTACGGGGCGTGCTGGCCACACCCGATGGCGCGACCGGCAACCGGACGCTTCTTTACATCCATGGCGGCGGCTATTTCAGCGGCGGACCGGATGGCTATCACGGAATAGCCGGTCACTACGCGAAGATGCTGGGCGCCCGCGTCTACATGCCGGATTATCGCCTCGCGCCGGAACATCGCTTTCCCGTGCCGCTGGATGACACGCTGACCGCCTACACATGGCTGGTGAAGACGGTGGGGGATGCGCGCAACGTCGTGATTGCCGGGGATTCGGCCGGTGGTGCGATGACCGTGTCGCTCATGGTGCGCGCGAAACGCGCAGGGATTCCCCTTCCGGCCGGGTCCGTTGCCATTTCGCCCTGGTGCAATCTGGAAATGAACAATCCATCGTACAAAACGCGCGACGGAATCGATCCGCTTTGCACGCGCGACATTCTGGTGCTGATGGCCCGTACGGCGCTCGGATCAATGCGGCCCAACGATGCGGATGCGTCGCCCGTCCATGCAGACGTCCGCGGGTTGCCGCCGGTGCTTATCCAGATTGGGGAGAGCGAAGTGATGCTCGACGATGGCATCCAGCTCGCCAATCATCTCGCCCAGAACGGCGTGCGCACCAGCCTCGAGGTGTGGCCCGACATGTTCCACGTCTGGCCGGTCTTTTCGAGCATCGTGCCCGAGGGACGGCAGGCGCTTGAGAACGGTTGCGCCTTTCTCGATCGACTATTTTGACGAAGGCCTGACGCCAAATAAAGTTCAATATATGAAATAAATTTGATATTTGACATTTCAAGCGAGTTTGCATTATGCTCTCCGCGAGTGGTGGGGACGAGAAGGCTTCAGGCCGAACACGAAAAACCCGCCATCTCGAAATGTAAGGAATCGGTGCGGAGCGAATGGATGTGGTTCGCAACGCCAGGGCGTGTGCCTTGGCGAACCCCTGGGTTCGTTCCGATGACCGGTCATCAAGTCCGGGTTGCGCGCTCGAGAAACAAGCGGGCGCGGTAAAGAAATGAACAGGATGGGAGGATATATGTTGGCTTACCGTTATCACATGAAGGCATTTGCCAGCCGCATCGGCATAGCGGCGCTGCTCGCGTTCAGCCCGGCCGGGCAGGCGCTTGCGCAAGAAGAAGCCGCGACAGACGATGGCGGGATCGCCGAGATCATCGTCACGGCCCAGAAGCGCGGCGAAAACGTCCAGAGGGTTCCGATCGCCATCACGGCGCTCAGCGGCGACGCTCTCGCGCAGCAGGGTGTCCGTAACAGTCTCGATCTCACCAAGTCGGTGCCGGGGCTTCAGATCAACCAGCTTTTCCAGGCATCGAACCCCACGATTTTCCTGCGCGGCGTTGGCGTGAACGATTATAACGCGGCGTCCTCCGGTGCGATCGGTATCACGGTTGACGAAGTGTTCCTGAACTCGGGCGTTGGCGCGCTGTTCGCGGTGTTCGACGTCGATCGCGTCGAAGTGCTCAAGGGACCGCAGGGCACGCTCTACGGGCGCAATACGACCGGTGGCGTCATCAATTACACCACCAAGCGCCCGACCTTTAAGCCGGATTTCTCGGCATCGCTGACCGGCGGACGGTTCGATCAGATCTTCTTCGATGCCGCTGGCGGGGGCGCGATTGTCCCCGACAAACTCGCCGCGCGCGTTTCGGTTACCGTCAAGAAACGGGACGGCTGGGCGGTAAACCTTCAGGATGGGCGCGACATCAACGGCATCAACACCTACGCCGGGCGCCTGCAATTCCTGTTCACGCCCTCGGATGCGATCGAGATCCACAACAAGATCGAAGGCGGCAGAAGCAAGTCGTCGGCGTTGGGCCACCAGTCGCTCGGCACCTTCAATCCCACCGCAAATCGTCCGTGCACCGGCCCCGAAATCCTTGCCCGGACAATCTGCGTCAATCCGATCAGCGGTTACCGGGCGAACGAGAACATCGATGAGTTCAACACCGATGTGCTGAACAATTCGGAATCGCTCGTGAACTTCGCCGATCGCCTGCAGATGAGCTGGAAGGGCGACAGCTTCAGCGTGACGTCCGTCACCGGCTATGTCTGGAACAAGCGCAAGCTGAACCAGGATCAGGATTACTCACCCTTCGCGGTCGCCTCCAGCCCGATCTGGACCGAGAAATCCGAACAGTTCAGTCAGGAGCTGCGCCTGGCTTCCAACGGGGACGGACCGCTCAAATGGGTTGCGGGTGTCTATTATCTGCGGGAAACCCTCAAGAGCCTGACCAACTTCAGCGTGCTGCGCCTGTTCAATCCGGATCCGACGCAGCCCTTTTTCGACCCCAACATTCCGGTGGTCAATCTGGAGCGGGATTTTGCCCAGCGCACGACCAGCAAGGCCATCTTTGCGCAGCTGGACTACGAGCTGAGCGACACGCTCACCATGACCGCCGGTCTCCGCTATACCGATGACAAGAAGAAACTGCGGTTCCAGACCTATGGGGGCCCGGTGAACCCGGACAATGATTCCCAGGCGCGTCTGAGACAGCGGCTCGTCGGCTTTGTCGATTCCGATCCGACGAGTCTGGCGGTCGACGGACCGGCCCGGCGGGTGACGACGCTCCGGAAGCCGACCTGGCGTCTGGCGCTTGCTTATCAGGCGACGCCGACCATCAACACCTATGCAAGCTATTCGCGCGGTGTCCGGGCGGGCGGCTACAATACCGGCGCACTGTTCAACGATCTGGAATTCAACAGCGTTAATTCCGAGACGATCGACGCGTTCGAGGTGGGCCTGAAGACCGATCTGCTGAACCGCCGTCTGCGGTTCAACGCGGCCGCCTTCTATTATGATTATCGCGACATGCAGGTGTTCGGCATTGAAGGCAATCCTGCGGGTGGCGTGCCTCTTCAGCGGCTGCAAAATGCCGATGCAGAGATCTACGGTGCGGAGGTGGACATTCATGCCCGCCCGGTTCGGGGCCTCGACCTCAATTTCGGCGCGGCGTATGTTCATGCCGAATATGCGGAGTTCATCGATGCCATTCGCGGTAATCTGAAGGGCAAGACGCTCGACAAGGCCCCGCGCTGGCAGTTGACCGGCGGCGCGACCTATAGCGCCGAACTGAGCGCCGACTGGACCGCGCGTATCGGTGCGGACTTCTCCTACCAGTCGAAGGTGTTTTTCAGCCCGAACAATGTTTCGCCGCTGGTGAGCGAAGGCCATGGCGAAGTGAACCTGAATGCCGGTATCGGGCACAGCTCCGGCTTCGATATCTCGGCCTATGTTCGCAATGTCGGCAACAAGCGGTACCTGACCGACATGAACGACCTGTCGAGCCTTGGGTTCTATTTTCCGGTGTATAACGAACCCCGCACTTATGGCGTGACGCTGCGTTACGCGATGTGATGCCGGGGCGGATCCCTCGCATACACTAGCTTCCTCGGTGGGTCGGCCTCATGGTCGGCCCACCTCTGTCTTTTGAAAGACGACCGATATGGACACGGGTTTTTGGACATCCGTTAGGTGCGAAGCCCTGCACGCCATCCTGAACGCTTCGCGGGAATGGCAGGCGACCACACAGTTTTTCTCGGCCAGCATCCGGTTGTCGGATGGGGCCTCCTCGGTCCTGTTGACCCTTCGGAACGGCACGCTCCTGACACGCGCCGCCGATCCGCAGCCAGTTGACGTGACGATATCCGGCCCGCTGACAGACTGGGAGCGGGTAGCCTCGCATCGGCTGGACTGGTTTCAGGCCCTGACGCCCGGCCACGGGAGTATGACCATGGAGGGTGACCCCGTGTTCGTCATGCGGAACGTCAAGATTTTCTGGCTGCTTTTCGAAGCGACCGCGAAAAGCGGTGGAGCACCCGAGCCCCAACGCTATTCGCCCGCGCCGCCGCCGCCGAGCCGCGCCAGAACCGGACGCTATGTGGACGTCGACGGGCTCGACATCTTTTATGAGGAAGCCGGCCGTGGCCCCGCCATTCTCTGCATCCATGCGGCCAGCCAGGACAGCCTGATGTACCGTCATGTGCTGGCCGATCTGTCGGACCATTTTCGGGTGATTGCGGTCGACGCGCCGGGCCATGGCAAGAGTGTGATGCCGGAGAGCGGACCCCTGCCGGATCTCACTGCCCATGCGGTATTCAACGAACGCCTCATCGAAAGGCTGGGGCTGGAGCGTCCCGTGATCATCGGCTGCTCGATGGGCGGTAACCTCGTGCTGGAACTCGCGGCGCGGCGGCCAGGTCGCTATGCGGCTGTCATCTCCTGCGAAGGAGCAGACTACACCCCCGGCCTCGATGATTTTGTTCTCGATATGCTGATGGTCAACGGCCACCAGATGCTCGAATGCTATTCCCAGTCGCTCACCGGCAAGCGCACTCCTCCGGACCGGGCGCGCGAAGTGATATGGCAACTTTGCCGGTCCACACCTGCTGTCATGCGGACGGATCTCGGCGGCTATGCGGGGTTCGACAAACGGGCGGCCATGGCTGCGATTGCCGATCCTACCCTCCTCATCCGGGGGTCCGATGACTGGCTCGTCACGCAGGAACAGGTCGAGGCCACGGCAGGGCGGATCGCCGGGAGCGAGGTCGCGCTTCTCGACGGGACCGGTCATTATCCGATGATCGAGAACCCCGTCGAGTTCAATGCCACCGTGCGGTCTTTTTTGAACCGAAAAGGTGACATTTAGGATATTAATTTAACTGAACGGGTTCCAGTAGGCCCAGCGAGCCTCACGCGATATCAGCACCGCCGGAAACAGCCTGCCGTTTCCGCATATCCCGATCGTGCGGAGAGCGGCCGACTGAATTTGCCCCGTGGGAACCGCCTTCGGTCATAGTCCCCCGATTGTCATACCACCGTCGATAACCAGTGCCTGTCCGGTGGTATGGGCGCCCGCTTGGGAGGCGAAATATACCGCCGCTCCCGCGATATTCTGGGGATCGCCGATCCGACCGAGCGGTGTGCGCCTGCGCAACTCCGCTTCGGCTTCCGGGTTCTCATACAATGCCTTGGCGAAATCCGTACGGATGACACCGGGGGCGATCGCGTTGATACGAACATTGTCGGGCCCGAATTCGACCGCCAAATTCCGAACGAGCTGGAAGTCGGCTGCCTTGGAAATGTTGTAGGCGCCAATGTCGGCGGAACCGATCAGGCCGCCGATCGAGGAAACCACGACGATGGCGCCCTCCTTGCGGTCCCGCATTTCCGGCGCGACCATGCTGATGAGCCAGTGGTTCGCGAGGACATTATTGTCGAAGATCTTGCGAAACTTCTCGTCCGATATTCCCGACATAGGCCCGTAATAGGGGTTGCTTGCAGCGTTGCACACGAGGATGTCGATATGTCCGAAGGTTTCGCGCGTTCGGGCAACCATCTCCTCCAGCGCCTGTTTGGACGATATGCTTGCGGCGACCGGGAGCGCCTTGCCCTCGCCATATCGGGCGTTCAGGTCTGCGGCGACGGTATCGCAACTGTCCTGATTGCGGCTGGAGATCACGACACGGGCGCCCGCGGCAATCATCGCTTCCGCGATGGCGAGACCGATGCCCCGTGTAGATCCAGTGATGACCGCGACTTTGCCGCTGAGATCGAACAAATTCATATACTACCTTTCGACAAATGTTACTGCTTGGGCGCCCCGGCCAGCCGCGCCTGTTCCCACGCGGTCCGTGCCAGCACGGGTATCTGGGCAATCACGGCTTCCGGATTGTCGCTCGACGCGTTGCCATCGATTGTCCGCCGCTTGATCCCCTGAATAATGCAGGCCAGACGGAACAGGCCATAGCTGAAATACCAGTT
Source organism: Sphingobium subterraneum (assembly GCF_014199435.1). Lineage (GTDB taxonomy): Bacteria > Pseudomonadota > Alphaproteobacteria > Sphingomonadales > Sphingomonadaceae > Sphingobium > Sphingobium subterraneum. The sequence continues at coordinate 5,805 of NZ_JACIJP010000002.1, read as the reverse complement.
CAAGTCGGGGATGCCGCGCCTGCCTGTTCGCGCGCAATATATATCGGTCAATTCCTCAGCCTTGGGCAATGCCTGTGCCGCTAGATCTACGTCAAGCAGGCCGGACGAAAAGCTGACCGGCAACAACCAGTTCATGGCAAAATAGGAAAGGTCCGCCAGCGGGTCCCCGATCGTGGCCAGCTCCCAGTCGATCAGGGCGAGTACACGGGGGGATGTATGATCGAAGATCAGATTATCGATGCGGAAGTCGCCGTGGATGATGCTGACGCCCGTCTGCTCGGGAACCGTGCGCGGGAGCCATTCGATCAACGATTCCATCTCGGGAATTTCGTCCGTCTGGGCGGCCCGATACTGCTTGATCCAACGGTTCAGCTGCCGTTCGAAATAATTGCCCGGCTTTCGAAAATCCCCCAGCCCCGCCGCCTCGAAATCGACGCTGTGCAAATCGGCCAGCGTTTCGACCATCGACCGGTACAGCGGAATGCGTTCGGCGGGATCAACGTCCGGCAATGAACCGTTCCAGAAGGTGCGGCCGTCGCTATAGCCCATGACATAAAACGCCGAACCGATGACGGCTGGATCCTCGCAGAGCGCGATCGGGCGCGCGACCGGGATGCCCGTCGGGTAAAGAGCGGAAATCAGTTTGAATTCCCGCTCCACTGCGTGGGCTGACGGCAACAAGGGGCCAAAGGGTTTGCGGCGAAGGACCATCTTGTCGTGCTCCGCCTGCACAAGGTACGTCGGATTGGACTGCCCGCCCGGGAACTTTTCGATCCGCAACGGCGCGTCGGTCGGCACGCCATTATCCCGGAGCCACGCGGCCACCGCGTTCCCATCGATATCGCCTGGTTGCACGGCTCAGCCCTACGCTGGACGGGCGGGGGAGGGTGCGGCGTAGCGCTTCAGTTCCGCTTTCGCGATCGCGCGCCGGTGCACTTCGTCTGGGCCGTCTGCAAAGCGCAAGGTGCGGATGTTCGCCCAGTCAAAGGCCAGATGGAAATCTCCCGATATGCCTGCGCCGCCATGGGCCTGGATGGCATCGTCAAGGACGCGCAGAGCCATCGTCGGCGCCTGTACCTTGATCATGGCAATTTCATTCTGGGCGATCTTGTTCCCGGCGTTATCCATCATGTCCGCGGCCTTGAGGCAGAGAAGGCGGGTCATTTCGATATCGATGCGCGCATTGGCAAGGCGCTCTTCCCAGACGCTCTGGTCGGCAATGCGTTTTCCGAACGCTGTCCGGCTCAGCAACCGCTTCGACATGGCTTCCAGCGCTTCCTCGGCTACACCGATGGTCCGCATGCAATGATGGATGCGGCCTGGCCCCAACCGACCCTGCGCGATCTCGAAGCCGCGCCCTTCGCCCAGCAGCATGTTGTCGACAGGAACCCGCACGTCCTTCAGGATGATCTCGGCATGGCCATGTGGCGCATGGTCATACCCATAGACGGACAATGTTCGCTCCACCGTGACGCCCGGCAGGTCTAGCGGCATCAGGATCATGCTTTGCTGGCGGTAGCGATCCGCGCCGAAATCGGTCTTGCCCATCAGGATGGTGATCGCGCAGCGGGGGTCGCCCGCGCCTGATGACCACCATTTGCGGCCGTTGATGACGTAATGATCGCCGTCCCGGCGGATTTCCGTTTCAATATTGGTGGCGTCGGACGACGCGACGTCCGGTTCTGTCATCAGGAAGGCCGAGCGGATTTCGCCGCGCATGAGCGGCGCCAGCCAGGCGTCTTTCTGCTCCCGCGTTCCGTAGCGGTGCAGCACCTCCATATTGCCGGTGTCGGGCGCCGAACAGTTGAATACTTCGGGTGCCCAGTGGATGCGGCCCATTTCTTCCGCACAGAGCGCATATTCGAGATTGGTAAGCTGCACGCCCTCGAACGGGAAGCTGTCGTCCACATGGTTGTGGCCGGACGAAGGCGGCATGAAGAGGTTCCACAGCCCCTCGGCCTTGGCTTTGGTTTTCAGGTCTTCGATGACGGACAGAACTTTCCAGCGCGGTTCGGCAGCCGCTTCCCGGTCATAATCGGCCATACGCGGGCGCACGTGCGCGTTCATGAAATGGCGGACCCGGTCCCTGAAATGCGCCTGCTTCTCCGTCAGATGGAAATCCATGTTCCTCGCCTTCCGTCCTGTGTCCGAGTTCCTGCGACTCAATCTTCATTTACATACTCAATTATCGAATGGAAAGGAAATTTATGGACAGTGTTGTGGGGTCAGTTCCCAGTTTCGGTTGCAGATATAACGATAAATGGTATTTTTTATTATATAAAACAACGCATTAGACAGTTATGTGGCGGGGTGGCCAATCTTCCGTTGCTATCGGCCGGTGACATAATCATATTTCGAATAACGGTGTGGCTTGCAATGGCCGGTGCCGGTAATCATGATCCGGCGCGCTACGGAGTGTTGAGAATGACCGATCGAGCCGGAAAGCGGACAGATGCTGCAGATCGGCGGATGGATCCGGTAAAGCCGCGTGCGCGGGAAGCGGAAGGCTCGGTGACCGGAACGACGGCGCGCTTTGCCCGGAAAACCGATGCCGTCATATCGGCGGCCACACACATCATGAACAACCGTGGGCTGCGCGGAATGACGTTTGTGGACGTCGCCGACATGGTCGGGCTCAACACCAGCAGCGTCACATATTATTTCCGCCGCAAGGAGCATCTGGCCGCAGCGGTATTCGAGCGTACGCTGGAACGTATCGAGACACTGGTGGACGAAGCGGAAAAGGAGGAAACGCCCCGGGCGCGCGTCGCAAAATATGTATCGCTCAATTTCGAGCTGCACCGGCGCATTCACCGCGGCGATGAGCAGCCGATTGCCGTCCTTTCCGAAATGCGATCCCTGGAAGACAGCGTGCGCCGCCCGCTGGGCGATCATTATTCGTCGATTTTCCGTCGTATCCGCGATTTTTTCGGCGCTACCGATCAGGCTTGGGGTAAGGCGCTCAACACCGCGCGGGCGCAGGTGCTGACGGAAAACATGTACTGGCTGCCGGTGTGGCTCTTCCACTATTCCTACAGCGATTTCGACCGGGTGCAGCATCGCATGCTCGATCTGTTCGACAAGGGCCTTGCGCTCCCGGACGCGCCCTGGGATCCCCAATGTGTCGCACTGGATCGGGGCGCCGGGATGTCCAGAGGGCACGCCAGCTTCCTGAAGGCGGCCACGCGGCTGGTGAGCGAATTCGGCTATCGCGGCGCATCGGTTGAAGCGATTGCCGCCGAGCTCAACGTCACGAAGGGCAGCTTCTATCATTATCTGGAAGCGAAAGAAGCTCTGGTTCTCGATTGCTTCCGCAATTCCTATGGGGCGATGGGGACGGTGCTCGCGGCGGAATGGGATCAGGGCCAATGGCAACGCCTGACTTCGGTCGTCGCCACGTTGCTCGACATCCAGTTTGATGGAGACTGGCCCCTGTTACGAACCACCGCGATGCAAACCTTGCCTCCGCATGTGCGGGAGGGGGTCGTCTCGCGCGCTGCCCGCATGGCTCTCACGCTTGCGGGCACGATAACCGACGGCATTTGCGATGACGCGATCAGGCCTGTGGATCCGCTCATTGCTGCGCAGGCGATCATGTCCGGCCTCAATGCTGCGTACGAACTTCGCAACTGGTCGCATCGATTTGACGATCGGGAGCAGGCTGTGCGGGTGTATGCGTCGACGCTCCTCTACGGCCTGTTTTCGGAGCCGCCGCAATAGCGAGAGTGCCGAGCCGGATCGTCAGGCGCGATCGGCCATGTTCCGGATGATCCAGTCCATGAAGGTGCGAGCGCGGGGTTCGATGAATTTCTTGCTCGGATAGAGCAGCACGATATCGACTGTCGAGGTGATATCGGTGAGAATGGCGTGCAGGCCGCTCGATGCGATCTGACTTTCCAACAGAAATTCGGGCAGCAGGGCTATGCCGAGCCCGGCAACCGCCGCGTCGCGGATGGCTTCACCGCTATCCAGCCTGAGCCGATTGTGACCGGTAACCCTCACGACGGTTCCGTCCTCGGTCCGCAGGCGCCAGGCTTGTCGTTGCGCCTTGCTGCTGAACAGCAGGCATTCATGATCGGCCAGATCTTTCACACTGCGCGGCTCGCCGCGCCGTTCGAGATAGGCAGGCGACGCGCACATCAGCACCGTGTACGAGGCGATGACGCGGGAGATGAGGCGGCTGTCGGAATGTGTGACGCCGATGCGTATGGCGAGGTCAAACCCTTCCTCCACGATATCGACCACGCGATCGGTGAGCGAGACCTCCATCTGCACATGGGGCCATGCTTCCAGATAGTCCTTCAGGAGCGGAAGGATGACGAGGCGACCAAAGGCATCCGGAACGGTAATGCGGAGCAATCCGCGGGGCGTGCCTGTGTTGCCTGCGACACTGGATTCGGCGTCTTCGACGGCCGCCAGCACCCGCAGGCCATGGTCGTAAAAGGCGCGTCCTTCATCCGTCAGGCTGAGTTTCCGGGTAGTCCGGTTCAACAGTCTGACGCCCAAGCGCTCTTCCAGGCGGGAAATAGCCTTGCCCGCGGCCGATCGGGTCAGCCCCATCGCCTGGCCGCCGCTGACGAAGCTTCCCGCATCGGCAATAGCCATGAAGACGAGGATGTCGTTCAGTTTGGTACGCAACATCAGACCCCGCGTCTCTGTGACGGTGTGACCGTACCGAATTTCCCGTCTGGGAGGGTATATAAAAATATGTGCGGCCGACGGAGGTCAGCCGCACAAAGTGCACCGGAACAACAGATTTCGGAAATCGCGTTCAATGACCCCCTCAGCCAGGAATGCGCACCGTCATTTCGATTTCCAGTTGAAGATCCGGCCCGGCCAGCGCTGCGACACCGATGCCGGTCAGGCTCGGCTGGTTGCCGTCGAACAGGGCATGGACATAGGGAAACAGTTCGCCCAAGCGCTCCTCCGTAAGATCGGTCATGTAGACCCGCGCGATCACAATGTCCTTGGCGGTCGCGCCGACGGCCTGAAGTGCGGAGCGGCAGTTCTGGATGACCATCTCGGCTTGTTCGCCGAGAGTGGAGGGGGTGGGCTTGCCGTCCACGGACCAGGCGACCTGGCCGGAGATGAAGGCGAGCTTGCTTGGCTCCACGATGGAAATCTGCGAATAGCCTGCCGCACCCGCGTCAGGGAGGGTCGAGGGGTTCATCCGGGTAATGTCAGTCGTCATGTCAGGTGCCTTGCCGTGAAGTTAAAGGGATGTCAGGGGGTCGTTTGAGCAATAGGCCGAACGTGCGCGGGTCGCTCCGGAACAGGTTTACATAACCAAAGCCGTCCAGATTGTTTCCCGTCGCGGCTACAGGAGAGTAGGCTAATCCCGGGTCAGGCTGAAACCCTCTTTTGTCGGATCAGTGTCGAATAAAAATCGACAATATTGCGGATTGATGATCTTTCTTCCTAATATCCCCTGCGACACATTTCTATGTTTAAGTTCATCTCCTATTTTGCCGGGGCTAGCGACGCAAGAATCGCCCCGATGTCTTCACCCATCGGAATTAAGATGATGCAGGAGCGTCCGGGCCCCTTTTCACGGATGGGGCGGCGTCCGATACGGGCGGCATGAATGCCGTCAAACTCAGTCGCGCGAGCGTGTCGCACCTTAAGGGAGCCGCTCTTCCCGCCTACGACCCCGCGCGGGTTCGGGCCGGGATCGTGCATATCGGCGTCGGCGGGTTCCACCGTGCCCATATGTCAACGGCGGAGCAAAAGTCGGCCATTCGGCGGCGTAAAACCAGGCCATCGTGTTACATGCCGGGGGGAGTGGCGTGAGGGCGTAGCCCGAGG
>NZ_JACIJP010000001.1 GCF_014199435.1 Sphingobium subterraneum | reverse complement strand
TCTGAACCGCGCATCGCCATCCCCAGCACCAATCCCGCTGGAAAATCTGAATCACCTATCGACCAAAAACGGAAGCCTTTTTCCGCAGCCTGTTAAGCGTGGTCATGTTCTCGACAGCGACATGGGTGTCCGCTGCCGGGAGCCAACGACCTGAATGACGGTTCGCGACACAAGCATACCCGTTAGCCAATTTAGCTGCCGTTCCCGCGCCGGACGCTGATCGTCCGAATCTGCCTTCCGTTCGTGGTGTTATCGGGGGGGCGACGCTGGCTGGGAGCCATTCGCGACGTTAAGGCGGATAATCGCCATGACGCTCGGTATCGGCCTCCTCGTACTGCTTGCCGCTGTGCTTCACGCAAGCTGGAATGCATTCTTCCGTTCTGGAACCGATAATGGGTTTGGTCAGCGCATCCTCCTGCATGTGCGCCAACAAATTCGTCGAGCCCAGCATCGCCGCCAACGCGCACGCCGTTAGAAGGCGACGGGATCATGGTGGCAACCTCCATTCTGACGCCGCCACCTTTCACCAGTCGATCAAGCCGGTATCCCGGTGCGGGCATAGCGTCAAGTTTGAGCCGCACGGCCTCTGGTGGCACTTTGAGCGGCGCGGCTGGGATGATGGCCTGGTTGCGGCCCGCAATCGCTTCTGGTGCCACATTTGCCGTTCACAAAAGCGTGTGAAGGTCAGACCCCTATGATTGGAACTGACCCCAGCTCGACAAGGTGATTTGGAATTGCCATGGCCGGATGAACGGACATGGAAGCGGGCAATGTCGCGACTACGCTGATGGCAACAGTGTATTAGGTCAGCTCAATCAGGTTGGTCGATAAAGAGAGAAGGGAGGCAAAACAAGAGGAAGTCAACGCACGTCCGACGGACACTTGTTGGACACCACCGCCAAACCAACATAAAAATACAATGCTAACTCATTGAAATATGGTGAGCCCTGCTGGATTCGAACCAGCGACCTACTGATTAAAAGTCAGTTGCTCTACCGACTGAGCTAAGGGCCCGGAAGCGGGTATGGGTGGCCCTAGTGGCGTGGCGCGCTGCGGTCAACCGGCTTTGGCTTTTTCGCACGGGCGTGGAGGTGACGGGTGGTAAGGGCGGTGATCGGGTCGCGCCAGCGGGGGGCGACCTGTTGCAGGGGGCGCAGCACGAAATCGCGGCTCCGAAAGGCAGGGTGGGGGATTGTCAGGCTGCGGCCGTCCACCCGCCCGCCGCTCCACAGCAGAATGTCAAGGTCGAGCGGGCGCGCAGCCCATCGTCTCCCCTGGCGGCGGCCCGCGGCGCGTTCCATGGATTTAAGCGCAGCGAGCACGGCGGGCGGAGGCAGATCGGTGGCGACCAGCGCGGCGGCGTTGGCGTAGCGGCGCAGCGAGGGGCCAAGCGGCGCGGTGTTGATAATCGTCGATCGCGCGATCAGGGAAAAAGGCGGCTGCGCCAGATCGGCAAGAGCCGCGTTCACCATGGCGCGCGGAGTGAGCCGGGCCGAGCGCGCCTGATTGGAGCCAATGCCGAGAGCGTAGAGGAACGGGTTCGCCGCCGCGCCCAATCAGATGTCCTGCACCAGGCGGCCGTAGAGATCCGGGCGGCGGTCGCGGAAGAAACCCATGCCCGCGCGGTGCCGCCGGGCACGGTCCAGATCGAGCGTGGCGACGAGGGCGCCGGTCTGCCAATCCTCGACCTCGGCGACGAATTCGCCCCATTCGTCGCAGATGAAACTGTGACCGTAAAAGGTTGCTTCGTTCGGGCTGTCCTCGCTCGCGCGTTCCGTGCCGATGCGGTTGGCGGCGATCACCGGCATGCAGTTGCTGACCGCATGGCCGAGCATCGCCCGCCGCCACATCTTGCTGGTGTCGAGATCGGTGTCATAGGGTTCCGATCCGATCGCGGTCGGGAAGAGCAGCATTTCCGCGCCCATCAGCGCCATGATACGGGCCGTTTCCGGGTACCACTGGTCCCAGCAGATGCCGACGCCGATCGTGCCATATTTCGTCTCCCACACACGGAACCCCGTGTTGCCGGGGCGGAAAAAATATTTCTCCTCATAGCCCGGCCCGTCGGGAATGTGGCTCTTGCGGTAGGTGCCCATGATCGCGCCGGTATCGTCGATCATCGCGAGGCTGTTGTAATGATGCTGGCCGTCGCGTTCGAAGAAGCTCGTGGGGATATAGACCTGCAACTCGGCGGCGAGCGCCTGCATGGCGAGCACAGCGGGGTGATCGGCCAGCGGGCGGGCCCGGGCGAATTTTTCCTCTTCTTCCGTGACGCAGAAATAATGACCCTCAAACAGTTCGGGCGGCAGGATGATCTTCGCGCCGCGCACCGCAGCCTTGCGGATGTGCCCGCTCACCCGCGCGATATTCTCATCGATATCGTCGGTCAGGGCGAGTTGCAGGGCGGCGACGGTGGCTTTGGTCATCGGGGCTTTCCTAGGCGGCTGGCATCTGCTGGCTGGTGCAGTGGAAGCTCCCGCCGCCGCTCAAGATAGCATCGCTGCGCAGGCCGACAAGGGCGCGTCCGGGAAAGAAGGGGTGCAGCGCGTCGAGCGCGGCATCGTCGTTCGCCGCGCCATAGACCGGGACGACGACAGCGGCATTGCCGATATAGAAGTTCATGTAGGATGCCGGCACCACTTCGCCATCCATCAGCATCCGGCCGGGCGAAGGCATCGGCGCGACGGTGAGGCCATGCGCTTTGGCCCGCGCGGTGGCGTCGGCATAGATCGCCGCATGGGGATCATCGTCGGTGGTCGCTTGGGGAATGGCGATGACGCCGGGCGCGACAAAGCGGGCGAGGTTGTCGACATGGCCGTCGGTATGGTCGTTGACCAGACCCTCGCCCAGCCACAGCATGTCGGACAGGCCGAGTGACCCGGCGAGCAGCGTCTCGATCTGCCCCCGGTCGAGCGCGGGGTTGCGGTTGGGGTTGAGCAGGCACTGCTCGGTCGTGACGAAGAGGCCGGTGCCGTCCGTATCGACCGCGCCGCCCTCGAAGATCCACGGCGCGGTGGCGGTCGGGAGGCCGGTTCCTGCAGCCAGACGCGCGCCGATATCCTCGTCGCCCGCCATCACATATTTGCCGCCCCAGCCGTTGAAGCCAAAATCGACCAGCGCGCGGCTGCCATCCGGGCGGATGACGCAGATCGGACCGGTATCGCGCAGCCAGACATCGCCAATCGGCTCGACGATGACGTCGACGCCCGGTTCCACCAGCGCGCGCGCGATGTCGGCATTGGCGGCATCGCCGACGATCAGGCGCACCGGTTCGCCCGCGCCCCCGGCATGGATGGCGTTGGCGAAGGCGGCGATCTGCCGCTGCGCATCGGCAAAGGGGGCGTGCCATTCCGCCGGATTGGACGGAAAGCCGATCCACACCCATTCATGAAGCGCCCATTCGGCGGGCATATGCAGGGTCATGGGCCAGATTCCTTGATCAGCGGGATGCGCGGCCTTTAACGGCAGGCGGGGCAAAAGCCAATGCGGCTCGGCCCGTGACCGCTTCATTTGGCAGGCGGGCGTGGCTGCGCTATTCCGCTGCCATGTCGGAACAGAATCATCTCTACCTCGTCGATGGCAGCGGCTATATTTTCCGTGCCTATCACCAGCTGCCGCCGCTCACGAACCGGCACGGCCAGCCCGCCGGGGCGGTCTATGGCTATACGGCGATGCTGTGGAAACTCGCGGCCGATCTGCACCACGCGGACGGGCCGACGCATCTCGCGGTGATCTTCGACAAGTCGAGCAAGACGTTCCGCAACGATCTGTACGACCAGTATAAGGCGAACCGCCCGCCCGCACCCGAAGACCTGATCCCCCAGTTCCCGATGATCCGTGACGCGACGCGCGCCTTCTCTTTGCCCTGCATCGAGGAAGAAGGGTTCGAGGCGGACGACATCATCGCCAGCTATACGGTCGAGGCGGTCAAGCGCGGCTGGCACGTCACCATTGTATCGTCGGACAAGGATCTCGCGCAGCTCATTCAGCCGGGCGTCGACATGCTCGACACGATGAAGAACGAGCGGCGCGGTCCCGGCTATGTGCAGGACAAGTTCGGCGTCGATCCAGACAAGCTGGGCGATGTGCTCGCGCTGATGGGCGACAGCGTGGACAATGTGCCGGGCGTTCCGGGCATCGGGCCGAAAACGGCAGCGAAGCTCATCACCGAATATGGCACGCTCGATGCCGTACTCGCGGCCGCCCCGGCTATGAAGCCATCCAAGATGCGCGACAATCTGATCGAGCATGAAGGGATGGCGCGGCTGTCGCGGCAACTGGTGGAGCTGCATCGCGAAGTCCCGTTGCCCGATCCGCTCGACGATCTGGTGCTGGGCGCGATCCCGCCCGAGCCGCTGCGGGAATTTCTGACCTATCACGGGTTCAACTCGCTGCTGACGCGGCTGGATGGATCGTCGGCCGGGGCAGGGGGTGCGATGACCAGCCCCAACGCGCCCCGCGTGCAGATGAAGCTCGCCGGGACCGAGGAGGGGGGTGCGCCCAAGGCCGATCCCGCGCCGGGTTTCATGGCGATGCCGCCGATTGACCGCAGCCTTTACGAAACCGTCACGAGCGAAGACGCGCTCGATCGCTGGATTGCCGAAGCGCGCGCAGAAGGGATCGTCGCGATCGACACCGAGACCGACGCGCTCGATTCCATTACCGCGCGGCTGGTGGGGATCAGCCTGTCGACCGGGCCGGGCCGGGCCTGCTACATCCCGCTCGCCCACGGCGGGACGGACATGTTCGCCGAGAAGCCGGATCAACTGGACGCGGGCTGGACGCTCGCGCGGTTGAAGCCGTTGCTGGAGGATGAGGGCGTGCTCAAGATCGGGCATAATCTCAAATATGATCTCAACGTGCTGGACCGCGCGGCCGCGGGCATCGGCGGGCTGCGCATCGCGCCGTTCGACGACACGATCCTGATGAGTTTCGATCTGGAAGCGGGCAAGGGCCTCGCGGGGCATGGCATGGACGAGGCGGCGCGCGCGCATCTCGACCATGCGTGCATCGGCTTCAAGGATGTCGCGGGGACGGGCAAGAAGGCGATCAGCTTCGCCGAAGTGCCGCTCGACCGCGCCACCGAATATGCCGCCGAGGACGCCGAGGTGACCCTGCGCCTGTGGCACCGGTTCAAGCCACGGCTGCACGCCGAAGGGGTGACGCGCGTCTATGAGCTGGTCGATCGCCCGCTCGTGCCGGTGATCGCCGCCATGGAGCGGACCGGCATCAAGGTGGACCGGGATTATCTCTCCCGACTGTCAGGCGAGTTCGCCGACGGCATCCTCGCGCTCGAAAAGGAAATCCACGAGTATGCGGGCCAGCCTTTCTCGATCGGCAGTCCCAAGCAATTGGGCGAAATCCTGTTCGACAAGCTGGGCCACAAGGGCGGCAAGAAGGGCAAGGCCGGAGGCTATTCCACCGACGTCACGATCCTGGAAAAGCTGAAGGCCGAAGGGTCCGAGATTTCCGGCAAGGTGCTCGAATGGCGGCAGTTTTCGAAGCTGAAGTCGACCTATACCGACGCCCTGCAGGCGCAGATCAACCCGGCGACGGGGCGGGTTCACACCAGCTACAGCCTGACCGGCGCGCAGACCGGGCGCCTGTCCTCGACCGATCCCAATCTCCAGAATATTCCCATCCGTACCGAGATCGGGCGGCAGATCCGCGACGCGTTCATCGCCGAGGAGGGCAAGCTGCTGCTCGCCGCCGACTACAGCCAGATCGAGCTTCGGCTTGCCGCGCATATGGCGGACGTTCCTGCCCTCAAGGAAGCGTTTCTTGCCGGGGAGGACATTCACGCCGCCACCGCGCAGGAACTGTTCGGCCGGGTGGATCGCGAGACGCGTGGTCGGGCGAAAACGATCAACTTCGCGATCCTCTACGGCATATCGCGCTGGGGTCTCGCGGCCCGGCTGGAGATCACTCCCGACGAGGCGCAGGACATGATCGCGCGCTATTACGACCGGTTTCCGGGCATCGGCGTCTATATCGGCGACACGCTGGAAAAGGCGCGGGCGACCGGCTTCACGCAGACTTTATTCGGGCGCAAGACGTGGTTCCCGCGCATCAAGGCGGCGATCCAGCACGAGCGGCAGGGGGCTGAGCGCGCCGCGATTAACGCGCCGATTCAGGGGACGAGCGCCGACATCATCAAGCGGGCGATGGCGCGGATGGGTCCGGCGCTGGAGCGCGCGGGGCTGGCCGAGACCCGGATGCTGCTCCAGGTGCATGACGAACTGGTGTTCGAGGTGCCCGAAGCCGATGCCGAAGCGGCCGGTGCGGTCATCCGCGAGGTGATGGAAAATGCGGCCAGCCCGCTCGTCACCATCAGCGTGCCGCTGGCCGTCGAGGTAGGCACGGGCAAGAGCTGGGGCGCCGCGCACTAACTCCGCGCACCATTTGATCCGCATCAAGGACGCGTCCTCTCGCAATAGGCATCTCTGCCATCCGGATGTTGGCGGAGGATCGGATGGAAAAGGCACAGACGCCGTTCGAGCGGCTGGGGGGCAACGCAGCGGTGGCGGGAATCGTCGATCGCTTCTACGCGCTGATGGACAGCGACCCGGCTTATGCCGATCTGCGCGCGCTGCATGCGGCGGATCTTTCCTCCGCAAGCCATGGCCTGAAGCTGTTCCTCAACGCCTGGCTCGGGGGGCCACGCGACTGGTTCGAGCGCGGGCTGTGCGTGATGTCGCTGCATCGGCGCTTCCCGATTCCGGTTGAAGTCGCCGCGCAGTGGGCGGATGCCATGGCCCGCGCGATCGCCGGGCAACCCGGCGTCGACCGCGAACTGGGGCAGGCTATGGCCGAGCGCCTGGGGCATATGGCGCAGGCGATGATCAATCGGGAGGGCGATCCGCGCAACGCAGCGCCCCATCTGGCGGTGGTGGATTAGGTCTTTAACCGCGCCCCAGCCCGCGTTAGGTTGGCGCATGTCCAGCATCCAAGATCTTCGCCGATGAAGCCCGTTATCTTCGGTCTGGCCGGGGAGCGCCTCAACGCCGATGAGCGCGCGTTCTTCGCGGACAGCGACCCGGCGGGCTATATCCTGTTCAAGCGCAACATCGTCGAGCGGGAGCAATTGCGCGCGCTGACCGACGATCTGCGCGCGCTGCACGGGCGGGACGATCTGCTCATCATGGTCGACCAGGAAGGCGGCCGCGTCGCCCGGATGCAGCCGCCGGTCTGGCCCGCGTTCCCCGCACCCATGCAGTTCGACCGCCTCTACGATCTCGCACCCGCCAGCGCGATCGAGGCGTGCCGCGCCAATGCGCAGGCGATCGCCGCGACGCTGCGCGAGGTGGGCATCAATGTCGATGCGCTCCCGCTGCTCGATGTGCGGCAGGACGGCGCGAGCGACATCATGGGCGACCGCACCCTGGGCGCGGAACCGATGCGCGTTGCGGCGCTGGGCCGGGCGACGATCCATGGACTGCGGCGCGGCGGCGTGGTCGGCATCGTCAAGCATATGCCGGGCCATGGCCGCGCGAGCGTCGACAGCCATCTGGAACTGCCCACCGTCACCGCGAATGAGGGCGAACTGGAAGCGGACATTGCCCCGTTCCGCGCGCTGAACGACGCGCCGATGGGGATGACCGCGCATATCGTGTATACCGCGTGGGATGCGGAACGTCCCGCGAGCCTCTCCCCGGTCGTGATCGAGGAGATCATCCGCGGGCGGATCGGTTTCGACGGCCTTCTGATGTCCGATGATCTCGACATGAAGGCGCTACAGGGCGACATCCCCACGCTGGCGGCGGGAGTCGTCGCGGCGGGATGCGACATTGCGCTCAATTGCTGGGGACGGATGGACGAGATGGTCGGCATCGCCGACGCGCTGCCGGAGATCGGTGCGGTATCCCTCGCACGGCTCGACCGGGCGATGGCAACGCTCTCGGATGCACCGGACCCGGAGCCACTCGACAGCCTAATCGCGCGGCGCGATGCGCTGCTGGGCGTGATGGCCTGAACGATGGCAACGGGGGACATGATCGCGGAGTTCGAGACGGAACTCTTCCCGCCCGATCACCTGAACGCCGCCCGCGCGTCGGCAGATGTCCTGACGGTCAGCTTTGACAGCTGGGAAGGGCCACTCGACCTGCTGCTCACTTTGGCGCGCAGCCAGAAAGTCGACCTGCGCGAAATCTCCATTCTGGCGCTGGTCGAGCAATATCTCGGCTTTATCGAGGGCGCCCGGGCGATGAAGCTCGAACTTGCCGCCGACTATCTCGTCATGGCGGCGTGGCTCGCTTATCTCAAATCGGCGCTGCTGCTGCCGCGCGCCGAGCAGGAACAGCCCTCGCCCGAAGAACTGGCCCTGCGTCTGCAACTGCGCCTTCAGCGTCTTCACGCCATGCGCGACGCAAGCGCGCGGCTGATGGCCCGCGACCGGGTGGGGCGTGACGTGTTCGTGCGCCCCACACCGGAGGGTCTGCGCACCGAAAAGCAGATGGTCTGGCAGGCCGGTCTGTTTGATCTGATCGCCGCCTATGGACAGGTGAAAGCGCGTACCCAGCCGGCGGTGCACTTCGTCGCACGCCGCCCGGTGATGACCCTGGACGATGCGATTGAGCGGGTCGGTCGCCTTATCGGCCAGCATCTCGACTGGACAAGGCTGGAGGCGTTTCTGCCCGATGGCCTGTCTGGCGCGCTTGGGCGCTCGGCGCTCGCCAGCAGCTTTGTCGCGGCGCTCGAACTGGCGCGGCAGGGGCGGGTGCAGATCCGCCAGGAGGAGGCGTTCGCGCCGCTCTATCTGCGTCCGGTGGAGGCGCGTGCATGAGCGTGGAAGAGCCGGACGATTTCCTGCGTGCCGTCGAAGCGGCGGTTTTCGCCAGCGCCGAGCCGATCAGCACCACCGAACTGCGCGGGCATGTGGGCGAAGGGGGTGACATCATCGCCGCGTTAACCCGGCTGGCGGAGGATTATGCCGGGCGGGGCGTCAATCTGGTCGAGCGCGGTGGGCGCTGGCATTTCCAGACCGCGCCGGACCTGGCCTATATCCTGAGGCGCGAGAAGGATGAACCCCGCAAGCTGTCCCGCGCGGGCATGGAGACGCTGGCGATCGTCGCCTATCATGAGCCCGTCAGCCGTGCCGAGATCGAGGCGATCCGGGGCGTGCAGGTGGCGAAGGGAACACTCGACGTCCTGATGCAGGCCGGGTGGATTCGCCCGGCCGGGCGGCGCGAGGTACCGGGGCGGCCACTCATTTACGCCACCACATCGGATTTCCTGACCCATTTTGGGTTGGCGAGCCGCCGTGACCTGCCCGGAATCGAGGATTTGCGTGCGGCTGGGCTGCTGGATCCGGTCGATCTGGCGCTGGAAGACCTTATGGGAAATTCGACGCTGGAAAACGATCCTGAAGAAGCCTAGATAGAGGCTTCACGCAAGGAGATTTTGACATGGGTGGCCTTAGCATCTGGCATTGGCTGGTCGTTGGCATTGTAGTGATGCTGTTGTTCGGCAAGGGCCGTTTTTCCGATCTGATGGGCGATGTCGCCAAGGGTATCAAGAGCTTCAAGAAGGGCATGGCGGAGGACGAGGATATCCCCCCCGCGCGTCCGGCGTCACGCATTGAAGGCCAGGCGGCGCCCGTCGATGGCGCAGCGAGCTCGGTACGGGATGAACAGAAACAGGGCTGAATCCCGAATTAGTCAGGCGTATTGATGTTTGGACTGGATTCCGGCGAATTTCTGGTGATCGCCATCGTGGCGATTGTCGTGATCGGCCCGAAAGACCTGCCCCGCGTGCTGTACAAGGTCGGGCAGGTGATGGGGAAAGCGCGGGCGATGTCCCGCCATTTCCGCAGCGGCATCGACGCGATGGTCCGGGAAGTGGAACTGGAAGAGCTGGAAAAGAAATGGGCGGCCGATAATCGCCGGATCATGGGCGAACATCCCATGGAATCGCTTGATGCGCCTGCTCCGGCATCCTCCGCCGCGGTTGAAGAGGCAGACAGTGCGATGACCGCCATGGCTGACGGCACGGCGAGCGCGTCTTCCGCTGCCGCGATCGCGCCAAAGGGCGACCCGGCATGATGGACATTGATGAGAGCAAGGCGCCCTTGCTCGAACATCTGATCGAACTGCGCGGGCGGTTGCTGAAAAGCATTGTCGCGCTGCTGATCTGTTTTGCGGTCTGTTTTTATTTTTCGGACAAGCTGTTCGCGTTTCTCGTACAGCCGCTCAAGGAAGCGTTTGGGCCTGAGGGCGGGCGGCTGGTCTACACCAAATTATACGAAGCATTTTTCGTGCAGGTGAAAATCGCGCTGTTCGGCGGCTTCTTCCTGTCCTTCCCGATTATCGCGAACCAGCTCTGGGCGTTCGTTGCACCGGGCCTTTATGCCAAGGAAAAGAAGGCGCTGTTGCCCTTTCTGTTGGCGACACCGGTGCTGTTCATCTCGGGGGCGGCGCTTGCCTATTATGTGGTAATGCCAACCGCATTCCACTTTTTCCTGAAATTTCAGGGGAACAGCAGCGGCCTTCAGGTCGAGGCACTGCCCAGCACCGATGCCTATCTCTCGCTGGTGATGCAGTTCATCCTGGCGTTCGGGATCAGCTTTTTGATGCCGGTGCTGCTGATGCTGCTCAATCGGGCCGGGTTGGTCAGCCGCACACAACTGCTGGGGATGCGGCGATACATGATCGTCGCGGCGTTCATCGTTGCGGCTGTGCTGACTCCGCCTGACGTCGTGTCACAGCTCATGCTCGCGATCCCGCTCATTCTGCTTTACGAGATGACTCTGGTCGTCATCTGGTTCACCGAGCGCAGGGAAAAGGCGTCACGGGCGATCGAGGCGGTAAAGTAGGACGGAAGGCGGACCTTCCGTCCCATAACGCTTAGTTGGCGGCCTTTTCCACGGCGGATCCGGCGCTCTTGACGTCCTTGCCTGCGCCTTCGACCGTGTTGCAGGCCGCGAGAGCCAGCGACGACGTCAGAATGAATGCGGCGATAAGTTTGCGGGTCATGATGATAACCTTCCTGATGGAGCAATAGCGCGACCGATAGCGGTCACGGGGATAACCCGGCAGCTCCGGCTTCGTTCCCGAGCGGTGCGTAGGACATGGAAAGGCCCCGAAACGTGTTGAGCCCGGAACGCGGGTGGGGGGAGAAGGCGTTCCGGGCTCATATTTTGGACGGCGATAGCGGGGGGCAAAGGGTCGCCATCCGAAGAATAAAACGGGCATGGCGAATGTTGGTTCCGGCACTTTTCAAAAAAAATGCGTGCACATGAATTTTCCGGGAAACCCACGGAAAACAGGCAATTTTTAGAAGAGCGGGCGGCCCGTGTTGCGATATTCGGCGCGAATCGTCGATTCGGGCAGGCCGGTTTCTTCGGGGCTTGTCTGGGGGGCGGGAGGGAGGGAAACCATCGCGGGGTTTTGCGGCAGGACCGTGTCGTTCGTGGCGGGGAAGGGCGTTTGTAGAGCCGTTGCTACGCGCGGTGCGGGGCCGGGGGCAGGCTCGCGGCCGGCATAGGTATCGGTAAAGCGCGCTTCCCGCCCATCCGCGCCGCGCATCGCGTAAAAGATATGCGCGCCGACGACCGCCACCGGATCGAGCTGATTGGCCCATGCCGGGTGGACTGCGAGCGTGTGGTAAAAGGTCGCAAGACCCACCGGTGCGAAGCGCCGTCCCGCGAGCGCGTCAGCGGCCACGCGCTGCGCCCGTGCCCATTTCGCGCCCATCGGAAAGCGCATGACCGATCCATCACAGCTGAACGTGAACTGGCAACGCTGGTCGACGCGCTCCGACCCCTGATAGACGACGCCGCACACGCTGTTGGGCCAGGCGGGATGGCGCACCCGGTTGAGAATGACCTGCGCAACCGCGCGCTGGCCTTCGTCGGGCTCATTGGCCGCTTCGTAATAAATGGCGGACGTCAGGCACGCGAGCGCACGATAGCGGTCGAGTGCGCTCAGTCCGGCCATCGCAAAAGGAGGCGCTTCTGTGGTGCGGGACAGTTGCAGGACATGCGGCACAGCGGACGGTGCGGACCGGATGTCCGGCCTCCCAATCGGGGAAAACGCCCCTTCGGCAAAGAAGAACGCCGAACCGGGAAAATTTTGTCCGGCCGTTTCCAGCGGTTGCGAGGAAGCGTTTCGCTCTTCCGTCACGCTGTCGAGCGCGAAGAACAGATGGGCCGAGGCGGAGGGCCAGAAACGCGGGGCGGCAATCAGCAACAGGACTGCCAGAACGAGCGCCCACCGCCAGCCAAAGCGCGCCGACGCGAAGCTTCGCGTGCGTGCCGTAGGGCGGAAAGAAAGGGAGCGTGCCGGTTCCATGGTTTTCGCATGCGCGAAATATCATAAGTTTTGGCTAAATGCCGCCCGAGAATCCGCCCTGTCCCGCTGCGAGACATTAACCATGCGGGCGGCAGGTTCCACAAATCCGTGTTTCAGCGGGCGAGCTTTCGCTTGCTTGGCAGTTTCCGCCCCTCGCGCTATGTGCAGGACATGATGGTGATTTCCGACACGCTCGCGCTCATAGGCAACACTCCGCTGGTTCGGCTTTCCGGCCCCTCGCATGCCAGCGGCTGCGACATCTACGGCAAGTGCGAGTTCGCCAATCCGGGTGCTTCGGTCAAGGATCGCGCCGCGTTGTTCATCGTACGCGATGCCGAAGAAAAGGGGCTTCTGAAGCCCGGCGGCACCATCGTCGAAGGAACGGCAGGCAATACCGGCATCGGTCTGGCGCTGGTCGCCAATGCACGCGGGTACAAGACGATCATCGTCATGCCCGAGACCCAGAGCAAGGAAAAGATGGACACGCTGCGTGCGTTGGGCGCGGAGCTGGTGCTGGTTCCGGCGGCACCCTATTCCAACCCTGGCCATTTCGTTCACACGTCCCGCCGCATCGCCGAGGAGACGGAAGGGGCGATCTGGGCCAACCAGTTTGACAATATCGCCAACCGTCGCGCGCATATCGTCGGCACGGCCGAGGAAATCTGGACCCAGATGGACGGGCGGATCGATGGATTTGTCTGCGCAGCCGGAACCGGCGGCACGATCGCGGGTGTCGGGCTGGGGCTGAAAAGCAAGGATGAGGCGATCACCATTGGCCTGGCGGATCCCTATGGCGCGGCGCTCTACAATTATTATGCGCATGGCGAGCTGAAGGCGGAGGGCACTTCGGTGGCCGAGGGCATCGGCCAGGGCCGCATTACCGGCAATCTTGAAGGCGCGCCGATCGATACGCAATTCCGCATTTCCGACGAGGAAGGCCTCGAGTGGGTGCGTCGCCTGCTCGCCGAGGAAGGGCTGTGTCTGGGCCTGTCGAGCGGCATCAACGTCGCGGGCGCGGTGGCGCTGGGCAAGCGACTGGGGCCGGGCAAACGGATCGTCACGATTCTGTGCGATACGGGCTTCCGCTACCTCTCCACACTCTACAATGCCGAATGGCTTGAATCCAAGGGCTTGACGGTGTTCCCCTGGCTGGCGCACAAGGCGGCATAGACAGTCGGCCAGTTTCGAGCGGTGAGCTGTTGGCTTGCCCATGGCCCGGATGAGAAGTTGCCCATGCCCGATACGGCGCGTCGTAAGGAAGAAATGCAAAGGGTTCAGGTTGGCCTGACGGGCCTTGCTGGCATTCTGCTGATGGTCGGGCTGGTCAATATCGTGGTGGAAAAGGTGCGGAACGAGGATGCGTCCTCGCTCACGACCGTGGTCCCTGCCAATGCTACGGACGCTACCAATGCTTCTGCTCAGCGTAACGAACCGCTGGCCGAACTGGGCGTAACGCCCGTTTCGGAACCCTCCGCGTCGGTGGTCGAGGATCTGCGTCCCGATCCCAAGCTGCGTACGCGCATGGACCAGACGACGCCGCAACAGCAACAACGCTGACATGCCGGACAATTGGTCGGCGTGGAAACGGGACACGACGCCTGCCCTCCTGACGTTTGCGGTGCTTGTCCTGATCGTGCTGTCGGGCCTTTTGCCGTTTGCGATGATTCTCGGCATTCCATCCGCAGGAGTCGTCGAGACCGGGCAGGCCGTTCCGGCGCGCTGGTGGGTGGGTATTCTCGTAGGGCTGGCGGCGCTTGCGATCCTGCTCTGGCGACGGAGCGGGCGGGATCGTTTGTGGTGGCTCGGCGTGGCCGCGATCGGCGCGATGGTGATGATCGTGACGCTCTGTCAGGCCGCGGTTGGCAGCGCGGCGCAGGGCGGCGCGGAGCATGCCGTCGGGAACCGGTCGCCAGCGGCGGTGGTGACCGCACTACCGCTGTTCTGGACGGAAGATCCCATTGCCGATTTCTCAGTGGGCGCGCCAACCGACAGGCAGGCGTTTGTGCACGCCAGCCGGCACCGGCTGGTTCCGCTCGATCAACTCAACGGCGCGGCACTTAGCGGCGTTGACCGTCTGCTGCTGGTCCAGCCGCGCGCGCTGGCACCACAGGAACTGGTGGCGCTCGACCATTGGGTGCGGGCGGGCGGCAGACTGGTGATCCTTGCCGATCCGCTGTTGCTCTGGCCGAGCGCCTTTCCGCTGGGCGACCGGCGCAGGCCGCCGTTGACCAGCCTGCTCGATCCGCTGCTGGCGCATTGGGGGTTGCGACTGGAACCCGCGACGATGGCGGGCGAGCCGGTCCAGCGCCGGAGGCTGCCGGGCGGTGCCGTGCTGATGGTCGCGGGTGCATCCCGTTTCGCGCGCACCGGGACGTTGTGCAATCTCGCCGAGGGGGCCCTGCTGGCGTCTTGCCGTATCGGGGGCGGGCAGGTGCGGCTGATCGCAGATGCCGACATGATCGACGATCGCCTTTGGCTCGCGGATGCCCGTCATCCCAGGGAGCCTGCCGCCACCGCCGCGGACACAGTCGCGGTTATCGATCACTGGCTGGATGCGCCGCTTGGCGACGCACCGCCCCGGCGCAATCGGATCCGGGACGAAGCAAGCTTGCGCAGCGGGTTGCGGGCGGCGCTGGTGGTCGGGATCGTCTGGGTGGGACTGGGATTCGCCCTGAAACGAGTCGGGAAATCATGGAGAATGCGGGAAAAATGACGCTCGGCATGAGTACAAAACAAAAACAGCAATGGTGCGATCTCAATTGAAACTGGCGGAATTCCACGCCGCCACAGATTTTCCCGTCTAGTCCCAAAATTTCCCCTTCCATCCCAGCCTGTCCCTTGATACTCATGCGGTGTCGAAAGGGGCTGTTCAGGCACACTGATTCAAGCACCGCAGGGTTGGGCTGACTGCCCGATGCTGCGGGCGGTGGCCTGTTGCCTCGGTGAGCCGAGGGGTTTTGGGGCAGGAACAGCGTGGCAGAGGGCATCATCTATTCAGGCAGCGCGATCAGCGTTGCGGATAGCAAGGGACGGTTCGTCCTGCCCCTCGATATGCGTAAACTCCTCAAACATTCCAGCGGCGATACCCGCCTCTGCCTTTCGATCCACAGCAGCCTCAAATGCGCGGTCGGTTTCGGCCTGTCCCACAAGCAATGGCTGGAAGACGAAGTCGTCGAAATGGAACGCGCGGCGCGCGATAACGGGGTCGCGTTCGACGGCGACGCCGAACGGGAGCGCCGCTTCGCCGACGTGGAAGATCTGAATTTCGACGACGGTGGCCGCTTTTTCCTGCCCGCCGATATCAAACGTCTGATCGGGATCGAGGACGTCATCGTGTTCTCCGGCGTCAGCCGCTATATCCAGATGTGGGAACCCAAAACGCTTCTCGCCAGCGACGGGCGCAGCCCCCGCCTGCGCGCCAAGGTCGAGGCGTTCCTGGAAGAACGCGCGGCAGAGGGAAAGGCGTGATGAACGCGGAAACCCTCACCCCTGGTCCTGCATCGACCGACGCTGCGCCGCACATTCCCGTCCTGCTTGATGAAGTGCTCGACGCGCTCGCCATTGCCCCGGGCGAAACGCATGTCGACGGCACCTATGGAGCGGGCGGATACAGCCGTGCGATGGCCCGGCGCGGCGCGCATGTGATCGCCATCGACCGCGATCCGGAAGCGATTGCCGAGGGGCAGGAGCGGATCGCGCGCGCGGGGGACGCCATTCGCCTGCTCGAAGGGCCGTTCTCCGCGATGCAGGCCCTGCTCGCACAGGCAGATGTCGCCTCGGTCTCGGGCGTTACGCTCGATATCGGCGTGTCTTCCATGCAGCTCGATCGGGCGGAGCGCGGTTTCTCGTTCCAGTCCGACGGGCCGCTCGACATGCGGATGAGCAAGGCAGGCGTCAGCGCCGCCGATTTCCTCAATTCCGCTGACGAGGAAGAGATCGCCAACGTCCTCTATCGCTACGGCGAGGAACCCCGGTCGCGTCGGGTCGCACGCGCGATCGTCGCCGCCCGTCCGCTCAGCCGGACGGGCGAGCTGGCGAACGTCGTACGGCGGGCGCTCGGCCACAAGCCTCACGACAAGAAGGATCCCGCGACGCGCGCGTTCCAGGCGATCCGCATTCACCTCAACCAGGAACTGGAAGAGTTGGAACGTGGTTTGGAGGCGGCGGAGGCTGTGTTGGAACCGGGCGGCCGCCTCGCGGTCGTCACGTTTCATAGTCTCGAAGACCGTATCGTGAAACAGTTCCTGCGCCAGCGCAGCGGCAGCGAGGCGGGCGGATCACGCCACCGTCCGGAAGCGGCGCCGACCCACGCTCCGACCTTTGCCAAGCCCGCCAAGGCCGTGCGCCCCTCTGCCCGCGAGCTCGCTGCCAATCCACGCGCCCGGTCCGCCACGCTGCGCAGCGCGATCCGATCGGGCGCGCTCACTACTTCTGCTCACACCCCCGCTCCGGAGACACGGACATGATCGCCGTCAAACGTCTGCAAAGCCTGTTCTGGGTGCTGGTCGTCGCGCTCGGTGCGTTGTCGGCCTATCTGGTGTCGCTGCGGGTCGCGACCGAGCGCAACGAGCTGGTCCGGGTGCGGACGCAGATCGCCTCGGCGCGGGCGGACATCCGTTATCTGGAAACGGAATTCGGCGCGCGCGCCAACATGCGCCAGCTCGAAAAATGGAACGCCGAGGATCTGCGCTATTCGACCTTAACGGCGTCCCATTATCTGAACGGCGAGCGGGCACTGGCGCATCTCGACGGCATTGCGCCCAACGGCCCCGCGTTCGTCGCGCCGCCGGTGATGGTGGCGATGGTCGAAAACGCGCAGGATCTGCCCTCCGCTCCGCAGGCAGGCGCGGCCAGCCCCGCCGCCAGCCAGATCCGGAGCGATGTCGCGGTGATCCGCACCGCCCAGATACAGTCCGATGTCGTCGCCCGTCCGGTCAGCACCAGCCGGGTGGCGAGCGTAGGGATCGCCACGGCAACCGCCGCCGTGCCCAAGGCCGGTACGCTCCGGGTCACGATCCCGGCGCCTGCACCCAAGGGTTCGGCGCAGATGGCAAGCACCGTCGCGCGCAAGGCGGAACGCATGGCGATGCTCGATTCCCGGTTGCTTGATGATGGAACGCTGGGTGACATAGGGCGACGCGCCGCCGCCGAGAAGCGCGGCGAGGTGCACTGATGGCGACAATTGTCGTCCGCCACGATCGCCTATCGGTACGCCGTCAAACCGTTAATCTGACGGCGCTCGCGCATAAACGGCTGATGATCCTGCTGCTGCTGCTCACCGCCGTGTGCGCGGTTCTGGTGGTGCGGCTGTTCTGGATGGGCGTCGTGGCCTCGACATCCGGATCGCGCGGCGTGGCGGGCGGCGCGGTGCCCGCGCGGGCAGACATTGTCGACCGCAATGGCCTGCCGCTGGCGCGCACCATGGACGGCTATGCGATTTCGGTTCGACCCAGCAAGCTTCTGGGCGATCCGCAGGAGCTCGCGGCAAAGCTGCACGAGATTTTTCCCGACACTGAAGCGGTAGAGTTCCATCGGCTTCTCACCGGTAAGCGTTGGGCCTATCTGCGCCATCGCGCGCTGCCCGAGCAGGTGGCGGCAGTCAATGCGCTGGGCGAAATCGGCATCGAATTCCCGCGCGAAAAAGAGCGGCTTTATCCGCAGCGTACCCTTGCGGCACATGTGCTGGGTTTCGCGCCGGTCGACGGGCAGGGCGGCATGGGGGTCGAGGCGGCGTTCAACGACCGGCTAACCAACCGCGACATGCTGGGCACTCCACTGGTGCTCTCGCTCGACAGCCGTGTGCAGGGCGCACTGGAAAGTGAGCTTTATGCGGGGATGGTCGATCAAAAGGCAAAGGGCGCGACCGGGATCGTGTTGGATGCCAACACCGGCGAAGTGATTGCGATGGCGTCGCTGCCGGTGTTCGACCCCAATAAGCTGGGCAAGGATGACAACGCGCGGCGCAATGATGTGGTGCAATCGCGCTACGAACTGGGATCGACGTTCAAGCCGCTTTCGATCGCGGCGGCGATGGACAATGGCACGGTGACGTCGATGTCGCGCCGCTATGACGCGACCGCGCCGTTGCAGGTCGGCGGCTTCCGTATCAAGGACGACCATCCGCTCGGCCGTTGGCTCAACGTACCGGAAACGCTGGTGCACAGCTCCAACATCGTGACCGCTCGTATCGCCGACGAGATGGGGGCCGGGCCGATGCAGAAGGTCTATCGGTCGCTGGAGTTCGACCAGCGCCCGAGCATCGAGCTGCGGGAGCGGTCGCGCACCCTATGGCCGAGCAGCTGGGGCCGCATCACGACCATGACGGTTGCGTACGGCCATGGCATTGCGGTGACCCCGCTGCATCTCGCGAGCGCATACGCCGCACTGGTCAACGGCGGCATCTGGCGTCCCGCGACGGTGTTGCGGCTGAAGCCCGATCAGGTCCCCGCGGGACGTCGAGTCTTTACCGCCGCGACCAGCGCGCGGATGCGCCAATTGCTGCGCATGATCGTCTCCGCCGGGACGGGACGGAGCGCCAATGCGCCGGGCTATCGCGTCGGCGGCAAGACCGGATCGGCCGAAAAACCGTTCGAAGGCGGCTATGCGCGGCATTCGCTGGTGACGACCTTTGCGGCGGCGTTCCCCATGGACAATCCCAAATACATCGTTCTCACCATGATGGACGAACCGCAGGGCGGCAGCGAGCATCCCGGCCTGCGCACGGCCGCCTTCACCGCTGCCCCCGTGGTCAAGCGCGTGGTCGAACGCATTGGACCCATGCTCGATATTCTCCCGGATGAACGACGGGACGTTGACATATCCGAACTGATGCCGCTCCTGTGGAAGGCAGAAGGAGAGGAATGATGCGTCTCGATGCATTGGTCGACGGACTGCCTGCGGAAACGGGGGCGGTACCGGTCGGTGGCTTTGCCATCGACCACCGCAAGGTCGCGCCGGGCACGATCTTCGGCGCGTTCGAGGGCGCGCGCGTTAATGGCGAGGATTTCATCGCGCAGGCCGTGGCGTCTGGTGCGATCGCGGTCGTGGCGCGTCCCCAGGCCAAGGTCGAGGGCGCGGTTCATATTGCCGATGCCAATCCCCGTCGCCTCTTCGCAGAACTGGCCGCGCGGTATTTCGCGCCATTCCCCGATGTGTGCGTGGCGGTGACGGGCACCAACGGCAAGACATCGACCGTGGAACTGACCCGGCAATTGTGGCGGATGCTCGGGCATCGCTCCGCGTCGATCGGGACGCTGGGCGTCACGACGGCGGTGGATCAGGTCTCCACCGGGCTGACGACGCCCGATATCGTGACCTTCCTCGCCAACATGGCTGGTCTGCGCAAGGAAGGGATCACACACGCCGCGTTCGAGGCGTCAAGCCATGGCCTCTCGCAATACCGGACCGAAGGGCTGCCGGTACAGGCCGCGGCGTTTACCAACCTGTCGCGCGATCATCTCGATTATCATGGCGATATGGACAGTTATTTCGATGCGAAGATGCGGCTGTTCGACGAAGTGGTGTCGGACGACGGCACTGCGGTGATCTGGGCTGACGATCCCAAGTCCGGCGATGTGATCGCGCGGGCCGAAAAGCGTGGCCTTAACGTCATGACCGTGGGCAAGAACGGTGATACGCTGAAGCTGGTTGGGCGTAAACCGACGCATCTGGGCCAGCGGATGACGGTGATGGCCGATGGCAACGAATTCCAGGTCGATCTGCCGCTGATCGGCGGGTATCAGGCCGCGAATGCGCTGGTTTCTGCCGGACTGGTGATCGCGACAGGAGGAAAGACCGCCGATGTGCTGGGCTTCCTCTCGCGCCTTCAACCGGTGCGGGGACGGCTGGAGCGCGCCGTGGTAAGCAGCAAGGGTGCACCCGTCTACGTCGATTACGCCCATACGCCCGACGGGCTGCGCGCCGCGATCGAGGCGCTGCGTCCGCATACACGGGGCAAGCTGATTGCGCTGTTTGGCGCGGGCGGAGATCGCGATGCGGGCAAGCGTCCGCTGATGGGCGCAACGGCGGCGGAACTGGCCGACCATGTGATCGTGACAGACGACAATCCCCGTTCCGAAGATCCTGCCGCGATCCGCGCGGCGGTCATGGCCGGTGCTCCCGGTGCGGAAGAGATCGGCGGGCGGCGCGCGGCGATCGCCGCCGCGATCGCGCAGGCCGGGCCGGACGATATCGTGCTGCTCGCAGGCAAGGGGCATGAACAGGGGCAGGTGATCGGCGACCGTGTGCTTCCCTTCGACGATGTGACCGTCGCGCGCGAGTGCGCGCGCTGATGGGGCAGGCGATGACCCCGCTCTGGACGGCGCAGGAACTCGCGCAGGCGACTGGCGGCATCGCTTCGGGCGATTTCGTGGTGACCGGCGTCGCGTTCGACAGCCGGGAAGTCGGGCCGGGTGACCTGTTCATCGCGCTGAAGGGCGAGACGACCGACGGGCATCGCTTCGTCGACGCGACCTTTGCGGCGGGCGGCGCGGCGGCGATCGTGTCCCAGCCGGTAGACCATCCCCATGTTCTGGTTGCCGACACGACCCAAGCCCTGACCGACATTGCCATCGCATCGCGTGCGCGCATGACGGGCAAGGTCATCGGCGTCACCGGATCCGTCGGCAAGACCGGGACCAAGGAAGCCCTGTTCCACGCGCTCGACCGGATGCGGCCCGGGCAGGCGCACCGCTCGCTTAAAAGCTATAACAACCATGTCGGCGTGCCGCTGAGCCTCGCGCGCATGCCGCGGGACACGCTGTTCGGCGTGTTCGAAATGGGCATGAACCATGCGGGCGAGCTGGCCGCGCTGACGCGCATCGTGCGGCCCGATGCAGCGGTTGTCACGGCCATCGCCCCCGCGCATATCGAGTTTTTCGGCACGGAAACGGCCATCGCGCAGGCCAAGGCGGAAATTTTCGAGGGGCTGGAGCCCGGGGGCACGGCCATCGTTCCCTTTGACAGCCCGCATCGTCCGCTGTTGATCGAACGCGCACGGATGTGCGCAAGCGCGATTATGACATTCGGCATGGGCGCAGGCGCGGATGTCCGCGCGCTGGAGGCCGTGCCCGCGCGCGATGGCGGGTCGCTGGTGACCGCGCAATTGCCCGAAGCGGAACTGTGCTTCACCGTCGCGGCACCGGGCGACCACTGGGTTTCCAATGCGCTGGCGGTACTGGCGACGATCGAGGCTGTGGGCGGGGACCTCGCGGCGGCTGGGCTCGCGCTGGCGGAGTTGCCGCAGCTTCCCGGACGCGGCGAGCGCACGAAATTTCCGCTCGCTGATGGCGCCGTGCTGGTGATCGACGAGAGCTACAACGCGAATCCTCTGTCGATGGCCGCCACGCTCGCCCAACTGGGGCGCGAGCACGCAAAGCGCCGGATTGCCGTGCTCGGCGCGATGAAAGAGCTGGGCGTGCGCAGTGCCGCGCTGCACGCGGGCCTTGCCGAGCCCTTGCAGGATGCCGGGGTCGACATGGCTGTGCTGGTCGGCACGGAGATGGCGCCGCTTGCCGACAGGCTTGAAGGCCGCATCCATTTCACGCATGTGCCGGATGCGCTAGAGGCGGCGCATGTGATCGAATCGCAGATGCGGCCCGGCGATGCCATTCTGGTCAAGGGATCTAACAGTGTCGGTCTGTCGCGCGTGGTCGCGGCGCTGACCGGCGGAGGACATTAATGCTCTATTGGCTGGCGCAACAGCTCGATTTCCCCGGAATCCTGAACCTCGTCCGTTATCTGAGCTTTCGCGCGGGCGCGTCCATCGCCACGGCGCTGGTGATCGGGCTGGTGATCGGCCCGCGCTTCATCGGCTGGCTGCGCGTGCGGCAGGGCAAGGGCCAGCCGATCCGGTCTGACGGACCGCAGACTCACCTCGCCAAGCGCGGTACCCCCACCATGGGCGGGTTGATGATCCTCACCGCGATGATCCTGTCGGTTTTGCTCTGGATGGACTTCACCTCGCTTTACCTCTGGGCGTGTCTGTGCGTGACGCTGGGGTTCGGCGCGATCGGCTTCATGGACGATTATGACAAGGTCACAAAAGCGAGCCACAAGGGCCTGTCGGGCAGGCTGCGGCTGGCAGTGGAGTTCGCCATCGCCGGGATTGCGGCGGCGCTCATCGTCCACCAGAACGGAACGGCGCTCTATGTCCCATTCTGGAACGGTCCGGCAATCGACCTCGGCCCGTTCTATTTCGTGTTCGCCGCTTTTGTTATCGTGTCGTTCGGGAACGCGGTCAACCTGACCGATGGGCTGGACGGGTTGGCGACGATGCCGGTGATTATCGCGTGCATGGCGTTTACGGCGATCGTCTATCTGGTCGGGCGCGCGGACTATGCGCATTATCTGGGCATCCCCCATGTGCCGGGGGCGGGTGATCTCGTCATCCTGTGCGGGGCGATTATCGGTGCAGGGCTGGCGTTCCTGTGGTTCAACGCGCCGCCCGCCGCCGTGTTCATGGGAGATACCGGCAGCCTCGCCCTGGGCGGAACGATCGGCGTGATCGCGGTCGTCGCGCATCATGAGATCGTGCTGGCGCTGATCGGCGGGCTGTTCGTGGTGGAGGCGCTATCGGTCGTGATCCAAGTGTTCTTCTACAAACGCACCGGCAAGCGCGTGTTCAAGATGGCGCCGATCCACCATCATTTCGAGCAATTGGGCTGGGCGGAACCCACCGTCGTCATCCGCTTCTGGATCATTTCCTTCGTGCTGGCGCTGGCCGGGCTGGCGACGCTGAAACTGCGATGATCGTATCCCGCGCCTTTGCCGACAAGACCTATGCCGTGCTGGGCTTGGCGCGGTCGGGCCTTGCCACTGTGGCGAGCCTTGCCGCCAGCGGCGCGCGGGTGATTGCGTGGGACACACGCGAGGAAGCGCGCGATCTGGTGGCGGACACGGCAGACATCGCCGATCCACTGACCATCGACATGACGGGCTTTGCGGGCGTCGTCGTTTCGCCGGGCGTTCCGCTCAATCGCCACCCGATTGCCGACAAGGCGCGGGCGGACGGCGTGCCGGTGATCGGCGATATCGAGCTTTTCGCGCTCGCGCGTAAATGCCTGCCCGCGCACCGGGTGGTGGGCATCACTGGCACCAATGGCAAATCGACGACCACCGCGCTCATTCATCATATCATCGAGACCGCGGGCATCCCAACGCGGATGGGCGGGAATATCGGCCTGCCCATATTGGGGCAGGACCCCTTGCCCGAGGGCGGAATCTATGTGCTCGAACTATCGAGCTACCAGATCGATCTGACCTACAGCCTCGATTGCGACGTCGCTGTGTTGCTCAACATCACGCCCGATCATCTGGACCGCTATGACGGGTTTGAAGGCTATGTAGCGTCAAAGGCGCGATTGTTCGCCATGCAATCGGCCGATCATGCAGCGGTGATCGCCACCGATGACGAGCCGAGCCGGGCGATCATCAAGTCGCTGGGCCAGCGGGCGACGCGCGTCTCGGGCGAGGACATCGATCGCGCGGCGCAAGCGCGGTGGCCATCCCTGCAAGGTCCGCACAACGCACAAAATGTTGCGGTCGCGGCGGCCGTCGCGCGTGCGCTGGGCATCGGTGAGGCGATCATCGAGCGGGCGCTGGCGAGCTATGCCAGCCTGCCGCACCGGATGCAGCGCGTGGCCGAAGTCAACGGCGTTCTGTACGTCAACGACAGCAAGGCGACCAACGCGGCGTCGACTGCGCCCGCGCTCGCGGCCTACCCGCCCATCCACGGCAAACCGCGTGTCCACTGGATCCTCGGCGGTATCGCGAAGACGGACAATCTTGACGAGTGCGTGCCCTATTACCCCTATGTGAAGCACGCCTACACCATGGGCGAGAGCGGGCACATGTTCGCCGACCTGTTGCGCGATCATATGCCGGTCGATGACAGCGAGATGTTGCTGACGGCGGTGCGTCGCGCCGCCCGCATTGCCGAACCGGGCGATGTCGTGCTGCTGTCGCCCGCCTGCGCCAGTTTCGACCAGTTTCGCGATTTCGAGGCGCGGGGCGATGCCTTCGTCGCGGCGGTCGAGGCGGTGCAGAGCCAGGAAAGTGTGAGCGATGCGCAGTAAGGGCGAACCCAACCGCACGTTCCGGCCCCGCCAGATGGTGCGCGATTTTCGCAGCCGCACGGTGCCGCGCGAACGCACGCCGCTTGCGGCCTGGTTCTGGGAAATCGACCGGCTGCTCCTCTCGCTGATCGTGATTCTGATCGCGATCGGGCTGGTTGCGGTGGCTGCCGCGTCTCCGGTCGCCGCCATAGATCGTTCGACGAGTGCGGTCAGTGTCGACCCGCTGGTCTATTTCTACAAGCAATTGCTGTGGGTGTGTATCGGCGTTCCGCTGATGCTGGGCATATCGATGCTTTCGAAGGACAAGGCGCGTCGGTTCGCCCTGATCGCGACGGCATTTTTCGTGTTCACGCTGCTGCTGGTGCCGGTGCTGGGAAGCGTCGTCAACGGCGCGAAGCGGTGGATCGACCTGCCGGGAATGCGGTTCCAGCCGTCGGAATTTCTGAAACCCCTGTTCGTGGTGACGGTCGCCTGGCTGCTTTCACTGCGGGAACGGGAGCCGGATCTGCCCCTCATTCCGATCACGGGCGCGATCACGGCGGTTATCGCCGCGCTGCTGATGCAGCAGCCCGATTTTGGACAGACGGTGGTGTTCTGCGCCTGCTGGGGCACGCTGCTGCTGCTCGCGGGCGCGTCGGGGCGATTGATCGGCACGATGATCGCCGGGGCGGTCGGACTGCTGGTCGCGACCTATCTGTTCTATGAAAACGGGCGGCAGCGGATCAACGATTTCCTCGGGCTGGGCGTCGCGCCGGACGCCGGACCGGACCAGACGGATCTCGCGCACCGCACGATTACCAATGGCGGTTTTCTGGGGGTCGGACCGGGTGGCGGGCAGGAGAAGTTTCGCCTGCCAGAAGCGCATACCGACTATATCTTCTCCGTCATCGGGGAGGAATTCGGTCTGTTCGCCTGCATCATCATCGCGCTGCTGTATCTGGCGATCATGGTCCGGGTGCTGCTGCGCCTGCTGGACGAAGAAGATAATTTCATCATCCTTGCCGCGGGGGGGCTGACGACACAGTTCGGATTGCAGGCGATCATCAACATGGGGGTGAATGCGCAGATATTTCCTTCCAAAGGTATGACACTCCCCTTTATCAGCTATGGCGGCTCCTCTATGCTGGCGCTGTGTATCGGGGTCGGGCTGCTGCTCGCCTTCACGCGGCGCAATCCGTTTATGGACAAGCGTCGGCCCCATGCCGTGAAATGGAGTGGTCGATGAGCGTTTCCCGACACTTCGTTCTCGCCGCGGGCGGGACCGGAGGACATATGATCCCCGCTTATGCGGTCGCCGAGGAGCTGATGGCGCGCGGGCATCATGTGGCGCTCGTCACCGATGATCGCGGCGCGAAGATTCCCGGCATTTTTGACGGCATGGCGGTCCATATCCTGCCCGCCGGGCGGATGGACGGCGGCCCCAGGGGCTGGCTGCGCGGCCTTCGCGGCATCATGGCCGGGCGCGACATGGCGCGGCGCATGTATGACGGGTTTCGTCCGTCTGTGGTGGTGGGTTTCGGCGGCTATCCGGCGCTGCCCGCTCTGCTGGCTGCGCTGAAAGAAGACATCCCGACCGCCATCCATGAGCAGAACGCCGTTCTGGGCCGGGTTAACCGCTTGCTCGCAGGGCGGGTCAACGCGATCGCGACCGCCTATCCTGAGGTTAGCCGCCTCAAGGACAAATATGCCGACAAGGTCCATCTGGTCGGCAATCCGGTGCGGGCGCAGGTGCTCAATCTGCGCGAGGAAGAATTTCCTGTCCTGACCGACGAGAGCGTGTTTCGCCTGCTCGTGACGGGCGGCAGCCAGGGTGCGACGATCCTGTCCTCCGTGGTGCCGGAGGGGCTGAGCCTTCTCCCACTGAGCCTGCGCCGCCGTTTGCAGGTGACGCAGCAGTGCCGCGCCGAGGATATCGAGCGGGTGCGCGCGGCCTATGCCGAGCTGGAAATCCCGGCGGACCTCGCCACCTATATCAGCGACATGCCGCAAAAGCTGAGCTGGGCGCATCTGGTCATCGCGCGGGCGGGGGCATCGACGCTGGCGGAGCTGACCGTCGCCGGGCGTCCGGCAATCCTCATCCCGCTACCCTCCGCGATGGACGATCACCAGACCGCCAATGTGCGCGAGCTGGTCAATTGCGGAGGCGCGCGGTCGATCCGTCAGTCCAACTTCACGCCGGTGGAGCTGGCCAAGCAACTCCAGAAGATGGCAATGGAGCCCGGTGCGCTCCAGAACGCGGCGCGGCGGGCCTGGTCCTGCGGCCGTCCCAACGCCGCGCGCGATATGGCCGATCTGCTCGAATCGATAGGAACCGCTCCCCTGATGAACGACCCCGTGACTGTCTCCACGCCTGTGCCCACCAGCCTGAACCTGAAAGGCGTTCCGGCATGAAGGGCGTTGCGACGGACATCGGGACGATCCACTTCATCGGCATCGGCGGTATCGGCATGTCCGGCATTGCCGAGGTGATGCACAATTTGGGCTACAAGGTTCAGGGGTCGGACGTCGCCGAAGGCTATGTGATCGAGGGGCTGCGCAAGAAAGGCATACCGGTCGCTATCGGGCATCGCGCCGAAAATCTGGGCGATGCGGCGGTGGTGGTGACGTCGACCGCGATCAAGCGCGGCAATCCGGAGGTCGAGCTGGCGCTGGAAACCCGCGTGCCGGTGGTGCGCAGGGCCGAGATGCTGGCCGAGCTGATGCGCCTCAAGTCCACCGTCGCTGTGGCGGGCACGCATGGCAAGACGACGACAACATCGATGGTTGCGGCGCTGCTGGACGCGGGCGGCGTGGACCCGACGGTCATCAACGGTGGCATCATCAACAGCTATGGTTCCAATGCACGTCTGGGGCAGAGCGACTGGATGGTGGTGGAGGCCGACGAGAGCGACGGCAGCTTCTTGCGCCTCGACGGCACGATCGCGGTCGTCACCAATATCGATCCCGAACATCTCGACCATTATGGCAGCTTCGATCGCGTGAAGGACGCGTTCGTCGAATTCGTCGAGAATGTGCCGTTTTATGGCGCGGCGATCGTCTGCCTCGACCATCCAGAGGTACAGGCAATCTTGCCGCGCGTGCAGGACCGGCGCATCGTAACCTACGGCTTCTCCGCGCAGGCTGACATTCGCGGCGAGAATGTGCAGCCCGTGCCCGGCGGCAACCGCTTTGACGTGCAGGTGCGCGAGCGCGATGGATCGATCCGCCGGATCGAGGGCATCGAAATGCCAATGCCCGGGCGGCACAATGTCTTGAACGCCATGGCGGCTATCGGTGTGGCGCTGCACATGGGCATCGACGACGCGACGATCCAGACGGGCTTCGCCAAGTTCGGCGGGGTCAAGCGGCGCTTTACCAAGGTCGGCGAGATCGCGCTGCGCGGCGGTGGCGTCGCGACGGTGATTGACGATTACGGCCACCACCCGGTCGAGATCAAGGCGGTGCTGGCGGCCGCGCGCGAAGGCGCCAAGGGACGGGTCATTGCGGTAGTCCAGCCGCATCGCTTCACCCGTCTGCGCGATCTGATGGACGAGTTCCAGCAGGCGTTCAACGACGCCGATGTCGTCTATGCCGCGCCGGTCTATCCCGCAGGCGAAAGCCCGATCGAGGGCGTGGATAGCAACGCGCTGGTTTCAGGCCTCAAGCGGCGGGGGCACCGGGCGGTTTCCACCATCGAGGGCGCTGACGGTCTGGCGGAGACGCTGGCGCGGGATATCCAGGCCTACGACATGATCATCTGCCTGGGCGCGGGCGACATCACGAAATGGGCGGCGGGGCTGGCCGATGCCGTGTCCACGCGTCTGCACGAGGCGGCGGCATGAAGGATCTGATCGACTTTGCCGTGGACATGCAGAAGCGCGTGATCGATGCGCATGAGCAGAGCGTCGAGGTTGCCCGCACGTCGCTCAAGACCGGCGATGCGATGCTCGACGCGCAGAAGGCCATGACGGACGCCACCAAGGCGAACATCGCGGCATGGGAAAAATGGCTGGAACTCTGGGGCTGGCGTAAATGATGGCGGATGCGCTGGCTCTGCCTCCCTTGCGCGGAACGCTGGAGCGGGGAGGGAGTCTCGCGGATTTCATCTGGTTCCGTACCGGCGGCCCGGCGGAAGTGCTGGTGCGCCCGGCCGATGTCGAGGATCTGGCGGCATTTCTGAAGGAGCTGGACCCGTCCGTGCCGGTGCTGCCGGTGGGCGTGGGATCGAACCTGATCGTGCGCGATGGCGGTGTGCCGGGCGTCGTCGTGCGCCTGCCCAAGGCGATGCAGAAGGTGAGCGTCGAGCCGGGCAACCGCGTGCGCGCTGGCGGCGCAGCGATGGGCATTTCGGTCGCTAGCGCGGCGCGCGATGCGGGGATCGCCGGGCTGGAATTCCTGCGCGGCATCCCCGGAACGGTTGGCGGCGCGGTGCGGATGAATGCGGGCGCCTATGGCCGGGATACGAGCGATATCCTGGTCGAGGTCACAGTGGTGTTGCGCAACGGATCGGTCGAGACGTGGCCGGCCGGGCGCCTGGGCTACAGTTATCGGCACAGCGAACTTCCGCAAGGTGCGGTGGTGGTCGAGGCACTGTTCGAAGGCACGCCGGGCGATCCCGCCGCCATTGGCGCAGAGATGGACCGCATCGCCGCCGAGCGCGAGGCGAGCCAGCCACTGCGCAGCCGCACCGGCGGATCGACATTCAAGAACCCGGATGGGCATAAGGCATGGGAACTGGTCGACCGCGCCGGGTGTCGTGGGCTGCGCCGGGGTGACGCGCAGGTTTCCGAAAAACATTGCAACTTCCTGCTTAACCTCGGCGAGGCGAACAGCGCGGATATCGAACAACTGGGTGAGGATGTGCGGCGACGGGTGAAGGCGGACAGCGGCGTGGATCTGGAATGGGAAATCCAGCGGATCGGGGTCGCGAAATGAGCCGTGGTCCTTGGCACGTTGCTGTCCTCATGGGCGGCTGGTCCGCCGAGCGGCCTGTCTCGCTGATGAGTGGGGAGGGCGTTGCGAAGGCGCTGGAAAGTCGCGGTCATCGCGTTACGCGCATCGATATGGACCGCGATGTTGCGCAACGCCTTGCCGATACCAAACCCGATGTCGTGTTCAATGCGCTGCATGGCGTGCCGGGCGAGGACGGCACGGTGCAGGGCATGA
The DNA here is from genome assembly GCF_014199435.1 of Sphingobium subterraneum. Classification (GTDB taxonomy): domain Bacteria; phylum Pseudomonadota; class Alphaproteobacteria; order Sphingomonadales; family Sphingomonadaceae; genus Sphingobium; species Sphingobium subterraneum. The sequence continues at coordinate 1,368,396 of NZ_JACIJP010000001.1, read as the reverse complement.
TGGACCTGATGGGCATCAAATATACCCATAGCGGGCTGGCGACGTCGGTGATCGCGATCGACAAGCAACTGACCAAGCAGGCGCTCGTTCCCCACGGCATCCCGATGCCCGGCGGGCAGGTGGTGGACAGCGCCACGCTTTACGAAGGCGACCCGATCCCGCGCCCCTATGTCGTGAAACCGGTCAACGAAGGATCGTCCGTCGGCGTCGCCATCGTCACCTATGACAGCAACTTCGGCAACCCCATTGGCCGCGATGTCGAGGGGCCGTGGCAGCATTTTGGCGAGCTTCTTGCCGAACCCTATATTCGCGGGCGCGAGCTGACGACCGCTGTGCTGGGGGATGAGGCGCTGCTGGTGACGGAACTGCGCCCGAAATCCGGCTTCTATGATTTCGACGCCAAATATACCGATGGCATGACCGAACATGTCTGCCCCGCCGATGTGCCGGACGCCATCGCCGACGCCTGCCGCGACATCGCCCTGCGCGCGCATCGCTTGCTTGGCTGCAAGGGCACGTCGCGGTCCGATTTCCGCTGGGATGACAATCTGGGCGTCGAGGGGCTGTTCCTGCTGGAGGTCAACACCCAGCCGGGCATGACGGCGCTGAGCCTCGTTCCCGAACAGGCGGCGAAGATGGGCATCGATTATGCCGAACTGGTGGAACGCATTGTCGAGGAGGCGCTATGAGCGAGACCCGCATCCGTCGCGGCGGCACAGGCCGCCTTTCCACCACGCGGGTATCATCGGGGCGCAGCAAGACCATGGCGCGGCCCCGCGCGGGCGGCGCAAAGAAAAAGACCGGGCTGGGACGTCTGCTTGCCATGGTGCCGATCAGTCCCGCCACGCAGCACCGGCTCGCGACTGGGGCCATCGTGCTGGCGGTTGTCGGGATCGGCTGGGGTGTGGCGAGCTTTTTCGGCCTGCCGGGCATGGCACGCATGGAAATCGCCGAGATGGCGTCGCGCGCGGGGTTTCAGGTCGAGAAGGTCGAGGTGCGCGGAGTCGAGCGCATGGACGAACTGCCGGTGTATAACATCGCCTTGGGGCAGGTGGACCGCTCGATGCTCAATCTCGATCTGTCAAATCTGCGCAGCGAAATGCTCAAGCTCGCCTGGGTGAAGGACGCGCGCATTTCCCGCCGCCTGCCCGACACACTGGTCGTGGACATTGTCGAGCGCCAGCCCGTCGCGGTGTGGCAGCATGACGGGCGGCTCGCGCTGATCGATGTGACGGGCCAGCCGCTGGAAGGGATCAGGCCGTCGGAACTTCCCGATCTGCCGCTGGTAGTCGGGCCGCGCGCCAATTTGCAGACGGGGCAACTGACCAAGCTGATGGATGCCGCGCCGTCGTTGAAGCCAGTGCTCGCCGGAGCGACATGGGTGGGCAACCGCCGCTGGGATCTGCGTTTCCAGTCGGGCGAGACGCTCTCGCTGCCCGAGGGGCAGGAACAGGCGGCCGCCGCGCTCGTTGAGTTTACCCGGCTCGATGGCATCAACCGCCTGCTCGGCCGGGGGATCGTGCGGTTCGATATGCGTGACCCGGACAAGTTCGTGCTGCGCCTGCCCAAGGATGCGGGCGCAAAGACAAATGCGGCGAAGAGCGATGCACAGGATGGGGACAAGCCCGCCCCCGCTGCCATCGTGTCGGGCGAGGATACCTGATTATGGCGCAGCCCAAGGGCGACAAGCTGATCACCGCCATCGACATCGGATCGTGGAAGGTTTCTGCGCTCATTGCGGGTGTGTCTCCGACCGGCGAGCTGACGATATTGGGCACGGGCCAGCGCGAAAGCCGGGGCGTACGGCGCGGCTTCATCGCCGACATGGAGCGGACCGAGCTGGCTGTGCGTGAAACGGTCGAGCAGGCGGAACGCGTTGCCGGCACCAACATCGAGGATGTGTGGGTCAGCTTTTCGGGTGGCAGTCTGGTGAGCGACATCGTGACGGTCGAGCGTGATCTCGATTGCAGCCGGGTGGAGCAGGCCGACATCGATGAGCTGCTCGCGGTAGGGCGCGACAGCATCGATCCGGATGGACGCGTCGTGCTGCATGCCCAACCGACCTGCTTTACGATCAATGGCACGGAAGGGGTCAAGCGGCCGCTTGGCATGCACGCCGATCGGCTGGGCGTCGACATTCATGTGGTACTGGCTGACGGGGCGCCGCTCGCCAACATGGACCAGTGCGTGCGCAACGCGTACCTCAACGTCAACGGCATCGTCGCTGCGCCGGTCGCGACGGCACTGGCGTGCCTCACCGAGGAAGAGCGCGATTTGGGAGTCGCATTGATCGAGCTGGGCGCGGGCGTCACCAACGTGTCCGTCTATGCAGGCGGTATGCTGGTGGGGATGCACAGCATCGCGATGGGCGCTGCGGACATCACCGACGATATTGCCTCGGCCTTCGGCATTCGTCGCAGTCAGGCCGAGCGCGTCAAATGTTTCTACGGATCGGCGATGCAATCGCGCCGCGATTTCCGCGAGATGATCGAGATCGTTCCCAATGTTACGGAGGGCGAACGCAGCGATGGCGGCCGCATCACGCGCGCATCGCTGGTGTCGGTGATCTGTGAACGCCTCAACCAGATCATGGTGCAGGCGAACGAGGCTCTGGGCAAGATGGGCTTCAGCACCCCGGTCGGGCGGCAAGTGGTGCTGACCGGCGGAGGTGCGGAAATGAAGGGTATTGCCGACTATGCGCAGGGCGCTCTGGGACGCACCGTGCGCGTTGGACGGCCGCGCGGGATTGCCGCGCTGCCTGAAGCGCACTCCGGTCCCGCGTTCTCGACGCTTGCGGGGCTGGCGCTCTATGGCCATACGAATCCACTGGATTTGCGCTCACTTCCGGCGTCGGATCAATCGGTTCACCGGATCGCGCCACTCGCTTGGTGGCAACGAATGGTGCGCGCCGTGAAGACAAATTACTGACGCATCCCACGTGGTGTCAAAATTAGGTTAAAAAAGGGATGAATTGCCGTTTCAACTGGTGCATGAAGTCCTACAGACCGTTATACTTCATTTTCATGAAGTCCAATTGGGGGCGAGGCCGGAACCTCGAAGGAGCAGATATATGAGCATTGAAATCGGACCGCCGGTCGTGGATGAACTCAAGCCGCGCATCGCCGTAATCGGCGTCGGTGGGGCCGGTGGCAATGCCATCGCCAATATGATCGCCTCGCAGGTCGAGGGCGTGGACTTCATCGTCGCCAACACCGACGCGCAGGCGCTCAACGCCTCGCCAGCCGAGCGTCGCATCCAGCTTGGCCCGCGTATCACCGAAGGCCTGGGCGCGGGATCGCGGCCGGAAATCGGGCGTGCGGCGGCAGAAGAGACGCTGACCTCGGTCGAGGAAGCGCTGGACGGCGCGCATATGTGCTTCATCGCGGCGGGCATGGGCGGGGGCACCGGCACCGGCGCCGCGCCCGTTATCGCGAAGGCCGCGCGTGATCGCGGCATCCTGACCGTGGGCGTCGTCACCAAGCCGTTCACTTTCGAAGGCAACCGCCGCGCCCGTTCCGCCGAAGCGGGGATCGAGGAGCTGCAGAAGCATGTCGACACCCTGATCGTCATTCCTAACCAGAACCTGTTCCTCGTCGCCAACCCGAACACGACGTTCAAGGAAGCGTTCGCGATGGCCGACGAAGTCCTGCAGCAGGGTGTGCGGGGTATCACCGACCTGATGGTCATGCCCGGTCTCATCAACCTCGACTTTGCCGATGTGCGCTCCGTGATGGGCGAGATGGGCAAGGCGATGATGGGCGCGGGCGAAGCGGACGGCGATGGTCGCGCTCTGGCTGCCGCCGAGCGCGCGATCGCCAACCCGTTGCTCGACGGCGTGTCGATGAAGGGCGCGAAAGGCGTCATCATTAACATCACGGGCGGCGACGATCTGCGCCTGATGGAAGTTGATGAGGCGGCCAACCACATTCGCGAACTGGTTGATCCGGACGCCAATATCATCGTGGGTTCGGCGTTCAACAATGATCTCAATGGCAAGATCCGCGTGTCGGTCGTCGCGACCGGTATCGAGAGCGAAGAGGGCGCGCAGCCTGCCGCGTCGCAGCCGTTCAGTTTCGCCAGCCGTCCCCAGACCCAAGCGGCGGCTCCGGTCGCAGCCGCTGCGCCCTTTGCACCTCCTGTCGAAGCAGTCGATCCTGCACCGGTAGCCGAAGCGCCGGTAGCGGCAGCAGAAGCGGAAGAAGCGATCGCGATCCCGCCAGCGCCAGCCCCGTCTGCTCCGGTCAAGCTGTTCGACGACGAGGGTGAGGACGAGCTGCTGCTCGGCGCGGAAGCGACCGAAACGGCGGCTGCTGCACCCGCAGAGGCCGCGCCCGCCGCGTCGCCGCTGGTCAGCAAGCCGGAACCCGCGCCTGCGCCGCGCACCGGCGGTACGCTGTTTGAACGGATGTCCGGCCTGTCGCGCGGCCTGAGCAAGTCGGCCGAGCCGGAAGAGGATGGCGGTTCGGTGACCCCGTTCCCGCAGTTCCTCAACCGCCAGGGCAATCAGTAAGCGCCAACGCGCACGTCCGAGGAGAGGTCCGTGCATTCGGGGGGATGCGCAGACCTCTCCTTTTTCGCGAAGAGCGGCTTCGGTCGGCGTTCGCTTAACCCGGAACGCGCGACCCCCAATTCGGTCGATGGGCGTGATGGGCGCGAAAGCGTCTTCGTCTGGTTCTGAAGCGATTGGTCCGAGCTGTGCGGCCCCCTGCCGCGTCGCCGCGCGCAAGGATATTTGCGTCCCCCGCAAAGGCTGATAGAGACGATTGCGTGAAGCATAGTATCCGGCATTTTTCCTTCGTTTCCGCCCTTGCAATCGTCTCGGCGTCGGGTGTGGCAAATAGCGTTTCGGCGCAAACATCCGCCCCGATCACGTCTCAGCTCGACATTCCGTCATCGGACCAGGCGGGCAAGCTGTCCGGCTATCTCGCCCGGCTGGCGACCGATCCGCGCGATCTGTCTTCGTTGATCGGTGCGGGAGAGGTGGCGTTGAGTCTGGAAGACGCGCGGGCGGCCGTTGGCTTTTTTGGGCGCGCCGACGAAGTGTCTCCCAACAATGGGCGGGTCAAGGCCGGGCTCGGCCGCGCGATGCTGGAAATGCAGCAGACGGGGGATGCGTTGCGCCTTCTCGAGCAGGCAGGAACGCTGGGCTATTCCGATCCGGAGATGCTGTCCGATCGGGGACTGGCGCGCGATCTGACTGGCGATCAGGCGGGAGCGCAGAGGGATTATGTCGCCGCGCTGCGGTCCCGGCCCAATGATCAGACGTTGATCCGCCGTTATGCGGTGTCGCTTGGCATATCGGGGCAGATTGATCTGGCAGAAAAGACGATCCAGCCGCTCCTCTACAAGAGCGATCGGGGCGCATGGCGGGATCGGGCGTTCATCCTGGCGATGAACGGGCGGCAGGAGCAGGCCCGTACGATCACCACCCAGGTCATGCCCAGGCCGCTTGCTGACGCGATCCAGCCCTATATGGAGCGCATGGGCATGCTGACCCCGGCGCAGCGCGCAGCGGCGGTGCATATGGGGCAGTTCCCGCCGGGCCTCGTCAAGGTAAGGGTCGCTTCGACAGCGGTTCCCGCACCCGCTTCCACTCCGACGGCTTCGGCGGTTGCAAGCAATACGAAGCGACCAACGGCGCGCGGGAGCCGTACCACGCCCACGTTGGCGGCCACTTCGCCCGTTGTGCAACCGATGCCGCCCACATACACGCCGCCGCAAAGTCCCACACTCTCCGGGCGTGCTGTTGAGAGCGACCCTGTTCGGTCGTCCGCGCCGGTCCGTGCAGCGCAAGCTGCTTCCGCGCCCAGCACCGCGCAAGTGCCTCCGGTCATCGACTATAGCGACGCACCGCCGACGAATATGGCACGGCCCGCGCCCGCGCGCGTCGAGCCTGTCCGGTCGCAGCCCGTCAGCCAACAGCCCGTTCGTCCCGCGCCTGCAAATGTCACGCCGGCACCAACAGCTCCTGCCACGTCCGCCGCCGCTGCTTCTGCTGTTCCATCTGCGCCCTCGGCCGCGACACCTCAGCCGATAACGCCACGTCCTGTAAACCCGGCGCCGACCTATGGGCCGCCTGCGCCACAACCGTCGGCCCAGCCGTCTTTCGCGCAGCCAAGCTCAGCCCCTCCCGCTCCGGCTCCGGCAGCGCCCGCATCGGTTCCGCAGACCGCGCCGACATCCAACCGCACCCTCGCGCAGATCATGGCCGAGGTGCAGGTTCCCGAGGCTGAGCAGGCGGCTAGCGCCGCCGCACTCGATCTGGTCGAGATCATGCGGGTTCAGGCGGAGCGCCGCAAGGCCAAGCTGGCCGCCGAGGCGAAGGCTAAGAAAGATGTCGCCGCCAAGGAGAAGGCTGCTGCTGAAGCCAAGGCAAAGGCCGAAGCGCTGGCCGAGAAGAAGCGCCTCGCCGCCAACCCGTCCCGCATCTGGGTGCAGGTTGGCACCGGGCGCGACAAGAGTGCGCTCGCCTTTACGCTCAAGGCGATGCGCAAGAAATACGCTGACACCATGGGATCGCGCGATGGCTGGACAGCCGAATGGGGGCGCACCAATCGCCTGGTCGTCGGTCCCTTCAGCTCCAAGGCAAAAGCGCAGGACTTCGAGGCGTCCATGAAAAAGGCGGGCAGTGACGCGTTCCTGTGGGTGAGTGACGCGGGGGAAGACGTATCGGCCCTCGGCGGAAAGTGAGCAGCCCCCACACCCTTGCGTCCTATGCCTGCCACCCGGAGCAGAGCCGGGGGCGGTTGCACCCGGAGCCGGGCGGCGAGACACGGGGGCCGCGCGATATTTTCCAGCGCGACCGGGACCGGATCATTCATTCGATCGCGTTCCGTCGCCTCCGCCACAAGACGCAGGTGTTTATCGCGCCGGATGGCGACCATTATCGCGTCCGCCTGACGCACAGCCTGGAAGTCGCGCAGATCGGCCGGACGATTGCCCGCGCGCTGGGGTTGAACGAAGACCTGACCGAGGCGCTGTGCCTCGCGCATGACATCGGTCATCCCCCGTTCGGCCATGCGGGCGAGGATGCGCTGGAAGAGGCGCTGGCGGGGCAGGGCGGCTTCGATCACAACGCCCATTGCCTGCGCATATTGATGCTGCTCGAAAGCCCCTATCCGCTCTTTCGCGGGCTGAACCTGAGCTGGGACATGTTGGAGGGGTTGGCCAAGCATAACGGGCCGGTGACGGCGCCCAATTGGGCGATGCGGGAACTGAATGCGCTGTTCCCGCTGGAGCTCGACAGCTGGCCGTCGCTGGAGGCGCAGGTGGCGGCGATCGCCGATGACATCGCCTATGACAACCATGATATTGACGACGGGCTGCGCGCAGGGCTGCTCAGCCTCGACCAGATTTGCGCGGTCCCGCTGGTGGCGCAAAGCTGGGACCGGGTAAGGGCGCGCTACCCCGATGTGCCGGAACATCGCCTGCTGCGCGAACTGGTGCGCGATCAGATCGGCGTGATGGTCAACGATCTGCTGGAAACAACGCGGGCGAATATCCTCGCCTCGGGTGTGCAGAGCGTGACGGACGTGCGCGCAGCGGGGCGAAGGCTTGTGTCCTTTTCCCCCGCCATGGAGGCCGCGGAGGCAGACCTCACCCGGTTTATGTACGCTCACCTCTATCTCCACGAGTCCCAGTTGGCGGAGGCGGAACGGGCACGGGTGGTCGTCTCTGGCCTGTTCGATGCCTATCGCGCCGATCCTGCCCGGATGGGGGGGCAGTGGGCGGAACTCGGCAACGCGCCCGAACCGCAGCGCAGCCGTACCATCGGAGACTATATCGCGGGCATGACAGACCGCTTCGCCGAACGCAGCTTGGAGGGGCTGGGAGGAAAGCTCATAGTGCCCGATTGACTCAGCGGTTGGGTTGCGCAAAAGGTTGTTTGTCTCCGCAGCGAGGATTCGTTGCGGTCAAGATGCGGGAGAGCGTCGGGGCAGGGCAACCTGCAGCGACCGCCGAAGGAGCAACCGCCCCGGAATCTCTCAGGCCCACGGACCGCATCTCGATCAAGGCACTCTGGAAAGCGGATGGTCTGTCCATCCCACCGAAGGTGTAAGCTGTCGTTTCCGCGTGGAACGGTCAGTCAAAGCTCTCAGGTTCCGTGACAGAGGGGGTTCGATGCAGCGTCCACAGTGGCATTGCGTCGGCCAGCCGTCTGTACAGGGACCGATAGTGTGACCGAATATTCCGAAGACGAACTTGAACCCATTGAAATCGGTACACTTCCGCTCGACGCGTGGCACCGGGCGCGGGGTGCACGCATGGTCGAGTTCGCGGGCTATCACATGCCGATCCAGTATGATGGCATCATGGCCGAGCACAGCTGGACGCGCGATCAGGCGGGCCTCTTCGACGTCAGCCATATGGGGCAGATCAGCCTGACCGGCGACGGGCTGGACGCCGCGCTGGAGGCGATCATTCCGGCGGAAGTGAGCAGTTTGGCTGTGGGACGGCAGCGTTATTCGCTTCTGCTCGACGAAGAAGGCGGCATCCTCGACGATCTGATGGTCAGCCGCCGGGGGCCGGACGACGGCGACGACATCTTCATGGTGGTGAACGGCGCAACCAAATATGACGATCTGGCCTGGCTGCTCGATCAGTTGCCGGACGACATCACGCTGAACCTCAACGAGGATCAGGCACTGCTGGCGCTGCAGGGGCCGCGCGCCGCCGAGGCGCTCGCACAGATCGTGCCGGGCGTCGATGCGCTGTTCTTCATGCAATGTGCGGGGTTTGCGTGGCGGGGCAACGCACTGTGGATCAGCCGTTCGGGCTATACGGGGGAGGACGGCTTCGAAATCAGTATCCCGGCCGATGCGGCGACGGATTTCGCCGATGCGCTCTGCGCGATCGACAGCGTGAAGCCCATCGGGCTGGGCGCGCGGGATTCGCTGCGGCTGGAGGCGGGATTGCCGCTCTATGGGCATGATCTTGACCCCGCCATCGGTCCGATCGGCGCAGGGCTGGGCTTCGCCATCAACAAGAAGCGCCGGGCAGAGGGCGGCTTCATCGGTCATGCGCGGGTCGCACGGGAGGTGGCGCAAGGCGCGCCTTTGCGGCAGGTCGGCCTCAGCATCGAGGGGCGCCTGCCCGCGCGCGAAGGAGCTCCGGTGTTTGTCGGTGCCCAGCGCGTGGGTGTGCTGACTTCGGGCGGCTTTGCACCGACCGTCGGCGCGCCGATCGCCATGGCGCGCGTCGAGGCGGCCTATGCCGCGCCGGGGACCGCGCTCGAAATCGAGGTGCGTGGCAAGCGTTTAGCCGCCAGCGTCACGCCGATGCCCTTCGTTCCCCATCGTTACCATCGCCAGGGAGGCAGCAAATGAGCCGTTATTTCACCGAAGATCATGAATGGGTCGATGTCGAGGGCGAAATCGCCACGGTCGGCATTACCGAATATGCGCAGGGACAGCTGGGCGACATCGTGTTTGTCGAGCTGCCGGTGGAAGGTGCCACCTTTACCAAGGGCGATGACGCCGCCGTGGTGGAATCGGTAAAGGCTGCATCGGACGTCTATGCGCCCGTTTCCGGCGAAGTGCTGGAGATCAATGGCGAACTGGAGGCCGAGCCTGCGCTGGTCAACAGCGACGCGGAGGAGGACGGCTGGTTCTTCAAGCTGCGCCTGACGGACGCGAGCGAACTCGACAGCCTGATGAACGAGAGCGCTTACGACAAGTTCGTGGCCAGTCTCTGAACATGGCTGCTGCTCCCAACCGGTCGAGCCAGTGGGATGCGTCCGATTATGGGCGCAACGGGGCGTTTGTCCCCGCGCTGGGCCTGCCGGTGGTGGAGTTGCTCGCCCCTCGGCCGGGAGAAGCCATCCTTGATCTGGGGTGCGGCGACGGCACGCTGACGCAGGCGTTGGTGGACGCGGGTGCGCGGGTGACGGCGGTGGATGCATCGCCCGCTATGGTGGCCGCTGCAAAAGCGCGCGGGATCGACGCCGAGCAGGCCGACGGCGAACAGCTCGCCTTTGACGGGCTGTTCGACGCGGTGTTTTCGAACGCGGCGTTGCACTGGATGCTGGATGGTCCCGCCGTGGCGCGGGGCGTGTTCCGCGCGCTGAAGCCGGGCGGGCGGTTCGTCGGCGAAATGGGTGGCGCGGGCAATGTGCAACAACTTCGCGGCGCCCTGAATGCCGAGTTGGAGGCATGGGGCTACGCGCTGCCCAAGCACGACCTGCAATGGTATCCGACCATAAAGGATTTCAGCGCTGTCTATGCCGCGTTGGGCTTCGTCGCCATTGACGCGCGGCTGATTGACCGTCCTACCCCCCTCCCGGCTGGGCCGGAAGGCTGGTTCCGCACCTTCCGGTCCGGGTTGATGGATGTGCTCGCTGTACCGACCGAGAACCGAGAGTCCATATTCACCGCTGCAGCAACGCGCGTGCCGACGGCAATGCAGGGTGAGGATGGCATGTGGCGCGCGGATTATGTGCGCCTGAGATTTGCAATGAGGAAACCGGACTGATGCGTTATCTTCCCCTGACCGATGCCGACCGGCGCGCGATGCTCGACGTGGTGGGTGCGGCGTCGATAGACGATCTGTTCGTCGATGTGCCCGCGCAGGCGCGGCTCGACGCCAAGATCGCCGAGTTGCCCGACCATGCCAGCGAATGGGCGGTGGAACGCCATATGGCGGGGCTCGCACGGCAAAATCTGGTGGCGGGCGACGTGCCGTTCTTTCTGGGGGCAGGAGCCTATCGCCACCATGTGCCCGCGAGCGTCGATCATCTTATCCAGCGCGGCGAGTTCCTCACTGCCTACACGCCCTATCAGCCGGAGATCGCGCAGGGCACGTTGCAGGTACTCTTCGAGTTTCAGAGCCAGGTGGCGCGGCTGTTCGGCTGCGATGTCGCCAATGCTTCGATGTATGACGGGTCGACTGCCTGCTGGGAAGCGATCGGCATGGCGCGGCGTATCACCAAGCGCAAGAAGGCGCTGATCGCGGAAGGGCTGCACCCGCATTATGTGAGCGTTGCCAAGACCATGGCGCGCTTTACCGGCGATGAGCTCGTCACCTGCGCGCCGGAACTGACGCCCGACGGTGACGTCGATGCGCTGACCGCAGCGGTGGATAAGGACACGAGCTGCGTGGTCGTGCAGTATCCCGATATTCTCGGTCGGATCAGTGACTTGTCGGCGCTCTCTGCGGCGGCTCATGAAGTGGGTGCGCTGCTCGTCGTGGTAGTGACGGAGCCAGTGGCGCTGGGCGCGATCCGCGCGCCGGGGGACATGGGCGCGGACATCGTGGTGGGCGAGGGGCAGTCGCTGGGCGTCGGCCTGCAGTTCGGCGGCCCGTATCTGGGACTCTTCGCCACGCAACAGAAATATGTGCGCCAGATGCCCGGTCGCCTGTGCGGGGAGACCGTGGACGCTTCGGGCAAGCGCGGATTCGTGCTGACGTTGTCGACACGCGAGCAGCATATCCGGCGGGAAAAGGCGACGTCGAACATTTGCACCAACAGCGGCCTGTGCGCGCTCGCTTTCTCGATCCACATGACCTTGCTGGGCGAACGCGGCTTGCGCGAACTTGCCATGCTCAATCATGCCCGCGCGGTCGAGGCGGCGGAGGTCCTGGCGGCCGTGCCGGGTATTCGCGTGCTCAACAACAGCTTTTTCAACGAGTTCACCATCATATTTGACACGGATGCTCGGGATGTTGCCCGTACACTTGCCGATCAGAGCGTGTTGGCGGGCGTGTCGCTCGGGCGGCTTTATCCGGGGGAGGAGGCGCTGGCCAACGGCCTTATCGTCGCCGTGACCGAAACCACGACCAGTGAAGATATCGCGGCATTGGCCGCTGCACTCAAGGAGGTTCTGGCATGACCATGCTGAAGGAAGGCCGTCCGACCACCCCCCAACTGGCGGTCGAGGATTTCGCGCCCGTCCTGCCGGAAACGGCGACCGGCAACCGAGCGCTGATGCTGGAAGAGAAGTTGATCTTCGAGATCGGCTCGCCAGACCGTACCGGGGTCGACTTTGCGCCGCTGCCTGAGGGGAAAAGCCGCCTGGGCGGGCTGGAACGCAGCGCGCCGATCGGCCTGCCCGGATTGTCGGAACAGGAGACGGTGCGGCATTACACGCGGCTGTCGCGCCAGAATTACGCGATCGACCTCGGCCTCTTCCCGCTGGGAAGCTGCACGATGAAGCACAATCCGCGCCTTAACGAGAAGGTTGCTCGCATGCCCGGCTTTGCCGACGTGCATCCCTTGGCGCCCATCGCCACGGTGCAGGGCGCGCTGGGCGTCATCTACGAGCTGGGTGAATGGCTCAAGACGCTGACCGGCATGGCCGCCGTCGCGATGTCGCCCAAGGCGGGCGCGCATGGTGAGCTGTGTGGGCTACTGGCGATGCGCGCGGCCCTCGAAGCGCGGGGCGACGCGCGCTCGGTCATCCTGGTGCCGGAAAGTGCGCACGGGACGAACCCGGCGACCGCCGCGTTCTGCGGGTATAAGGTCGAAAATATTCCCGCGACCCCGGATGGCCGCGTGGACACGGCGGCGCTGGAAGCGCGGCTGGGGCCGGATGTGGCGGGCGTGATGATCACCAATCCCAACACCTGCGGCCTGTTCGAGCGCGACATGAAGCGGATTGCGGATGCCGTCCACGCGGCGGGCGGGTTGGTTTATTGCGACGGCGCGAATTTCAACGCCATCGTCGGCCGTGTTCGCCCCGGCGACCTGGGCATCGACGCGATGCACATCAACCTGCACAAGACCTTCTCCACGCCCCACGGCGGCGGTGGACCGGGCAGCGGCCCGGTGGTGTTCAGCGCCGCGCTGGCGCCCTATGCGCCGCTTCCGTTCGTCGAGAAAACCGAGAACGGATTCGCGCTGATCGAGGAAGAAACGGCGGGTGAGCATCATGGCGGCAGCTTTGGCCGTATGGTCGCATTCCATGGCCAGATGGGCATGTTCACCCGTGCGCTGGCCTATATCCTCAGCCATGGCGCGGATGGTCTGCGGCAGGTGAGCGAAGACGCGGTGCTTAACGCCAATTATATCCTGCGCTCGCTGGAGGATGTGCTCGACGCGCCGTTTGCGGCATCCGGACCATGCATGCATGAGGCATTGTTCAGCGACAAGGGGCTGGCCGAGGGTTTCACCACGCTCGATGTCGCCAAGGGGCTGATCGACGAAGGCTTCCACCCGATGACGGTCTATTTCCCGCTGGTCGTTCATGGCGCGATGCTGGTGGAACCGACGGAAACGGAGAGCAAGGCCGCGCTCGATCAGTTCATCATGGCGCTGCGCAGTGTTGCGGAGCGGGCGAAAGCGGGCGACACGATGCTGAAGGGGGCGCCCTGGTATGCGCCGCGCCAGCGGCTCGATGAGACGCTTGCCGCGCGCAGTCCGGTTCTGGCGTGGAGCGACGCAACGGCGGCGTAACCTCTTCCTCTCGGCCGTGCGTTATGGTGCGGCCGAGAGATCCCGGACCCTCTGGATCCGCTTGTGCTCGCGATAGGCGATGTAGAGGCCGCTCGCTGTAATGATCGCGCCGCCGATAAAGGTGTTGATCGACGGCCAACTGCTCCACAGCAGCCAGCCGAGCAGGGTAGACCAAATGATGGCCGAATAATCCATCGGCAGAACCAGCGATACCGGTGCCCAGCGCAGCGAAGTCGTCATGCAGATTTGCGCCAGACCGCCCGTTAGCCCCGTGCTCAGCAACAATATCCAGGTCCACAGGTCATGTCCGCTGGCATAAAACGGCATGAACGGGGCGACGACCGGCAGGGACATGACGGAAAACCAGAAAACCGTCGTGATCGGTGCTTCGGTCCGGCCGATTTGACGCAGCAGGATGGAGATGAGCGCACTGGAAACGGCTGCAGCGATCGCGACAGCGAGGCCCAGCGGCGCGATTGTCTCATGCCCTTGGGGTTGGGCGATGATGATTACGCCGACAAAACCGATGATAACTGCGCTCCAGCGATGGATGCCGGTTTTTTCGCGCAGCAGCAGAGCCGAGAAAATTGTGCCGAAAATCGGCATGCTGAAACCGATCGTGGTCGCTTCGGCGAGGGGCAGCAGGATGTAGGAGAAGAAGTTGAACACCATGCCGCACAGACCCGCGAGGCTGCGGGTGAAGTGCAGGCCGGGCCGCTGGGTGCGCATGCTCGCCAGACCCGGTCCGGCGGCGGCAGCCAACACGATGATCGGAAGGGAGAAAAGCTGGCGATAGAATACGATTTCCACCAGATTGACGCCCCGTTCCGATGCGAGCTTCGCCCCCGCAAACATGAGCGTCAGCATGATCATTGCGATCAGGCGCTGGCTCAAGGCGTAGAAGGGACGATCGTGGGTCGCGTGCGGGCGAACAGCGGCTCTCGGGGAGGAAGAGGACATCGTTCCGCTTTAGGCAGTTTCCCGCTCGGCGCAATGCTCCGTTCGGCAATCAGGCCGGCAGGTTTACGATTGTCTGGGCTTATTTCCGGGGCTTGCGAAACTTCAGCGTCATGCGGTCGCTCTCGCCGATCGCCAGATATTTCGCCCGGTCCACCTCGCCCTTACGCAATGTCGGCGGAAGGGTCCACACCCCGTCAGGCCAGTCTGTGCTGTCTTTCGGATTGGCGTTGATTTCCGAACTGCCGACAAAAACAAATCCGGCCTTCTCGGCCAGGGCCCGCACAAACGAGGGCTTAAGGTAGCCGCTCGTCTTTTGTAGCGCATCCGGCCGGTCCTCGGGCAGGCGGTGGTCGACGATGCCCAGCGTGCCACCGGGTTTCAACATCGCATAGAACGTGGCAAAGGCGGCTTCTTCCGTCCCGTTCATCACCAGATTGTGAATGTTGCGAAACGTAAGCACGGTGTCGACGCTGCCTGGAGCTACGGCGTCGCCCGTGGGCCAGGGTGCGATCCGCGCCGTGCCGTAAAGCGCCGGATCGGCGGCGACACGGTTTTGAAGGGCAGTCGTAGCGGGCCCCGGCGGCTGGAGGCCGATATAGGTGCCGTGATCACGTAGGAGCGGCGCGAGGATCTCGAAATACCAGCCTCCGCCGGGCAAGAATTCCGCCACGGTCTGCTGGGGCGTTACCCCAAAGAACCGCAATGTTTCGATAGGATGGCGATAAGGGTCGCGCAGGCGATTGGCCGGGGTACGGCTGGGTGCGGCGACGGCCGCCCGAATCGCTGTCTCTGCCGACGCCTGTGTTCCGGGCTTGGCGAGTGCCGACGGTGGGAGAGCCATGGCCGTGCACAGTGACAGGGCAAGCGGAGCAAGTACGCGCATCATCGATTCTCCCGGAGATGCCCAAATGTGACGGGAAAATACGATTGCGGCAAGGGCCGTTTCCAACAACGCCGCAAGATGTCGATCGGCAGAGCCTACAGGCAGGCTTCCAGCAGCGCCTGATCGAAGCCGAATTGCCGCGCCTTGTCCAGCGTATAGGGGCGCAGACCGAGCGAGCGATACTCGCCGATGATCTTGCCGTTCGCGTCCTCGTCCAGATATTCGTATTTGAACAGTTCCTGGGTGACGATGACTTCGCCTTCCATCCCGATGACTTCGGTGATGTTGGTGATGCGGCGCGAACCGTCGCGCAGGCGCTTCACCTGCACGATGAGATCGACCGATTCGGCGATCTGGCGCGAGATGGCTTCCTTGGGGATCTTGATGTCGCCCATCAGGATCATGTTTTCCATACGGCCGAGGCATTCGCGCGGGCTGTTGGCGTGGAGCGTACACATGGAGCCGTCATGGCCGGTGTTCATCGCGGCGAGCAGATCGAAGCACTCCGCGCCACGAATTTCGCCCAGGATGATGCGGTCCGGACGCATACGCAGGGCGTTCTTGACGAGATCGCCGATGGTGATCGCGCCTTGCCCCTCCAGGTTTGCGGGACGCGTTTCGAGCGGCAACCAGTGTGGCTGCTGCAAACGAAGTTCCGCCGCGTCTTCGATGGTCAGCACGCGCTCGCCCGGATCGATCATCTTCGACAGGGCGTTGAGCATGGTCGTCTTACCCGAACCGGTGCCGCCCGAGATGACGATGTTGAACCGGCATGCACCGGCGATCTTGAGCGCGGTCGCCATCTTGTCGCTCATCGACCCGCCCTTCGCCATCATGTCGAGCGTGATCGGCTTGGCGGAGAATTTACGAATGGAAATGGCGGTGCCGCGCAGCGACAGCGGAGGCACGATGACGTTAACGCGGCTGCCGTCGGGCAGGCGGGCATCGGCCAGCGGCGTGGTCTGGTCGACGCGGCGGCCGACCTTGTTCACGATGCGCTGCGCAATCTGGAACAGATGCTCTTCGTCGCGGAACTGGATTGGCGCGATCTGCAGCTTGCCCTTCTTTTCGATATAGGTCTGCAGCGGGCCATTGACCATGATATCGCTGATCTCCGGGTCGTTGAGCAGTTCCTCAAGCGGACCGAGACCCAACAGTTCATCGACCAGCACTTTTTCGAGCGCGAACTGCTCGCGCCGGTTGAGCGTCAGCTTCAGTTCGGCGAGCACTTCCATGATAATCGGGCGGAATTCCTCCGCCAGTTCATCCTTGGTCAGCGTCGCCGCAGCTTCCGGATCAACGCGCTCGAGCAGGCGCGGCAGCACCTGTTCCTTGATCTTGTGGACGGAGGCATCAAAGCCCTGCGGCCCTTCGTCCGCCGCGTGTTCGGCATTCATGCGATCTGAAAGGCGCGCCATCGCCTCTGCGTTTTTGACTTGCGAGGGCGAGAGGTCAGCCGCAGCACCCTCCGGGTTCAGCGCGGCGGGGGTGATCGGAGGAAACTGATCGCCGCCAACGGAAGGCTCGCGCAGCGTGGGTGCGCCGGATGACGGCGTGACGATGTGCATCGGCTTGGCCACGCCAAATGCTGGCCGCGTACCGCCAGGTCCGTTCTTCCGTCCAAATGCGCTCATATTCTGTTTGCCTTGCGTATGCGTCGTGGGTCCCCGCGCGACACGACAGGAGATAGAGGGGAAACTTTGATAAAAGGTTAGGAGGAAGCTGAAACCCAATCACCATTAATTAACCAACGCCCTTCACAAA
Organism: Sphingobium subterraneum; assembly: GCF_014199435.1. Taxonomy (GTDB): domain Bacteria; phylum Pseudomonadota; class Alphaproteobacteria; order Sphingomonadales; family Sphingomonadaceae; genus Sphingobium; species Sphingobium subterraneum. The sequence continues at coordinate 1,351,399 of NZ_JACIJP010000001.1, read as the reverse complement.
GAGCGGGGCGCAGTTGCTCGGGCGTGGGATTTGTGATGGCGAACGGAAGCGCATATCGTTCGTGATTCCCGTATTCAACGATTAGGAATCCATATCCGTATTTATTGGAACGGGCGCGGTCGGCTCCTGATCCAGCGCTCAAGCTTCAGGGGCCGGGAGCTTCGGCAGAATATTTCTTCGTGGACGACGGGAGCACTGACCGAACGCGCGATATCCTTTCCATACTTTCATCGCTGAATACGGACATACAATTCGTAAGTCTTTCTCGCAATTTCGGTAATGAAGCCGCGCTCGCTGCCGAGATGGCGCGCGCGACTGGGGATGCGGTTGTCCCGATCGACGTGGACTTGCAGGATCCGCCCGAGCTGATCCTTCCGATGGTTAAGCTCTGGTTGGGCGGGGGCCAGAACCTGCTGAGTCTTGGTATCATGGGAGAATATCTGGGCAGGGTGGCTCGGGAGGGACGTAATCGCCCGCTGTACATCGTCGCTGACGAAGGACGGCCAGTCGACCGAAAAACAAGACACACAAAACCAAATGGCTAGTCGCGTTGAAGGAGATGACGGTTGGATTGATCAGCACATACTCGCGGACGTGATTGCGAAGGCGGGCTTGAGAGTGGATGCGTTAGGCCATTTTAACAGTCTGCTTTATCCCATGGCGATTGCCCAGCGCATCGCCCACCAACTATCGCGGAGCAGCCTTGGGCTGGACGCTAGGCCGCCAGCATTGCTTAATAGCGCCTTGCGGTCCATCTTCGCTCTAGAGCGTCATTTGCTGGACGTTATTAAATTTCCGGCCGGGTTGTCACTTTACGCGGTCCTATCGGCTTGATCAAACCCCGGTTGGGTGCACCCACAAGCCGTTCCAGCATCGTGTCGGCTCTTTTGATGAAACGTGATAGGGTGCCGGAGGAGCAATAATCGCGGGCATTTTTGATAGCGGCGCGAGGTAGGAATCCTTCCGATAATTGGAAAACGTCTGTTCCCACGCCTTGAAGAATGTGCAACTCACCCTCGGCGAAACGGGGTTGAGAACGGCGCTACGAATTTCCATCAATGCGGTCACGCTGCCTATCACCAAGGCCACGATCAGCCAGGCAGCGGGTTGGCGTGGACTCTCTTGGTCCATAATGGCATCGGCGACCATGACAGCGAGAATTGCGAAGGCCGGGATTGTCGCGCGCATCATAAAATCGATCGACCAACCGATTTGTATAAAAGGCGCAACAAACAGCCACACGGTTACAATACCCAGAGTAGCCGCTCCCCATCGGTCAGCTCCCCGCAGCCGGGTTAGAGCGATGAGGGGCGCCAGATAGGGAATGGTTTCAATCATCTGAATCGCGATGAAACGGGCGATGCCCACAGGGAAGGCCCGTATGCCCACGGCATCGCCCGCCGCGGACAGATACAGCAATGATGGAGCTGCTAACATCGTGCTGAGTACGGGCAGCGTAAAGTCAAGACCGGTTAATCGGTGACGCCGTAAGGTCGACGCGGCCACATAAATCGCAAAGGGCATGCTGCCTATCAAGGCAAATGGCGACCAGATCGCTGTCAAGGGTAGCAAGGTAAGGAATGGAGCAGGGGGCAGTTTGCCAGCACGCCACAACAGAAAAAGGACGGCAACGGTCCATCCCGCAAGCGCGTGTTGCGGCACCCAAAAAGCCAAAGTGACAGTGGAAGAATATTCCAGTTTTGACCAGCTTTCGAGATGGTCCACCAGTTCCCGGTGGAGAAGCCACTGCCCGACAAGGTCAAGTCCGCTAAAGAAAACGAGGATAACCAGTGCGACCCCTTTCTGCTTGCCCGTCGCAAAAAGAGTGGACCCCAAGGAAAGTATGGCAGTCAAAAGCAGCGCATTTTGCAGCAAGAGAGCCCAATCGGCGGCTCCAGCACCCCACTGCTTGTATGCCAGCGCAGGCAAAAAAAACATACCGATGGGGGCGCGTAATACGTCGGGGAAACCGCGTGCAGTATAGACAAAGGGCCACGGATTAATGGCCATGTCGCGGAGAACTGCGTCGCGAACCTGCCAATCGACGTTAGCATAGAACAGCCGACCTTCGCCACCCAGTGCAAACAAGACGAGGCTGAAGCCGAAACACCATAATATGGTCGGCAATCGGATTGGACCAGCCACGCTTCGCATCGACCGGACTATGCCCCAGCACAGTCCGATAAGCAGACCGGCGCCCACGAGCCCATTTTCGACGGAGATAATCCCGAGAAAACGCAACAAAAGCAGTTGGGAAATTCCCAACCAGGCAGTCATGAAGACCAAAATAAACGAGGAGGAAACGCTCAGGGAAGAAATGCCGCTATAGCGCCGCAGCTGCCTCAGCCCACCCGCCCTGTCGTCTTTTGATAATCCCGCACCCATGTGGACTGGATTAATACCACCACATCCGAAGATCGAGTTAATATCGTCGCTTAGGTCTTAAAGAACCGACCGGACTAATGCTTAACCCGCCCGTTCAGCCAGGACCGTCAAACCCTTTTCATTCACTTCCGCAAAGCCGCCGACAACCGGGATGTTGACCGGTTCGGCGTTAGGGGTGGCGAAGACCTGGATCGCGCCATCGCGGACGGTGGACATGAAGGGGGCGTGGCCCTCGAGCACGCCAAAGTCGCCTTCGGTGCCGGGCACGACGACCATATAGACGTCTTCGCTGCGGACCAGCTTTTCCGGGGTTACGAGTTCGAAATGCAGTGCCATGTCTCAGATCTCCGGAAGGAAGAGCGACGTCGATCCGCTGCCCCACCCCAACCCCTCCCATGAAGGGGAGGGGCTCATAAGGTGCCCCTCACGGGGCATGTATTCGTTTAAGCCGCTTCGGCTGCCAGCTTCTTGCCCTTTTCGACGGCTTCATCGATGCCGCCGACCATGTAGAAGGCGCTTTCGGGCAGGTGGTCATATTCGCCGTCGACGACCGCCTTGAAGCTCTTCACGGTGTCCTCGATCTGCACGAACTTGCCCGCGATGCCGGTGAAGACTTCCGCGACGTGGAACGGCTGGCTGAGGAAGCGCTGGATCTTGCGCGCGCGGGCGACGGTCAGCTTGTCCTCTTCGGACAGTTCATCCATACCGAGAATGGCGATGATGTCCTGCAGCGACTTATACTTCTGCAGCGTTTCCTGAACCGCACGGGCGGTTTCGTAATGCTCCTGACCGACAACGGCGGGGGAGAGAACGCGGCTGGTGGAGTCGAGCGGGTCGACCGCCGGATAGATGCCGAGTTCCGAAATCGCGCGGTTAAGCACGGTCGTCGCGTCCAAGTGAGCGAAGGACGTTGCCGGTGCCGGGTCGGTCAAGTCGTCCGCAGGAACGTAGATCGCCTGCACCGAGGTGATCGAACCCTTGTTGGTCGAGGTGATGCGTTCCTGCAGTGCGCCCATGTCGGTCGACAGGGTCGGCTGATAGCCCACGGCCGAAGGAATACGGCCGAGCAGCGCCGACACTTCCGAACCCGCCTGCGTGAAGCGGAAAATGTTGTCGACGAAGAACAGCACGTCCTGGCCTTCCTGATCGCGGAAATATTCCGCAATGGTGAGGCCGGAAAGGGCGACGCGTGCGCGGGCGCCCGGGGGTTCGTTCATCTGGCCGAACACGAGGGCCACCTTCGAACCCTCGGGGGTCGGGTTGCCGTCGGCGTCCTTGGCGATAACGCCCGCGTCCAGGAATTCGTGATAAAGGTCGTTACCCTCACGGGTCCGTTCACCCACGCCCGCGAACACCGAGGTGCCGCCATGGCCCTTAGCGATGTTGTTGATCAGTTCCTGGATGAGCACGGTCTTGCCCACGCCCGCGCCGCCGAACAAGCCGATCTTGCCGCCCTTTGCGTAGGGGGCGAGCAGGTCGATGACCTTGATGCCGGTGACGAGAATGGAGGTTTCGGTCGACTGGTCGACGAATTCCGGCGCCTTCGCGTGGATCGGCGCGCGCAGGTCGGTGCCGACCGGGCCGCGCTCGTCAATCGGCTCACCGACGACGTTGAGGATGCGTCCCAGCGTCGCGGGGCCGACGGGCACGGAAATCTGCGCGCCGGTGTCGGTCACTTCTTGACCGCGGGTCAGACCTTCGGTCGAGTCCATCGCGATGGTGCGGACGGTGTTTTCGCCCAGATGCTGCGCAACTTCCAGAACAAGGCGCTGGCCATTGTTGCTGGTTTCGAGCGCCGAGAGGATCGACGGCAGCTGGTCAGGGAAGGTCACGTCGACGACGGCGCCGATGACCTGGCTGATGCGGCCTGTGATATTGGTGGTTGCCATGACTTCGCTTCCTTGCCTGCTAGTCTCTTAGAGCGCTTCCGCGCCCGAAATGATTTCAACGAGTTCGGTGGTGATCGCGGCCTGACGGCTGCGGTTATATTCGATGGTCAGCTTGTTGATCAGGTCGCCCGCGTTGCGCGTGGCGTTGTCCATCGCGGTCATCGATGCGCCCTGTTCCGACGCGCTGTTTTCCAGCAGCGCCTTGAAGATCTGGATCGCGACGTTGCGCGGCAGCAGATCGGCGAGGATCGATTCCTCGTCGGGTTCATATTCGACAGCGGCGCCGGACGACACCGGGCTGCCCGCCGATACTGCGACCGGGATCAGCTGCGTTTCGGTCGGAATCTGCGCGAGCGCAGACTTGAACGTGCTGAAGAAGAGGTGGGCGACGTCGAATTCGCCAGCCTCGAAGCGGGCGGAGACGTCCTCGGCGATTGCTTGTGCCTGCGCGAAGCTCACATCCTTGGTCCCCGTCGTGTCGTAATGACCGACGATCATATTCGGGAAGTTGCGGCTGATGACCGCACGGCCCTTGCGGCCGATAAGGTAAAACTTGACCGTCTTGCCCTGCGCAATCAGCGCACGTGCGGTGAGGACGGCGGCTTTCACGATGTTTGCGTTGAACGCGCCCGCAAGGCCGCGATCCGAGTTCGCGACGATCAGCAGGTGCGTATCGTCCTTGCCCGTACCGGCGAGCAGCTTGGGCGAGGAGGTGCTGACAGTGATTTTGCTGGCGAGGCTGGCGACGACCGCCTCCAGGCGCTGGCCATAAGGGCGCGCGGCTTCAGCAGCGGCCTGCGCCTTGCGCAGCTTCGCGGCGGCGACCATCTGCTTGGCCTTGGTGATCTTCTGGGTCGATTTGACCGAGGTGATCCGCCCTTTGAGTTCTTTCAAACTAGCCATGTCTAACCTTTAAGTCCGTCATCCTGACGAAGGTCAGGATCTCGGGCGGGGGTGTGCCACGTCGCCGGAGATCCCAGCCTTCGCTGGGATGACGTTGTGTTACGCGAACGTCTTGCCGAAGCTGTCGAGCGCGGCCTTCAGCTTGGCCTTGGGCTCGTCGCCCAGATCCTTGCTGTCGCGGATCGCAGTGAGGACATCGGCGTGATCGGCGCGCAAATAGGCGAGCATCGCTTCCTCGTAACGGTTCACGTCGCTGACCGGGATGCTGTCGAGATAGCCGTTGGTGCCCGCGAAGATCGACGCGGTCTGTTCTTCGAACGGCAGGGGCGAGAACTGCGGCTGCTTGAGCAGCTCGGTCAGGCGCGCACCGCGGTTGAGCAGCTTCTGCGTCGAGGCGTCGAGGTCCGAACCGAACTGCGCGAAGGCCGCCATTTCGCGATACTGCGCCAGCTCCAGCTTAATCGAGCCGGACACCTTCTTCATGGCCTTCGTCTGCGCAGCAGAACCCACGCGCGACACCGAAAGACCCACGTTAATGGCGGGACGGATGCCCTGATAGAACAGGTTGGTTTCAAGGAAGATCTGGCCGTCGGTGATCGAAATCACGTTGGTCGGAATATAGGCGGACACGTCGCCTGCCTGCGTTTCGATGATCGGCAGGGCGGTCAGCGAGCCCGAGCCATTTTCCTTGTTCATCTTCGCGGCGCGTTCCAGCAGACGGCTGTGGAGATAGAACACGTCGCCCGGATAGGCTTCGCGACCCGGAGGACGACGCAGCAGCAGTGACATCTGGCGATAGGCCACGGCCTGCTTGGAAAGGTCGTCATACACGATCACGGCGTGCATGCCGTTGTCGCGGAAATATTCGCCCATCGTCACGCCGGTGTAGGGCGCCAGATATTGCAGCGGAGCGGGCTCCGAAGCGGTCGCGGCCACGACGATGGAATATTCCATCGCGCCGTTTTCTTCGAGCTGGCGCACGATCTGCGCAACCGTCGAGCGCTTCTGGCCGACCGCGACGTAGATGCAATAGAGCTTCTTGCTCTCGTCATCGCCCGCGTTCGGACCCTTTTGGTTGATGAAGGTGTCGATGGCGACGGCGGTCTTGCCGGTCTGGCGATCGCCGATGATCAGTTCGCGCTGGCCACGGCCGACGGGGACGAGCGCGTCAATGGCCTTCAGGCCGGTCTGCACGGGCTCATGGACTGAGGTGCGCGGGATGATGCCCGGCGCTTTCTTTTCCACGCGCATGCGGGCTTCGGCGACGATCGGACCCTTGCCGTCGATGGGGTTGCCCAGACCATCGACCACGCGGCCCAGCAGGCCCTTGCCGACCGGCACGTCCACGATGGTGCCGGTGCGCTTGACGGTGTCGCCTTCCTTGATCTCGCTGTCCGAGCCGAAGATCACGACGCCCACGTTGTCGGCTTCGAGGTTGAGGGCCATGCCCTTCACACCGTTGGCGAACTCGACCATTTCACCGGCCTGGACATTGTCGAGCCCGTGGATGCGGGCGATGCCGTCACCGACGCTCAGCACGGTGCCGACTTCCGACACCTGAGCTTCCGTGCCGAAATTGGCGATCTGGTCCTTGATGACCTTCGAGATTTCTGCGGCGTTGATATCCATGTTCAGCCTTTCATCGGACCCTTGCGGGTCTTCAGCCCTTCATTGCGTGGGCAAGAGTGTTCAAACGGGTGCGGATGGAGGAGTCGATCATCTGGCTGCCGATCTTGACGACCAGTCCACCGAGAATCGCGGGGTCGACCTTGAGGTCCACCGCGACGTCGCGGCCGACCCGGGTGCGGAGGCTCTTTTGCAGCGCGGTCACCTGCGTCTTGCCCAGCGGATGGGCGGAGGTCACTTCGGCGCGGGTTTCGCCCTTGTGATTCGACAGCAGGGTTTCGAACCCGCGGATCACGGCGGGAAGCTGCGACAGGCGGCGGGCCTGTGCGAGCACACCGAGGAAGTTGCCGGTCAGCGTGTCCAGCCCCATGGACGCCGCAAGCGCTGCGACAGCCTTGGTCGCGGTCTCGCGACCGATGACGGGGCTGGTGGTGAGGTTACGGAAATCATCCGATTCGGCCAATGCCGCTTTCAGCGCGGTGAGGCTTTCCGCCACCGAATCGAGTGTTTTCGTATCGCGGGCCAGTTCGAACAGCGCTAGCGCATAGCGCCCGCTGAGGCTGGCCTGAATACCGCCGGAATTCTCCACGCGCCTTATATCCTCCGGTTCGCTTGCGAGGTGTGCAAAAAGACGAGGGATAGAAGCCCACCCCCGATCGTTGCGGGCCGGTTAGCAGGGGGTGCGCTGCGATGCAAGATGGCGCGGGGATTCATTTTGCACCGGGCGGCGCGGGCGCGTCATTGCGCAGGGGGCAGGGCGCCCTTCGTGCACCGATAGACCAGTCGTTCATTAGGCTGAGATGGCAGGACAGCGCGAATTTCAGCCTGGGACTGTGCCTGCTTGGTGAGCTGCTCGGGATCCCGGGTGCATTGGCCCGCTCCGAATTTCGCGCGCAATGCCCGCGCCTTGTCCATCGTTGTCGCATCGGCGAGATAACGGTCGGTGCGGAACCCGCCGGTTTTCGGATCGAAGCGGTTGATCGAAATGGTGGCATCGTTTGCGGGAACCAGGATACGGGTCCACCCCTCGTTATCCTCAATATACTGTGCGCTGCCGTTGGCGCAGCCCTTCTCCGTCCAGCGGATCGGCACGTCCTGAGTGTCCGATACCGTGATGCGGCTGCGGCTTTCGTCGATGCGGCAGAGATTATCACCCACGCCGTCATAGGTTGCGCCGTCGCCGACGGCCGCTTCGGTCATGTTGGCGGGCAGGGCGATACGATCGTCGATGCCAGAAAAGGATGGGCGCAAGAAGAAGGCTGCGCCCGCACCCAGCAGCAGGACCGCGCCGACGGCTCCCGCCTGATTGCGGGTCTTGGTCTTGCCCTGCGTGTGGAACAGCCCGGCCGCACCCACGGCAAGTACCCCGAAGGCAAGGAGCACGGCGGCGACCGCAATGGCGTTCTCTCGGCCGGAAATGATGTCCTGCTGGGCTTCCTGCCGCGCATTCTGCATGGCCTGATCACGCTGGGCGCGGAGAGCGGCATCCTGCGCGTCCTGCTTTTCGAGCTCGTCCTGCGCGCGTTGCGCTTCCAGCGCGTCCAGCTCGGCGATGGAGCGGCAGGGGACCGTGGTGCGCTGGAACTGCACGCTCGCTTGGCGCAGGAAGGAACCGATTTCGCGGTTGGAGACCGCAAAGCCGAATTCCGCATCGGCATCGCTCTCGCCCTGCGATCCGAAGCTGTTGACGCCGAGCACCCGCCCGCAATCGTCCACCAGCGGTCCGCCGCTGTTGCCCTGCGCCATGGGGGCGGTGTGCAGCAACGTATCGAAGCTGTGCGAGGAACGGCCGGTCGAGACATTGCCGCTCGTCTTGACCGGGCTGACAGGTGCAATCATCTCGCTCAGGCTCAGCCCTTGTGCGCGGTCGACCACGCCGGGATAGCCGATGGCGGTGACATGCTGCCCGTCGGTCACGGCGCCTGCAAAGAAGGACGATACCGGCAGATTGCCCGAGGTCAGCTGGATCAGCGCCAGATCGTTCCCCGGCGAGAAGGCAATGACCTTGCCGCCGTAGCTCTTCTTTCCCTCCGAAGGGATGATACCGAGCGAGAGATTGGGTTCGGTACGCAACAGCTCGACCACATGCGCATTGGTCAGAACCTTGTCGGGCGCGACGGCAAAGCCGCTGCCATGACCGACGAAATAGCTGTCATTGCCATTACTCGCGATCAGCACCACACGCACGACGCTGCGTACGGTGGCAGCGACGTCCTGCTGTTCCGCGGACGCCGGGATAGCGAAGATCAAGGTGAGTGCGGCAAGGATGCGGGCGATCAGCGTCATGCCGCGATGTGTATGTCAGCCGCCCCAGCAGGTAAACCGGGAAACGACGGGTGCGACTTTGAACGCAAGTTCCGGGAAGCGTCGCACGCGGCGTTGCGCTAAAGGGAGGGCATGACGGATCACCCCTCCATCGATGAAGACGCGGCATGGGCCGCTTTTGCACAGCGCGACCGGTCGCAGGACGGGTGTTTTGTCATGGCGGTACGCACGACCGGTATCTATTGCCGCCCGGGTTGCCCGGCGCGTTTGCCCAAGCGAGAAAATGTAGCCTTTTACCGGAACGGGGAAGAGGCACGGGCAGCAGGCTTTCGCGCCTGCCTGCGCTGCACGCCCGATGCAACTACGCGCGACCGGGTGGCGGTGGAGCGTGCGCTGGAACTGATGGCGGGGGAGGAGGCATGGCCGCTCGACCGGCTGGCCGCAGAAGTGGGTTATGCGCCGCATCATTTTCACCGGCTGTTCCGCCGCGCCACCGGAACAACGCCCGCTAAGCATGCGCGGGCTCTGCGCGCCGGACGGCTGGCGATGGCTTTGGAAGGAGACGGACCCGTGACAGACGCCATTTACGATGCCGGCTATTCCGCCCCGAGCCGGGCCTATGATGCCGCCAACGCGCATCTGGGGATGAGTCCCGGTGCCTGGGCGAAGGGCGGACGCGGCGTGACGATCCGCTTCGCCGTAGTAGACAGCAGTCTCGGCCCGATGCTCGTCGCGGCGACGGCCAAGGGCCTGTGCCGCATCAGTTTCGACGAGGGTGAGCCGGACCTGCGCGCCAAATTTCCGCTGGCGGATATCGGGCCAGGTGATGCCGGTTTCGCGCAGCTGGTGCGCGATGTGGTTGCGCTGGTCGATGACCCGGCGCGCGCTGCCGACCTCCCTGTCGATGTGCAGGGCACGGCGTTTCAGCAGGCCGTGTGGACGGCCCTGCGCGCGATCCCCCCCGGCGAGACCCGCACCTACAGCGAGATCGCGGCGATGGTCGGACGCCCCGGCGCGGTGCGCGCGGCGGGAACGGCGTGCGGGGTTAACCATCTGGCGGTGCTGATCCCCTGCCACCGGGTGCTGCGGAGTAACGGTGGGCTGGGCGGCTATGCCTATGGTCTCGCGCGCAAGGAGCAGTTGCTGGCGCGGGAGAAGGGCCATGCCGATCGGTAACGGGTTTCGGGACTGGCTACCGTTTCGCCAGTTTCTTCTCGATCGCCTGCCACAGCTTTGCAAATTGCTGGGCGGCGGGGCTGGAGGGGGCGAACTCGCCGATCGGCTTGCGGCGCGACGCCATCTGTTCGACAGCGCTCGCCATCGGCACGACCGGCCAGGTGGGATTTTCCTCCATGGCGCTCCGGTGCAGGCTGCGGCGGCGATCGACCATCGAATAGACGGGCAGGATGGGCGGGTGTGATCCACCGCGCTGCATCAGGTAGCGTGCGACTTCGCCGAGCGCCCGCTGCGACAGGGGGGAGGGGATGACCGGCACGACGATCACATCGGCGGCGCGCAATACCTGCTCGCTAGTTTCGGTAAGGCCGGGCGGACAGTCGAGGATGATGCGGTCATAATCCTTTTCCAGCCCCTCAATCAGGCGCGCGAGCCGCTTCTTCTTGCCGAGATCGAAAAACAGCCGGTCGAGGCCGCGTAGCGAGGTATCGGCGGCGATCAGGTCGATGCCGGGAACCGTGCTGGGGCGGATCAGGGTGCGGACATCGATATCCTTGCTGAAAATCGCCTGCGCCTCGTCCCGCCCGCTCTTGTCGGCGGAAAGCATCCATGTCGCCGCCGCCTGCGGATCCAGATCCCACAGCAGGGTCCGGCGGCTGCTGTTGCGCACGGCTGCCCAGGCAAGGTTGACAGCAAAAGTGGTTTTGCCGACCCCGCCCTTCAGGCTGTAGACCGCGATGGTCGCCAATGCGTCGCCTTTGTTCATGGCGAGCAGGCTAACCCTCCTCGCACCCTTCGGGCAAGCGGCTAACGACCCGACAAGTCAGTTTGATGACAGAGGATGGGTGAAAGCTGTCCCGATTCAGAGCAGGTCGCGGACTTTGTCCTGCGGGCGGCACAGCGCGACGCCCTTGTCGGTTTGGACCAAAGGCCGCTGGATCAGGATGGGATGGTCCATCATCGCATCCAGAATCGCATCGTCGCTGACGGCAGGATCGGTCAGGCCGAGCTCCTCGGCGGGCGTACCCATCAGACGCATGCCCTCGCGCGGCGTGATACCCGCCTTGGCGTAGAGCGCTTTGAGCTGGTCGCGGCTCGGCGGGGTCTTGAGATACTCGATCACGGTCACGTCCACGCCAGGCGTTTCCTCAAGGATCGCCAGCGTCTTGCGCGATGTGCCGCAATTCGGGTTGTGCCAGATGGTCGCCTTCATGCCGTCTTGTCCTTTGTCAGCCAGACCGAAACTGTATTGCCGAGCACGGCGCCGATCAACTGCATGGCAATGAATGCGGGCGCATCGATCGGGCGGATGCCCGAGAAGCTGTCCGTCAGGGTCCGCGCGAGCGTAACTGCCGGATTGGCGAAGCTGGTCGATGATGTGAACCAGTACCCCGCGACGATCCAGCTTGCCACCAATGCGGGCAAGGCATCGGGGCGGTATGTGGCGCCCAACCGGATGGTGAGGATGAGGCCGAAGGTCGCTACCGCCTCCCCCAGCCATTCGCCGGCGGTGGCGCGCGCATGCGTGCTGGCCGCCAGCAGTGGTTCGCCGAACATCGCGTGGGCGACGATGGCCCCCGCAATCGCTCCCGCGACCTGTGCCAGGATGATCGCTGCCTTGCTGTGGCGCTTTTCGAGCAGGAGTGTGACGGCCGGATTGAACTGCGCGCCGCTGATCGGCAACAGCAGGGAGATCAGCACATACAGCACCGCGCCCGTTGCCGCCGTGTTACCGATCAGGGCCACCGCGACATTTCCGCCTGCCAGACGCTCGGCCATGATGCCGGATCCGATCACAGTGGCGACAAGGATGGCGGTGCCCAAAGCTTCCGCAACGATGATGCGCTTCATTCTGTGCTGCTCTTGCCGATGTCGTGGAGCTTGGCTTGCAACGACTGGCCTTCCAGTGCTTCGAAGGGCAGCGATACGAAAATGCTGATCCGGTTCCTGAGCATACGGTATGTGTCATAGAACGCCGCATGCACCTCCGCATCACTTCCTTCGACCGCGGCTGGATCGGGCATACCCCAATGCGCCGTCATCGGTTGGCCTGGCCAGATCGGGCAGACCTCGTTGGCGGCATTGTCACAGACGGTGAACACGAAATCCATCTTCGGTGCGCCGGGGGCGGCAAATTCGTCCCAGCTTTTGGAGCGAAATCCGCTCACATCATGGTTCAGGCTCTGGAGGACGCTGAGCGCTACCGGATGCACCGCACCTTTGGGCATGCTTCCGGCGCTGTAGGCCTGAAACTTGCCCAGTCCTTCCCGCTCAAGAATGGCTTCCGCCAATATGCTGCGCGCCGAATTTCCGGTGCACAGGAACAGCACGTTGAATTTTCCTTCAGTCGGCATGGCAGGACTCCCCCGTCGTAATTCGCGTGAAACCGCACAGGGCAGGCGCGCCCTCGCAGCAATCTTCGATCAGATAGCCGAGCAAGCCGCGCACCTGTGCGAAATTCACGGCGTAGAATATATGCCGCGACTGCCGCGTTGCGGTGACGATGTGGGCGTGTTCCAGCTGCGCCAGATGATGCGAGAGGGTCGATGGGCTGACGTCGAGCCGCTGCGCGAGGTCTCCGGCCGCCAGCCCGCCCTCGCCCGCCCGGACAAGGCAACGGAATACTTCCAGGCGTGTAGCATGAGCGAGGGCGGAAAGGGCGTTAACGACAGCTATCGATTCCATATTTCGCCAAATATCGAAATATGATACGCCATGCAAGGCCTTGCGTTCCCAAATATCAACCTTTGGGGGTGAAGCCAAAAGGGCTAGTTAGCGCTCTCGTCTCGCGCCAACCACTCTTCCAGCCACTTGATCGTATAGTCGCCGTTCTGGAATTCCGGATCGCGCAGCAGCTTCTGGTGGAGCGGGATCGTGGTCTTCATCCCCTCGATCACATATTCCTCCAGCGCGCGCTTGAGGCGCATGATGCACCCTTCACGCGTGCGGCCATAGACGATCAGCTTGCCGATCATGCTGTCGTAATAGGGCGGCACCTTGTAGCCTTGATACAGGCCGCTGTCGACGCGCACATGCATCCCGCCGGGGACGTGATAGCTCGTGACCGTGCCGGGCGACGGCGCGAAGGTCTGCGGGTCTTCGGCATTGATACGGCACTCGATCGCATGGCCGGTGAAGCGCAGATCCTCTTGCGTCACGGAGAGCGGACGGCCTTCCGCAATACGGATCTGTTCGCGGACCAGATCGACGCCAGTAATCATTTCGGTGACGGGATGCTCGACCTGGAGCCGGGTGTTCATCTCGATGAAATAGAACTCGCCATTCTCGTAAAGGAACTCGATCGTCCCTGCGCCGCGATAGCCCATGTCGGCCATCGCCTTGGCGACGACGCCGCCCATGCGATCGCGCTCCGCAGACGAGATCACGGGGGAGGGCGCCTCCTCCAGCACCTTCTGGTGGCGGCGCTGGAGCGAGCAGTCACGCTCGCCCAGGTGGATGGCATTGCCTTCGCCGTTGCCGAACACCTGAAATTCGATGTGGCGCGGATTGCCGAGATATTTTTCCATGTAGACGGTGGCGTCGCCGAACGCGGCCTTCGCCTCGCTGCCCGCCTGGCTCATGAGTGTTTCGAGCTGGCTTTCGTCCGGCACGACCTTCATGCCGCGCCCGCCGCCGCCCGAGGCCGCCTTGATGAGCACCGGATAGCCGATCTGCGCCGCGATGGTCTTGGCTTCGGCAAGATCGCTGATCGCGCCGTCCGATCCGGGCACCAGCGGCAGGCCGAGCGCGCCCGCAGTGCGCTTCGCCTCCACCTTGTCGCCCATGATGCGGATATGCTCGGGCTTGGGGCCGACGAAGATGATGCCGTGCGCCTCGACGATCTCGGCGAACTGCGCGTTTTCCGACAGGAAGCCATAGCCGGGGTGGATCGCGTCGGCGCCGGAAATCTCTGCCGCCGAGATGATGTTGGCGATGTTGAGATAGCTGTCGCGCGCCGCCGGAGGCCCGATGCAGATCGCTTCGTCGGCCAGGCGCACATGCATGGCGTCGGCGTCGGCGGTGGAATGGACCGCCACCGTCTTGATGCCCATTTCATGGCACGCGCGGTGGATGCGCAGGGCGATTTCGCCGCGGTTGGCGATCAGCAGCTTTTCAATCGACATGGGCTAAGCTTACTCGATCACGACGAGGGGCTGGTCGAACTCGACCGGCTGGCCGTTCTCGACCAGGATTGCCTTGACGGTCCCGGCAGTGGGCGCGGCAATCGGGTTCATCACCTTCATCGCCTCGACGATGACAAGGGTGTCGCCCGCCTTCACGTTCGCGCCGACGCTGATGAAATGCGCCGCGCCCGGCTCTGCGGCGAGATAGGCAGTTCCGACCATGGGCGACTTTACCGCGTTCGTGTGGGTGGTCGGAGCAGTTGGCGCAGCGGCGGGGGCAGGAGCCGCTGCGGGCGCCGGAGCAGCCGCAAAGACCGGAGCGGGCGCGGCGGCGGCGTGAACCTTGCGCGCGACGCGGATCTTGCGATCGCCATCCTCTACCTCGATTTCGGTCAGGTTTGTGCTGTCCAGCATGTCCGCCAGCTCGCGCACCAGATTGACGTCGATCTGCATTGCGCCCTTGTCGTGCTTTTCGCTTTTGTCGTTCATTGTGCCCCTCAATGGTGATTGGCGTATGGAAATGGTTAAGTCGGTCCGCGCCTATTGCGGTTTACCGCGAAGCGCAACCGGCAACTCAGCGGGTCAGAGTTCCAGCGCCGCTTCGAGCGCCAGCATATAGGATAACGCGCCGAAGCCAGCGACGGTGCCATGTGCGGCCATCCCGACGTAGCTTTTGTGGCGAAATTCTTCCCGCTTGTGGGGATTGGAAAGGTGGACCTCGATCACCGGCATCGTGATCGACTTGATTGCGTCGTGCAACGCGACGGATGTGTGCGTGAACCCGCCGGGGTTGAGGATGACAGCGTGCGCGCCCTCGGCCTGCGCTTCGTGCAGCCAGTCGATCAGATGCCCTTCATGGTTGGTCTGGCGAAATTCGATCGCGACGTGCGCGCGTTCCGCTGCATCCTCCATCCGTTCGGCAATGTCGTCGAGCGTGTCATAGCCGTAGATGTCCGGCTCGCGCGATCCCAACAGGTTGAGATTGGGGCCGTTTAGCACGAATATCTTGCGGCTCTCGGTCATAATAGCTCCCTGATGCGCCTGCCCTGTTGCGGGACGGGGGCAACAGCCCCTATATGCCCGGACGAAGCCCGTGCAATCCGCGATGTGGGTTTCTAGCCTTTCGTGTCCCGCGAAGTCGAGATGCGATTTTCTCTCCCGCTGCGATAGGGGTCTGGACGTGAGCGTCGACGGTACGATTTCGATTGTGGTCAACGGCGAACATCGCCGCATCCGGCAGGGCATGACGCTGGCGGATCTTGCTAACGATCTCGGGCTGGCCCCGGAAAAGGTGGCGGTCGAACGCAACCTGTTGGTCGTGCCGCGCTCGACGCTGGCGGAGGTGGTGATAGCCGATGGGGACGAGCTGGAAATCGTGCATTTTGTGGGCGGCGGCGATGTTTCGTCGGGTGAGGACAGCTGGACCGTCGCGGAAAAGACTTTCACGTCCCGCCTGATCGTCGGCACGGGCAAGTACAAGGATTTCGAGCAGAACGCCGCCGCCGTGGCCGCTTCCGGTGCGCAGATTGTCACCGTCGCTGTACGGCGCGTCAACGTGTCGGACCCGAAGGCGCCGATGCTGACCGACTATATCGACCCGAAAAAGATCACCTATCTTCCCAACACCGCAGGCTGCTTCACCGGTGAGGAAGCGATCCGGACGCTGCGGCTCGCGCGCGAGGCGGGCGGCTGGGATCTGGTGAAGCTCGAGGTACTGGGCGAGGCGCGGACCCTCTATCCCGACATGGTCGAGACGCTACGAGCGACCGAAGTGCTCGCGAAAGAAGGCTTCAAGCCGATGGTCTATTGCGTCGATGATCCCATCGCGGCGAAACGGCTGGAGGATGCAGGCGCGGTCGCGATCATGCCGCTGGGCGCACCGATCGGGTCCGGGCTGGGCATCCAGAACCGCGTCACAATCCGCCTGATTGTCGAGGGGACGAGCCTTCCGGTGCTGGTTGATGCAGGGGTGGGGACCGCGTCCGACGCCGCTGTCGCGATGGAGCTCGGTTGCACAGGCGTCCTCATGAATACCGCCATTGCCGAGGCAAAAGACCCGGTGTTGATGGCAGCGGCGATGAAGGCCGCGGTGGAGGCCGGGCGCATGTCCTATCGCGCCGGGCGCATGGGGCGGCGGATGTACGCGGACCCGTCCAGTCCTCTGGCCGGGCTGATCTAGAAGCCTGCCCTTCAAGCGCGCATCAAAAAACCCCGTGGGTCAGCGACCGACGGGGTTTTAATGGTGGGCGTGGCAAGGATTGAACTTGCGACCCCTGCGATGTCAACACAGTGCTCTACCACTGAGCTACACGCCCACGGAGTGGTGCTGTTAGCGAGCCGTGATTGTTTGTGCAAGCGTGGATATGCGCTAAAGCCGAAGAATAATCGTTGCGAGAGGGCGGGCTATGGTGGTTGATCTGGCAGTGCGTGAAATGCCGGTGCGGCGGCCCTGGTACCGGCATATGTACGCGCAGGTATTGATCGCCATCGCGCTTGGTGTGGCACTGGGACATTTTGCGCCGGAATGGGGTGCGGCGCTCAAGCCGCTGGGCGATATGTTCATCAAGCTGGTGAAGATGGTCATCGCGCCGGCGATCTTCCTTTCGGTCGTCACAGGCATCGCCGGGATGCGCGATCTGGGTGGACTGGGCCGGGTGGCGGGGCGCGCTTTCGTCTATTTTCTCGCCTTTTCGACGCTTGCGCTCATCCTCGGGCTGGTGGTCGGCAATGTCGTGCGGCCGGGCGCGGGGCTGCATATCGATCCCGCCAGTCTGGATGCGGCCAAGGTGGCGGATTACGCGACCAAGGCGCATGACACGAGCCTCGTCGGCTTCATCACCGGCATCGTTCCCGATACGCTGGTGAGCGCGCTTGCTGAGGGCAACATCCTGCAGGTGCTGCTCGTGGCGATTCTGATCGGTGTGGCGATCAACCTCACGGGCGAGCGGTCCGCGCCGCTCGAGCGGCTGTTCGAGGCGGCGATGCATGTCGTGTTCCGTCTGGTGTCGATCCTGATGCTGGCCGCACCGATTGGTGCGTTCGGCGCGATGGCCTTTACGATCGGCACCTACGGGTTGGGGACGCTCGCCAATCTGGCGGGACTGGTTGCGACATTCTATCTGACGTCGCTGCTGTTCGTGCTGGGCGTACTGGGGCTGGTGGGCTGGGCCTGCGGCTTTTCCATTTTCCGGCTGGTGGCCTATCTCAAGGCTGAACTGCTGCTGGTTCTGGGGACGTCATCGTCCGAGACTGCGCTGCCGAGTTTGATTGAGAAAATGGAGCGGGCCGGGTGCGACAAGGGCGTCGTCGGACTGGTGGTGCCGACGGGGTACAGCTTCAATCTGGATGGCACGAACATCTATATGACGCTCGCGGCCCTCTTCATTGCACAGGCGATGGATATTCCGCTGACCCTGGGCGATCAGATCGCGTTGCTGCTCGTTGCGATGATCAGTTCCAAGGGCGCCGCCGGTGTCACTGGCGCGGGGTTCATCACGCTTGCCGCGACGCTGTCGATCGTGCCGTCAGTACCGGTCGCTGGCATGGCGATGATCCTGGGTATCGACCGTTTCATGAGTGAGTGCCGCAGCCTGACCAACTTCATGGGTAATGCGGTGGCGTGTATCGTCATCGCGGCGTGGGAGGGGAAGCTGGACCGGACCCGCCTCAATGCGGCGATGGCGGGTGATCCGCTGCCGGTAACTCCGGATGTCGAGCCGGTTATCGCCGACTAGAGCGAGGCTATTTCAGTTCGCTGGCGCTGTCGATGCCGAACATGCGGTCGACTTCGAGGACGAGGTCGCGCAGGTGGAAAGGCTTGGACAGCACCTTCGCCTCCGGCATCGCCTTCCCGGCCTTGAGCGTGACCGCCGCAAAGCCCGTGATGAACATGACGCGCATGTCCGGTGCGATCGTCGCGGCGTGCTGGGCCAGTTCGATGCCGTCCATTTCGGGCATCACGATGTCGGTGAGCAGCAGGTCGAAGCGATCTGATTCGATCAGCGGAACGGCCGCCGTGCCGCGGTCGACGCTCACGACATCATAGCCTGACTTTTCGAGCGCGCGGGCCAGATACTGGCGCATCGCATCATCATCTTCGGCCAGCAAAATCCGGATCATCGGTCCGTCACACTCCAGAAATGATGGGAGCCGCCGCACAAGGCTGTGCAACCGCTCCGACTTATGCCACCATCTTATGAGCGAAGGCCTTAAAATTTTCCAGCACGTTAAGGGTTTTTGATCGCGATGGCCGATTTTTTGTCGATGGAGCATGGCATGATGGCGGAGGGGGCAACGTTTGCCCGCTTCGGACCGGATATTCCCGCGAGCCCTGTCATCCTGTCGGTATGCCATGCCGGGCGCGCCTATCCGGAGGGCCTGGCGGCAAATCTGCGGGTTCCGGTATCGACGCTGGCGCGGCTGGAGGATCGCCACGCCGATGCGCTCATCGCGCCGCTTGTGGACGCCGGAGCCAGCGCGATCGTCGCGCAAGTCCCCCGCGCCCTCATCGATCTCAACCGTGACGAGCGCGATATCGATCCGCGCATGGTCGAGGGGTTGCCGCGCCATCATTCGTTGATCGAGAGCGCCAAGCAACGGGGCGGGCTGGGGCTGTTTCCGCGCAGTCTGCCGGGATGTGGCGACTTGTGGGCTACGCGCATTTCCTTTGCGGAGGCGCGGCGGCGGATCGAGCAGATGCACCGGCACTACCATAACGGCCTTGCCGAGATGATCGACGCGGCGGTGCGGGCGCATGGCTGTGCGCTGCTGCTCGACATTCACTCCATGCCGCCGCTCAAGCCCGGACGGATGGGTGAGGCGGTGCCGGAGATGGTGGTGGGAGACCGCTTCGGGCAGAGCGCGAGCGCGCAGCTTTCCGCAACCGCGCAGGCCGTGCTCGGCGGGCGTGGCTATGCGGTTTCGCTTAACCATCCCTATCCCGGCTCGCACCTGCTGGAACGCCACGGCAATCCAGCGCGGCGCCGCCATGCTCTGCAGATCGAGATTTCGCGTGCGCTCTATCTGGACGGGCGGCAGGACAAGCCTGTCCCAGCCATCCGCGATGTGCAGGATAGCCTCATTGCGCTGGTGCAGGCGCTGATCGAGGATGTGACGAACGACCGCTGGCTTGACGCCGCAGAATAACGGATGCCCCGACCACAAAAGAAGAGCCACCCCACGCGTCGCGCGGGGTGGCCAAGGTTCAGGGAGGAGACGCCCCAAGGGAGGGGCGTCCAGTACACCTACCCGAAAGGGGAACAGGCAAGTGCACAAGCGATATTTAAGGGAAGGACAGTGTCTTTTCAACCACTCATCCGGTCCGATACGGTAATAACGACAAAAAACTTGTTCGGAAACGGGCAGGACTTTTTGCCGGACAAGACGGAGGCAGGAGAATATGTGTCCTCCTGCCTCCGTAAAGCACGATAATCAGCCGAATTCAGGTGGATCAGGCCACCGGTTCCGGAACAGCGATTTCAGGCATTTTGCCCTGATCGACCTGCTGCTGGAAAATTTCGCGCATCAATTGCAGCGAGAAAAGGTGAGCGTGGATCAACGGCAGCATCCCGCTCTGATTGATCTTGCGCAGCTGGTCGCCCCGCATGTCGCGCAGCTTTTCCTCGTTCACCATCTGAAAGCCGCGATACACAAACGGCTGCTCCTTGCCGGGCACCTGGATCGCGACTTCGCCGTCCATCAGGAGGTCGAGCGACTTCAGTTCCTGCATGAACATGCCGGTACGCTGGGCCGCCTGCTCGAAATCCTCACAGAATTTGAGGATATTCTGCGTCACTTCGCTGGCCTTGCCGTCAACGATGAGGAGGTCGCCTTCCTCAAACTCGCCGACCGTGTCGGACGTGGGATCGAAGCACAGCGACATTTCGTCACTGTCAGAGCGCAGTTTCGCGAGCATCCACGGGTGACGGCGAACATAGGCGGGGATATAGGCCGGGCCACGCAGCTTGCCTTCATCGTCGAGGAAGGTGTTGATCCCCTCGTTCAGTCCCATCAGCGCCAACGGCACCGAGTCGTCGCCTGAGGAAAAGATGATCGGCACGAAGCGCTGCGCTGCGACGAATTCGTCGATCGTCAGCGGGATTGCGTGCTGGTTCTTGAGGAACGGCGCCGTGTCGGTGGGGCGCACGCGCAGGGCCGTATGCTCATTGCTGTTGAGCGGAACCAGGTCGTTGTACAAGATCGGCAGGCTGGCTTGGGGCGCGCTGGCCATGGTCATTCTCTCCGTGCAGATTGGCGCTGGCGTGGCGCGGGATGTCAGTCGGTAGCGCCAATAAATTGCTCATGCTTCCGATGCAAGCGGGATGAGTTTTTCGGGGTTCATGATGCCGAGCGGATCAAGCGCCGACTTTATGGCGCGCAATGCCGCGAGTCGGGCCGGGCTGGACAAGCGCCCCAACTCAGCGCGCTTCATCTGGCCAATGCCGTGCTCCGCGGAAATGGACCCGCCCGCCGCGACGACGGCATCATGGATGAACTGGCTGATCGGCTTGCCAAATTCGGATGTCCACGCCGAGCCATCCGTCGTGCCATCGGGCGCGCGCACATGGAAATGGACATTGCCGTCGCCGAGATGGCCATAAGCGGAGGCGTGTACCCCGGGAAAGGTGGCTTCCACCTGCCGGCCGGTATCGATGATGAAATCGGGCATGCGCGCGACCGGGACGCTCACGTCGAACTGGAGGGCTGGGCCGAGTGCCTTTTCCGACGCTGAGAGCGATTCGCGAATGCGCCAGAAGGCCTGCGCCTGCGCCTCGTTCTGGGCGAGGGTCGCGTCGAGGACGCTGCCGTTCGCAACTTCGACGGCGAGCGTGTTTTCCAGCGCGCTGGCGGTGCCGTCGGGGTCGCCGCTGCTGTCGATCTCGACCAGCACATGCCAGGGCGCGGGGGCATTGAGCGGACTGCGCAGGTCAGGAATATGGGCGAGAACATTTTTCAGCCCCGCCTCGGTCAGGATTTCGAACCCCTCGACGACCGGGCCAAGCTGCGCTTCGAGCCGATGCAGCAGATGCAGCGCTTCATGGGGGCGGGCGACGCCGACCCAGGCGGTGAGCGTCGACGTCATGGCCGGTGCGAGCCGCAGCGTCGCTGCCGTCACCACCCCCAGAGTGCCTTCCGCGCCGATCAGCAGATGGCGAATGTCGTAGCCGCGATTGTCCTTCTTGAGCGCGGCGAGGCCATCATAGATGCTGCCATCGGGCAGCACCGCTTCGAGACCCGCGACCAGCCCGCGCATGGTGCCATGGCGCAGTACCTGCGTGCCCCCTGCGTTGGTCGAAACGAGTCCGCCGATGGTCGCCGATCCCTTGGCGCCAAGGCTCAGCGGAAAACGGCGGTTCGCTGCCTGCGCCGCGTCGTGGAGGTTTGCGAGGATGACGCCCGCCTCGCACAGGGCCAGGTTGGCGTCTGCATCGATAGAACGGATGCGGTTCATCCGCCGCAGCGACAGGATGAGCGCGCGGCCGTCTGCCGGGGGCGTTGCTCCGCCGACCATCGATGTGTTACCCCCCTGCGGAACGAGCGGAATGCCATGCTGCGCGGCGATGCCGACCACGGCAGCGACCTGCTCCGTCGTGGCGGGCGCAAGGATTGCCGCGGCGTCGCCATGATAACGCCCGCGCCAGTCGGTCAGCCAGGGCGTGATGTCGTCCCGGTCGGTCACGACGCCGCGCTCGTCCAGCACGGCCCGAAACGGGGAGAGGTCGATTGTCTGGGACATGCTGGGTCTATGCCGCATAATTCACCTGTTGTTCAACAGTCCGTCTCTATGGCACAGCACGCCGAGTGAGTGGGACGCCCTTGATACTGACCATAGCCTTGATGATGATGCCTACGGTGCCGGACAATGGCGCGAACGTGGGTGTCGGTCGGCGGGACGCGGGGCCGCATGTGCTGGAGGGCGAGACCCTCCTGGCGCAGATCACGATCGAACAGCGCATTATCATCCGGGTGCCGATGGCGCGCCCCTCCGGCAACGGACCTGGCCCCAATGTCCGTCCCGACCGCCAGTTTCGCGCACCGCAGCCTGCCATCGAATGGAACGAGGAAAAAGGCCCGCAGTGCGTGGGCATCCGCATGGTGCGGGCGGCCTCTGTCACCACGTCGAGGGGTGTGGACCTGATGCTGCGCGACGGCACGCGGCTGCGCGCGCATCTCAGCCGCGAATGCCGCTCCGCCGACCTGTGGTCGGGCTTCTATATCCAGCCCAATGCCGATGGCAATTTGTGCGCCGACCGGGACGAAGTGCTGGCGCGTGGCGGACAGAGCTGCGAGATCGAGCGGTTTCGCAAGCTGGTGCCTGAAAAGCCGTGACGCTAGCTACGCCCGGGACGAGAGATTTCTTGACAAATTCGGCTTTTTTCCGCAAGGGCGCGGCTGACCTGACGTGGGTTCACGCGCAGGCGTTCCTGTTTTTCCGGACAACTTGATGAAATTTGCCGATATCGGCCTTTCCGATGAATTGTTGAAGGCCGTGACCGAGGCCGGATATGACACGCCGACGCCGATCCAGGCGCAGGCCATTCCGTCCGTGCTGATGATGAAGGACATTATCGGAATCGCCCAGACGGGCACGGGCAAGACCGCGAGCTTCGTGCTCCCGATGATCGACATTCTGGCGCATGGGCGTAGCCGCGCACGCATGCCGCGTTCCCTCATCCTCGAACCGACGCGCGAACTCGCTGCGCAGGTGGCCGAGAATTTCGAGAAGTACGGCAAATATCACAAGCTCAACATGGCGCTGCTGATCGGCGGCGTATCGATGGGTGATCAGCTTGCGGCGCTGGAAAAGGGCGTCGATGTGCTGATTGCGACGCCGGGTCGCCTGATGGACCTGTTCGGGCGCGGCAAGATCATGCTCAACGGGTGCAGCCTGCTCGTGATCGACGAGGCGGACCGCATGCTCGACATGGGGTTCATTCCCGACATCGAGGAAATCTGCACCAAATTGCCCGCGCAGCGCCAGACATTGCTGTTTTCCGCGACGATGCCGCCGGTCATCAAGAAGCTGGCCGACAAGTTCCTCTCCAACCCCAAGCTGATCGAAGTGGCGCGGCCCGCAACGGCTTCCGCCAACATCACGCAATGGCTGGTGAAGGTGGAAAGCCGCAAGAAGCGCGATACGCTGCGCAATTTGCTGCGCGCTGATGATGTCACGAACGCGATCATCTTCTGCAACCGCAAGACCACCGTGCGTGAGCTGAACAAAAGCCTGCAACAGAACGGCTTTTCGTCGGGCGAGATCCATGGCGATATCGACCAGGGCGCGCGGATCGCGGAGCTGGAGCGGTTCAAGAACGGCACCGTCAAAATCCTCGTCGCTTCGGACGTCGCAGCGCGCGGACTGGACATCAAGGGCGTCAGCCATGTGTTCAACTTTGATGCGCCTTGGCACCCGGATGACTATGTCCACCGGATCGGGCGGACCGGACGCGCAGGAGCCACCGGTGTCGCCTACACCTTCGTCACGGCGGAGGATGCGGAGGCGCTCGACAATATCCAGAAGCTCATCGGTACCAAGATTCCCTATGCACCCTTGCCGGGAGCAGGTGAGGGTAACGAAGGCGCGCAGAGCGACGAACGTTCCGCCGCCAAACCGGCACGCGGTCGGGGCCGGCGCAAGGCGGCCGATGACGCTCCGGCGGCAGTCGAGAAGGCCGAGAAGGTTGAAGCCAAAGCGCCCGGCCGATCCGCTTATGCGCCGCGTCAGGCGAACGTGGAGGCTCCTGAGCCCGCGCCGCGCAAACCCGAACCAAAGGCAGCGGCGCCCGCGCGCGCGCCGCGAAATGACGACGGCCCGGACGACGGCTGGAACGGCCCGGTCCCCAGCTTTCTGCAGTTCGGGATCGACGCCTGAGCCCATTGTGCGGGTGCGCCGAATATTCCCACACGGTCGGCGGCGTTGCATGAAAAGGCCATTGCCACCGCAAAATCGCTCGCCTATAGGCAGGCGCCTTGGGGCCGTAGCTCAGTTGGGAGAGCGCGTCGTTCGCAATGACGAGGTCAGCGGTTCGATCCCGCTCGGCTCCACCATTTCCCTCCGCTTCTCGCCTTCGGGAGGACGTCTCACATGTCGATCTATGAATATGACGGGAAGCAGCCGTCCTTCCCCGCCGATGGAACGGCATGGGTGGCGCCGTCGGCCGATGTGATGGGTGATGTCCGTTTGGGAAGCGAGGCAAGCGTTTGGTTTGGCGTGGTCATCCGCGCCGATAACACCCCGATCACCATTGGCACGCGCAGCAACGTTCAGGACAATGCGGTGCTTCACAGCGACCCCGGCGTGCCTCTCACCCTCGGCGAAGGCGTTACCGTGGGCCACAAGGCGATTTTGCATGGCTGCACGATCGGCGACAACACGCTGATTGGCATGGGAGCGACCATATTGAACGGTGCGGTCATTCCCGAAAACTGCCTGGTCGGCGCGGGGGCGCTGGTGACCGAAGGCAAGACCTTTCCGCCGGGCAGCCTGATCGTCGGTGTGCCTGCCAAGGCGATCCGCGAACTGGACGAGGCGGCGTTGGCGGGCCTGCGCGCTTCGGCCGCGTCCTATGTGGCAAAGAGCAAGCAATTCGCCGGTTCCTTGCGCCGCGTTGACTGACATTTCCGTTGCGCGGGGGCAGGCGCCCCGGTAGCCCGGCTGTATGACCGCGCAGATTTCGCCCTTTTACGCCATCGGCATCAGCCGCCTTGCGCATCGGCTCAAGGAGGAGGGGCGCTCGATCATCCATATGGAGTTTGGCCAGCCGTCGACCGGCGCTCCTGCCAAGGCCATAGAGGCTGCGCATCATGTCCTCGACCATGATGGCATGGGCTATTGGGAGAGCAATGCCCTCAAGCAGCGGATTGCGACGCATTATGACGAGGCTTACGGGGTCCATGTCGATCCGGAGCAGATCATCCTGACCTGTGGCGCATCGCCCGCGTTCGTGCTCGCGCTCTCCTGCCTGTTCGCGCCGGGGGCAAGGGTGGCGATCGCCCGGCCCGGCTATGTGGCTTATCGCAACACCGTGCGCGCCCTGCATATGGAACCGCTGGAAGTGCCGTGCGGCAGCGCCGAGCGGTTCCAGCTGACGGCGCGCGCCCTTGCTGCGATCGATCCGGCGCCCGATGGCGTCATCATCGCAAGCCCGGCTAACCCGACGGGGACGATTATCGATCCGGACGAACTGGCGATCATCATCGCGTACTGCCAGGAACGCGGGATCCGGGTGATTTCCGACGAGATCTACCATGGCCTGAGCTATGGAGCGTCCGCGCGCTCCGCGCTGCAGGAGGATGCTGGGGTTCTGGTCGTCAACAGCTTCTCCAAATATTACAGCATGGCGGGCTGGCGGCTCGGATGGCTGGTCGTGCCGCCCGATCTGATCGATGCCGCGCGGGCGCGCATGGGCAATCTGTTCCTGACGCCGCCGTCACTCGCCCAACATGCCGGGCTGGTGGCCTTTCAATGCCGGGACGAGCTGGAAGGGCACGTCGCAACGTACGCGCGGAACCGTGACCTTATGCTGGACGCGCTGCCTTCCCTTGGGCTGGACCGGATCGCGCCGCCCGACGGGGCGTTCTATATCTATGCGGACATCGGCCATCTGACCGATGACAGCATCGCTTTTTGCACGCGGCTGCTTCAGGACACGGGCGTCGCGACCGCACCAGGAGTCGACTTCGATCCGGTCGATGGGCATCGGTTTATGCGGTTCAGCTTTGCGGTTTCTACGACAGAGGTCGAGGACGCGATTGCGCGGATGAAGCCGTGGTTTGCCGCGCAACCGCGCCGATCAGACTAAACCAGCTCACCGCGCAGCAGGAGCGGCAATGCACCGGATTCGCCGCGTGCTTCGGACATGAAACGGTTCTTGAGAGGCCCTGCCTTCTGCACCGCGCCGAGGCCAAAGCGGCGGATCGCAGAGGGCAAGCGGCCGGGAATGTCGAACAGGCGAACCAGCCCGTCCATCGCCACCGTGACGCTCAGAGCATCGAGGCTGCGCCAGCGTTGGTAGCGGGCGAGCAGCTGCGCATCGCCGGGTTCAAGGCCAAGGCGCATCCCGTCAACGATGACTTCGATCAGCGCGGCGGCATCGCGGAAACCGAGATTGACGCCCTGTCCCGCGATCGGATGGATACCATGCGCGGCGTCGCCGACCAATGCGAGCCGCGTGTCGGTAATCCGCACGGCGTGGTGGAAACCCAGGGGGTAGCTGGAGCGCGGGGCGGCGACCTTTACGTCGCCCAGAAAGCCGCCGATGCGCTTTTGCGCTTCATGGGCCCAGCCACGCTCTCCCAGCGCGAGCATCGCGGGGGCGTCCGCCGAGGGCACGGTCCACACCACCGCCGAGCGGGTGCCCGGCTGCATGGGGAGCAGGGCGAAGGGGCCGCCGGGGTAGAAAATTTCATAGGCGGTATTGGCGTGCGGGACGGTGTGTTCGATGGCCGAGACCATCGCGACATGGTCGTAGTTCCAGCGCGCAACGGTGATCCCCGCCGCCTCCCGCAGCGGACTGGCACGGCCTTCCGCTCCGACGAGCAGCGACCCGGCGATCTGCGCGCCGCTGGCGAGCGTCACCGTTACGCCGTCGAGCGTGCGATCGATGTGGAGAGCGCGGTCCGGCTGGAACAGGGTGAGGTCGGCGCAGTCCACCGCCGTATCGCGCAGCGCTTCGCGGATCAGGCGGTTTTCGAACATGATGCCCATCGGGTCGCCGTCTTCGGGCGGAGCGAAGTCGAGCGCACCGGGTTTCAGCCCGTCACTGACCCAGATCCGCTCGATCGGGCAGCCCTTGCCGTCGAGCCGATCCGCGATGCCGATGGCCGAGAACAGTTTCCAGCTGGCACTGGCGATGGCCGAGACGCGGCCATCGAATCCGGCGGCCAGCGTCGTAGCCGGGTCCGCCGGGTCGACCACTGCGCAGCGCACGCCATGGCGCGACAGGCCAATGCCGAGCGTTAGCCCGACCAGACCGCCGCCCATGATGATGACGTCAAAGCGCTGCATCTGACCCTCTTTCCGCTTATTTGCGTCGGGTGCCGGTCATCGCCATGGCCCCGAAGGCGCCCGCCTGGATCGTCCCTGTGAGCGTATCGCCCTCGACGATCGCTTCGGCCTCCAGCGTCATCGGCATGGGAATGGTCATTTCCATTTTCCACGTCAGCATGTTGCCATCGACCTTGCCGTCCTTCACGTCGAGTGAGCCGAGTGGCCCGGCATTGGTGCCGTTGAAGTGATCGCCGCTGCTGATAACGGTGAACACGCTCGCCTGATCGCCCATTGGCGTCTTGGTGATGCAGTCATACGCGCCGTCCACGAGTGCCATATCCGTTCTCCCTTGCTGGCTTACTTGATCGCTTGCTGGGCCGGACTTTCGACCGGCACGCCGTTCGCGTCAACCACGGTGATGGGCAGACCGAGCGATTTTAGCTGGGGCAGGACTTGAGTCTTGTCGCCGACCACCACCCATACGAATTTTGACGGGTCGATCATCTTGCGCGCGGTCGCGTCCAGTAACGCGGCGGTCTGCTTGCGGTAGCGGTCTGCGAGCGTTTCGACATAATCGAAAGGCCGCTGGAAGAGCGCATCGCGCTGCATTTCCGTGAGGACGTCGGACGATGTTTCGAACCCGCCGGGCAGCTCGCGGATGCTACCATTGACGGTGCGTTGCAGTTCCTCGGCAGTGACGCCCTTGTCGGTGAGGAACGCCGTCATCTGGCTTCGCAGTGCAGCGATGCTCTCACCTGTCTTGTCCGCCTGCACGGGGGCGCTCACAATATAAGCGGCACGGTCCTCATTGCGTTGCACGCTTGCCTGCACGCCGTAAGACCAGCCTTTCGTCTCGCGCAGGTCCATGTTGATGCGTGAGAGGAAATTTCCGCCCAGGATATCGTTGGCAGCGAGCAGGTCGACGAAATCGTCCCCACCCTTTGCGTCGAGAAGCTGTCCCGCGACGATGGTCGATTGCGGCGATTGCGGACGGTCGACCAGCACGATGCGCGGCTGCGGCGCGGGCGTCAGCGTGGTGAAGTCCTTGCGGCCGGGCAGGTCGCGCGTCATTCGCCAGCCGGTGAAGCGGGCTTCCAGCAGGGGCTTGAGTTCGGCAAGCGTGGTCGCGCCCACCACGAAGATTTCGGCATTGTCGGCGCGAATCCAGCGATGATGGAAGCCCGACAGATCCTGCGAGGTCAGCCGCTTGACCACTTCCGGATCGCCCGAGCCGGAGGCGGCGATGCCATAGGGGTGATCCCGCCCGAAGAGGACCGGCAGCAACGTGCGGCTGGCAATGCTGGCGGGCTGGGTGCGTTCCTGCGCGATGCGGT
This sequence comes from Sphingobium subterraneum, assembly GCF_014199435.1. Lineage (GTDB taxonomy): Bacteria > Pseudomonadota > Alphaproteobacteria > Sphingomonadales > Sphingomonadaceae > Sphingobium > Sphingobium subterraneum. The sequence continues at coordinate 1,322,709 of NZ_JACIJP010000001.1, read as the reverse complement.
TCAACTGCGCTGCGCGGACGCGCTCCAGCTCTTGCGGGTCGAAGGCCGGGTTCTGGAGAATGTCAGACAGCAGATCGAGCGACGGCGCGAGGTTGGGCGTCAGCGCGTAGAGCGACACGCTCGTCCGGTCGAGCGAAGCGCCCACGGAGATCGCCGCGCCCAGACGTTCCTGCTGTTCCGCGATTTCGATGCTGTTGCGGGTGCGGGTGCCCTCTTTCAGCATCGCGAGCATCAGCGCCTGCGTGCCCTGTCCATCCTTGGGATCGGCGGCCTTGCCCGCGTTGAACACCACCGACATGCGGATGGTCGGCACGGTGTCGCGCTTGGCGAAATGGACCTTGATGCCGTTGGAAAGTGTGGTTGTCTCGACCGTCGGAAAATCGACGTTCGGGATCGCGCCGACATCCGGCAGCTTGCTGCGGTCGACATCCGCGCGCGGCGCGGAAGCTGGGGTGGGGTTTTGGGGATCGCGATAATGGGCCGGGGTGCTCACCGCGCCCGAGCGGGAAGCATCGGCCTTGGTGGCGACACCGGCCGCATCCTGATAGACGTCCCGCTCGCCCGGCACGACGCTCAGCGCGAAGACCGGGCGGCTGAGCCATTTTTTAAGCGCCGCCGTAACCTTGGCGGGTGTCGCCTGCGCGACCTCGCTCATTTCCCTTTTGTAAAAGTCCGGTGTGCCCGAATAGAGCTCACCCTCCGCCAGGGTGGTCGCCTTGCCATTGAATCCGCCGACCTGCTCCAGCCCGCTGATACGCCCGGATACGTCGCTGGTCGCGACGCGCTGGACTTCATCTGCGTTTGGCCCCTTGGCGATAAAATCGGCGAGGATCGCGTCCAGCCGTTTGCCGAGCACCGCTGGATCGACGCCCGGTTTGACGTCCGCTGTCACCTCGAAAAACCCGAGCTGCGCGAACTGCTGCACATCAGCAGTCACGGCGACGGCGAGCTGCTCGCCCTTCACCAGCATATTGTCGAGGCGGGAAGAGGCGAGGCCGCCCAGCACGCTCGCGCCCACGGCGAGCGGCGTGCTGTCGGGATCGTTGAGGCCCGGCACGGTCCACCAGCGGTAAAGGCGGGTCGTCGCCACACGGTCCTTCATCACCATGTCCTTGCGCGCGGCGAGTGTGGGAACCTCCACCTTGAGCGGCGCGACCTTCTTGCCCGCAGGGATGCTACCGAAATATTTCGTGACGAGCGTTTTGGCGGTGGCAGCGTCGATGTCGCCCGCCAGCACGAGGACGGCGTTATTGGGGCCATAATGGTCAGTGAACCAGCCCTTCACGTCGGCAAGGCTGGCCTTGTCGAGATCCGCCATCGAACCGATCGTCGGATGTCCATAGGGGTGGGCGGGGGTCAGCAGCCCCGCAATCTGCGCATATTCGACAAGGCCATAAGGCTGGTTGTCGCCCTGCCGCTTTTCGTTCTGGACGACGCCGCGCTGGTTATCGAGCTTGTCCTGCGTGACCGCACCGAGCAGGTATCCCATCCGGTCGCTTTCGAGGAACAGGGCCACTTCGAGCGCGGAGGTCGGCACGGTCTGGAAATAATTGGTGCGGTCGAACCAGGTGGTGCCGTTGAAATCGGTCGCGCCGACCTGCTGCAGTGGTTCGAAATAGTCACCGGGCGCATGCTCTGATCCGTTGAACATCAAATGCTCGAACAGGTGCGCGAAGCCGGTCTTGCCCTGTGGCTCGTTCTTCGACCCCACGCCATACCAGACCGACACCGCGACGACGGGGGCCTTGCGGTCGGTGTGGACGATCACGCGCAAGCCATTGGGCAGCGTGAAGCGCGCATAGGGAATGTCGACCTTTGCAACCAGCTGCGACACGGGCACCTGTGCGAATGCGGCTGCGCCGGGCATGGCGAGTGTCAGCGCGAGGAGGGAGGACAGGAGAGGCGAGCGGATACGCATGAAGTTCCTCAGAAGGCTGGTAGGGCGGGGCGCGACCATAACGCCCGGATGGGGCGCCGCAACGGAATAACGATCCTCCGGCTGAAGCGCGGATGAACGGATCAGCCTTTCAGCGTCCGGGCAAAGAGCGCAAGCGTACGCGTCCAGGCCAGCTTCGCCGCTTCCGGGTGGAAGCGCGGCGTGGTGTTGTTGTTGAACCCATGCTCCGTTCCCGCATAGGTGAACGCCTGATATTTGACCTTTGCGGTTTTGAGCGCCGTTTCATAGGGTGGCCAGGTCGCGTTGACGCGCTCGTCATTGGCGGCGAAGTGGATCAGCAGTTCGGCCTTGATGTCCTTGACCAACGCCAAATCGGGGGCGGGGCCGTAGAAGGGCACGGCGGCGCGCAGTTCGGGAACGCGGGTTGCCAGCATGTTGACGATACCCCCGCCGAAGCAGAATCCCACCGCGCCCAGACGTCCGCTTCCGCCAGTAAGACCCAAGGCATAGCGGGAAGCGGCGATGAAATCGTTGCGCACCTTGGGCTGGTCCAGCTTGGCGAACATCTCGCGCGCCTTGTCCTCGTCCCCCGGATAGCCGCCCAATGAGGTAAGCGCATCGGGCGCGACGGCTATGAAATTGTCCACGGCCATCCGGCGCGCGATATCCTCGATATGCGGATTAAGGCCGCGATTTTCATGGGCGACGATGACGACCGGCAGCTTGCCCTTGGCGGCGACAGGGCGGGCAATAAGCGCCTGGATCGTTCCATTGCCTTGGGGTGAGGGGATGTCGACCATCTGCGTCGCGATCCGTGTATCGCGGGGCGAGACCATCTGCGCATTGGCGAAGTCCGGCGTGAGCGCCGCAAGAAAACCGGCGCCGGTCAGCCCGGCCGTCGCATAGGCGGCGCTGCGCTCGACAAAGGCGCGGCGGTCGATGTCGCCATGGACAAACTGATCGAACAACTCGAGCACCTCCCGCGGGAAGTCGGCGGCGCTCTTGTCGGGATAGGTGGCGGTCATGGCAATCTCCGTCGTCGTCCCCCATCCAGGAATGTCGCGTGACGGTGTCGCGAAGTCAACGGCTCTTCGGCGACAGCGCGAAGATCAGGGGCGCATCGCGTCGGCGGCGTTGGAGGCGAGGACATCCGCACGTTCGTTTTCCGGGTGGCCGTTATGGCCGCGCACCCACCGCCACTCGACGGTGTGGCGGGCAGTTGCGGCGACGAGCGCCTGCCAGAGTTCGCCGTTCTTCACCGGCTTCTTGTCGGCGGTGCGCCAGCCGTTCTTCTGCCAGCCGAAGACCCATTTGGTGATGCCGTCCATCACATATTTGCTGTCGGTGAAGAGGGTGACGTCGCAGGGGCGCTTGAGGGCATTCAACGCCTCGATTGCCGCCATCATCTCCATGCGGTTGTTGGTGGTCTGGGGTTCGCCGCCGGAAATTTCCTTTTCGTGCGCGCCGGAACGGATGACCGCGCCCCAGCCGCCGGGGCCGGGATTTCCCTTGCATGCGCCATCGGTGAAGATCTCGACCTTCGTGCGGTCGGTCATGCGCCGAGCAGTTCGGCGGGATGGGCCTGCGCGTAGAAGTCGAGCCGTCGGCGGTAGGCCAGGGGATCCTTGCGCGTCACCATCGCATCGGGTGGCGTGTTGATCCAGTCATAGGCGCGGGTCAGCAGAAAGCGCAGTGCCGCGCCCCGACACAGCGCGGGGAAGGCTGCACGTTCGGCGTCCGAAAGGCCGTGGGTCTGGACATAACCGCCGACAAGCGCCGCACCGCGATCGGCGTAGTAATGGCTGCCATCATGGGCGAAGCACCACGCGCCATGCGTGATCGCCAGGTCATAGGCCCGGATATCGGTGCAGCTGAAATAGAAGTCGATGAGGCCCGTCACCTCGTCGCCATGCATCAGCACATTGTCGGGGAAGAGATCGGCATGGATGACGCTGCGGTCGAGATCGCGCGGCCAATGCACGTCGAGCCAGGCAAGTTCCTGCTCTACCCGGGCGCCCAGGCCCGGCGCAATGCTGTCCAGCCCGTCGCCGCATCGCCCCGCGAGATCGTGCCAGCCGGCAAGGTCCAGCGTGTTGCGACGCTCGGCCGGAAAGCCTTGCGCGGCGATGTGCAGTTCGCCTAGCGCGCGCCCGGCGGCGGCGCTCTGCGCAGGAGTCGGTTCGGTAACGGAAATGCCGCTGAGAAACTCGATCAGGCAGGCGGGGCGACCGCCCAGTTGCTGGAGCTTCACCCCGTCGCGATCGGCGATGAAGCGGGGCACCCTGCACCCGCGCGCGCCCAGATGATCGAGCAGGTCCATGAAGAAGGGGAGGTCCGCCTCATCCACGCGCTTTTCGTAGAGGGTAAGGATGAATCGGTCGGTGCCGGAGGTCAGGCTTTCGGTCTCGACCAGATAGTTGCTGTTTTCCACCCCTTCCGCGATGCCCTTGGCGGAAATGAGCGGACCGGTGGCGTAGCGGGTAAGGAACTGCGCCATGTCTTCGGCGGGTACATGGGTATAAACCGCCATCGTCAGGCGGTCTCCAGCCCGGTGTCGAGTCCTCTGGGCAGCTTGAACGCGATGTTCTCGCGCGCTGATTCCACTTCCTGTTCGGTAACGTTGTAGCGGCTGCGCAGGGCGTCGACCACTTCGCGCACCAGCACTTCCGGCGCGGAGGCTCCGGCCGTTATGCCGAGGGTGCGGGCGCCCGCCAGCCAATCGAAATCGATCTCCGTCGCGCGCTGGATCAGGCGGGCCGGGGTGCCTTCCCGTTCCGCGCATTCCACCAGGCGCAGAGAGTTCGAACTGTTGGGCGCGCCGATGACGAGCACAGCGTCGCAGCTACGGGCAATGGCCTTGACCGCGGCCTGCCGGTTCGACGTCGCGTAGCAGATGTCTTCGCCCTTGGGTCCCACGATCGACGGAAAACGGCGTTGCAGGATCGCGATGATCGCGGCGGTATCGTCCACGGAAAGGGTAGTCTGCGTCAGAAAAGCAAGATTGCCGGGATCGGCGGGAGTAAAGGCTTCCGCATCGGCCTCCGATTCGATCAGGCTGATTGTGCCGTCGGGTATCTGGCCAAAAGTGCCGATGACTTCGGGGTGGCCGCGATGGCCGATGAACACGATGTGCCGCCCGGCCTCCACCTGCCGCTCGGCTTGGCGGTGGACCTTGGACACCAAAGGGCAGGTCGCGTCGAGATAAGAGAGGCCTCGCTCCTCGGCCTTCGCAGGCACCGCCTTGGGCACGCCATGCGCGGAAAAGACGACCGGCACGCCGTCCGGTACATCATCGAGTTCCTCGACGAAAATCGCGCCTTTGGCCTTCAGGCTGTCGACCACGAACTTGTTATGGACGATCTCGTGCCGGACATAGACCGGGGCGCCATATTTCTCGATCGCACGCTCGACGATGATGATAGCGCGGTCGACCCCCGCGCAAAATCCACGGGGCGCTGCGATGAGCAGGTTAAGGGAGGGTAGTCCCTGCGGCGCGGATACGGGTTCAGGCTGGGTCATGTCATCGGCCTTTACGAAGCTTTCGCCATGCTGGCTAGGTGTGACGCACCACACACGTTCTGTTTCGGTTGCGCGGACGGGGAGGGGCGGATAAGAAGCCGGATCACACGATCAAGGGAACATGCGTGACAACTCTCCGATCCTCGTTGCTGAAGCTGTCGGTTGCCGGACTGGCTCTGTGTGCACTCGCCGCCTGCTCGCGGAAGGGCGAAATTGATGAGACAGGCGGCATCCTGGCCGTGCGCTCGGCGTGTCCGACCGCCGCGATTCCGGCGATGACGGGCGACATCACGCTGTTCAACCCGGCCAGCAGCCGCGATGCTGCCGCCATCGACGTGGTCGCCGCGGTCGCCAATCTGCGTTCCACATGTTCGGAAACGGGCGATCAGTTCTACACGGAAGCGACGTTCGACGTGCAGGCACGGCGCAGCGACGCAAGCGGCCCGCGCGAAGTTGTGCTGCCTTATTTTTCGACCGTCGTACGCGGCGGCAACGCCGTCATCGCAAAGCGGGTGGGCGAAGTGCGCCTGACCTTCGCGCCGGGCGAGTATCGCGCGACCGCATCGGCGAAGGCGTCGTCCTATGTGGACCGCGCGTCGGCCACGTTGCCCGCGGAAATCCAGAGCCGCATCACCAACAAGCGCAAGGCGGGCGATGCGGACGCTGCGCTCGACCCGATGGCCGCGCCCGACGTGCGTGCGGCCCTGCAGCGAACAAGCTTCGAACTGCTGGTCGGTTTCAACCTGACGCAGGACCAGTTGCGATACAACGCTACCCGTTGAGGGTGGCCGCGGTTTAATTCTCCCTTATCCCTGGCGCATTGCCCTCGACTGGCTGGCCAGCGGGGCAATGACAGGATGGCAGAGTGACACTTTACCTGCGTTTCGCCGACCATATGGCGGCGCTGCTCGATCAACTGGAACAGGCGGGCGATCTTCCGCAAGGGCTGGACCGCAAGGCGGTGACCGTCGAGCCGCCGCGCGACCCCGCGCATGGCGACCTTGCTACCAATGCGGCGATGGTGCTGGCAAAACCGGCGGGCACCAACCCGCGCGCGCTGGCCGAGAAGATCGCCGCGAGGCTGCAGGCGTTGGACGAGGTGGCGTCGGTCGATATTGCCGGGCCGGGGTTCATCAACATGCGCCTGACGCCCGAGACATGGGCCGGGGAATTGCAGGCAATAGCGCGGCTGGCGGACGATTTCGGACGGTCCGATATTGGCAAGGGTATTCGCGTCAACGTCGAATATGTGTCGGCCAACCCGACCGGGCCGATGCATATGGGGCATTGCCGGGGCGCAGTGGTGGGCGATGCGCTGGCGACGCTATTGGAGTTTGTCGGTCACGCTGTAACGCGCGAATATTATATCAACGATGCGGGCGGGCAGGTGGATGTGCTCGCCCGGTCGGCGCATCTGCGCTACCGCGAAGCGCTGGGCGAGGACGTTGGCGAGATCCCCGAGGGGCTGTATCCCGGCGATTATTTGGTGCCGGTCGGGCAGGCGCTGGCGGCCGAGTTCGGCGACCGCTATGTTGGGGCAGACGAGGGAGAATGGCTTGCGCTGTTTCGCACCCGCGCCGTTGCGGCGATGATGGAGATGATCCGCGCGGATCTGGCGCTGCTGGGCATCCACCACGATATTTTCTCGTCTGAGGCCGAGTTGCAGGCGGCGGGCAAGCCCGATGCGGCCGAGGCAGAACTGCGGGCAAGAGGGCTCATTTATGACGGCGTGCTCGAAGCGCCCAAGGGCGAAACGCCCGAGGACTGGGAGCCGGTGGAGCTCCCCTTGTTCCGCTCGACGCAGTTCGGTGACGATCAGGACCGGCCGATCAAGAAATCCAACGGCAGCTGGACTTACTTCGGCGCTGACATGGCCTATCACTACCAAAAGGCGCAAAGTGCGGACCAGTTGATCGACATCTGGGGCGCGGATCATGCCGGGACGGTCAAGCGCATCCAGGCGGCGGTTGCCGCGTTGACCGTCAACAACCCAGGCGGCAAAACGCGATTCGACGTGAAGCTCGTCCAGATGGTGCGCCTGCTGCGTAATGGCGAACCGGTGAAGATGTCCAAGCGCGCCGGAAACTTCGTTACCCTCGCCGATGTCGTAGGCGAGGTCGGTGCGGATGTGGTGCGTTTCACGATGCTGACGCGCAAAGCCGATGCGCAGATGGACTTCGACTTCGCAAAGGTGGTCGAGGCTTCGAAGGACAACCCGGTTTTCTACGTGCAATATGCCCATGCGCGTATTGCGTCGCTGGGGCGGCGGGCGGAGGAGGCGGGGATTGCCCTTTCGGAACCGGACCTGTCCCGCCTTGGCACAGCAGAACAGGATCTTGTCAAGCTGACGGCGCAGTTTCCGCGCATTGTCGAGGGGGCTGCACAGGCTCGGGAGCCCCATAGAATTGCATTTTATCTCAATGATTTGGCTGCCGCTTTCCATGCATGGTGGAACATGGGGAACGATGATCCGTCCAAGCGGATAATCGTGGTTAACGACCCTGACACCACGTCCGTCAGGCTTTTCTTGAGTCGCCAAATAGGGCAAGTTATCCGGAACGGGTTGACGCTGATGGGCGTGCAAGCTCTTTCGGAGATGCAATGATGAGCGATTATTCCCGCGGCGGCCTGAATTTCGAGGAAGAAGACCGGCTGCCGTGGCTGGAGCCTGCGCAGGACGACGATGTCGAGGAAGGCGTCGCGCCGATGCGGCTGGCCGGGTTTATCCTGGGTGGGCTGCTGTTGCTGGGCCTGATCGTGGGCGGCGTGTATTTCCTGCGCTCGCTCAATTCGAACGACGGATCCGGCGAGTTGATTGCTGCGCCGCGCGAAAACTACAAGATCCCGGCAAGCGAAGCGGACGCGAAGAAATTCCAGGGCGTCGGCGACTCCAGCTTCTCGACCAGCGAAGGCGTGGAGCGGGACGGCAAGATCGATCCCTCGCGCTTGCCCGAAGCGCCGCTCGCGACCGCTCCGGCCGCGACCGGCAAGGGCTCGAACAATGCCGACGCTGTCATGGCGAAGAACGCGGCGGCGCCCAAGCCCGCTGCTAAGGTCAGCGCCCAGGTAGCCGATGGCACCAAGGCCGATAAGAAAGCCGCCGCCCCGGTCGCGAAGGCGAACGGCGGTAGCGCGCAGATCCAGCTCGGCGCGTATGGCAGCGCGGCCATGGCCAAGGATGCATGGGGCAAATTGTCCAAGCGGTTTGATTATCTCGCCGCACTGGGATCGTCCGTTGAACCGGTCGAGGTAGGCAACACGACGCTCTACCGCTTGCGCGCAGGCGTCGGTAGCGCCTCCAACGCGAATGCGCTGTGCGGCAAGCTGAAGGTCGCGGGCGAAAGCTGCATGGTCGTCAACTGACCTGTCGGCCTGTTTCCGCCTCGTGCAGAGCACCGCATAACACGATTATGTTTAAGGCGTAGTCACGCGGGCGTGGCCGTTTTGAGTTTCGATCTACTGCTGCTTTTTTAGACTTAAGCCTAACACAATATCAGCGCCGGATTTGCGCCGCCTTGCCGGGTCTCGGGCGCTGCGGTCCTCAATATTGACGACTTTAGGCTATTTCCTCAAGATAAGTTTCACCGTCATGCATAAAGCAGGCTTTCGTGAATAGGCCGAAGTCGAGAGGATTGGGCAAGCGAATATCCGTCATTCCGGGGATGCTTCTAGGTGTCGTTTCGAAGGCCCGATCAATTTGTGACAGCAGCACAATGATTGAGCTTGTCGTACTCGCAAACATCCTCAACGCCTTTATCTGGACCTCAAGTTCCGGATTATGGCGTCGCTGGTCGAGCAGCTGAAGATAGTCGACGATCGCTACGGCCCGTGAGATCCGATGACCGATCCGGTCGATTATGTGGTCGGCGCAGATGTCGTCGGACGTATCGATGAGCAGCTTTCCCTCGACCGCTTTCCTGTCAGTGCCAAGCATTTGAAGTCGGTCGAACACGACGCCTTCGTGGTCTTCCAGGGTGAAGAAGAAGGCCGGTCGATCTGTCCGGACGGCTTCGATAGCCAGCTCTAGACCCATGAGAGTTTTGCCATGGCCGGGACGCGCGCCTAACAGCACCAGATCACCCGGAGCGAGTTGTGCCAGAATTTCATGTGTCGGCCTACGGTTGGATGCGAATGCTGCGAGATGACTCCAAGCATAAAAGCCCTCATTTCGGGCGGTCTGATCAAGGGCCGCATGCAGCGGAATGTTGGCATCGCGAGCGAGCAACTTCGCTTGGCGCTTAAGTTTGAAGATTGGAGCAGATAGCCGCATTGAGAACCTCCTCTTTCGAGCGATGTTCGCAATCCCACCTTATGCAAATGCTCGAACGGGATGGTTCGACAAACACAACGCCCTGCACATCTAATGCTTCCCCAATGGTGGGGGGAGGCATGGGCCATACCTCATCAGATTTATATAAAATCGATTCGGTAGCGTCAAGCTGCTGATATACTCACTTCCGGTGCTCCTCTCATAGAAACGGAGCAGAGAAATAAGAAATGCGGCGGACAACCGACACCCCGGACACTAAACTCCGCATAATCATGCGCTAGGCGCACTCCGCACCACCGTCACGATATAGTTGATCGCCTCGTTCGCGCTGAGGACAAGACCGAAGCGCGGGTCGAAGCCGATGCCCGTGCGGTCGGTGATCTGCAATCCCGCATCATCCAGCAAGGCTTCAAGCTCGTCGGGGTTCAGAAACTTGTTCCAGTCATGCGTGCCTTTGGGAATACGCCCAAGCCCTTCCGCCAGCGTGATCATCGCGATTTTCGATGCAACCGTGCGGTTGGGGGTGGAGAGGATCATCAGGCCGCCGGGCGCGAGCGCATCCGCCAGGCCCCGGATGAACTGCGCGGGGTCGGTGACATGCTCAATCACCTCCATGGAGGTAACAAGATCGAACGTGCCCGCCAGCTCGCCACTTTCCATCAACGATTCGATACCCGTCGCGCGATAGTCGATCACGAGGCCCTGTCCCTCCGCGTGCGCGGTGGCGACAGCGATATTCTCGTGCGCGGCGTCGATACCGGTCACCGCTGCGCCCAGTCGGGCCAGCGGTTCGCACAGCAGCCCCGCACCGCAGCCCACATCCAGAGCCCGCCGCCCGTCGAGCGGCCGCAGCGCGCGCGTGTCGCCGTGCCAGTGCGCGTCCACCGCGCGGCGGATATAGGCAAGGCGCACGGGGTTCAGCTTGTGCAGCATCGCGCTCGAGCCGGCCGGATTCCACCAGTCGGCGGCAAGCGTGCCGAAGTGCGCGGCTTCCGCCGGATCGATCGTGCCGGTGCTTTGGGGGGCGGCGTTGCTTGCCATGACGGTCCTTGCTTACTATAGGGGCGCGGTTTTCGTGCCGGGCGGCCGTCCGGCATTCCACTCTTATCGACACTTGGGTCTGGCAGCAAATATGGCGCGCATCGTAATGAAGTTCGGCGGAACCTCCATGGCGGGGATGGAGCGCATTCGCAACGTTGCCGCACGCGTCAAACATGTGGTCGATCAGGGGAATGAGGTTGCCGTCGTCGTGTCCGCCATGGCGGGCGAAACGGATCGGCTGGTCGGCTTCTGCAAGGAAGCCAGCCCGCTGTACGATCCGGCGGAATATGATGTCGTCGTCGCATCGGGCGAACAGGTGACGAGCGGGCTGCTCGCCATGACATTGAAGGCGATGGGCGTGAACGCGCGCAGCTGGCTTGGCTGGCAGATGCCGATCCGCACCGTCGAAACGCACGCCAAGGCGCGGGTCGAGAGCATCGATACCGGCGCACTGGTCGCCGCGATGCAGTCCGGTCAGGTTGCCGTCATCCCCGGTTTTCAGGGCATGATGGACGACGGTCGCGTCTCGACGCTGGGCCGGGGCGGCTCCGATACCTCGGCGGTCGCCGTGGCGGCGGCCGTGAAGGCGGATCGCTGTGATATCTACACCGACGTCGACGGCGTCTACACCACCGACCCGCGTATCGTCGCCCGTGCGCGCAAGCTCGACATGGTGACGTATGAGGAGATGCTGGAACTGGCTTCGGTCGGGTCCAAGGTGCTCCAGACCCGCTCGGTCGCGCTGGCCATGAAGGAGAAGGTGCGCGTGCAGGTGCTCTCCTCCTTCGATGACCCGACCCAGGATGAATTGCCCGGCACGTTGATCGTCGGCGAAGAGGAAATAGAGGACAGCAGCATGGAACGTCAGCTCATCACCGGCATCGCCGTCGACAAGAACGAAGCGAAGGTCATCGTCACCCGCGTGCCCGATAAGCCGGGCGCGGTGGCAAGCATCTTCAGTCCGCTCGCCGAAGCCAGCATCAATGTCGACATGATCATCCAGAACGACAGCAAGGACAACGCCGAGACCGATGTGACGTTCACCGTTCCGCGCGCGGACCTGGCGCGCAGCGTCGACATCTTGGAGGGACGCAAGGGCGAGATCGGCTTCAACCGCCTTATCACCGATGCGGAAGTGTCCAAGGTCAGCGTCGTGGGCGTCGGCATGCGCAGCCATGCGGGCGTCGCTGCGATGATGTTCAAGGCGCTGGCCGATCGTGGCATCAATATCGAGGCGATTTCGACCAGCGAGATCAAGGTCTCTGTGCTGATCGACGAAGACGAGACCGAGCTTGCCGTACGCGTCCTCCACACGGCCTATGGCCTCGACGCGGACGTCGCGGCTTGACCGACGCGGGACGGCAGCGCCTCGACGCGCTGATGGCGCGGGGCAGTGCGCTGCTCGGCAGCGAGGTCGCGATCCTGTGCGGCGCGATGAGCTGGGTGAGCGAGCGCAACCTGGTGTCGGCGGTGAGCAATGCGGGCGGCTTTGGCCTCATTGCGTGCGGCGCGATGACGCCGGAACTGCTGGACGCGGAGATTGCGGGCACGAAGGCGCTGACGACTAGGCCGTTCGGCGTCAACCTTATCACCATGCATCCGCAGCTGTTCGACCTGATCGCGGTGTGCGCCAAGCATGCGGTGACGCACATCGTGCTGGCTGGAGGCCTGCCGCCCAAGGGCAGCATCGAGGCGATCAAGGACGCGGGCGCGAAGGTCATCTGCTTTGCACCGGCGCTCAGTCTGGCGAAGAAGCTGCACCGTTCCGGCGTCAATGCGCTGGTGATCGAGGGTATGGAAGCGGGCGGCCATATCGGCCCGGTCGCGACGTCCGTATTGGCTCAGGAGATCCTGCCCGAGCTGGCCAGCGAATTGCCGATTTTCGTGGCGGGCGGCATCGGGAGGGGTGAGACGATTGCGGCCTATCTGGAAATGGGCGCGGCGGGTGTGCAACTCGGCACCCGTTTTGTCTGCGCGACCGAGAGCATTGCCCATCCCGCGTTCAAGAAGGCGTTTCTGCGCGCCAATGCCCGTGATGCCATTGCCAGCGTGCAGATCGATCCGCGCCTGCCGGTCATCCCCGTGCGCGCGCTCAAGAACGCCGGGACCGAGGCGTTTACCGCCAAGCAGCGTGAAGTGGCCCAGATGCTGGACGAGGGCAAGGTCGATATGGGGCAGGCACAGCTCGAGATCGAGCATTACTGGGCGGGCGCCCTGCGCCGCGCGGTGATCGACGGCGATGTGGAGAATGGCTCGCTGATGGCCGGACAGTCCGTGGGCATGGTCACGAGCGAGGAACCGGTCGCCGACATCATCGCGACGCTGGTGCGCGAAGCCGCCGGGGCGCTGGCTAGTCGCCGCGAGCTCGCTTGATTCGGTCAGACGACTCTAGTCCGTTCGCCCTGAGTAGGGACTGAGTTTATCGAAGTCCCGTATCGAAGGGTGCTTCGATACGCCATTCGACTTCGCTCAAGGACTACTCAGCACGAACGGGTGTGGCAAAAAGATCGGCCTTCGATTCACCTTAACTGCTCCTCAACCGCGTTCCGCTATAGCGCCGCTCACATATGGAGAGGCGAAGAGCATGTCGAACGAGGCAATGGTCAAGGAAATCGTGGGCGCGATCGGCGCGCATGGCGCGTGGAAGCTGAAGTTGCGTGTCGCGATCACGCGCGGGGAAAGCGACGTCCTTCCCGAAAAGGTGAAGTGCGACGACCGCTGCCCGTTCGGACGCTGGATCCATGGTCCAACGATCGACGCCGAGACCAAGGCCGGTATGCCCTATCAGGTCGTGCGGCGGCTGCACCGGGAATTCCACGAGACAGCGGCCAGCGTTCTGGATCTGGCGATCCGCTCACGCAAGGAGCAGGCCGATGCCCTGTTCGCCGGAGAATTCACGCAGCGGTCCGAGAAGCTCGTCCGTGCGCTGAGCAAGTGGAAGGGCGAGCTCTCCTGATCTCTGTCATCCCTGCTTAGCCAGGATCCCGAATGCCCGGTGCTGCGCTGGATCCGGACTCCCGCTTTCGCAGGAATGGCAGCCCGCCATAGCTCCGTTGCCGCCTCCACTCCGGATATATCCCGCTTGGATTCGTCCCCCGCTTTCTGTTAGCGAGGGTCATGCCCAGTTCACCCGCCGCCGCCGCCCGTCAGATCCTCATCCGCTTGCACGAGGTGATGGCGGCGCGCACCAGCGCACAGGCGAAGCTGAACAAGGTGGTGGACATCATCGGCCAGGCGCTCTCTAGCGAGGTCTGCTCGATCTACCTGCTGCGCGAAGGCGTGCTGGAGCTGTTCGCGACGCGCGGACTGAAGCAGGAAGCGGTCCACGTCACCAAGCTGGCCGAGGGCGAGGGGCTCGTGGGCACCATCGCCCGCAATGTTGAAACGCTTAATCTCGACGAGGCTGCGGCGCATCCTGACTTCGCCTATCGCCCGGAAACCGGCGAGGAATTGTTTCACAGCTTTGCCGGGGTGCCGATCGTGCGGCGGGAACAGGCGGTGGGCGTGCTGTGCGTCCAGCATGTCGATCCGCGCCGCTACGATGAAGTCGAGATTGAGGCGTTGCAGACCGTGGCCATGGTGCTGTCCGAACTGATCGCGAATGCGGAGCTGGTCGACGAGCGACCGGGTGATGTGCGTGTCACCGGCACAGGCACGCAGATTACGACCGGCCTGCAACTCGTCATGGGAATGGCCAAGGGACACGCAGTGTTCCACCAGCCGCGCATCACCATCGAACATACCGTCGCGGAGGATGTCGAGGCGGAGCGCCAGCGTGTCTATTCCGCATTCGCCAAGATGCGCGAGCAGATCGACCGGATGACCGGCACGGCTGAATTCGGCGTCGACGGCGAGCATCAGGAGGTCATCGAGACCTACAAAATGTTTGCCTATGACGAGGGCTGGTCACGCCGGATCAATGAGGCGATCGACAGCGGCCTGACCGCCGAGGCGGCGATCGAGCGCGTGCAGCAGCGCACGCGCATGCGGATGCGTCAGATCGACGACCCGCTGCTGGCCGACCGGATGCATGATCTGGAGGATCTGGCGAACCGCTTGCTGCGCATTGTGTCCGGCCAATTGGGGACGGCGGCGCAATTGGGGTTACGGCAGGATTCGATCCTGATCGCGCGCAATCTGGGTCCGGCCGAGCTGCTGGAATATGACCGGCGGCGCCTGAAGGGCGTGATCCTGGAGGAAGGATCGTTGACGGCGCACGTCACGATCGTCGCGCGCGCCATGGGCGTCCCGGTGCTGGGGCGCGTGCGCGACATCCGGCATATCGTGAGCGAAGGCGACCTGGTGCTCGTTGATGTGAACGAGAATCGCCTGTTCATCCGGCCGTCGGCCGACATGGAAGAGGCGTTCGACAGCAAGCTGCACCTGACGCAGAAGCGCCGCGCGGAATTCGCCGCGATGCGCGACCTGCCGAGCGAGACAAAGGACGGCGCGCGGGTCGAGCTGATGGTCAATGCGGGTTTGCGCGATGATGTCGCGGCGCTCGATGTGACTGGCGCGGACGGTATTGGCCTGTTTCGTACCGAGTTCCAGTTCCTTGTCTCTGCCACCATGCCGCAGCGCGAGCGGCAGCAGCGCCTCTACAAGGATGTCCTTGATACGGCGGGGGACCGGCCGGTCATTTTCCGCACGGTCGACATCGGCGGCGACAAGGCCTTGCCCTACATGCGGCAGGACGAAGACAATACCGAAGAAAACCCGGCAATGGGCTGGCGCGCCTTGCGCCTGTCGCTGGAGCGCGGCGGCTTGATGAAGGCGCAGGCGCGTGCGCTGCTGGAGGCGGCCGCGGGGCGGACGCTGTATGTCATGTTCCCGCTGATCTCCGAACCCTGGGAGTTTGACGAGGCGCAGGCATTGTTCGAGAAGCAGCGAGAGTGGCTGGCCGACCAGCGCAAGAAGCTGCCCAATGCGATCCGCTATGGAGCGATGCTCGAAGTGCCCGCGCTGGCCGAAGTGCTCGACATCCTGCTACCTAAGCTCGATTTCCTGTCGATCGGCACCAACGATCTGACGCAGTTTCTGTTCGCGGCGGACCGGGCGCACCCCAAGCTCGCCGAACGCTATGACTGGCTCAGCATCGCCATCTTGCGCTTCATTGCGCGCGTGGTTCGGGAGTGCAACGCCCATGACGTGCCCGTTGGCGTGTGCGGCGAAATGGGTGGGCGCACTCTGGAAGCCATGGCGCTGCTTGGGCTAGGATTGCGCCGACTGTCGATCACGCCCGCGTCGGTCGGGCCGGTGAAGGCGATGATCCGCTCCCTGAATGTCGAGGAGTTGCAGGTCTTCATGACCGGGTTGTTGAAGGACGGCACGGTCAATGTGCGCGACGCGATGACCCAATGGGCGAAAGACCACGCCATCGAAGTGAGCTGATCGCCTTCGCCCCGCGTCGCCGGGTAACGAACCGCGCCGAAGCGTTTCCGTGCGACGACAAGCACAGATTGACACGCCCCGCCCGCATGTGGAACATCGCGCAAGGTCGCAACGGCGGCCCCGGGACAGGGGCATAGATTTGGATACTCACCTTTCTGACGATCCGGCTCCTTCGTCGGTCGAGCGCCCCGGCCATGTGCTGCGCACGGCGCGGGAAGGTTTGGGCTTGACGCTGG
The DNA here is from genome assembly GCF_014199435.1 of Sphingobium subterraneum. Lineage (GTDB taxonomy): Bacteria > Pseudomonadota > Alphaproteobacteria > Sphingomonadales > Sphingomonadaceae > Sphingobium > Sphingobium subterraneum. The sequence continues at coordinate 1,306,355 of NZ_JACIJP010000001.1, read as the reverse complement.
AGGCGGTTGCTGAGGCTACCCGTGTGCCGACGCGGCAGTTGCAAGCGATCGAACGCAACGAGTTTTCCGCTCTTCCCGGTACCCCCTACGCCGTTGGCTTTGCGCGCGCTTATGCCCGTGCGGTCGGGGTGGACGATGTGGAGATCGCCCGAAGCGTGCGCGAGGAACTGGGATCGGGTTTGCAGGGAGACCGCTATGAGGCGTTCGAACCCGTCGATCCCGCCCGCGTCCCACCGCGTGCGCTGGCGTGGACCGCCGCGATTATCGCTGTGCTGCTGGCGGTGGGTTATGGCGTGTGGCGCGCGCAGTTTTTCGCCGCGCCGACCGATGCCGAGATTTCGGGCCGGACCGAGGCTGCATCTCCTGCCGCAACGCCCCGCCGGAACCCGGCAACGACCCCTGCGCCTGCTGCCGGTCCGGTCGTCCTGACTGCTATCAATGACGTGTGGCTGCGCATTTACGATCAGACGGGCACGCGGCTGCTGGAAAGGCAGATGACGAAGGGCGAAACGTTTACCGTGCCATCCGATGCCAACAATCCGATGATCCTGACGGGTCGTCCCGATGCGCTGGCGGTCACGGTCGGCGGCAGGCCGGTTGCGCCGCTGGGATCGCCACAGAAGACGATTTCCGATGTCCCGATCAGCGCGGCGGCGTTGCTCGCGCGGCCCGCACCTGCTCCCGCCGCCGTGCCGCCGCCGGCCGTTTCACCCGCACCTGCGCGTCCCGTGTCGACACCCATCTCTGCTGCCCCGGCCCCCGCTGCGAATGCGGCTATCGCGCCCAATCCCTGACGGAGAAATCCGGCCGCTCTCTTTACCTTTGCGCCAGCCGGATTATGGTTGACCGACATTTTACAAGGGCAGCAACATGCGTCAGGCGTTCAGAATAAGTGTAGCGGTCATCAGTATGGCGGCGGGGACCGTGCCCGCGATCGCCCAGACGGTGCCGGTCGAAACGCGCGTCGATCGCTTGGAAAAGGAAATGAAGGCGGTCCAGCGCAAGGTGTTTCCCGGTGGTACTCCCGTTGAACCGGCGATCACCGCCGCTCCGCCAGTCACCACAACGACCCCCTCCTCGACACCGGTGTCGGACCTGATCGCACGGGTGGACACGCTGGAAGCGCAACTCGCGACCATGACCGGCCAGATCGAGCAGAATAACTTCAAGATCAAGCAGCTGGAAGACAGTTTTGCCCGCTACAAGGCTGAGGTGGACGGGAAATTCGCCGCTGCAGCACCGGCGCCCGCGGCACCTGTTGCCGTCGCCGCGCCGACCGTGACACCCAAGCCCGCGCCGAAGCCCGCCGCATCGACGCCGCCCGCCGCGAAGCCGACCGTTAAGCCAGCGGCTACCACCCCGGCGATCGAAGCGCGCAAGGAGGCGGTCGGGGCGATCGAGGTGCCGGACACGGGCGTCGGGCCGGAGGATGCGTATGTGTATGGTTATCGGCTGTGGGCCGCCAAGTTCTACCCTGAAGCGCAGGCGCAGCTCAAATATACGCTGGATAAATATGGCACGTCCAATGTCGCGAGCAAGGCGCAGAACCTGCTGGGTCGTGCCTATCTGGACGATGGCAAGCCTGCGCTCGCGTCGGTTGCCTTTTACGAAAATTACCAAAAACGCCCGCGTGGCGAACGCGCCGCCGACAGCCTCGCCTGGCTGGGTGAGGCGCTGATCCAGCTCAAGAAACCGGCCGACGCGTGCAAGGTCTATACGGAGCTGGAACAGGCCTATGGCACCACCCTCTCCGCCAGTTTGCGTGGCATGATGGAGAAGGGCCGCACGCGTGCCAAATGCGGCGCCTGAGCCGCCGGAGCAGCGATTTCAGGATGATCTGCGCCGATTGATCGGGCCGGAGGTCGACACAGCGTGTCTTGGCGTGGCGGTGTCGGGGGGTCCGGACAGCATGGCATTGCTGGCCCTTGCAGTGGCGGCCTGGCCGAAGCGGGTGCGCGCCGCGACGGTGGATCATGGGCTGCGCGCTTCGTCTGCCGATGAAGCGAAGATGGTAGCGCACTGGTGCGCCGACCATGGGATTCCGCACAGCATTTTGCGACCCGAGGCGCCGATTACCGGGAGCGTTCAGGCGGCGGCGCGCGCGGTGCGCTATGCGCTCCTGGAGGCGTGGCGGGGGGAGCAACAGGTCGACTGGCTGATGACCGCCCATCACGCGGATGACCAGTGCGAGACCGTGATGATGCGCCTCAACCGGGGATCCGGCGTGGCGGGGCTGGCGGGGGTGCGGGCGCGCAACGGACAGGTACTGCGACCGTTGCTGGGCTGGCGGCGGAGCGAGCTTGTGGCTGTCGTAGAGGCGCGGCGCATTCCCTATGCGCTGGACCCGAGCAACAGCGACCTGCGGTTCGACCGAGCCGCGATGCGGGCCCATCTGGCACAGGCGGACTGGATCGATCCGGTGAGCGTCGCGCGCAGCGCCGCCGCGCTCGCCGATGCTGAAGCTGCGTTGGATTGGATGGTTGCAACGCTGGCGCAAGACCATGTCCGGGCGGATGTCGAGGGAACGGTGAGCCTGCTTAAAACTGATTTCCCCCATGAAATCCGGCGGCGACTTGTCCTCCATATGCTTGCTCTTATGGGTAATGACGAACCGCCGCGCGGGGATGCGCTGGATAAAGCGATTGTTCAGATTTCCCGTGGTAGACAGGTCAGCATGAGTGACTGGCTGCTGTCGGGTGGCGAGGTGTGGCGTTTGCGCCGCGCTCCGGCACGGAAAAGCCGCTGAATATTGTACTTTTCTCCGTAATGCCTATCTTGGTGCCGGAGCAATCGAGGACAGCATGAACGACGACAAGGAACCGCAGGGCAATCCCTGGATCAAGAGCGCGCTGATCTGGGCTGGGGTGCTTGTTGCCCTGCTTATGGTCGTGACCATGTTCGAAGGCCGTTCGGCAGGTACGGTGGGTACCGGCATTGCCTATTCCGATTTCCGCGCCAAGGTGCAGGACAATCAGGTCAAGGAAGTCGCCGTCGCGCCGGACCGCATCACGGGCGTGCTGGCCAACAACCAGAAATTCTCGACGGTGCCGGTCAATGATCCGGGCCTGACAACGTTGCTCGACGATTATGGCGTCAAGTATAGCGGCCAGGCAGAAGAACAGCCGAGCGTGTGGATGATCCTTATCTACCAGTCGCTGCCGTTCCTGCTGATCCTGGGCATCGCGTTCTTCGTTCTGCGCCAGATGCAGAAGGGTGGCGGTGCAAGCGGCGCCATGGGTTTCGGCAAATCGAAAGCCAAGCTGCTGACCGAGAAGTCGGGCCGCGTGACGTTTGACGACGTTGCCGGTATCGATGAAGCGCGCGAGGAATTGCAGGAAATCGTCGAGTTCCTGAAGGATCCCGGCAAGTTCGCTCGGCTGGGCGGCAAGATCCCCAAGGGCGCACTGCTGGTCGGCTCGCCGGGTACCGGCAAGACACTGCTCGCCCGCGCGATCGCGGGTGAGGCCGGCGTACCGTTCTTCACCATATCGGGTTCCGACTTCGTGGAAATGTTCGTGGGCGTCGGTGCAAGCCGCGTGCGCGACATGTTCGAGCAGGCGAAGAAGAACGCGCCGTGCATCGTCTTCATCGACGAAATCGACGCGGTTGGCCGCCATCGCGGCGCGGGCCTCGGCAACGGCAATGACGAGCGCGAGCAGACGCTAAACCAGCTTCTCGTCGAAATGGACGGGTTCGAGGCGAATGAGGGCATCATCATCATCGCGGCGACGAACCGCCCTGATGTGCTTGATCCCGCACTGCTGCGTCCCGGCCGGTTCGACCGGCAGGTCGTGGTACCGCGTCCCGACATCGACGGACGCGTAAAGATTCTCGAAGTGCACATGAAGAAGGTGCCGCTGGCGCCGGATGTCGACGGGCGCACTATCGCGCGCGGGACGCCGGGCTTCTCGGGCGCGGATCTCGCCAACCTCGTTAACGAGGCGGCGTTGATGGCCGCGCGCCGGGGCAAGCGTCTGGTCGCGATGTCGGAATTTGAAGCCGCCAAGGACAAGGTCATGATGGGTGCGGAACGCCGCTCCATGGTCATGACCGAGGATGAGAAGAAGATGACCGCTTATCATGAAGCCGGTCACGCCATCGTTGCGGTGCACGAGCCCGCGTCCGACCCGATCCACAAGGCGACGATTATTCCGCGCGGTCGCGCTCTGGGCATGGTCATGCGTCTGCCGGAGCGGGACAGCTACAGCTATCACCGGGACAAGATGTACGCGAACCTCGCGGTTTCCATGGGCGGACGCGTCGCGGAAGAACTGATCTTCGGCCATGACAAGGTGTCGTCCGGTGCTTCGAGCGACATCCAGTACGCCACCCGTCTGGCGCGCGACATGGTGACGCAATGGGGCATGTCGGACAAGCTCGGTCCGCTCCAATATGAGGAGCAGCAGGGCGAGACCTTCCTCGGCTATTCCCAGTCGCAGCGCGTGCATATGTCAAACGAGACGGCCAAGGCGATTGATCAGGAAATCCGCAGCATTGTCGAGACGGGCTATGGGCGGGCGACCGATCTTCTGAAGAAGCACGAAACGCAGCTTCATCTTCTGGCCAACGCGCTCCTCGAATACGAGACGTTGAGCGGGGACGAGATCAAGACCCTGCTCGACAAGGGCGAGATCACGCGCGAAGACGGCACCAAGATCAAGCCAAGCTCCATTCCGGCGGTGGGCACGTCCATTCCGCGCTCGGGTCGGCGCAAGGGGCCGTTCGGCGACGCCGCCCCACAGGGGGCGTGAGAGCTTTCACCCGCACGGGTTGAAGTGAAAAAGAGCGGAGCAGGCCGGGCCTCTCCGCTCTTTTTCTGCTTGGTTCAAGCGCAAACGGAAACCGTCACGCCACTTTTTCTGCTACGCTTTAGATATGGATGGGTTGGCCCCGCACCGCCATCGCCGCTTCCTTGACGGCCTCGTTGTGCGTCGGGTGCGCGTGGCAGGTGTAGGCGATGTCTTCCGAGGACGCCCCGAACTCCATCGCTTGGGCCGCCTGCGCGATCATCGTACCGGCGGGCGTGGCAATGATGTGAACCCCCAGCACCCGGTCGCTGTCCGCATCGGCGATAATCTTGACGAAGCCGTCCGTATCGTCGTTCGCCTTGGCGCGGCTGTTCGCCATCATCGGGAACTTGCCGATCTTGATGGCGCCGCGCTCTTTCGCCTGCTCCTCGGTCAGACCGACGCTGGCGATTTCGGGGTGGGTATAGACGACGGCGGGGATGACATCATGATTGACGATGCCGGTCAGGCCCGCGATGTTTTCCGCGACCGCGACGCCTTCATCCTCCGCCTTGTGGGCGAGCATGGGCCCCGGAATCACGTCCCCGATCGCCCATACGCCCGGTACGGTCGTCGCGAACTCGTGATCGGTCTCGATCTGGCCGCGCGCATTGAGGGCAAGGCCTATGGCGTCCAGACCCAGACCTTCGGTGTTGGCACGACGGCCTATGGCGACCAGCACGACATCCGCATCGATCGCTTCGCTGGCACCGCCCGCAGCAGGTTCGACCGTGACGGTCGCACTCTTGCCATTGACGGTAACGCCGGTCACTTTCGTGCCGGTCTTGATGGCAAAGCCCTGCTTCTTGAAAATCTTGGCCGCTTCTTTCCGCACGTCGCCGTCCATGCCGGGCAGGATCTGATCGAGATATTCGACGACCGTGACCTTCGCGCCAAGGCGACGCCAGACAGAACCCAGCTCCAGCCCGATTACGCCGCCGCCGATGACGACCATATGCTCGGGCACCTTGGCAAGCGAGAGTCCGCCGGTCGAATCGACCACCACGCCGCCGTCATTGTCGATGGCCACGCCCGGCAGAGGGGTTACGCTGGATCCAGTGGCGATGACGATATTCTTGGCGGTGACGGCCTTGCCCGCAACGGTCACGGCGTGCGGTCCGGTGAAGGTCGCGCGGCCCTTAAGCCAGTCGACCTTGTTCTTCTTGAACAGGAATTCGATGCCGCCGGTCAGGCCCTTCACGGCCTTGTCCTTTTCACCCAGCATGGCCGGGAGGTCCAGTTCGGCTCCGGAGATCTTCACCCCGAATTTGGCGAGCGAACCGGACGCTGCTTCTTCGAACAGTTCGGACGCGTGAAGCAATGCCTTGGACGGGATGCATCCGACGTTGAGGCACGTTCCGCCCAGCGTCTCCCGGCTTTCCGCGCAAGCGGTCTTCAGACCCAGCTGGGCGGCACGAATGGCCGCGACATATCCGCCAGGACCCGCGCCGATCACCAGCACGTCATAGTCGAACTCAGCCATTGTTCACTCCATTCCCTAGCGCAATTTCGAACTTACAGGTCGATCAGCAGTCGCGTGGGATCTTCGATTGCGTTCTTGATGCCGACAAGGAACGTGACGGCCTCCCGGCCATCGATTAGGCGATGGTCATAGGTGAGGGCAAGGTACATCATCGGCCGGATGACGATTTGCCCATCGCGTACGACCGGGCGGTCCTCAATGCGGTGCAAGCCGAGCACGCCCGACTGCGGCGGATTAACGATCGGCGTCGACATCAGCGATCCGAACACGCCGCCGTTGGAGATGGTGAAGGTGCCGCCCTTCATGTCTTCCATCGTGAGCGTGCCGTCCTTGGCCTTCTTGCCGAAGTCGCCGATGCTCTTTTCGATTTCCGCGACGCTCATCTGCTCCGCGTTACGGATGACCGGCACGACGAGGCCGTTGGGTGCGCTGACGGCGACCGAGACATCGACATAGTCGTGGTAGATGATTTCATCGCCCTCAATCTGCCCGTTGACTGCGGGAACGTCGCGCAGCGCCATGCATGCGGCCTTCACGAAGAAGCCCATGAAGCCGAGGCGCACGCCGTGCTTCTTTTCGAACAGGTCCTTGTACTTCGCGCGGGCTTCGATGACTGCGCTCATGTCCACATCGTTGAACGTGGTGAGCAGCGCGGCATTGTCCTGTGCGCTCTTGAGGCGCTTGGCGACGGTCTGGCGAAGGCGGGTCATCTTGACGCGCTCTTCGCCGCGCGCGGAGGCTGCGGGTGCAGCGGCCGCTTCGGCCTGGGCGACAGGTTGCGGCGCGGCGGCGGCGGTGCCGCTTTCGATTGCCGCCATGACGTCATCGCGGGTCAGGCGACCATCCTTGCCGGTGCCCTTGATCCGGCTGGGATCGAGGCCATGCTCCAGTACCAGGCGGCGAACCGCCGGGGACAGCGTTACCGAACCGCCATCATCCGCCGGGGCGGGCGCCGCAACGGCCGGGGCAGGGGCGGCAGCAGCAGCCGCGGCCGGAGCCGGAGCGGCCGTCGGGGCAGCGGCGGCAGGAGCGCTGGGCGCAGCGCCCGCACCGGCGGCCTCGATTGTCGCGATAACCGCGCCGACATTCACCGTATCGCCTTCGGCCACCAATTGCTGGCCCAGGATCCCCGCCACAGGGGACGGTACGTCGACCGCAACCTTGTCGGTCTCCAGCGACGCGATGGGCTCATCCGCCGCCACGGCCTCACCTGGCTTTTTCAGCCATGCGCCGACCGTTGCTTCGGTAACGGATTCGCCCAGAACGGGTACTTTGACTTCGGTAGCCATGGTTCAAGCCTTCTTCTGGCGTTTGATTTCGGTACGGACACTGTGGCCCAATGCATCGGCGATCAGCGCACCCTGTTCGGCAAGGTGGCGCTTGGCGAGGCCGGTAGCGGGAGACGCCGCCGCCTTGCGCCCGGCATAGCGCGCGCGCATTGGCGCCTTGCCCGCCATTTCCAGAGCTTCCTCGATATAAGGTTCGACGAAGAACCACGCGCCGTTGTTGCGCGGCTCTTCCTGGCACCAGATCACCTCTTTGAGGTTTGTCATCCGCTTCAGGCGAACGGCGAGCGCTTCGGTGGGGAAGGGGTAGAGCTGTTCGATACGGACGATCTGCGTGCCCTTGTCTCCCGCCGAGTCGCGTGCCTCGATCAGGTCATAGGCAACCTTGCCGCTGCACAGCACCAGGCGCGTGGTGTCCGCATCGGGCGCCGGGTTGGTGTCGGACAGGATGCGCATGAAGTGGTTGTCGCCGAGGAAATCCTCGACATTGCTGACGGCCGCCTTGGAGCGCAGCAGGGACTTGGGCGCCATGATGATCAATGGCTTGCGGAAGGGACGCAGCATCTGGCGACGCAGGATGTGGAAATAGTTCGCCGGAGTGGTGCAGTTGGCGACCTGAATATTTCCCTCCGCGCAGAGCTGGAGGAACCGTTCCAGACGCGCCGAGCTATGTTCCGGTCCCTGTCCCTCGTAGCCGTGAGGCAGGAGGAGAACGAGGCCATTGGCGCGCAACCACTTGGACTCCGACGAAGAAATATACTGATCGATCACGATCTGCGCACCGTTGGCGAAATCGCCGAACTGCGCTTCCCAGATGACGAGCGACTTGGGGTCAGCCATGGCATAGCCATATTCGAAACCGAGCACGCCATATTCGGAAAGCGGGCTGTCCAGCACCTCGAACCGGCCATGCGGCACGGTGGAGAGCGGGATATATTTCGCTTCCGTGTCCTGATCGACCCAGACGGAGTGGCGATGGCTGAACGTGCCGCGCCCGGAATCCTGACCCGACAGGCGCACGCCATAGCCTTCGGTCAGCAGGCTGCCGAACGCCAGCGCTTCACCGGTTGCCCAGTCGAAGCCGGCGCCAGTGCGGAACATCTCCGCCTTGGCCTCCAGGATACGGCGCAGCGTCTTGTGGACGTTGTGCCCTTCCGGAACCGTGGTCAGCGTGCGGCCAAGGCTGTCGAGCAGTTTCTTCTCGATCGCGGTGTCGACATTCTTGCGAGCGGTTTCGATGTCGGCGGGCTGGTGCAGGCCGGACCAGCGCCCCGCGAACCAGTCGGCCTTATTCGCCTTGTAGCTGGCCGCCGCCTGGAATTCGCTTTCCAGATGATCGGTGAAAGCGGTCGTCACCTCAGCGGTGAAGCCGTCGTCAATGACGCCCTGCGCCTTCAGCCTTGTGGCGTAGACCTCGCTGACCGGCGGATGCTGGCGGATTTCCTTGTACATCAGCGGCTGGGTAAAGCTCGGCTCGTCACCCTCGTTGTGGCCGAAGCGGCGATAGCACCACATGTCGATCACGATGTCGCGGTGGAAGGTCTGGCGATATTCGATCGCAAGCTTGCACGCGAAGGTCACCGCTTCGGGATCGTCGCCGTTGACGTGCAGAATCGGTGCCATCACGCCCTTGGCCACATCGCTGGGGTAGGGGGAGGAGCGCGCGAACTGCGGCGAGGTGGTAAAGCCCACTTGATTGTTCACGACGAAATGGATGCAGCCGCCGGTATTGTAGCCCCGGATGCCGGAAAAGCCGAAGCATTCCCACACAATGCCCTGACCCGCAAAGGCCGCGTCGCCGTGGATGAGCACGGGCAGAACCTGCTCATGCTTGCCGAGGTCGCCCCGGAACACCTGCTGAGCGCGCACCTTGCCGAGCACGATCGGGTCGACCGTTTCGAGGTGGGAAGGGTTCGGCACGAGCGACATATGGACGTTGACGCCGTCGAATTCGCGGTCGGTCGATGTGCCCAGGTGATATTTGACGTCGCCCGATCCGCCGACATCCTCCGGGTTTGCCGTGCCGCCCGAAAATTCGTGGAAGATGACCTGAAAGCCCTTGGCCATCACGTTGGCCAGCACGTTAAGGCGGCCGCGATGGGCCATGCCATACACGATCTCGCGCACGCCCATGGCGCCGCCATATTTGATGACGGCTTCGAGCGCGGGGATCATCGATTCGCCGCCGTCGAGGCCGAAGCGCTTCGTGCCGACATATTTCTTGCCAAGGAAGCGCTCGTATTGCTCGGCGTGAATTACCTTGGACAGGATCGCCTTCTTGCCCTCGGGCGTGAAGTCGATGACCTTGTCCGCACCTTCCATGCGGTCCTGCAGGAAGCGGCGCTCCTCCACATCGGCAATGTGCATATATTCCAGGCCGACATTGCCGCAGTAATTGGCGCGCAGAATGTCGACGACTTCGCGCACCGTGCCATATTGCAGGCCAAGCGTACCGCCGAGATAGACTTTCCGGTCGAGCGCAGCACCAGTAAAGCCATGATATTCGGGCGTAAGATCAGCAGGCAATTCGCGCTTGGAAAGGCCCAGCGGATCGAGATTGGCGGCGAGGTGCCCGCGCACCCGATAGGTGCGGATGAGCATCATGGCGCGAATGGAGTCGCTCGCGGCTTCCGCCAGTTCGGCTTCGCCCAGCGCACGACCGGCCGACTTGGCAGCTGCCTTCACGGCGACGGCCATTTGGGTCGGATCAAGCGCGGCGGTCAGATCATCGGTGTCAATCGGGGGCCAGTTGGTGCGTGTCCAGCTTGGGCCTTGCTCGACCTCACTCGCGCCTTCGAATTCCTGACCTTCGTAACCCATGATCCGATCCTTGCCTTCCGGGGAGGGAAGTGGGTCCGGCGATGCCTTACCGCCGGACCATGATATGCGGCATCAGCCGTTTAGTACTTCCAGCAGCGTGGTGCCGAGCGCTGAGGGGCTGGCGGCAACCTTGATTCCGGCGGCTTCCATCGCCGCGATTTTGCTTTCCGCGTCGCCCTTGCCACCGGAAACGATCGCACCGGCATGACCCATGCGACGGCCCGGAGGGGCGGTGCGCCCGGCGATGAAACCGGCCATCGGCTTCTTGCGGCCCTTCTTGGCTTCGTCGATCAGGAACTGAGCGGCCTGTTCTTCGGCGTCGCCGCCGATTTCGCCGATCATAATGATGCTCTGCGTTGCCTCGTCGGCGAGGAAGAGTTCCAGCACGTCGATGAAGTTGGTGCCGTTGACCGGATCGCCACCGATGCCGACCGCCGTCGTCTGACCCAGACCCGCGTTCGATGTCTGGAACACCGCTTCATAGGTCAGAGTGCCGGAGCGGGAAACCACGCCAACGCTGCCCTTCTTGAAGATGTTGCCTGGCATGATGCCGATCTTGCATTCGCCCGGTGTCAGGACGCCGGGGCAGTTCGGGCCGATGAGGCGCGACTTGCTGCCCGAAAGGGCGCGCTTGACGCGGACCATGTCGAGCACGGGAATGCCTTCGGTGATGCAGACGATGAGCGGAATTTCCGCGTCGATCGCTTCGAGGATCGAGTCCGCTGCGAATGGCGGCGGAACATAGACGACCGACGCATCCGCGCCGGTGGCTTCCCTGGCCTGAGCCACGGTGTCGAACATCGGCAGGCCGATATGGGTCGACCCGCCCTTGCCCGGCGTGACGCCCGCAACCATCTGCGTTCCATAAGCGAGCGCCTGCTCGGTATGGAAGGTTCCGGTCGCACCCGTCATCCCTTGCGTGATGACCTTTGTATTCTTGTTGACGAGAATGGACATGCTTCCCCCTTTTTACGGGTGGCGTGGCACTTCAGTTAGCCCCCTCCCACGGCAGCGCACATTTCCTGGGGAGGGGCGTGCAGCTCGTGGTCAGGCGAGGGAGGAGTCGATGCCCTTGCAGGCGACCAGCAATTCCTTCACCGCTTCGACAGAGACGCCCAGGTTCGCCTTGGCTTCATCGTCGAGGGCAATCTCGATGACTTCTTCGGCACCACCGGCGCCGATCACAACGGGTACGCCGACATAAAGGCCGTCCAGCCCGTATTTGCCGTCAACATAGACGGCGCAGGGCAGGATGCGCTTCTGGTCGCGCAGATAGGCTTCCGCCATGGCGATGGCCGAGGTGGCGGGTGCGTAATAGGCCGAGCCGGTTTTCAGCAGGGCGACGATCTCGCCGCCGCCCGAACGGGTGCGCTGGACGATGGCGTCGATGCGCTCCTTGGTGGACTTGCCCATCTTGACGAGGTCGTCGACCGGAATGCCGGAAACGGTGGTGTAGCTGGTGACGGGGACCATCGTGTCACCGTGGCCGCCCAGCACGAACGCGTTCACGTCCTTTACCGAAACGCCGAATTCCCAGGCGAGGAAGGTCGCGAAGCGTGCGCTGTCGAGCACGCCCGCCATGCCGACGACCTTGTTATGCGGAAGGCCGGAAAATTCGCGCAGCGCCCAGACCATCGCGTCGAGCGGGTTGGTGATGCAGATGACGAACGCGTCGGGGGCGTTGTTCTTGATGCCTTCGCCCACGGCCTTCATAACCTTGAGGTTGATGCCGAGCAGGTCGTCGCGGCTCATGCCGGGCTTGCGCGCCACGCCGGCGGTGACGATGATGACGTCCGCGCCCGCGATGTCGGCATAATCGTTGGTGCCGGTGACCTTTGCGTCGAACCCTTCGACCGGACCGCATTGCGAGAGATCAAGCGCCTTGCCCTGGGGAACGCCTTCGACCACGTCGAACAGGACAACATCGCCCAGTTCTTTCGACGCGGCCAGATGGGCGAGCGTACCGCCAATGTTGCCTGCGCCGATAAGCGCGATCTTCTTGCGTGCCATTCAGTCAACCTCCTGCGGGGGCCGGTAATGACCGGCACAAATGAGTTCGCAGTTCGCTTAGGCCTATTTAGTTAAGGATTCAACACTGCAAATGCAGTCGTTGTACTTTATCTCTGCAACTGCGAATTAGTTGCAATAAGTTGGGCGCGGTTCACTGTTCTTCACCATGGCCCAGCGCGAGATAGGCGTCGGATTGCATTTCCAGCAGGCGCGACGCTGTGCGCTCGAATTCGAACGCGCCGTCGCCTGTTGGATACAGCGCATCCGGCTCCGCGTCCGCGCTGGCAATCAACTTCACCTTATACTCATACAGTGCATCGATGAGCGTGACGAAGCGGGCGGCTTCATTGCGCTTTTCGGGGCCAAGCACCGGGATGCCGACGATCATCACCGTATGATAATGGCGGGCGATGGCGAGATAGTCGCTCGCGCCGCGGGCTTCCGCACAGAGCCGCTTGAACGAGAACACGGCGACTCCCTTCAGGCTCTTGGGCACATGAAGCGTGCGATTGCCCTGCACTACCAGGTCAATGGCGGGAACCTTCGCCCGGTCCTCGACCGGATAATCGGTCAGGCGGAAAAAGGCCTCGCTCATCGCCGTCGTTGCGGCAGGTCCGTTGGGAACCTGCCACAGCTTCGCATTGCCCAGCCGGTCGCGCCGGTAATCGACGGGTCCGTTCAGGCTCGTCACATCAAGCTTGTCCTTGATGAGGTCGATGAAGGGCAGGAAGAGCTGACGGTTGAGGCCGTTTTTGTAGAGGTCGTCCGGTGGGCGGTTGGATGTCGTGACAATCGTCACGCGCGCGGCAAGCAGACCGGTGAAGAGCCGCGACATGATCGCCGCGTCGGCCATGTTGTTGACGACCATCTCGTCAAAGCACAGCAGGCGCGCTTCTTCCGCGATGGAAGCGACAACCGGTGGGATTGGGTCGCCCGTTTCGGACTTGCGCGCTTCGGCGAGGCGGGCGTGCACATCCAGCATGAATTCGTGAAAATGCGCCCGCCGTTTGCGACGGACCTGCGCATTCTGGAAGAACAGGTCCATCAGCATCGACTTGCCCCGCCCGACGCCGCCCCACATATAAAGGCCGCGTGGCGGCTCAGGCAGCTTGCGCAGCAGTTTCCACAAGGTGCTGCCGCGCGGAGGAACGGATTCCAGTTCGGCCTGCAAGGCGGCAAGCCGGGCGGCGGCGGCGGCCTGGTCCGGATCAGCGCGCAATTCGCCCGCAGCGACCAGCGCCTGATAGTGGGAGAGGGTGTCGCTCATGGCGCGCCGATTACCCCTTGTCCGCCGATGCGCGCGGGACTTTGCGCAGGACACCGCTCGCCGTCAGCACCAGCGCGCCTTCCTGGCGCAAATCGAGACGAACGAACTGCATGCGTCCCGTCTCGCGGAGAAGCTCAGCCTCTCCCGTCAGCGCCAGCCCCACCCGCGCCGGAGCAGGATAATCGAGATGGAGCGACACCGTCACGGTGCCGCAGCCATCGGGCTGTGCTTCTGAAAACAGACCGAGGCAGGTTTCCGCGTAGGATGCCAGAAAGCCACCGTGCAGATAGCCTAATCGGTTGCCTGCATGAGCGGGCGGCAGGAGGGTGCAGACGATCCGCTCCTGCGTGATCGGCCGCCAAGCTACGGCGGGCCATTGTTCGGGCCATTCACCGCTGCCGCCATGATCCCACAGCGTCCAGCCTGTCGTTTCATCCGCAATCATGGCCCCGGTGTCCGCGGGGATGGTCACATCGCCCGTTCGGCCAGCATCTTCTTGGTTTCGGCGATCGCCTTGGCGGGGGACAAGCCCTTGGGGCAGACGTTCGCGCAGTTCATGATGGTGTGGCAGCGATAGAGGCGGAAGGGATCTTCCAGTTCATCGAGCCGCTCGCCGGTATATTCGTCGCGGCTATCGGCGAGCCAGCGATAGGCCTGCAACAGGATTGCGGGGCCGAGGAACTTGTCGCTGTTCCACCAGTAGCTCGGGCAGCTCGAGGAGCAGCAGGCGCACAGGATGCACTCGTAAAGACCATCAAGTTTCGCGCGATCATCCGGCGATTGCAGGCGTTCCTTGCCCGACGGGGTGGTCGACACCGTCTTGAGCCAGGGCTGGATCGAGCTGTACTGCGCGTAGAAATGGGTGAAATCGGGGACCAGATCCTTAATGACATCCATGTGCGGCAGCGGTGTGATGCGGATCTCGCCCTTGCAATCTTCGATCGCGGTGGTGCAGGCGAGGCCGTTCGTGCCGTTGATGTTCATCGAGCACGAGCCGCAAATGCCTTCACGGCAGGAGCGGCGGAAGGTGAGGGAGGGATCCTGTTCGCTCTTCATCTTGATGAGCGCGTCGAGAATCATCGGGCCGCACTCGTCCAGATCGATCTCGAACGTGTCGTAACGCGGGTTCTTTCCCGAGTCCGGGTCGTAGCGATACACCTTGAACGATTTCACGTTCTTCGCGCCATCCGCCTTGTGAACCGTGCCTTTGCCCGTGATCTTGCTGTTCTGCGGAAGCGTGAAAGTCGCCATGATGTAATCCCTGAAAATGATGCCGCGTGTTAGCGCCTCGCATCGGTCATCTCAAGAGCTAAGGCAGGGGAACCCCAAAGGCAATGTCTGCCCCGCGATTTCCGCGGGCCTCAGGCCAGACCGAGATGCGCCCGCTGGTTGAGAAGGTGGCCCAGCGCGAGGGTGGAAACGCCCAACACAGTATAGAAGGCTTCGCTCGCGCCATGAGGAACGTTCAGGGCGCCGGCCATCATGCCGAGGCCCAGCGATCCGATCGCTGTGGGGAGCATCATGCCATGCTTGAGCGCACCGGTGCCCAGTGCAAAGGCGCCCAGCAGCACCGCGAGGGCGAGGCCGATTTCATGAACGGCGGGGGCGGCGAACAGATGGCCGACGGATGACAAAGCACCAACGAACAGGACTGTCGCCACGCAATGTACGGCACACAGCCCCGACAAGCCGATGGCAAGCCGGTCCCAGAGGGGGCGAGTGGCGAAACTGTCGAGCATCGAATCTCCGTGGACGATGCGCACTATATACGCTCCGAATAGTAAGTTACAACATAACATCAGAGATTAATGTTGTGAGGAGGGAGCCGACGCGCGTTTATGTCCGCGCGAGGATCTGCCGTGTGTCATGTCAGCTTGAAAAAGCGCCGGTTTCGGCTCATGGGGAGCGCATGAACAGCGCCGCTTCTTCGCCTCAGCCCGGCGGATCCCCGCTCTCCTCATCCAGCCGTCCGCGCGCGATTGCGCTGTGGTTGCTGAGCGTGGCAGCGCTGATTTTCGTGATGGTCGTGGTGGGAGGCATCACACGACTGACCGAATCCGGCCTGTCGATCACCGAATGGAAGCCGGTGACGGGCGCCTTGCCGCCGCTCAATGACGCGCAATGGCAGGAGGCATTCGCCAAATACCGGCAGATCCCCGAATATCGCGAGATCAACCGGGGGATGAGCCTCAGCGACTTCCAGTTCATTTTCTTCTGGGAATGGTCGCACCGCCTGCTGGGGCGGTTGATCGGGGTGGTGTTCGCCGTCCCCTTGGCGTGGTTTGCGCTTCGCCGGGCGATCCCGTTGGGCTACGGGCCGCGCCTGACCGCCATCCTGGCGCTGGGCGGGCTGCAGGGCGCGATCGGATGGTGGATGGTGGCATCCGGCCTGGTCGACCGTACGGATGTCAGCCATTATCGGTTGGCGGTACATCTGATCACGGCGCTCTTCATCATGGCCGGGTGCATCTGGACGGCGCTCGACCTGCGCGCACTGGACCGGGACGGGCACGCACGCCCGGCGCGGCTGGTCGGTTTTGCGCGGATCGCGGCGTTGGTGCTGCTCGTCCAGCTGATCTGGGGCGCCTATGTCGCCGGTCTGGACGCCGGATATGTCGCCAACACCTGGCCGTTGATGAACGACCATATCTTTCCGGAGGGGGTCGATTGGGGGCGTTCGCTCTGGGGCATTGTCAGCGATGATCCTTATTTCGTGCACTTCTTTCACCGCTGGTGGGCCTGGGTGACCGCGCTGGTGCTGATCCTGCTTGCGCGGCGGGCGAAGAAAGCAGGGCATCGTGTGCCGTCCATCGCTCTCAACGCCTCGGTGGGAACGCAGATCCTGCTGGGTATCGTTACGGTGATGAGCGGGATCGCGTTGCCGCTCGCCGCGCTGCATCAGGCCGTCGGGGCGCTGGTTGTTGCCGCTACCGCGTTGGCCGCGCACAGCATCGGAGTGCAGCGAAAGGCCTGATCGGTGTAGTGTGGTATTATTTTACCCGTCCGCTGATGCGCCGTTTTGCTTGACTCTTTGGCCCTTCGCAGTCATTAGCGCGCATCTTCCGACGAGCGCTTGACGCGGATCGGTGACCATCAACAGGAGTTTTCGGGCCATGAAGGCGCTGATGAAAACGACCAAGTCGGCCAATCCGGCAACGGTTGAAAAGAAGTGGGTATTGATTGACGCGGACGGGCTGGTTGTCGGTCGCGCGGCATCGATCATCGCCAATATCCTGCGCGGCAAGCACAAGCCGAGCTTCACCCCGCACGTCGATTGTGGCGACAATGTCATCATCATCAACGCCGACAAGGTGAAGTTCACCGGCAAGAAGCTGACCGACAAGGTGTATTACAAGCACACCGGCTATGCGGGCGGTATCAAGGCGATCACCCCCGCGAAGGTGCTGGAGGGCCGTTTCCCCGAGCGCGTGCTGGAAAAGGCGATCGAACGCATGATCCCGCGTGGCCCGCTTGGCCGCCAGCAGATGCGCAACCTGCGCATTTTTGCCGGGTCCGAACATCCGCATGAAGCCCAGAACCCGGAAGTGATCGACATCGCTTCGCGCAACCGCAAGAACAAGGTGGGTGCATAATGACCGATAACCGCCAGTCCCTGTCCGACCTCGCCGGTCTGACGTCGGCTTCTCCCGCCCCCGAAGGCGATGTTGCCGTTGCGCCCGCCGCTCCGGTCGTGAATGACACACCGCTGCGTAGCCAGGAAATCGACAGCCTTGGCCGTGCCTATGCGACCGGCCGCCGCAAGGATGCCGTTGCGCGCGTATGGATCAAGCCCGGCTCGGGCAAGGTCACCGTCAACGGCCGCGATCAGGAAATCTACTTCGCCCGTCCGACGCTGCGCCTTGTCATCAACCAGCCGTTCAGCGTTACCGACCGTGAAGGTCAGTATGACGTGATCTGCACCGTCAAGGGCGGTGGCCTGTCCGGTCAGGCCGGCGCGGTCAAGCATGGCATCAGCCAGGCGCTCACCAAGTACGAGCCCGCGCTGCGCACCGCTGTGAAGCGCGAGGGTTTCCTGACGCGCGACAGCCGCACCGTGGAACGCAAGAAGTATGGCAAGGCGAAGGCGCGCAAGAGCTTCCAGTTCTCGAAGCGTTAATTCTTGCTGCAGAAGCAAACAGAAAAGGGGCCGGGAACGGCCCCTTTTTTGTGTTGGCGCCCGTCTGTCTAAT
Organism: Sphingobium subterraneum; assembly: GCF_014199435.1. GTDB lineage: Bacteria > Pseudomonadota > Alphaproteobacteria > Sphingomonadales > Sphingomonadaceae > Sphingobium > Sphingobium subterraneum. Next base: position 1,288,512 of record NZ_JACIJP010000001.1, on the reverse strand, counting down.
CATCCGTTAACCAGCCACTGGCATGTTGAGTTTTCATTAAATCGATTGCAAAAGGGCCGCCATGCACAGTCTTATGAACCTGATCAACGACCATGAAGCGCTCCACAAAATGGCGCATGACATTCTGGCGCTGACCTGTGGGAAACCGGACCCTGCCGCAGGATATGAAATGCTGACGACCTTTGGCAAACGGCTGGAGGCGCATTTCCTGGACGACGCGGATTTCCTTTATGACGATCCGACCTGCACGCGCCCGACCTCTCTGGATGATGCGGTCAGAAAAGTGGAAAGTGCCTTTGCCGAACTCAAGACCCGGTGGCGGACCTACCGGACCCAGTGGAGCGCAGACAATATTGCGCAAGACTGGGAAGGATTCGCGCAGGATTCCGCTGCCATCATGCACCGCATTCTGGACCGCATCGCGCAGGAAAACGCGGTGCTCTATCCGCTCGCGCTCCAGCATTCACGCATCCGCCTTCGTGCCGCCTGAACGAAAACGTTTCAGTCCGCCAGAATGAAGTCCAGCGCGGCCTTGGCGTGGATCGTGGTGGAATCGTAGATGGGCAGAACGTTGGCCCGCACGTCGACGATCATTTCCAGTTCGGTGCAGGCGAGGACCGCCGCCTGCACCTGTTGTTTGGCGATGTCGGTGAGTTCGGACTTCATAAACCGCTCGGACTCGCGGGTGGCCTTGCCCATCATCAGTTCGTCGTAGACGATTGTGTCGATACGCTCGGCCAGTTCCATGTCGGGTGGCAGAAGCGACACGCCGCGTGATACCAGGCGCTGCCGGTAAAATTTCTCCGTCATCACATTGCGCGTACCGACAAGCGCGGCGGTCTTGATGCCATCCTTCTGCATCTTCTCGGCCACCGTGTCGGCGATGTGGATGATGGGAATCGTGACAGCAGCCGCCACGCGGTCGTAAACGGTGTGCATCGAGTTGGCGCAAATGACGAGGCCTTGCGCGCCCGCCGTTTCCAGCCGCCGTGCGGCGTCGACGAGCTGGCTGCTGGTGCAGTCCCAGTCCTGCGCGCTTGTGCAACGGGCGACTTCCGCGAAATCGAGACTTTCGATGAGAAGCGGGGCGCTGTGCAGCCCGCCGACCTGTCGGGCGACGCCCTCGTTGATGATCTGGTAATAGCGCACAGTGGAGGTCCAGCTCAGCCCCCCGATCAACCCGAACTTCTTCATTCTTTCATCCAGTATTGTAAGTGCGACATCACGATGTGGTCTGCTGCTCTATCCCCCTAACCCGGGGTGCCGCAAGCCGCGATGCCGTGAAATTCGTTGCGGGTCAGCGCAGGACCGCCAAAGCCTTGCCCATCCATTCCCAAATTCCGTCGGACGCGGGCGATTTGGGCGCAGGGGGAAGATGGCCGATGCATTCCAGGCAGGAGGCGCGAACCGCAGGCCCGTCGATCATCCCGCGCGCATCGGACACCGCCTGCAACGCCCAGAGTCGCTGCCGCGCGGCTGCGCGGCCCAGCAGATCATGTCCTGATGCGGCGCGGTTTTCGGCATTGTCGTCGCGCATTGCTTCGAGGAAGCGGGTGAAGCGGTCAGGCTCCTGTTCGATATAGGTCGGACGGGCAGATGCGGGGTCGATCTTTGCCCGCCTCGCGGCTTCGGCGATGGCGTCTTCCAGCCCCCCGAAGCGGTCGATCAGACCGATCTTTCGTGCCGTACCGCCATCCCAGACGCGTCCCTGTGCGATGGCATCCACGCGGGCAGGGGAGAGCTTGCGCGCCTGCGACACGATGCCGATGAAGCGGCGGTACATGTCCTCCACGCCCAGCTGCGCAATGGCGTTGAACTCGGGGCTGACCCCGCCGAGCACATTGGGCTCGCCCGAGAGGGGCGTGGTTGTCACGCCATCACTGGTAATACCGATCTTGGCGAGCGTGCCTTCGAAGCTCGGCAATATGCCGAACACGCCGATGGAGCCGGTGATAGTCGAGGGTTCGGCAAACACCGTGTCTGACAGGGTGGTCACCCAGTATCCTCCCGATGCCGCGACATTGCCCATCGATGTCACAACGGGCAGCCCCTGGGCTTTGGCCTGCGCGATCGCGGTGCGGATCTGTTCGGACGCCAGCACCGATCCGCCGGGCGAATCAACGCGGATCACCAGCGCCTTGAGATTGTTCTGGGCGAGGGCCTTGCGCAGGAGCAGCGCGATGCTGTCGCCCGCCGCGGCTCCTGGTCCCGCTTCGCCGTCGACAATGTCGCCCGCAATGGTGAGCACGCCGATCGGGCCATTGTTCGATGGCGTTTTGGCCCGGACATAGTGGGAAAGGTCGATGGCGGCAAAGCCCGGCCCTTCCGGATTGTCGTCCTGCCCGGACAGTGCAGCGACGCGCTGGGCAAAGGCGGTTTCGTCGCCGACTTTGTCCACCAGCCGCGCGTTGAGAGCAGCCTGCGCCATGTTGCCGCCTGTAACACGCGCTGCTGCCAGCATATCGGCGGTATAGGCCGCCAGCTGCGCACGGGGACGGGCTTTGCCAACCTCGTTGCGCCAGTTTTGCCAGAGGATATTGTCGAGCGCCTGATTGGCTTCGCGTGCGGCGGGCGACATGTCGGGCCGCAGAAACGGTTCGACGGCGCTCTTATAGGTGCCGACGCGATAGATATTGGCGGTGATGCCCAGCCGGTCGATCAGTCCCTTGAAATAGAGCTGGGATCCGCCTGGGCCGCTGATGGCGACGCCGCCGATGGGGTTGATCCACACTTCGCTGGCGTGGGCCGCCAATTGATAGCCGTCGTCCTCGTACGCGGTTGCGAAGGCGAGCACGGGTTTGTTCGCGGCACGGACGGCGTCAAGCGCCCGTCCGACGCGGCTGAGCGCGACCTGTCCGCCGCCCATGAACCCGTCGAGATTGAGAACCACCGCCTTCACGTTGGCGTCCGTCCGCGCTGCTTCGAGCGACGTCACAAGATCGCGCAACCTGTACTCGCGCAGCGGCGCGCGGTTGCCCGAAAGGATGGCGATGGGATCTTCGGCGCTGGGTTGTTCGACGATCGTCCCGTTAAGATCGAGCAGAAGCGCGCCCGCCGTGACCCGCGCCTGACGCTCACCGGTGGAAAACGACAACGCCGCGTAGAGGAAACCGAAGAACAGCAGGAGGAAGAGGAGGACAAGCATGTCCTTCACCCCCCGGATGAACCGCCATACCGCCTTCAAGAAGTTCATGATCGCCGCCTGCCTGTGTGTCGCCCGTCCGCTTTATCCTACCCGCGATCGACGGCAAGAAAAACCCGCCGGTATGAGGGCGAAACACCTTCATGCCGACGGGTTGCAGGCCGTTGTTGGCCAGCCGTTAGAAACGGTAGCCGATGGGGTGAAGCAAATTCAGAGAAAAAATCCTCTCGCCTCTTGATCACTCCCCCGCTCGCCCCATATAGCGGCGGCTGGCACTCTCGGTCCGAGAGTGCTAACGCACAATTATTGGGGGAGAGATCGTCCGGGGAGCCAAGGTCTCAATGAGGCCGGTTGCTGCCTGTGGCATGGATTTCTTCCGTTTGAAAGGGAAAGGCACACATTATGGGATTCCGTCCTTTGCATGACCGCGTCCTCGTTCGCCGCGTGGAAGCGGAAGAGAAGACAGCCGGTGGCATCATCATCCCCGACACCGCCAAGGAAAAGCCGCAAGAAGGCGAAGTCGTTTCCGTTGGTACGGGCGCGAAGGCTGAAGACGGCAAGGTCACGCCGCTCGACGTCAAGGCGGGCGACCGCATTCTGTTCGGCAAGTGGTCGGGCACCGAAGTCAAGGTCGATGGCGAAGACCTGCTCATCATGAAGGAAAGCGATATCCTCGGTATCGTTGGCTAATCAGCGACTGCGGATTTCCTTCCACACTCAAACATTTTCAGAAAGCAGAGGTTATACCCATGGCTGCAAAAGACGTAAAATTCTCCCGCGACGCGCGTGAGCGCATTCTGCGCGGGGTCGACATCCTCGCCGACGCGGTGAAGGTGACGCTCGGTCCCAAGGGCCGCAACGTCGTTATCGACAAGAGCTTCGGCGCTCCCCGCATCACCAAGGACGGCGTCACCGTCGCCAAGGAAATCGAACTGAAGGACAAGTTCGAGAACATGGGTGCGCAGATGATCCGCGAAGTCGCCAGCAAGGCGAACGACGCGGCCGGTGACGGCACCACCACGGCTACCGTTCTCGCTCAGGCAATCGTGCGCGAAGGCATGAAGTCGGTTGCCGCTGGCATGAACCCGATGGACCTGAAGCGCGGCATCGATCTCGCGGTCACCAAGGTTGTCGAAGACCTGAAGCGCCGTTCGACCCCGGTTGCGGGCACCAGCGAAATCGCGCAGGTCGGCATCATCTCCGCCAATGGCGACAAGGAAGTCGGCGAGAAGATCGCCGAAGCCATGGAGAAGGTCGGCAAGGAAGGCGTGATCACCGTCGAGGAAGCCAAGGGTCTCGATTTCGAGCTCGATGTCGTCGAAGGCATGCAGTTCGATCGTGGCTACCTGTCGCCCTACTTCATCACCAACCCGGAAAAGATGCAGGTCGAACTCGCTGACCCCTACATCCTGATCCACGAGAAGAAGCTGTCGAACCTCCAGTCGATCCTGCCGATCCTCGAAGCGGTCGTGCAGTCGGGTCGTCCGCTGCTCATCATCGCGGAAGACATCGAGGGCGAAGCGCTCGCAACACTGGTCGTCAACAAGCTGCGTGGCGGCCTGAAGGTTGCTGCGGTCAAGGCTCCCGGCTTCGGCGATCGTCGCAAGGCGATGCTGGAAGACATCGCGATCCTGACCAAGGGCGAGATGATTTCCGAAGACCTCGGCATCAAGCTTGAGAACGTCACCATCGGCATGCTCGGCACCGCCAAGCGCGTCACGATCGACAAGGACAACACCACCATCGTTGATGGCGCTGGTGATGGCGATGCGATCAAGGGCCGCGTGGAAGCGATCCGTGCGCAGATCGAGAACACCACGTCCGACTACGACAAGGAAAAGCTGCAGGAACGTCTGGCCAAGCTGGCTGGCGGCGTTGCGGTCATCAAGGTTGGTGGTTCGACCGAAGTGGAAGTCAAGGAGCGCAAGGACCGCGTCGACGACGCTCTCCACGCGACCCGAGCGGCTGTCGAAGAAGGCATCGTCCCCGGTGGCGGTACGGCGCTGCTTTACGCGACCAAGGCCCTCGAAGGCATGAAGGGTGCGAACGACGACCAGACCCGTGGCATCGACATCATCCGCAAGGCGATCGCAACGCCGCTGCGTCAGATCGCGGCGAACGCCGGTTTTGACGGTGCGGTCGTTTCGGGCAACCTTCTGCGCGAAAATGATGAAGAGCAGGGCTTCAACGCATCGACCGATGTGTATGAGAACCTGAAGGCCGCTGGCGTGATCGACCCGACCAAGGTCGTTCGTACCGCGCTGCAGGATGCTGCTTCGGTGGCCGGTCTGCTGATCACCACGGAAGCTGCCATCTCGGAAGCGCCCGAGGACAAGTCTGCCGGTGCCATGGGCGGCATGCCCGGCGGCATGGGTGGCATGGGCGGTATGGGCGGCATGGACTTCTAAGTCCCCGACCTATCGACAACGTTACGAGCCGGGAGCGATATTCGCTCCCGGCTTTTTCGTGTTTGGGATTGGGTTTGTGCGATAAATCCGCTAACCGCGAGCCAAGAATCTCACAGGCAAGAAGGCAGCTGCGCGATATGGACCAGACGGTTGACGTAGGAAGTGACCTGAAACGCGCGTTGCGGGGGCTGGCTGCCTCCGTCGTCATTGTCGCCACGGCGGATGAGAGCGGCAAGCGTTATGCGATGGCTGCTACCGCCGTCACTCCGGTGAGCATGGACCCGCCGTCGATGCTGATGTGCGTCAACCGCAATGCCTCATCGCACCCCGTCCTGTTCACCGGCACCGACTTCAGTCTGAACGTCCTGGCTGCGGACCAGATGGACGTGGCGAAGCTGTGCGGGGGCGCAGCGAAAGGTGACGAACGTTTTGCCGCCGGGGGCTGGACGCTGGCGGACAATGGCATTCCCTATCTTGCCGACGCGCAAGCGGTGATCCACTGCACGCAGCGTGAGCGTTTTTCCTACGGCTCCCACGACATCTTCATCGGTGACGTGCATCGGGTGATCCTGGCGCGCGACATCGATCCAATGCTGTACGTCGATGGGCAGTTTCGGCGAATCGGAGCCATCCTCTGATTCGCAATCGGCGAGTTGCAATCGTTTTAATGATAAACGCTTCATTTTGGATGGAAATTGCCGATTAACTCATAATTGACCATGTAAACCTACACTCCACCGCTGCCAAAGTGGGGAATTTACATGTCGATCAAACAACAGGTGCGCACCGGGGCCATAGGGCTCACGGGCGTAGTCATCATAGCTGTGGCCGTCGCCACGCTGGCCGTTTCCGAAATCCGCTATGGTGGTCCTATTCATCGTCAGAACCTTCAAAAGGATGTCTTGGTCGCGGACATCCTGCCGCCGCCGCTCTACGTCGTTGAGCCCTTTCTCAGCGTGACGCTATCGGTCGAAAATCCTGCAACGATCAGCGAGAATCTGGCTGCGCTTGCGAAGGAACAGCAGGACTATCAGGCCCGGAGGCAGTTCTGGCTCGATGCCGATGTCCCGGCCGAGCTGCGCCCGGCGTTGCAGGATAGCCTGCGGACCGCTGACGCGTTCTGGGATCATGTGGACAAGGACTTCATTCCCGCACTCCAGCGCGGCGATATGGTTGCCGCGCAGAATACCCATGATTCGCAGCTCACGCCGCTATATCAGCAGCAGAGGAAGCAGATTTCCCACCTCGTGGCGTTAACAGATGCTTACGGGGAGACGCTGTCCGCTCGCAGCAACACGATCATCGTGTCGGCGCTGCTGGTCCTTGGCGTGGTTGCTGCAGGGCTGATTGCGGCGCTCCTTTATGCCGCCGGGCAGTTGCGCCGACGGGTCGTCGATCCCCTAGTGGCGACAGCCGACGAAATGCGCACCATGGCAGCGGGAAATTATGATGTCACCGTCGAGGGTCTGAGCCGCGACGACGAGATCGGCACCATGGCGCAGGCGATGGAGATTTTCCGCAAGGCCGGTATCGAGAACCGCGAGGCGGCGCGTAAGCAGGAGCGCGTTGTAAAGGATCTGGGCGTCGCGCTGACCGAGTTGTCGGAAGGCAATTTGACGCACCGCATTCAACATCCGTTCGCGACGGAATATGAGGTTCTGCGCACCCGCTTCAATCATACGATGGATCGACTGGACGAAATCCTGTCACGCGTTGCGGGGACATCGTCCAATGTGCGCAACGGGTCGGTGGAGATCCGCTCCGCCACCGACGACCTGTCGCAGCGTACCGAGCAACAGGCCGCCAGTCTGGAAGAAACCGCCGCCGCCATGAACCAGGTGACGTCTGTGGTGAAGACCACGGCCGAGAGCGCCGCGGAAATGAGCGGCTCGATTGCCGAGGCCCATCGGGAAGCGAACGAAAGCGGCCAGGTGGTTCAGCACGCCGTGGAGGCGATGGGTGCGATCGAGAAATCGGCGCAGGAGATTTCGCAGATCATCAATGTGATCGATGGCATTGCGTTCCAGACCAATCTGCTCGCCCTCAATGCAGGCGTCGAGGCTGCGCGGGCGGGCGACGCAGGCAAGGGCTTTGCCGTTGTCGCCAACGAAGTGCGTGCCCTTGCCCAGCGGTCGGCGGAAGCGGCCAAGGATATCAAGGCACTGATCCTCACCAGCACCGAGCAGGTCAAGCACGGGGTTGGTCTTGTCGGCGAAACGGGCGCGATCCTGTCCCGCATCGTCGAACGGGTTGCATCGATCAGCGTTCTGGTGACCGACATGTCGGCCTCCACCGAAGAACAGGCCGCCAGCCTGCAGCAGGTCAACGGCGCCGTATCCGCCATGGACCGCATGACCCAGCAGAACGCGGCCATGGTCGAGGAATGCACCGCAGCTGCGCGCAGCCTTTCGCAGGAAGCGGATGATCTTTCCCAGCTGGTCGCGCGGTTCCGGCTCAGCGCCGATCCGCCGATGCAATGGGAAAAGGCCGCCTAATGGCACGGGGGCGGACCGACGGTTTGCTCCCCTTTTCACTCTGCATGACGTCATCTGCGCTCGTGCATCACACACCCCGCCCCCTCAACCTCCAGTTAACCAATTTACGTTACCCCCGGAGAAGTGAGGGATTCTGAAGAGTGGGCCCTAACCTGCATGGGGAACGCAGGAGTAGGCCCAGGCTGAATAAGGAACGTCGCAATGTTAGAATGGTTCGCAAAAAAGGCACCGATAAAGGCCAAGTTCAAGGCTCTGACCTTCGTCTATATTTCTTGCGGCCTGGCCGGGCTTGCTGCCACACTCCTCGCCAGCCAGGGCTTTGCCGTTGTCGGTCTCGTCATAGCAGGGGCGGCGTTTGCGATCGCCGCCGCTACTGCGTTCATCAGCGCACCCCTCGTCACCGATCCCTATGTAACGACCGTCGTGCGACTGGAAGCGCTCGCCGCCGGTGATGTGACCAGCCCGATCGCCTTTACCGATCATGAAGACTGTGTCGGTCGTATGACCCGGGCGATGGACGTTTTTCGCGCCAACGCTGAATCGCTGAATCACAACCGCGAAGACGCCGATGCGGTGGTGCAGATGGTGAGCGCCGGTCTGACCAAACTGGTCGAGGGTGATCTCGGCTATCGCATCGACCGGGCATTTCCGGCTGAATATGAAAAGCTTCGTCTCGATTTCAACCGCACGATGGACGGCCTTGCGAGCGCCATGGGCGCTGTCACCGTAGCCGCCAACGGCATTCATACAGGCTCCACGGAAATCCGGTCGGCGACAAATGATCTCTCGCAGCGCACGGAACAGCAGGCCGCAAGCCTCGAAGAAACCGCAGCGGCCATGAACCAGGTCACCGCGATGGTGCAGGAAACCGCACGGAGCGCGGCGCAGGTCAACACCTCGATCGGCGAAGCCAAGCGCGAAGCGACCGAGGGCGGCCAGGTTGTAGAGAAGGCCGTGAACGCCATGGGCGCCATCGAGAAATCGGCGCAGGAAATCACGCAGATCATCAACGTGATCGACGGCATCGCGTTCCAGACCAACCTGCTCGCCCTGAACGCGGGTGTCGAAGCCGCACGGGCGGGCGACGCTGGCAAGGGCTTTGCGGTCGTCGCCAACGAAGTGCGTGCGCTGGCCCAGCGTTCGGCCGAAGCCGCGAAGGACATCAAGGCGCTCATCATGACCAGCGCCGAGCAGGTGCAGGACGGTGTGAGCCTGGTCGGGGAAACCGGATCGATGCTCAGCCGCATCGTTTCGCGCGTCGCCGATATCAGCCATCTCATCACCAGCATATCGGAATCGACGGAAATTCAAGCGACCAGCCTCCAGCAGGTCAACGGGGCCGTCGGCGACATGGACAAGATGACGCAGCAGAACGCCGCCATGGTTGAGGAGAGCACGGCCGCTGCGCGCAGCCTGGCGACCGAAGCCGACGAGTTGGCTGAATTGGTGTCGCGCTTCCGCCTTCCGGCGGGATCGACAAAGACCAAGGCCGGTCGCCAGTCCGCCAAGCCGACCGTGCGGGCCGCCGCTCCCTCGGCAGCGCCTCATACGACGCCGCGAGCGCAAGGCAATCTGGCTCTCAAGGACGATCCAGACGACTGGGCCGAATTTTAAGCGCGCTGCGGGAGAAGCACTGACATGGACATGATTATCCTTCCACCCGTCATCGACCGGACAACCGCAAGTGCGCTGCTGTCCCAGCTCGATCAGGCCATTAGCGGAAAAAACGATGTTGTGGTGGAAGGGCGTGACGTCACACGTATCGGTCAGGCGGGCTTGCAGTTGCTGCTGAGTGCGCAACTGACCGCCGCCAGCCGGGGCGTGGCCATGACTGTCCATGCGTCCCACGCCATGCAGGCCGCCGCCGACCTTACAGGTCTGACGCAAACATTCAGCTGGGTAGGCGACAGCCATGACCAATGATGAAATCCAGAACATTTTTTTCCTCGAATGCGAGGAAGCGCTGGGCAATGCCGAAGAAGGGCTGATGGCGTGCCGGTCCGGCACCGCCGATAACGACACCGTCAACAGCATTTTTCGCGCGGTTCATTCCATCAAGGGAGGGGCCGGGGCGTTCAGCTTCACGGCGCTGCAGGCCTTCACGCACAAGTTTGAGACGGTCTTGTCCTATGTGCGTGACGGCGAACTGCCGCTCAGCGAAGGCCTGAACACCCTGATGCTGCGAGCCTTTGACGTGCTGGCCGATCATGTCGGCGCGGTGCGTGGTCTGGGCAATGCGCCGGACGACGCGGCGATCAGCGCGGAACTGGAAACCGTAGCCGACGCTGCGGCGAGTGGCGGGCCTGTGGAATTCGCCGATGCAAAGGCGGACGAAGTTCCTCCAGCCGATGTATCCGAACCGGTGGATGACCTGGGCCTGGATTTCGACATCGATGGTCTGCTGGGGGATCTGGAGATCCCGGAAGAAGCGGAAGCTCCGGCTGCAGTGGAGCTCGACACCACGCCCGTCGAAGCCGCCAATACCGGCTGGCTGGTAACGGTCACGCCCTGCGATGGCGCGCTCGCCAATGGCAGCGAACCGCTGCTGATGTTGCGCGAATTGCATGAGTTGGGCGGACGCTGCATCAGCGTCGATGCCCGAAAACTCCCGCAGATCGATGCGCTCGACGCCGAAAAAGCCTATTTGAGCTGGCAGTATGTGCTGCCCGCTGAAGTCGAGAAATCCGCCATCGAGGACGTCTTCGATTTCGTCGGACCCGATATCACGCTTACCATCGACCCGCTGACCAGCGAGGCCAATTGTCGCCTCCTCGACGTGGAATTGCCGGATTATCCGGTTGTGGAGGCTGCGCCTGTGGCGGAGCCGGTTACGGAAGAGTTTACCCCAGCGGCGTCTCCCGCGGCTGTCGTGACCGCCATTGCCAAGCCTGCCGCTGCCCCGGTCGTTCCCGAGGCGGCATCCGCCTTCAACGCCGCTCCTCCGCCCCGCGCCGTAGTGCCGGGGCAGACGGTGCGCGTCGACCTCGCCAAGCTCGACAAGCTGATCGACACGGTGGGCGAACTGGTCATCGCACAGGCCATGATGGCACAGCGCCTCGCCAATCACGGACTCACCGCGATCGACGAGATGGGCATGCTCGATCTGCTGACCCGCGACATTCAGGAAAGCACGATGTCGATCCGCGCGCAGCCGATCGGATCGGTGTTCTCGCGCGTTCCGCGGATTGTGCGCGAGCTGGAAGCCGACACAGGCAAGCGCGTCATCCTGACGATGAGCGGCGAGTCGACCGAGCTCGACAAGACCGTGGTGGAGCGCCTTGGCGAACCGTTGACGCATCTTATCCGCAACGCGGTCGACCATGGCATTGAAAAGCCCGAGGTACGCGTCGCCAACGGCAAACCTGCCGAGGGCAAGTTGCACCTCTCGGCCGAACAGCGCAGCGGACGCATCATTATCTCCATCTCGGACGACGGAGCGGGCATCAACCGCGAGGTCGTGCTGAAAAAGGCGATCGAGCGTGGTCTTGTCGCACCTGGCGCGCAACTGTCCAACGAGGATATCGACAACCTCATCTTCGCGGCGGGCTTCTCCACGGCGGAAAAGGTCTCGAACATTTCCGGGCGGGGCGTCGGCATGGACGTCGTTCGCCAGAACGTGAAGGATCTGGGCGGTCGCATCTCGATCGAATCGCGGCCGGGCGAAGGGTGCACCTTCACTCTCGCGCTGCCGCTGACGCTCGCGATCGCCGACGGCATGATCGTGACGGTGGGCGACCAGACGGTTGTCATTCCGCTTACATATGTGCTGGAAAGCCTGCGCCCCGCGGAGGCCGAAGTGCAGTTCATCGGCAACAATCTGATGGTGCTCAACAACCGTGGCAAGTTCCTGCCCATCGTGCGGCTTGACCATGCGGTCGGCGCGCTGGGCGCGGCGGAGAGCGCACAGGATGCCGTGCTGATCGTCGTCGAAACCGAAAGTCACGGTCAGGCTGTGCTGATGGTCGACAGTATCGTTGATCAGCGCCAGTTCGTGATCAAGAGCCTCGAAGCCCATTACCAGCCGGTCGTCGGTGTTGCTGGCGCGACCATCCTGGGCGATGGCATGGTGGCTCTGATCCTCGATGTCGACGCGCTCGTCGCGAGCGACTTCGACCAGACAGCCGCCGCGAGGGTCGCTGCGTGATGCAGGCCGTCGCCGAAAAGTTTGAACCTTTTCCCGGTATCAGCGCGCAGGTGTATTCTCGTGCGGATTTCGAGGCCGTGCGTTCCATCGTCTATGATGTGGCGGGTATCGTGCTGCCGCCGGGCAAGGCCACTCTGGTCTATTCGCGGCTCGCTCCGCTGGTCCGCAACAGCGGGAAGCAGACATTCGCGAACTATATCGACACCATCAAGGCGGACGAGGGCGAGCGCCGCAAGGCGATCAACGCGCTCACAACGAACCACACCTTCTTCTATCGCGAGCGGCACCATTTCGACCATCTGGCGAACGAGGTGCGGCCCGCGCTTCTGGCCAAAGCGAAGGCCGGGCATCCCGTGCGTATCTGGTCGGCGGGCTGTTCGACGGGTGAGGAACTTTACTCGCTGGCGCTGACGTTGCTCGGCCCGGACAAAGGGGAGGCGGCGCCGTTCCTGCGGGGCGATGTCATCATTCTGGCGACGGATCTGGCGGATCATGCGGTGGCAGGCGCCACAGCGGCCAAATATGAAATGGACGCCCTGAAGGACGTTCCGGCAGAGCTGGTTCGCCCATGGGTCAAACAGGTCGGCACCGAAGCGCACATCGCGCCGGAAGTGTGTGGCATGATCCGCGTCAAGCGGCTGAATTTTCTGGGCCCCTGGCCGATGCAGCGGCCCTTCGACATCATCTTCTGCCGCAACGTGATGATCTACTTCGATCAGCCGACCAAAGACACGCTCGTCACGCGCTTTATCGACCAGCTGATACCCGGCGGGCATCTCTATATCGGGCACAGCGAGCGCGTGTGCGGCCCTAAACAAGACAAGATGTCGCTCGTAGGCGGCACGATTTACCGGAAGGACGAAGCATGACCACCCGTGTCCTGATTGTGGATGACTCCGCTACGATGCGCGCGTTGCTCAGCCGATTGCTGGGCAGTGAGCCGGACATCGAGGTAATCGGAACGGCGGCGGACGCGATGGAAGCGCGCGGTATGATCCGTGAGCTCAATCCGGATGTGGTGACGCTCGACATCGAGATGCCGGGGATGAACGGACTGGAATTCCTCGACAAGATCATGCGCCTGCGGCCCATGCCGGTGGTGATCGTTTCCGGCGTTACCAAGCGCAATTGCGAAACGACGATCCGCGCGCTCGAACTGGGTGCGGTAGACTGCTACGCCAAGCCGGATGGCTCGGTGAACGCGCTGTTGGAAAATGACGGCGGCGATCTGGCGCGCATGGTCAGGTCGGCCGGGCGCATCGGGCGCTGGCGGGCGCCGGAAGCGCTTCAGCAGCAGGACCGTGTGCAGCGTCAGACCATTGCCGTTTCCACCGTGAATGGTGTTGGAACCCGCTTGATCGCCATCGGTGCATCGACCGGTGGGGTGGAAGCGCTTCATCACCTGCTTCCCGCCTTTCCCGAAAATTGCCCGCCAACATTGATCGTGCAGCACATCAGCGCAGCCTTCGCCCCGGCAATGGCCGATCGGCTCAACCAGCGATGCGCAGCGACGGTGCAGCTCGCCGAGCCGGGCATTCCGCTTCAGGAAGGCCACATCTACATCGCGGGTGGAAATGAAAGACACATGGTCGTGTCCGGTACGGAAAAGCTGGTCACGCGCGCGGTTCCGGGCGATTTGGTGTCAGGGCATCGGCCGAGCATCGACGCGTTGTTCGAGTCCGTCGCCAAGGCGCTTGGCCCGGCGGCGGTGGGCATATTGCTCACCGGCATGGGGCAGGACGGCGCGCGCGGGCTGCTGGCCATGCGCAAGGCCGGCGGACGCACCATCGCACAGGATGAGGCAACCAGTACGGTTTACGGTATGCCGCGCGCGGCCGCGGACATCGGCGCCGCCGAGAAGATCCTGCCGCTGCCCCGTATCGCCGAGCGTGCTCTCGCGGGAGCGCGTGCGTGAAGTACCAGCCCGTTCCCTCAGAAATCGGTCCCGAACGCATCACGGTCATGCAGGGGCAAGCGCATGTCGGTTCCGGCCGGTCGGAAATCCTGACCACGGTGCTGGGCAGCTGCATCGCCTGTTGCCTGTACGATCCCGTCGCGCAGGTCGGTGGCATGAACCATTTCCTGCTTGCCGAACCTCAGGGCGGACGTGGGACAGTGTCTGACGAAACCTATGGTCTGTACCTGATGGAAGTCCTCATCAACGAAATGATGAAAAAGGGTGCCAGCAAGTCACGGATGAAGGCGCATATCTACGGGGGCGCCAACATGCATGCGGGCATGACGCGCATTGGTGATGCGAATGCGGCCTTTGCTTCTAAGTTTCTTAACGATGAATCGATAGCACTCGTCCATCGTGATGTGGGCGGCGAGTCCGCGCGGCGTGTCGACTTTGATCCGGTCATGGGCCGGTCGCGATGTCGAACCGTCGAGCGGGTGGCGGCGCCGACGCAAACGCCGACACTCAGGCCGCAGAAGGTGCGCGGCGATGTCGAACTGTTTTAAGGGGTGAAGGAAGTTATTATGTCTCAGAATATTAATGTCCTCACCGTCGACGACAGCGCGAGTATGCGCGCGTTGCTGAAGGCGGCGTTGACCTCGCGGGGATATGAGGTCGTGCAGGCCGTGGATGGCGTCGACGCGCTGGAGTGGCTGGACCGCAATCCCGGCGTCGATGTGATCGTCACCGACATCAACATGCCACGCATGGACGGGTTCGGCCTGATCGAAGCGCTGCGGGGACAGTCGCGCTTTCGCGATTGCCCCATTCTTGTGCTCTCGACCGAAAGCTCGGACGAGAAGAAAGCCCGCGCTCGCTCGGCGGGAGCAACCGGCTGGATCGTGAAGCCGTTCGATGCCGACAAACTGGATTCTGCGCTCCGGCGCGTAACGCACTGATCTTGTGGTCTAGGGGGACTGGAGAACACTCATGGCACGTCAACTCATCACTTTTCATCTCGGCACCCAGAGCTTTGGGTTGGACATCATGGCGATCCGCGAAATCCGCGCATGGTCGCCCACCACGCGTCTTCCCCATGTTCCACACTATGTCGCGGGCGTGGTCAATCTGCGCGGCACAGTGCTGCCGGTCATCGATCTGGGTGCGCGCCTGGGTTGGGAACCGACATCGCCGACTGACCGTCACGTCATTATCGTGGCGCAGATCGAGGGACAATTGCGGGGCCTGATCGTCGATTCGGTCAGTGACATCGTGACGGCGCAGGATGAGGATATCCAGCCGCCGCCGAGCACGGGCAATGACTCCGTTGTTCCTTATCTGGAGGGCTTGGTCGCACTCGAAGACCGGATGGTGATGGTGCTGGATCTGCCTGGATTGACGGCGGGTACGGAGCTGGCCGAGGCGGCGTGATCTCTTTTCGCACTCGCAACCAAATCTCAAAGATTAGCACATATAAAAAGAGATCGTAGAAGGACTTAATCATGGCAGCAATCAAGGTTCTGGTGGTCGACGATTCGATCACAATGCGGGCGCTGTTTACGAGCGCGCTGGAACGTTCTTCTGACCTGACGGTCATCGGTGCTGCTGCCAACGCCAGCGAAGCCCGCGAGATGATCGCGAGTATGCGCCCGGACGTGGTGACTCTGGACATCGAAATGCCGGGAATGAACGGGATTGATTTCCTTGAGGAAATCATGACGACCAAGCCGATGCCGGTGGTGATGCTGTCGACGCTGACGCAGAAAGGTGCGGAAGTGACGCTGCGCGCGCTGGAGCTGGGCGCGGTGGACTGCTTCCCCAAACCCACGAAGGCGACGCCGGACGAGTTCGAGAAAATTTCCGGCAAACTGTGCAAGCTGGTGGCGACGGCGGCCAAGAGCAAGGTCAAGAAATACGATCCGGCGGCAGCCGCTGCGAAGGCGGCCGAAGCAGCCGCTGCTGCTGCAGCGCCTGCACAAGCGAACGCGCCTGCCTATAAATGGAACGGCTCGATCGTAGCGATTTCGGCTTCGACCGGCGGCGGCGTGGCGGTTACCGAGCTGCTGTCCGCATGGCCGGCGAACTGCCCGCCCACGATCGTATTGCAACAGCTCGAAGACGGCCTCGCCGTTCCTTTCGCATCACGCCTCAACGCGGCCATTGCGCCGGAGGTAAAGATGGCGGCCGATGGCATGGCCCTGGAACAGGGTTGCGTTTATGTGCTTTCACACCCCGACAAGCATGGTCTGATCGACCGCTGGCCGGGTGGTTCGATCCGCCTGCTCGCGCGCGATCCCGTAAATGGTGCGCGTCCGTCTGCCGACCTTCTGCTCACGACGGTGGCAAAGGCGGGTCGCGACAAGGCCGTTGGTGTCATCCTTTCGGGCATGGGCACGGACGGTGTGGCCGGCATGATGGCGATCCGGCAGGCGGGCGGCCTTACTCTGTGCCAGGACCGGGACAGCGCCATGGTTTTCGAAACGTCCGAGGCGGCACTCGCCAAGGGAGCAGTGGAGGCGGAGTTGGGCATCAGTGCGCTGGCGCAGGCAATCCTCAACCGTTGCGAGGTGAAGACTCTTGCGGCCTGAGCGTGTGCCTTTTGAGGCCTCCGGGGCGATCGTCGTGCCGATCGACCTGCGGACGAAAATCGCTGCCGAGCTAGACCAGATGCGTGAGCATCTGGAAGAGCTGGGCGTGTCGCTGTGCATGGATGAGGACGTCATGATGCGCTGCCTCGACCAGTTGCAGCAGCTTGACGAGATGGGGCAGCGCAGCACCTGGCTGGCCGAGCTGGTGCGCTCCGACGATCCGGAAAGCCGCATCGACGACATTACGCTCCAGGCGCTGGCCGATCGGCTCCGCGCCTGAGCGATACGGCTCCGGCACGAAGCCGCGTGTTTAATAATAGGGTGGGCGGTGAAGTCCTGCGGGGCTTTCCGTAAAGATCTCGCAGCCGGTTTCGGTGATGCCGATGCTGTGTTCGAACTGCGCCGAAAGCGAGCGGTCGCGCGTCACCGCCGTCCAGCCATCCTCCATCATCCGCACACCGGGCTTGCCGATATTGATCATCGGTTCGATGGTGAAGAACATGCCGGGCCGTAATTCTGGACCGGTTCCGGGGATGCCGAGGTGAACGACTTCCGGCGCATCGTGAAAGACTTGGCCGAGGCCGTGACCGCAGAAGTCCCGTACCACGCCATAGCGATGCTTTTCGGCATATTTCTGGATCGCGTGGCCGATATCCCCCAGGTGGTTGCCGGGTTTCGCCTGTTCGATGCCGAGCATGAGGCATTCATATGTCACATCCACCAGGCGCCGCGCCTTGATGGGTACGTCGCCCACGAGATACATGCGGCTGCTGTCGCCATGCCAGCCGTCCACCAGCGGGGTGACATCGATATTGACGATATCCCCTTCCTTCAGTTCGCGGTCTCCGGGTATGCCGTGGCAGATGACGTTGTTGATCGACGTGCAGCAGCTGTGCGTGTAGCCGCGATATCCAAGCGTCGCAGGCGCACCGCCGCCCTCTATCGTCATGCGACGGACAATGTCGTCGATTTCCTCGGTGGTGACACCGGGAACGACATGCGCGGCCAACGCGTCGAGAATTTCGGCAGCGAGGCGTCCGGCACGGCGCATTCCGGCGAATCCGGACTCGTCGTAGAGCTTGATCGCGGTGGATCGGGTCGGTGGCGTATCGGCCGTCATGGTCATATATTCGGTCATGCACTCAATATAGGGGCGTTTTTCCGATCTGGCGAGAGGGGCCTTGGAGCGGATGGACCGACGCCACGCCGTGGCTGGTCATGCCCAGCACGGCGCGCTATGGGCATGGCATGAGCACCGTCACCTCCGACCGCATCTGGACTGCCGCACTGATCGTCATCGGTGATGAGATCCTGTCCGGGCGCACGCAGGACAAAAATGTGGCGCAGATCGCCAGCTGGCTGAACGTGCAGGGTATCCGGTTACGGGAAGTTCGGGTCGTTGCCGACGACGCGGCTGCGATCGGCGAGGCGGTCAATATCCTTAGGGCGCGCAGCGATTATCTGTTTACCACGGGCGGGATCGGGCCGACGCATGACGACATCACCGTTGATGCGATCGCGGCCGCGCTGGGCGTTGACGTGATTGTCCATCCCGAAGCGGAGGCCGTGCTGGAGCGCTATTACCGCGAACGGGGCGGACTGACCGAAGCGCGTCTGCGCATGGCGCGGGTGCCGCGCGGCAGCAGCCTCATCCCCAACCGCATGTCCGGCGCGCCGGGCATCCGGTTCGAGAATATCTTCATCATGGCAGGGGTACCGCACATCACCGCCGGGATGCTCGATGCACTGACCGGGACATTGGAAGGCGGGGCGCCGCTGCTGTCCGGGCAGGTCGGTAGCTGGGTGGCGGAAAGCGAGATTGCCGATTTCCTCGCCAGCACTGAACGCGCGCACGCCGGATCGCAGATCGGCAGCTATCCCTTTTTCCGGGAAGGCCGTGTGGGCGCGAATTTCGTCGTCCGCGCTACGCAGCAGAATGTGCTCGACAGTTGTATGGACGCGCTGGTCGCCGGGCTGGAAGAGCGGGGCTGGCCGGTCACGCGCGGGGGCATCTGACCGACGGGCACATGATTTAAGGGGGACGGAAACAATATGGGCGACGCAGACGCACGCTATATCCTGCTGTTTACGGCATGCGATCGGGTGGGCATCGTTTCGGCGGTCAGCAGCTTTCTGGCCGATCATGACGGGTTCATTCTCGACAGCCAGCAATATGCCGATCTGGAATCCGGCAATTTCTTCATGCGGGTGGAGTTCAAGGGGGTAGGGGAGCGGTTTCCCGCCAGCCGCGACGCCTTGAGCGTGGCGTTCGCCCCCGTGGCAGAACGGTTCGCCATGGAGTGGTTGCTGGTCGATGCAGCCGAGCGGCTCAAGATCATGATCGCCGTGTCCAAGGGCAGCCATTGCCTGAACGACCTCCTCCATCGCTGGTCCACCGGGGGCTTGGCGGTGGAGATCGCGGGCGTCGTGTCCAACCACGAGAATTGTCGTGCGCTGACCGAATGGCACGGCGTGCCCTTTCACTACCTCCCTGTCAGCGGCGAGACCCGCGCGGCGCAGGAGCAGGATATCCTAGCCCTCATGAAGCAGACGGGTGCCGAGCAGCTGGTGCTGGCCCGCTATATGCAGGTGCTGAGCGGAGAGATGGTCGATGCGCTCGACGGCCGCTGCATCAACATCCACCACAGCTTCCTGCCCAGCTTCAAGGGCGCCGGTCCCTATCATCGTGCCCATGCGCGCGGGGTGAAGCTGATCGGTGCGACCGCGCACTTCGTCACCGGCGACCTCGACGAAGGGCCGATCATCGAGCAGGCGGTCGAGCGGATCGACCATCGCGCCAGCGCCGAGGACATGATCCGTATCGGCCGCGATATCGAGGCGCAGGTCCTGTCGCGCGCGGTGCGCTGGGTGGCCGAACGCCGGGTGCTGCGCAACGGTTTGCGGACCGTCGTATTTAGCTGAAAGCTCCCATTTCGGATCACGTCTCGGCCGTCGGATTAACGGAATGTTAGGACGACCATGGCACCCCTGTTGCCAAATCCGGCGACCATAGGGGAATATTGTGCGCGTACTGGCATTGGCATCGCAAAAAGGCGGGTCCGGCAAGACCACCCTGTCCGGCCATCTCGCCGTGCAGGCCGAGCGCGCGGGTGCCGGTCCGGTCGTCCTGATTGATATCGATCCGCAGGGATCGCTCGCCGACTGGTGGAACGAGCGCGAGGATGGCGCACCCGCCTTCGCCGAAACCACGGTTTCCCGCCTCGCCCATGATCTTGAAACCTTGCGGCAACAGGGGTTCAAGCTTGCCGTGATAGATACGCCGCCCGCCATCACCATGGCGATCCAGAGCGTTATTTCCGTGGCCGAACTGATCGTCGTCCCCACGCGCCCAAGCCCGCATGATCTGCGCGCGGTCGGCGCGACAGTCGATCTGTGCGAGCGCGCGGGCAAGCCGCTGATCTTCGTGGTCAACGCCGGAACGCCCAAGGCCAAGATCACGTCCGAAGCGGCGATCGCCCTGTCGCAGCATGGCACGGTCGCGCCGGTGGTCGTCCATCATCGAACGGATTTCGCCGCATCGATGATCGACGGGCGCACCGTGATGGAAGTGAACCCCGCTAGCCGGTCCGCGCAGGAAATCGAGACATTGTGGGAGTATATTTCCGACCGTCTCGAAAAGAATTTCCGTCGCACGGTCTTTGCCGTGCCCAATGGCCGCCCCGCCGTTCCCGGTGCCACGCCTCGTGCCCCCGGCGGCTTTGGCCGCCGTGTGGCGGGCCAGTGAGGGCTATAGCGATGACCGAACCCAAGCCGCTCGCCTCGCTCAGCGCCAACCTGCTCGCCCGAAAGGGTGCGGCTCGTCCGGCCATGCGCCGCGCCTACATCCCGACCGGCAACGGTCCGGCGTTACCCTCCTCTCTGCAATATGACGGCCATGACGATCTCGGCTGGAATGACATGGGCGCCGATGACGGACAGCCGGATGTTCCGCCGCTGACGATGGTCGGCCTGACGAGCGCGCATCCCGCGCCTTCGACAGCGACGCCTGCCGCGACGACCGATATTCCGGCGGTGGTGGAGCAGCGCCAGGAACTGGAAGCCAAGCTCACGACGCCTGCCGTAAAGACGATCACACCGGCCGCGCTGGCGCATGCCCGCAAGGCGAAAGCGGCGTTTACGCTGCGGCTCGATCCGGCGCGGCATTTGCGGTTGCGGCTTGCCTGCGCGGTCAACAACCGCAGCGCGCAACAGATTGTAACACAGGCGCTCGACGCCTTTCTCGACAGCCAGCCGGACCTGGAAAAGCTGGCCAGACAAGTGCCCGACGGCGGCACATCCAACGCAGATTGAACGGGGACAGAGACATGAAACGCAAGGCCTTTTCCAATATCGCGGCGTCTTCGATGATCGTCGCCGTGACCATGGTCGGTTGCAGCGGTGCGGCCGTGAACACGCGTGCGGGTGCTAGCGCGGCCGCTTTACAGCGGGACGCGGCGGACAGCGCGGCAAAGGTGGAAAAGGCGCTGGCCGAACGGGATGGCGCGAAGGCTGTACTGCTGGCCGAGGCGGCTGTCGCCGGAGCGCGCGACAATGCGGCCTATCGGACTTTGCTCGGGCGCGCCTATCTCGCCAGCGGTCGTTTCGCCTCCGCGCAGACGGCGTTCCAGGATGCGCTGGCGCTGGGCAGCAAGGATACCCGCACGATCGTCAGCCTTGCGCTGGTGCAGACCGCGCAGGGGCAAGCCAGCGCCGCGCGCGATCTGCTCACCAGCCACATGGATGTGCTCCCCGCCGCCGACTATGGCTTGGCGATGGCCTTGGCGGGCGACTCGAACGAGGCGATCCGCGTGTTGGGTCAGGCCATTCATGATCCCGCCGCGGGCGCCAAGGAACGGCAGAACCTCGCCTATTCTTACGCTCTGGCAGGACGCTGGAATGAAGCGCGCTTGATGGCCTCGCAGGATCTTGCTCCGCTCGATGCGGCGCAGCGGGTCGCGAACTGGGCGCAGTTGGCCCAGCCGGGTGCGGAAAGCGCGCGCGTGCTGGCGATGATCGGCGTGCAGCCGGTGGCGGTGGACGGCGGTATTCCCGCGCAGCTGGCGCTCGTGGCTCCGGTCTCGGCGCAGCCCGTGGAGGTTGCGGCGGCGGAACCCGCTCCGGCACCTGTGGCGGAAGCGGCACCTGCGCCAGCGCCTCTCCCGGCCATTGCTATGGTCCAGCCCATTCCCGATGCGGCTCCGATGATCCGCGCGCCGCAAGCGCCTATGCGTCAGCCCGTAGCGCAGCGGTCGGCAGAGACACTTTCGCGTGCGTTCGCCCGCCCCGCAGCCTATTTTGGCCCGGTCAACGCTTCGCAGGGGTCGACCTGGGTCGTGCAGCTGGGTGCGTTCGACACCCCGGCGGTGGCGCAGGACAGCTGGCAGCGGATGGCGCGCCATAGCCGGACTGTGGCGCAGTTCCCAGTCGTAACCAGCTCCATCACGGTCCGTGGCCGGGTGTTCCATCGCCTCGCGGTGGCGGGGTTCGCCAACCGTCAGGGCGCGAAACAGCTGTGCTCGACGGTACGGGCGCAGGGCTATAGCTGCTTCGTGCGCATGGGTGGCGCGGAGGCGGTTCCCGCGAAATGGGCCTACGCAAAGGGTGCCAAGCCGCAACAGATCGCGATGCGTTAAAGGAAAACGCCGCCCTTCATGACACGGCGCACGCGGCCCTGCACGGGCATGCGATCAAATGGGGTATTTCCGGCGGCCGCAGCCATGCGGGCCGAATCCACGCGCCACGGCGTGTCGGGATCGATGAAGATGACGTCGGCGGCGTGCCCCGTTGCGAAGCTGCCCGCCTTTACCCCCAGAATCTCCGCCGGATTGGCGGCGAGCAGGCGCATCAGCGCGTTCATGCCGATATGCCCGTCGCGTACCAGATTGAGCGAGAGGGCAAGCAGCGTTTCCGCGCCGGCCATCCCCGGCGCGGCGTCCGCGAAGGGGAGGCGCTTGTCCTCCGGTCCGCGTGGATCATGGCTGGATGTGATGACATCGACCGTCCCATCGGCCACCGCGCGCAGGGCGGCCTGCCGGTCATCCTCGCTCCGCAGGGGCGGGGAAAGGCGGGCGAAGGTGCGGAAGTCGGTCATCGCCAGATCGGACAGAAAGAGATAGGCGGGCGAAATGCCGCAGGTGACGGCCAGCCCTTCGGCTTTGGCCGCGCGCACCTGCGCAAAGCCTGCAGCTGTGGTGACCAGCCGGAAGTGTATCTTCGCGCCCGTTTCGCGCGCCAGCATGATATCGCGCGCAATCGCCATCGCCTCGGCACAGGCGGGCGCGTTGGAAAGGCCAAGCCGGGTTGCGGTCTCGCCGCTGGTTGCCACAGCCTTTCCGGCAAGGCCACCATCCTCGGCATGGGATATGACGGTGAGGCCCAGCGCGGAGGCGTAAGAGAGCACGCGCCACATCACCCCCGAATCGGCGA
This sequence comes from Sphingobium subterraneum, assembly GCF_014199435.1. Classification (GTDB taxonomy): domain Bacteria; phylum Pseudomonadota; class Alphaproteobacteria; order Sphingomonadales; family Sphingomonadaceae; genus Sphingobium; species Sphingobium subterraneum. Next base: position 1,265,412 of record NZ_JACIJP010000001.1, on the reverse strand, counting down.
TCCATTGGCGGCCGGTCCCGACGGCCTTGGCGCCTGCGGCCTGCATCATGCCGATTTCCGCCAGTTCGCGCCCTTCGAGGTCGCGGGTCGCAGCAGCGATGGGGTGAACCCAGAAATCGGGCTTGCCCGCGCGCGTTGCCTCACGGATCAGGCCGACGTCATCAAGCGGGGATGACTGATCGGGCATCAGGCCTGCGCGCGTGATGCCGCCAAAGTGGAAGGCGGGCTTGTCCGTGCGGAACACGCCGAGGTCGACGAGGCCCGGCGCAACCACCAGCCCTCCCGCGTCGATGGTTTCCGCGTCGGACGGCACGTTGATCGACCCGGTCGCGACGATGCTGTCGCCCTCAATCAGCACTGTGCCGGGCGTCACGGCGCTCAGCGCCGGATCGGCGAGCAGACCGTTTGTGATCGCCAACCGGCCGGTCATGCCCAGCCCTCGATATTACGGGCAGAACGCGTCAATACGTCGAGGCAGGCCATGCGCACGGCAACGCCCATTTCGACCTGTTCGGTAATGGCGGAGCGATCCGGATCGTCGGCAACACCGCTGGTGATTTCCACCCCCCGGTTCATCGGGCCGGGGTGCATGACGAGCGCGTCGGGCTTCGCCTTGGCCAGCCGTTCGGGCGTGAGGCCGTAGAGCATATGATATTCGCGGGGCGAGGGGATGAACGCGCCATCCATCCGCTCGTTCTGCAGGCGGAGCATCATGACCACGTCCGCGCCGTCGAGCGCAGCATCGAAGTCCGTCGTCGCGACCGCGCCCATGCAGTCGACTGCGGCCGGGGTGAGGGTGGCGGGCGCGGCAACGCGGACCTGCGCGCCCAAAGCGGCAAGGCACAGCATGTTCGAGCGCGCCACGCGGCTGTGCAAAACATCGCCACAGATGGTGACGATCAGGCCTTCGAACCCGCCCTTGCGCCGGCGGATGGTGAGTGCGTCGAGCAGCGCCTGCGTAGGGTGCTCGTGCCATCCGTCCCCGGCGTTGAGCACCGGGCAATCGACCTTGTCGGCGATGAGCTGCACCGCGCCCGAGCTGCCATGGCGAATGACGATGACGTCGGCGCGCATGGCGTTCAACGTCACGGCCGTGTCGATCAGGGTCTCGCCCTTCTTCACGCTCGACGTCGCCGCGTGCATGTTCACCACGTCCGCTCCGAGACGCTTGCCTGCGATCTCGAACGACAGGAGCGTGCGGGTGCTGTTTTCGAAAAAGGCGTTGATCTGCGTCAGGCCCGCGAGGCGGCCGTCATGCTTCTGCGCTGACGAACGGTTGACCGCCACCCAATGCTCCGCCTCGTCAAGCAGGAAGCGGATTTCCCAGGGCTTTAGCTGTGAAATCGCGAGCAAATGGCGGTGCGGAAACAGGGTACGCCCGGCAAGATCTGCGGTGGGCGTGAGGCCATAAGGCGCTGCGGATTCCTGCGGCATGAAGTCGGGCTTTAGGGGAGGGGCGGCGACGTGGCAAGAGCAGGAAGGAAGGGCGGGGCAACGGCTCGATCGGAACGGGTGTCGTTTTGTGCCTTACAATTCCCGGCTGCGGTCCTAAATTAGGTAGCGGAGAAAAACCTATGCCCCTAATTTCTGTTCTCGATCTCGTCCGTGTCCGTCAAGGCGGTGATATTTCCGCCGCTCTCCAGGCATCTGCCGATCTGGCACACCATGTCGAAGACTTGGGCTATCACCGCTTTTGGGTGGCCGAGCACCACAATCTGCGTGGCGTCGCTTCGGCGGCCACCGCTGTCGTCGTCGGGCATCTTGCTGCCGCGACGAAGACGATCCGAGTGGGGGCGGGTGGCATCATGCTGCCCAATCATGCGCCGATGATCATTGCCGAACAGTTCGGTACGCTGGAGGCGCTTTTCCCCGGCCGGATCGACCTCGGCCTTGGTCGTGCGCCCGGTACCGATCAGATGACGCTGCGCGCGCTGCGCCGCGACCCCATGGCGTCGGAGCATTTCCCGCAGGATGTGCAGGAGCTTCAGGCGTTTCTTGGCCCCGTAGCCGAGGGGCAGCGGATTGTTGCTGTGCCTGGTGCTGGAACGAACGTGCCCTTGTGGATCCTCGGATCGAGTCTGTTCGGCGCGCAACTGGCGGCACAATTTGGCCTGCCTTACGCGTTTGCATCGCATTTCGCGCCGTCCGCCTTGTTGCAGGCGCTCCAAATTTATCGCGCGCGATTCCAGCCGTCGGCCCAGCTTGCCACGTCGCATGCGGCCATTGGGGTCAATATCATCGCGGCGGAAACGGATGCCGAGGCCCAGCGGCTGTTCACGACCCAGCAGATGTCGTTCGCGGACGTGTTCCGCGGGGATCGCGGGCTGAGCAAGCCGCCGATCGACAACATCGACGACTATTGGTCGCCCATGGAAAAAGCACAGGTGCACAGCTTTCTCGAACGCACGATCGTCGGGTCGTTCGATACCGTAAAGCGCGGCATGGCGGCGTTGCTGGCAGAGACGGGCGCAGACGAGCTGATCATCGTCTCCGATGTGTTCGATCACGATTTGCGCAAGCGGTCCTACACGATGATCGCCGAGGCGGCTCACGCGTTGGAAGCGGACGAATCGGTGCTAGTCCAGGCCTAACCCCGCAGTCCGTCGATCGCGCCCTGAAGAATATAACTCGCGGCGAGCTTGTCGACCAGTTCGCTGCGGCGGGCGCGGCTGGTGTCGGCGTCGATCATCATGCGGGTGACGGCCTGTGTCGACCAGCGCTCGTCCCACAGCAGCACCGGGAAACCCAATTCGCCGATGTTGCGCGCGAAGGAGCGAGACGCCTGTGACCGGGGACTCTCGCTGCCGTCGAGATTGAGCGGCAGGCCGATGACGATACCAAGCACCTGCTGCTGGCCGATAAAATCGGCAATCAAGCCCTTGTCTTTGGTAAACTTTCCGCGCGCGATCGTATGGGCGGGGCTCGCGATGGTCCAGCCTGCGTCACACAGCGCAAGGCCGATGGTCTTGGTGCCGACGTCCATGCCGATCAGTCGCCCGCCCAGCGGCAGGGCGTCCCGGAACAGCGCGCGGTCGGTCGTAATCAGCGTCTGAGAAATGCGGCGAGCCTTCGTTCTGCATCCAGGCGGACATTCGCCCAGAACAGCGCGTAGTCATAGACGTGATAGTTGTTGCCCGGCAACGTATATGGACCCATCTGCGGAGGTTCGCCGATGAGGAGGAAGCCCGCCTGCTTGCCCGTGCCGCATCGGGCGGGCACCGCCTTGGCGACAAGCTGGCTCTCGTCCTCGCTCGATCCGGGGGCGAGAGTGCCGAGATTGGCTGTCTTGTCCGCCGCGCTGTCGGGTGTTCCGGTGAGCGGATTGACGCACAGCATCGGGGTGCCGCGCCGGGTTGCTCCGGTCATGCCGGGATAGCGGGCATAGCCGTCCAGGATGGCGGACGGTTCGGCGGGTTCGGCAAAACTTTGCCAGCTCAGGATGCACCCGGATTGGTCCGGTCCCGTGCAGGCGGGTAGGCCTAGCGCCGGGAGATCGGCAGTGAGCGATACCGGCCAGCCGACGATATAGGCCGCGACGATCCGGCGCGCGACGGGCTTTCCCGCCACCTGTTCTTTCAGGATGCGCATGAGGTGCATCGAACCCTGGCTGTGCCCGGCCAAGATGATCGGGCCGTCCGGGTTGGCGGCGAGAAAGGCGGCGAACGCGGCGGCGACATCGCGATAGGCGGCGTTGATTGCCTTGTCCGCATTGCCCCCGCTGCGCAGGAAGGCGCCGAAATGGGCCTGCTGATAGCGTGGCGCCCAGATGGCGCCTGCAGCGGAGAAGGCGCTTGCCTGGCTCGCAATGAACCGGCTGGCCATCGCCTGACTGTCGCGGTCGTCGATCGGCGCGTTCCATTTGGCGGTGTTGAAAGGAGCGAGGTAGCTGGTCGGATGAACGAAGAAGATCGCCGCGTTGCCCGTGTTGGCGGGCGGAGACACCTTTGGGGGGAGCCAGAGGGCAGGGTTTTCCGCGCCTTTGTCCGGCCGCGCAATCCACAGATCCGCCCGCGCATAATCCTGCGCCGTCAGCGCGGGGGGAGCCCGGTACGCGGTGTTGGGCACCATTACGGCAGCCAGCATATGCTGACCCCACATGCGATACGCAAAGGCCGACCCGAGCGTCAGCACGATGAGCCCCGCGACGATATAAAGGAACCTGCGCGCTGGCATCGATACTCCATTTGTGCACTGCAACATGAAACAGCGCCGGGCGCAAGTGCAAGGAGCGCATTCGTCCGGTGCCCTTGCCTATTCCACAATCGCAGTCTGATGCTTCCCTTTGCCCGTAACAGACGCTATCGGCCAATGCATGTCTATTGATCGTGATACCGTCAAGAAGGTCGCCGGTCTTGCCCGCATCGCCGTAACGGATGATGAGGCGCAGGCGCTGGTGCCCGAACTCAACAACATCCTGGGTTGGGTGGAGCAACTGGGCGAGGTGGACGTCAGCGGCGTGGAGCCGATGACCGCCGTCATCCCCAATCATTTGCGCCTGCGCGACGACGTCGTGACCGACGGCAATGTGCGTGACAGGGTGTTGGCCAACGCGCCGCAGGCGGAACATGGCTTTTTCGCCGTGCCCAAGGTGATCGAATGACGTTTCCACCTTGTTCTCCGTTCGTCCTGAGCTCGTCGAAGGACCGTTTTTTCTCAGAAGGGCAGGGCTTCGACAGGCTCAGCCCGAACGGGTTTGTTCATGACTGACTTAACCAATCTCACTGTTGCCGAAATCCGCGACGGGTTCCGCGATGGCGAATTCTCTGCGCGCGAAGTAACCGAAGCGTTCAGCGCGAACATCGCTGCGGCGAAGACATTGAACGCGTTCATTGTCGAGACGCCGGACGCCGCGCTGGCAGCCGCCGACGCCGCCGACGCCGCGCGCGCCAGCGGCGCGTTGAAACCCCTCTCCGGCGTACCGATCGGCATGAAGGATCTGTTCTGCACGCAAGGGACGCAGACGACCGCAGCAAGCCACATCCTCGAAGGCTTTGTGCCGCAGTACGAGTCGACCGTGTCCGCGAAACTGTGGTCGGCAGGCGCAGGGATGCTCGGCAAGCTCAACATGGACCAGTTCGCCATGGGATCGTCCAACGAAACCAGCGCGTTCGGCAATGTGGTGTCGCCATGGAAGGCGGCGGACGGCAAGGCGCTGACACCGGGCGGTTCCTCGGGCGGATCGTCGTCTGCCATCGCGGCGCGGCTGTGCCCGGCGGCGACCGGCACCGATACCGGCGGATCGATCCGCCAGCCCGCAAGCTTCACGGGTATCAGCGGTATCAAGCCGACTTACGGACGCTGCTCGCGCTGGGGCATCGTGGCGTTCGCATCCTCCCTCGATCAGGCGGGCGCGATGGCGCGCACCGTGCGTGACAACGCCATCCTGCTGGAGAATATGGCGGGGTTTGATCCGAAGGATTCGACCTCGCTCGATCTGCCCGTTCCGCAGTGGGAGGCGGGCCTGTCGTCCGACCTGCGGGGCAAGAAGGTCGGCATCCCCAAAGAATATCGCCCTGATGGCCTCAATCCGGAAATCGCGGCGCTGTGGGACAAGGGTGTGGCCTGGCTTAAAGACGCCGGGGCGGAAATCGTCGACGTGTCGCTGCCGCACACCCAATATGCGCTGCCGACCTATTATATCATTGCCCCCGCCGAGGCGTCGTCCAACCTCGCGCGCTATGACGGCGTGCGGTACGGCCAGCGTGTGCTGCCCGACGGGGCAGGGCTGCAGGACATGTACGCGGCAACGCGCGCGGCAGGGTTCGGCGACGAGGTGAAACGGCGCATCATGATAGGCACCTATGTGCTGTCGGCCGGGTTCTACGACGCCTATTACACGCAGGCCTGCAAGGTCCGCACGCTGATTGCGCGCGATTTCGAGCAGGCGTTCACCCAGTGCGACCTGCTATTGACACCAACTGCGCCGTCCGCTGCCTTCGCGCTGGGGGAGAAGCAGGCCGATCCGCTCGCCATGTATTTGAACGACGTGTTCACCGTGCCTGCCTCGCTGGCGGGCCTTCCGGCCATGTCGTTGCCGGGTGGGCTGGATAGCGCAGGTCTGCCGCTCGGCCTCCAGATCATCGGGCGACCGCTGGACGAACAGGGCGTGCTAAACGCTTCGCTGGCGCTCGAGGAACGCGCCGGGTTTACCGCGCGGGCGGAAAAATGGTGGTAAGGGGGCGCTGATCCCCGACGATCGACAGGAGAGGTCTGCGGACTTGGAGTTTCGACAAGCATGACCCAGCCACAAGTTTCTATCGTCATGGGCAGCTACAACGGCGCCCGCTATATCGAGCGTCAGTTGAACAGTTTGGTGAACCAGACCGTGCCCCCGCATGAAATCCTGGTGGCCGATGACGGGTCGACCGATGAAACCATGGAGATCGTGGCTGCCATCGCGGCGAAAAGCGCAGTGCCGATCCGGTTGTGGCGCAACCCGGAAAATCTGGGTTATGGCGAGAATTTCCTGCAAACGGCCCTGAAGGCGACCGGCGACCTCATCGCCTATTGCGATCAGGACGATATCTGGCGGCCGACAAAGCTGGAAAAATGCATTCCGGAATTTGCCGACCCGAATGTCGTCATGGTCGTGCATCAGGCTGGGCTGATCGACGGGGAGGACAACAATATTGGCGGGTTCGACCAGGGGATTAGCGAAAGCCGGACGGTGCCGCCGCTCAGTTACGATCAGCTCAAGTGCTTTTACGGCTTTTCGATCATGATCCGCCGGGATCTGCTAGCGGTTATTCCACCCAACCTTAGGGGAACTGATCCCATGTCCGGCGCAGCAACAATGGCGCATGATCGCTGGACCACATTTCTCGCCAACCTTGCCGGCTCGACCCGAGAGATCGCAGAGGAGCTGGTAGACTACCGGCAACATAACGATAATCTGTGCGGCGCGCCAGTAGGGCGTTTCTATCTGGGAAATGCGAGCACGATCAGGACGTGGTCGGACATTTATGTGCGTGCCGCGCGGGAGCAGCGGGCGTTGCTTGACCGGATCGAACCGGAGGTCATGGTCCAGTTTCCGCAGCTCGACATTGCCGCCGCTAAGGCATTACGGGACGCCGTCGTCAAAAAAGGCGAGGGACGGGATCGGGTCTATCAAGCGCGTGGGCGGATCGGCGCACTGGCGCGGATTGTCGGCAATCTCTTCAACGGCACCTATGTACAGGTCGGCAGCGGACGCTTCATGGCGCAACGGCTGGCGAAGGACGTGCTTTTCATCGGAATGCGGCGCGACTAAAGAGCGCCAAAGCCGCCCGCCTTATCGGGCGCATTGTTCAGGGAATTGGAATGACGACGACATCTTCCTACCGCATACAGGGTGCCACCGGTGAGTGGGAGGTCGTGATCGGCCTGGAGGTGCACGCGCAGATCACCACGCAGTCGAAGCTGTTTTCCGGCGCGGCAACGGCGTTCGGGGCGGAACCCAATACGCAGGTCAGCCTCGTCGATGCGGCGATGCCGGGCATGCTCCCCGTGCCGAACCGCGAATGCATTGCGCAGGCAGTACGGACCGGCATGGCCCTGAACGCGCAGATCAACCGGTATTCGCGGTTTGACCGCAAGAATTATTTCTACGCCGATCTGCCGCAGGGCTACCAGATCAGCCAGCTTTATCACCCGATCGTCGGCGAAGGCGAGATTGAGGTGACGCTGGACGAAAAGAACCCGGAAAGCGCGAGGAAGACGATCGGCATCGAGCGGCTGCATGTCGAGCAGGACGCAGGTAAGCTGATGCATGATCAGCACCCCACGCGCAGCTATGTCGATCTTAACCGCTCCGGCGTAGCGCTGATGGAGATTGTCAGCCGCCCGGACATGCGTTCGCCGGCCGAGGCCGGGGCGTATCTGCGCAAGTTGCGTACGATCCTGCGTTACGTGGGCAGCTGCGATGGCAATATGGAGGAAGGCTCCATGCGCGCCGACGTCAATGTGTCAGTGCGTCGACCGGGCGAGGAACTGGGCACGCGCACGGAAACGAAGAACGTCAACTCCGTGCGCTTCGTCATGGCGGCAATCGAGCAGGAAGCCAGCCGACAGGTGGATGTGCTCGAAAGCGGCGGGCGCATCATTCAGGAAACGCGGCTGTTCGACCCGGACAAGATGGAAACACGGTCCATGCGGTCGAAGGAAGACGCGCACGACTATCGCTATTTCCCGGATCCGGACCTGTTGCCGCTGGAGCTGGAGGACGCGTTCCTGGAAGAATGCCGGGCGAGCCTTCCCGAACTGCCCGATGCAAAGCGCCATCGCTATGAAAACGCGCTCGGCCTGTCCGCCTACAACGCGGCGGTGCTGACGGCGGAAGCGGAAACGGCGCGCTGGTTCGAGGCGCTTGTCGCGGAGAGCGCCAAGGCTGCAGGCAAGAGCGAGGCGGACGTCGCGAAGGCGGCGGCGAACTGGCTGTTGTCGGAACTGTTCGGCGCATTGAACCGGCTGGGCAAGACGCTCGATACCAGTCCGGTCAATCCGGCGCAGGGTGCTGAATTGCTTGGTTTAATCGCCGATGGCACCATTTCGGGTACAATCGCCAAGCAGGTGTTCGAAATTATGCTGGACACCGGCGATCCGGCTGGCAAGATAGTCGAAGAGCGGGGGCTCAAACAGACTTCGGATACCGGCGCGATCGATGCGGCAGTGGCGAAAATTCTCGCCGACAATGCCGACAAGGTCGAGCAGTACAAAGCGGGCAAGGAAGCCCTGTTCGGATTCTTCGTCGGTCAGACGATGAAGGCGATGCAGGGCAAAGCGAATCCGCAGGTGGTGAACGAGGTGCTGCGGAAGGCGCTGGGGTGATGAGGTTGTTGTCTGAGGCGAGAATATGATGAGACGGCTATGCTGGGTGGCGGCACTGACGTTCGGGTTGGGGACAAGCCCTGCGTACGCAAAGCTTCATATGTACGCCCACAAGGCCGGAGTGTCCAAAGAGGTATGGGATACTGAAGAAAAGCTCTGTATCCAGGCTGGGAAGGACGCGGGCAAGAATCCCGGCGTGTCCAATCCTTATAATCCCGTCACCCAGTCGACCGCCGCCGGGGCCGCTGGGGCGAGCTTCGCTGCGGGCTTTATGAACGGTATTTTGCGCCGGAAGGCCATGTATGCGACTTATTATGGTTGCCTCAAGGCCCATGGCTATGTGCAGCGCAACCTCCCGGAAGAACAGTATCAACAATACAAGAAATTGAAGGGTGCTGAACGTGACACCCGATTATATGAGCTGACGAGCGCGGACAACACGACCGATCCGGTGGTGCCCGAAGACGAGTATGATTAATAGTCAGCGGCTTGGCGCAGCGCGATTTTGCTGAAAGCCCTCTCATATTCGTTGTTCATGCCTAGGGTGCCAATCGCTATTCCGGTGCTCGGTGGTCGATACCGCCGTTTCACGCCAATGTGCCGTATTCTCGGTGTAGACCGAATTCTAGTTGGCATGTTTGGCATCTGCCTAGCTATTTTTCCTTGGGCTGCCTTCGCTCATCTCGATGTTCCCACTCCGGTCAGCGTCATCGCGCTGCCCGCCGGTACACCGACCCGCTCGATCCAGTTGAGCCGGGTGGTCAGTGATCTTCGCCGGGGCGATCCGTTTGGAAAACTGAAAATGGGCCTAATGTGCGTCGGCGCCCATAGTCTCAAGTGGAATACACGTCGTGGCGATGTCAGCGTTGAAGATTTTGACCATGTATTTCGGGATGAACTGAAGTCGCTCGGATACGATGTGGTGAGCGCAAGCCGGGACTTGTTCGACAGCGGCGACGAGGTTCAGGCCGATTTCCTCGTCGGTGGTACGATCAAATCCTTGGTAGTCGATGCTTGCTGGCCGCATTCGGGCTTCGGCGACCGCATGTCGACCAAAGGCTCCGCATTGATGGAAGTCGAGTGGCAGATCTACGACCCTATCCAGCGCAAGGTCATGGACCGGTTCACGACACGTACTGGAAGCGTCGTGCGGAAACCCCAGTCCGATGGCGTTGAGGGACTGGTGTACGCCGCGTTCGCAGAAAATGTTCGGGCGCTGGTATCGAAAGGCCCGTTGCGTTCTTATGCTGTAGGTGCCGCGCGCGATCTGCTCGCTGCACGTTTGCCGAACCCCAATGTCTCTCCCTTGTCGTTACATCTGCCTGAAAAAGGCGTTGGGACAGTGGCAGGGGCAGCGGCCGCGACGGTGCTGGTCGAGTCGGCGACGGGGCACGGTAGCGGTTTCCTGATTTCCAGCGACGGATATTTCTTCACCAACCATCACGTGGTGGGCGGCGCAAAATTCGTCAAGCTGCGCTGGTCCGATGGACAGGAACAGGTGGCGCAGGTGATGCGCGTCGACAAGGGGCGTGACGTGGCCTTGCTGAAAAGCCCGGCGCGCGGGCGGGCACCGCTGCACCGGTCACCAGGAACGGTCGGTGTCGGGACGGAAGTGTTCGCGGTGGGCGCGCCCCTTTTCACGGATTTGCAGGGCACCGTGACAAAAGGAATTATATCGGCCAACCGCGATCGGGATGGTTATGCCTTCATCCAGAGCGACGTTTCGGTAGCGCCCGGCAACAGTGGCGGCCCGCTGGTCACTGGCCGTGGGGAGTTGCTTGGTATGGCGGTCACGTCGGTGCGCATAAGCGATGCGCAACAGGGCATGAACTTTTTTATCCCGGCTGCGGATATTTTTCGATTCCTTGCCATCGTAGCTGGGAAATGATCCTTTATCGGTGCGGGACCCTCACCCCTTGCCCTCTCTCCCTATCTGCTCTATGCCGCGCCGTCCGGCGACCGATGCGGGCGTGGCGAAATTGGTAGACGCACCAGATTTAGGTTCTGGCATCGCAAGATGTGGGGGTTCGAGTCCCTTCGCCCGCACCAGTCTGCCACTTCCGTACGGGCGCCCTGAAGGAAGTTTTCCATCGGGGTGAAGCCATCGAAATTCAGCTCAGAAGGCGTTGAGAGAAGAGATGCAGACTGTTGAGACGTTGAACGAAGGCCTGAAGCGCGCCTACACCCTGACCATCACCGCCAAGGATATCGAGGCGCGGGTCGACACGGAAGTGCAGAAGATCGCGCCGCAGGTTCGCATGCCCGGCTTCCGCCCCGGAAAGGTGCCCGCCAATCTGGTGCGCAAGATGCACGGAGAATCGATCCAGCGCGACGCGCTTAACAGTTCGATTCAGGAAGGCGTACAGAAGATCATCGCCGACAATCAGCTGCGCCCCGCGATGCAGCCCAGTGTGGAACTGGGCGACGATTTCGAGTTCGGCAAAGATGCCGAGATCAAGGTTGCGCTGGAAGTGCTGCCTCAGGTGCCAACCCCCTCCATCGAAGGCCTGAAACTGGAACGGCTGACCGTCGAAGTCTCCGAAGACGCGGTTGACGAAGCCGCTGGCCGGATCGCCAGCCAGCAGAATGCTTTTGCCGAATATCCTGCCGATCATGCGGCGGTCGATGGCGATGTTGTCGTGATCGGTTTCGTCGGGAAGGTCGACGGTGTCGCGTTCGATGGCGGTACGGGCGAGGGCATGAAGGTCGCGCTCGGTTCGGGCAGCCTGATCCCCGGCTTCGAAGAACAGATGGTCGGCGTCAAGACAGGCGACGAGAAGGTTATCAACGTGACCTTCCCCGAGGACTACAACGCCGAGAACCTGAAGGGCAAGGCCGCGACGTTCGACATCAAGGTGACGGCGGTGCTCGATCCGTCCAAGCCGAAGCTGGACGAGGATTTCGCGAAGAGCCTGGGTCTGGAAGGGCTGGAGCCGCTGCGTGGCCTGCTGAAGGGGCAGATCGAGCAGGAGCATAATGGCCTGACGCGCACCTATATGAAGCGCAAGCTGCTAGATCAGCTCGCCGAAGCGCATGACTTCGAAGTGCCGCCGAGCATGGTGGAAGCCGAGTTCGAGCAGATCTGGGCGCAGCTTGAGCACGAAGCTGGCCATGAGGAAGATCCAGAAGCCGCACGCGCCGAGATCGAAAAGGACAAGGACGATTATCGCAATATCGCGGTTCGCCGGGTCCGTCTGGGCCTGTTGCTGTCAGAAATCGGCCAAGCGAACGGCGTCGAGGTCAGCCAGCAGGAGATGAACCGTCTCATTATGCAGGCGGCGCAGCAATATGGCCCGCAGGATCGCGAGCGGTTCGTTGAATATGTTCGCAACGAGCCGATGGCCGCTGCCCAGCTGCGCGCCCCACTTTACGAGGACAAGGTTGTCGACCTGCTGTTCGAAAAGGCTAAAGTCTCCGACCGCGTCGTGACGCGCGCGGAACTGGAAGCGGCGATCGAGGCCGATGGCGACCGCGAGCCGGGCCATGTGCATGGACCCGATTGCGGTCACGACCACAGCCACGACGCGAAGCCCAAAGCGAAGAAGGCCGCTGCCAAGAAGGCAGAGAAGGCCGACGATGCGGCTCCTGCCGAAGCGGCGACGGAAGAGGCCAAGCCCGCCAAAAAGGCGGCCCCCAAGAAGGCGGCTGCTGCTGCCGAGGGCGAAGCGGCCGAGAAGCCTGCCAAGAAAGCTCCGGCCAAGAAAGCGGCCAAGGCCGACTGACCGGATAACGGGACCAGGAGGGCAGCCGCATGACCAGTGCCGATACGGGTGTTCTGCCGGTCGGCCTGCGCATTGCGGTGCTGCTCCCCTGCTATAACGAAGCCGGGGCCATCGCGCAGACGGTGGCGGAGTTTCGCGCGGCGCTGCCCGGCGCCACTGTCTATGTCTATGATAACAACAGCATTGACGGTTCGCGGGAGATCGCCACAGCCGCTGGTGCCGTCGTGCGGAGCGTGCGCCAGCAGGGCAAGGGTCATGTGGTGCGCCGCATGTTCGCCGATATCGATGCGGACGTCTATGTCATGGCCGATGGCGACGCGACGTATGAGGCCGCCGCCGCGCCGGACATGGTGGGTGCCATGCTTGCCGAAAATTTCGACATGGTGGTCGGCGCGCGCAAATCCGAAGTAGAGGCCGCCTATCGCCGCGGACATCGCCTGGGTAATGCGATGCTGACGGGCCTGCTCAAGCGCCTGTTTGGGCGCAGTTTTACCGATATTCTCTCGGGCTACCGGATTTTTTCCCGCCGTTTCGTCAAGAGCTTTCCGGTTCTGTCGGAAGGGTTCGAGATCGAGACGGAGATCAGTGTACACGCGCTGGAACTCGCGATGCCGGTGACAGAAGTGGTGACGGCCTACGCCGCGCGGCCTGAAGGTTCGGTCAGCAAGCTGTCCACCTATCGCGACGGATGGCGCATTCTGCGGACCATCTTCACGCTGTACCGTATCGAGCGGCCGGTGTGGTTTTTTGGGTTTATTGGCGGGCTATTCGCGGTGGCAGCGCTGCTGCTGGCGTTTCCGTTGTTCCTGACTTACCTTGAAACCGGGCTCGTCCCGCGTTTCCCTACGGCTATCATGGTCACCGGCCTGATGATCGTGGCGGTACTAAACGGGATGTGCGGGCTGATTCTCGATACTGTGGTGCGCGGTCGGCGCGAAGTGCGTCGGCTCGCCTATCTGGGCCATCGTGCACCCGGAGATTTCGCTGCCGACCGGCGGGGTTGAGCATCGGGCGGTGGGGGAGCCCGCCGGGTCGTCGGATAAAACGTTGTTAATCACCCGGCGCTAGCATCTCCCCTTGAACCTGCCTCGATTTGCCCCGATGTAGGACATGGCAAAGCAAAACACCTGAAAGATCCTTCATGCACAACAGCACCTTCGATCCCATGGCCGCCCTGGTCCCCGTCGTTATCGAGCAGTCGAATCGCGGCGAACGCAGCTTCGACATCTATTCCCGCCTGCTGCGTGAGCGGATTATCTTCGTCACCGGCCAGGTGGAAGACCATATGGCTTCGGTCATTGTCGCCCAGCTGCTGTTCCTCGAATCGGAAAATCCGAAGAAGGACATCTATATGTACATCAACTCGCCGGGCGGTGTGGTGACGGCGGGCATGGCGATCTACGACACGATGCAATATATTCGCCCCAAGGTCGGTACCGTGTGTATCGGTCAGGCGGCCAGCATGGGCAGCTTCCTGCTCGCTGCTGGTGAACCGGGCATGCGAATCGCGCTCGCCAATGCGCGGATCATGGTCCATCAGCCCTCGGGCGGTGCGCAAGGCATGGCGTCGGATATCGAGATTCAGGCCAAGGAAATCCTGCGTATTCGTGCGCGGATGAACCGCCTCTATGCGCAGTTCACCGGTCAGCCGATCGAAAAGATCGAGGCGGCGATGGATCGCGATACCTTTCTCGAGGCGGATGAGGCCAAGACGTTCGGTATCGTCGACGAAGTGTACGACAAGCGTCCGTCGCCTACCGAAGCGGCAGAGAGCTAAGCATATATTCACAAAGGGGAGTGCATTCTCCCCCTTGTGGAACGCAAGTGCCGCGGTCTAGGATGGCCGCACGGCAAAAAAGTCCGGCCCGCCTGCGGGGATAGTCCGCAGCCGCGCCGGGCAAGGAAAGGCCAGGAATGACTAAGCTGACCGGCTCTGACTCGAAAAGCACATTGTACTGCTCCTTCTGCGGCAAGTCGCAGCATGAGGTGCGCAAGCTGATTGCAGGGCCGACCGTTTTCATCTGCGATGAATGCGTCGAGTTGTGCAACGACATCATTCGCGAGGAGACCAAGAGCGGTCTAGTCGGCAAAAAGGATGGCGGGGTGCCAACGCCGCAGGAAATTTGCGACGTGTTGGACGACTACGTCATCGGGCAGGCGCGGGCTAAGCGCGTACTCTCGGTCGCGGTCCACAACCATTATAAGCGTCTGAATCATGGGACGAAGACGGGCGACGTCGAACTGGCGAAGTCCAATATTCTCTTGGTCGGTCCGACCGGGTGCGGCAAGACTTTGCTGGCGCAGACGCTGGCGAAGACGTTCGATGTGCCCTTCACCATGGCCGACGCGACGACCCTCACCGAGGCGGGCTATGTTGGTGAGGATGTCGAGAACATCATCCTCAAGCTGTTGCAGGCGTCGGATTATAACGTCGAAAAGGCGCAGCGCGGCATCGTCTATATCGACGAAATCGACAAGATCAGCCGGAAGGCCGAGAATCCCTCGATCACGCGCGATGTGTCAGGTGAAGGTGTGCAGCAGGCGTTGCTGAAGCTGATGGAAGGCACGACCGCGAGCGTGCCGCCGCAGGGTGGTCGCAAGCATCCGCAGCAGGAGTTTTTGCAGGTCGACACGACCAACATCCTGTTCATTTGTGGCGGAGCGTTTGCGGGTCTGGAAAAGATCATCGGCGATCGCCTCGAGTCGAAGTCGATCGGTTTTGGCGCGCATGTTGCGGCACCCGACGAACGGCGCACGGGTGAGCTGCTGCGGCAGAGCGAGCCGGAAGATCTGCTGAAGTTTGGGTTGATCCCCGAATTTGTGGGTCGTTTGCCGGTGATCGCGACGCTCGAAGACCTCGATATCGATGCGCTGGTCAAGATCCTGATCGAGCCGAAGAACGCTTTGGTGAAGCAGTATCGCAAGCTGTTCGAGATGGAAGAGGTCGAACTCAGCTTCACGGACGATGCGCTCACCGCCATCGCCAAGCGTGCGATCGAACGCAAGACGGGCGCACGCGGACTTCGCTCGATCATCGAAGCGATCCTGCTCGACACCATGTTCGATCTGCCGTCCATGGAGGGCGTGACCGAAGTGGTGGTCGATAAAGACGTGGTCGATGGCCGCAAGGAGCCGGTCCGGGTGTTTACTGAGACCGGCAAGCGCAAGGCGGGCGACGCGGCTTAATTCACTGATACTTCAGAGCAACCCGTCCGGTGTCCGATGGCACCGGGCGGGTTTGCTATGTGGGCGCGATGCGGAAGGGGTTAGGCTTCGTTAAGCCGTGCCGTCCGCAACTTGGGTGTTTTGCTGAGGTTGGCTGCTTCGCGGATTTCTTCGCGCAATTCTTCCCGGCGTTGGTGGATCGATGCGGTCACCGGCCCCATGGCCACGCCCAAGTCAACAAGCGCCGTTTCCGCCAGTTGCAACGAGCTTTCGAGCGTTTCGGGCACGGCGTCGCTCGCCCCTGCGCGGTAAAGTTCGCTCGCGTGCTGGGGGTCTCGCGCGCGCACGATAATCGGCAGGTCGGGCACCCAGCTGCGCGTGCGTCTGGTCACGTTGACCGATAGCACCGGGTCATCCATCGTCACGATCAGCGCGCGCGCATGGCCCAGGCGCAGCCGGTCGAGCATTTCTGCCCGCGCAACGTCACCAAAAATGACCGGGTAACCATCCCGCCTTGCCTGAGCGACGACATCGGCATCGGATTCGACGGCAATATAGGGCTGGTTATGGGTTTTGAGCATGTCGCACACCATTCGCCCCACGCGTCCGAATCCCACGACGACGGAAATTGCCTCTGCACCCACTTCCGGCACGGCCGGCTCTTCGGACGACCGACGTTCAATCCGCAGAGACGCTTCGTGGCCCAATTTCGCCAGAAGCGGTGTGATTGTCAGGCCGATCGCCGTCGCGATCTGCCAGAAGGTCGCCGTCTGCGCATCGATGAGGCCTCCCGCTGCGGCGGCCGAAAGCACGATAAGGGTGGTTTCCGACGGGCTGGCCATCAGCAGGCCAACTTCGGCCGCGACCGCGCGCCGGACCCCGGAAATATTGAGGAGAACGGCGGTAACAATCGTCTTGGCGACGACGACGGCAAATACTGCCCCGACAAGGGCGGGCCATTGCCGAAGAACCAGCGTGACGTCTATGCTCATTCCGACGGTGAGCAGAAAAACGCCGAGTGCCAACCCCTTGAACGGCGCCGTCATGACCTCGACTTCGCCATGATAATCGGTCTCGGCAATCAATATGCCGGCCAGGAGCGCACCGACAATGGGCGAGAGACCCACCACTCCGGTCAGCAGGCTCGACACGATCACGACCAGCAGGCTCGCGGCGAGAAAAACTTCCGGGCTTTTGGTGCGGGCCGCCTGCGCGAAGATGCGCGGAAGGAACAGTCGTCCGGCGACCAACATCGCGATAACGGTCAGGCCGCCTTTCCACAAGGTATCCAGAAGTGTGCTCCAATCGCCCCCATTGGCCGACGGAGCGAGCGCCCCGAGGAGGAAGACAATCGGCACCAGCGCCAGATCCTCGAACAGCAGCATGGAAAAGGCCGTGCGTCCGACCGCTCCTTCCGTCCCAACCATCGGTAGCACCAGCGCAGTCGAGGAGAGGGCGAGGGCCAGGCCAAGGCCGATGGATCCGCCGGTCGTTTCGCCAAGAGCGGCAAGCCCGAGGGCGATGATAATCGCGCCACCCGCCAGTTCCGCCGCGCCGACGCCGAACACAAGGCGCCGCATCGACCATAATCGCTTGAAGCTCAATTCCAAGCCGATGGAAAAGAGCAACAGGATAATGCCCAGTTCGGCAAAGGGCGCGATGGCCGCCGGGTCGGAAATGGAAAGGTAGAACAGCCAAGGATATTCGCGGATCATCGCGCCGAGGCCGGATGGCCCTACCGCAAGCCCGACCAGGATGAAACCAATGACGGGGCTGATCCGGAAACGTGCGAAGGCCGGAATGACGAGGCCGGCCGCCCCCAAGATGACAAGCGTGTCGCTCAGTCCGCTATGTTGGAGGTCCATTGGCATAACCGCATTAAAGCAGGCATTATGCGCGCTGTCATGAGCGGAGACGAAAAATGGCACATAAAGGGAAAGGCACAAGCCCGAGCAGACTCATCATTATTGGAGGCGGACCGGCAGGGATGGTCGCCGGGCTACTCTTTGCCCGGGCAGGCGTGCCTACGGTGGTGCTCGAAAAGCATAGCGACTTCCTCCGTGATTTCCGTGGCGACACGGTGCACCCGTCGACGCTGGAGCTGTTCCATGAACTCGGCCTGGTACACGGGTTGCTGTCGCGACCGCACGACAAGGTTTCGGCGCTGACTGCCGAGGTCGATGGGCGCGCGGTTAACGTTGCCGACTTTTCCCGCCTGCCGGTATCCTGTCCCTACATTGCCATGATGCCGCAATGGGATTTTCTCGACTTCGTGGCACAGTCCGCGCGGATATGGCCGTGTTTCTCCCTACGCATGAACGCGGTGGTGGAGGATATGTCTTTTGATGGCGCGGGGCGGGTCGATGGTGTCGTCATGGCCGGGGGTGAACGGATCGGCGCGGATCTTGTCATCGCGGCCGACGGGCGCAGTTCTCTTGTGCGGACACGCGCGCTGCTTCCTTTGGAAACGATCGGAGCGCCGATGGATATCTTCTGGTTCCGGCTGCCCAAGGAGCCGACGGATGACAATAATTCGGGAATGGTCGTTCGCGACGGGCAGATTATCGTGTGTATCGACCGGGGCGATTATTGGCAGGCCGCCTATGTGCTACCCAAGGGTGCCGCCGATACCGAGCGTGCCGGGGGACTGGATCGCTTTCGCGCACGGGTCGCGGTGACGGCACCGGTGCTCGCCGACCTGATGACGACCATCACGAGTTGGGACCAGGTCAAGCTGCTCGACGTGGCGCTGGATCGGCTGACATCTTGGCACCGGCCGGGGCTGCTCGCGATCGGGGATGCTGCGCATGCCATGTCGCCGATTGGCGGAGTGGGGATCAACCTCGCGGTGCAGGACGCAGTGGCGGCGGCGAACCGGTTGGCAGGACCGATGGCACAGGGGCGGCCGGTCGATGCGATGCTGGCGGGGGTCGAGAAACGCCGTATGCTTCCCACGCGCATCATACAGCGCGGGCAGAAGCTGGCTCAAGATAATATCATCGGGTCGGTGTTGCGGGGGGCATCCGTCAGGGGCGGCTGACGCTTCCGCTGCGCGCGCTGAACCGCTGGCCGATGCTGCGGATCATCCCCGCGTGGCTGGTGGGTCTGGGGATCCGGCGGGAGCATATCCGCTCCCCGGCGCAGGACATCCGGCCTGCGCCATAACGCAGGCCGGAGTGAGGCTTATTTCCAGCTGGCCATCGCCGTTTCCAGATTGGCGCGGATCGCTTCGAAGAATTGTTCGGTGGTCATCCACGCCTGTTCAGGGCCGATGAGCAGCGCGAGGTCCTTGGTCATCGCGCCCTTTTCGACGGTTTCGATGCACACGCGCTCCAGCGTTTCGGCGAAGCGGGTGACGTCTGGTGTGTCGTCGAACTTGCCGCGGAAAGCGAGGCCCTGCGTCCAGGCGAAGATCGACGCGATCGGGTTGGTCGATGTCGCCTTGCCCTGCTGGTGCATGCGGTAGTGACGGGTGACGGTGCCGTGCGCGGCTTCGGCTTCGACGGTCTTGCCATCGGGCGACATCAACACGGAGGTCATGAGGCCGAGCGAACCGAAACCCTGTGCCACAGTGTCGGACTGGACGTCGCCGTCATAGTTCTTGCAGGCCCAGACGAACTTGCCGCTCCATTTGAGGGCGGAGGCAACCATGTCGTCAATCAGGCGGTGCTCGTAGACGATGCCTGCATCCTTGAACTTGCTGGCAAATTCGGCATCGAACACTTCCTGGAACAGATCCTTGAAGCGGCCGTCATAGGCCTTGAGGATGGTGTTCTTGGTCGAAAGGTAAAGCGGCCATTTGCGGTCCAGCGCGTAGTTCATGCTGGCGCGGGCAAAATCGCGGATCGAGTCGTCGAGATTGTACATGCCCATTGCCACACCGGCGGACGGGAACTGGAACACTTCCTCGTCAATCTTCTCGCCATTATCGCCTTCCCAGACGAGGCGCAGCTTGCCGGGGCCGGGCACGCGGAAATCGGTGGCGCGGTACTGGTCGCCAAAGGCGTGGCGACCCACGACGATGGGATCGGTCCAGCCCGGTACGAGGCGCGGGACATTGCGGATGACGATCGGTTCGCGGAATACGACGCCGCCCAGGATGTTGCGGATTGTGCCATTCGGCGATTTCCACATTTTCTTGAGGCTGAATTCCTCGACGCGGGCTTCGTCCGGCGTGATCGTCGCGCATTTGACGCCAACCCCGTATTGCTGGATCGCCTTGGCGCTGTCGATGGTGATCTGGTCGTTGGTCTCGTCGCGCTTCTGGACGGACAGGTCATAATATTTGAGGTCGACGTCGAGGTAGGGCTTGATCAAACGTTCGCGGATCCATTCCCAGATAATCCGGGTCATCTCGTCGCCATCGAGTTCGACGATCGGATTTTTGACTTTGATCTTTGCCATGCGCCTGGGTCCGCTTTCTTTCTGGGGATGAAGTTGCTTGCGGCTCTAGGGAAAGCGTACCAAAACTTCAACCGGCCGTGCACGGATTTCGCGTTTTTGCAACTTTGTGGGCCGTAGCGCGCTTGATAGGGAAATCGGGCCTCTCCCGGCGGCAGCGCGGGGACACGCGCCGTTGTCAGATCGAACCGGAGCCCGTAAAGACACGACATGGAACCCAAATCTCCGCTTGGCGGCACCACCCAGAACATCACCGGCGTCAAGTGGCGCTTCCCCCCTGTGCATCCGGAAGGCCGCAAATTCGGAGGGATCGCGGCTGCGATCACTTTGCTGTTTTTCATCATGGGCTGGTCGGTCGCGGGCTGGCTGATGGTGATCGTGACGGGATGGGTGTTCACCTTCTTCCGTGATCCGGTGCGGGTGACGCCGCTCGATCCGGACCTGATCGTGGCACCAGCCGACGGTCTTATTACCCTGATCCAGGAGGTTAATCCGCCGCGGGAGATCGCCGGGGCGGCCGGGATCGGCGATGCGCCGATGATGCGCGTGTCGATCTTCATGAGCGTGTTTGACGTACATATCAACCGCACGCCGGTCGCCGGAACGATCCGGCAGGTCGTCTATATCTCCGGCAAGTTCGTGAATGCGGACCTGGACAAGGCGAGCGAGGACAATGAACGTCAGCATCTTGTGGTCGAGCGCGCCGACGGACTGCGGATCGGCTTCACGCAGATCGCGGGGCTGGTCGCACGACGCATCGTGCCGTTCGTGAAGCCCGGCGACGTGGTCGCGAGCGGCCAGCGGATCGGCCTCATCCGCTTCGGCAGCCGCGTCGATGTGTATCTGCCTGCCGGAACCGCTCCGCGCGTGACATTGGGGCAGCGCACGATCGCGGGCGAGACCGTGCTGGGACGAATCGGCGACGCCACTCCGCTCGTCGGTGTGTTCCAGTGAGGCGGCGGCGGGCTGTCCCGCGCGGATTGCGTCAGGGCATCTCGCTTCGGCAGGTCGCGCCCAATGCGGTAACGGCGATGGCGCTGTGCTTTGGGCTGACGGGCGTCCGCTACGGGGTTTCCGGCGAATGGGAGCGGGCGGTCGCCTGCGTCATTCTCGCGGGTGTGCTGGACGGGCTGGACGGTCGCATCGCGCGCATGCTGCGCGGCGAGAGCCGTTTCGGGGCAGAACTCGATTCGCTGTCGGATTCAATCGCATTCGGTGTGGCGCCTGCGCTACTTATTTATCTCTGGTCGTTGCAGGCTCTGCCCAAAATCGGCTGGATCATTGCGCTGATGCATGCGCTGATGTGCGCGCTGCGGCTGGCCCGGTTCAACGCCGCAATCGATGCGGACGAGCAACCCCATAAATCGGCCGGTTTCCTGACCGGTGTTCCGGCTCCCGCAGGTGCGGGGCTGGTCTTTGTACCGCTCTATTGCTGGTTCGTGACCGGTGAGCCGATCTTTCGCGAATGGTATGTGGTCGCGCCCTGGACGGCGCTGGTCGCGTTCCTGATGATTTCCAACGTCGCAACCTATAGCTGGTCGGCGCTGCGGCTACGCAAGAACATCCGGCTGGAAGTCATTGCAATGGCCGGGCTTCTGGCCGCACTGCTCATGACCGTGCCATGGATCACCCTGTTGGGCGTCAGCCTGCTTTATATCGCCATGGTTCCGTTCGGGATCATGAGCTATGCCCGTGTGCGCAATGCGCGAATGGTCACAGGGGAAACCGCTTAGGCAGCGTTTACCAGGCTGCGGGCAGGAGCCATTGCAGTGCGAGGAACGAGCACGGTCCGCACGGTGCGGATACGCTGGTAGTCCTGTTCACGATGAAGATTGGCGGCCGGGACATGCTCCATGCGCAACGCGGCTGTCATCTTGGCCCCATAAGTCGTGAACATCATCCACAGGGTCGCCGAAGCGGCCAAAAAAGCAATTCCGAAAATACCGGCAGAAAGCAAAGCAAACATCAGCGGACCTTTCATCTCACCCGAAGCACAGTTCGTCTGAGGACAAAGCGATAAACACGGAAATCCGTCGTTTGTTCCAGATGTTCATGATATGTTCCTATTTGCGAACCAAGTCAAGACCTCTTTGTGCTTGCCTTTGGGGGCACCCCCGGCTAAGCGCAGCCCCCTATTCCACATGGGAATCGCACATACCGGTGCCGGGACCAGTCCCGGTCACAGATTCCCAGAGGCTTAACCGGAAGGAGAACGATTATGGCGGCACCTGTCGTCACCATGCAGCAATTGATTGAAGCCGGCGCGCATTTCGGCCACCAGGCTCACCGCTGGAACCCCCGCATGAAGCCGTATATCTTCGGCCAGCGGAACGGTGTTCACATCCTCGACCTCAGCCAGACGGTGCCGCTGTTCGCGCGCGCTCTCGACTTCGTGTCCTCGACGGTCGCGGCCGGTGGCAAGGTGCTGTTCGTCGGCACCAAGCGCCAGGCGCAAGAGCCGATTGCCGACGCTGCACGCCGGGCGGGACAGCATTTCGTCAACCATCGTTGGCTGGGCGGCATGCTCACCAACTGGAAGACGATTTCCGGCTCGATCAAGCGCCTCAAGACGCTCGAAGAGAAGCTCTCGGGCGATACGCACGGCCTCACCAAGAAGGAAGTGCTCCAGATGACCCGCGAGCGGGACAAGCTGGAGCTGTCGCTGGGCGGCATCCGCGACATGGGCGGCATTCCGGACGTGATGTTCGTGATCGACGCGAACAAGGAAGAGCTGGCGATCAAGGAAGCCAACACGCTGGGTATTCCGGTCGTTGCGATCCTCGATTCGAACGTCGATCCGTCGGGGATCGCTTTCCCGGTTCCGGCGAACGACGACGCCAGCCGCGCGCTGCGCCTTTATTGCGATGCGATCGCGACCGCTGCTACGCGTGGCAATCGCGGTGCGCAGGAAGCCGCCGGCTTCGATGTCGGTGCCATGGCTGAGCCTCCGGTCGAGGAAGCGGTTTCCGCCGAAGCCTGATTTCGCATTACTGCAACATCGATCGGGCAGGGCGCTTTTTGATTTCAAGAAGCGCCCGCCTGCATATTCAACGACATATCGAAGGAAATCATGATGGCCGAGATTACTGCCGCCGCTGTCAAGGAACTGCGTGACCGCTCGGGCGCGGGCATGATGGATTGCAAGAAGGCGCTCACGGAAGCCAATGGCGACCTCGAAGCTGCGACGGATTGGCTGCGCGCCAAGGGTCTGGCCGCCGCCCAGAAGAAGTCGAGCCGCACGGCTGCTGAAGGTCTGGTCGGCACGGCTGTGGCTGGCACCACCGGGGTTGCCGTGGAAGTGAACAGCGAAACCGACTTCGTCGCGAAGAACGACCAGTTCCAGGATTTCGTGCGCACCGCTGCGCAGGCTGCGCTTTTGACTGGCGCTGCCGACGCCGAAGCGCTTGGCGCGACTGCGCATCCGGCCGGTGGCACGATCGCCGAAAAGCTGGTGGGCAACATCGCCACGATCGGCGAGAATCAGACGCTGCGCCGCGTGGGCCGCGTGTCGGTGAGCAAGGGTCTGGTCGTGGATTATGTCCACAACGCGGCCGCGCCGGGTCTGGGCAAGATCGGCGTGCTGGTTGCGCTCGAGGGCGATGCCTCCGCCGATGTGCTCCAGCCGCTCGGCAAGCAGATCGCGATGCACATCGCTGCTGCGTTCCCGCTGGCGCTGTCGTCGTCGGATATCGATCCGGCCTTGCTGGAGCGTGAGCGTGCGATCGCTGCCGAAAAGGCCGCCGAATCGGGCAAGCCCGCCGAGATCGTCGCGAAGATGGTCGACGGTGCGGTGGCCAAGTTCGCCAAGGAAAACGCGCTGCTGAGCCAGTTGTTCGTGATCGACAACAAGACGCCGATTGCTGATGTCGTCGCCAAGGCAGCGAAGGAAGCTGGCGCGTCGATCGTGCTCAAGGATTATGTCCGCTTCCAGCTTGGCGAAGGCATCGAGAAGGAAGAAAGCGATTTCGCGGCGGAAGTCGCGGCTGCTGCTGGCGTTTCCTGATCCTGCACTAATTGAACGCGAGCACCACCGGGTGCTTGCACTGTGGCGCGTACCGCTTAAGGTGCGCGCCACTTGTTTGTCCGTCCCCTGGAATTCCGACCCGCTATGACCCGACCGAGCTTCAAACGTATCCTGCTGAAACTGTCCGGCGAGGTGCTGATGGGCGAGGGGGCTTTCGGCATCGATCCGGCAACGGTGGACCGGATCGCGGGCGAAGTCGCCGCCGCCAAACAGGCCGGGTTCGAACTGTGCATGGTTGTGGGCGGGGGGAATATCTTTCGGGGTCTTGCGGCCGCCGCGAAGGGGTTCGACCGCACCAGCGCCGATTATATGGGCATGCTCGCGACGGTCATGAACGCGCTTGCGGTGCAGAATGCGCTGGAGCGCATGGGCATTGAAACGCGGGTGCAATCCGCCATCCCGATGGAGACGGTGTGTGAACCCTATATCCGCCGCCGCGCGGTACGGCATATGGAGAAGGGCCGTATCGTGATCTTTGCGGCGGGAACGGGCAATCCGTTCTTCACGACCGATACGGCGGCGGCGTTGCGCGCGGCGGAAATGGGCTGTGACGCGCTGTTCAAGGGCACGAGTGTTGATGGCGTTTATGACGCCGATCCCAAGACGAACGCACAGGCAAAGCGTTATGAATCAGTAACTTTTGACCGTGTTCTCAATGATAATCTGAAAGTGATGGACGCAAGCGCCGTGGCCCTGTGCCGCGAGAACGCCATTCCCATCATAGTGTTCAACATTCGCGAAACGGGCAACCTGACCCGCGTGCTCGGCGGCGATGGCATCGCGACCACCGTCGGCCCTGCCGCGTAGCCCGGCCGCATCACAAGGAAAGAGGAAGCGCATATGGCCCAGTTCGACAAGGCGGATCTCGAACGCCGAATGAAGGGTGCGGTGGAAGCATTGAAAGGCGATCTGTCCGGTCTGCGGACCGGTCGCGCGAACACCGCATTGCTCGACCCCATCACGGTCGAGGTTTATGGCGCGCATATGCCGCTCAACCAGGTGGCGACGGTTTCCGCGCCGGAACCGCGCCTGCTTTCCGTGCAGGTGTGGGACCGCAGCAACGTGACGCCGGTCGACAAGGCGATCCGTTCGGCTGGCCTTGGCCTTAACCCGATCGTCGATGGACAGACGCTGCGCCTGCCGATCCCCGATTTGACGGAAGACCGCCGCAAGGAACTCGCCAAGCTGGCGGGCAAATATGCCGAAGCCGCACGTGTTGCCGCCCGTAACGTGCGCCGCGATGGCATGGACAGCCTGAAGGCCGACGAGAAGAAGGGCGAGATCAGCGAGGACGAGCGCAAGCGGTTCGAAACTGAAGTCCAGAAGCTGACCGACAGCACCATCGCCGAGATTGACAGCGCGATGACCGCCAAGGAAAAAGAAATTCTGACCCAATAAGCGGTCTATCAGAAGGATATGCGGTTTCGCGCCATGGCCAGCCCGGCACCCACACCCGCACCCACATTTGCGCAAGAGCATGGTGCGCGTCACGTCGCCATCATCATGGATGGCAACGGGCGCTGGGCGAAGAAGCGGTTCCTGCCGCGCGTGGCAGGGCACCGTGCGGGCGTAGAGGCCGTGCGCAAGGTGGCACGAGCCGCGCGGCAGATGGGGCTGGATTGCCTGACGCTGTACGCTTTTTCCTCGGAAAACTGGAAACGGCCGCAGCAAGAAATCGCTGACCTCACCGGCATCCTCAAGCATTTCATCCAGGCGGATCTCGATGAGTTTCACGCCAACAATGTCCGCCTGCGGGTCATCGGCGACTATCGCGCGTTCGAGGCGGATGCCGTGGCGCTGATCGAAGCGGCGGTCGAGCGGACGCGGGGCAATGACGGCTCAACACTCGCGATTGCGCTGAACTACGGCGCGCAGGACGAAATGGCGCGGGCGGTGCGAACGCTCGCCGCGCGCGTGGCGGCGGGCGAGGTCGCCCCCGACGCGATCGGCATCGATCATATTTCCGCTGCGCTCGACACCGCCGACCTGCCGCCGCTCGATCTTCTCATCCGCACGTCGGGGGAACAGCGCCTGTCCAACTTCCTGCTGTGGCAGGCGGCCTATGCGGAACTGTATTTCACCGACATGCTGTGGCCGGATTTCGACGGCGATGCACTTGCCGCCGCGCTCGCGAGCTTCAAGGAGCGTGAGCGGCGCTTTGGTGGGCTGTGACGGCACCCGCTTCTCCTGAAAAGAAGAAATCCGATCTGGGCATACGGACGCTTTCTGCAGTGGTCATGCTGGTGGTGGCGGGCTTTGCGCTGTGGCAGGGCGGATGGGTGTTCCGGGCGCTGGTGGTGGCAGTTGGCCTTGGCGTCCTGTGGGAGTTCTGGGGACTGGTGCGGCGGATCACGCCGGGTGTTCCGGTGCGCGCTCTGTGGATGGCAGGCGGCATTGCGTACATTGGCGCCGCCTGTATCAGCCTGCTCAATCTTGACGCGGTTTTCCTGATAATTCCCATCGGCGCAGTGATCGGTACCGATGTCGGCGCTTATTTTGCGGGGAGGTTGATCGGCGGTCCGAAGATCGCTCCCGCCATCAGCCCGTCGAAGACGTGGTCAGGCCTGTTCGGCGGAATGCTCGGAGCAACGATCGTTTTAGCACTGATCATGGTGAGCATGACAGTATTCAGTTTCTCGCAGTTTCTTTCCGCGATCCCCTTTGTCGCCAAGGTAGGCGCTCCGCTGGCAGTCGTGGCGCAGGCAGGAGACTTCTTTGAAAGCTGGATGAAGCGGAGAGCGGGCGTCAAGGATAGCGGGACCCTGATCCCGGGTCATGGCGGCCTGTTCGACCGGGTGGATGGATTGCTGCCGGTATTGATTGTTGTTTCCATATTTATCAAGTGGTTGATGATCGGAGCTAAGATCTGATGGCCGCTACGCGCAGCATCTCCATCTTCGGCGCCACGGGATCGGTCGGGACCTCGACGCTCGATTTGATCGAGCGGGAGCCCGATGCTTTCCGCGTGCTCGCGCTGACCGCTAACAGCGATCCGGTGGCGCTCGCTGAGCTGGCGCGCAAGCACGGGGCGCAGGTCGCGGTAGTCGCGGACGAGACGCATTATGCCGCGCTGCGCGACGCGCTCGCGGGGACGGGGATCGAGGCAGCGGCGGGCGAGCAGGCACTGGTCGACGCGGCGCGATTGGGTGCGGACTGGACCATGGCGGCGATCGTCGGCTGTGCGGGGCTGGCCCCCACGCTCGCCGCGATTGAAGGCGGCAAGACGGTCGCGCTCGCCAACAAGGAATCGCTCGTCTCCGCCGGGCAGTTGATGATGGACGCCGTGGCGCGCTCCGGAGCGACCTTGCTGCCCGTCGATAGCGAGCACAATGCCATTTTCCAGTGCCTCGCGGGCAGCGAGCTTGCGGACGTGCGCCGCATCATCCTGACCGCGAGCGGCGGCCCGTTCCGTATGCTGAGCATCAACGAAATGGGCTCCGTGACCCCGGCGCAGGCGGTCAAGCATCCGAACTGGTCGATGGGCGCAAAGATCAGCATCGACAGCGCGACGATGATGAACAAGGGGCTGGAGCTGATCGAGGCGGGGCATCTGTTCCCCATCGGTCTCGAAAAGATCGAGATCCTCGTCCACCCGCAATCCGTCATTCATTCGTTGGTCGAGTATCGCGACTGCTCGACGCTGGCACAGTTGGGCGCGCCGGACATGCGCATTCCGATCGCCCATGCGCTGGCCTGGCCGCGCCGCATGGCCAGCCCCTGCGCGCCACTTGACCTTGCAACCATCGGTCGGCTGGATTTCGAGGCGCCGGACGAGGCGCGTTTTCCTGCATTGCGCCTTGCTCGGCAGGCGGGAGAGGCGGGCGGCGCACTGCCCGCCGTGCTAAACGCAGCGAACGAGGTGGCTGTCGCGGCCTTCCTCGCCGGGGAGATTGGCTTCCTCGACATCGCCGCCATTGTTGAGCGGTGTCTGTCCCGCTATAGAGGCTCCGCCCCGGCGACCATCGCCGAGGTTATGGATGCTGACGCAAGCGCCCGGCACGAGGCGCGTCGCCTGACGGAAAGCGTGCGAACCGGATGACCCTTTCTGATCTGTTGCCCAGCCCCCTGCTGACCGTGCTCGCCTTTGTGGCGGTGATCGGCCCGCTGGTGTTCATTCACGAGCTGGGCCATTATCTGGTCGCCCGCTGGTGCGGTGTGAAGGCGGAGGTGTTTTCCATCGGCTTCGGTCCCGAGCTGGTCGGGTGGAACGACCGGCGCGGGACGCGCTGGCGGATCGCGGCGCTGCCCTTGGGCGGCTATGTCAAGTTCATGGGTGACATGAACGCGGCGAGCCAGACGGACACGTCGTGGCTCACCCTGCCACCGGAGGAGCGCGCGCAGAGCTTTCCCGCCAAGCCGCTGTGGCAGAAGGCGGCGATCGTGGCGGCGGGGCCGGCCATCAACCTGATTTTCGCGGTGCTGTTGCTGGGCGGGCTGGCGACTGTGCGCGGCGAGCCGGTCAGCGAGCCGGTGATCGGGCGGATCGCCGCCGGATCGGCGGCGCAGGCGGCGGGCTTGCAGCCCGGTGACCGCATCGTCAGCATCATGGGACGAAGCATCGACAGCTTCGGGGATATTTCGAACATCGTCAGCCTGCGCCCCGGCGAAGTGCTGCCCTATGTGGTCGAGCGAGACGGGCGGACGTTCGCGCGCGACATTGCCGCAGGCACACGGATCGAGACCGACCGCTTCGGAAATATCTATCGGCTCGGCCAGCTGGGCGTTGCATCGAACATGGTGACATGGCGAAAGGTCAGCGTGATCGAAGCGCCGCTGGTGGGTTATCGCCATGCGGTGCAGATCACCGTGTCGGCGCTGGATGGCATGGGCCAGATCATCACTGGGCGGCGATCGGTCAAGGAACTGGGCGGGCCACTCAAGATTGCCGATATTTCAGGGCAGGCGGCGGCGATGGGGCCGGAAAGCTTCATCTTCCTCATGGCGCTGATCTCGATTAACTTGGGGTTCATCAACCTGTTGCCAATTCCTATGCTGGATGGCGGACACCTGCTTTTTTATGGAATCGAGGCGATACAGCGGCGCCCGGTGAGTGCGCGGGTGCAGGATTTCGCCTATCGGTCCGGTCTGGCGCTGCTGCTGACGATGATGATCATGGTGACTTTCAACGATCTTGGTTCCTTCGGTCTGTGGAAAAGCCTCTCCGGCTTGATTGGCTGACCCTCTTGGGGCAGGGAGCGTACGGCGGACACATGGCACCCGGTTTCGGGCAGCAACAGGGACGCAAAATGCCCGGATGGGTGAACGGTTTGGAAAAGGTGGTTACGGGTGAACGCAACTGAAAAATCCCGCATGACGATGCCGGTCATCTCCGCGCTGCTCGCCGGTACGGTGCTGGGCGGGATAAGCGTCCCGGCTTTAGCCCAGCGCTCTCCGGCTGCCCCGGCGCCGGTCGCCGCTCCTGCAACCCCGCCGCCCGCAATTGCGGCGCCCGCGACCCAGACGATCAAGTCGATCTCATTCGTCGGGCAGCAGCGGCTGGAGTCGGAGACGATCCTCTCCTACACCAAGTTGCGCGTCGGCGGCAGCTATACGCGCGAGAGCCTCGATCAGGCGCTGCGCGACCTGTTCCAGACCGAGCTGTTCGCCGATGTGCAGATTCGCGACGATCAGGGCGCGTTGATTGTCACGGTCAAGGAGAACCCGGTCATCAACCGCATCGTGCTGGAAGGCAACAAGCGGCTGAAGGAAGACAAGATCCGGCCTGAAATCAAGATGGCGCCGCGTCAGATCTACACCCGCTCGAAAGTGCGCGCCGATGTCGCCCGTATCATTGAGCTATACCGGCGGCAGGGCCGCTTCGCCGCGACGGTTGAACCGAAGATGGTGCAGCTCGACCAGAACCGCGTCGATATCGTGTTCGAGATCACCGAGGGGCCGAAATCCAAGGTCCGCCAGATTAACATCATCGGCAATGAGAAATTTTCCGATGGCAAGCTGCGCGGCGAAATGGCGACAAAGGCCGCGCGCTGGTACCGATTGTTTTCGTCCGGCACGAGCTACGATCCGGACCGCCTTGCCTATGACCAGCAGAAGCTGCGCCAGTTCTACCTGACGCAGGGCTATGCCGATTTCCGGGTGACATCGGCGGTCGCGGAACTGACGCCGGACAAACAGGACTTCATCATTACCTATGTGGTGGAGGAAGGTCAGCGCTACAAATTCGGCGATGTGAAGGTGTCGAGCGAAATTCGTGACCTGTCGGGCGACCGACTCACCAACATGCTCACGATGCGCAAGGGCCAATGGTACAACGCCAAGCTGGTCGAGGATACCGTCGATCAGTTGAACGAGACGGCGGGCCTGTTCGGCTACGCCTTCGCCAACGTCCAGCCCGATTTCCAGCGGGACAAGGACACGTTGACGATGGGGATCAACTTCCAGATCGCCAACGCGCCTCGCGTCTATGTCGAGCGGATCGACATCAACGGCAACACGTTGACGCAGGACAAGGTCGTGCGCCGTGAGTTCCGCCTGAACGAAGGCGATGCGTTCAACAGCTTCCAGGTCAAGCGGTCGAAGGATCGCATCAACTCGCTGGGTTTCTTCCAAGACAAGCTGGAAATCGAGCAGAAGCCAGGCTCCGCGCCCGATCGCATCGTGCTCGAAACCAATGTGCAGGAAAAATCGACTGGCGAACTGTCGCTGTCGGCGGGCTATTCGAGCCTTGAGCGGTTCATCATCTCGGCGTCGATCACCCAGCGCAACTTCCGCGGCAAGGGGCAGGAACTGCGCACGAGCGTCGATTATTCCAAATATTCCAAGTCGATCGAGCTGGGCTTTACCGAGCCCTATCTGTTCGACAAGAATATAGCGCTGGGCGGCGACATCTATCGCCGTGACCTGAACAGCTTCAACTATCTGCAGAACGGCAGCCGCAACACCACCTATCAGCAGACGACCACTGGATTCCAGATCCGCGCGGGCGTTCCGCTGACTGAATATATGTCGCTGGCGCTGCGCTACAGCCTCAATCTGGACGATGTGACGCTGGACAGGTCGACCTATTACACGAATGGCCAGTGCGACCCGATTCTGGCGGGGCGGTATTTGTGCGAGGCGATCGGCAAGCGCACCACGTCGTCCATCGGCTATTCGCTGATCTACGATACGCGTGACAACCGCATCCGGCCGACGCGCGGCAACAATCTGGTGCTGAGCCAGGATTTTGCGGGACTGGGTGGCAGCGTCAAATATGTACGTTCGCGCATCAACGGCGGCCACTGGTTCCCGCTGGGCGGCAACTTCGTTTTGGCGGTGACCGGCGAGGCGGGGTATATTCATTCGCTCGAGAAGCAGAAGTTCGACGCTGCGGGCCTGCCCATCGAAAAGGTACGCCTGACAGACCGCTTTTTCTTGGGCGAACCGCAATTGCGCGGCTTTGACATTCGCGGCGTAGGTCCGCGTGTCATTCGCCAGTTTGGTTCTTATGGAACGGGCGGTGTTTTTACCCCCAACGGCCAAAAGTCGGACGACGCTTTGGGCGGCAAGCTATATTATCTTGCCCACGCTGAAATCGAGATCCCCTTGGGAGCCGGCGCGCGTGAGCTCGGCTTGCGGCCTTCCGTATTCATGGACGTAGGTGCGGTCGGCAAGATCCGCCGACCGGCCACAACGCCTTTCCAGGGTTTTTGCTCGGTAAGTTCGGGCACGATCGCGCCGGACGCTCAAGGCAATCCGGTGAAGACCGTTACCTCCAGCACGAGCGAGCGCGCGGCTAATTTCAGCGGCGGATGTGCAACCACTGCGGTTTCTACGCCGACGACCTTTACTGACGTGACCTACACCGGGAATGCTTTCCAGGAAAACTACGTCGGCAACACCCTCAAGCCTCGCCTGTCGGTCGGTTTCGGTGTGAACTGGAACTCGCCCTTCGGTCCGTTCCGTATCGATATTGCCAAAGCCCTGCTCAAGGAGCCGGGCGACGACACCAAGCTCATTACGTTTAACATAGGGACACAATTCTGATGATGAAGACCATATTGAAGGCGGCTGCCCTTCCGGCGATGGCGGCGGCGCTCGCGGTGAGCCCCGCGCAGGCGCAGACAAAGCTCGGCATCGGCGTTGCGGACATGGAGCGTGCCGTAAACGAGAGCAGCGCGGCAACTACTGCGCGCACCCAGATGCAGACCACCTACAAGGCGACCATCGATAGCCTGAATGCACGCCGCACGGCGCTGGAAACCGAACTGAAGCAGAAGAACGACGCGCTTCAGGCCGCACTGAAGGCCGCCGGTGGCAAGTCCACCCCGGCGCTCCAGACGCAGTATGAGGCGCTCCAAAAGCGTGGCCAGGAAGCGCAGGCGGAATTGCAGCGCATCAGCCAGCCGCTCGCGCTCGCCAACGCCTATGTCGAGCAGCAGATCGGTGCGAAGCTTTCCGACGCGCTGAAGACCGCAATGACGAAGAAGAGCGTTGATCTCGTACTCCAGCCGGAAGCGACTGTGTCCTATCAGCCGACCGTCGACATCACGTCGGCCGTGACGGCGGAACTGAACACGCTGGTGCCAACCGTTGGCATCGTGCCTCCCGCTGGCTGGACCCCGCAGCAGGCCGGGCAGGGCGCTCCGGCGGCTGCTCCCCAGAGTGGCGGACGCTAGGCTGAATGAGCAGCGACCCTACTGGAACGACGGCGCGGGGTCCGATGGACATTCGCGCCGTCATGGCGGCGTTGCCGCATCGCTATCCGATGCTGCTGATCGACCGCGTCGTTTCGATGGTGCCCAGCACGTCGATTCACGCGATCAAGGCCGTGTCCGTCAACGAGCCGTTTTTTCAGGGCCATTTTCCCAGCCGACCGATCATGCCCGGCGTACTGATCGTCGAGGCGATCGCGCAGGCGGCGGGCATATTGGCGGTCGAATCGCTCGGCCTCGCGGGAACGGGGAAGCTTGTCTATTTCATGGGGATTGATGGCGCGAAGTTTCGTGCTCCCATCGAGCCGGGCTGTCTGATCGACTTCCATGTCGAATTCACGCAGGTGCGCGGCGCGATCTGCAAGTTCTCCGGCAAGGCGATGGTCGACGGCAAACTTGCGGCGGAAGCGCAGTGCGTGGCGATGATTGCGGATCCGCCGAAGGACTGATCCCCTCCGTGGTGCTTGCCTTTCCCCGCCAAAGCGGCTAACGGCGGCGCTTCGCACAGACATTTGCACTTAAGGCCGGTCGGAACCGGCCACCATTGGAGCGCATCATGAAGCAAGATACCCACCCCGATTACCATTTCATCACCATCCAGATGACCGATGGCACCACGTTCCAGACGCGCTCGACCTATGGGAAAGAGGGCGACACGATGGCGCTGGAAATCGATCCCAAGTCGCATCCGGCGTGGGTGGGTGGTCAGCGTCAGCTCGATCAGGGCGGCCAGGTGGCGCGCTTCAACAAGCGTTTCGGCGGTCTTACGCTCAAGAAGTAATTCGGATCATCCGAACTGGAGAGGGCGTCCTGCGTGGGCGCCCTTTTTTGTTGCGGACGGCGCGCGACGGACGCGTTGGGCAGCGATTGGGGTTCGTACGATGCCTAGCATGGCGATAGAGTCGCCCCACCGGGCGGCAGGCGCTATGACGGCGATGCGTCGGGTTGCCGCTCGGGGGAGGCCGCGGCCACGGCCGGGTGCGCGCGGGCGTTGGTGGCTGCGCGCATCAGTGCGGGGTAGGCGTCAAGCGGGACATGGAACCGCTCTGCCGAGTAGACCTGCGGAACGATGTGGCAATCCGCCATGCTAAGGTCATCGCCGAAGGCATAGGTCCCCCCGTGACGGGCAATCAACGTATCGAGGGCGGCAAAGCCCTGCGTGATCCAATGGGCGATCCAGGCGTTTCGCGCGCCGTCGTCCGCACCGAAATCGCTGCGTAGCGCCTTGAGAACACGGATGTTGTTGAGCGGATGGATGTCACACGCGACCATCATTGCCATGGCCCGTACCACCGCGCGAAGATCGGGAGCTTTGGGCAGCAGGGGAGGGTCGGGGAAGCGCTCCTCCAGCCATTCGAGGATCGCGCTGCTCTGCACCAGAACACTGTCGTCCACCATCAGCGCAGGCACCAACCCCTGCGGATTGAGCGACCGATAATCATCGCGCGACTGGGCGTTTTCCAACAGGTTCACCGGCCGCTGTTCGTACGCCAGTCCCTTGAGGTTAAGGGCGATGCGCGTTCGATAGCTCGTGCCGGACCGCCAATATCCATACAGGGTCAAAGCGGGCGAACCCGTCATAGCGCGGGGAGGATCATCGCGCGGCATTCCCCGAACCCTATGCGCGCAAATCCCGGCCTTTCGGCGTAGGCGGTGATGATCAGCTCGTCGCCATCTTCAAGGAAGCTGCGCATTTCGTTGTCGGGCAATGCGACCGGCTCCTTGCCGCCGACGCTCAGTTCCAGCAGGCTGCCGCGGCTGTCGGGCGTCGGGCCGGAAAGTGTGCCGGTGCCGAGCACGTCGCCGGGTGAAAGGTTGCAGCCGTTTGACGCGTGATGCGTGATGAGCTGGGCGATCGTCCAGTACATGGCGGTCATGGATCCGCTGCTCAGCTGGTGAGGCGCTGCGCCGGTCTCGCGCATATGAGGTGTGCGAATGTGCACATCCATGCGGATCGCCAATGCACCCGACTGTTGGTCATCTTCGTCGAAGAGATAGGGCAGAGGTGCCGGATCCCCGGCAGGACGGGGCGGCTGCGCGGTGCGATAGGGCACGAGCGCATCCATCGTTACGATCCAAGGCGACAGGGTCGAATGGAAATTCTTCGCCAGAAACGGCCCCAGCGGCTGATATTCCCAGCCTTGAATATCGCGCGCCGACCAGTCGTTGAGGATCGAGATGCCCGCGATGTGATCCGATGCGTCGGCAATGGGGACGGGATGGCCCAACGTGTTGCCCCGGCCAACCCAGATCGCCATTTCCAACTCATAGTCCAGCCGACGGCTCGGCCCGAAGAGGGGCGCATCAAGGTGAGGCGGCTTCATCTGGCCATTGGGGCGCACCACATCCACGCCGGACGGGCGGATCGATGAGGCTCGACCGTGATAGCCGATAGGGACATATTTGTAATTGGGCAGCAGTGGATTGTCGGGACGGAACTGCCGGCCGACATTTTCGGCGTGGTGAATGCCGGCGTAGAAATCGGTATAGTCGTTGATCTTCGCGGGCAGGTGCAGGGCGCACGCGTCCGCCCGATACAGGTGCGGACGGACGGCAGCCTCCTGTGAGGGGTCGGACAGGATCCGAAAGACCGCGTGGCGCAGCGCGCGCAGGATTTCCGGGCCTGCGCCCAGCAGGTCGTTCAGCGTATCCTGCCCCGCAAGCAAGGCTGCCTGACGGGCGTCCCCGTCCAGTCGGTCTGCAACGGCGGAGACGTCGAGAATCGCGTCACCGATGGCAATGCCGCCGCGCGGTTTCTCGCCCCGCGGCGCGAAAATGCCCAGCGGCAGGTTTTGCAACGGAAAATCGGGGTGGCCGTTCGCGCTTGCGACCCAGCTCCTTGTGGCGGGGTCGTGGGTAAAATCAACGCAAGACATCAGGCGTCCGGATCCTTGTGCAGCCAGTCCGCATGACGCGGCGCTTTTTTCGTTTGCGACCACTCTTCGAGCATGACCGGAGCGAGCCGTTCCAGTTCGGCATATTGTTCGGCGGTGCCAATGTTGCAAGCCAGCTCGACGCGGTGACCATTGGGGTCGAAAAAATAGATCGACTTGAAGATGCCGTGGAATGTGGGGCCGAGTACGTCAATGCCCAGGCTTTCGATATGCGCCTTGGCGGCCATCAGGGCGTCGAAGTCCGGAACCTCGAACGCGAGATGCTGTACCCATTCGGGCGTGTTTTCATCGCGCCCCATGTCCGGCTGGTTGGGCAGTTCGAAAAAAGCGAGGATATTGCCGCCGCCGCAATCGAGGAACACATGCATATAGGGGTCGAAGGCGCCGGTGGACGGCACATGATCCTCGGAAAACGCAGTCTTGTAGCGCATCCCAAGGACGCGTTCGTACCATTGCACCGTTTCTTTCGCGTCGCGACAGCGGTACGCCACGTGGTGAATGCGCGACAGGGAGAAGGGGACCGTCATGAGACCTTTTCTTCCTTTGCCTGGAGGACACCGCGGTTCATCTGATCACGCTCGATGGATTTGAACAAGGCCGTAAAATTGCCTTCGCCAAATCCTTCGTCCTTTTTGCGCTGGATAAATTCGAAGAACACCGGGCCGATGACCGTCTCGGAGAAAATTTGGAGGAGCAGGCGCGGATCGCCTTCTTCCGTTGAGCCGTCCAGCAGGATGCCGCGCTTCTGCAACTCGGCGACCGGCTCCCCATGATCGGGCAGGCGCTCTTCGAGCATGTCGTAATAGGTCGCGGGAGGCGAAGGCATGAAGGGCGTGCCCAGTGCCTTAAGGCGGTCCCAGATGGTGATAAGATCATCGCACAAAAAGGCGATGTGCTGAATGCCCTCGCCATTATAGGCGCGCAGGAACTCGTCGATCTGGCCACCGCCGGAGCGGCCTTCCTCATTGAGCGGAATACGGATCAGGCCGTCCGGAGCGGTCATCGCCTTCGACGTCAGGCCGGTATATTCGCCCTTGATGTCGAAATAGCGGATTTCGCGGAAGTTGAAGAGTTTCTCGTAATAGCCCGCCCAATAGGCCATGCGCCCGCCATAGACATTGTGGGTCAGGTGATCGATGATCTGAAGGCCCGCGCCTTCGGGGTGGCGATCGACTCCGGGCAGATATTCGAAATCGATGTCGTAAATCGACAGGTCATCGCCATAGCGGTCGACGATGTAGATGATCGCGCCGCCAATGCCGCGTATCGCGGGAATGCGCAGTTCCATCGGCCCGGTTTCCATTTCGACTGTTTCGGCGCCGCGCGCGACCAATTCGGAATAGGCCTTGCGGGCGTCCTTGACCCGGAAGCCCATGCCGCAGGCGGAAGGGCCATGCTCGGCCGCGAAATAGGCCGCGGGCGATCCCGGCTCATAATTGGCGAGGAGGTTGATGCCGCCCTGCCGCCACAGATCGACGTCCTTCGACCGGTGCGTGGCGATATGGACGAAGCCCATCGCCGTGAACACAGGTTCGAGCGTGCCACGCGCGGGCGCGCAGAATTCGACGAATTCAAAGCCGTCAAGACCGAGCGGGTTCTCAAACAAATCCACCATTTCACTGTGTTCCCTTGATGTTTTGAAACGACGAGCCTGCGCTCCGGATGTAGGGCAGCATGATCGCGGCGAACCGGTCAATGCTGTGCCGGTTCAGCCCGGCGAGGTTGATGCGACCCGACTCGGGCATGAAGATACCGTGCTTCTCGCGCAGCTCACGCACCGTGGCGGGGGAGATCGGCAAGGTGCTGAACATGCCGCGCTGGTCGCCCAGCGGTGCGAATTCGGGATGGGCGGTGGCGAGTTCCGATCGTACCCAAGACAGGCGCGCGCGCATTTCTTCCAGATCTTGCACCCACTGCGCTTTCAGTGCTTCGGTTTCGAGAATGATCCGCACCGTCGCTGCGCCATGATCGGGCGGCATCGACCAGGTGGCCCGCGCCAGCGACACCATGTTCCCGCGTGCCAGATCCAGCTCGTGCGCATCGTTATGGAGCACCCACAGGACGCCGACCCTTTCGCGGTACAGGCCGAAATTCTTGCTGCAGCTGTAGGCGACGAGCGCCGAGGGGGATTCCGCGAGGATCGATCGCAGACCTTCGGCATCCTTTTCCAGCCCGTCACCCAGCCCCTGATAGGCGAGGTCCACGAACGGTATCAACCTGCGTTCCGCCAGGAACGAGGCCAATTCGTCCCACTGCCGAAGCGTGAGGGACGTGCCGGTGGGATTGTGGCAACAGGCCTGCAACAGGACAGCGTCGCCGGGTTGGGCCTGATTGAGGGCCTCCAACGTGCCCTCAAAGTCCGCCCGCATGGACTGCGGGTCGTAATAGCGCCATGTCCGGACGGGCATTCCGGTGTTGCCGAAAATCAGCGCATGATTGGGCCATCCCGGCGTACCGAGCCAGATCTGGGCGCTCGGGTTGGCTCGTGCCAGCAGCGCCGCGCCAAGCCTGAGCGCGCCGGTGCCGCCGGGCGTCTGGACGGCGGCGAGATGGTGACCGGGCGTGGCGGCGGGGCCGAACACTAGTTGCGCCAATAGGTCCAGGAGGCGCATGTCCCCTTCGGTGCCCAAATAGGACTTGCTGTCCTGGCTCTCCAGAAGCAGCCGCTCCGCTGCCTTGACGCTGGGCGGAACCGGCGTGTTTCCAGCCTCGTCGCGGTACACGCCGATGCCGAGATCGATCTTGTCCGGCCGTGTGTCGGCGGCGTACATCGCGATTAGGGCAAGGAGCGCATCGGCTGGCTGCGGTTGCAGCGAGGAAAAGGGGCTGGGGCGTTCCAGCAACAGGTCAGTGCTCATACGATCATCATAGTCGACTGCAGCGATTAAATCTGTTCAATCTGTCAGCGGTGCGCTATTACGTGATCTCATAAGTTCACTATTATGAGTTTTTTGAATTATGAATTTCGATGTGGTCGATATGCAAATTATCCGTGCCCTGCAGGTCGATGGGACGCTGAGTCAAAATGCTTTGGCCGAGCGGGTCGGCGCATCGCCCGCGTCGTGCTGGCGCAGGGTCAAGGCGCTCGAAGACGCGGGAGCGTTGCGCCAGACCGTCCGGCTTGCCGATCCCCAGCTGTTGGGCCTGCCGCTGAACGTATTCTGCCACATCAGGCTGAAAAATCATTTGCCGCAAACGACCGAGGATCTTGAGGCGATGGTCAGCCTGCATCCGGAAATCGTCGAATGCTATGCGATGTCCGGGGACTGGGATTATCTGTTGCGCATCGTCTGTTCGGACGTGGCGGCGTATGAGAATTTTCTGCGCAAGAAGATACTGACCGCAAGTTCCGTCGCAAACGCGTCGTCGGCCTTCGCCCTTTCGCAGCGGAAATACACCACAGCGTTGCCGATATAGGGTGCCACAGTCCCCACTTCACATTTATGTTGATATATAAAACGCGTGTCGCGTATATAAACATTTGCGCTGGGATGTAGTGCTTCGCCCGCATGCCGGGGGTGGCAATGTCCCGGCCGCACCAGCCTTTGAATTCGGGGAACGCCGTTGACCGTAAACGCAATGGGATGCCGGGGTGATCGATGCGTCGGATAAGGTGCGTGCACGGCGCCTTGCTCGGCCTTTTCGGACTGGCGCTCGTCGCTGGCGGAGCCTTTCTGGTCGCATTGGGGGGATCGCCTTATTATCTGCTTGCCGGTCTGGGGACGATCGGCAGCGGAGTTCTGGCCTGGCGGGGGGACCGTCGTGCGGTCGTGCTGTATGCGCTGGTCCTGATCGGCACGGCGCTGTGGGCACTGGCGGAGCGGGGGACTACCGGCTGGCCACTGTTCGCGCGGTTGTTCCTGCCCAGCCTGTTGGGGGTGCCGTTCCTGGTCACGGCCCGGGGGAACAGGCTCAGTTGGCTGGCGCCGGTCATGCTCGTCCTCGTGACCGCTCGTGTCGTGATCGTGCCGCCGCTGCCGGACCAGTCCTTGCCGTCGCTCGCTGCGCCTGCTTCGAACGGCGAATGGACGAGCTGGGGAGCCGATATGGGCGGTACGCGCTTTTCTCCGCTCGCGTCCCTGACCCCGGACAATGTCGCGGAACTGCGCCCGGCCTGGTCTGTCCATCTGGGCGTGCCGCCCGACGGCAAGCTCGGCAACCTGGAGGTGACGCCCCTGATGATCGGCGGCCGCCTGTTCGTGTGCAACAATATGAGCATGGTCGACGCGCTTGATCCCGAAACGGGCAAAAGGTTGTGGCGGTTTGATCCGCGCATCGATGTGAGCGAGGTGCAGTCGCGCTCGTGCCGCGGCGTGGCGTTTGTGCGGACCGGGGGTAACGTATGTCCGGAACGGATCCTTACGACCACGCTGGACGCGAAACTGTGGGCGCTCGACGCGACGACCGGGCGGCCCTGCGGGGATTTCGGCCGGAACGGCATGGTGGATCTTGCCACAGGCATGGGGCCGATCGGTCATGGCTATTATTACCCGACATCCGCGCCCGCCGTAGTGCGCGGGCGAGTGATCGTTGGCGGTTGGGTGATGGACGGGCAGAAGACGCAATCGCCACCCGGCGTCGTCCGCGCCTATGACGTGCGCAGCGGGGCATTCGCCTGGGCGTTCGACATAGGTCGGCCCGACGATCCGGCCGAGCCGCCTGCTGGCAAGACCTATACGCTTGGCAGCCCCAACGCCTGGGCGCCGATGAGCGCCGACGAGGCGTTGGGCATGGTCTATGTACCGACGGGCAATGCTGGCCCGGACTATTTCAGCGCGCATCGCCGTGCGGAATTCCAGCGCTATGCGAGTTCCGTGGTGGCGCTGGACGCAGCGACGGGCAGGCCGCGCTGGTCTTTCCAGACGGTGCATCGTGATGTGTGGGACTATGACGTGTCGTCGCAGCCGACCTTGGTTGATCTGCCGATGCCTGCGGGCGGGACGGTTCCCGCGCTCATCCAGCCTACCAAGCGCGGACAGCTGTTCGTACTCGACCGGCGTACCGGTCGCCCCATCAAGCCGGTAAAGGAGCTGCCCGCGCCACAGGGGGGAGCTCCGGGCGAGCGCCTGTCGCCGACGCAGCCCGTGTCCGTCGGGATGCCGTCGCTCGCGGGGCCACGGCTTAGCGAGGTGCGGATGTGGGGTATGACGCCACTCGACCAGCTGTACTGCCGGATCCGGTTTCGCCAGGCGCGCTATGATGGTGAAATGACACCGCCCGGCCTGTCGCCGACCATCGAGTATCCTGGATTCATGGGCGCGCTCAGTTGGGGCGGGGTGGCGGTCGATCCGCGTCGGGGACTGCTCGTTACCGTGTCGAATCGCGTGCCCACCCTCCATCATTTGCTGCCGCGTGGGGAAGCCGACGCGCTGGGCCTTGCTCCGCGCGGCGTGCCGGGTGCGAAGCCGGTGCGCGGCTATTGGCCACAGACCGGAACACCGTATGCGGCGGCGGGCGCGGGCTTCCTCTCGCCGCTCGGCGTGCCCTGTTCGGAGCCGCCCTTCGGCCTGATCACGGCTGTCGATATCCAGACGGGGGCTGTGCGGTGGGAACGCCCGCTCGGTACAGCCCGCGACAGCGGTCCCTTTGGCCTGCGGCTGGGCTTGCCCCTGCCGATGGGCGTGCCCACCAACAGCGGTGCCATGATGACCGCTGGTGGTCTTGTATTCGTCGCGGCGACGCAGGAGCGCACAATCCGGGCGCTGTCCCTCGCCAATGGGCGCACACTCTGGAGCGCGCGCCTGCCAGCCGGCGGGCAATCGGTCCCCATGACCTACCGCTCGCCGAAGAGCGGTCGCCAGTTCGTCGTCGTGGCGGCAGGCGGCAAACCGTTGATCCAGGCGCCGGTAGGGGACAGCCTCGTAGCGTTTGCGTTGCCCCGGGAGTGACGGTGTAGCTGACCGCACAGCCAATTCTGATCGGAACAGTCGGTCCAGGGACCAAAATTTCCCCTGCCAGATGGGTCTGACAGGGGGCAAGGGCTAGGTTGGGAAGGGTCCGAACAGTCGCTCGCAGCCTTATTTCGGTCGCACCTCGATACCCGGCACATAATGCATGTGGCACGCGACGCATTGTTCATCGATTTTGTCGGATACTGCGAGCATGCCTTCAAAGTTTTTGTTTTCCGCGGCTGTCGCGCTCTCCTGAACCGCAGCACGCAAATTGGCGACGAGCTTGGGCCAATCGGCATCGTCGATCCGATATTCGTCCGTGTCCAGCAATTTGGTCAGCTCGACGATGGTGAGCGCATCACTCTCCGCGTTCATCCAGTCTTCGTCTGTCTTGGGCGACGCGTAACCGGACCCGCTGCGACTGGCGGAGTAGGCCGTCCAGTTCCACAGTTGATCGGCGTTACGCTGCATCACATGCAGCATTAGCTCGCGCCGGGGCGTCATGGCCGCAGTGCCCGTGGAGGGAGCATTGGTGGTTATCGGGGCCGTTTTGTCCGTGGCAGCCGTACTCCCGTTCTGCGTGGGTGCGTTCTGACACGACGCAAGGCCGAGGGCCAAAGCGGGAAAAGCAATTGTTGCTAACTGCCGTCCGCAGAAGGGGAGGGCCTTTTTCATATCAGTGCATCACCGGGGTGAACGCCTTGTAGGCCATGCTCTCCAGCTTGAGGATCAGCTTCATGTCGGGTGCTTCGACCTGTCCGGCCTTGACCGCCGCGCCGATGGCGGCGTTTGCCGCGTCGATGTCGCCGCCCTTGACCTCATACACCACGACATATTTATAGGGTGGGAGAGGGCGGTTGGCGCGGGGCTGCACGATGAAGCGCTGCGCCTTCACGAACTCCGGAAGCTTCGCGATCGCACCCATATGGCGGTCGTACCAGGTGTTGAATTCCGCGTCCTTACCTTCGACGGGATTGGCATAGACCATGAAGAGTACATTGCCCTCGCCCACGAAAGGCTGGACGGGAGCAGGGCGTTCTTTTGCGGTAGCCATCGTTTGCGAACAACCCGCGATCAATGCGGCGATAGCGGCCAAACCAAGTGTTGCAGTCCGGATCATAGCGAGTTCCTTGTTCAAGCGAGCTTTGCGGCAGCGGCTTCGGCCGCATCCTTGACCATTTTGTCCATTCCGACCCGTCCGGCCTTGATGGCGGCGACCATTTTGGGATCGGCTTCCTGGGGCGTGCCGGATTTGAAGGGCGGCGCGGGGGCATATTCCATGATGAGCTGGCAGCGCTTGGCTTCTTCTTCGCCCCGGAACACGGCGCCCAGCGTCAGGCCGAAGTCGATACCAGCGGTATTGCCGCCGCCCGACATGCGATTGCGATCGATCACCACGCGCTCATGGACCGGGGTGATGCCGAAAATCGGCAGAAATTCCATGACGTTCCACAGCGTCGTCGCGCGATAGCCCTTGTAGAGACCCGCAGCCCCCATGATCAGCGCGCCGGTGCAGTCGCTCGTCACCCACTTGGCGCGTGAACCCCGGTCGGCGAGGAACGAAAGTACGGCATCGTCCTTCATGCACGCGATGGTGCCCATGGTGCCGCCCGGAGCGAACAGCACGTCGAGATCCTTCGGGCAGTTGTCAAAGGTGGTAGTCGGCGCGACGCTGATTTTCAGTTCGGTTGGAACCGGGCTGAGATCTTTCCATACCAGATGATTTTCGAAACCAAGAATGTTGAAGGTGGTGAGTGGACCGATCAGATCCTGCATGACCATATTCGGATAAACGAGCAGTCCAACCTTGGGCTTGTTGTCGGGATAACGATCAACATATTTGCCCTTCTGGTCATGTGCGGCGGCCACCCCGGGCGCCACCATGCTGAGCCCTGACAGCGCTGCGAAACCCATACCCGCGCCGAGCATCAGCCCTCTGCGGCTCATTCCCGCAAGCGCCTCGTCGATCGCGTCATGGTCTATCCCGTTGGTCATCGTACCGTCCTTGTGTCGTTCAGCGTTGTTCAAGCTTTTTTGCGGTTGCCGATCTTTGCGGCGCGCTCGTTATAACCCGGCAGCAGGCCCGTGACGAACTTCGCGATGCCCGCAGGTGCGGCTTCGGGTGTGCCTGAATTGTACAGGGGCTCGGGCTGATATTCCGAAATCAGCTGCAACGTGCGCGCATAGTCCGGCCCGCGGAAAATGTTGGTCATATAGAT
This sequence comes from Sphingobium subterraneum, assembly GCF_014199435.1. Taxonomy (GTDB): domain Bacteria; phylum Pseudomonadota; class Alphaproteobacteria; order Sphingomonadales; family Sphingomonadaceae; genus Sphingobium; species Sphingobium subterraneum. The sequence goes on along the minus strand of NZ_JACIJP010000001.1, from coordinate 1,221,637 downwards.
GCCGAAGTCTACGCCGGATGTGACGCCCGCGCCGGTGACGACGTTGCCGTCGTGCACGATGCGCTGGTTGACGGGGGTGGCACCCATGGCGGGGAGGCAGGCGTCGCGCACTTTCCAGTGTGCGGTGGCGCGCTTGCCCTGCAGGAGCCCGGCCGCGCCCAGGATCAGCGCTCCGGTACAGATGCTGCCGACGAACCGGGCGCCCTTGCCCCGGTCGGCGAGGAAATCGATCAGGGCGTCATTTTCCATCGCATCGACGGTCGGCACGCCGCCGCCCGGAACGAAAATCAGATCGGGGTTGGCCGGAACATCGGCATAGGTTGCGTCGGGAATGATCGTGCAGTTGCGGTCGCACAGCAACGGTTCTTTGGTGGCCGCGACAATGTGTACCCGCGCGCCCCGCATCGTGGCGAAATAATAATGGGGGGCGTAGAGGTCGAGCGCGGTCATGCCGGGGTAGGCGACCATCGCGATATATTCGTTGCCCTTGGGATTCTTCCAGAAACCGCCCTCGGCATCCGGCGTCGGTCCAGCCTGCCGCTTGGTGCTCTTGGTGTAGGCGTTCGCCTGCGATCCCGCTCCGAGGAGACCGGCGGCCAACATCGCACCCTTGGCCAAATCACGACGGTTCAATTTCACGAGGCACTCCGTCTTTTACAGTCAAAAAGAACAGGGCGGCTGGATAAGCCGCCCTGTTGGCATAACGATCAGTATGTGAACTTAGCCGTAACGCCCAATGTGCGGGGGCGGAAGGTGTAGGGCCACAATACGTGGGAGTCGCGGGTGCACGCCGTCACGCCGCCCGAGGAATTGAAGCTGCAATTTCCGCGACCACGGTTCAATGTCTGAGCCGTGATGTCCTTCGAAGCGAACAGGTTGTTGACGTAGAAGGAGATATCGAGCTTGCCCGTTTCTACACCCAGACGCATCGAGGCATAGTTGGTGGACGGCAGCTTGTAGACATCCGGGAAGTGGCCGTTGGTGCCCGGTCCAGGCATCGTCGGATAGCCACCCGAATGCTGGAAATCGAACCGGGCGTAGCCTTCCGCGCCGCTGCTGATCGGGGCGCGGACCTGCGCACCAAGATTGTAGCTCCACTTCGGTACGGGTGCGGGATCGCCTTCGTTGATGAACTTGACCGAACCCAGGCTCAGCGCGCCGTACGTCGCGTCTACATAAGAGAGCGCACCGTTGAGGGTCAGCCAGGCGGTGGGACGCAACGAAGCCTGCAATTCAACGCCTTCCGACCGGGCCTTACCGGCGTTGGCGACGTAGGTTCCGTTACAGTTCAGACGGTAGGTCACCTGCGTGTCCTTCCAGTCGATGCGATAGGCCGAAGCCTCCAGCGACAGAACATTCCCGAAGGGACGCAGCTTGGCACCTGCTTCATAGGCCCAGACCGAGTCCGACTTGAACGGTACGGCAGGGACATTGGGGAAGTTAAGCGCGGCCAGTTCCGCGTCGCAGATCGTGCCAATGGGGCGTGACGACACGCCGCCCGGACGGAAGCCCTTGCTGGCCGAAGCATAGATCATGTTGCGGTTGTCGATAAAATATTGAGCACCGAACTTGGGCGTGAACGGAGATTCCTTGATCGTGCCGTTGGTGATGCCACCGTTGGTCGTCGTCGCCGTTGCGCGTCCCACCGTCGAACCGGCAGTCTCTTCATAATAAGAGAATTTGGTCTTCGAAATCCGCGCGCCAGCCAGAAGCTTGAGCTTGTCGGTCACCGAGAAGGTCAGTTCGCCGAAGGCCGCCAGTTCCTTCTCGACCTGCTGGTTGCGCCGATAGTTGAGCGGGATGGTATCGATCAGATAGCGCGACAGGACTGTCACATTGTACAGGTCCTTGAGCAGCTGCTCGGTATTGCCTTCCCACTGGCCGTAAGAGGAGGTGACGAACCGCGAGTAATAAAGGCCGCCGACGAAGCTGAACATCTTCGAGTTGTCGGTCGCAACCCGCAGCTCCTGCGTCCAGCCCTTGCGCTGGTTGTCGAAGGAGAAGGGGTCGCTGTAGTTGCGGATCAGCGGCGAGAATATATTGCCCGACGGAAGGGCGTTGGGAATTCCGCCAGCCGGTCGGCCCGTGCCGATCAGGACCAGATCTTCATAACCGTTGTTCTTGACGCCCTGATTGCGGTCAAACGTGTAGGATGTGACCGAGGTGAGCGTGGCCCAATCCATATCGGCGCTGACCGTCAGGCTGGGGATCAGTAGCTTGGATTCACGCTTTTCCCGCGGGGCGCATTCCTGCTGCGTGGTCTTGAAATTGTCGCCTACGACGCAGTTCGAACCGGTTTTGTACGGGCCGAAGAAATTGCGTTCCGGGAAGGTATAGGCGGGCACGACATAAGGCTGGCCATTGGTGGTGGCCGATCCGGCGACAGTGTATCCGGGAATTGTGTAGGACGGTATGTTGGTCCAGTATTTATCGGAATCATTATATGTGTCGTTGGAGTAGTAGACGGCCGGCTTCACCGTCAGCGTGTCATTCGGTCGCCACAAGAGGGCGATGCGACCCGAATAGGAATCCTGGGAGTTGGTGTTGTCGTCGAGCACGCGGCCGTCATGGACGCTGACGTGATCGACCCAGCCGCCGAGGCGACGGGCATAGACGCTGGTCAGCAGGCCGAGTTGGTCTTCGATCAGCGGAACGCTGATCATCGCGCCACCTTCAATGCTCGGGTCGCCATGCTCTGTGAAGGCACCCTCCAGCTTGGTGCGGACCTTCATGGTCTTGAGGTCGGGTTCCGGAAGGACGAAGCGAACCGTTCCGCCGATTGACGACCCGCCATAGAGTGTGCCCTGCGGGCCTTTGAGCACTTCGACGCGCTCCAGATCGAAGAACTGCGGGAAACTCGTTCCGTTGCCGTTGAACGACGAACTCTGGTTGCGCCGCTGGAGAGGAACGTCGTCGAGATAGATGCCGACCGTCGGCGCACCGACGTTTGATGCGATACCGCGCAGGTAGACGTTGGACCCGGCCGAGCTGTTGCCGTTGGTGATCACCAGCGAGGGCGAAATGCGGGACAGATCTTCCTGGGTACGGATGGACTGCTGATCGAGGTCATCCTTGGTGATGACGTTGATGGCGATCGGAATGGTGCTGACAGCGCTTGCCTGCTTGGTGGCTGTCACGACGATGTCACCCAGTTCGACGGGGCCGTTTTCCCCGGCGGTTTGTGCGGAAGCCAGCGCGGGCAGTGCCAGCAACATGGCCGTTCCACATGCAAGAATAGCTCTTGTTCCCGAATGACGATTAGCGACACGATGATCTGACATATGCTTCCCCTTGTGGTGTTTCTACACTCCCATTCGCAGAACCGTCCCGGCTTCAGGAGCGGGAATGATTCTGCTGCGAATTTGAGGTTAGAAGAATTGTTTTATATGTCAACGGATGTTTTAGAGGAAAATCAAAAAAGCCTTTATTTTTATTTCCAAATCCTGTTTCACGGATGATGTCGCCGACGTTGGCGGCTTTAAAGGATGCGATGCCCCTTTCTCAGATCGCCGCATACGCCGGTCATCCGCTTTCGATTTCCAAAATACTTTGATTTTGCAGGATAAAGCCAAAATACGACAAGGCCGAACATGACCAAGTCACATTCGGCCTTCCTGTTTTCTCAAGGAGACTGGCCCGGAATACGAACACCGGGCAGGCGCGGAGAGCGCCTCAGCGAGCCGCCGCTTCCGCCCTTCGGAACGACTGGACCGTCTTGCGGGAACTCACCAGCGCGATCAGGCTCACGACAGCCGCGAACATGATGTACAGTGCTGGTGACAGCTTGCTGCCGGTCGTGTTGATCAGCACGGTAATGATGAACGGGGCGAACCCTCCGAAAAGCGTGACGGCGAAATTATAGCCGATCGACATACCGGTCGTGCGGGTCTGAACCGGGAAGAGGTCGGACAAGAAGGCAGGCTGGCACGCGAAATACCCGGTGAGCAACACGCCGAAAATGATCTGCACAAGAATGAGCGTTGTGCCGGTCGGGACGGCGGCGAGCCACATATAGAGCGGTGCGATCAACAGAAGCATGCCAACGGCCGCCGCGATCATGATATTATGGCGTCCCCATTTGTCACCAAGATGGCCTACCACGGGCGCAAGGATCATTTGCACAATGCCGGTAGCCAGCGTGGCGGTGAATGCCGACTGCGCGGCGATGCCATATTCGCGCACTGCAAAGGTTGGCACATAAAGGACCGCAAAGGTTGACACAGTGCCCAGCACCGTTGCCCCGATGGCGATGATGAGCGGCCTGCGCTGCGAACGAAGCGTGTCGCGAAGCGGCGTTTCGGTCGTCTCGGCCTCCACGAATTCTTCCGTCTCGGGAACCTTGTACCGGATATACAAAGCCACCGGGCCGATGAGCATGCCGAAGAAGAAAGGCAGGCGCCAGCCCCATGATTCCAGGTCTTCGGGCGCCATCATCGTTGTCAGCATGACGCCCGCACCGCTTGCCAGCAATGTAGTCAGCCCCTGGCTGGCGATCTGCCAGCTTGCGAAGAAACCCCGTCGCGCCTTGGACTGCTCGGCGAGGAAAGCGGTGGCGCTGGCGAATTCGCCGCCCGCGGAAAAGCCCTGAATTAGCCGCGCGAGGACAATGCCGATCGTCGCGATGATACCGATGTCATGATAGGTCGGCATCAGCGCGATCATGCCCGTCCCGAGCATCATCAGCCCGGCCGCGAGCGTCAGCGCCTTGATGCGCCCTTTCTTGTCGGCGAAAATACCGATGTAGATCCCGCCCAGCGGACGCATGACGAAGGCGATCCCGAAGGTTGCGAAAGTCAGCATCAGCGACGTGGTGGGGTCGGTCTCGGGGAAAAACTGCTTCGAGATAACGACGCTGAGAAACCCGAAAATGATCAGGTCGAACCATTCCAGCGCATTGCCGATGGATGCGACGAAAATGGCACGCGTCGGACTGATTTTTCCGGTGTTCAATCCCTGATCATTGGCTTTCATTGTCAATTCCTGTTGGGCCAGCCAGCGCGTCGATGAAGGCTTCGCACTGGGCAATTTGATCGATGTCGATGAATTCGTCCGCGCGGTGTGCCTGCTCGATGCTACCGGGACCGCAGATGATGGCGGGAACACCTGCATTCTGGAACTGTCCGCCTTCCGTTCCATAGGCAACCTTGCGGATATCGCCATCGCCGGTCAGCGCCCGCACAAGGCGCGTCATCATGGCCTGCTCATCGGCATTGAGGCCGGGCGCTGCGGCAATTTTCTCCAGCGCGATGTCCGCGCCGTCCCATTCTTCGCGCATGGCGGGCCGGATGGTGTTTTCCACGTAGTCGCTGATCTGCGCGTAGATATCCTGCGCGTCGATCTGGGGGATGTTGCGGAACTCAAAATCGAATTCGCACAATTGCGGAACCACGTTGGTGGCGACGCCGCCGGATATGCGACCCGTCTGCGCAGTCGAGTAGGGGGTTTCGAAAAAGCGGTCGAACGGCCCCTGCTGTTTCATGCTGTCGGCCAGATCACGGATAAAGCAGATGACCCGCGCGGCATATTCAATGGCGTTGACACCCAGAACCGGCGCGGAGCTGTGGGCCGGTCGTCCATGCACGCGGCAGCGGTACAGGTTGGCGCCCTTGTGCGCGACCACCACGTTCATACTGGTCGGCTCGCCGATCAGGCAGCCTTCCGGCCGGATATCGCGGCGTACCATTTCATCAAGCATCAGCGGTGCGCCAAGGCACCCCACTTCCTCGTCAAAGGAGAACGCGAAATGGAGCGGCTTACGCAGCTGTTTCGCCTGCAAGCTTTCCAGCTTTGACATGCAGACGGCGATGAACCCCTTCATATCGGCGGAACCGCGCCCATAGAGCCGGTCGCCACGGCGGGTGAGGGTGAAGGGGTCGGTGCTCCATTTCTGGCCTTCGACCGTTACGACATCGCTGTGGCCGGACAGGACGATGCCCCCCTGCGTGACGCCGTCCACGCTCGGCAACGTTGCGAACAGATTGGCCTTGCGCCGGTCCTTGTCGTAGGTCAGCCACGGCTCAATCCCCGCGTCCTGAAACAGGGACTGCAGATATTCGATCATGTCCAGATTGCTGTTGCTGTTCGTTGTTTCGAACGCGACCAGCTTTTCCAGAAGGGCGACCGATTGCGGCAGGTCGTCCGACCCGCTCGCTCGCTCCGAGACCAGCACCCCGCCCATATCTATCAGTCCTCGAAAATCGTTGGGTTTCGGCCACCGATGACGATGTCGAAGCGGATGTCTGTATCGATGCCTTCGGTCCGCGACACGCTCTCGGCGCCGATCTGGCGTGCGCCAGCGGCCCCAAAGAGCTGAAAGCCCGGATCGATGTCGAGCAGAGGATCGTTCGGAAAATACATCTGCGTCATCAGGCGGCTGGATCCGCCGCGTACCGACAGATGGATGTGCGAAGGCCGCCAGCGGTCAATTTCGGGGCGGACCAGATAAGAGCCGGGACGGATGGTCGCGAAGGAATAGCGCCCATCGTCGTCGGTCAGCACGCGGCCATATCCCAGGAAATTGGGATCGAGCTGCTGGACCGCCGGGTCGTCCTTGTGGGTGTAGCGCCCCCATTTGTTGGCGTTCCACACTTCGAGTAGTACACCACGCAGCGGGCGCCCGTTCTCGTCGGTGATGGAGCCGGATACCAGCAGCTTCACGCCTTCGGCCTGGGGGCGGCCGGGCGCGATGCGGGTCAGATCGTTCTCGCCCGCGCGCAGCCCCGGCAGGCGCGTCACCGACGGAGCGAAGGACGTCCGGGCCGCTTCGGGAATAGGGCGCAGCGAACGCAACGGAACCCGTGCCTCCGCTGACAAGTCGGTCTCGCCGACTTCGAGCCGACGCCAGTCGGGTTGCTCGTCAAACTGAAGATCGAAATTGGGCAAAACTCTGTTCTCCATCACCCGAACCGATCTTCGAAAAAGGGTGTTTCGTCGGCACAGCGCAGCTTGAGATCGATTCTGTAGACCGGAACCCCGTCGCTGTTGTCGGGCATACGCCGGGCGAGCAGGCGGGGCCGCAGCGGTTCTGGCAAGGACAGGAGGAGCGGGTCGCTTTCATTTTCGGGACGGCCCTCGAAAAAGATCTGCGTAGCGAGGCGCTCGGTCCCGTCCATGTAAAGGTTGAGTGTAATATATGGTGCACGCGCCGACGGGGATTCCCGGCAGGGCGGTACGGCGCCGGGCATGATCGTCGTCAGCTCGAACGTGCCATCATCGCAATAATGGCGCGAATAGCCGTCGAACCAGGGGTCGAGATCCGCATCTTCAAGGGTGGCGGAGGTCCGCCGCCGACCGTTGGCATCAGCCTGCCAGGCCTCTACCAGCACCGGTTTGACAGGGTTTCCGTCGCGATCTAGGATTGCGCCCTGCACGATGATCACGTCTCCTTTGGGACGGACCAGATAGTCATAAAAATTGGTGAGGTTCTGGCGGTCATCGTCGAGGAATGCGGGCGCATAATAAGGCCCGACGGTATCCTCGCAGGTATAATTCTCTGTCTCCATGATTTTTATATATGAAACGCATTTTTGCATGTCAACAAAAGAGATGATTTGTTGACCTGATCCCTGCGTGCGCCCATATAGAGCCGCTCTCAGATCAGTGTTGCAGGGAAAAATGGGGAAAACGCCCAGTACAATAGGAAAAGGTCTGGTCCGTGAGGACCTCGATGAAATCGAGGACAACGAGGATCTGCACAAGAACCACGAAGCCTATTTCGTGCCCGGCCTGCACCGTGGTCTGCTGGTGATGGAAACGATCGCGGCCGAACAGAAGCCGATGAGCGTCACCGAAATCGCGAAGCATCTGGGCCTGACCCGGTCTTCGGTGTTCCGGCTGATCTACACCTTGCGCCACATGGGGTTTCTCGAAGCGTCGCCGGACACCAAGGAGTTCATGCTCGGGCCGCGCGTGCTCAATATCGGCTTTGCCTATCTGTCGTCCAAGGACATCATCGAGATTTCGCGGTCGGAGCTGGAACGGCTGCGGGACGATACGGGCATATCCACCCACCTGGCCATTCGCGACGGGCGGGAAGTGCTATACCTGAACTGCGTCCAGAACCGGTCCGGTTTCCTGAGCAACCTGAACGTGGGCGCGCGTTTGCCCGCTTACGCCACGCCGATGGGCTGGCTGCTCCTGTCTGAGCTCTCGGCGAAAGACATTCGCAAATTGTATGAGAGCGTGAAGTTCCAGAAGCTTTCGGAGCAGACACCCGACACGCTGGAAGCCTTGCTGATCCGCGTGGGGGAGGCGGCAGCGCGCGGCTATGTCATCAGCCGGGGCATATTGGAACATGGCGGCAGCTCGGTCAGCGCGCCGGTTTACAGCCGGTCCGGCGACGTGGTGGGCGCGATCGATATCTCCGGTCCCGACACCGCCTTCGATCTGAGCGCGCTTGATACGCGTTATGTCGAGGCTGTGGTCAATGCCGCCCGCCAGATATCGCGGAAGCTGGGTTATGTGGACAAGGCGGCGTGAAACCGGCGATCATCGCATATCCCCCTGTTTCTCAGCGGCGGGACTGACAGGATGATGCGGGTCTTGCTCATGATTGCGGTGCTCGCGACGACTCTGTGGATGTCCGATATGCGCGCTCGTGCGACCCCGTGCCACGCCATGTCGAGCGTCACTGCGCATGAGCAGGGCAGTATGCATATGGAACAAACCAAGCGGGACGATCATCCTGCGACGGCACCGATGCACTGCGCAATGAATTGCGCCGTGATCATTGCCGTTGCTCCCCATGTCGGGGAGGCCGTCGTGGTCCTTCGCGAATCGGTTTCCTTTCCCGCGGTCGCCCCCTTGGTGGACGACCCTGTGGCGATCGACCTTCCTCCTCCCAAGATCTGATCACGGATCATGACGGCCGTGGCCGTCTTTCCCTGATTCCGTTTGTCGCGCCGTGGTGCGCGGGGAGATCTGTTATGAAAAATTACCCTGTCGGCAGGCGCAACCTGCTGCGGTCGGCGCTGTTTGGAAGTGGCGCGCTGGCTATGAACTCGTTGTTTCCGGCCTGGGCGAAGACCGGCACTCACGGACTGGCGTCCAAGGACCGCACGGTGTTGTCGGGCGAATCCTTGGCGCTGACCATCGCGCGCAAGGATTTCCAACTGGATGGACGCGTCGGGCATGCGGTGACGGCCAATGGGACGCTGCCAGCGCCGCTCATCCGCCTGAAGGAAGGTCAGCGGTTCCGGATGGCCGTTACGAACCACCTCAACGAGGATACCTCGATCCACTGGCACGGCCTGCTCGTCCCTCCTGCCATGGATGGAGTGCCGGGCATCAGCTTTCCGGGCATCCGGCCGGGTGAAACCTTCGTCTATGATTTTCCGGTCCGCCAGAGCGGCACATATTGGTACCACAGTCATTCGGGGCTTCAGGAACAGCAGGGCCACTACGGCCCCATCGTCATCGACCCCGCGGGCGCCGATCCGGTACCCTATGAACGGGAGCATGTGATTGTACTGTCCGACTGGAGCTTCCTCCACCCCCATGAAATCGTCGGTCTCCTCAAGAAGCAGGGCGGCTTTTTTAATCGCGGCAAGCAGGCCTTGACCAGCCCCAACCGCGTTTCATCCCAGACAAACAAAAGCTTCGCGCAAATGCGCATGGACCCAACCGACATCTCCGACGTCAGCGCGGCGGCATACACATTTCTAATGAATGGGCATTCCCCGGACGAAAACTGGACGGGGCTGTTCCATGCGGGCGAGCGGGTCCGGCTCCGGCTCATCAATGCTTCGGCCATGTCGATCTACAATTTCCGCATTCCCGGTCTTCCGCTGACCATCGTGTCGGTCGACGGCCAGAATGTCCGGCCGGTCGAAACCGACGAGTTCCAGATTTCGCCCGCCGAAACCTACGACATGATCGTGACGCCCGCAGGCGAGCAGGCCTACACGATCGTTGCGGAAAGCATCGATCGCACCGGCATGGCACGGGGAACGCTCGCACCCCGCATGGGCATGAGCGCTGCGATTCCGCCGCTTCGCGAACGACCCACGCTGAAAATGGTCGACATGGGCATGGGCGGTGGATCTGGGCATCAGATGGGCGGGCATAACATGGGCGCGATGGCCACCAAGCCAGAAGCGTCCATGCCGCACGGGTCGGGCCATGCCGGACATGACACACCCGAGCTGCCCGAAAAGGCTCCAGATGCCGCATCGCATGGCGGGGGCATGGGGCACAGCATGCGCGATCCCAAAATTGCCGGGTTCGAACTCAATCCGGGTGTCGACATGATCTCACCCATGCCCGCCGACCGCACGGGCTATCCTGGGCTTGGGCTGGAAAATGTCGGCCACCGGGTGCTGACCTATCGGGATCTGGAAGCGGCTACGCCAAATGTCGATACCCGTCCGCCCGAACGGCAGCTGGACATCCACCTGACGGGGAACATGGAGCGGTTCATGTGGTCGTTCGACGGAAAGAAGCTCAGCGAAAACCCGGACCCGATCCGCTTCGCCCGCAACGAACGCGTGCGGGTCAAGCTGATCAACGACACGATGATGACCCATCCCATCCACCTGCACGGGCATTTTTTCGAGATCGTGAACGGCAAACCGCCCGCGAGGCAACCGAAGAAACACACCTTGACCGTCCAGCCGGGCGGGACGGCGAGTTTCGATCTGACGGCCGATGAACCGGGCGACTGGGCGTTTCACTGCCATCTGCTGTTACACATGCACGCAGGCATGATGCGTGTCGTCACAGTCCGTCCGCTGGAAGGAGAGGCATGATGAGGGTATTTCTTGCGACTTCGATCGCCCTTGCCTTGTCCTCAACCGGCCATGCGCAGCAAATGGATCCTGCGAAGGATGGGCATCACATGGATCATGGCGGCATGGCCATGCCTGGTGGAAATCCGCCATCAGACCCTCCCATGCCCATGGATCACAGCATGCACGCGGGCGACTCGATGCCCCCGTCCTCCGATCCCGCGCCGATGGATCACAGCATGCATTCCGGTCATGCCATGCCTTCGCCGTCTGCCGGAAAGGGCAATGGGGCGGCCGCTCCATCGGGCCATGGCATGGCGGGCGGGCACATGCACCATGGCCCTGTGCCTGGCGATCCTCCGCACAAGCCGGTCGATGGGCGGGCACTGACCGGTCCCGCGCACGCCGCCGATCTCAGCTATGATCCGGCGGTCATGGCGAAGGCACGCGCGAACATGATACGCGAGCATGGCGAGATGACCTTTGCCAAGGTGATGCTGGACCGGCTGGAAACGAAGATTGTTGACGGCAAGGATGGCTATGCCTGGGAAGGCGACCTGTGGACGGGCAACGATATCGACAAGCTCTGGATCAAGAGCGAAGGCGAGGGAAGCTTCGATGCGGCGCCCGAGCAGGTCGAGGTCCAGGCCTTGTGGAGCCATGCCATCGGTCCCTGGTTCGATGTGCAGCTGGGTGCCCGGCATGATTTCCGGCCCAACCCGGACCGGACGTACGGGGTCGTCGGCGTTCGGGGACTTCTCCCGTATTGGCTGGAGGTGGATGGCGCGCTGTTTCTCTCCCAGAAGGGCGATGTGACGGCGCGTGGGGAAGTCGAGTATGACCTGCGCATCACACCGAAGCTGATTTTGCAGCCGCGCGCGGAAGTGAATCTGGCGGCACAGAATGTTCCGGAGATCGGTGTCGGTGCGGGTCTGACCCAGGCAGAGCTTGGCTTGCGGTTGCGCTATCATGTAACCCAGCAATTCGCGCCCTATGTCGGGGTCCAGTGGGAAAGCGCCTTCGGCAGGACGAGACGGTATCTGCGTGCCGAGGGCGAAGACCCATCCCGTGCGGCCGTGGTGCTGGGCCTAAGAGCCTGGTTCTAGGGTTCTTGAGCGTTCCGTCCTGATGTCGTTCGAAAGCCGCCGCGCATGATTTGTATGTTGTCAGCGTCCAAGGGGGGCATTAGGTTCGCAGCGTGGAAATCGGCAGAAAAACAACGAACGACACGGCCGCGTTGCAGGATGCCGCAGCGACTCTCAGACAGAACGGCGGCCTTGGCCAACAGGGTCTGCTCGTCGATCTGTTCGATTATCTGCTGAAAACGACAATCGAAGGCAGATCGCCCAAGGAAAGCGAGATCGCGATCGAGGTATTCGGTCGCGATCCCGCGTTCAACCCGACGGAAGACGCCACCGTGCGGGTCTACATCCACCGCCTGCGCAAGAAAATTGGCGATGCCTATGTCTCGGGTCAGATCGCCGGGTCGAGAGTGGTACTCCCACGCGGCGAATACCGCCTTGAACTGATGCGGGAGGAAAAAGGCGGGGCTCCCGAAAAGCCGTCCTTCAAGAGGATGGGCGGACTGGTCGCTGGGGTCGTGATCGGCGCTGGGCTGGTGCTGCTCGTCAATCTGCTCTGGTCTTCCAATGCGCCGGACCGCTTTGCAGAAGTGCGGCAATCGGTCGTCTGGAAGCTTCTCGCCGGATCGTCTCGCCCTACCTCCATCGTGCTGGGCGACTATGTCATGCCGCCCCCGGGCCATGACTATGGAATGCTGATGATGCCGGTGGCCGGGGGCGCCGCGTTGCAGGCGATCCTGCCGGTGCTGGGAAGCATGGACAGCAAATGGGGCGATCCCCGCCTCATTTCCATGTCGGAAACGACGCCCGACCGCATCAAGCTGAGCAACATCGTCTATCTCGGGCGGCTCGACACGATGGGTGATCTCGCCAAGCCATGGCAGTCGGTTTCGCGGCTGCGGCTGTCCAGCGGGAATGAATGGTATATCAAGGGCGTCAACATCGCGATGAACCGCGAGCGAACGGAAATCGAGGTGGCGAGCAGCACGCACCGGGATTTCGCCTATATCGCGACCTTTCCCGGACCCAACGACACCCGCGTCGTCATTATCGGCGGCGTGGAGAGCGCTGGGCTTGCGCAGGCCGCCGAAATCGCGATCAGCCCGAAATTCCTGTCCGAGCTTGCCAGTAAGGTGGGCGGCGCTCATGATTTCGAGGCGGTCTATGACGTTCGGACCATGGGAACGACGAATATCGGCGCATCGCTGCTGTATTCCGGCCCCATCAACGCGCGGAATATCTGGTCAGCGCAGGATCCATAAACTCAGGGGATTGTCGACGCTGGTCAGCGTCGCGAGCACTCTTACCGAACGCAAGTGCTCGGGTCGGCCGGAACATACATCTCGGCCTTTATGCGCCATTGGCCATCCGGGCGTTCCCACCGTGTCAGGTAACAGCCGGCCATACTGCGGTCGGTCCAGCGGCCTTCCCAGACGCCGCGCTCCATAGCCAGCCCATCGGTGACGGCGATCCGGTTAGGGCTGCGGACATAGCGCAGAAACTTGGGATCAGAAAAACTCTTGTCGAAGGCCGCCTGCATTTTTACGCGCCCGGTGAGGAGCGACCCGCCGCTCGTGACGATAATTGTCTCGTCCGTCATGGGTGCTACCGCATTTTTACTGTCATGCGCTGCGATGGCGGCGTTCGATGCCTTTCGCAGTTCCGCGATCCGAGTCTCGTCAGCGGACACAGGCCGGGCGGACGAGGGATGGGGGGCACAGACCGTACCGATCACGGCGATCAGCGCCGGGAGGACGTTCTGGCAGGCGCGTGGGGTCTTCATTTCTGCGCGGTCACGATCAGGTTGACCGCCACGTTGGCCGGGATGCTCTGCGGATCGGCAAACTGGCCCTGACCCACGCCGAAAAGGAGCCGGTTGACGGCCACCTGCGCGCGCATGACCGCCACATTGCCCTTTATGTCCAGCTGGAAGGGCAGCTTCAGGGGCTTTTTGATGCCGCGTATTTCCAGTGTTCCCGCCGCTTCGTATCGGTTCCCGCCCAGCGCGCGGAAGCTGGTGGAGACGAACTTGGCGGTCGGGAATTTGGCGACGTAGAACCAGTCCTTTTCGGGCAGCGATGTGTCGCGCGAGGAGTCGCCTGTCGCCGCGGAGGCGAGATCGATCGTGGCGGCCACCGAAGAATGGGCGAGATCCGTCGGGTCGAACAGGATCCGGGCATTCCAGCGTTTAAACTGTCCCGTAAACGCGTCACCGCCAAAACTGCTACGGAATTCCACCTTCGACCTGGCGCTGTTCATTTTCCAGACGGCGGGCGATTTGGCCTCACCCGGCAGAGGTGCCCAGGTGAGTGCGGACAATGCGAAGCCTGCGATGATACGAACAAGGGGTGTGGGAGTCATGACGGCCGTTCTTTGCGGAGGAAGGAGAGGGGCAGCATCCGGTAGAGGACGCTGACCGGTCCGGAAAACTGGTGTTTGAGCGCGCCCGTAACATGGAGCGCGATCAAGCCGTAGGTCAGATAGGTGAGCAGCACATGCACGTCGCCTACCGTGCCGGATAGCGCCTTTTTCTTGGCCAAGGACAGTTGGGTAAGCGGTCCGATGTCCGGCCAGGGTATCATGTTGAACAGCACCGTCGGGATGTTGAGCGGACTGGCTGAGACCACGATCCAGCCGGTCAGCGGCAGGCCAAGCATGATGCCGTAGAACGCCCCATGAACCGTCTTCGAGAGCATTCGCTGCCATCCCGCCACGCCATCGGGATAGGGCGGGGCGGTGTAACTCAAACGAATAGCGATCCTGATCAGCGTAAGCAGCAGAACAGTGATGCCGATCGACTTGTGAAGCTGGAAGACCCGGAACTGATCCATCCCGGCAAGCGCCTCCATCCGGAGGCCAATGACCAGATTGGCGATCAGCAACAGGGCGATCATCCAGTGCAGGATGATCGCGCGTGCGGGGTAGCGGCTTCGCTCGTGGGGTCTCACGCCTGTCCCTTATTTTTTCAGGGCGAATTCGACTTCGATCGCCAGCGCAACGTCGTCAGCAACCGGCCCGACCAGCGCGGTCATGCCGAAATCCGAGCGCTTGACGTTGAGCGTACCTGAAAAGCCCATCTTTTGCGCCGATCCCAGGGTTGCATAGCCATGGTAGACGACCGGCAGGCTGACGGTCTTGCTCTTGCCCATCATGGTCAGCGTTCCCGTCATGACGCCCTTGTTGCCGGAACCCGGCGTAATGGATGTCGAACTGAAGCTGATGTCCGGATATTGGGCGACGTTGAAGAATTTCGAGCCCGCCAGTTCGGTGTCGAGCGCCGCGACCCCGGTGCGGACCGACGCGGGTTTCAGACTGACCTTCACCTGTGCCTTCGTGGGCTGCGCGGGGTCATAGGTGTAGCTGGCGTCGAAATCGGTAAAGTTGAACGTGAAGTAGGAAAGCCCAACGTGCAGGATCTTGCCCGTCACGCTCGCATGCGCCTTGTCGAGCACGTACGTGCCTGCGGGGGCCTTGGACGGGCTGGAATCGGCCGCCAGGGCGATACCGGGAAAGCCGCCGGCCACAGCACTCAGAAACATCAACATAGGACGCATAATTCACCTCAAAACTTTTGATATAAGAACGTTGTGTTTATATAAAAAACTTGTAACAATGTTCATCAACCGTTTCAAGGCGATGTTGCAAGGTTATTCCGTTTGGAAATTGATTTTTCTGTTGATATATGAAACCAACAGGGCGTCAAGAATCATTTGAAAAGGATTGATGAAGCGATGAAGGATACGAAAAACGGCCATCGGTCCCTATGGTTCAAGGGTGCATTGCTGTGCCTCGGAGTGTCGGCCATCAGCCTTGCTGGTGCGGTGACTGCGGAAGCGCCTCCCGCCGCCCCCGCGCAGTCTGCCGGTGCGGCAGCTCCCGCTGGCAAGCCCGCCGGGGAGCCGCTGGCCAATGGCATCCCGTACAGTGAAGTGGTGCGCTATTCTCTGGCCAAGGAACAGGTCCCGACCGCCGCGCCGACCAGCGTGCCCCGGATCGATGGCCATCCGGATTTCAGCGGTATGTGGTTGCAGGATCAGGGCATCCTGTTCAGCGACCCCACGCCCAAGCATCACAGCGGATCGCATCCGGGCTATGACGACAGCCTCAATCCGCCGCCGTTCAACGATGAATATGCCGCCCGGTACAAGGCGTTTAAGGAGCGCGTCGCCAAAGAGGGCTATAACCGTCAGTATGACTGCGACCCGCCGGGCATGCCGCGCCTGATGGCGAACCCGTTTCCGATGGAGCTGATCCAGACCAAGGATAAGCTCGTTACGCTGCATGAATATAAGAGCCAGATGCGGCGCATTTATCTCGACGGGCGCGCAATGCCGAGTGAGGATGACTACACGCCCTCGTTCAACGGCGTATCGATCGGCAAGTGGGATGGTGAAACACTGGTGTCCGAGACCGGCCTGATCGATGTGCCCGCGGGCAAGCTCATCCAGATTACCGGTATCGAGCACAGCGACAAGCTCAAGATCATCGAGCGGGTGCGTTTCCTGACCAAGGATCGCATCGAATGGGAAATCACGATGGTCGACCCAGTCGTTTTCACGAAGCCCTGGGTGAACCGGCGCAGCTTTTCGCGCAAGCCGCTGACCACCACCGTGCCGGAATATGAATGCCTGGCCGGCGAACTGATCAAGGAGCTGGGCTACACCAAGGCCGCAGCCCCGGCCCCTGCCAAGTAACGGAGCGAGGACCAACATGAAGAAGATATTGATCGCACTCTCGGCATTCTCATCGCTTCTGGTGCCCATCGCGGCCATCGCGCATCACAGCTTCGCGGATTATGACGACAAAAAGAAGCTGACGCTGACAGGCACGCTGACCGAGGTTGAATTTCGCAATCCGCACATCCGGCTTGGCATGGACGTCAAACGCGGCGGCAAGGTTGAGCAGTGGGAGTTCAGCGGCCCCAGCCCGATCGACTGGCGTCGGGAAGGGTGGGTCAAGAGCGACTTCGTAGTCGGACAGCCGCTGACCATTACCGGCTTTCCCAAGCGCGACGGGTCCAAGCATCTGTCGGTCAACATCCTGAAGAATGCCGCAGGCAAAACCTTCGGTCAGGAAGTGAAGTAAGAACTGCGTCCTGGCCGCCCGCGAGGGCGGTCCAGGCAACCGGCAAACAGAGGATGAACGATGCTCGCTGAATTTGCGACATGGATAAGCACGACCTCGCTCAGTGAAACTTTCAAGAACGTGAGCTGGCTTGTGCCGCTGAGCCAAAGTATCCACATTCTGTCGATCGCCGCGGTTCTGTCCGCCTATCTGTTCCTGTGCGCGCGGGCGTTGGGGGTGTTCGCCGCCAACCAGTCGATGCTGACCCTTGAACGGCGGTTCCTGCCCTGGGTCTGGTACGGGCTTCTTCTCCTGCTCGTCACCGGCTGCCTGCAGATCATCGCCGAGCCGGAGCGGTCCATCACCAATCCGTTTTTCCAGTACAAGATGCTGGCGTTACTCGTCGTCATCGTGATCACGTTGCCGCTGCGCAGAAAGATCGCGGAGGTGGGCGCGAACGACACGCCCGGGCCGATCGTAACAGCACCGTTGCTCGCGATTTTCGGGTTGCTGTTGTTCATCATCTTTTGCGGGCGTTGGATCGCCTACTCAGCGTACAGCTGATTGGGGAGGGAGAAAAGAATGACACCTCCGGACTTTATTCTCGCCATCGCCGAAAAGCTGTCGGCCAGTAGCCTTGGCACGACCATTGCGGAGTCGAGCTGGTTTTTCCCCGCGCTGGAAGTGGCGCATGTCATCGGCCTGACCATCGTGGTCGGCACGATCGCTGTGGTTGACCTGCGCTTGCTGAATGCTTCGTTCCGGCATCGGCCGATCACCCGACTGACGGAAGAGACGCTGCCGTTCACCTACACGGGGTTTGGCCTTGCGGTCATAACAGGGCTGTTGATGTTCATATCCGATGCGGTGACCTATGTGGAAAACCCCGCCCTGCAGCTCAAATTTGCGCTGCTGATCATCGCTGGGATCAACATCGCGATTTTTCACCGCATGACTTACAAGAATGTGGCCGGGTGGGATCTGGATGTCGTTCCGCCCTTTGCTGCGCGCATGGCTGGTGCCGTCTCGTTGGCGAGCTGGGTCCTGATCGTGGTCTGTGGACGCTGGATCGCCTTTATCGAATGAACGCGTCCGCCCTCAACGGGGCGCCGCCGGATCCGGGTCCTCGCTATCCGCGATAAGCCATAGCGAGACGGCCCACGCCGCGACATTCTGCGAGAGTGCAGCCGGATCGATGGCGCTCAGCACGTCGTTTGCGTTGTGGTGGGTGTCGAACTGGCTGGATGCATCCTGAAACAGGCGGAAGGCGGGAATGCCCGTTGCCTGAAGCACGCTGATGTCGGGTCCGCCTGCCCGGGGCGCTTCGGCCAGGACGCTGACGCCAAGCGGCGATAGCGCCGAACGCAGGCGCACCACGAGATCGCCATTCTCCGGCGCGCCGATGGCAAGCCTGAGTACCCGGCCCGCGCCTCCATCGCTCTCCGCAACAAGGGCAAGCGGGGGGGTGGCCGTCGCATGGCGGGCGGCATAGGCGCGTGCGCCCGCGAAGGTGTTGACGGGTTCCGGCTGGCTGACCTCTTCGGCGCCAAACCAGACGATACGGATGGTGCGGCGTGGCCTGACGGGCAAATCCCGGACTAACTTGGCCGCAGCGGTGACGACGGCGATGCCGAAGCCATCGTCAACCGCACCTGTTCCCTGTTCCCAGCTATCGAGATGCGCACTGACGAGGATCGCCTTGGCGGCGGGATCGCGCCCATCGATTTCCGCCACAACATTGTGCGAGCGGCTTTTGCCTGTCCAGCCCGCGCTGGATGACAGCCGGAGCCTGACTGGTCCCAGCCTGGCCAGACGCCCGAGTTGCTCTGCATCGGGCGGGGCAAGGGCAAAAGCCGGGAAGGGCGTCTTTTCGGGACGAGCGGCTCCCCCGTTAGCGGTGCGCTCTTTCTGGGTGCCGAGTCCGCGCATCAGATACCCGACTGCGCCGCGCTCGGCCGCTTCGCGTGCGCCGTTCATGCGGATGGCGATGGCCCGGCTGTACCCGCTCCCATCCTGCGTGCGGGGGATGGCTTCCAGCACAACGGCGATTTTGCCGGCCAATGCCTCAGGCGTAGCCGCCTTGAAGGCGGCGTAGGTTGGAAACACAGCCGCGAAGGCCTCTACAGACGCACCGGTCGTGCCGCCCAAGGGCGTCACGACGAGCTGCTGGGGGTTTGGCGCCACGATGGTCGCGAAATAGGTGCCTGGTTCCCACGTCTCGAGCGCGAACGGCTCTGCCGCGGCATGGGCAAAGCCCATGTCGCGCAATGTGGCCGCACCCCAGAGCGCAGCGGCCTGTTCACTCGGTGATCCGGCGGGACGCGCGCCGAACAGGGTCGTCAGTTGCTCTACGAGTTTCCAGGCCGTGGAATCCGTGAGCGCCTTTTCGCGCAAATGATCGATGGACAGCGCGGTGTCTGGCCCGGCGATGGCTGCACCCGGCCAGGCCATGGAAGCGAGGAAGAGGGTGAGGGGCGCAGCTGCGCGTATCGCCTGCTTCATCCTGCCACTTTTGCCTTCGCCAGGTCCGACCCGATGCGGGCGGACACCGCGCGGGCGCGTTCCACCACGGGTGTGCGCCTGCTTTTCACACCTTGATAGACGGCGGGTGGCGCGGTTTCGGGGCGACCCGCGTTGAACGGCGGTTCCGGCGCATATTCGATGGTGAGCTGTATCGATTCGGCGCGTTCCTGTCCGCGCAGGAGCGCCGCAAGCGTGAGGCCGAAATCGATACCCGCGGTAACGCCGCCCCCGGTTAGCCGGTTGCGATCCTGCACGACCCGGTTCGCCATGGGAATTGCGCCGAAATGGGACAGCTGATCGCGCACCGTCCAATGGCTTGCGGCCTTGTAACCTTCCAGCAGACCTGCAGCGCCGAGGATGAGCGAGCCTGTGCAGTCGCTGGTGACGTATCGCGCGGTCTGGCCCTGATGCCGCAGGAACGCGATAACATCCGGATCCTGCATCGCGTCGATCGTCCCTTCCAGACCGCCCGGCGAAAAGAGGACATCGAGTGCGTCGGGGCAGTCTTCGAACCGGGTGGACGGTGTCACCGGAATCCCCACTTCCGTGCTGACCGGATCCAGGCTTTTCCAGACCAGATGAATCTCCGCGCCGATCTGGTTGAAGACGGTCAACGGACCGATGAGATCCTGCATCACCATTTTGGGAAATACGAGCATGGCGATTTTCAGCCGGTCCGGTCCTCGGCCCGCAATGCCCAACGTACCTGGCGGCACGATCTTCGGCTGCGTTGCTGGACCGGATGCGGCGGAAGCGGGGGCCTGTGCCATCATATACCCGCCCATTCCCAGCGCGACGGCGGATTGAAGGAAATGTCGGCGTCCTGCCGTATGCCCGGTTGGGTGGGCGCTTTCGAACGTCATGGTCGGCTCCTTCGCTATGCCGCTAATGGGCGGATGTGATGGATCTGATTGCTAGAGGCTTCACGGCGATGCGGAAATGCCAAAGACCCTTCAAATCCGGCCGATCGGGTGCGGGCATTTCGACGCGCCAGCGGCCAACCGGGCGATCATTCGGCACGGACATGCGCGCCAAACCGTGTGCGATAGTCCGCAGGCGTGAGTGCGAGCCGCCGCAGGAAAACCCGGCGGAGATTTTGTTCGTCCCCAAATCCGGCGAGCGCGGCGACCTGCTTGAGGGGAATTTCCCTGCTTTCCAGCAACCCGCACGCCGCCTCGAAGCGAATGGATTCGACGGTTTTGGCGGGCGTGTGCCCGATCCGGTCCACATAGATGCGGCTGAACGAGCGGACCGACATACCCGCCTGGATAGCGAGCTTTTCGACCCTAAGATCCGCAGTCAGATTGTTCCGGATCCAGGCATGAAGGTCGGAGAAGGAGCCATCCATTCGGCTCTGAAACTGCAACGGCGCGGAAAACTGGGCCTGACCGCCGGAGCGTTTCATGAACACCACCAGACGGCGGGCGGCTTCGATGGCGACGCGATAGCCGTAGTCCTGCTCAATCAACGCGAGGGTAAGGTCGATGCCTGCGGTGACTCCGGCCGAGGTCCAAATCGGTCCGTCCTGGATGAAGAGGGAGTCGGGTTCGACGCGGACGTTCGGGTGTTCGGCCTGGAGCTGCTTCGCCCATTGCCAGTGGGTCGTGGCCCGCCGATCCTCAAGCAGACCCGCTGCGGCGAGGATAAAGGCGCCCGCGCAGATGGAACCGATACGGCGGGCGCGATCGTGCCAGCCCGCGATCCATTCGACGAGATCGGGCGGCACGATCGGTCGGCCATCCCGGCTTCCCCCACCGAGCAGGATCGTATCGATCGCGCGGTCTTCGATATCGCTCAGCCGCACCGTAATGATCGGCACGCCGGACGATGTCAGAATGGGTCCGCCGGACAGGGATGCCATGATGGTCTCGTATCGGGTGGGCGCAGCGCGAGTGTCTTCACAGGCTTGCAACGCTTCCAGCGGTCCCACAAGATCGAGGAGGTTCACGCCATCGAAGGCCAGCAGGACCATGCGCTTGCGGGAGATCGCGATGGGGGAGGATAACGTGGGGGAGGGCGGCATGGCGGCGAAGGTCCCGGACTGAAAAATACCCATCCTGTCTGTGCCAAGCGTAAAATATTTTATAGACAAACAAAAGGTTCTTATATAAAATTTTTAACCGACGCGTGGTTCGTTGGATGGCGTATTCGATCAGCCCGCTCTTTGCCTCCTCTCAGCCAAAACGAGAAAATGATGACCTTATCCGGCACGACCGCGAACCTGAATGATTTTCCGCTGAGCGTGTTCACCGAAGCCAAAAGTCGCCTGGCGGGCATTGCGATCGAGACGCCGCTTATTCGGCTGGAAGGCGGGAGGCGCAACGACATCTTCCTGAAACTGGAAAATCTGCAACCGGTTGGTTCGTTCAAGATCCGCTGCGCCGCCAATGCGCTGGTAGCCCGGAAGGATCGATTGAAGGGCGGAGTGTCGACGGCCAGCGCGGGGAATTTTGCGCAGGGCCTCGCCTTTGCGGGCAAGGCGCTGGGGATCGAGGTCACGACCTATGTACCGGATTTCGCAGCTAAAAGTAAGATAGCGGCGCTGGCCCGCATGGGTTCCAAGGTGATTTCGCTGCCGTTCGAAGAGTGGTGGGCGATGCTTTCGCAACCCAATGATGATCCGAACTTCATCCATCCGGTCAAGGAACCCGAAGGACTGGCGGGCAACGGAACGATCGCGCTCGAGATCCTTGATCGCCTGCCGGATGTGGCGACGGTCATTGCGCCCTATGGCGGGGGTGGGCTGTCTACCGGCCTCGGCCTCGCGTTCGCCGCCGCCGGGACAGGCACGAAGGTAATCGCCGCCGAAACGGAGGCTGGGGCGCCGCTGACCGCATCCTTCGCCGCGGGCGAGCCGGTGAAGGTCGATTTCGATCCCAACACCTTTATCACCGGGATGGGCGGGCCGCAGATCCTCGCCGACATGTGGCCGCTTGCCCGGAAATATATCGCGGGTACGGCCGTCGTGACCCTGGAGCAGACTGCCGATGCGATCCGGATGATGGCCAAGGAAGCCCATGTCATCGCCGAAGGTGCGGGGGGCGCTCCCGTCGCGGCGGCGCTTGCGGGGGATTTTCCGGGTCCGGTCGTGTGCGTGGTTTCGGGCGGTCATCTTGATGCCAACCACCTGATTTCGATCCTGCAGGGAAACACGCCGTGATGTCTGACAAGAGCGGCGAATTTCGCGTTCTCGACAAGGCGGCTATCGCTTCTGCATTGCCGATGTCGGAATGCATCGACCTGATGAAGGAAACGATGGAAACGGTGTCGCGGCGGCGCATCGAAATGCCACTGCGTATGATCATGCCGGTTCCGGGCAGCGATTCCCACCTCGGGATCATGCCGGGCTATATCGAATCGCCCCAAGTGTGGGGCACCAAGCTGATCTGTCTGGTGCCGGAAAATCCCAAACGAGGCCTGTCGTCCCACACAGGTGTCGTGCTTCTCTATGACGTCGAGACCGGTCAGCTTCGTGCGCTGCTCGACGCGGCAGCCATTACCGCGCTGCGGACACCTGCAGCAACGGCAGCGGCCAGCCGGGTGCTCGCACGGCCGGATGCCACAAGCCTTGCCATTCTGGGAACGGGGGAGCAGGCGCACGGGCATTTCGAGGCGCTTGAACTGGTTCACCGCCCCACCCGGATTTTCATCTGGGGCCGAAGCAGGGAGGCCGCGACCCAATTCCGCGATGCCGTGGCGCCGGCCACCCGTGCGACGGTGACGGTCTGCGAGACAGTCGAGGAAGCGGTGCGCGAAGCGGATGTCGTCTGTTCCGTGACCGCTGCCACCGACCCGATCATCGAAGGCCGTTGGATCGCTCCGGGCACCCATGTGAACCTGGTCGGATCGAGCATTCCCGCGAAGAGTGAGATCGACGCGGACGGTGTGGCGCAGGCGCGCTATTTTGTCGATTATCGCCCTTCGGCCGAAGCGCAGGCCGGTGAGCTGAAGCGCGCCATCGCCGCAGGGGTTGTAACGCTTGATCACATTCTGGGGGAAATCGGCGATGTGCATCTGGGACTATGCCCCGGCCGGACCGATGACCGGGACATCACCATTTACAAATCGCTGGGTGTATCCGCGCAGGATCTGACAACGTCGCAGCGCATTTATGAGGCGGCGTGCGCCAGAGACCTGGGTCAGAAGGCTGCCCTCTGACACTTGCTCTGGCGCGCAGACCTACCTTTTCGCTGTGATCGACCCACCCCGCCGCGGGGCGGGCGTTCCCTAGAGAGCCGGATGTCGCGCGGGAAGATCGAGGATCTGGCGCGCTTCGTCCGGTGTGACGATCGTCCCGCCCAGATTTTCCACGAGCGAAACGCCTTTCTCCACGAGTTGGGCATTGTCGCGGGTCAGCTTTCCCGCGCTGATGTGCAGCGTGTCCTCCATGCCGATCCGGACATGCCCGCCAAGCAGCCACGCCTGCGCGAGCATGGGGTAGGACGCACGACCAATGCCGAACGCCGCCCAGATCGAGCCCTCCGGCAATTGCGACTGCAGGAAGAACAATGTCGCCGGATCCGCCTGAGCGCCGTACCGCACACCCAGGACGAGCTGGATCATCGGCTTGGACGGAAGAACGCCCTTTTTGATCAGCACTTTCGCCAGCGCCACGTCGCCGCTGTCGAACAGTTCAAGCTCCGGTTTGACGCCCGCCGCCAGTATCGCATTTGCCATCAGTTCGACATTGTCGGGCGTGTTGATGACGACGGCGCTGCCCGAAAACATCGTATTGAGATCGAGCGTGCAGATTTCCGGCCGGTGCTTGATAACATGGGCGATGCGCAGGGCAGGGTGGACCAACGTGGTGCCTTCGCCTGCCACCGCCGGATCGTCTGCGCCAGGAACATAGCGCCCGCCTTCGCCGGTCGTCAGGTTCAGGATGATGTCGCTGCCCGACTGGCGAATACGATCAACGATTTCGTCGAAATATTTGACTTCGCGCGTTCCCTTGCCGGTCTCCGGGTCGCGCGCATGGATGTGCGCGATCGCGGCGCCCGCCTTGCCGGCGGCGATGGCCGCCTCGGCAATTTCCTTCGGAGTAACGGGCAGGCCGGGATGCTGGTCGCGGCGGGTGATATTGCCTGTGACGGCACAGGTCAGGATGGTGGGACGTCCCATGAGTGCCGCCTACGCCGCGGCCGCGAAAGACGAGAGCACGCCGTCCATGGACGTCTGCAACTTGTCCACGAGTTCCGTCAGGTGGTCCGACGTGGAAATGAAGGGAGGGGCCACGAGCACATGATCGCCCGCCTCGCCGTTGATGCATCCTTGCGACGGGTAGCAGATGAGACCGTTTTGCTGCGCGACGTGCTTGATCCGCCCCGCGATGTTTTTCTCGACAGGGAAGGGCTGCTTCGTTTCCCGGTTTTCAACCAGTTCCAGGGTCCAGAAAAGCCCACGGCCACGAATGTCACCCACATGGGGATGGTCCCCGAAGGCCGTGCGCAGCTTTGCTTCCAGCTCCGCGCCCAGCCGTCGGACATTGCCGAGCAGGTCGTTGCGTTCCATGATGTCGAGGACGGACTTCGCCGCGGCGCACGCGACCGAATGCCCCATATAGGTATGCCCGTTGGAAAGCATTCCCGATCCGTCGTACAGGGCCGAAATGACTTTCTCGCTCGCCATGGCGGCGCCGATCGGCTGGTAGCCTGCCCCCAGACCCTTGGCGATGGTGATGATATCGGGCGTGATTCCTTCCTGTGCGGACACGAAATAATCGCCGCAGCGGCCCATGCCGCACATCACTTCGTCAGCAATCAACAAGATGCCATATTGGTCGCAAATCGCGCGTATGCCCTTGAAATAGCCTGGCACCGCCGCAAGCGAACCCAATGTTGCCCCCGATATCGGCTCGACCATCAGGGCGGCGATTGTTTCCGGACCGGCTGCCTCAATGGTCTGGACAAATTCGTCCAGCAAACGCGTGCAATAGTCTTGCTCGCTTTCACCGGGGCGGCCCTCGCGATAATAATAGCAGGACGAAATCAGCAGATTGTCGATCAGCATCGGTTCGTAGATCGCGCGGCGCTGCGTATGTCCGCCCGCGCCGAGCGCGCCTATGCTGTTACCGTGGTAGCTCATGCGCCGGGCCATGAAGCGATGACGCTTATGGTCGTTGCGCTCGACATGATATTGCCGGGCGAGCTTCATCGCGACTTCATTGGCTTCCGATCCGCTGCCGACGAACGCTGCCTTGCCGCGCCCGAACCCTTCGGGAGCGAGCGAGATCAGCTTTTCAGCAAGATCCTCAGCCGGTCGGGACGTAAAATAGGATGTATGCGCGAACTCGAGGGAGCGAATCTGGTCGCACAGCGCGTCGACCATATCCGGATGCCCATGCCCGAGGCAGGACACGGCGGCGCCGCCGGAGGCATCGAGATATTCCTTGCCGGCGGCGTCATAAAGATAAACCCCTTCCCCTCGCACGGCCATGGGTAGATTGAGGTTGAGATTCCGATGCAGAACCGAAGACACACGGCCCCCTTAAAATTTGAAATTGTTTTTCATCTAAAACAGATGTTGCCATAAAAAACAAGTTCTTTTATACGCCCGAATAGACGAACCGGCAGAACGCCCTCGGACAGGGGGTGGACGCCCGAGGTCTGCGCAAAGGGCGTGCATTGCGCCGACAAATACTGTTGATTGTCAAAACCGGCAGATCTTCGAGGGCATCCAACACGATGTTACCGTTTAAAAATGTGATGATCCTGGATTTGACGCACGTCCTTGCGGGTCCTTACGCCACCTACCAGTTCGCACTGCTCGGCGCTGACGTTATCAAGGTGGAAAACC
Source organism: Sphingobium subterraneum (assembly GCF_014199435.1). Taxonomy (GTDB): domain Bacteria; phylum Pseudomonadota; class Alphaproteobacteria; order Sphingomonadales; family Sphingomonadaceae; genus Sphingobium; species Sphingobium subterraneum. The sequence continues at coordinate 1,195,449 of NZ_JACIJP010000001.1, read as the reverse complement.
CGACCGATCCGGATTGCGCACGGGGACGCGGACCGTCCATCGATTTGGCGGCCGAGGGGCGCGGCTTGAATTATATGGTGCAGGCAGCCAACAAGCGGGCGCTGGCGCTCGACCTGAAGACAAAGGTCGGGCGGGAGGCCTTCCTCCGTCTTGCCGAACGCGCGGATGTCGTGGTCGAGAATTACAGCCCCGGCGTGATGGATACGCTCGATCTGAGCGCCGACCTGCTCATGAAGCGGAATCCGCGCCTTATCCATTGCTCGATCAACGGCTTTGGCGGCGGAGCGGGCTCTGCCCAATCCCTCAAGGCCTATGACAATGTGATACAGGCCGCCAGCGGCAATATGGCCCAGACCGGGAAGTCCGGCCCGCCGGTCAAGACGGGCGCGTCGATGATCGATTATTTTACCGGCATGTCAGCAGCCTTCGCTATTTCGGCAGCACTCCACGAGCGCGCGGCGAGCGGGGTGGGGCAGCATGTGCAATGCGCGATGTTCGATTGCGCGCTGGCGCTGATGGCGCCGGAGATCGCCGCTCACCTTTTCGAGGGCGCGCGCAGGACCGTGCCCTCGGAGGCGGGGCTCGGGACTTATGACACGGCGGATGGCCAGTTGATGCTGGGCGCGTTCACTCCTGAACAGGTCCGGACGCTGTGGCGTTCTCTGGGCGAGGCCGAGTTCGTTGTTGAAGGGTGGGACGATGTCTGGAAATCCTCGCCTGCGATGCGCGAGCGGCTGACCACAATATTTGCCACGGAGACCGCATCGGAATGGGAAGCGCGCCTCAATGGCGTCGGTATACCGGCTCAGCGGGTCCGAACTCTGGACGAGGCGTTGGCCGACCCGGCGCTGGCACGGCCGCATTTCCTCAAAGCCCTGCGGACGCACGCGGGCGATGTCACCGTTCCGCTCAGCCCCTTCACCCTGGAGCGGGACGGCCCGACGATCACCGCACCGCCGCCGCGCGTAGGGGAGCATGGCGAAGCGATCTTGCGCGAGCATGGCTTTGACGAGAGCGAAATTGCATCGCTGCGCAGCGAAGGCGCGATACCATGAGCGCGCCGGTATCGATGGTAGAGGCACAGCTCTTCTCCCGACTTCCAGAGGCGCTGCATTATAAAGGGTCGCCGAACGCCTGGGTGCAGATGACGCGACCAGGCCAGCGCCTGCACTCGTTTCTCGAAGGCCCGGCGTTCGACCGCGATGGCGTGCTGTGGCTGGCCGATGTTCCCTATGGACGGATCTTTACGGTTTCGCCGCAGGGAGAGTGGACGCTTGCGCTCGAATATGACGGCGAGCCTCATGGTCTTGCGTTTGACGGTTCTGGCGATCTGCTGATAGCGGATTACAGGAATGGGCTGCTGACGTGGAACGGTGGGCCGAATCCACCGGAGACGCTCGTGACAAAGGCCGATGGTGCACCGTTGCAGGGCATTGCGGATCTGGTGGTGGCCGACGACGGCACCGTGTGGCTCACCGAGCCGGGGCGCAGCAGCCTGTCCAATCCCTATGGCCGCCTGCTCAAGGTCGACGCCGGGGCGAGCGAAGCGGTAACGGTCCTCGCCAACCTGCCTTATCCGAACAGCGTCGCGCTGTCTCCCGATGGGCGCCTGCTTTACCTGTCGCTCACGCGTTCGAACACGATCTGGCGGCTGATGACGCAGGGGCCGGAAACGCCCCCCATGGCTGGGGTTCATATCCAGCTTTCCGGCGGGCTGGGACCGGATGGTCTTGCCGTTCACCCGCGCGGTCTGCTTGCCGCGGCGCAGGCGCAGGCCGGACGCGCTTATGTGTTCGATTCCCTTGGCGACAAGGTAGCGCACATCGCGACGCCGGGCGGCACGTGGACCACGGCGGTCCGCTTTTCCCAGGATGGGCGGCAGCTGTTCATCGTCGAGGCGCAATCCGGCTCGATCTACAGCGCCGACATCGCTTCACTCCTTCCCCAAACCGACACCACAGAAAGACCCCTATGACCCGTCTCGACCGATCCACCCTCCACGGCTTTGTTCCCGCCGTCGTTACTCCCTTTGCGGCGGATGGCTCGATTGTCGATGCCGATTTCAAGACGCTGGTCGAGCGTCTGATCGCATGCGGCGCGACGGGCATTTGCGTGGCGGGCGACAATGGAGAGAGCTGGAATCTTTCGATCGATGAACGGGCTCACCTGACGCGTCTTGCGGTGGAGGCGGCGGCCGGACGCGTGCCGATTATCACGGGCGTGAGCGCGCCCAGCGCGCAGCAGACGATCGCTTATGCCAAGGCCGCCGACGCGGCAGGTGCTGCGGCCGTGCTCGCCATGCCGCAGACCTATGTCATCAAGGCAACGCGCGAAGAACTGGTGGCGCGCTTTTCGCGTCTTTCGGACGCGACCGACATTCCGGTGATCCTGTATAATTCGCCTCGCCGGACCCAGATCGAACTCAGTCTGGCGGACATCGACGCGATCATGGGATGCGTGCCGGTCATCGGCATCAAGGAGTCGCATCGCGACTTTTTCCATCTCACCCACCTGATCGAGCAGTTTGCCGAGCGCATGGCCATCATGGTCGGGCCAAGCCATTATATCCTGCCCGGCATCGCCCTGGGCGCAGCGGGTTTCATCGCGACCGGCCCGGAACTTCTCGGCGCGAAAGCGGGAGAGATCACCGCGATCGCGCGGCAGGCGCCATCGGCCGAGAGCGCGCACCTGCATTTCCAGCTGACCGCGCTCTATGAACTGCTGATGGGTACCGGAACGTGGCCGTCCTCGTTCAAGGCGGCGCTCAACCTGCTGGGCTGGCCTGCGGGCATTCCGCGTGATCCTGTCCTGCCGATCGCCGGACCAGCGTTGCAGGCGATTGAAAAGCGTCTTGGCGAACTCGGGCTGCGGTAGGCATGGCTGATCTGCGGATAGCGGGATTTGCGCAGGGCCGGGCGAAGGTCACGATCCTGTTCGACGGCCGCCCCGTCGATGCGCTGGAGGGCGAGAGCATTGCGGCAGCCCTGTGGGCGGCGGGGATACGCCGGTTGCGCACCGCTCCCAATAACGGAGGTGCACGAGGTCCGTTCTGTATGATGGGCCTGTGTCAGGAATGCGTCGTCGAAATCGACGGTCAGGTCGTGGAGGCCTGTCGCCGGACGGTCAGCGACGGCTTGAAAATTGTGTCCCGGCCATGACTGAGCAACCGCATTTCGATGTGATCGTGATCGGCGGCGGTCCGGCGGGTGTCGCCGCTGCCGTACAGGCGGACGCCAAACGCTTGTCCGTGCTTCTGATCGATGAGCAGGAGCGGGCGGGCGGGCAGGTCTATCGCTGGAACGGTGTGGGCATCGATGCTGGACCGGGCGCAGAGATGCGCGCCCGTCTGGCGGCGAGCGGCGTCCGGACAGCGTTTTCGCACCGCTGTTGGCATGTCCAGCCGGACCGGACGGTGCGCTGCACTGGACCCGACGGCAACATGACTTTCACGGCCGATGCGCTGATCCTTGCGACCGGAGCCAGCGAACGGGTGACGCCAGTGCCGGGATGGACGACGCCGGGTGTTGTCGGACTGGCGGCCGCGACCATTCTCCTCAAGAGCGAGGGGGTGCTCCCCGGCCGGAATGTCGTGGTCGCGGGTTGCGGGCCGCTGCTGCTGTTCGTGGCCGCGAAGATCATCGCAGGCGGGGGCCAAGTGGCGGCGATCGTCGACCGGAACGGGCCATCGGACTGGTTGTCCTGCCTGCCTGCGGCGATGACCAACCCCAAGCTGGGCATGGAAGGCGCGGGTTGGGCTCTCTCGCTGCTCAAGCGAGGAACGCCGATCCATTTCAACAGCAGGATCGTCGCAGTCAACGGCGATGACGAGGTGCAAGCGGTGTCGGTCGCGGCCGTTGGGGAGAACGCCAGCTCTTCGGCCCACAGCATCGCCTGCGACGCGCTCTGCTATGGCGATGGGCTGATGCCCGCGACGGAAATGACCCGGCTGCTGCACGCCGACCATGATTTCGACGCGGCGCTGGGCGGGTGGCACGTCCGCGCCGACGCCCATCGGCGCACCAGCTTGGATCGTATTTACGCCTGCGGGGATGGCGCGGGCGTGATGGGCGCCGCCGCAGCTCCGGTGCAGGGGCGGATCGCGGCGCTGGCGGCGGCGTGGGATCTGGGCAAAATGGACGAAGCCCGTTTCGAAGCGGAAACGCAGCGCCTGTCCCGGTACGGCCAGCGCGTTTCGCGGTTTGGCGCGGCCATGACGGGGCTCACCGTGGCCGGGGTGCGCGTGCCGCTCACGGGTTCAGAAATGATCTGCCGGTGCGAGTCGGTCTCTCATGACGAATTGGAGCGGGCGGTGGCTGCCGGGGCTGTCACGGTCAATGCGGTCAAGGCCGCCACCCGTTGCGGCATGGGGCCGTGCGGAGGCCGCTATTGCGTTCCGTCGGTGGCTAAGATCATCGCCGCGCACGAGCAGGTCGATGTGTCGCGCATAGCGCCCGGAACCGCGCGTCCGCCGCTGCGCCCGGTGCCGGTCGGCACGCTCATGGGCGATTTCGCCTATGAGGACATTCCCTTTCGCGAGCCGGCGCCGCTATGACGGCGCACTTTGACCTGATCGTGATCGGTGGCGGCATCATGGGATGCGCGTCCGCGATCCGTGCCGCCCAGCATGGCATGCGCGTGGCGATGATCGAGCGGGCGTCGATCGGCGGCGGCGCGTCCGGCGTCAATGCGGGGACGCTTTCGCTCCAGATCAAGCGGGTGAAGCTGATGCCCTATGCCCTGGCGGGCCACCGGATCTGGGAGGAGGCGGGTGAGCAGGTCGGCTTTGCGAAAACCGGCGGGCTCACTCTGGCCTTTACCGACGTCGAGGCGGAACAGCTGCGCGAACGGATGACCGCCAAGCGTGAGGCGGGCGCGCCGATCCACTTCCTGTCGCAAGCGGAAGTCCGGGAAAAAGCGCCAAACCTGTGCGAACGGGTGAAATTGGCGAGCTGGTGTGCGGAGGATGGCTATGCCAACTCCAGCCTGACGGGCACTTACTATCGCGCTGCCTTGCGCGAGGCCGGTGTCACGATCATCGAGGGCGCGGATGCGCCGCTCCTGGCGCGCGCCAAAGGCGGGTTCCAAGCGCGCATTGCCGACGAAGAGGTGCATGGAACGCGTATCCTGCTGGCCTGTGGAGCGGGCCTCGAACCGGCCATGGCGATGTTTGGGGTGCACATTCCCGTGCGGGTGCGGGTCAACAGCGTATCGGTGACCGAGCGGGCGCCCCGGCTGGTCGATCCGGTCATCGGGCACGTCACGGGCCTTCTGACGCTCAAGCAAAAGGGCAACGGAACGGTGCTGATCGGCGGGGGATGGCAGGGCCGGATCGATGAGCGAACCGGCGCGAGCGAGGTCGACCCCGAAACCATCATCCCCAATCTGCAACTCGCTCAGTTCGTGCTGCCCGCGCTCGCAAGGCTGCGGGTGGTGCGGTGCTGGACAGGCTTTGAAGTCAACGTTGCGGATTTCTATCCCCTTGCCGGACCGCTGCCGGGAGTCGAGGGCGCCTATGTGCTCGGCTGCGTGCGGGGCGGCTATACGATCGGTCCTTATATCGGGCGCCTGATGGGCGATCTGATCGCGGGGCGGGAACCTGAAATGCCCCTGTTCGACCCGGCGAGGCTGCTGGCGGCCGCCGTGCAGTGACCACATATATTTCTGGAGCAACGCAATGACATCATCGAGACTGGCGGGGAAAACGGCGATCGTGACCGGCGGCGGCACGGGGATAGGGCGCGCGATTGCGCAACTGTTCGCGCAGGAAGGCGCCGAGGTTGTCGTTGCGGGGCGAACCGCCGCCGCGCTCCAGCAGACAGTGGAGCCGTTCGGCGGTTATGTACAGCTGTGCGATGTAACGCAGGAAGCGCAGGTCGACGCCCTGTTTGCGGACACGCAAAAACGGTTCGGACGGATCGATATCCTGATCAATAACGCCGGTGCCAGCGGTCCGGTAAGCCCGCTGACCTCGGTCGACATGGGCGAATGGCGCGACTGCATTGAGCTGAACCTGTTCGGCGCCCTCTATTGCATGCGCGCCGCCGCCCGGATCATGAGCGCGCAGAAATCGGGATCGATCGTCAACATGTCGTCGCTGATGGGCCTGAAGGGCTATCCGATGCGCACCGCCTATTGCGCCACGAAATTCGCGATCATCGGCATTACCGAGGCGCTTGCCCGCGAAGTCGGTCCCGATGGCGTTCGCGTCAACGCACTGTGTCCGGGCGCCATCAGTGGGGAACTGATGGACCGGGTGATCGCTCGCCGGTCGGAAGCCGAAGGCAAGCCACCTGAGCAGATCATCTGGGAAAACTACACCAGCGTCGCCGCGCTGCAACGTTGGGTATCGCCCGAGGAAGTCGCTGAAGCGGCACTCTTCCTGGCCAGTGATGCCTCGGCGTCGATCACCGGCGACCGGCTGAAGGTCGATGCCGGTCGCTTTTAGCGCGGTTTAGTCCGAACGGACACGCTCGTCAGGCGTCGCATGCTCCAATTTCGTTGCGGTCAGTGGCGTTGGCTGACTGAAAATCGTTCGAGAATCGGGCGAACATTCCGTTGTTCCGGCGTGGCCCGGGACAACCTACGCCGCCCCTGTTCTTTGCGTCTAGTCATGATATGCCATATGTGACATAGGCAGTCATCTTCAACGCAATCTAGGGTGGAGCCTCATGACACAACTCACACTGGAACTGGCCAATCGCGTCATCGCTGAGGCCTTCAAGAAGGCGAGCGGTCTGTCGCTTGCACCGCTCAGCGTCGTGGTTGTGGATGCCGGAGGGCATGTGATTGCCTTCCAGCGCCAGGATGGCGCGTCGTTTGGTCGCCTGCAAATCGCGCTGGGAAAGGCGGCGGCCGCCTTGTCGCTGGGTGTGTCCTCGCGCAAGGTTGCCGATATGGCCATTGAGCGTCCGTGGTTCGTGGGATCGTTTGCCGCTGGTGCCCCGCACCCGGTGATCGCCGCCGCTGGCGGGCTGATTATCATCAATGACGCGGGAGCGGCCATCGGCGCGGTCGGCATAACAGGCGATACCAGTGACAACGACGAGCTGTGCGCGTCCACCGCCATTCTGGCAGCGGGATTGAAAGCGCGGGCATAGCGGCCATCGAGGAGGGCTTGCCGCGGGCAGAGATACACCCCTCAATAGCGCGGCGCATTCTGGGACCCGCAACTGTCAACCCCGCGTCATTATAAGTATTGGCCGTGGACCTCGTTGAAATATTCCTGATTTTTCGGATCATCGAAAATCGGCACTGCGGCCCCGTGATTTTCGAAGATCTCCAGAAATATGCAGCCATTTGCCGACGCGATCGCATCGCCGTAATTCTTTTCCGCAGGTACGATCTTGGCTTGGCCAGGCTGGAGCCAGGTTCCATCCATATACATGGCCCCATCGACAACCAGGTTGATGGCGTCACCGGGATGCATATGCCGCCCCCGCAGTCTGTCCGCCGGTCCTACGTTGACCCATACGATGCCGACCAAAGGCGCATCCTTGTCGCCGTCTTCACCGACCGGCAGCAGCGCGATGCGGGCATTCAAGCCGCGCTTGTGCCATGTGAATTTCGGATCGGTGATCGAGGTATAATAGCCGCGTCCGGCCGGAGTTGCTGTCTCGATGTCGCTCATTGGTTTCCCCGCAGCGTTCTTCGGTTGATCGAACAGGAAATCAAGGCCCTTTTTATGGATGTGTCCAATGCATTGTGGGCAACCCACCATGCGGAGAGCGCATCGCAACGTCGCTGATGCCGCCAAAAGGATATCCGCATCAGGTAGCTCATCATGCGCAATCCGCATATATATATCTGCATAATAAATTGGACACATACCGTCCGGCGAAGATAGTCAGATGCTCGCTCCCCAGTCGTTTCTGGGTGACGAGTAAGGCAACATTCCAGCACAAGCTCATGAATATTAAACATTATCCTATTGCGTATTGCTTTGTAAGCTTTCACCGACCGGCGCGGCCGGGCCAAGTGGCAAGTTGCTCGAGCAAAGCGAGAAGAGCGTGAGCGCGCCGCGAAACCCTGTGGTTGTGGTCGGCGCCGGGCACGCTGGCGGTACGGTCGCGGCCCTGCTGCGCCAATATGGTTTGACAGAACCGATTACCATCGTCGGCGAGGAAACGATCGCACCCTACCAGCGGCCGCCATTGTCCAAGGCCTGGCTAAAAGGCGAAGTGGACGCCGACGATCTCATGTTGAAGGCTTCGGATTTCTACAGGGAAAACGAGATTGCGCTGAAGCTGGGCGTGCGCGCCGTGCGGATCGATCGCGATGCAAAGCGCGTCCACCTGAATGACGGGGAGGAGATTGCGTATGATACGCTCATCCTCGCGACGGGTTCTCGGGCGCGGCAACTGGCCATACCGGGTGTTGCGCTCGACGGTGTCCAAGCGCTGCGGAGCATCGCTGACGCCGAACAACTCAAATCAAAGCTCGGCAAGGGCAAGCGTCTTGCTGTCGTCGGTGGGGGATATATCGGGCTGGAGGCCGCCGCTTCCGCGCGGGCACTCGGTGCCGAAGCGGTCGTTGTTGAACTGCAGGATCGGGTGCTGGCGCGCGTTGCCTGTGAAGCATTGTCGACATTCTTGCAAAACTATCACCGCGCTCGCGGCGTCATCTTCGAACTGAACGCCAGCGTGGCCGCGTTCGAGGGGGAGGCCGGTCGCGTCACCGGGGTGCGGCTGGCGGATGGGCGACTGATCGATGCCGATATCGTTCTGGTTGGCGTTGGCGCCATCCCCAATGACGACCTCGCTCGCAATGCCGGGATACCGTGCCGGGACGGCGTGATCGTGGATGGTGATGCGCGCACATCCGACCCGTCGATTTTCGCCATTGGGGATGTGACGCAGAGACCGCTTGCCGTTTATGATCGCATGCACCGGCTGGAAAGCGTGGCGAACGTGCTCGAACAAGCCAAGCAGGCTGCCTGCGCGATTGCAGGGCGTCCGACTCCTCCGCACGAGGTGACGTGGAACTGGTCGGATCAATATGATCTGAAGCTGCAGATGGCGGGCGTCGCGTTCGATACCGATGAGATTTTGATCCGTGGCGATCCGGCGGCGGCGGGGTTTGCGGTCTTTCACCTTCGCGGCGGACGCGTGCAAGCGGTCGAGGCCATCAATGCGCCACCGGAGTTTATGATGGGCAGGCAATTGATCGCCGCGCAGCGACCGATTGCGCGTGAGAGGCTTTCCAATCCCGCCGTTTCGATGAAAGATGTCGGCGCCTGAAGGGGATGCAGCAAGGAGTCCTATGACAAAAGTTGTTTATGTGGAGTACGATGGAAGCGAGCACGTCATTGACGTCAAGCCGGGCTATTCGGTGATGGAAGGTGCCGTGAAAAACAATGTGCCGGGCATCGATGGTGATTGCGGCGGCGCCTGCGCCTGCGCGACCTGTCATGTCTATGTGGACGAAGCCTGGGTCCAGCGTGCGGGTGTGCCGACGAGCATGGAGGAGGCGATGCTCGAGTTCGCCGAAAATGTTGAGCCGAACTCGCGCCTGGCCTGCCAGATCAAGGTTACCGATACGCTGGACGGCTTGATTGTCAGGCTTCCGGAAAGCCAACACTGATATTTCATAATGCACGTCAGCGAACTGATAGCATGTTTTTATAAGTAAATGCACCAGCGTAAGATATGATTACATTGTAGTTCGTTGTATTATAAGAGAAACGATAATATTTTTATTAAGAGAGGCATCGATTATCGAAAATACCGCGGAAATATCATGACTTATTGAAGTCTCGATCGGACGAAAGCCGCATTCTTGTATGACTGCATCTGATTTCAGGATGTGGCGCTGGCGGTCTTTGTCTTCTGTACGTCCAGAAAGCGTATTTTCCTTTTATCGTACCTCGATGCGGCATGTTTTAGAGACTTAAATTCAAGAGGACATTTTGCCATGAGCGATAACTACAAGATTATCTCGTCGGATTCTCACGTCATCGAGCCATGGTATCTTTGGCAGGAACGCCTTCCGCAAGAATTCCGCGATCGCGCGCCGAAGCTTGTTTCCGGTGAAAACGGCGACCGGCTTGTGTGTGAAGACGTGGAAATGCCGCCGATCGGGACCGCTGCGGGCGTGTTTCGGAAAAATTCCGAAGTGCGCCAGACCGGCCGATGGGAAGACGATGTTCCGGCGTCCTCCTACGATCCCGGCGCGCGCATCGCCGAGCTGGAGCGTGACGGAATTTGGGGCGAGGTCATGTATCCGACGTTCGGGCTCGGATTTTACGGCATTGACGACGTGAAATTCAAATGGGCCTTGCTGCGCGCCTACAACGACTGGCTCGCCGAGTTCTGCCAATATGATCCCAAGCGCTACAAGGGGATCGCGATGGTGGCGAATGACGATCCGGAATTGGCCGCTGAGGAACTGCGGCGGGTGAAGAAGCTCGGGCTCGTGGGCGTCATGATCCCTACGGTCGCTGGCGAAGGCGTGCCCCAGTATCACGAGCGCGGCATGGATCCGTTGTGGAAGGCTGCGGTGGACAACGGGATGTCGGTCAATGTCCATTCGGGCACGACCCGGGACAGAAACAAGAAATCGGCCGTGTTGCAGGTTTCGGGTGGGCGTAATCCCACCAAGTCTCCTCTGAAATATGAAGTCATTGTCCGGCCCATGCTGAACATGATCTTCGGCGGGGTGTTCGAGCGTTTCCCGGAATTGACCTTTGTTTCAGCAGAAAACGAAGCGGGCTGGGCACCGCATGTTCTTGAGCGCGCGGATTATGAGTGGGAGCGTTATGCGAACGTGGCGCTGAAGGACTTCGAAAGCCGCATTCCCCGCCCGCCAAGCGATTATTTCCGGAAGAACATCAAGTTGACCTTCCTGCGCGATTCGGTAGCGATTCTCTCGCGCCATCTTTTCGGAGTGGAAACGATCATGTTCCAGACCGATTTCCCGCACGGTGTCAGCACCTACCCGAATTCCCGGAAAATGGTCGATGATATGTTCGCCGGGATCGACACCGCAGACCGCGACAAGATTGTGTATCAGAACGCTGCGGACTTATATGGGTTTTGATCAGGATATGCGGTGAATTCAGACACATGTGCTCAGGGGATGGTGAAAGCCAATGTCAGTGAAACGATCCATAGACATCGCAAAGTTTGACGAACTGGATGAAACCTGGGTGCAGACGGGGCGATTGTGGACCCGGTGTGTTTTCATCGGTGCCCCGAACAATCCCAACAGCCCCCTCGGCGTGGCCATAAAAGCGGCGCCTGACGCCGGTGATCTGGTGGCCGGCAAGCGGTCTTTCGGCACGACGACGATGACGGTGATCTTGTCCGGGACAGTCATGCATGACGGAAAATGGATGTCGCAGGGTGACATCTATATGGCGCCTCCCAATGAAATGAACGGCGACTTGCTGTTCGGCCCGGAAGGTGCTGTGATGTTTATCATGTTCGATTGCCGCTCCGGCATCATACCGACATTCGCCGATCCTGATGACCAGGCCAGGTTCGATGCGTCAATGCGCGCGGATGTGGAGGATGTGGCTGCAGGCAAATACGAGAAAACGGTCGCTCTGCTGCCCCCCCGGGAACATCATACCAAGGGCAGGGCGATCGTGTTCGAGACTGTCGAAGCGGTCGCCAAATACAGGGCCGAGACAGGGACGGACTGGTAGAAGTAATTCTCGAACCAGACTGGCAGATGGAAACTGAGGATGACAGCCATGAATGAATCGCAAAGTATCACGGCGGAAGCGCGGAAGCGCGATCTGTTCACGGATTTGGGCCCAGGTGCGCATCAATGCTGGTACCCGATCGCGCTGTCGTCCAACGTTCCGCAGGGTAAGGTCATTGGCGCCAATCTCGCGGACGGGCGCATCGTGGTCTATCGCGGCGAAGACGGAGTTGTCCGTGCGATGTCGGCCTATTGCAGGCACATGGGCGCCGACCTGAGCGCTGGCGGTGATGTCGTGGGAAACGATATACGGTGCCCGTATCACCACTGGGCGTATGGCAAAAACGGGCAGTGCACCAACATACCGTCAGGCGACCGAATTCCCAAAGGGTCGAACCTGGTCAACTTTCCCGTGAAAGAACAGTTTGGCCTGATCTGGGTGTTCTTCGGTGAAACGCCGCTCTATGAATTGCAGACCTTCGAAAATTATGACGAAGAAAAGCATGTCTATCATTCGTTCGAAGTAAAGCTGAATGAGAAGCTCAAGATCGAGCCCTGGGTTTTCACGACGAACGTGTACGATATCGTCCACCTGCGCTTTCTGCACGGAGTGAATATCGTCGGTAGCGACATCGATGAGGTCTCGCCGTTCCTGCAGCGAATGACGTGGATCGCGACGCACACGGGCGAAAAGGACAGCGGTACGTTGCGGATGTCGCTCGATGTGTACGGTGCCAACAGCGTCCGCAGCGAAGGCGAGATGGATGGCCGATTGAAATGGTACATATCCGCCAGCACTCCATTCGGGCCGCAGGATACCCGCTTCTTCTTTACGATCATCACGACCAAGGGCGAGGGCGCAGAGGACTTTCTGGCGCGCTCGGAAGCGTTGCACACCCGGCTGATCAACGAAGATCTCCCCGTGCTGAACAATATACGTTTCGGGAACCTTCGCCTCGTCGCGTCGGACAAGGCGCTGGGGCGGTTTATCCGGGCAGCCCGCGAATATCCGCGCACGACGATCGATGCGATGGAAACCGCGGCCAATCGCAAAAAGGAATTTGCCTGAACGGTGCGGCGCGTCGGCCGCGTATTCAGTGACGGCGGCTTTCAGACGCGCTTTGGCTAGATAATGTCGCGGTCTAGTTCTTTGCTTTGACGCGACTTCCGAGCCTTAGTCGGCGTGGACATGGTCAGTGTGGGCTTCGACGGCCGCTATCCGGTATGTTCACGCGGAAGCGGACTGTCTGGACCCGACAACCTAGCGGACATTGTTTGGCTAAGGATTTCATGCAATCAGGCGACATGAATAAGTACGTTGGCATGCTACTTTTAGCCATTTTGTTCTGCGGACAGACGGCATCCGGAACCCAGAAAATTGAAGAGCATGCCCCTCTTGCGGTTCCTCCACAGGCCGAGAGCGACTTGGCGCACATCGCGATGGTCCGGAAATTTGGACCTGATGGCGTCCTATATACTGGAATTGCCGATCCAACGAAGCGCAGTATTGCGGAGTCGACGATCAATTCTGCAATTTCAAACATCGCGACAGGCATCCGAAGCCACCCGACGAAGACTTTTGTCCTCGAGCAGTTTCAGCGCGCCTTAGTTCTTTTGGACGCGGCTGGATTAGCCGATTCGGAGGATCGCGAGGCGGCCGCAGGGTATCTCGAACAAGTCATGGATGTGGTGGGGCTTGAGTCCTCCGACGGCATGTTGAACAACTGGGTTTATGGGCTTGACGCAAGCAAACTCACCGGCAGCTAACCACAACCTTTTCGACATACATGTTGTGAATTCTGCTGGCCGGGACCGGACGTCATTCAGCGGAGGAATTTTCCCCGCGGCCTAAAATGTTTCGCACTGGATACCGCCATCGGTCGTGCCGCGCCTTTAAGCGCGCCGAAGAGGCTTTAGGTGTCGCCCCAGCCGAGTCCTGCTTTCACCTCGAGAAACTCCTCAAAGCCGAAGGCTCCCCATTCGCGGCCATTGCCGGATTGTTTGTAGCCGCCGAAGGGCGCCTTGTAATTTGCACCGGCGCCATTTATCCGCACGTCACCCGCGCGAATGCGCCGAGCAACCTTTCGTGCGCGCTCGATCGAGCCGGATTGCACGTAGCTGGAGAGCCCGTACGGCGTGTCGTTCGCCATCGCGACGGCATGGTCTTCATCGTCATAGGGCAGTATCGCGAGCACCGGTCCGAAGATTTCCTCGCGTGCTATGATCATCTCGTTGGTTACGTCGGCGAAAACCGTCGGCTTTACGAAATAGCCGCGTTCGAACGGTTCGGGTCGACCGATACCGCCGGCGACAAGCTGCGCGCCTTCGTCGATGCCAGCCTGGATCATCGCCTGCACCTTGTGAAACTGGCCTGCGTTGGCAAGTGGGCCAACCGCGCCGCGTTCGGCGATATCCGGCGACATCACCTTGATGCCATCGACCGTTGCTCGGGCGATCTCAACGGCGCGGTCGTGCAATTCGCGCGGCACGAACATGCGCGAGGGCGCGTTGCAACTCTGGCCGGAATTGTTCATCATCTCAAATATGCCTTTGGAAACGGCCCGGTTCAGGTCGGCATCGTCGAGAATGATATTGGGGCTTTTCCCTCCCAGCTCCAGCGTCACGCGCTTTATGGTGGCGGCCGCCGCCTTGCTGACGAGAATACCGGCTCTCGTCGAGCCGGTGAAGCTGACCAGATCGACATCGGGATGCGACGCGAGAGCCTCGCCGACTCCGGGCCCATCGCCGTTGACGAGATTGAATACGCCCGGCGGCACCCCGGCCTCGTCCAGAATTTCCGTCAGCAGAATGGCGTTGAGGGGTGCCAGTTCGGAAGGTTTCAGTACGACGGTGCACCCTGCAGCCAGGGCTGGGGCGACCTTGCAGGCAATTTGATTGATCGGCCAGTTCCACGGCGTGATGAACGCACACACGCCGATCGGCTCCCGCAGGATCCGTGCACCGTGAATGGTGTCTTCAAACTCATAGTCGTCGAGAATCCGCATTGCCTCGGCGAAATGCGCCATCCCGGAAGGCGCTTGTGCGGCGGTCGCCAGCCACAAGGGGGCGCCCATTTCCGCGCTGATCGTCTGCGCCAGTTCGTCCATCCGGCGCTTGAAGATATCGATCACCCTGCCCAGAAGCGCGACCCGTTCAGCCTTGCTGGTCTGTGAGTAACTTTCGAACGCGCGCTTTGCCGCCTCGACGGCACGATCTGCGTCCGCCTTTTCGCCCAGCGCGATGCGTGCTATCGGTTGTTCGGTGGCGGGATTGATAACTTCTTGAGCGCGGACCTGACCGATCGGCTCGACCCATTCGCCGTTGATGTAAAATTTCAGGTGCTCGCGCATGATTGTCTCCGCAGTGCCGACCGGGCCGTTCAAATGATGAGCGCCGCTCTGCTTTCCAAGCATTCGGCATGTTGATATCCTGAACTATATAAATAACCGGAAAAAGAGCAACGGTCCGGCAATGAATTAGACCGTTTTAATGAGTACGAAAAAATCATCAAATCGGATAATGAATTCATTGCAGAAGCGAATGAGCAATAAATCTCTCGATAATCGAAAATTATCGTATCGAGCCTGAGTTGATTACGTTCAGGAATTAGGATGAGTACGGTGATGAAACCCATCAATGGTGCCGAAAGTCTGATTTCGACGCTGGTTGCCTCCGGTGTCGATGTGGCGTTTACGAATCCGGGAACTTCGGAAATGCATTTCGTCGCCGCACTCGGTCGGGTCGAGGGCATGCGGGCGATCCTCTGCCTGTTCGAAGGCGTGGTCACGGGCATGGCCGACGGATATGGGCGCATGAAGCGGGCGCCCGCCGCCACGCTGCTGCACCTAGGGCCGGGGCTGGCCTACGGCCTTGCAAATCTGCACAACGCGCGCCGCGCGGCGACGCCCATCGTCAATATCGTCGGCGATCACGCCACCTACCATGCGCAATATGATGCGCCTCTCACATCCGACGTGATCGGCTTCGCCCGCCCGGTGTCGTCATGGGTTCACATGAGCATGAGCGCGAAGACGGTAGCAGCCGACGGTGCGCGGGCGGTACAGGCGGCACGCGTGGCGCCTGGACAGATCGCGACGCTCATATTGCCTGCCGATACCGCCTGGGATGAGGGCAGCGGCGCGGCCAGTGCGCTTCCGGTCGCCGCCGCAGCCACAGTCAGCCCCCGGGCGGTCGATGAGGCCGCGCAATTGCTACGAAACGGCAAACGGACCGCAATCCTTCTTCGCGGGTCGGTTCTCGAGGAGGCGAGCCTGGAAACCGCCGGTCGGATCAAGGCACAATCCGGCGCGCGTATCATGTGCGATACGATTGTGCCACGGCTGACGCGGGGCGCAGGCGTTGTTGAAGTCGAGCGCGTTCCGTATTTCGCGGAGCAGATCGTCGATTATTTCAAGGATATCGAGCAACTTATCCTTGTCGGGGCAAAGCCGCCGGTGTCGTTCTTCGCCTATCCCGGCAAGGCGAGCTGGTGTTTGCCGGAGGGGTGCAAGGTACACTATCTCGCCCATGTGCACGAAGACGGACCGGGCGCGCTCGACGCCCTTGCCGACGCACTGCGCGCGCCTTCCGAGCCCGTTGGCCGGGTCGATCTCCGCAGACCGGAATTGCCGCAGGGCCCGCTTAACGCGTACACGATCGGACAGGTTATTGGTCACTTCCTGCCGGACAATGCGATCGTCGTGGATGAAGCTGCAACATCGGCGCGGGGCACGTTGAAGTTCACTGCGGCCGCCAGCCGCCATGACCATATGGGGCTGACCGGGGGCTCGTTGGGGATGGGTATACCGGTCGCCTCGGGGGCTGCGGTCGCCTGTCCCGATCGCAAGGTTGTCTGCCTGCAAGGCGACGGGGGCGCCATGTACACGGTGCAGGCGCTTTGGACGCAGGCGCGCGAAAATCTCGACGTTACCACAGTGATTTTCAACAATCGCGCCTACGGCATTCTGAGGGTCGAACTGGAACGCGTTGGCGCGGAAAATCCCGGGCCAAAATCGCTTTCCCTGCTCGATTTGACCAACCCCGAACTGGATTGGGTCAGCCTTGGCAGGGGTTTGGGCGTAGAGTCCTCGCGTGCAACGACCGCGGAAGAACTGGCCGACCAGTTCCAGAGCGCAATGAAGGGGCGCGGGCCACGACTGATCGAAGCTGTTATGTAAGATGACGGTGTAGGGCGAGACGACGAGCGGGGTGCGGGCCGCGACAAAAAGATCGACATGGTGTAATTAGCTCGGCAGTTTCGGCGGCCCGCCCTCTACCGAGAAGAATCCAAGAGGATCGAAAATGCCCACGCTTTCGTTGCTTCCTGCTTCGACATCCGACTATCGCACGCTGGCGGAAAAGCGTCTGCCAAGGTTCTTGTTCGATTACATCGACGGCGGCGCGTATGACGAAACGACGCTGCGTGCCAATGTCGGCGATCTGCAGTCGATCCGCCTGAGACAGAAGGTCATGCGTGATGTCTCCGCCATCGACACGAAGATCGAGATTCTGGGTGAACGATGGGCGTTCCCGACCGCACTCGCACCCGTCGGAATGGCAGGCATGATGGCGCGCCGCGCCGAATTGCAGGCTGTCCGAAGTGCGGATGCGTTCGGTATCCCATTTTGTCTGTCCAGCGCCTCGATATGCTCACTGGAAGAAGTCGCCAAAGTTGCGAAACGGCCTTTCTGGTTTCAGCTCTACATGATGCGCGATCGCGGCGCGGTTCTCGAACTGCTCGACCGGGCCAAAGCCGTGGGATGCAAGACCCTGGTTTTCACCGTCGATCTTGCGGTTGTCGGCGCGCGCTATCGCGATGTGCGGAACGCCATGGCCGGTGGGGGTGGGCTGTGGCCCATGCTGCGGGGCCGATATCTTGAGTGCGCAATGCACCCGCGTTGGGCGTATGACGTTGGCCTGCGCGGCAGGCCGCATATATTTGGCAACATCGCGCCCTTTCTGCCCCGAGCGTCCTCGTCATCGATCGATGATTTCGTCGGCTGGATCGGCAAGCAGTTCGATCCCGGCGTCACCTGGAAGGACATTGCGTGGTTGCGGTCCGTCTGGCCGGGTAATCTTGTTATCAAGGGGATATTGGACCCGGACGATGCGGCTTCCGCCGTGGATGCGGGCGCTGACGCGGTAATCGTTTCCAACCATGGTGGACGCCAGCTCGATGGCGTTTCATCCGCCATCACCATCCTTCCGCGCGTCGTCGATAGGGTGGGCGATCGCGCGCCCGTGATGATGGACGGCGGGGTCCGAAGCGGCCTCGACGTCGTCAAGGCCCTTGCGTGTGGGGCGAAGGCGACCCTGATCGGGCGGCCATGGATATGGTCGCTCGCTGCGAAGGGCGAGGCGGGATTGATAGGGCTGCTGCGCACGTTCAAGGGTGAGATGAAGGTGGGCTTGGGGCTGACAGGAGTCCCCGCGGCGGCCGATGTTGACGCCGCGGTGCTCGATCGGTGACAGTCCTTCTTACGTCGTGAATTTGCTGTAATCGGGCTTGCGCTTCTCCATGAACGCGTTGCGGCCCTCCTGCGATTCTTCCGTCGCGTAATAAAGCGACACCGCTGACGAGGCAAACGCGCCCGTGGCGCGGAACTGCTCGGACGATACATTAAACGACTGCTTCGCCAATTTGATGGCGGTCGGGCTCAGCAACACGATCTCGGCAGCCCACGCCCGGGCTTCGTCCATCAGCTTTTCATGCGGCACGACCGCATTGACCAGCCCCATCTCTCGCGCCTGCTCGGCGGTATATTGGCGGCACAGGAACCAGATTTCGCGCGCTTTCTTTTCACCCACAACCGTCGCGAGGTATCCGGTGCCGAACCCGGCATCCACGCTGCCCACGCGCGGGCCAACCTGACCGAATTTCGCCTTTTCCGACGCGATGGTCATGTCGCAGATCACATGGAGCACATGGCCACCGCCGATGGCATATCCGTTCACGGCCGCGATGACTGGTTTGGGGATATCGCGAATGACCGAATAGAGATCGTCGATATCCACGCCGCGTTCGGAACGGGCAACATGATCATAGCCGTCGGCCGAACGTGTCGACTGGTCGCCGCCGGTGCAAAACGCCCTGTCGCCCGTGCCGGTCAGGATGACCGCTCTCACCGACCGGTCGGCCCACGCCTGCATGAAGGCCCGTGTCAGCTCGTCGACCGTCTTGCCCGTAAAGGCGTTGAGGACCTGCGGCCTATTGATCGTGATGGTCGCAATGCCTTCGGATGCTTCGTACAGAATGTCGTCGAAATTCATGGTTATTTGCCCTCTTGGATGATCTTGTCCCGGACGACGAACCGCTGGATCTTGCCGCTTGCGGTCCGTGGCAGCGCGTCCCACGTCGAAATGAATTCCGGCCAATATTGCTTCGTCACGTCCAGGGTCGCCAGGTGAGCGGTCAACTCCGTCAGGCTGAATTGCCGCCCCGGAGTGCGCGGAACGACCACCGCGTGGCAGCGCTCTCCCAAGCGGTCGTCCGGCACGCCGACGATAACGATGTCCGCGACCTCGGGAATATCCAGCAGAAGGTTTTCGATCTCTATGATCGGGACATTCTCCCCCCCGCGAATAACGATATCCTTCGACCGGCCCACGATGCGGACATATCCGTCCTCGTCCAATCGGCCCAGGTCGCCGGTTTTGAACCAGCCGTTCTCGAAAGAGGCCTCATAGAGTGCGTCGTTCATGAAATAGCCGACATGCTGGCCGCTGGCGCGCAATTGCAGATGTCCGGGCGTGTTTGGCGGCACGAGCCGACCTTCGTCATCGACGACCCGAACCGTCACACCATCCACGGCGGAGCCGTCGCTGGAGGATCTTTTTTCTTCGCTATCAGTAAATTTGCCGATCGTCGCGATGCCGACCTCGGTGCTTCCCCAGCACGGGATCAACTGCGCACCAAGCAGCCTCGCGGCCCTGCCGACAAGCTTGGGCGGGATCGGCGCGCCGCCGCTCACGAAACACCGGAATGTCGAGGTGTCGACCGTTGTCGTTTCCGCAGCGTCGCACACGTCCTTTACAAAAGCGGCGCTCCCCTTCGACCAGGTGATGCCTTCCTTTTCGATGAGCCGCAACATCTGCTGCGGGTCCCAAGCTTCCATATAAACGGCTTTGCAGCCGCAATATAATGGCATCTCCACGCCGTAGTCGAAGCCGGTGGCGTGCGCCAAAGGCGAGGGCATCAGCACGACGTCCCGCTCGCTCATTTCCATGGCCGCAAAGGCATTCGAGGTTGCCCGATACGTCGAATTAAAGCTGTGCAGCACGCCCTTCGGTTCTCCGGTCGTGCCAGAGCTGAACAGGATAACTTCGACGTCGTCCGGCTTTGGTGCGAGCCGGTCGAGACGTTCACGATCAAGGTCGGTAACAGAGATATCGGCCAGCTGGCTTTCCAGGGAGCCGGTCGGATCATCGTCATCGACAAGGATAAGATGTTCGAGCGACGGCAGGTCGTCGCGAATTTCCTCGAGGACCTTGCCCGGCTCTGTGCGGGGCGTACGCTTCAGGGCGATGCAGACTTTGCTCGCCGTCCGTTCGAGCATGAACCGCAATTCGCGCTTGCCGAAGATGGGCATCAGCGGGTTTGAGATCGCGCCGATCCGGATCGTCGCCAGATGCGCGATGACGAACTCCCACCGGTTCGGGAACTGATAGGATACGAAGTCTCTGGGCTTTACGCCGAGCGAGATCAGCTTGAGCGCAAGCTTGTCCACCAGCACGGCCATATCGCCATAGGTCAGCGATACCGGGTCGGGTCGGCTTACCAGATAGCTGACCACAGCGACCTTGTCCGGATGCGCGCTTGCGAGGCGCAGGAAATCGTCCAGCACCGTCCCTTGCCGGTTTCCGCCCACCGTCTGGTGCGCACTGTCGGGGTCCATCATCACATCCACCTGTCCGCTCCCGATTGAAATCTGTCCGGACGGATGCTCGATGATCGAGTAAGCCGTTGAAGCGAAACCATCTCGTGATGTCGTCGCCCAGCGTCCGGAGCCAGCGTCATAGCTGGAATCTCACGATCCACTCATAATAACCGTGTATAGGATGCCGTTATAGAGTGCGGCTTTTCACTCACTCCTTGGGCATTGCGCCAGTGATGTTTGCGATCGGGGAACGCCCAGTGCCGCTCGCGCTCCATTATAAGTCTCAAACCTACTTTGGCGGACGGCGGGTACGACCGGCGACACCGGGAAGGGATTTCCGTTGCACGCTCACCTCGCAACGGACGTCCATTTCAGAAAGCTATAATTGAATAGCGTCGTCGGATTTGTCCGGCGCCGGATTATTGCCCATGGATCGCCCTCTCTTGTGGAAACTCAACATAAAGACACGGATGCCATGACGAAAACGCGCCAGATGACACTGATTGCCTTTCTCAATGCCCAGAATTGCGGAAGTTATGTTGGTTCTTGGCGCCATCCGGCGTCGATGTCTGACTTTCTTACTCCCGAATATTATCAGAGGATTGCCCGAACGCTTGAAGATGGCCGCTTTCAAATGGCGTTCTTTGACGATCGTCTCGCGATGCCGGACATTTATGGCAACGACCATCGGGCGACCGTTGAAAACGGCGTGCGTGCGGTCAAGCTCGATCCGACCGTCGTGATGATGACGATGGCCGCCGCGACGACCCATCTCGGACTGGGAGCGACCTATTCGACCACCTATTACGAGCCGTTTCATGTCGCGCGCCATTTCGGAACGCTCGATCTGATGACCAAGGGGCGGGTGGCCTGGAATATCGTGACGTCGATGAATGATTCGGAAGCGGTCAATTTCGGTCGCGACAGTCATCTGGATCACGATCTGCGCTACGACCGTGCCGATGAATTCATGGAAGCCGTGCTCGGGCTGTGGGACAGCTGGGAAAGCGACGCCATCTCGTGCGACAAGGCCAGCGGTCGCTTCGCCGACCCGAACAAGGTTCATCGTCTCGATTATGCGGGCCAGTACTTCAAGACGAAGGGGCCGCTGCCGGTTCCACGCTCTGCCCAAGGTCATCCCGTCTTGCTTCAGGCGGGGTCCAGCGGGCGAGGTCAGCGCTTTGCCGGGCGCTGGGCGGAGCTCGTCTTCACCAGCTACAGCAGTCTCGAAGCGGGCAAGAAGCAATATACCGCCCTGAGAGCCGCCGTGAGCGCCGCCGGTCGGGATCCGGATAGCGTCAAGATTGCGCCGGCGCTCCACGTCATTGTCGGCGAGACGAGCGAAGCTGCTGCGGAAAAACGCGCGATGCTGGAAAGCCTTGCGAAGCCGATCGACGGGCTCACCTTGCTTTGCGAAGTGATGAATGTCGATTTCTCCGACAGACCCTATGATCAGCCTTTCACCGATGAAGAGTTGGCCAATGTTTCGTGGCAGAGTTTTCGCGACAACGTCATCGAACGCAGCGGCAAGAAAAATCCATCGGTGCGAGATTTCGTCGAAATCTCGAAGCGCGGTACATTGAACGACCAGATGGTGATTTCCGGTTCGCCCACCGAAGTCGCCGATCAGATGGAGGCATGGCACGCCGAAGCATGCGATGGCTTCGTGATCCTCGGCAGCGTGTTGCCAGGATCGTACGAGGATTTCGTTCGTCTGGTCGTGCCAGAGCTGCAGCGCCGCGGGCTTCACCAGCGTGACTATAAGGGGACGACGCTGCGGGATTCGCTCGGACTGCCGAAGCCGGAGGTTGGCGACCGGCCTTCGCCCAGTGACGCCCGGCGTCCGGGTTAAGGACGAACGGGCTTTGGATATGGCCATAGCGTGCGGCGGATTTCCGACCTGGTCGGATGGGATCTTGCGTGACGTGACCATGCATGCGCTCCTGTCACGACCTTTTGCTTTAACGGGGATATGTCTTGGCGCGTTATAGATCCTGGCTTTTCGTCCCGGCAAATCGCCCAGATCGTGTTGTCAAAGCGTTCGCTAGCGGCGCGGATGCCGTCATCATCGACCTGGAAGACGCATGCCCGGTCGCGGAGAAAGTGGCGTCGCGCGCCCTTGTCGCTGAAGCGATCGCGAACCATTCGGGCGCTCACGCATTTGTGCGTATCAATGCGGCGACTACGCCGCTGGCGTTGGCGGACCTCGCGGCGGTCATTGTCCCCGGCCTGAGTGGTATCGTGCTTCCCAAAGCGGAAACCCTGGGAATGTTGCATGCGATCGATTGGGCGATCGGGCAATTCGAAACGGAGCGGGGTCTTGCTACCGGGACGGTCGAATTGATGCCGCTGGTGGAATCGGCGCTGGGGCTCGTCGATCTGGCCGCGATCGCCCGATCGGGGCTGTCCCGTATCCGCCGTTTGACCTTCGGCGCGGGGGATTTGACGCTGGATCTCGGCGCGCGCTGGACGACGGACGAGGCCGAACTGTTTCCCTTGCGCTCGGCCCTGGTGGCGGTGTCGCGTGCGGCGGGTCTTGCGCCACCGATCGATACGCCCTGGCCTGCGATTCATGATCAGGCGGGCTATGACCGGTGTCTGGAGCGGGTTCGTGATCTTGGGTTTGGCGGCAAGATGCTGATCCATCCAAGCCATGTCGAGGCCGCCAACCGCACGTTCATGCCGTCTGCCGAAGCCGTCGATTATGCCCGGCGTGTCATTGCCGCAGCCGCGGAGGCCGAGGCTTCGGGAAGCGGGGCCTTTCAACTCGACGGTCGTCTTATCGACCAGGTCAACATCGTGCAGGCGCGCCGCGTGCTTGACGCTCATGAGGCATCCCGATGACATCTCTCCACAAGCCGCTGGAGGGCGTCCGCGTTCTCGACATCGCCACCATGCTCGCCGGACCGTTCTGCGGAACGATTTTGAGCGAATTTGGCGCCGATGTTCTCAAGATCGAGCTGCCCGGTCGCGGGTGTTCGATGCGCAGCATGGGTGGGCTCAATGCCCGCAGCGATGCCGGCTATGCCTGGCTCAGCGAATCCCGCAACAAGCGGGGCGTCACGCTCGATCTGCGCAAACCAGAGGGGGCCGCGCTTTTCAAGCGCATGGTGGCCGAGGCCGACATCGTGATCGAGAATTTCTTGCCCGGCACGCTCGAACGCTGGGGTCTGGGGCCGGATGTGCTGAAAGAGATAAAATCCGATCTCATCCTGGTACGGGTCAGCGCCTATGGCCAGACCGGCCCCTATAAGGGCCGACCCGGTTTCGCGCGCGTGGCCCATGGCTATGGCGGCCTGACCTATCTTGCCGGGGAGGCGGGCAGTCGGCCCGTCATGCCGGGATCGACCAGCCTTGCCGACTACATCACCGGCATGTACGCGGCGATCGGAGCGTTGATGTCATATATCGCGCGTGACCGCTTCGGGGTCGGCAATATCGTGGATATCGCGCTGTACGAGGGCATTTTGCGGATGCTCGACGATATGATTCCGGTCTATGCCGCCGATGGTTTCGTGCGGGAACGGATGGGGCCTGATACCGTCAACCACGTGCCTCACAGCCACTATGCAACCAAGGATGGCCAGTGGACGGCATTGGCGTGCACCAACGACGCGATGTGGCAGCGTTTGTGTGATGCGATGGGACGACCGGACCTGGCGACCGACGCGCGTTACGCGACGATGCCGGATCGGCTTGCGCATCGTGAGGAAGTCAACGGGATCGTCGCCGACTATTTCGGCTCGATGGATCGCGACCCGCTGCTTGAGCATCTCCGCGCGTTCGAGGTGCCGGTTGGGCCAATCAATAATGTCGCGGATATTTTTGCGGACGAGCATATTCAGGAGCGCGGCAACCTCGTCGTGGTGGATGTGGAGGATGTCGGACCGGTGACAATGATGGGCGTGTTACCGCGCCTGAGCGAGACGCCGGGCGTGCTCCGGTCCGCAGGCCCCAAGCTGGGCGAGCATACCGACGAGGTACTGGCAGAAATGGGCATTCCCGAAGATGAGATTGCCCGGCTTCGGGAAGCCAATGTGATCTGATCCCGTCCGCGCGGGGACGGACCTGCGCTCCGCGCTCGGGCCTGACACGGCGTCCGCACCATTGCATCAGAGCTTTGCGTCGATTTTCGGCTGAGGGGACCAAGGCCGTCATTCACGTGCGTCGCTTTTGCATCATCTGTCCATATTGACAGTCATTGACATTAAATGCATATGTTGCCGGAAAGGACCGGAATTGCCCATGAGGCATCCGGCTGTCGTCTGAAAGGCAGGGCTGTCCCGGCTCCTGCACCCCTTTAATAACAGGAGCTGTACATGGTCGATTTTTTCGGTGGCAAAGTCTCGGTCAGTCACCCGGATAAATTCTACATTGGGGGAGAGTGGGTTCAACCCGCGTCCGGCAAGCGTTTGGAACTGGTGTCGCCTGTCACGGAAGAGGTCACGGGCACCGTAGCCGAAGCCACCGAAGCCGATGTTGATAGAGCCGTGGCGGCGGCACGCGAAGCGTTCGACCACGGCCCTTGGCCGCGCATGACCCCGGCCGAACGGGGCGGCTATCTGGCGCGCCTGAACGAAAAGCTCAAGGAGCGTACAGACGAGCTTGCCCACGCGTGGACCGGGCAGGGCGGCGCGCCCTTCATTATGTCGCAGCACTCGACACAGTGGAGCATCGGCCTGATGGATTTTCAGGCGCAGATTGCGGACAAGCATGTGTGGGACGAGGAGCGGACCTCCAGCTACCCGGGGCATGTCAGCATGCTGGTGCGCGAACCGGTCGGCGTTGTCGCGGCCATCATGCCATGGAACGCGCCTTTCTTCTCCGTGGCCGTCAAACTGGCGCCCGCGCTTGTGGCTGGTTGCACGGTTATCCTCAAGCCATCGCCCGAAACGCCGCTCGAAGCCTATATCGTGGCGGAATGCGCCGAGGCGGTGGGTTTCCCTGCCGGAGTCATCAACGTTCTTACCGCGGACCGGGCGGTTTCGGATTACCTCGTCCATCGGCCGGGCGTCGATAAGGTAAGCTTTACGGGCAGCACGGCCGCAGGCAAGCGGATCGGCGCCGTCTGTGCGGAACGCGTGGCGCGTGTCACCCTGGAGCTGGGCGGAAAGGGCCCGGCGATAGTGCTCGACGATTTCGATATCGAAATGGCCACCAGCATCTTGGCGCCGACGCTGACGATGGCAACCGGCCAGTTCTGCGCGAACCTGACGCGCTATCTGGTGTCGCGCGAGCGCCATGACGCGTTTGTTGAGTCGCTGGCGGCCAAACTGAAAGCCGTCACGATCGGCGACCCGTATGAGCCGACCACCCAGATGGGTCCGCTGTCGATGAAGCGGCAGTTTGATCGCGTTGATGGCTATGTCCAGAAAGCGGTTGCCGATGGTGCGACGCTGGTGATGGGCGGGCATCGTCCGCCGCAATTCGAACGCGGCTATTTCTACGAACCCACATTGTTTGCGAACGTCGACAATTCTTCGGTCATTGCCCAGGAGGAAGTGTTCGGCCCGGTCGTCTGTGTCACCGCGTATGAGGATCTGGACGACGCCATTCGGCTTGCGAACGATACCAATTACGGTTTGAGCGCGGCGGTCTTCACCAATGATGTCGATGCCGCCTATCGCGTCGCGCGGTCGGTCCATGCCGGTACGGTCAGCCAAAACAGCCTCCGGCCGGACTTCGCCATCGCTTTCGGCGGGTTTAAGCAATCGGGTATCGGGCGCGAGGGCGGCATGGAAGCCGTTCTGCCTTACCTCGAAACCAAGACGGTCGTCCTCACCGGGAGCCGGACCAAACAGGCGGCCTGACAGGAACAACGTGCGGGGGCTCGCCGAAAGGTCGGCCCCCGTATGTCCCGCAGGCTGTCGAAAGCCGCCAATTGGGTACGCCAATGAAGGAGTGATGGCCTGTGCAGCATGTCGATCCCGGGCTTTCACACATTCCGATGGACCATGGAGACGTTCTTGCGGACATCATGTCTGCAAGCGACGGTACTCCGATTGTCGTCGTCAACCTGCTGAAGTTTCGGGAGCGAGCACTATATCCGTCAGACGCTCCCGAACACGCTCTCGGGCTGTCAGGGCGGGATGCCTATCAGCGGTACGCCGATGCTTCGCTGGAGATCCTTGCTGAAAGAGGCGGCGCTGTGCTTCTGCAGGGGACCGCACCGCGCTATCTGGTCGGGCAGGGCGATTGGGATGCGGTGTGGATTAATCGGTACCCGGGCAAGCAAGCCTATGCAGAGACCATCTCTGATCCACGCCTGCCAGAAATCCTGCGTCACCGAGCGGCCGGGCTGGACCATCAACATGCATTTATCACGCGGCCGATTGAGTCCTAACTCCCCCTGTTAAGTGTTGGGCCGCGATCCTGAATCCAAAGCCGCTTGGCCCTCCGCTTTGAGGGCCTCCATCCGGGGCAGAGCCACGCCAAAGGTCTCGTCCATGAAATCATAGAAAACCTGCATTATTTCTTCTGGCCTCTGGTGCCCGTCCATCATCGCTTTCATCCCGGGATTGCGCCGTGCTTCGAATGCGATCAGCGCTGCGCCCAGCCGCGCCGGCAAATAAAATGGGGCAAGCTCCGGATGTCGTGTCAGGGTGACGCCCCGCGCTTTCAGCACTTTCGCGGCTTCACGTACATTGTAGATCATCTGTCTCGCCTGAACCGGGTCTGTTGTCACAGCTCTGACGGAACCGGCGCGAATGACCTGCGCCGACATGGCCGCGTGCGTTGCGAAATGGACCCACAGCCACTCGCGGAAACGGCGCGTGCTGCTCACGCCCCATCCCGCGTCGCGGAACATCTGAGTTACGGCCTGTTGTCGCGTGGTGGGTCTTTCACCGAATGTGCCCAACGCGACCTTGGGAAAAATCGCGCCACGCAGAACGTGATCGGTGTCGATCCCGCCTCCCGCAAATGGATAGCCCCAGGCAAGCTGGTCAAGCGGCAAGGGCGCAACAACGGTCAGGGGATCAGTCCAGAAATTGGTGAAAATGAGCACCGTCGCATGCCCCACCCGGTTCGTCAGCGCTTCCACGGCCGATTCAATCTGGTGATGGTTAATGCAGACGAAGATCAGGTCGTAGTCATGGTCGGCGGGAAGATCACTCCGCAACCGCGTGCGATAGGTCGTGCGCACGTGCCGATCCGTTCGCTTCTTTTGCCGAAGATCCCAGATATCGAGATCCATTTCGGAAGGGAACTGGCTGATACGGGCGGGGCGTACATAAAAATCGACATGGTGGCCGGCCTTTTCCAACGCCCATCCATATTGCACGGAATTAACGCCGCGACCGAACATTAAGATTTTCACGTTGCATCCCCTGCGCCCGCCCGGACCGCCTTGCGCGCCGATCCGCACGCGATTTTTAGCCGGGCTTTTCAGCAATTAATGACATAATGCGACATATATGACAATGATTGACATAGACGATGAAGCGCGGCATCGTCTGCCCTTCAATCGAGGGCGGATGCACCGGCGTTCGCACCTCATAAACACATAGGTGAGCAATGACTGACGTGGCCGAACCGATGAGCGAAACGGCGGCGGACCGCCTGATCCATGCGGCGCGGGGCAACCCCACCGCGGCGGTCGATCCGACCCGCCTGAAAGAGCTGGAAGAGGCGCTTTTTGCGGCCGCCAAGGCGAGCGGATCTGGCACGCCGGGCGAACGGCGTCGTTCCGAAGCATTTGTCGAGCGGTTGGTTGGCAAGCGGCAGGTCTTTCACCAGCAACCGCGCGAGGTCCACTATCCCGGGCTACCCGATATAGAATTTTTCGATCGCGAGGATTTCGATTGGCTCGGGGAAGTCGAGGCAGCTCACGGTGATATTCGCGACGAGTTTCTCGCGATCCTGAACGAGACGGTGAAGGATGTTCCTGACCTTCCGCAGGGAACGCCCCTGCAACAGTGGAGTCATCTCAATCGCTCACAGCTTTTCGGGGCGTTCCATCTCCTCCTCAACGGGGAAGTGACCGAGACGGCGGCTCGTGCGCCCAAGACGATGGCATTGCTTGATCGCTTGCCTCAACCCCGGATAGCGGGCCGTTCGCCGATGGCGGCGTTCTTCGTGCTGCAACCGAAAATGCCACGCATTCCGTCGCATTGCGGCCCGGTCAACATCCATGTGTTGCTGCACTTGCCGCTTATCTCGCAAGAGGGTTGCGGAATTCGTGTGGGCGCGGAAAGCCGGGAGTGGCGCACCGGCGAGCCCTTCGTTTTCGACGAAACCATCGATCACGAAGCCTGGAACGAGAGTGACGAGCCCTGTGCCATTCTCATCTGCGATATCTGGAATCCGCGATTGAGCGAAAACGAGCGCCGGACGATCGCAGACCTTATGGCCGTCATGAAACGCTTCGCATAGCGGCGCGGACCTCCTGACGTATGTCAGGATAGGAAGATCGGGTCTCGTGACGCTCGCCTGGCCTATCGATTTCAGGGTCACGGAGACGCTTTTTGCGCATCATCGTTGACGACATCCAGAAGAAGGAATGGCGTGCACACTGGCCGGTCGTTGTTGCGGCCATGGCCGGTCTGGCGGCATCCCATGTCCATTTCTACTCGATGGGTGTGATGGTCACGTCGCTCGAGAAGGAATTCGGCTGGTCGCGTACCCAGATAACGTCCGGGCTGTTCATCATTGCCATGATCGGCTTCCCGCTGTCGCCTCTCGTCGGAACGGCGGTCGATCGATTTGGATCAAGGCGGATCGCGCTGTTCGGGATGAGCATTTATTCTCTCGCTGTCGTCTCGCTGTCGTTCGCACAACAATCCTATGTGGTCTGGTGGCTGCTATGGGCCTTCGTCGCGATCGGATATCTGCTCTTGTCACCGACGATCTGGGTGACTGCGATTTCCCGCCTGTTCGATGCGAGCCGCGGCGTGGCGATCGCCGTAACACTGAGTGCGAACGGGCTCATATCATTTGGTGCGCCGTTGTTGACGTTGCTGTTGGTACAGAACTTTGGCTGGCGGGCGGCCTACGCCATTTTGGGGGTTCTGGCAGGGGCGATCGCTTTCCCTCTTCTCTATTTCTTCTTTTCGAGTGGCCGGGACGGCGATGCGGTTCGGCGCACCTCTGCGGTTGTTCCACGGACATATGCCCGCGCAGGATTCCGGTTTCCCAAGGACGTAAATGTGGGAGCTTTCGTCAGACTGGCGTTCGCGGCGTCCGTCATGGCGATGGTCTTTACCGCTGTGGTGGTGAACCTCGTTCCGATCCTAACATCGTCCGGCCTTACGGTCGTAAGCGCCGCAGCCGTTGCGGGCATCGTCGGTGCGATGCAGGTCACGGGCCGATTGGCAGGGGGGTTTCTGCTGGATCGTTTCAACGCCCGCTATGTGGGTGCGCTTGTCGTGCTGTTCCCAATCGCATCGAGCCTTATCTTTATCGGATTTCATGGGTCCGCGATCCTGTGCGGAGTCGGGGTCCTGCTGTTCGGCCTGGCTGCGGGGGCCGAGCTGGACGCGGTCTCTTATCTCGCCTCCCGTTACTTCCCGGCCGGTAATTTCGGGGCCGTGTTTGGATTTGTGATCGGTCTCGCGCTATTGGGTTCAGGGCTGGGACCAATTGTTGCCAGTTTCATTTATGACGTTACTGGCTCGTACCGCCTGATGCTGTGGGCGGTTGTTCCGCTTTGCGCGCTCAGCAGCCTCGCATTTTTGACGCTTGGGCCGTATTTGCGCGCAGACGAGCGCGCGTCGGTCTGAGCGTCAGGTGCCGCCACGCCACCTCAACTCGCTAAATGGGTTCCGGTCCGTCGGCGTCCCATGGACGTGGCCCTGGCTTGACCGAAGCGCGGATGAAATCGCAGAACTTCGCCGCCGCCGGGCTCAGTTCGCTTCCTTCGGCGGTGACAATTCCGAAGGTCCGCACGATACCGGGTGCTGCCAGAGGAACCACGCCGATCGTTGTCTTGAGTTCAATGGGGACAAACGAACTGGGATGGATGCAGACGCCGAGTCCGGCAGCCGCCATCGCGAGCAAGGTGAAGGTGTTGCGCACTTCCTGGGACTCCGGTGCGAGCCGCACAGCCAGCCCCTGGCGATTGGCCTCACCGTTGATGGCTGTGGTCAGGTCGTGAAGTCCCTTTGGCGTGAGCAGCGGTTCCTTGAGCACCTCTGAAAGTGGTGCGGCGTCGTAGCGGAGCAGCGGATGGTCTCGCTGGGTCACAACAACGCACATATCGTCGAACAACGGTTCGTAATGGATGCCGGGCACTGGGTCGCCGAGCGACATGACCGCAAGGTCACAATCGCCTGCCAGAACCTCGGCAATCACTTCGTGGGCGAGAAGGTCATGTACCGCCACCCGCACACCGGGCTGGGCCGCATGGAAAAGCCGTACCAGATTTGGCAACCCAAGCGATGCCACCATCATCGTAGCGCCCACATGCACTTCCCGCGCGCGTGCCGCAGCTTCGCCGGTAAACTCGCGCAACAGAATGCGCAGCCGCGCCAGCGTTTCCGACGACTGAAGGTATAGGCGCGTCCCCTGCGGAGTGAGCTCCACCCTTCGCGTGGTCCGATTAAGCAATCGTGTTCGAATTTTTTCCTCGAGGCGCCGGATGCGATTGCTGATTGCTGGTTGAGACAAATTCAGCTGCTCGGCCGCCCGGCTGAAACTCCCAAGATCCGTAACAGCCAGAAAGGTCTGGAGATCTTCCAGATTAACATCGAAACGATAGCGTTCCAGCTCGCTGACTGATGCTGCCATGTCCTCTCCAAAGGCCTTCTGACCCGTTAACCTGATGGACGGGCATATTTGCCGATCGTCGATACAGGCTGTGAATATATGGGAATGCAGACAGCGGGGTCTAATGAAAGTACGGCATGGCAGATTGCGGTATGCGCATAACGCCGCCGCTGCGCGAGGAGGGGCCAGACGCTTGGATAATGGCCTCCTGGCTCCAGTCATCACTGCTGAATCCCCCGACTTATGGGTTAACAGGGATGGCCATTGGGCCTATGTCAGAACGTGCGCGGCACCGCGTCGGCAGCACTGCCCCACGGACGAAATTCATGCATTACAGTGATCAATATTCTCCGGGAATGCCCGACATCCATTTGATGGGGGACGTACCGTCGGGAACGCACGATGAGCAGGAAGAAACGCTGTTGTTGATGCAGCGTCTGCTGGCAGAACACGGGTCGGATGCGCCACGAGGCATTTCTAGAATATTCGCGGTGCAGAAGCTGACGGGCGGACGGAGTGGCGCGCTCGTTGTCAAAGCCACGCCGGTCCCTGCCCACGGAGATGGCTCCGCGCGGCCGTCCGTCGTGTTGAAGATCACATCCTGCGTGGATGGGCTGGAAGAAAAGGCGAACTACGATCGCTATGTTCATCAAGGCCTTCCGGTCGGGGCGCGCGCAGCGTTGCTCGGGTTCGCCAAGACGCAGGAGCATGCCGGGCTTTGCTACACATTCGTTGGTGGTGATGGACCAAAGGTCGATACGTTGACGGATGAGCTGCGGCGTGGCGATACCCGGTCGCTGACGCGGTTTCTCACCGACTTCTTCCAACCTCTTCGGAACACTTGGTACAATCCCCGCGCAATCGTGCAGGAAAGCGACGTTGTAGGGCGCTATCGCGATCGCTATTTTAGCGGAGAAGCGCGTACGCATTGGAACGAGCCCACCCTGCTTGCCTGTGCAAGGCGCTATTTCGCGGCGGAGCAGAGCGAGGTGGGGTGCCGGGTCGACGGGATCATTTTCCCTTCTCCCCGAAAAGTGCTGCTTGATCGTGGGGCGGTGCCGTATCGGGCCTGTGTGATCCACGGCGATCTGAACACGGATAATGTCATCGTCGCAGACGACGGGTCGATGAAGGTCGTCGATTTTCTCAAGACCGGTCGAGGGCATGTCTACGAGGATCTGGTGGCACTGGAGGCGAGTGTCCGGATCAATTACCCATCAGAACCTTCGTTCGGCGAAATCTGGAACACGGAACGAATGATCGCGACGGATACGCGAACGGATCGCGATGACCCTTATGCGCGGTGCATTCATGCGGTCCGCGCCACTGCGGTCGACTGTTTCGGCTATCCGAATGACGAGGCATATCATTTCGCGGTAGCCGCAATCGGTTTCAGGCTGATGCAGGCGCAGGATCTCTCGCATGCCGCGCGCGCACGGATTACCGCAAGCGCGTTATGGGCCGCAAAGATGCTTGTGGGGGATACGCAACACTAACGCGGGCAGGGCGCCATGCATTATTGAGAGCGCCGCGTCAGCCGCGCGCGCGGGGCAGGAATTCCAGCTCGGGCGGGGGTGTATCGACGATGGCGCCGCAGCCAGCTCCGCATGCCCATCGCCCGGTGTCGGCCCCATAGTCGCCTTCGAGTTGCCACCAGCTCTGGTTGTGTTTGCAGCATATGTCGCAGATCGCCAGACGATGATTGTCACGTCGGTATACACCCGATCCATCGCATTTCGGGCAGTCGCGATCCGCGTTCACCGCCGCGCTGGCGTAAGCGTCAAGCCGGGGTGACTGCTCCTGTTGCTGCCGCAAATAACTACTGGGCGATAACGTCGAATGGACGGGCATTTCCACTTCCGGCCCCAGCAAGATGTAATAATGGTTTCGGGTTTCGACGATCTTGAACGTCTCATACTCGACGATATTCAGTACGCTGGAGGTGTGCAGCACATTGCCGGAGAATTGCGGATGGGAAAGATGGACGATGCAATGGCCCCACACGATCGGAGGTGTGCCGGTCGCCTGTTTCACTGTCATCCATGCACGAAAAATACCATTAAGCTGTTTGGACATGATTATCGCACAACTCCACGCGATAAGCCAACATGGATGTTACCCATCTGTTTTGTCGGCCGCCCCTATGGACCGATATCTCCGCACCTAAGGTCGATGATGGCCGTGCGCACGTTTCCTGTTGCTATCCTTCGATACAAGGACGCTATCAATGGCCGGTCGCAGCACGAGGGATTTCGGTTATGACCTTTGGCTGACAGGGGCGGCGCATCCGGCGTCGAACCGGACGCGTTTCGTCACGGCCATATTCCCCTGAAGCCCTCCGCCCCAACTGGTGAAATAGGCCGAATATCCGCCGCCTTCGCCCCCGCCGGTCAACAGGAGAATGTCCTCCGGCTTATTGACGACGCGGATCGTATCGCCATCCTTGGATTCCTGATTGTACTGGGCCATCGTGCCGAACTTGGCCATGATCTGCGAACGCGAAACGGCGGCGAGTTCGAAGATCCGCTGCTGGACCGCTTCCCTGGTCGTAAAGCCGCTTTTCTGGAGCATGTCCGCGTGGGTCGGGTTCAGCACCACGGCGACCATGCCTTTCCCGAAATGGATATTGTTCCACGCAGGGTTGGCCAGCGCGCCGGCAAGAACCCGCAGGAAAGTATCTCCGTCCTTATCCGGATCGTTGACCTGAAACACGAGCGAATGGGGGCCGTCGCAGCCGAGCAGGGTTACGGTGCTGTCGTCCGCGGCGAACCCGCGCGACACATGGAGGGCATCGAACGGACTGCGCTCTTCGTCTTCGGCCATGCTACAGCCGAACTTGGTCGGCGAGCCGAGTGTGGACATGTCGCCGATGCCCGGTACACCGCCGCCGACGTTGATCATGATCAGCCGGATGGCGCGGCCCAGGGTGGCGTTGGTGCGATATCCTGGTCCCAGCGCGCCCGAGCCGGAATGCACGCCAAACCATTCGCGCGCGGGGCCGTTGACGACCGCAAATATGCCCAGGGGATGCGTCGTATGCTGCAGCGGCCCGATCTCCATGACCGGATCCGTCAACGCCTCGCATGCTGCGACGACAAGGGGGAACATCTCCGGATCACAGCCCGCCATCACCGCGTTGATCGCAGCCAGCTCGAACGTCAGCAGTCCATCTGCGGGGCCGACCGTTCCAATGACGAGGTCGCGATCCATGCTGCCCGCGTGTAGCAGCATCCTGTCCACGCGCTCGGGCGTGGGGACGATCACCGGGAGGCCATCCGTTCGTCGGGCCTGATGCAGGGCATTGACGGCATGATCCTCTGACTTCGCGGTGAGCACCGCCGCGGCGGTGCTCATGCCGCCGCCGCCGTCACGTTCGACGATGTCTCGGTTGCTGCAACCTGGCCAGTGGTCAACGCCCGCAGGATCTGCGGAGCGACGTTTGCGGCCACCGCCTTATGAAATTCGGGTGCTTCGCCTGCCATCGGATAGGGAAGGATGACCATGGGCAGATCGGGCAAGCCGCTGGCCCGGGCGACGAACGCCGCCTCCTCCGCAAACGTCGAAGTCACCATCGCGACTACGGGTACGCCCGTCTGGGCAAGAACGACCGCGTCGCGCACCAGGCTCGCCGTGCAACTGCCGCAATGACCATAGGCCAGGAGGACGGCATCATAGCGCGAAGCGATGTCTGCGATGATGTCGGGAGAGGTCATGTCTGCGGCGTTGCGGCCTGATCCCTTGTCAAAGGGAGCAAACGCCGCACCCGGAATGGAGCGCGCGATGACGTCCGAAACATCCTCGAGAAACGCATCCGCATCGACATAGCTGTTGTTCAGCAAGGCTATCGCGGGATTCGGCGAAACTTCCAACCGGCACTCATAGGGCTGGACCGGAGTACCCGGCGCCCCATAGGGATCAAGATAGGTTACGAGCGTATCCTGTTGCGCGTTCAGCGTCGACATAGTGCACCTCTCCGTTGATTGCCCTTGATGGCCCTCGCCAAATTCCGGCGGGTGGCGCGAAAGCCCCGAGCTGCGCCCAGCGTTAGCAGTTTTTCATTCCGGGCTTCATTACGAACCATTATCAGGGTCCTGATCGAATTTTATCAATGCTTTCGAGAAACCGTGATGGGCGCTCCACCGGGTTCCCGTGCGTCACCAATCCCTAGCACTCCGGACGATCGATCGCGCGGCGCCATGGCGGACCGTGATTGCCAACGAAATGCTTCCGCCGTGGTTGGCATGCCATAATCTTCAAGCCCGCACATTGCCGAACGTCCCGCCGGAAAAGACCGTTGATTTTGATTTCCAAAGACAAATCTACGCGCTCTCTGCGCCTTGTCAATCAGTGAATGAAGTGGCATAAAATGACATATCACAGGGATATATAACCACGTGATATTATAGGGTCGCCCCAAAGGCTTGCTAAGCCCCACATCGCACGACCGTTCGGATGCAATGGGCAGAAGCTTGCAGCAGGCATGGCACGCGTAAATCAGGAGAGGTTGCTAGGTGATGAGTGAATCGTTCGATGCGGTAATTCGCAATGGCACCGTTGTTGATGGTTCCGGGAGCGAAGCCTACACGGCGGATATTGCCATTTCCGGCGGGGTGATTCATTCGATCGGCAAGGTCGAGGGAACCGGTCGCACAGAGGTCGACGCGACAGGGAAGATTGTCACGCCGGGCTTCATAGACGTTCACACGCATTATGATGGGCATGTTACCTGGGGTGACACGTTGCGGCCGTCGACTCATCACGGCGTCACCACGGTGGTTATCGGGAATTGCGGACTCGGATTTGCGCCTTGCAAGCCGAGCCAGCGCGACATGCTCGTCACGCTCATGGAGGGCATCGAGGATATTCCACGAGACGTGATGACCGCTGGATTGCCGTGGAAGTGGGAGACGTTTCCGGAGTTTATGGATTTTCTGAGCAGTCGCTCATTTGATGCGGATGTGGCCGTGCTGGTGCCGCACGCTGCGATCCGCGTCTATGTGATGGGCGAGCGGGCGACGTCCGATGGGATAGCGACGCCGGAAGACCTCGAGCAAATGACCGCGCTGGTGGCCGAAGCGGTGCGCGCTGGTGCCATAGGTGTGGCGACGTCCCGCCACTATCTCGATTGCGGCTCCGACGGCAAGCAGGCCCCGCACGTGAAAGCGAACCGCGAGGAGTTGCTGGCGCTTGCACGGGGTCTGAAGCTGGCGAACGGCGGCATTTTCCAGGTGATCCCGCGCATGGTGGATTTCCTGGCCCAGGAAGAGATCGGGAAACTGGGTCAAGAGCAATTCGTCAAGGAAGAGCTGGATTTGTTTCGGGAGATATCAGAAGTTTCAGGCCGCCCGCTGACCTATTCCCTGATGGATTCCTCATGGGTGCCGGGCCTTTATGCCCATGCGTTGCGCGAGACGCAGCGTGTGAATGATGAGCATGGCACACGGATAAAGCCGCAGGTCTTCCCACGGCCGATTGGTATGCTGATCGGCCTCGATCTTTCCGTCCATCCTTTCAAATTCCACCCCTCCTACATGCAGATCAAGGATTTGCCGCTGGCCGAGCGGGTGGCGATCATGCGCGATCCGGAATTTCGCAAGAAGCTGCTGTCGGAGGAGCCTGACAATGAGGTGGCCGGACCGCTGGGCATGGTGCACGTCCATCTCAGCCAGCAAGGCTTCCAGTTGGGCAACCCGCCGCGTTACACGCTCGAACCCGAGCGGAGCATGCGGTTCGAGGCGGAGCGCCGCGGCGTGTCGAATTTTGAGGTTGCGCTCGACTGGCTGCTGGAGATGGACGGTCGCAATCTTTACGCCGCGCCCGGCGGCAACGTCGGTTCCCCAACGCTCGATGATTGCGGCGTGATGCTGAAGGATCCGAACGCGATCGTTGGTCTTGGCGATGGGGGCGCGCACTCCGGCTTCGTGAGCGATGCCAGTTTTCCGACGACGCTGCTGGGATATTGGGCGCGTGACCGGAAGGGGGAGGGCAAGATTTCTCTCCCGCTGGCGGTCAACCTGCTGTCGTATCGCAATGCGGAGGCCTTTGGCATGGCGGACCGCGGGTTGCTTGCGCCGGGGATGCGCGCCGACCTTAACATCATCGATTTTGCCCGGCTCGACACCTGCCTGCCGGAAACCATCTGGGATTTGCCCGCAAACGAGAGGCGGGTGACGCAACACGCGCAGGGTTATGTGGCCACCATGCTGCGGGGTGAATTCACCAGCCTTTCGGATCAGTCGACCGGTGCCACGCCGGGGGGACTGGTCAGATACAAAAACGCCGCCTGAACATGAGCGCGATCTGAAAATACACGCTGACGGACAGCGAACACACAAGCTGTGCACAAAGCTCAGCGGTATCGAGGAGGGGGATAAAATGATCGTACGAAATGGAACGCGTCACGCTATGAAAATGAGGGCGCTCACGACTGCGACCGCGATGGTAACTCCGTTTTTGCTGGCAGCTGTGCCCGCTCATGCCCAGGACAGCGAGGCGCAGGAGATTATCGTGACCGCACAAAAGCGTGAGCAGGCCCTGATTGACGTTCCGGCGGCAATCACCGCGATCGGCGGCGATCAATTGCGGGCGACGGGGACGGCCAGCTTCCCGGCCGTAGCTCAGCAGGTGCCTGGGTTTACCGTCGAGTATGAGCGCGGAAAGAATGCAACGCCAAGCTTCAATATTCGCGGCGTCGCGGGTGACGGGCTTGGTTCGCGACTGAATGAAAGCTCCGTCGCGATCTACACCGATGACGTCTATCTCGGCGATGAGAACATGCTCAACGGGCAAATCTTCGACGTCCAGCGCGTCGAAATTCTGCGTGGGCCGCAGGGCACGCTGTTCGGGCGCAACACGACGGCCGGCCTTGTTCATTTTGTCTCCCAGTCGCCGACGGACGAAGTCTCCGGTTACGGCTCTGTGGGCTATGGCCAGAACGACGATGTAACGCTCGAGGGCGCTATAAGCGGCGGATTGGCCAGCAATGTCCGCGCCCGCGTCTCAGGCAAGTGGAATCGCAACGACGGCAATTATCGCAACAAATATCTTGGCGCCGGACAAAACGGCGTGCCCAAACGGTTGGGCGCGACCAATATCTGGGGCATCCGGGGTATCCTCGACGTGGATCTGGGGGAAAGAACCACGATCCGGCTGATCGGAGCATATTCTAATAACGATTCCCAGGTAACGCCTTTCAATATGGTCGGTTCGCTAAAGCCCGGCACGACTATCAAACGGCCTTACACACGGGCCGATCAATGCTCCGCTTCGGACATCTTCGATGGCAATTGCGTGGGCCAATCGCAGCTTTTCGGGTCTTTGCCGAATGCGGGCAGAGAGGCTGGCGCGGCGCTGACCGCCAAAACTGCCGATCAGTTGCGCGCCAATGGGGATGGTGGCCTTGTAACGCTTAAACTAACCCATGAATTTGAGTGGGCGACGTTGACGTCTATCGCCAATTACGCGACCAACAATTTCCACATCGGACTGGATGGCGGTCGGTTCACGCCCAGCGTCTTGCCGGGCAATCCGCTCACCACCGCAGTCGACCCCTACATTACTGTCGATCGCAAGAACAAGGCGCATCAATATAGCGAAGAGCTGCGCCTGAACGGTGCGACGGACTCCTTCAGCTGGGTTGTCGGCGCATTTTATTACACGGATAGCAAGTCAAGCCAGACGATCACCGGCTTTCCCTTGGCGCGTTCTCTTGTCTACGCCATCGGTGCCGTCGATTCGCACTCCTATGCGTTGTTTGGTCAGCTTGACAATCATCTGAGCGAAACCATTTCGGTGTCTATCGGTGGCCGGTACACCAGCGATAAACGCGAACTGAAGACCGGCGTGACATACAACGCTTTCTCCGTGCCGCAGGGCGGTTTCCAGGACGTGCGCGCCAACATGATCGCCGCAGGTTTGCCGGTAAAATCGAACACCCGAGATTTTACCGGCTCGCTGGGCGTTAAATGGAAGCCTTCTTCGACGGCCAGCTACTACCTGAATTATTCGCGTGGCATCAAGGGAGCGGGCTTCAACACCGGCTGGAATCCGGGGAATAGCGTCGCGGCGAATAACCGGCTCACGGGGCCGGTTCCTCAGGAAATCCTAGACTCGTTCGAAATCGGTGCGAAAAACAGGCTGTTCGATCGGAAGCTGTCCATCAACACAGCGTTGTTCTTCTACCAGTATCAGGGGAAGCAGCAGGCGATATCCGTTCTGGATACGACAACCGGCATCGCGACATTCAATTATATTGGGTCTGGTGATGCCCAGGTCTGGGGAGCGGAAACCGAAATCGGCTTCAAGCCGAACCCGCATTGGGACTTCAATCTGTCCGGCTCGGTACTTGGTAACAAGATTACCAAATCGAGCATCGTGACTCCCGACAATTTTGGTGTACCGACGCGCCTGCAAGGAAAGCATCTGTATAATACACCGACCTGGACGTTCAACGCGGTGGTGGCATATCACCTTCCAATTGAAACTCTGGGGGAGTTCACGCTCCAGACGGAAGTAAACGGGGTATCCTCACGCAACTATTCGATCGTGAACGATCCTTTGTCGACTGTTCCTTCTGTCGTTCTCGCGAACCTTCGGCTTCTTTGGCAGTCGCCTAACGGGATGTACAATGCACAGGTTTTTGTCACCAACCTATTTGATACGCCGTCCGTTCTCCGGTTGTCCGATAACACAACATCGAACTTCGGGACTGAGGGGATTACCGAGGGAGAAGGTCGTCTTTGGGGCATAAGAATGGGTCTGAAGTTCTAGGTTTCATTCGCCGGATATCGCCTTCTGCACGTTCCAGGCCCCAGGTAGTGCAGAAGGCATATTCTGTTTTAACTTCCAGGGTCGGCGCGCCCGACCCACGGATTAATGTATTTTAGGATAGCTTTCATGGACGCGAGCAATCACATCTTGTCTCTCGATCAGGATCCGTTCAGCGAGATCGCAACATTCCATCGCGATTGTCATGCTCGCTACGATCGCGTTCGCGACAAGGGTGTTGCGTTCAGCCCCAGTTTCAATGCCTGGATCGTCTTCAAGCACAATCTGCTGCATGATTTTTTTGGAGCTCCGGAATCCTTCCCCGTTATCCCGATGGGTCAGGATGCGCCGGAACCGGCGCGCACGATGCTGAGGTTGAATATGCTCGCCAACAACGGTGAGGCGCATCGCCGTCACCGTTCTTTGGTCCAGGGCTTCTTCACGCCGCAGGCCGTCAGGAAGCTCGAACGCGATATCGAGAAGATTGTCGACGAAGAGCTGGCAGTGATGGCCGAGCGCGGCGAGATGGATGCGGTACGGGATTTTTCGTTCCGCCTCCCGGTTCGTGTGATCGTTCATATGCTCGGAGTTCCGCTCGATCGCGCGGACGATTTTTCCACATGGGGGAACTGGCTGGTCAAGATTGGCGATCCCAGCTTCGATCACCTGCCGCATGCAGCAACGATCGAAAAAGTGTTCGGCGAGATGCTGGACTTCCTGCGCGAGCAAATCGAGGATCGCGAGAAGTCGCCAAAGGACGATCTTATCACCCACCTTGTGGCCCAAAAGGCGACGCAGCCCTGGCTGACGTTCGATGATATCTGGACGTCCATTACGTTCATTCTCACAGCGGGGCATGAGACGACGACCAACTTGATATCCAGCGGCATCCTGACGCTCCTCAAGAATCCGGACCAACTAGCCCGCCTGAAGGGCGATATGTCGCTTCTCGACCTGTGCATTGATGAATTGGCGCGATACGAGGGACCGGTGTCGATCGCCGTTCCGCGGATCGCCAGTCATGACGTCACGCTGGGATCCACGTCTATCAAGGCGGGGGACGTGATCATTGCATGTCTGCAGGCGGCCAACCGCGATCCCGAAATTTTCGACAACCCGCACCAGTTCGACATATTTCGCAAAGAAAAGTCTTCGATCAGCTTTGGTTATGGCCCGCACTTCTGCTTGGGAAAGCATCTTGCACGGCTGGAGGCGAAGGTCGCTTTGCGCCAATTGTTCACCCAATTTCCTGATCTGCGTGTCGACGCAGCGGAGATGGAAAATCCTGTCTGGCAACCGCTGATCCAGACGAGGGGGCTAAAATCTCTTCGTCTCTACGCGTCATAAG
Source organism: Sphingobium subterraneum (assembly GCF_014199435.1). Taxonomy (GTDB): domain Bacteria; phylum Pseudomonadota; class Alphaproteobacteria; order Sphingomonadales; family Sphingomonadaceae; genus Sphingobium; species Sphingobium subterraneum. The sequence goes on along the minus strand of NZ_JACIJP010000001.1, from coordinate 1,154,112 downwards.
GCGAGGCGTCACAAACGCGTCAGGTAATAAGATTCGGGTCGGAAAAAGGGGTAACGGCACCACCGCATTATGATATGAGGGCAGGGGGGCAGCCAACGCCGCCCATGGTGGACCGACTATGAATTTCAGCCTTTCGGAGCTTCAGGCTTTTGTCTCGATCGTCAGGACGGGCACCTTCACGGGGGCGGCAAACCGGATCAACATAACCCAGCCAGCGCTCAGTCGACGCATCCAGCTCATTGAAAATGCGATCGGCGTGCCGCTGTTCGAACGTCTGTCTACGGGGCCGATGCTCACGGACGCGGGGCAGGAATTCCTGCCCTATGCCGAAGCGGTGCTGATGGCGCTGGAAGAGGCGGAGGATGCCGCACGCGGCAACGTCAAGGGCGATCGTGGCCAGGTATCCTTCGCGGCGATCGGTATGCTTTGCACGACGCGCCTCGTGAACGCCCTCCGGCAATTTTGCGCGGACGCGGCCGGGGCGGAGCTGTCGCTTTCCTTCCACGCCAATACGAGCGAAAGCCTGAGCGATGTCGTCCTGCACGGCAAGGCGACGTGGGGCTTGCGATATGGAGAGGATCCCCGCCTCCACTCCGAAGTGATCGGACAGGAACGACTGCTGATCGTCTGTTCACGTGACCACAAGTTGGCAACAGCAAAGAACGTTTCGTCGAACCGCTTGGCGGATGAGCCTTGGATATCGTCGCCGCTCGGCATCGGCCCTGACGATGGATCCCTGTGGTCGGATATGGCCGCGCCCGATGTTGCGGGTCGGCATATCATGCTTACAGACAGCATCGCTGCGCAAAAGAGCCTGATCGAAGCAGGCTTCGGCGTGGGACTGGTGCCAAGCAGCAGCGTGGAGGCGGACCTTCGCGATGGCAGTCTGCGCCAGATCGATACAGCCGCGCCGCAACCCACGGTCCCGATCGCGCTGGTGCGTCGGAAAGGCACATTTGTTAGCAAAGCTTCGCAGCAATTTGCGCGCCTGATTATCGAAGCGCACGCCGAATAAGCCGTTTAAATTAAAGGTTGTTCTTTGATCGTCGCCCGGTCTTGTCCCGACGTGCGCGGCGCGTGACGCGACGAACCGTCGATGCGTGTTCCGCATGATAAAATGACAACAATATATTGGACACATAGGCCAAAAAGCGGTTTTGATAGGGCCAGGATGTTCGAGTCCGCCAAGGCCTTGAGCGGCAAATACCCAATGTTGGCAATAGGTCGTGCCTCACCCTGAGGTGGCGCGAGGGGGTGAAACGCCTGGAAAATTCGGGGCGGTAACCCGAGAGAGGGAGAAGACGAAAATGGTATTGGATATCGCGAAAGAACTGGAGAAGACGCTTCATCTTCACAGCACAGAGCTGCCGTACGTCCAGATCGACAAGGGAATGGAATTTCGTCTGCTCCACGCTCGCCCTCAAGAAAATTACTATGTCACGCAGATTCGGGCTCAGCCGGGCGTGGAGGGAGGACTCCACAAGCATCCTTTTGAGCGGGGCGCGGGCGGTTTTACGCTGCGTGGCGCCTGGGGACACGACCATCAGTATCTGTATCGGCCGGGAACCTATATCTTTGAGACCCCCGGCGTCATTCATCAGTTCCTCAATGGCCCCGAAGAAACGGAAATCCTGTTTTTCGGTGACCTTCATGCCGACTTCGTCGATCCTGAAACCTTGGGGATCAAGTCCGTTGTGACAGCCGACAAGATCATCAAGCGCTATATAGAGCAATGCGAAGAGCAGGGGATCACGCCGCACTATCTGAAATAGTCGCGAGGGGCGGTGCGCAGCGGCGGCTGCGCACGCTCCTGGTGTGATGCCATAGAATTCTTGTAGGACTATCAGAAATGGATGTTTTGGAAGCGATTGCTTCTCGCGTTTCGGCCGTTCGCCTAGGCGATCCCGGACCGACGGATGAACAAATGGATATCATTCTCAAGGCGGCGGTCAGGGCTCCGGATCATGGTCGTCTGGCGCCATGGCGGCTGACCGTCATCGAGGGTGCCGCACGGGAAAAGCTGGGCCAGGCCTATGTCAATCTGAAGCGGAGACTGAGCCCCGATCAGCCGTCGTTCGATCAGGGTAAGGAACTGATGAAGGCCTTTCGGGCACCCACCATCATCGCGGTCGGCGTCAGCATTCAGGAAGATCACAAGGTTCCGGCGGTCGAACAGATTGTCGCAGCGGGCGCTGCGGTGCAGAATATGTTTCTGGCCGCGCACGCTCTCGGGCTGGGAGCGATGTGGAAGACCGGCGATCTGGCCTATGACGACAATATGAAGTCGCTCCTCGGCCTTAAGGCCAGCGACGCGATCGTAGCGCTCCTGTTCGTGGGCACTCCGCCGAAACTGCCCCCGGCACCGGTTGCGGAGCTGAAGGGCTGCGTATCGTGGCTGTAATCACGATTGCGGGCCAGGGCGACGCCGGATCTTTGGATCATGGATGCCGTCAACGCTGCCTGCGGTCCGGCCAATGAACAATGAAATGCGCCTCCTGAAGCGTGCGATGTTCTCGCCTTGCTTCCTTGGTCGCTTGAAACAATCTGGAGACGGAAACAATGTCTGCACATGCTGAGGCGAATGCGCTTCCCAGTCCGTTCAGGCTGGACGGAATGGTGGCGGTTATCACCGGAGCGAGCCAGAATATCGGCGCGGCCACGGCGCGGCTCTTTGCCGCAGCAGGCTGCAACCTCGTTCTGACGGCGCGCAAACTCGAACCTTTGACGGTCGTTGCCGATGAGATCCGCAGCACGAGCAGCGTGCAGGTTCTTGCACTAGCGTCGGATATCACCAACGGCGCGGATCGAGCCGAGCTTGTTCGCAAGAGTTTGGAAACGTTCGGGAAAGTCGATATTCTTGTCAACAACGCCTATGCGGGCAGCTCCTTTTTGCGGGATGATGGCGGGAAGACTGCAGCGTCCTTGGGCACGATCGACCAGGATCTCGATGTCTGGGAAGCCGGGTTTCAGGGCAATGTCCTCGGCCCGTGCGATCTCGTCCGGGGATTTGCTCCCGGCATGATAGAGGCGGGTTCGGGGTCGATCATCAACGTGTTGTCCACTGCGGCTTTCAAACCGGTGCACGGACAGGGCGCCTATGGCGTAACCAAGGCGGCGATGGGGATGATGACACGCTATCTCGCGCAGGACCTCGGTCCGGCCATAAGAGTGAACGCGTTTTGCCCGGGGACGATTTTCGAACCCGGTGCGCCCGTGAGCGAGCGCCGCCGGAACGTCCTTAGTTCCATTCCGCTGGGACGGTTTGGCGTGGCGGACGAATGTGCCGCCGCCGCCCTCTATCTTGCCTCCCCGGCATCAAGTTTTACGACGGGTCAGACCATCTTCGTGGATGGCGGCAATATCAATGTGGGGATGACCGGACGGACGGTACGTCCAGCCGCCTAACGTTTTGCCGCCCCATACATATACGTCCAGGAGCGTTTTATCAGTTATCATTATTATTATTGCGCCGCCCAAGAGGCAATAGTCCGTTGCAGCATCCGCTTTGTTGTGCAGTCGTCGCGTGCTGACCGAATGCATGCCCTTGACCTCAGAGCGTCACACCATTGGAAACAGCGTCCGTGAGCAGAAACCGCCGCCCTCTTCGGTCCATAAGCCTCAACCTCAAGGAGGGGGACAGCATCGATGAACTGCGGACCGCTTATCTTTCGAAAGCGGATGCCGTTACGCACGAGCTGGAAGACCATTGTCCGGACCGGTTCAAGGCTGTTGCCCGAAAGAACATCCGACAGGTCATCGACGAGCACGGAATGGAAAAGCCGACGCTGGTCCGGGTGAGTACGACCGATAATCCGAACTTGCTCGCTGACCTCGAAGCGATCGTGTCCGAAAATCTTTACGGCATCATGCTGCCGAAGGTGCGCGACGAGGAGGATATTCTCAAGGCGGATTATCTGTTGACGCTGATGGAGAAGCGCGCGGGACTGGAAGTGGGGCGCATCTGCATCATGCCCCTGCCGGAAACCGCGCAGGGGCATCGCCGCGCCTACCACATCGTCGATGCTTCGGAGCGTGTGGAATATATGGTTTCGGCAACGAACACGAATGGCGATCCGGCGAGATCTATCGGCTATCAGTGGACCCGAGAGTGCACGGAGACCCTGTATATTCGGCAGAAGGTCGTTCTGGATACGCGCGCTGCGGGCATGCAGTGGCCGGTATGCTGCAACTGGAATGCGATGGATGACCGGGAAGGGCTGGAAAATTACCTGATCCAGAATCGTCAGATCGGCTATTTCGGCAGTATTTGCAGCCCCGAGCCGAGCTACATTGATACCGTCAACCGGATCTTCACGCCGCCCCAGGATGAAATCGATTCCTGGGGAGAAATCGTCGCGCTGCAGGAGCAATATGACGACGATGTCAAGATCGACGGCAAGTGGTATGCCCGCAACAGGTCAAAATGGGGGCGTCTTCGTCTGGATCTTGCTGCGGCTTACGGTGTCTACCCCCGTCCGGATCGCCCGAAGATGAAGGTCGAACAGGTGGGAGGCATCATGAAGGCGGCCGAGGCAGAGGCGATCGGCAATGCGGGAATGACTGGCGATTAATGGCAAAACCGTCAAATCAGGAAGTGTGTCTGAGAATAAGGCTGTAACGATATGGATAGTGTGCAAACTCTGACCCCCGAAGCGCGCAAACGCGAGCAAATCTCTGATCTTGGTCCGGGCGCTCATCAATGTTGGTATCCTGTCGCCCTTTCGGCAAACCTTGCCAAAGGGCAGGTGATCGGCACGGACCTGGCGGACGGGCGGATCGTGATCTACCGGGGCGAGGATGGCGCCGCGCGTGCCATGTCGGCTTTTTGCAAACATATGGGCGCTGACCTGAGCGCGGGTGGTGATGTGGTCGGGAACGACATCCGGTGTCCATATCACCATTGGGCCTATACCGATGGAGGGCGTTGCAGCAACATTCCGTCGGGTGATGCAATTCCGCGCGGGTCAAACCTGGTAGACCTTCCGTTGCGGGAAGAACTGGGGCTGATCTGGGTATTCTTCGGCGAGACGCCTCTTTACGATTTGCCCGGGTTCGACGAATTCGATGACGAAAAGCACGTATACCGCGCTTTCGAAATCGAGCTGAAGAGCAAGCTCCTCGTCGATCCCTGGATCTTTACCACCAATGTTTTCGACGTTGTCCATAACCGCGTGGTTCATGGGTTGAACATTGCCGACCCAACGATTGAGGATGTCAATCCTTTCCTCCGGCGGATGACATGGGACGCGGCTCACACGGGCGAAAAGGCAACCGGAGACTGGCGTCCGGACATTGAGGTGTTTGGTACCAACAGCATCCGGACCAGGAGCGTCATGGATGGCCGACTGAAATGGTACATCGCCGCCATGACGCCCTGTGGCCGTCAGGGCACGCGGGAGTTCTTTACGATTATCACGACCAAGGACGAGGAAAGCGAAGAACGTCTCGACAAGTGGCAGGCCATGCACAACCGCTTCGTGAACGAAGATCTTCCGATCCTCAACAACATGCGAACCGGCGATCTCCGTCTGGTTGCGGCGGACCGGGCAATGGGCCGCTTCATTCAGGCGGCGCGCGAATATCCGCGCACGTCACTGGACGCGATGGAGACCGCCGCGAACCGCAAGCGATCCTGATCTCCTATCTGCCTCGATTGAGCTTAGCCCGACCCGGCAAAGATGCCGACGGGCGGATCGAAATCGAGACAGGCAGCCGTCCACAGTTTTCCTTATGTTTATGGGTTGCCCGAAATGTATGATCTTATAATACGCAACGGTGTGGTGATCGACGGCTCCGGAGCGAGCGGATACCGCGCCGACGTGGCGATACAGGATGGTCGTATCGCGGCCATTGGACAGATTTCGGGTACGGCCAGCCGCTATCTCGACGCGGATGGGCAGGTCGTGACGCCGGGCTTTATCGACGGTCATACCCATCTCGATGCACAGATGTTCTGGGATCCGCTCGGTTCGTCCTCCTGCTGGCAAGGCATCACGACGGCGGTCATGGGCAATTGCGGCTTCACGCTCGCGCCAAGCTCGAAGTCGCGGCGCGGGCTTGTGGTGCGAAACCTCGAGCGCGCCGAAGACATCTCCGGTGCCGCAATGGAAGCGGGCATCGACTGGCGCTGGACAACATTTCGGGAATATCTGGACGTCGTGGATTCACTTCCCAAAGGCATCAACTACGCGTCAAATATCGGCCATTCGGCGCTGCGTACCTTTGTCATGGGCGAGGCAGCCTTCGAGCGTGAGTCGAACGAGGATGAGTTCACGCTGATGCGGCGGGAACTCGACGATGCGCTCTCGGCTGGCGCGATCGGTTTCACGACGTCACGCGGAGAGGGGCACAATACGTCCGACGATCGTCCGGTCGCGTCGCGGCTGGCGAACTGGGACGAAGTGCGCGGTCTTGTTATGGCGGCGGGGCAGCATAAGGAGCGCATTTTCGAGTTCGCACCACCGAGCGTCTCGCGCTTTGGCGATCTGGAGACGCGCCGCCGGTTTCACAACGAGATTTTGAACCTGTCCGCCGCGAGCGGCGTGACGATCACCTGGGGCCTCATTCCCCTTCCGGAAGTGACGGCCGAGGAACTTCCGCTTCTCGACCGCGCGGCGGCGTCGGGAGCGAAGCTGATCGGCCAGTCGCACAGCCGTGGGATCTATCTGCTCTATTCCTTCCTGACCGACACGCCCTATGACTGGTTGCCGGAATGGAAAGAAATCCGGTCCTTGCCGCTCGCGCAGCAGCGCGAGATGTTGCAGAAACCCGATGTCCGGAGCCGGTTGGTGGCCGCAGCAAAAAATGCGGTGTTCCCCAAGGCAATCTCGTCCGATAGCCCGCGTCCACCGGATTTCTCGAAGCTCGTGATATGGCAGAGCCCGTTGCCGCCCAATCCGGTGGTCCAGGACGTTGCGGCGGAGCGCGGTGTACACCCCATCGAGTTGATGATCGACCTTGCCGTCGAAACGAACATGCAGCAATTCTTCTATCAGCCGGGAATGGACTGGTCGATGGACTCCATCGTGGAGGCCATGCGCCACGAGCACTGCGTGATGACCTTCTCCGACGCCGGGGCGCACGTGACGCAGCAGGAATGCTCGCTGCAGACCTATCTGCTCGCCCATTGGGTGCGGCAGCGGCAGGAATTCACGTTGGAGGAAGCCGTCCGCATGATCACGCTGGCGCCTGCAAAGGCCTGGGGTTTTCACGATCGCGGTTTGCTCCGCGAAGGTATGGCGGCCGATATCAACGTGTTCGATCCGGCGTTGATTACGCCCACCCTTCCCAACCTGCTGCACGATCTGCCCACGGGCGCGCCGCGGCTCGAATCCAGGGCGACGGGGATCCTTGCCACGATCGTCGGAGGCGAAATCACGATTCAGAACGGTGAACACACCGGCGCGTTGCCGGGACGTCTGCTGCGCCGCCTGAACTAGCCGGTATACGCCTTGAAAAGAACAACTGCCCGGGAGAAGCATCGGTGAAAGAGTTGGCGGGAAAAATTGCCGTAATCACGGGTGCCGGAAGCGGCATCGGGCTGGGGATGGCGCGGGCGTTCGCTGGCGCAGGCATGCATGTCGTCATCGCCGACATCGAGCTGGAGGCTGCCGAAAAGGCGGCACGAGAACTGAACGGCACCGCGCTCAGGGTGGATGTCACCAAGCCTGAGGACGTCGCCGCGCTGGCCGATGAGGTTTATCGGCGGTTCGGCGCCGTGCACCTGCTGTGCAACAACGCAGGCGTGGCCGTCGGCGGGTTGATGTCGGACATGACCTATGATGACTGGCGCTGGGTGGTGTCGGTCAATGTTCTCGGCGTCTCCAACTGCCTCACCGCTTTTCTGCCCCGGATGAAAGCCCAGGATGGCGAAGCGCATATCGTTAATACCGGATCGGTCGCCGGGCTGGTTTCGGTCCCGAAAATGGGGATCTATGCAGCCACGAAATACGCCGTGGTGGCGATGTCCGAAGCGCTCCGTGTCGAGCTGGAACCGGACAATATCGGTGTAACGGTCGTCTGCCCGGGGTCGGTCCGCACCCGCATTCTCGAGGCGCACCGAAATCGGCCGGCAGACCTCAAGGACACCAACGTTGCGCCCCCGGCCACGTTTTCCGATCCGGTGGGGACGATCGATCCGGACCAGATGGGGCTGCAGATCCGCGATGCGGTCATCGCCAATCAAATGTATCTCGTGCCGCTGACGGAGGACAACAAGGTCTTCATTCCCATGATCAAGAACCGTTTCGATGCGATCCTGGAGGCGTTGCCGTGAGCCGCTATCGCGGCTTCGAGCGCTTCCTGATCGGCTCGCAGTGGGTCGAGCCAAGCGGAACCGATGTGCATGTCGTGGTCAGCCCCGGCAGCGGACAGGAAATCGGCACCGTCCGGCTGGCCGGCCAGACCGACATCGACAAGGCCGTGGATGCAGCCTATCGCGCCCATGAGAGCCGGATCTGGGTCGATCTGCCGATCGAACAGAAGGCCGAAAAAATCCGCGCCGCCCGGGCATATTGCGAAGGCCAGATCGATCGGCTGGTGGAACTGAGCGCGAACGAGCTGGGTATGCCGGTGCGGCAGAGCAGGGGGCGGCATCAGGCCGCGTTGACGTTCTTCGATCAGGCGATCGAACATGCGCGCGCATTCGCACAACCCGAGCTCAGGCTCGATCCCCTCACGCAGCGGTCCGGCCTGATCAGCCGCGAGCCGGTGGGCGTGGTAGCGGCGATTACCCCGTTCAATGGTCCTTTCTCGATGGGCATCAACAAGGCTGCAAATGCGTTGATGGCGGGTTGTCCGGTGATTCTGAAGCCTTCGCCGGAAGGCGCGCTCCACACCGAAGTGCTTGCGGAGGCGTTTGCTGCGGCGGATTTCCCTGCTGGCGTCATCAGTGTTTTGCCCGGCGGTCGCGATGCCGGTAGTCGGCTGGTGGCGCATCCCCATGTCGGCATGGTCACCTTCACCGGTTCGACGGTGGGCGGCCGCGCGATTGCGAAAAGTTGCGCGGAAAACTTCACGCGGTCGAGCCTTGAGCTGGGCGGCAAATCGGCTGCGATCATTTGCGCCGACGCCGATCTCGACACGGTGATGACCTATCTGCCGATCGGCAGCTTCGGTAATGCCGGCCAGGTCTGTGTCACCCTTTCGCGCATCTACGTGCACCGGTCCTTGTTCGACACGCTTGTCGAGCGTCTCCGGCTGGCGGTCGAGCAGCTTGTCGCTGGCGACCCCGCCGATCAGGACACCACCCATGGGCCGATCATCTCGCGTTCTCAACTCGACCGGATCAACGGCATGGTGCAGGCGGCCATCAAGGATGGGGCAAAGGTCGTGACGGGCGGGTCGATCCTCGATCGACCGGGCTTCTATTTCGCGCCGACCATCCTGACAAACGTGACCAATTCCATGCCGATCGTTCAGGAAGAGGTTTTCGGGCCGGTTGCCGTGATGTTGCCGTTTGACGATGATGACGAGGCGGTTCGGCTCGCCAACGACAGCCATTTCGGATTGCATGGCGCCATTTTCACGCGCGACATCGAGCGCGGAATCGATCTCGCCAAGCGCGTCAAGACCGGTACGCTCGCGCTCAATGGCTATGGCATGACCAGTAATGGACCGTTCGGCGGCACGAAATGGTCCGGATGGGGCCGGGAATTCGGTCCGGAGGGCATGGATGATTTCTTCGAACTGAAAAACACCTCTCTCGATGCAGCGGCCGCGGCGTGGTGGGAGTCTCGACGGTCGGTGACCGCCGCATAGGGGGGTACGCCTGCGCCGTCGATCCGCGACCTCTCGGTATGCAGTGGCCGAACAGTTTCGCCAAGGAGTGTGCGTTGACCAAACTGGTACTCGAAAGCCGCGTCGCCGATATCGCCACGATAACGTTCAATCGCCCTGAGGCGCGCAATGCGTTGAATGAGGAAATGCTGTGCGCGCTGCCTGACATCGCACGACGCCTCGCGGCGGATCGCGACATTCGGGCGGTCATCGTGACGGGCGCCGGGGGCGCTTTTTGCGCAGGCGGCGACGTGAAAGACATGGTGGAAGACGAGCGCGCGCATGCGGGCGAAGACTTCGAGAAGCGCGTCGACGCGATACGCGAGCAGATGGAGTTCAGCCGGTTGCTCCATGAGATGCCAAAACCTACCCTGGCGGTCATCTCGGGTTCGGCTGCCGGTGCCGGTCTTTCGATCGCTCTTGCCTGCGACTATCGAATCGCGGCGAGCGACGCCAAACTGACCACCGCTTTTTCCAAGGTTGCGTTAAGTGGCGATTTTGGCGGAAGCTTTTTTCTGCCCCGCATCGTCGGATCGGCCAAGGCCCGGGAGCTGTATTTCACCGCCGATGTGCTCAGCGGTGACGAGGCGGCGGAGCTCGGTATCGTCAACCGGTCAGTGCCCGCCGAGAAGCTCGCGGAGGAGGCTGACCGACTTGCGCGAAGCCTGGCGGATCTTCCCACGGTGGCTGTGGGGCATATGAAGAGAAACCTCAATCTCGGGGAGCATGGGACGCTTGCCCAGGTGATGGATAGCGAAGCCCTGTACCTGATCCGGAGCATGATGACGGACGACCACAAGGTCGCCTCGCGCGCCTTCGTGGAGAAACGAACGGGAAAATTCAGCGGAACGTGACGTCGCCGTCAGGACGCATCACGCCGAGCGAAGAATCGTTTTACATGCTCAATAAGGCCAAGCGCCGTCTCGTCCATATAGCCGCCTTTCCGGCTCAGGATCGTGACCGGTTCCTCGACGGAAATGTCGCCGACCGGCAGAATGGCAAGGCGTCCGGCGCGAATTTCCTTCTCCACATTGTCTCTGGGGTTGAGGCCGATACCGAAACCGCCCTCGATCAGATTCTTTTGCGCCGTAATGTCGCTGACCGGCATGACGGACATGGACCGCAGCCCGAGTCTGGACACCGTCTTTCGCAGACCGCCGTCGGCCTCGTTAAGGGCCGTGGGAGAACCAATCCAGGTTTCTTCCTCAAGATCCTCCGGTGTGATACGCGAAACGCCGAGCAGGCGGTGGGTTGGCGAACAGATCACAACCATCGTTTGAACGCCGATGGGTGTCGAGATCAGGTGAGGATAGGACACGTCCCCGTAACGCAGTCCCAGCGTTGCTTCGCGCCGTTGGACCAGTTCGCTGATCACGCTACTGCTTCCGGCGCGTAACGAGAGCCGGAAGTTGCGATCCCGGCCATATTGATACAAGGCGCCCAGCAGCCGCGGCTGGCACATGGCACCGGATATGGCGAGCGTGAGGGCGAGAGTGCTGCCTTGTTTGATGGCGTGGACCGCCGCCAGGATATCCTGCAAATTAGAGAGTGCGGCCTCGCTGAGCGGAAGAATTGCCCGCCCCGCTTCGGTCAGGACCGCACGACCCCGGCGGCGCTCGACAACCGGCGTTCCAATCTCTTCCTCGAATGCGGAAATGCGTCGGCTGAACCCTGGTTGTGACAGGTTCAGCAGGCGTGCAGCCTGCGTGAAGCTGCCGGTTCGTTCGAGGGCGATAAACGCCTCGAGCGCGGCCTGATCCATGATGCGCATCCTGCATGAAGAAACTACGCATCATATATAAAGCGTATGTACGCAAAGCAATGATTTACCGACATTCCTCTGCCGCGTGCGGCAGAGGCGAGGCTTCTGATCCGATGATCTCAGTGGAGCGATGAGGTTCACCATCACACGCGAGGCTCGACGGGCAGTCGGCGGAGAGGAGTTCGCTGACCGGCGTAGACCGTCAGGCCGGGACTATCGCGAGAGCAACCTTCGCGTTGTATTTGCCTTTGCTCCCGGCGGCCGACCGGGGGGCTTTCACAGCCTCATCCGCTGGGCGCGCCCGCGTCATGGCGCGGTCGATCCAATCGCCGAACTTCCCGTTCGCACCCGCCGCGAGCCAGGATTGTTGCGCGGCCACCAGGCATCCGAATGCGGCAGCGATGAGCGCCCGGAGGACCGGATCGTCACCGGAGCGCGGCAACCGCGATGCGCCTGCCTGTTCGATCGCAGCCATGACGATCGCCTGCTGGATCTGCTGAAGCTTCTGCAGATAGCTGGCGAAAAGGGCCGGAGTGGAAAATATGATGCCGAGAATCGCCTTGGCGACGTCATGCTCCTGGGGGTTGTCCTCGAGGGGGACGAGTAGATCGAACATGCGCCTCAGAGAATCCCACACCGGTTCATGAGCCGGGCGGGTACGGAAGATTTCCAGCATCTCCTCGGCAACAAACTCGAACTTCCCGATGATGAGTTCTTCCTTGCTGGGGAAGTACCGGAATACGCTGCGCTGCGACAAGCCAACAGCCGACGCGATGTCCTCAATCGTCGTCTGCTCATATCCGCGCGCCAGAAACAGCGCGTTGGCCGCCTCAGTTATCTCTTTTTGTACCGCGCGACGGGTGCGCTCCCTCAGGCCGACTTGGCTCATTTTCACAGCAGATCCCTAACACTAATTGTTCTTTTTGGCAGTAAGCACAAAGCTGCCAAACAATGTCACAATCAGCATAGCGTGTCGTGTTATAAAAAGAAACAATATATGACGCAGTGCGGCGTACAGGCGCTCTCACGATGCATCGTCCGCATAATGTCCGCTGCCGAATGGCATCCGCGCGCCGGACGCGCAGACAGGTTCAGGGTCGTGTCAGATGGCTATGTCCGCGCCCTCGCGGCTTCCAGCCTTGGCAACGACACGCCAAAGGTGTTCGCCATGAAGTCATCGTAAAACTGCACGATTTCCTGCGGCTTTGTATGCCCTGCCGCCATAGCCTGGAGACTGGGATTGGACCGGAAGGCAAGGGGTAGCAACGATGAGAGCAGCCAGGCGGGCATAATTCGAAAGGGTGTAAGCTCGGCCTGCTTGCGAATGTCGACACCGCGTGCGGTCAGAACCTTCGAGGCCTCACGCACATTGTAGATCGCCTGCTTGGCATGATGCGAATTGGTCATGACCTCTGTCATCGACCCGGCTCGCAGAACTTGTGCCGACAGGCCCGCGTGGTTTGCGAAATGCGTCCACAGGAATCCACGGAAATCCCGATTTTCCTGCACAACGAACCCAGCGTCGCTGAAGAGTTTTCGAACGTCGCGCTCGCGCGGGCTAGGCTCTGTGCCGAATGTGCCGAACGTCATGTTCTTCAGGAAGCCGCCGCGAAGGACACCCTGATCGCTGACGCCGCCGCCAGCCGAGGGGAAACCCCAGGCAAGCTGGTCCTGCGGCAGGCTCGCGGCGGCCTTCTGCGGATCGCCCCAGAAGTTCGTGCAGATGAGGATGGTGGCTTGGCTGGCGCGTGTCGCAAGGAAAGTCGCCACCGATTCGAACTGCTGCTCATGCACGCTCACGAAGATGAGGCCGTAATCGTGGTCAGCGGGCAAATCTTCCCGCAGGCTCGGCCGCCACGATCCCGTAACATGGCGATCAGCCTTCTTTTGGCGGGGATCGTAAATGTCCAGAGTCAGCTCTGCCGGAAGCTGCGCAATCCGACCGGGCCGGACATAGAAATCGACGGTGTGACCTGCCTTTTCCAGCGCCCAGCCATAAAGCGATGAGACCGCGCCGCGTCCAAACATCAAAATTTTCATGGGCCAACCTCGCTGATGCGTCACATCCGTGGTCGGCAATTCGATCCCACGTGACATTCTATGACAAAGAAGTCAGCCTCTAACTGATGGGCGTAAGGGGGTCAAGATCAGGAGCGCGCGCACGGGGTCGCGAGCGCGCCAATCGCCTTTTCCCGTTGCCCCAAATCGGGGTGCCCCGCGACTAACCACGATGGTTGCTCCGAGCGCAACGGGTCGGCGAATTACACGTCTGGCCGCATCGTCTCTAATTGACCAGAGTGACATTGAATGCCATGTATGGCACATAAAGTCGGCTCGACGGCATATGTCGCCCCTGGGTGGGGAGCCTGCGGACCTTCCACTCGGTAAACGGAGACCGGATATGGAACTCAATGTAGACGGCACAATCCACGTGGTGGATGTGGAGGCAGACATGCCTCTGCTCTGGGTGCTGCGCGACGAGCTGAAACTCAAGGGCACCAAGTACGGATGTGGCGCGGGCCTGTGTGGCGCATGCACCGTCCATATCAAGGGCGAGGCGGTTCGTTCCTGTTCGATCAGCGCCGGTGACGCGCAAAATGCGCCGATCACGACGATCAATGGCCTTGGAACCCCGGCCGCGCGCCACGCGGTGCAAGCGGCGTGGATCGAGCATCAGGTCGCTCAATGCGGCTATTGCCAGTCGGGACAAATCATGACGGCGGCGGCGTTCCTTGCGAAAACACCCAATCCTACGGATGCGGAAATCGACGACGCGATGTCGGGTAATCTCTGCCGGTGCGGAACGTACCCGCGGATCCGCGCGGCCGTTAAGGCTGCGGCGACAACCCTCTCAGGGAACTGAAGATGGACACGGCAACCACACCGGAACCGTCGAGCCCAAAGACGCGCAGCAAGGCCAGAACGATTGGGCGCCGCGCGTTCCTGGTAAGTTCGGTTGTCATCGCGGGCGGCGTGGCGTTTGGCTATTACACGGTCAAGAAACCGCACCTCAATCCATTGCGGGATCAGCTTGGCCCTGATGAAGCGACGTTCAATCCCTGGGTCAAAATATCGCCCAAGGGAATCACACTTATCACGCCACATGCCGATATCGGCCAGGGGGTTGCGTCCATGCAGGCCGCGCTGATCGCGGAAGAGATGGACCTGGATTTCGGCCAGTTTGAAATTTCGCAGGGCACGCCCAGCGCCGCCTATTACAACACTGCACTTGCTGGCGAAACGGTCCCATTCCTCAGAAATGATCATGGTATCGTGGCGGAATCGGTGCGCACCATTGCTGATGCGATGGTGAAGGTCATGGGGATGCAATCGACCGGCGGATCCAGCTCCACGATTGACAGTTTCGTGAAGCTTCGCACCGCAGGCGCGGTGGCACGCGAAACGTTGAAGGAGGCGGCGTTTAAGCGCACCGGTATTCCCGTCAGGGATTTGCGGACCGCGAGCGGGGCAGTCATTCTCCCTGACGCGACCAAAATACCCTATACGCAGCTCGCGGGGGATGCCGCCAAGCTGTCTCCCGTCACCGATGTTGTTCTGCGCGATCCCTCGCAATGGCGGCTGATCGGCAAGAAGATGGAGCGCCTCGACATCGTTCCCAAATCGACGGGTACCCTGACGTACGGGATCGATCTCGATTTCAAGGGAATGCTCTACGCGGCAGTCAAGGTAAGCCCGCGTATCGGCGCGGCCCGGCTCGGCTATGATGCCAGCAAGGCAAAGGCGATGCGTGGCGTGAAAGCGATCCTCGAAATCCCGAACGGCGTGGCGGTCATTGCGGACAATACCTGGCGCGCATTTCAAGCCGCCGACGCGATTACGTTCACATGGGGCAAGGCCCCCTATCCGCCGGATCAGGACGCGCATTGGGCCGAAGTCGGGCGGTCCTTCACGAAAGAACGACTCGACAAGGAATGGCGTCACGAGGGTGATGTCGATCGCGCGCTCAGCGGAGCCAAGGTGATCGAGGCCGAATATCGCGCGCCTTATGTCGCGCATCAGCCGCTCGAACCCCTGTCCGCGGTTATCAAGGTGACGGATGGCCGCGCTGATCTCTGGACAGCCAGCCAGGCACCTGGCATCGCGCAGCAAAAGGCGGCTGAGGTTACAGGTCTGCCGCTTGAGAACGTCCATGTGTACAATCAGTACGCCGGCGGCAGCTTCGGCCACCGCCTTGAATTCGATCACGTCAAGCTCGCAGCAGAAATCGGTCGTCAGATGAAGGGGCAGGTCATAAAAATGACCTTCTCCCGCGAAGAGGACTTCACCCACGATTATCCGCGCCAGATTGCAATGGCCCGTCCGCGCGGCACGGTAAAGAACGGGCGTGTGGAGACGTGTGACCTGCACATCGCCGCTGTTTCGGCCGCGCGCTCCTATATGTCACGCCTGGGAACGAGCATCCCGGGCGCCGATCTGATGTTGGCAGCGGGCGCCTGGGATCTGCCTTACAAGATCCCCAATTTCCGTGTCACCACCTACGCTGTGCCGGAACTTGCGCCGGTCAGTTCCTGGCGGTCGGTTGGTCCGTCGACATCAGCGTTTTTCGCGGATTGTTTTCTGGACGAACTGATCCATGCCGCGGGTGCCGACCCGATGGAAGAACGGCTGCGGCTTACCGACGATCCCGAAGCGCGCAGGGTGTTGGAAACGGTCGCGCGCATGTCGAACTGGGGTTCCTCTCTGGGGCCAAATCGGGGCCGAGGTGTTGCCTTCGCGACGACGCTCGGGACGCCCGTGGCCGAAGTGGTGGAAGTATGGAACACGCCCGACGGGATACAGATCGAGAAGGTTTACGTTGCGGCGGAAGTCGGCCGCATCGTCGATCCCGTCAATTTCGAGAATCATGTGCAGGGTGGTGTCGTGTGGGGCCTGGGACATGCCATGAACTGTGAGATCACGTACGCGGATGGGATGATCCAGCAGCCCAATTATCATGTCCATGAGGCTATGCGGCTCCGGCAGTGTCCCGAAATCATCGTGAAGGGGATCGAAACCAGTGCGGAAATCCGCGGCATCGGGGAACCCCCGGTTCCGCCTGCGGCCCCCGCGCTGGCCAATGCGATCTTTGCCGCGACCGGCAAGCGCATTCGCGAGATGCCATTCAATAAACACATAAATTTTGTCTGATTTCTAGAGGTGGAAAGAGTGGGGTGCCGATCGGTCGCTTCCGCCTGTTGTCCACGAATGATGGGAACTGACCGTTGGCGCGGCAGCGTGCGAGCATTTCGCAGCGGGTATTGCGGACGGCATAAGGGAGGGACGTTATGACGAAGCATGTGGCGGTAACAGGGGCCGCCGGGGTGTTGGGTAAGGCCGTGGTGGAAGCGCTGGCGAACGAAGGCTGGACCGTCGCAGCGATCGATCTCGCGCCGCTTTCGGGGGGAGCGGCGACGCTCAATCTGGGCGGTGTGGACCTGACGCATGAGGCTGCGATGCGGGATGCCTGCGCGGCAGTGGAGGCCGCGTTCGGGTCGCTGGAGGGACTTGTTAATGTGGCAGGCGGTTTTCGCTGGGAACCCGTTGGCGGGGGAGACTTGGCGACGTGGGACAAGCTGTACGCCATGAACCTGCGCACCGCGCTTATCGCATCCAGCGCGGCGCTGCCGCTCCTTCAGAAAGCGGGTGGAGCGATCGTCAACATCGGTGCGGCCGCTTCCCAGAAGGCGGCTATGGGTATGGGCGCTTACGCCGCTTCCAAGGCGGGCGTTTCGCGGTTGACCGAGGCTCTGGCCGACGAGATGAAGGACAAGGGCGTTCGCGTGAACGCTGTCTTGCCCAGTATCATCGATACGCCCGCCAACCGTGCTGACATGCCGGATGCCGATTTCGATCGCTGGGTGACGCCAGCGGCGCTGGCGAATGTCATCGCCTTTCTGCTTTCCGACGCCGCCGCTGCGGTAACCGGTGCGCTGGTGCCGGTGACGGGCAGGGTCTGATCCTGTCCCGTTCCGGCTCAACGATGGGGCAGGTGCCGTTCGTTGTCAGGCACCGACGCGTTCGAATATGGCGGTGATGCCCTGACCACCGCCAATGCACATTGTCTCGATCCCGTAGCGCGCTTCGCGCCGGTTCATCTCGCGCAACAATGTCGCCAGAATCCGTCCACCGGTCGCGCCGACGGGATGCCCCAGCGAGATGCCCGACCCGTTGACGTTCATGCGCTCGAAATCCGATGTGTCGAAGCGCCATTCCCGCGTGCACGCGAGCACCTGCGCGGCGAAGGCTTCGTTCAGTTCGATCAGGTCGATGTCACGCATGCTCAATTGCGCCCTGGCGAGGGCCTTCTCGGTCGAGGGGACCGGTCCAATGCCCATCCGGCTGGGCTCGACACCGGCGACGGCCCAGGAAACAAGCCGGGCGAACGGTTGAAGCCCGTGACGTTCCGCCATTGCGCGGCTGCAGACAATCGATGCGGAGGCGCCATCGTTTTGCCCGCTGGCATTGCCCGCGGTCACGGTCGCGTCGGGATCTACGCCGCCGCGGATAGGCTTCAGCGCAGCGAGCGTCTCGAGTGTCGTGTCGGCGCGGGGATGCTCATCCGTGTCGATCCTTGTCGAGCCGCGCCGGGTGCGCACGTCGATAGGGATGATTTCGTCGGCAAAGCGACCGGCCTGCTGTGCCCGCGTCGCTCGCATCTGCGATTCCAGTGCGAAGGCGTCCTGCTCCTCGCGCGTGATCGAGTATTCACGACGGAGATTTTCGGCCGTTTCCAGCATGCCGCCTGGCACCGGGTAGCGCTCGCCGCCTGCCGTTACGCGGCCGCGCGCCAGCGCATCGACGAAAGTGATCCCGTCGCCCTTAACGCCCCAGCGCGAACCGGTGTTGTAGAAGGGCGCGTTACTCATCGATTCCGCGCCACCGGCGATCACCAGATCCGAGGCGCCGGTCGCAACCTGCATCACCGCATAAATGACCGCCTGAAGGCCGGAGCCGCAGCGCCTGTCGATTTGCAGACCGCCCACGCCGATCGGCAGGCCTGCATTCAACGCAACGACGCGACCCACCGCAGGAGCATCCATGGTGGGATAGCATTGGGCGAAAAGAACGTCGTCGACCGTCGCGCCGGGCAGCCCTGTTCGCTCCAGCAGGCCGGATAGGACGGCGCTACCAAGATCTGCGGCCGAGAGATCCTTGAATACGCCGCCGAAGCGTCCGACAGCTGTTCTTACCGGTTCACAAATCCAGACTTCTGTCACGTATCGTCTCCTCATGCGTGTTCGGTCGAGGTCCATTCGTCCGCTACCGTGTCGAGGGGGCGTACGAATGCGATCACACGTTGCCGTTTACATCCCGGCGGTGAAGGCGCGCACCATTTTGCGCGCGATCAGCAGTTGCTGGATTTGCGACGTCCCCTCGTAGATGCGCAGCAGCCGGACATCCCGGTAGAAGCGCTCCACCTTGAAATCCGCCATATAGCCGGCGCCACCGTGGATCTGCACCGCACGATCGGCAATTCGGCCGACCGCTTCGCTGGCAAAATATTTGCAGCAGGCCGCTTCCAGCGACACGTCCTCCCGTAGATCATAACGCGCCGCAGTCTGGGTCGTCATGGCCCAGCCGACGGAAGCATCCACGCGGCTGTCCGCGAGCATTGCCTGCACCAGCTGGAAGTCGGAAATCGGCTGACCGAATTGCTTGCGCTGCGTCGCGTAGCCGAGTGCTTCCGAGATCAGCCGCTCGCTCATGCCGCAGGCCAACGCCGCCAGGTGGATACGCCCGCGGTCGAGCACCTTCATCGCCGTCCTAAACCCCATTCCGGCGACACCGCCGATAATGTTGCTGGCCGGTACCCGGCAGTCATCGAAGATCACATCACAGGTTTTTGTGCCGCGCTGCCCCATCTTCCGGTCCGGTTGACCAAGCGTAATTCCCGGCAGGTTCGCGGGTACGATGAACGCCGAGATGCCGTTGGCGCCCGGCGTGTCGGGATCGGTTCGCGCCATCACGGTAAAGACCCCGGCGCGCGGAGCATTGGTGATGAAGCGCTTCGTACCGGTCAGCAGATAATCGGAGCCGTCCTTTTTGGCGACGGTGCGCAGGGACGCGGCGTCGGAACCGGCTTCCGGTTCGGTCAGAGCGAAGGACGCAACCACTTCGCCGCTGGCGAGGCGGGGCAGCCACTCTGCCTTTTGCTCGGGCGTCCCGTCGATAACGATGCCTTGCGAGCCTATGCCCACCGTGGTCCCGATCACCGATCGGAACGCCAGGGCGGTGTGGCCCAGTTCGTAAATGACCTGCGCCTCTTCGGACATGGACAGGCCAATCCCGCCAAATTCCTCGGGAACTGTCAGGCCGAAAAGTCCGAGGTCCCGCATTTCCTGAATAATGGCTTCCGGAACTTCGTCGGTCGATTCGACGATGTCCTCGGACGGAATGAGTCGCTCGATGACAAACCGCCTGACAGCGTCGCGCAGGGCAGCAAATGTGTCGTTATCCATCGGTCTGTGCCTTGTCATGGGCGATGCGGCATCGCCGGTCGGTTATCGGTGCGTCGAAACGCGATGCCGGAAATCCAGCTGCCGTTTCCTACCAAGGAGCCCCTGTTGCGTCAATGGAATGAAATTCTGCAATGCAGAATTGTGTATAGGATGGGTGGAATGACATTACGCTGCAGATGTTCTAGGCTGCGGCGTGATCGGATCGGGAGGAGGGGACGTTTGAGCAAAGTCTTCGAAAAGTTAATCGAGTTGCCGACGGATCGGGAGGCGCATGGCGACCGCCAATTCGTTACGGCGCTCGCTCGCGGCCTTGAGGTTTTGCGCGCTTTTGAACCCGGAGATGGTCTGCTGGGCAATCAGGAACTGGCGGAACGGACGAGGCTGCCAAAGCCGACAATATCGCGTCTGACGCACACGCTGACGATGCTCGGCTATCTCGAATACAGCAGTCGGCATGAGAAATACGCGCTGGGTACGCCGGTTCTCGCGCTTGGATATGCGTTCCTGAACAATATCGGAATCCGCAAAACGGCAAAACCCCATATGCAGGAACTGGCCGACATCGCCGGTGCTTCCGTTGCCCTTGGGAACCGCGACCGTTTGCAAATGACGTATCTCGAACTTGCCCATGGCAGCGCGACCGTCTCCCTGCGTCTGGATGTCGGCGCCCGTATCCCGATCCAGAAGTCGGCGCTCGGGATGGCGTTCCTGTTTGGATTGCCGGAAAAAGAGCGCGACTTCCTGCTGTCGGGGATCCAGCGGGCGGAGGGAGCGAACTGGCAGAACGTCAAGAAGCAGATCAACATCGCGTTCAAAGAGCTGGAAAAGAACGGATTTTGTGTTTCGCTCGGTACCTTTGAGCGCACCATCAATGGGGTTGGTGCCCCGCTTGTCTCCGGCAACGGCGCGACGGTTTATGCCCTCAACTGCTCGGGGCCAGCGTTCCAGCTGACCGAGGAACGGATCCGTGAGGAGATCGGGCCGCGTTTGGTCCATACGGTCGCAAACATCACCGCCGAACTACTGCATCACCCGGCCAGCTATTGAGAGAAGTACCAACACGAATTACTGCGAACGGAAATTCTGCATTGCGGAATATCATTTTTTGAATTAGGGTCTGGTCGAAATCGGGCAGATTGCGGACCTGTCGTTCGTCTCTGCAAAGGACAATCCAGGATAACGCCGTGTCCCAGCAAGATGTGCACTCCGAGGTTTCCGACGTCGTCTTGCGCAGCACGCCGTGCGAGGGGGTCGCCCTGTTGCGCCTCAATCGGCCCGAAAAGCTCAATGCACTCAGTCTGGAACTTCGGCGCACGCTTGCCCACCATCTTGATGCGGCTGAGGCCGATCCTCGTATCGCCGCGATCGTAATTGCCGGGGATGAGCGCGCCTTTGCCGCGGGAGCCGATCTTGCCGAACTGGTCGATCTGGAACCCGGCGACCGGCGGTTCGACGATTTGCGTGTCGCGTGGGATGCGATGGCGCTCTGCACCAAACCGATTATCGCTGCGGTCCGTGGCTTCGCGCTGGGCGGTGGATTTGAACTCGCGTTGCAATGCGATCTGATCGTGGCGGGGGAGGGCGCCCGTTTCGGACTTCCCGAGCCGAAAGTCGGTATCGTCCCCGGAGCTGGGGGTATGCAGCGTCTTGCGCGCATTGTCGGTCGGCAGCAGGCCATGCTCTGGTTGCTGACCGGAGACATGATCGATGCCGCTACGGCAGCCGCACGGGGTATCGTTTCGCACGTCGTCGCGGATGATGGTGTCGAGGCCCGTGCGCTCGAACTCGCCACGCGCGCAGTCACGATGGCTCCTGGTGTCATGACCATCGTCAAGAAGGCGTTACGCTTGAGCGAGAACAGTTTTGTGGGAGATGCTGTCGCGGCGGAGCGGCCCTGGTTCGAGGATCTGTTCGGGAAGCCGCACCAGCGCGATGCGATGATGAAAATCCTATCGCGCAGCGGCAACCCGAAGGCGGCACGATGAAAGCGGCGGCCGTGATCGGCGTGGTCGGGGCCGGGGCAATGGGGTCCGGCATTGCGCAAACGGCGCTCGCCGCTGGGTTGGACGTCGCCCTGTTCGATCAGCAACCGGGGGCAGTCGAGGCGGCCGCTGAACGGATTTTTGCGCGGCTCACATCGGAAGGGGAGAAGGGGCGGCTGGCGCCCGATGTCGTCGACCGTGCACCCGAAAAGCTGACCAAGGCGTCCTCGCTGGCCGATCTACACGCGGCCGATCTGGTCGTGGAGGCGATCATCGAAAGGCTGGATGCAAAGCAGGCGCTTTTTGTCGCTCTGGAAGCCATCGTGTCATCCGCCTGCGTGCTCGCGACGAACACGTCCTCCCTGTCGATCGCCGCGATCGCGCGCGGTTGTGCGCGACCGGAGCGTGTGTGTGGCATGCATTTTTTCAATCCGGTGCCGGTCATGCGATTGGTCGAGATCGTCCGTGGGCCGGCAACGAACCCTGAAACCCTGCAGATCGCCCATGCGGCGGCGAAGCGTTTCGGCAAGGTCGCCATCGATGTCGCCGATGCGCCTGGTTTCCTCGTCAATCTCGGCGGCCGCGCATATTATACCGAGGCGCTGCATCTGTTGCAGGAAAGTGCGGCGGATGCACCGACCATCGACGCGATCATGCGGAATGCCTGCGGGTTTCGGATGGGACCGTTCGAGCTGATGGATCTTACCGGCATCGACGTGAACTTCCCGGTCACGAAACTGATCTTCGAAGGGTATCAGGGCGAACCACGCCTCAAGACCACCTATCTGCATCAACTGATGGTCGAGGCGGGCCGATATGGTCGAAAGACCGGACGCGGATTTTATGCTTATGGCGACGGCGACCAGCGGTCGGTATCCGCACCGCAGGCCGACGATCTTCGATCCGTTTCGTTTACGGCCGACGACAGGCTTGGGGCGGGGCTGGGTTCGATATTGCAGGGTTACGGTCTCACGCCGACGCGCGATCCGGACCGGCCGATCCTCATTGAAGTGTTCGGGGAGGACGCAGCGACAGTCGCCATACGCGACGGCCTGGACCCTGACCGCGTTGTCGCGATGGATGCAACCGGGGTGGATCGCGGCACGCTGACCATCATGGCGCCTCTTGGTGCGGCCGACGTTTTGGAGGAGACACGCGCGTGGCTGGCCACGATCGGCTATACGGTGCATGTCATCGCGGATACGCCCGGCTTCGTGGCGCCACGGATGCTCGCCATGATCGCCAATCTGGGGTGCGAGATCGCGCAAATGAGTCTCGCATCGCCGGATGACATCGACCGGGCGATGGAACTGGGCCTCAATTACCCGGCTGGGCCGCTGGCCATCGCCGACCGGATGGGGCTTCCCACCGTGCACCGGATATTGACCAACCTGCAGGACATAACCGGCGCCGATCGCTACCGCCCGAGCCTTTGGCTCAGGCAGCGCGCGATGCTCGGCATGTCGGCAAAAGTCGCACGCTAGGAGCCGGGAGCCGCCATGTATCGCATCCTTGAAGGCCTCAGGATCATCGAAGGCGCCTCGTTCATTGCCGCGCCATCGTGCGGGTTGCATCTGCTCCAGATGGGGGCGCAAGTGATCCGCTTCGACGACATTGGCGGCGGCCCCGACTTCGATCGCTGGCCGATCGCGCCCAATGGTCGCAGCCTTTATTGGGAGGGGCTGAACAAGGGCAAAAAGTCGATTGCGATCGATCTGCGCAGGCCCGAAGGTCGGGAGCTTGCGGTTCGTCTCGTGACCGCTCCGGGCAAGCAATCCGGCATATTTCTGACCAATTTTCCGGAGGGCGGGTTCCTCGCTCACGAAAAGCTGGCGGCGCAGCGGCAGGATCTCATCACAGTGCGCGTGATGGGATGGGCCGATGGGACACCGGCAGTGGACTACACCGTCAACAGCGCGGTCGGTGTCCCCGCCATGACCGGCCCGGTTGGGTCGAGCGTCCCCGTCAATCATGTCTTGCCAGCCTGGGATCTGATGGCAGGGGCATATGCGGCCTTCGCGTTACTGGCCATGGAGCGGCAACGCGCGGCGACCGGGCAGGGGGGAGAGCTGAAGGTCCCGCTGTCCGACCTGGCGATCGCCAGCCTCGGGCATCTTGGGCAGATCGCGGAAGTAACGATTTCCGGGCAGGACCGGCCGCGGATGGGAAATGACCTGAACGGTGCCTTCGGTCGGGATTTCGAAACAGCCGATGGCGCACGCGTAATGATTGTCGCACTCACACCGCGCCAGTGGACCGGCCTTGTTGCAGCGCTGGGCATCGGCGCTGCTGTGGCGGCGATCGAGCAGGAACTGGGCGTGTCCTTCGATCATGACGCCGGTATGCGGTTCGTGCACCGTGACAGGCTGTTCCCGCTGGTCGAGGCGGCGGTCCGATTGCGAAAGCTGCCGGATCTCCCTGCGCTGTTCAATCCGGCCGGGGTTTGCTGGGGTCCCTATCAGACGCTTGGCGAAGCGCTTGCGGGGGACCCGCGGTTCGGTCCGGGCAATCCTGTGCTGCATCCCGTCGATCACGCTTCGGGATATCGTTACCTCACGCCGGGTGCCGCCGGGTCGTTGACCGGACGTGCGCGCGGTGTGCCGACCCGCGCACCCATGCTCGGCGAACACACGGATGAGGTGCTCGCCGACATTCTCGGCCTTTCGGCTTCGGAGATCGGAGCCCTGCACGACCATGGTGTCGTTGCCAACCGAATGGAACCATGATGACACGTTCACCCGTCCGATCCGACCAATCCTGCACCTTGCGAGGGACAATCGCCGCTGCGGTAGTCAGCCTGGATGAAATACTCGGGGCCGCGCGACGGTTTGCGCGCAACTCGGTTTCGCCGCGAGAGGAGACCGACACGCAGCAACACGCCCTGCACGGTCTCGCGTGGCTCGCGACGTACATCGAAACGGTAAAGGCGATGGCCGACTATATCGATGCGCTCGATCGCGAGGACCGGTTCGGCGCTTTGGAGCGACTGCTCGTTCAAGTTGGCGTTGGCGAGACTCTCGACCAGATCTTCGGTGGTATCGCGATGAGCCAGGGCGAAACGATCCGGCTGCGCGAGCTTGGCATTGATGCGGCAGACGCCGCCCGGCTTCGGGCGGGTGCCGTGAACGATCTCATCGAAGGCGGAAACACTGCGTCGAACCGTGCGCAACTGGCGGAATGGCTTGTGAAGGGCGGCGCGACGAGCACGTTCGGCGATGACGGGCTGGATGAGACGCTTGCGGCGATCCGCGACCAGATGCAGTCCTTCGTCGCCGCGAAGGTCACGCCCCACGCCCAAAGCTGGCATTTGCGGAACGACTATATCCCGTTGAGCCTGATCGCAGAAATGTCCGAGATGGGGGTCTTCGGGCTGACTATTCCCGAAGCGTTTGGCGGCCTCGGCCTGTCAAAGGTTTCGATGTGCGTCGTGTCGGAAGAACTGTCGCGCGGCTATATCGGCGTCGGTTCGCTCGGCACGCGATCGGAAATCGCCGCTGAACTCATTATAAGCGGGGGGACGGACGCGCAAAAGGCGCATTTCCTGCCCCGGATTAGCGCAGGTGAGATTATTCCCACCGCCGTCTTTACCGAGCCGGACAACGGATCGGACCTCGCCGCGCTGCGTACACGCGCGGTACGGGAGGGCGAGGCGTACGTTGTTACGGGCAACAAGACGTGGATAACACACGGCGCCCGTGCCAATGTGATGACGATCCTTGCGAGGACCGGTTCGCCGGACTCCGGGCATCGCGGCCTGTCCATCCTTCTCGCTGAGAAGCCGCCCGCGACCGAGCAGAACGACTTTCCGGTCGAAGGCCTGACCGGCGGCGAAATCGAAGTGCTGGGCTACCGCGGCATGAAGGAATATGAACTGGCTTTCGATGGCTTCCAGGTGCCCGCCGAAGGGTTGCTCGGGGGCGTCGAAGGGCAGGGCTTCCGCCAGTTGATGCAGACGTTCGAGTCAGCGCGTATCCAGACCGCTGCCCGCGCCATCGGTGTGGCCCAGTCCGCCCTCGATCTCGGGTTGAGTTATGCGCTTGACCGCAAGCAGTTCGGCAAGCCGCTGATCGCTTTTCCCCGAGTGGCCGATAAACTGGTCGCCATGGCGGTTGAAATCCATCTTGTCAGGCAGCTCACCTATCGAGCGGCGCGAGCCAAGGATGAGGGCCGCCGTTGCGATCTGGAGGCCGGCATGGCGAAGCTGCTCGCCGCGCGGACGGCTTGGGCAGCGGCCGACAATGCCGTGCAAATTCATGGCGGCAATGGTTTCGCGCTGGAATTTCCGATTTCCCGGGTCTTGTGCGATGCGCGCATTCTGTCGATCTTCGAGGGTGCAGCGGAAATTCAGGCGCAGGTCATTTCTCGCCGATTGCTCGAAAGCGAGTAGGCGCAGCATGACATCCAAGGTAGCCATCGATCTCGATTTCCTCCGATCATGGATCGGCAGGGAACAGACCCTGGAAGACGTGGTGACACTCGACCTTGCGCGCAAATTTCACGCCACGCTAGAGCTTCCCGGCCCACCACCGGAGCGCGGGCAGCCCGCGGCTCCGCTCATCCATTTCTGCCTCGCGCAGCCAGCGGTGCCCACGGCCGAACTGGCGGAAGACGGACACCCGGCGAAGGGCGGCTTCCTGCCCCCGGTGCCACTGCCGCGCCGGATGTGGGCGGGCGGCGATGTCACATTCCACGGCCCTATCGTCATCGGGGAGGCCGTCCGCAGGGTGTCACGCGTTGTGGATCTGCGCTCCAAGTCGGGACGGAGCGGCCACTTGGTGTTCGTTACGGTAGAGCACCGCCTGGAAAGCGGTTCCCGGCTGCTGGTGCAAGAGCGGCAGGATATCGTTTATCGGGATGCGGTCACCGGGGAGACGGCGCCGCAACCTGTGGCCGATCCTGCGGGCGTCGGTCAGGAGCATCAGGACGTCGCAATCTCGCCGCCGCTGCTCTTTCGCTATTCCGCACTGACCTTCAACAGCCACCGGATCCATTACGACCGGGATTACGCAGTCGGGGTCGAAGGGTACCGCGATCTTGTGGTGCACGGACCGTTGCAGGCAACCTTGCTCTGCAACCTTGCGGCGCGGATAAAAGGAAAGCCTGCGACACATTTTTCCTTTCGCGCGCAATCGCCGGTTTTCGCTGACGACATCCTGACCCTTAACGCGAGCGCTGACGGTGCCGAGTGGAGGCTGTGGACCTGCCGGCCGGATGGACCCGTTGCCATGTCGGCAACCGCACGCTGGGCCGACGACGCAGAATAAGATTTTGCTGGTCGGGCGTGGCGCTCGATGAGTTAGATCATCCAGCGCCATGTCTCATAAATCGTTGCCAATACATCGCCAAGCACCAGCGGGAACCGGCCGTCATCGCCGATCGGCCCCCGCCGGTGCAGGCCGGGAGCGTCACAAGCCGTCGAGACCCTTACTGACCAGGACGTTTACCGCCACGCGGCGGTTCTGCGCGCGGCCCTCGGGGGTGTCATTATCCGTGAAAGGCTGCGCCTCTGACATGCCGGTCGGGGTCAGCATGCGATAGGGCTTCCAGCCGCAGTTCTGCTGCAGATAATTGACGACGCGGGCGGCGCGCTTTTCGCTCAGCCGCTGGTTGAACTCACTGTCGCCGGTGGAATCGGTGTAGCCAACGACCAGAAGGAGGGCGTTCTTCATCCCCTCGGCCGCCGATGCGGTCGCGCACAGGTCGTTTTCGGCCTGCGGAGACAACGCGGCTTTGCCGGTATCGAAGTTGACGTTGGTCGTGGTCTTTACATTATACTGGCCGATGTCGGCCACCCGACTGCGCAGCGCTCCGGTCGCCGCTGTCTGCTCGGCAAAGCCCTGCGACGTGCCGTTGCGGATCATTGATGCCGTCTTGAGATCCTGATTCTTGAGGTCGATCTGGCTTGCCAGCAGGCCGTTGGCTGACTGCAAGGTTCGCACCGTGACGGGCAGGCCGTTCATCAGCGAGTCCGCCGCCAGCTTGCTGCGGTTGAGGCCCAGAAAACCGCCCTTTGCGCGGATCTGCGTAGCGCTGTTGACCGTGACAATCGTGCTCGTTCCGTCAGCGGCCGTGACGCGCACCCTTTCCTCGTCGCGCCCGGAGATGATGCCCTCAAGCTGCGGACCACGGGTCGACGGCGTTGCTTCGGGCGGGGACGTGTCGGTAACATTCACAGACAACGGAGCGTCGGTCGACTCCTGCGCCTGTGCGGCGGCGCTGACGGACGCCGTGCTGGCAAGCATGGCGAGCATTAAAAGGGTTTTGGGGGTACGGGAAACGACATTCATCAGGCTACTCCTTCAATTATACCACCCTACTTGCCTGTTCAGGCCAGCCTTTCGCTCAGATGAATGGATCAGTTAATGGCCCGGTCATCTCGATGCTTCGGGCCTGCTGTGCGACGAACCGAAAGCTCCGCAGCTTGGCAGAAGGAGGATGAGCGGGGGCAGTGGGTGTTTGGCGCTGCCGTCAGCGCCAGAGCGTCAGTCGTTCGTCGAGATCATTGCGGATCGTGGTCGCCGCAACGCCTCCGTCACCCATAGCGTGGCTGATCTGATCCAGTCCCAGTACGACGTCGCCAGCGGCATAAAGACCAGCTATATCCGTCCTTTGATGCGCATCGACAATCATGCAGCCCTCTTCGGACATATGCGGTTTGAGAGCCCGAATGACATCCGAGCGCACCTTCGATCCCAGCGCAGGGTAGAGCGCATCGAAGGATAGCGTCCGTCCGCCCACATCGAGCTGGATGCTGTCATCACGGATCGAAATTCCCGTGCATGGCCCGTCGACCATGACAATTCCCGCCTGTGTGACGCGGGCATCGCTGTCCGAGCAGGCGTGAGGTCCATCGGGGCAGATGAGGGTCACATCCTTGGTGTAGGACCGCAAAAACAAGGCCTCCTTGGCACCATGCTCGCCGCTGCCGAGAACAGCAACGCGGCGATCCTTCACCTCGTAACCGTCGCAGATCGGGCAATAGCGCAACAAGCCGCGTCGCAAGGCGTCATCGTGGACGTCATCTGCCATATCCGGGCGATGATTGTGTACCCCGGCCGCGAGCAGTACGGAATGCGCCACCAGTTCGGATTGCTGGTATCGGACCCGAAA
This sequence comes from Sphingobium subterraneum, assembly GCF_014199435.1. Classification (GTDB taxonomy): domain Bacteria; phylum Pseudomonadota; class Alphaproteobacteria; order Sphingomonadales; family Sphingomonadaceae; genus Sphingobium; species Sphingobium subterraneum. The sequence goes on along the minus strand of NZ_JACIJP010000001.1, from coordinate 1,125,022 downwards.
ATCCGCACCGTCTTTTGCCACGCCCTCCACCCTGGCCTGAACGATCTGGACGCCATATTTGATGGCCTGGTCGCGCATGCGTTGAAGCAGCGCCTCGCCGGAAATGCCTTCCGGAAATCCCGCATGGTTTCGGGTCAGCGGAATGAGCGCCGCGCGGCTGTCACCGGCGTCGATGACCATCGTGCGCAGATTGAACCGGGCAAGATAGATGGCGGCCGTCAGCCCCGCCGGGCCCCCGCCGATGATCGCGCAATGCCAAGGGTCTCCCGCCGAAGCGTTCAAGCCGTTGATCCGTCTGGGGGGTGGGGCATCATCGGGCGATCCAACGTCATTTCTGCCCCAGCCGCTTGGCATTGGCGCTGACCTTCGTGCTGATCGGTTTCAGCACGGCCGTGGGCAAAGCGGCCAGCGCCGTCATGGCGGCGAGATTGCGTTGGTACATCTCCAGCATATCGCCAAAAGTGACCGTCCCGCCACCGCGCGCCTTCGCCATGACGCCCTGCTGCTTCTCGGCGGCGTGCTCAACGCTGCGTCCGGCGCTTTCCATCGCGCTGGATGACTGGTCGAACGCCTTTGTCTTTTCGGACCACATGAGGCCGATTTCGGTATAATCGGCCTCGAAGGGGAAGAAGAACGCCTTCCACAGGGTCGGCATCCGTGCGGTGACCACCTCCTGAGCCTCGCGCATCATTGTCAGCCAGTCCCCATTGTTCTTCGTCTGGGTCCACGGCCACATCATCAGCGTTTGGACATTGGAAAGATCGCTTGGCATTCTTGGTTCCTCGTTCGAGGCCTGTAAGGGACAGAAGCGCGCCGGGCCCGGCGCGCTTCCCGGTGCGTCAGGCGAGCATGCGGACCTTGGGTTCGCGCGCCCAGTATCGCTTGGTAGCTGCATCCGCAAAGTCGGCTGGTGCCACGACGCCTTCGTCGGGTTTGACACCGGCTTTTTCCAGCAGAGGCTTGGCAGCGTCGCTATGCGCGATCGCCTTGAGATGACCGAATGCGTCCATCACGAACTGCACAGCGGCGGATTCGGTCATCAAAGTTTGACAGCCTTCGTCCGACACCAGCACCGCCACCGCGTCGAACAGCACCGAAGGCGATCCCGCGAGCTGTCCGTCCGCCTTGAGGGGACTACCGTCCGACAGGGTGACGCCGCCAATCTTGGGCGCGATGACGAGGGCGGAACCGCCCGCATCTTCGATGGCGGAAAGCAGGGCATTGACCTCATCCGCATCGGAACCATCGGCGACCAGTACGCCGAACTTGCCGCCCTCGATCGTGGCCCGTTCGCGTGGCCCGCTGATGATGCGCAGCGCGGGAGAGGGATCCATATCCTGGATGGGCGCAGCCGTCGCTGAGGCTTCCGGCACCTCCATCGCCAGCCCGTTGGCAACGCGCGCCGCGAGATCTGCGTCAACGTTGACGATGTTGGACAATACGCGCTTGCGGATATGCTCCAGCGCCACCTTCGACAGCTCGAACACCAACGCGGACGCGAGATGCGCCTGCTCCGCGTCATCGAGGGAACGGAAAAACATCCGGGCCTGGCTGTAATGGTCGGCAAAGCTTTCTGGGCGGATGCGCAGCTTGTCCCCCTGTTCGTCCTCCTCAGCACGGCCGGGGGAGGTGGAGAAGCCGGTCATCGGACATTCGCGCGGTCCGCCGTCTTCGCCAGCCTCGCTCAGGCTGTTCGGCTCGTAATTGGCGCGCCCCTTGGGTACTTGCATCTGCATATGCCCGTCGCGCTGGAAGTTCATCACCGGGCATTTGGGCGCATTGATCGGGATCTGGTGGAAATTGGTAGAGCCAAGGCGCTTGAGCTGCGTGTCGAGATAGGAGAACAGGCGGCCCTGCAGCAGGGGATCGTTGCTGAAATCGATGCCAGGCACAATATTCGCCGGGCAGTAGGCAACCTGTTCCGTCTCCGCGAAGAAATTGTCCGGGTTCCTGTCGAGCACCATGCGCCCGATCATCCGCACGGGAAGCATTTCTTCCGGAATGATCTTCGTGGAATCGAGCACGTCGAACGGGAGGCTGTCGGCAAATTCCTGGTCGAACGCCTGAATGCCCAGCTCCCACTCGGGGAAATCGCCCCGCTCGATCGCCTCGAACAGATCGCGGCGCTGGAAGTCTGGGTCGGCACCCGCAATCTTGACGGTTTCGTCCCAGATCGTCGACGCCAGCCCCTGCTTGGGCTTCCAGTGGAACTTGACGAAGGTCGTTTTGCCTTCGGCGTTGACCAGCAGGAAGGTGTGGATGCCAAAGCCTTCCATTGTGCGCAGCGTGCGCGGCAAGGTCCGGTCCGACATCGCCCACATGATCATATGGGTCGATTCCGGCATCAGCGAGATGAAATCCCAGAAGGTGTCATGCGCACTGGCGGCCTGTGGGTAGCCGCGATCGGCCTCCATCTTCACCGAGTGGATAAGATCCGGGAACTTGATGGCATCCTGGATGAAGAAGACCGGGATATTGTTGCCCACAAGATCCCAGTTACCTTCCTTGGTGTAGAACTTGACCGCGAAACCGCGCACGTCGCGCGGCGTATCAACCGAGCCGGACCCACCCGCAACTGTCGAGAAGCGCGTGAACAGGGGAGTTTTTTCACCCGCACGCTGGAAAATGTCGGCCTTGCTGATGTCGGACAGGCTTTCATACAGCTCAAAATAGCCATGCGCCGCTGAACCGCGGGCGTGAACGATCCGCTCCGGGATCCGCTCGTGGTCAAAGTGAAAGATCTTCTCGCGCAACACGAAATCTTCGAGCAGCACCGGGCCGCGCGCCCCGGCCTTCAGCTGGTTCTGATTGTCGGAAACACGGATCCCCTGATTGGTGGTGAGGTGCGCTTCACCGTCAGAATGATCACTTTTCACGCCTACCTGCTGGTGCGTCTCGCCACCCGTTCCCGTCGTCGTATCGATTGCACGTGTACTCACCGGCCGTCTCCTGAATGTGATATCAAGATAACTCGGCGGGGCGTAAGGAAGTTCAGGGCCTTACGAAATAAACGCACGCAGCTCTCCCATCGCAGGTGATCCAACCATCCGCGTGCGCGAGGTGAGAAAATTATGGTATCCCGGCGCCGGACGGTGAGGGAAATCGGTTCCGGACATTCATAAAACGGTGTGTCTCTTGCCGACCACGAGCCGCTGGAGCGAAGCGTTCACCGGGTTTCGATGATCTCCCTTACCCGGCTGGCGAGGGCGTCCATCGGGAATGGCTTGGTGATCATCGCCATGCCGGGTTCCAGAAAGCCGGACGCGACGGCCGCGTTTTGGGCATAGCCTGTCATGAACAGCACTTTGAGGTTGGGGCGCTTCACCCGCGCGGCGTCCGCGACTTGCCGCCCGTTAAGGCCGGGCAGGCCGATATCCGTGATCAGCAGGTCGATGCGGCGGCGCGACTGGAGGATGTCGAGGCCCTTCGGGCCATCATCGGCTTCAAGTGCGCGATAGCCCAGTTCGCCAAGCACTTCGAGGATGAGGCCGCGCACGACTGGTTCGTCCTCCACCACCAGTACGACTTCTCCGGCGTCGGACCCCGGGGCGTCGGCGAGTGTGGTGCTGGCTTCGGGCTGCTCCTCCTCACCAAAATCGCGGGGGAGATAGATCTTGATCGACGTGCCTTGCCCCACTTCGGAGTAGATGCGGGCATAGCCTTCCGACTGGCGGGCGAAGCCATAGACCATCGAGAGGCCCAGGCCGGTACCCTGGCCGATGGGCTTGGTGGTAAAGAATGGCTCAAACGCGCGCTCAATAATGTCGCGGCTCATGCCTTCGCCGGTATCTGTTACGGAGATGCAAATATACTGGCCGGGTTTCACGTCGCGCTGTTGGGCGACGTACAGGCGGTCGAGATGGGCATTGCACGTTTCAATGGTCAGCTTGCCGCCGTCGGGCATGGCGTCGCGGGCATTGATCGCGAGATTGAGGATGGCACTTTCGAGCTGGTTGGGATCGCAGCGTGTCGGCCATAATCCGCCCGCGAGGACCAGTTCCAGCTGTACCTGCTCGCCCAGCGTCCGGCGCAGCAGATCTTCGATCGAGGTCACGAGAGGGTTGGCGCGCACCGGCTTGGGATCGAGCGGCTGGCGGCGTGAGAAGGCGAGCAATCGATGGGTGAGCGCGGCAGCGCGTTCGGCCGAAGTGCGCGCGCCTTTGAGCCAGCGGTCGAGGTCGTCCGTGCGGCCCTGCAGCAGGCGGCTCTGCATGATGTCGAGTCCGCCGGTGATCCCCTGCAGCAAATTATTGAAATCATGCGCGATGCCGCCGGTAAGCTGGCCCACGGCTTCCATTTTCTGGCTTTGCCGGAGTGCGTCTTCGACAGCGCGTTGTTCGGTGATGTCCCGTCCAACGCCATGAATGCGCATTCCGTCCGGAACCGCAGTCCAGGCGAACAGGCGGTAGCGGTCGTCTTTGGTGCGGTATCGGTTTTCATAGGCCAGGGTCGAGACCCCGGCCGCCAGTCGCGACAGCTCGTTGGCAGTCGTGTCCCGGTCCTCGGGATGGACAAAATCGGTAATGCGCTGACCGACCAGTTCCTGCGGACTCCAGCCCAGCAGCCGCTCGGCAGAGGGATTGATCGCCGTTATGCGGCCATCATAGTCGCAAACGAGGAGCAGGTCCTGGCTGATCGTCCAGAGCCGTTCCCGTTCCTGCGCATAAGCTTCTTCGGCGCGCTTCTGCGCATCGATCTCCGTGTTGGTGCCAACCCAAGCCGTCACGCCACCCCAGGCATCGTTCAGAGGCACCGCGCGTGAGAGATGCCAGCGATATTCACCGGCGGCATTGCGAAGTCGGAACTCGGTTTCATAGGTTTTGCCGGTGGCAATGGCCGTGGCCCATCTGTCCTCGGCCTGGGGCAAATCTTCGGGATGGACAATCCGCGTCCAGTTGCCGCCGTCCAGCGTTCCGCGCTCCACGCCACTATAGGCAAAAACTTGATCGTTGAACCAATCGACCAGCCCGTCCGCGCGTGCGGTCCAGACCTGATTGGGCATTTTCTGGGCGAGTGCGCTGAACTGCGCCTCGCTCTTCTCCAGGGCGGCCAGGATGCGCCGGCGTTCGGTCACGTCCTGGACCGCACCGACGAGGCGCAGGGGTTCGCCCGCATCGTCGCGCTCGAACTCGGCGCGGCGCGCTATGGTGCGTTCTTCGCCGGTATCGGGGCGACGAATGCGGTATTCGACATCCAGCGGGGCGCTTCCTGTGCGGCGGCGGGCTTCGTCCGAGACGATCTCACGATCCTGGGCGATGACCATATTCTCGATCACAGCGGTGGGGATCTGTGCACAGGGTTCCAGACCAAAGATGCGGTAGAACTCCTCGGTGCCGCTTACCGTATTGGCGCGCACGTCGATCGCAAACAGTCCCACGCCCCCCGCTGCCTGGGCAAGCCGGAGACTCTCTTCGCTGCGCCTCAATGCCTCCTGTGCCTCATGTTCCTGCGTGCGATCGCGCATCAGCTTGACGAAGCCGATGGGTGCGCCGCGCTCGTCGCGCAGCGGACTCATTTCGCTCAGGCCCCAGAAGCGGTCGCCCGATTTGCGCAGATGCCAGCGCGCATCGTGCGCACGCCCGAAGTCCAGCGCTTCCTGGCGCTTGGCGAGGGGGCGGTCGAGCGCGCGATCCTCGGGCGTAAAGAAGGTCGCCATCGTGCGGCCGAGCATTTCGGCTTCGGTCCAGCCGAGCATGTACTGCGCGCCCCGGTTCCAGAGCGTGACCCGCCCGTCCATGTCGGTGGCGACGATACCATAGTCGATCGCGCTTTCGAGGATCTGGCGATTATAGGTTTCCCGTTCGTGGAGGGTTCCTTCCGCGCTGACGCGCTGGATATGGGCCCATGAGCGTTCCGTTACCTCACGGATCAGGGCGAGGTCATAATCCGACCAGCACCGCGGCGCCTTGTCATGGATCGCCATCAGCGCCGTTAATCGACCTGCCTTGATGAGCGGCATGCAGATGGTTGCGGCTATCCCGATGTCCTGGAACGTCTTCGCCTCGGCCGGTTCGAGCTCTTCTGCATTGTCATTGATGATGAGCGGGCGACCGGCGGACAGTTCCCGCACCGCACGTGTGCCGAAATCGGCCAGGCTGTAATGGCCGACAATGGACGGAGAACCCGGCGCCGACCAGTCGCCCCGAATGGTAAAGCCGTTTTCGTCCTCATCCATGTCGGCATAGGCGCAACAGGAAATATCAAGGTGTTGTGCTGTTTTCCGGGTGGTAATGGAGAGGACCTCATCGGCGTCGCGGCAGTCGGTTATGTCCCGGCCCAACGCATCGAGGAAACGGAGCCGGTTCTCGCTCTCTTCGAGGGCGGTGCGGGTGCGGACGGCTTCGGTCGTTTCGACCACGACCGCAAGAACTCCGCCCGGCTGCCCGTCATCGCCCATGACCGGCGAATAATCGAGGTTCATCGTGACGCGTTCGGCGCGCCCATTTCGGTGGAGGGTCAGTTCATGGTCACGATAGCTCAGAATGCCGCCACCGAGGCCCACACGCATGACATTGTCGTTAAAGTCGGCCACCTCGTCCCAGCCTTCGCGGACGCAGGATCCCAGCAATCGGCTGTCGCGCCCGCCCGCGAACACGGAATAGGCGTCGTTGTAGATCATCACCCCTTGCTCGCCCCACAGCAGAACGAGGGGGACAGGGCTTGGCAACATAAGCCCGACCGTGTGACAGAGGCTTTGTGGCCAGCCTTCTATCGCGCCGATTGGAGTAGCACTCCAGTCGTGGGCCGCGATGCGGCGGGCCATTTCTCCGCCGTTGGACAAAAAGGAAAATCTGTCGGTCGCGATCGTCACCATGACTCCATGAGTAGTATCGAGAGTCGGATCCGAACCTGCCGCAATGTCCATCTCGCAGGAGCCCCCCAAACCAGCACCAGGAGCTGAACACGGCGGGGGTGGAGAAGTTCCCGACGTGTGGCAGCGGCTAAGACGCTCGCTTGGCGGGAAGCTCTGCCCGCCATCCAACGGAGGTTAAATCCGTGCGACAGGATGGTTGCGACGGACAGACCGGTCGATCGCAGCGCGTTGAACCGGCGTGTACGCCGGGCGTTAGGCAGACGGAGGTGCCCGATGCCCAGACAGGACCGTGAATGGACCGACCGCGATATGGATCGCCTTCGGCAAATGGATGAACGAGGGGTGCCTGCCACCCAGATCGCCGAAGCGCTGATCCGTACTCCGGATGACATTGAAGAGCGGCTCCGTATCGTGCGTGTCCGCGCGCCCGGGCCGGGCGGCGCGGAAACGGGGGCGACGACCGCAACCCCGCTCGATATCGGGACACCGCTGGAGGAGGGGCAACCGGAAATTGCCACCCGGGAACTGCGTCCGTCGGACGCGTCCGTCCAGCAGGCGAGCCGCCCCCCAGGCCTAGGGCCGAAGGATGTCGATCCGACCGAGGGCCAGCAGGACTATATGCGACAGGCCGAGCGCAACGCCGCGCGGACGAGCGACGCCATGCGTCAGGCGGGCTTCGGTGATGACAAGGGAACCGAGGGCACCTGACATTCCGCTCATTCAGGCAGACGGGCTCCATGCTGCATCAGGCGCGGAAACTCACCCGGCAGTTCGCGGGCAAGAAAGCCAAGCGCGCCGATGCGCTCTGCAAGGATGCGACCGGCCTCGCCGTGCATCCAGACGCCCCAGGCTGCGGCCGTTAGCGGGTCCGCCCCCCGGGACAGCAAGCCGCCGATCGCCCCCGCCAGCACGTCGCCCGAGCCTCCGGTGGCGAGGCCGATACAGTCGCTGCCATAATGGATCATCTCACCAGCAGGCGTGGCGATCACGGTCTCGTGAGACTTCAGCACCACCAGCGCATTGAACTCGGCCGCGACCCGCAACGCCGTTTCTTCTGGTGCATCGGCCACGGCGGTTTCACTCATGCCGGTCAGGCGCGCCATTTCGCCATGATGGGGGGTAAGGATCGTGCGCCCTCCATGGCCAGCGATCACTCGCGCCAGTCGGCCCGCGCCGCTCACTCCGGCGGCGTCCAGCACCAGCGACAGGTCGGGGCGGGGCGTTTTCAACACGCCCTGAATAAGGGTTCCGGTGCCGTCCTGCGTACTCATGCCAGGGCCGAAGACGAGTGTATCGCACTGGCTTATCGGACCGCGCAGGTTATTCGCGGCGTCGTTCGCAATCTCGCCATTTTGATCCTGGGGAAGCGCGGTAACCGCAATTTCGGGCATCGTCACGCCGAGCGAAATGGCGGCGGCAGCAATGGTCGCTGCCCGCACTTTGCCTGCCCCGGTGCGCAGGGCGGCTTCGGCGGTCAGGCGCAGCGCCCCGGGCACCAGGGCCGAACCGCCGACGATAACCACCCGACCGCGGCCGTTTTTGTCGGTGCCCGGTTCGTGGACGGGAAGGGGATGGGCTGCCAGCCAGGCGGAATCAATCACGACCATGGGTCATCCCCGCGCCGCGACGACGGGATCGGGTGCCCGCGTCACGGGCGCGCGCTCTTGCTCGATCGGCGCGGTGACGTTGTAGCGCACAAGAACCAGATTCCCCGACCGACCAGCCTGCGGATCAAAGCGATATTCGGTGATCGAGCAGTTCGCGACGTCGGCTTGCCGGTCGATCTCAAGGATCTCCTTTTCATTCAGTTTTTCGATGATGTAGCGCAGGCACAGCACCACGACCTGGTGCCCAAAGATCATGACGCGTCGCCCGGCATAATGAAGCGAGACTGTGTCCATCAGCGAGCGCAGTCGCAGAATCACATCGCACCAGCTCTCCCCGCCGGGTGAACGATGATAGAATTTGCCGAGAATATCGCGAAACGCTGCCTGTTCGGGAAAATGGGTGCGGATGCCCGTCGTTGTCAGTCCATCGAGAATCCCGAATTCCTTCTCCCGCAGCCGCTCGTCGCTGCAGATTGGCTCGTCGGGCTCCGCGCCGCCGCTTGCCCGGAACAGATGGGCGGTCTCGATCGCACGAGCATAGGGTGAGGAGATGAGGACGTCGGGACGGGCATCGGGCTGCTCCTTGGCAAACCAGTGGCCTAGCGCGCGGGCCTGTTGCTCGCCGAGCGGGCTCAGGGGTACATCGACATCCCGGCCGTGAAGGTCGATCCGGTCGAGTGCGGCTGCGTCTGCGGCATCACGCGCCACGTTGCCCGCGCTCTGTCCATGGCGGACGATCCAGAGCGTCGTTGGCCATTGTTGGGCGCGGGAAGGTTGCAGAGTTTCGTCACGGGCGGAAAAAGGATGGGCGTCAGTCATTATGGGCTCCAGTTGCCCATCACAACGTACCAATACGCCGGAGGTTCTCCGCAAATGCGACCGGCGGATTGCGCAACGGCCTCAGCGGCGCTATTCCTAGGGAAAGCCCTCCGTACGATTGGGCAGGGGGCAGACGGAAAAAGTGCCGGTGTGCTGCAACCAACCGGTTCGTTGAGCGTAACTCGTTGAGGTGCCCCAACCGGTGTTCCGGCCAAAGCATCGGGTTCCTCCCTAAGAAATGAAGTTGATGGTCCTTTCCACCCGGTTCGTTATGGAAGTTTTATGGCAACGTTCCCTGAACTTGAATTGTCCCGGCGCGGAATATTGGCCAGCGGTGCGGCCACGGTGGCGGTGAGCGGATTGCCTCAGGATGATGCTCAGGCGGCGCCATCCCAGACGGTGAAGCCGGTATCGACCGCACGGGTGTCGTTCACCGTCAATGGCACCCCGCAGAAGCTGGAACTCGATACACGCACGACCCTCCTCGATGCGTTGCGTGAGCATCTGCAGTTGACCGGAACGAAGAAAGGCTGTGACCAAGGCCAGTGCGGAGCATGCACGGTGATCGTCGACGGACGGCGGATCAACAGTTGCCTGTCGCTCGCCGTAATGCACGAGGGCGATTCGATCACGACCGTAGAGGGCTTGGGAACGCCTGATAAGCTTCACCCGATGCAGGCCGCGTTCATTCGGCATGACGGTTATCAATGCGGTTATTGTACGCCGGGGCAGATCTGCTCGGCAGTCGCGGTACTGGACGAGATTAAGGCAAACATCCCCAGTCATGTGAGCGCAGACCTTAACACGCCCGCCCGGCTGAGCGGGGACGAACTGCGTGAACGGATGAGCGGCAATATCTGCCGCTGTGGGGCCTATTCGAACATCATTGAGGCGATTTCCGACGTGGCGGGGGGCGCGGCATGAAGCCTTTCAGCTACGAACGGGTGACATCGCCCGCCGAGGCCGCAGCTGCGGTCGCGCGGACCCCCGGCGCGCGCTTTATCGCTGGCGGCACCAATCTTCTCGACCTGATGAAGCTGGAGATCGAAACTCCCGCGCATCTGGTTGATGTGAACGGCATCGGCCTTGACCGGATTGAGCCGACGCCGGAGGGCGGCCTGCGCATTGGTGCGCTGGTCCGCAACACCGATCTGGCCGCCGATGCGACCGTGCGCCGGGACTATGGCGTTTTGTCGCGAGCGTTACTTGCGGGCGCGAGCGGGCAGTTGCGTAACAAGGCGACGACAGCTGGGAATCTGCTGCAGCGCACGCGCTGCCCCTATTTCTACGACACGAACCAGCCCTGCAACAAGCGCAAGCCAGGGTCCGGATGCAGCGCCATCGGAGGGTACAGTCGTCCGCTCGCGATCATCGGATCCAGCGACGCGTGCATCGCCACCAACCCAAGCGATATGGCGGTCGCCCTGCGGGCGCTGGATGCCACGGTGGAGACCGTGCAGGCTGACGGTACGACCCGCACCATTGCCATTGCCGACTTTCATGTGCTGCCGGGGAAGACGCCCCATATCGAAACGGCGCTGAAAGCCGGTGAGCTGATCACCGCAGTAACATTGCCCAAGCCGCTGGGCGGAACGCATATCTATCATAAGGTGCGCGACCGTGCGTCCTATGCCTTTGCGATCGTGTCCGTTGCAGGGGTGATCCAGCCTGCCGGCCAAGGCCGTATCGCGTTGGGCGGCGTCGCGCCCCGGCCCTGGCGCGTAGAGGCGGCCGAGGGAGACTTGCCCAAAGGAGCCAAGGCGGTCAGCGCACGGTTGCTCGCGGGAGCCAAGCCAACAGCGGACAACGCATTCAAGGTCTCGCTCGTCGAACGCACGATCGGTGCGGTCCTGGCCGAGGTGAAGGGCAAAGCATGAAATTCGACACGCCCGCGGGCACCAACCCCATCGACCAGATGAAAGTCGTCGGCAAGCCCGTCGACCGCATCGATGGAAAGCTTAAGACCACCGGCACCGCGCCTTACGCTTATGAACGGCACGACGTGGTCAAGAATGCCGCATATGGCTATATCGTGGGCTCGGCGATCGCGAAGGGACGGATCAACAGCATGAACGTAGTAGACGCCAAGTCTGCTCCGGGTGTGCTGGCGGTCATCACGGCGCTTGATGGGCCGAAGCTCGGCAAAGGCAACAGCAATACCGCCAATCTGTTTGGCGGACCGGATGTCGAGCATTATCATCAGGCGATTGCACTGGTTGTTGCCGAAACGTTCGAGCAGGCGCGTGCTGCCGCCCATTTGATCCGGGTGGATTATACGCGGACAGACGGCAAGTACGATCTGGCGGTCCAGGCGAAGTCGGCTCCCCTTAAGGGCGACGGTTCGGACGAGGGCAGCGGTGCACCGCCGGTGCATCGCGTGGGTGATTTCGAAGCGGCGTTCGCGGCCGCGCCGGTACAGATCGACCAGACCTACACCACACCCGACGAAACGCATGCGATGATGGAGCCCCATGCCACCATCGCCCGGTGGGATGGCGACAAGCTGACTCTATGGACATCGAACCAGATGATCGACTGGAGCCGTCGGGACGTGGCCAAGATCCTGGGGATCCCGAAGGATAATGTTCGCCTCGTTTCACCCTATATCGGCGGCGGTTTCGGGGGAAAACTGTTTGTTCGCGCGGATGCGGCTTTGGCAGCGGTCGGCGCAAAGGCGGTCGGGCGGCCTGTCAAGGTGACTTTGCAGCGCGCGCTGATCATGAACAACACGACCCATCGGCCCGCGACGATCCAGCGCGTCCGTATCGGTACGGACCGGTCCGGAAAGATTACCGCCATCGCGCATGAGAGCACATCGGGTAACCTGCCAAACGGTGATCTGGAGACGGCGGTTTCGCAAACGCGGCTGCTCTATGCCGGGGCCAATCGCCTTGTCTCGATGCGGCTGGCGCTGCTGGACTTGCCGGAGGGCAACGCCATGCGCGCGCCTGGCGAAGCGCCGGGTATGATGGCGCTGGAAGTCGCAATGGACGAGGCGGCCGAAAAGCTGGGAATGGACCCTATCGAGTTTCGCGTCCGTAACGATACGCAGGAAGACCCGGAAAAGCCGGGGCGGCGGTTTTCCCACCGTAATCTCACGGAATGCTTGCGCCGTGGGGCCGACATGTTCGGCTGGGACAAGCGCATGGCCAAGCCGGGACAGCGTCGCGACGGGCGCTGGCTGGTCGGAATGGGCATGGCGGCAGGGTTCCGCAATAACATTGTGACAAAGTCCGCAGCGCGCGTGAGCATCGATGCCAAAGGCGTGGTGACCGTGCGGACGGACATGACGGATATCGGAACGGGCAGCTACACCATTATCGCGCAGACCGCGGCAGAGGTCATGGGCGTCCCGCTGGAGCAGGTCGTTGTGCTGCTGGGCGATTCGGACTTTCCTGTAGCGGCGGGATCGGGTGGGCAGTGGGGCGCCAACAACTCCACCGCCGGGGTTTATGCAGCCTGCATGAAGCTGCGTGCGGCGATCGTCCAGAAGCTCGGCTATGATCAGGCGCGCGCCGAGTTCACCAACGGCACCGTCCGCGCGGGCAATCGCAGCGTATCGCTGGGCGAAGCCGTCGGTCAAGCGGGGCTGACGGTCGAGGACGGCATTGAATATGGCGATCTCGACAAACAGTATCAGCAATCGACCTTTGCCGGGCATTTCGTCGAGGCCGGGGTCGATGCCGCCACGGGCGAGGTGCGCTTGCGCCGGATGCTGGCGGTGTGCTCAGCCGGGCGTATCCTCAACCCGAAATCCGCACGTAGCCAAGTGATCGGCGCGATGACCATGGGCGCGGGTGCCGCGCTGATGGAGGAGGCGGTGGTCGACAAGCGTTTCGGATTCTTCGTGAACCACGACCTCGCGTCCTATGAAGTGCCGGTTCATGCGGATATCCCGCATCAGGATGTCATTTTCCTGGATGAAACGGATGACAAATCCTCACCCATGAAGGCAAAGGGTGTGGGCGAGCTCGGCATCTGTGGAGTCGGGGCGGCGATCGCCAACGCAATCTACAACGCGACTGGTGTACGGGTGCGCGAATATCCGATCACCTTGGACAAATATCTGGACCGGTTGCCGCAGGTCGTCTGAACGGATCGGCGTCAAACGTCGACGGGATCGCCGGCTATGGCGCCGATATGACTCTGGCCACGCTGTGCGGCGAGCTGTTCCTGGCGGTGTCGTTCCCGATAGCGCGCACGTTGTTCCTCGGTGCGTTCATCGTGACACGCGGGGCAACTCACACCCTCTTCGTAGAGGGCTGACTGCATATCCGCCTGTGTCATCGGACGACGGCAGGCGTGGCAAAGCGCGTGCGTGCCCGGCGCGAGGCCGTGCCCAACAGCCACCCGCTGGTCGAACACGAAGCATTCGCCGTCCCATAGGCTCTGTTCCGGCGGCACGGTCTCCAGATACTTTAGGATGCCGCCCTGAAGATGGTACACTTCATCCAGACCCTCCGACTTCAGGAAAGCAGTGGATTTCTCGCAACGGATACCGCCCGTGCAGAACATCGCGACCTTGGGTGGCGGTCCGTCGCCCAGCAGACGGTCGCGCTCGCCCCGAAACCAGGCGGGGAAATCGCGGAAGCTCTTCGTGCGCGGGTTGATCGCGCCCGCGAAGGTGCCGACATCCACTTCATAATCATTGCGGGTGTCGATCACGATTGTACCGGGATCGGATATGAGCGCGTTCCAGTCCCGCGGCGCGATATAATGGCCGACATCGACCAACGGATCGATATCCGGCTCGCCCATCGTCACGATCTCCTTCTTGATCCGCACTTTCATGCGGTGGAAGGGTAGGGTGGCGGCGCGCGAGCATTTTACATCAAGGTCGGCGCATCCGGGCAATTGCCGAATGGCGTCCAGCACCGCATCAATGGCCTCGTCCGTGCCCGCGATGGTGCCGTTGATACCTTCGCGCGCCACGAGCAGGGAACCCCTGGTGCCCTGGCTACGGCAAAGGGGGCTGAGAAAAGCCCGGACAGCTTCACAATCGGTGAAGCGTGTGAATTTGTAGAGCGCGGCAACGCAGATAGGCAGATCGGGACTGGTCATGCCCGCCTCATATCCGCTAGCCGGGCTCCGACACAATAACGAGGTTGGCGCAGGGGAACGAATGACTGTCGCGGGGCGTCCAGTTCACCCGGTCGTGCGGCGCCTTGCCACGAAGTGTGCTGCGCCGTATTGGCCAAATATTATTGAACAGGACGAACTATGCCCAAGACCTTTGACCTCACCTTCACAGACGATGAAGTGGAAATCCTCGTGGACGCACTGGAAGCGGACCATGAAGGCTATGTCGAATCCGCGAAGGAAGCGCGCGGCAATAACAACCGTGCGGACGTGGCCACGTTTACCGAAGCCGCTCAGCGGATCGAGGGCCTGCTAAAGAGGCTGCGTCCGCTGGTAGAGTGACCCGGCGGGTTTTGCGCCAGCGCCTCAGGCGCTGACCGTCTGATGCACCATGGCGTGATGGCGATCGCGGTACAGGTCGTCGATCTCGTTTGCGATCACGGGCTTGCTGAACAGATAGCCCTGCACGTCGGAGCAGCCCAGAGCGCTGAGGTGCGTCAGCTGGTCGTCGGTTTCCACGCCCTCGGCAATGACGGACAGCTTCATGGCGCGCGCGAGCTTGACGATGGCGCTGACCAACGCACCGGCTTCATCCTCGACCCCCAGGTTGGATATGAAGGAGCGGTCAATCTTGATCTTGTCGATCGGATAGCGCTGGAGGTAGCTCAGCGAGGAATAGCCCGTCCCGAAATCATCCAGTGCGAGCGAGAATCCCATCGTGCGTAACGCCGCCAGCCGGTTCTGCGTGTCGATGTCGTCTCCGAGCAGGATACCTTCGGTGATTTCCAACTCGAACTGGTGCGGATTTACGCCGAGTTCCTTGACCAGCGCCGTCACTTCCTCGACGAAGGTCTTGAGGCGGATCTGGGTGGCTGACACGTTGATCGCAACCTTGAGATCCTTCCAGCGCTTGCTGTCCTCGAACGCGCGGCGGAGCGCGAACAGGCCAATCTGCATGATGAGGCCACTTTGTTCGGCGATCGGGATGAAGAAATTCGGCGCGATAAGGCCGCGTGTGGGATGCTGCCACCGGATGAGCGCCTCGACGCCCGTCATGGCGCCGGAGCGACCGACCTGCGGCTGATACGCAAGGAACAACTCGTTGCGCGTCAAGGCTTCGCGCAGATCGTCCTCCAGTTCGCGGCGGACGCGGACAGCGTTGTCCATCTCCGTTTCGAAGAAGCAGAACTGGCCCTTTCCGGCATCTTTCGCGCGGTAGAGGGCAAGGTCCGCCTGACGAAGAGCTTCGCCCGGTTCGATCTGTCCGTCGCCGACAAGCGTTACGCCGATCGAGCAGCCCGCATAGACCCTGCCGGACCCGAGATCAAAGGGCTGGGACATGGCATCACACAGGCGCTGTGCCAGACGGGCGGCCCCCGCGACGTCGGCGTTCGTCTGCACGATAGCGAACTCGTCGCCCGACAGGCGGGCGAAGGTTTCGGTTACGCGGCAGGTTCCCGCCAGACGCTTGGCCGCCTGAAAGATGAGCTCATCGCCGACATGGTGACCGAAGGTGTCGTTGATCTCCTTGAACCGGTCGAGGTCGATCGCGTGGACGGCCACCATGTTTTCGTTGCGACGGATCTGGTTGAGCGCCTGACCTAGGCGATCGAAGAACAGCACGCGGTTGGGGTGTCCCGTGAGCGCGTCATAATAGGCAAGATGCGCTGCACGCGCCTCGCTGGCGATCAATCCCTCCGCCATATTGCGCCCGCGCCGGAGCAGAGTGAGCGCCGCCGCGGCCAGCAGGACCAGCATCGTCATGGTGGGCGGGCCGAGCTGTTGCAGCATGTCCATGCCGGGCGTTTGCGGCTGCCATGCGATAACGGCGAGCGGTTCGTTGCGTTCATCGCCGATAACGACGTAGGCGTGACCGCTTTCCAGATTATCCTCGGGCCCGCCGAGCTTCACGCCGGTGAGAAGGTAGCGCGCGGCAAAGGACTTCAGGAACGTGAGGTCGATCGGCATCGTCGTAACCACGATGGGAGCGCGAGAATGCCGAAGGACCGAAGTTCCAAAATCCGGTTGCACCAACGTCGCCGTCACGATGAACAGGTTGCCGTCAAGCCGGGCGATGGCGCTGTGCTGGATCGGATCGGATAGGGTCTTTCCGCTTTTCCGGGTCTCCCGCGCGCGGGCAGTCTCCAACTTGCGCACTTCGCTGACCACATGGGATGCAGGCTTGGACAGCCTGTCATAGTCGCTCGTCGTAATTGGTTGCGCTTTCTTGGCTGCAAATACGGTGTGGTTGTTGGCGTCCAGGACAAACGTGGACTCGAAGCCCGACGTCTGGTGCAGGAAAACACCGATATTCTGTTTTGCCCATTCAGGATCGAAGCGGTTGTCGAGATTTTTGACGGCATCGTCCCATATGGCTTGCGGGACTACCATTTGTGCGACTTCGGTGACCCGGCTACGCAGTCCATTCTGGACCACATTTTCTTCGCGCGTGGCGGAGAGCGTGTCAAAATGCTTCACCAGAGTAATGCCGGCTATGATGCTCAAGATCAGCGCACCAATGACCAGTGAGGTCAAAAGCCAGAAGTAATTGGCCTTCAGTTTACCCGATTTTGCCATTGCACCCATCCCACATTGCACCCTTCTCCATAGGGCATGGATGGATAAGAAACGGTTAAATGGCCATGAAATCGTTTGTATTTTTTAGGTGCGGGGCAATGTGGCTGTATGGGGCGCGAAGATCGGGAGCGTGGCGGCTTCCCGTTTCTTGCGCCGCATATAGGTCGAAAGACCGATCTCGAGCGCCAGCATCATGAAGATGAACGGTTGATAGGCAATGCCGACGAACATCGATCCCAGAAGGCAAATCAGATGTCCCTGGAGCAAAGCGAGGGCAAGCGGCGCCACCCAGCGTTCGCGTTCGTTCGTCGTGGTCCGCATGGAGCGATAGAGCCGGAATATGCTGCCAAGCGACAAAATATGGACCGTGATCCAGAGCGCAAAACCCAGATAGCCCTGTTCCCCCAGAACTTCGAAATAGCTGTTGTGATAGGCACGGGATTTTTCCGTGATGCGGACGCGGGTCAGCCGCTCGCTGCCCGGTGCACCATCCTTCTGCACGGTGTCGTATGTGAAGCTGTTCGAGCGATAGGCGTCGAAGCCCCCACCACCGGGATGGACCTTGGCGTAGTCCCAGGTCCATTTCCAGACCTGCAGTCGGGTCGATGCGCTCTGGTCGCCCTGATAGTTCTGGATGGTGTTCATCCGGTTCGTGAAATTGCTGGGAAGCAGGGGAATGGCCGCAAGCGCGGCGAGCGCCACCAGACTCCCGTAGAGCATCCGTCGTTTGGCATGGAGCCACAGCAGCCCCCCGAGCATACCGATGCACAACAGACCGGTCCGCGCCTCTGTCCCCACCGGAATGAGCAGACAGGCAAAGATCAGTGCGCCCGCATATAAGGTCACCAACCGGGACGGACGAATGATTGTCCCATGGCGGGCGAGCCAGACAATCAACGGAATGATGGCGATCGCAACCGTCGAGATGATCGAGCCTTCGTATAGCCCGCTGTTATTGTCGACCATCAGGTTGAGCGAGCCATAGCCGCCGCCGGACAAGGCTGTCTTGATCCCGCCGGTGACGATGATCGAACTGGCGCTGAGGATCATCGTCAGGGCAAGCGCTTCGATCCGCAGCCGGGTGCGCAAGGTAAGGGGCAGGAAAACCGCGAAGACGAGCGACTTCCACACCCAACTCCATTTCGATGCCGCCTCGACCGGGAAATCGGCGTGGCTGGTCGTGTATCCGCACCAGACCAGCAGCGCGAGGATCAGGATCTGGCGGACCGAAATACGCGAATCCCGCTTGTCGTCGATGAACGCCCAGCCGAGGAATGCCAACCCGAAGGCGATGGCGGAGATCGGTACGCTGTTGAGGAGGAAATAGCTCAGCCGCTGGGGCGAGACGATGTCGATATAGGTGTAGACCAGAAAGAACAGGAACGGCCGCTTGAACGCCAGCGCGAAATAGGCGGCGAGGAACGCGACCAGAAAAAGGTCACGCATAGTCGAACGGCCTCGTCGCGCTGGGCTGATCTGTCGGTTCCGTCGCCTCAGGCGGCACAGCCGCGTCATCATCCAGATCGTCGCGCTTTGTCAGACGCCACAACACGAGCAGCAGCAGGCCATGGCTGAGTAGCAGGGAGAAAATGTCGATCATCGGCCTGTGGGACGCCTGCTGTTGACTTCGCGCGGAAGGACGCCCTTCGCCCCTCATCTAAGCATGCCCTAAACAGTTGTGGTTGACGCTCCGTTAACACTTTTGCGGCACAGAAGTGGTGTCATGACCCGCATCCTGCATGTTCTCGACCACAGTCTGCCGCTGCACAGCGGATATACGTTCCGCACGCGTGCGATCCTGCGGGCCCAGATGGCGCGGGGCTGGGACGTGCGGGGGATTACCGGGTTCCGCCACAGCGCCGCAGGGCCGAAAGCCGAAACGGTCGACGGCCTGATGTTCTATCGCACTACGGGTAAGCGCCCCACGGGCAACGCTTTGATCCGCGAGTGGCGGGAAATCGGCGCGCATGCCGATGCGATCGAGGCTCTGGTGCAGCAGTGGCGGCCAGACGTCATCCATGGCCATTCGCCGGTGCTCAACGCTCTGGCGGCTCAACGCGTGGCGCGGCGGCACGGCATCCCGACGATTTACGAAATTCGGGCGTTCTGGGAGGATGCGGCGGTCGGCAACGGCACCGGCGCCGAAGGAAGCGCGCGCTACTGGTTGACGCGCCAGCTCGAAACGCACGCCGTGCGCACCGCCGACGCGGTCGCGGTGATTTGTGAAGGGCTTCGTAACGAACTGATCGGACGGGGTATCGACCCGGCGAAGATCATCGTTTCGCCCAACGGCGTAGACATGGACATGTTCGGTGCGCCGGTGCCGCCCGACGCCGCACTGCGCGCGCAGCTCGGGCTCGATGGCGCGGAGGTGCTGGGATTTATCGGCAGCTTTTACGATTATGAGGGGCTGGACGATCTGATCGCGGCGATGCCGATGATCGTCGCGCGTCGTCCGCTTGCCAAACTGCTGCTGGTGGGCGGCGGACCAAAGGAAGCCGCACTGCGTGCACAGGCGGACGCCTCGTCCGTGGCCGGCGCGATCCGCTTCGTCGGGCGTGTGCCGCATGACGAGGTCGAGCGCTATTACAGTCTGATCGATATTCTGGCCTATCCCCGCAAGGCGATGCGCCTCACCGAGCTGGTGACGCCGCTCAAGCCGCTGGAAGCCATGGCGCAGGGCCGTCTTGTTGCAGCGTCCAGCGTGGGCGGCCACCGTGAACTGATCACCGACGGCGTGACGGGCACATTGTTCGCACCGGATGATCCGCAGGCGATGGCGGATGCGCTGGTCGGCCTGCTTACCGACCGTGCGATCTGGGACGAGCGGCGGGCTGCAGCACGCGCCTTCGTCGAGGCCGAACGTAACTGGTCGGCAAATATTTTACGCTATCAGCCGGTGTACGAACAGCTCTTGAACGGAGCGCAGCGGTCAAAGGCCGCGTGAAACGGGATGCAGGACGTGAACGGAAAACCAACAGGAATTTTGGTGGCTCTGGCCGGGGCGGGGGCGGGGGTCGCGGCTTTCACGGTGCCCGTGCCCATGCTCGAAATGCTTTTGGCGAGCAGCGGCGTTTCGGAATGGATTCCGGCTGCCGCGCCACCGCTCGGAATGACCGCGCGGCTGTTGGTCGCAGGCAGCGCAGCGGTGTTCGCTGCCGGTGTGGTGGCAACGCTGGGTGCGCGGTCGTCGCGCGTTGATGAAGCAAAGAGTGAGAAGAGGGGACTATCCATGGCATCGGCATTTTCCAGACTGACCGCGTTCGCGCGCAGGGGTGACTCCGGGGCGGAGAGCCGGGAGAGTGACCGCAACGCGCCCGTGGCACGCCGGGCCGATGCGCATCCGGATGCGCCGGCGCGCTCGCCTATCTTTGCCAGCCGCGATCTGGCGCAGGCCCCCTCCGTCGATGTGGAGCCCTCGACTTCCATCATGCATGGCGAAGATGATGTCATGCCGGACGGCGTCGTTGTCGACGCCGAGGGACTCGACATGCCGCGTACGCCCGAACCAATGCCCTGGGAGGCCATCAAGGCGGAAATGGAGCGCATCGGGGCGACGATGGGTGCTGGCACGCCCCGGGCTGAACCGCGGGACGGTACGGAAGTGGGCGACCGTCTGCCGACCATCAGCGAACTGGCCGAGCGGCTGGAGCGCGGCATTGCGCGGCAACGCGCGGCGGCTCAGCAGAACGCCGTTCCCTTCGATAGCGCGACGCTGCGGACGATCGCCGATCAGGTGTCGGGTTCAATATCTGCTCCTGCTCCGGTCATTCCGGACTTGGAGGCCGCCGCCCCGGTGGTACAGGACAACGACCTCCAGGCAGCCCTTGCCACCCTGCGGGGCATCACCGCAAAAGCGGGCTAAGCCTTACCAGTCCTCGATCGTCAGGGCGGTAATCCGGAACTGGACCGACGCCGGAGAGCGCTCGTCCATCCGGCGCCGTTCGTCGATGACAATGTCCGCAACGATATGACCGGGGATCCGGAAGTCCGCTTCCGGTAGAGCATGGGCGAAGCGGTCCGCCACTTGTTCAAGCGTATGTTCGTGCGAATTTTCGGCTGAACCGATGCACAGTGTCAGGACATGCTGCGCGCCCACGAAGGTGGCGCTGGCCCATGGGCGACTAGTACTTTCGGCCATATATGCATCCGGTCCAGCCAGCTGGACAAGCTGCGAGATAAGGCGGCCCAGCGGATCTCGGCGTGTGACGCCGGACTGCGGCGGGGAGACTTCCCGCGTCGCAGCGGTTTCCGGTACGACATGGGGGCGGGGCTTTACGCGGGGGACCGTTATGCTGCCGGAATACCCTGGGGCTGCCCGCCGTGACTGAGGAAATGCGGTCATCGCGCGGCCTCCTCACGCCAAATGTTCATGAAATGTTCTACTCTTTTCGTCATCCGTGCGGACGGTTCGCGGCCATTGCGCAAATCGAATACCAGGCGCGGATCGCGCACCGCATCCCGGCCGAAGCGCGTCGGCGCCATCCCCGATTCGCGTAAAAAGGTCTCAATTTTCCTGATCAGCATCGCCGCATTCTCCTTCGCTGGTGGTCGATCTTCCGCCATTGCCTTCTGACGGGCAGGCGGATAGGATGATTCCTATATTTCCTGCAAAATCCTACTTGTCTAGGAAATTTCCTTCGAGTATGAAGCCATTATGGATGATCGTACCCCCCGGCAGGTCCTTGAAAGGCTGATTTCCGCCAAGGGCGACAGCTATGGCGCCATATCCAAAATGATCGGGCGCAATCCCGCGTATATTCAACAGTTTATCAAGCGTGGGACTCCTCGAAAGCTGGACGAGGCGGACCGCCATATTCTGGCGCGCTATTTCGGTGTAGACGAGGCGTCGCTGATGGAGGGTTTTAAGGAAAAATCCTATAACAATCCTGTAAAACGGCCACCACCAACTGCGCTCGCGGTCGTCCAGCGCTTGTCGATTGGCGCGTCGGCGGGTGGAGGCGCGCTCAATGTCGATGAACACTCGTCCGGCGCGATCGCATTTGATCCAAAATGGTTGAGATCCTTCGGCGTCAGCGCCGACAATCTTTCGATCATTCAGGTTTCGGGCGAATCCATGGCGCCCACGCTCACCGATGGCGACGACATCATGGTCAATCGCGCAGATGGAACGGATCGGTTGCGCGACGGCATTTATGTGCTGCGTCTTGATGGCGCGTTGATGGTAAAGCGCGTCGCTGTGATGCCGCGGCAAAAGGGGCGGGCACTATCGATTTCGAGCGACAATCCGCATTATCCCAATTGGCCGGATATCGATCCGGCGCTGATCGATATCGTCGGGCGCGTGGTGTGGGCCGGACGGCGGATGAACTGACGACGGGCGGTTGCAACGATCGCGCCTTTTGCCCACATGTGGGCAATGGACACGACCAACACCTTGCCGCCGCTTCGCGCTGCCATTGTTCCGGTGACACCGCTCGAGCAGAACTGCACCCTGTTATGGTGCACGAAGACCATGCGCGGGGCCTTCGTCGATCCGGGCGGCGATCTGGACCGCTTGAAGGCCGCCGCCGCGCAGCACGGTGTGACGATCGAGAAGATCCTCGTTACCCATGGCCATATCGACCATTGCGGGCAGGCGGGAACATTGGCGCAGGAACTGGGCGTGCCGATTGAGGGGCCGCATGAGGCGGACCGTTTCTGGATTGCGCGCTTGGAAGATGATGGCCGTTCCTATGGCATCGACGGGAAAGTGTTCGAACCCGACCGGTGGCTGGTGCAGGGGGACACGGTGCAGGTGGGCGAGCTCACGCTTGATGTCCTCCATTGCCCCGGCCACACCCCCGGACATGTCGTGTTCTACCATGCGCCCTCGCACCTCGCGATTGTAGGAGACGTATTGTTTCAGGGATCGATCGGCCGGACGGATTTCCCGATGGGCAATCATCAGGATCTGATCGATGCGATCACCGGGCGGTTATGGCCGCTGGGTAATGATACGGCGTTCGTGCCTGGGCATGGCCCGATGAGCACCTTTGGCCATGAGCGGGCAACCAATGGATTTGTGGCGGACCGTGTCCTGGGCCGCAGGGATGGAGCGGTTCTCTGACCCGCTTCTCCATGAGCGGATAGGCGTCCGGCGAGAAACCGCCGAGCGCAACCGATGGCTGGCCGTGGTGCAAGGAATGGCTTGCGCCTCCGCGAAAAACAGCTATAGGCGCAGGACTTCGCGATAATCCGGTCCAAACGGGTTGCAGCTTTTGCTGTAATCCCGCTGTCATCGACAGGTCATTTGGCTCAGAGATTCGTCTGGATATTGACACTTACGGAAAACAGGTGCCGACATGGCTGTCCCAAAGCGGAAAACTTCTCCTTCCAAGCGCGGCATGCGCCGTAGCCACGATTCGCTGACGGTCGAGTCGTTTCAGGAATGCTCGAACTGCGGCGAACTGAAGCGTCCGCATCACATGTGCAACAGCTGTGGCCATTATAATGGTCGTGAAGTAATTGCCGTCGGAGCATAACGGTAACTTACTCCGCGGGGGGGAATAAGTGACAGGCAGGCCGCATATCGCCATAGACGCGATGGGCGGCGACGAGGGCGTGCGCATCATGATGGCGGGCGTCGCACAGGCTCGTCGTCGGCATGATGGTCTGCGCTTCAGCCTGTTTGGCGACGAAGCCCGTATCCGGGCGGCGCTGGAAAATCATCCCAATCTGAAAGCGGCGTCGACGATCATCCATTGCGATGGGATCGTCGATGGCAGCGACAAGCCAAGCGCCGCGTTGCGCAAAGCGAACAGCACGTCCATGGGACTGGCCATCCGGGCCGTTAAGTCGGGCGAGGCGGGCGCTGCGGTGTCCGCCGGCAATACCGGCGCGCTAATGGCAATGGCGAAGGTTGCGCTGCGCACCATGCCGGGGATCGACCGGCCCGCATTGGCAGCCTTATTACCGACATTGGGCGCGAACGATGTCGTGATGCTCGATCTGGGCGCGAACACCGAATGCGACAGCCGCAATCTGGTGCAGTTCGCGGTGATGGGTGCGGCCTATGCGCGCGCGCTCATGGATCTGGATCGACCCCGTGTGCGCCTGCTCAACATCGGCACGGAAGAGCTTAAGGGCACGGATGAGATTCGCGACGCCGCCGCCATCCTCCGCGCGGCAACCACGCTCAAGATGCAGTTTGATGGCTTCACCGAGGGCGACAAGATCGGATCGGGTGAAACCGATGTGATCGTCAGCGACGGGTTTTCCGGAAATGTGGCGCTCAAGACAGCCGAGGGCACCGCGCGGTTTGTCACCGACCTGTTACGGCGCGCGTTCACCAGCTCGGTGCGTTCGAAGATCGGCTTTCTGATCTCAAAACCGGCGATGCATCTGCTCAAGCATCATCTCGACCCCAATGTGCATAATGGTGCCGTGTTCCTTGGTCTCAACGGCGTGGTGGTAAAAAGCCATGGCAGCGCGGACGCAACGGGCGTCGCCAACGCGGTTCATGTGGCGGCGCGGTTGCTGGAGGCGGACATCACGCGCAGGATTACGGACGATATGGCCAATGTTTCTGCCGGGGTCCAAGCGGAGTCGCTCACCCAATGACACGTCGCTCGATATTGCTGGGCACTGGATCGGCCCTACCCGCCGACGCCGTAAGCAACGCGCAATTGGCCGAACGCGTCGACACGAGCGACGAATGGATCGTGGAACGCACCGGCATTCGGACGCGCCACATTGCGGCGCCGGGCGAGACAACCGCTACGCTGGCGGCCGACGCCGCGCGCCGGGCGATTGCGGCGGCGGGAATCGACGCGAGTGAAATCGGTCTGATCGTGCTGGCGACGGCGACTCCAGACCAGACATTTCCCGCCAGTGCGACGCTGGTTCAGGCCGCACTCGGTATCGACGACTGCATCGCGTTCGACGTGGCGGCGGTGTGTTCGGGCTTCCTGTATGCGCTGACCGTTGCGGACAGCATGATCCGCTCAGGCGCGGCGCAAAAGGCGCTGGTGATCGGGTCGGAAACGTTCAGTCGGATCCTGGACTGGGAAGACCGGACGACCTGCGTGCTGTTTGGCGACGGCGCGGGTGCGGTTGTGCTCGGCTCGGAGGATGGTGAGGGTTCCAGCGAAGACCGGGGTATCCTGGCATCGCGGCTCCACGCGGACGGGCGGCACAACCAGTTGCTGTTTGTCGATGGTGGTCCTTCCACGACAGGCACCGTCGGCAAGCTGCGCATGCGCGGTCAGGAAGTATTTCGGCATGCGGTAACGAACCTGGCCTCTGTCATGCGGGAAGTTCTGGAGGATGCCGGACTGACCGTCGATCAGATCGATTGGGTGGTTCCACATCAGGCGAACGCCCGCATTCTGGATGCCACGGCACGCAAGCTGGGGCTGGCCCCTGAGCGGGTGATCGTCACCGTCGATCAGCACGCCAACACGTCGGCTGCGTCGGTCCCGCTGGCGCTCGATGTCGCGGTGCGCGACGGGCGAATCAAGAGCGGCGATTTGGTCGTGCTCGAAGCGATGGGCGGGGGCTTTACTTGGGGCGCGTGCGTACTGCGTGTCTAGTTTATACAAAATCGATGAAATCGTTTCGACTTACATCTGAATCGCCCCAAAACGGACCGACATCCGACCTTAGTCCGGCTTGTCTAGCCTTGCAAATTAGCGGCATATCGTGGAATGAACGCGTTGGCCTGTCGCTTGGGCGGCTGGCAAGTGGGGAAATCGGGGTTTGTGGGGACAGCATGACAGATATCAGCACATTGACAAGAGCGGATTTAGCCGAGCGGTTAAATGTCCAAATCGGACTATCCCGGGCGGAATCTGCCACGATCGTTGAAGCGATTCTCGACCTGATATGCAACGCGCTTGTGGATGGCAATAACGTGAAAATTTCCGGTTTCGGGACATTCGTCTTGCGCGACAAGACGGAACGCGTGGGGCGTAATCCGAAAACCGGTGTCGTTGTTCCGATTGCGCCGCGTCGCGTTCTGACGTTTCGCGCTAGCCAGACCTTGCGCGACCGGATCGCCCGCTGAATGATGCGCCAGGCTTGACCGACAACGGCGTGCCGGTGCAACATCGAACCATGGCAAAGCAGGCGGGCGCATTTTTGACAATCGGTGAATTGTCGGCGGAACTGGGGGTGCCGCAACATGTGCTGCGCTATTGGGAAGGGCGCTTTCCCCAGCTCCGTCCGCTCCAGCGCGCGGGCAATCGCCGTTATTATCGCCCGGAAGATGTCGAGCTTGTCCGGGAAATCCATCGGCTGCTGCAGATCGAGGGGCGTACCGTGAAAGGCGCCCAGCTCGCGCTGGCGGCAAGGGACCAGGCGGAAGTGGCACCTGTCCTCCTCGCGAAAACGGTCCAGGGCAGCGCACAGCAGACATCCGTTGATCTGCTCCAACGCCTTCAGGCGGTCCGCGCCGTGCTGGCCGAAGCGCTGTCCGACACCGATTAACGGCTGCGCATCCAGCCTCTGCTTTAATCGCTGGCGTCTGGACCCAAGGTGGGGTCGAGGTCACGCGGCCGCTTGAAAAGGGTCAGCCGTGCCGGGCTCTTTCCCAGACTGTTCCAGTCGTCGCCGTCCCATTCCATCACGGCTATACTCGCGGTTGGGAACTTGGCCTCCACCGCGTCGCGCAGGGAGGACGATCCGTCATCGGGCACCAGGTCGAGGATCAGATCTTCAAGCCCGGGATTATGGCCGACCATGATGACGCGGTCGATATCGGCTGGCGTATCGTGCAGCACATCGAGCAGCGTGGAGGAGGAGGCCAGATAGATGCGCCGGTCCCAGTGCGGATCGATAGCGTCGCCATATCCCAGGAAAAACGCGTCCAGCGTATCGCCGCAGCGCACGGCGGGGGAAGAGAGCATAAGGTCGAACTGCATGCCCTGCTCGCGGGCATAGCGGCCCATCATTTCCGCTGCTTTCTTGCCTTTTTCGTTCACTGGGCGGTCGAAATCCCGCGCAACGGGATCATCCCACCCGGATTTGGCGTGGCGTAGCAGCGTCAGGCTTTTCATAATTGGCTCATCCCCGATTCCTCCGCCTGATGCACCAAAGGCATTTCAAATCCAAGTCGTTCGCTTACCGATAGGATTGCTTCGTCCAGTGTAAGACGGTGGATGGGGACCGTAGGCGGGAAGGCGGATAGCAATCGGCTGGGCATGGCCGCAGACAGGATGACGAAGGTCCCTATGTCGTCTGCGCGGCGGATGAGGCGACCGAAGGCCTGGGCGAGGCGCGCGCGGATGATTTCGTCGTCATAACGGCTTCCGCCATGCGCGAGACGGCGCGCGGCATGCAGGACGGTCGGCTTGGGCCAGGGTACCCCCTCCATCACCAGCAGGCGCAGCGAGTGGCCGGGCACGTCCACCCCATCCCGCAAAGCATCAGTGCCGAGCAGGGACGCGCGTGGATCGTCGCGAAAGATGTCGACAAGCGTGCCGGTGTCCATCGGGTCGACATGCTGGGCGTAGAGGGGCAACCCCGCGCGTGCCAGACGGTCGGCAATGCGGGCATGCACGGCGCGCAGCCTTCGGATCGCGGTAAACAGACCGAGAGTCCCGCCCTGCGCGGCTTCGATCAGTCGCGCATAGGCGCCCGCCATTGCGCCGACGTCTCCGCGCTTGATGTCGGTAACGATCAGCACCTGCGCCTGCCGCCCATAATCGAACGGGCTGGGCGCTTCGAACCGGGCAGGCTCCTGTTCCATATGGAGCGCGCCGCTGCGGGCTTGTGCGCTGTTCCAGTCGCCGCCGCCGCGTAGCGTGGCCGAGGTCACAATGACGCCTGACGCGGGTTTGAGGACGGTCTCCGCGAAGGGACGGGTCGGATCGAGCCAGTGGCGGTGGATGCCGATGTCGTACTCGCGCCCCTCGAACCGGTCGACAGCCAACCAGTCGACAAAATCCGGGTCGGCCGGACCGCCGATGCGCGCGAGCAGGGCCAGCCAGCCCGACACAAGATCCGCTCGCCACACCAGCGAGGCGATCGCCCCCTCGATACGCGCCCTTGCGGGGGCATCCATCCAGTCGGGCGCGTCCTCGATGACCGCCTCCAGCCGCTTGCCCAGCGTGTTGAGAGGACGCAGCAGGGCGTCGAGGCTGGCGGCGGCCGCCATCGCGGCATCGACCAGCGCGCCATCGGGATCGGCCAGTTCGGTTTCCAGTCCATAGCCCGCGTCGGCGTCCCGGCCGTCTTCGCTGCGAGCGTAGACTTCGCCCCGGACGGCGGCGAGAAGGGCTTCCACGGGACCATAAGGTTCCCCTGCGACCACGCGCTTCAGCCAGTCGTCCGAGGGCAGCGCCATCGCGGCGGCGCGCGCCTGCTCGATCGCGATCGCACCTTCCGCGTCGTAGCTGGCGAGGTCGGACAATCGCGCGGCCAGGCCCCGCCTGCGCCCGCGCGCTGTGCCTTCCGGTCCAATGATCCAGCGGCGCAGTTCGATGCTTTCCTGCCCGGACAGCGCCAGCGCGAAGGTCGAGTCGGCCGCGTCGAAGATATGATGGCCTTCATCGAAAATCATGCGCGTGGGCCGAGCGGCAGCGTCGCGTCCGCGCGCGGCGTTGACCATCATCAATGCGTGATTGGCGACAACGATATCGGCCTGAGCCGACGCACGTACCCCATGCTCGATGAAACATTTCCGGTAATGTGGGCACCCGGCATAGATGCACTCGCCGCGCCGGTCGCTAAGGGCGGTGGTGCCGTTGCGGCGAAATAGCGTGGGCAGCCAGCCGGGCAGGTCGCCGCCCACCATGTCGCCGTCCTTGCTGTAGCCCGCCCAGCGCGCCACGAGCTGCGCGAGGATCGCCGCGCGGCCGGAAAACCCACCCTGCAGCGCATCTTCGAGATTGAGGAGGCAGAGATAATTCTCGCGTCCCTTGCGCACCACGACCCTGCCGCGCCGGTGGGTTTCGTCGCCGGGGGCGAGGCGCAGCGTTTCCTTGTCCAGCTGCCGTTGCAGGGCCTTGGTGAAGGTCGATATCCACACCGTTCCGCCCGCCTGCTCCGCCCAGAGGGATGCCGGCGCGAGATAGCCGAGGGTCTTGCCGATGCCCGTACCCGCTTCGGCGAGCAACAGGTTGGGCCGGTCGCGCGCCATGCGGGGAGAGAATGTGCGGGCCGCTGCTTCGGCGTAGTCGCGCTGGCCGGGTCGGGGTTCGGCCTGCTTTCCGGCAAGTTGGGCGAGCCGCTCCTGCACGGCATCCGGATCGAGGCTAAGCGGCCGGGGCGAGGGGCGGGGGGCCTGCTCTTCCCATTCGGGAAGGCGTGAAAACAGCCAGCGTTCCGCCTGTTGCGGGCGGGCAATGTGCGGTCCGACCAGCGGGGCCCATGGCCAGCGCAGCCTGTGAAGCGCCTGCGCGGCGGTCCATGCGCCTTCCCGTTCCGTCCAGTCGGCGCGGGCCGTGGCGGCGATCATCGCCTGCGCAGCGCTGTGGAGAAAAGCCGGTACGTCCATTTCGCGCGCCGGGACAGGCACATCGAGCGCTTCCGCCAGACCCTTGGGTGTGGGCACAACGAAGCGGGCGGGGAACAGGAAAGCCCAGAGTTCCAGAAGGTCGAGACCGGACAGGTCGGAATAGCCCAAACGCTGCCCGATCAGCGGCGCGTTGAGAAGGATGACGGGTGTTTCGGCGGCGCGGCCGACGGCTTCCCCGCGCGAGATAGCCACGGGCGCGGCGCCCGGCTCGCACAGCCAGATGCCCGCATGGCTGGCATGCAGCGCGGGAACAGGCAGCAGGAGCGGAGAAGCGGGGACCGACACCCCTTTGCTTTACCGGAGCAGCAGACGGCGGCAACCGCTAATCGATGGAAAGCCGCGCAGGCCAGAGCCCGCGTCGATGGTTCAGTGGGTACGGCGACCAAAGCCCGGAATGCGCGGCATCATCGCCGGAGACCAGGAGCCGGTTGCGAGCCCGTCGGTCGCCTTGTGCCCGATGCGGGCCTGTTCCAGTCGCCGATAGAGCGGACCGTCGTGCAGGTTGAACGGGAAGCGCGCGCCGAAGCGATCGATTTCCGCCCAGATCACGAAGCCGAACAGCGTCTGACCTTCATAGTCGATCTGGAATTGCGTTCCCTTGCGCGGGGCAGGACCGGCGATCAGCGCGCCATATTCGGTAAGGTCGATGATATTCGCCGGAAACGAGTCGAGCACGGTCGTGATCGTGACCGGAATATCGACCGCGATGCGCGCCTTCTTGCGCGTTTCGGGATGGGAAGCGGAATACGTCATGCTGCCATTGTACCGGAATCATGGTTAACGGAATGCTAAAAGCCAATAGGGTGGGACCAGAAAAAGCCGCCATCGCGAAAAAGGCTTAAACTGCCGCCGCCGCGGGGCTAAGGGGCGTCAACCACAACAGAAGTTGACCCGAACATGACAGCAGCTCCCTCCGTTCCGTCCGCCGCCCTGCGCGAGGCCGCCTTGGTCTCCAAGGCCTGGCCCTTCGAGGAAGCTCGCCGGGTGCTCAAACGGCTGCGCGACCGTGCGCCCGAAAAGGGCTATGCGCTGTTCGAGACCGGCTATGGTCCGTCCGGCCTGCCGCACATCGGCACGTTCAACGAAGTGCTGCGCACGACAATGGTGCGCAACGCCTTTCACGCGCTGTCAGACATTCCAACCAAGCTGATCGCTTTTTCCGACGACATGGACGGGTTGCGCAAGGTGCCGGACAATGTCCCGAATGCCGCGATGCTGACCGAATATCTCGGCAAGCCGCTGACGGCGATCCCCGACCCGTTTGGAAAGTTCGAGAGCTTCGCGGCGCACAACAACGCGATGCTGCGCGAGTTTCTCGACCGGTTCGGGTTCGATTATGATTTCCGCTCATCCACCGAACAGTACCGGTCGGGGGCATTCGACGATGCACTGCGCAACGTTCTGCGCAACTACGGCGCGATCATGGATATCATGCTGCCGACATTGCGGGCGGAGCGGGCGGCGACCTATTCCCCCGTGCTGCCGATCAGCCCGAAGTCGGGCATCGTGTTGCAGGTGCCGGTCGAGGTTGTCGATGCCGATGCCGGAACGATCCGCTTTACCGACGCGGATGGTGAGACCATCGAGCATTGCATATTGGGCGGCGGCGCGAAGCTGCAGTGGAAAGTCGACTGGGCGATGCGCTGGGTCGCGCTCGATGTCGATTACGAGATGTACGGCAAGGATCTGACCGACAGCGGGGTGCAGTCAGGACGGATTGCCAAGGTGCTGGGGGGCAGCAAGCCCGAGGGTCTGATCTACGAGATGTTCCTTGATGAAAAAGGCGAAAAGATCAGTAAATCAAAGGGTAATGGGCTTTCCCTCGAAGAATGGCTAGCCTATGGTTCCGAGGAGAGCCTTGCTTTTTACGCCTATCGTGAGCCCAAGAGCGCCAAGCAATTGCACATCGGCGTAATCCCCCGCGCGGTGGACGAGTATGAGCAGTTCCGGGGCAATTATGCCGAACAGCCGCTCGACAAGCAGCTCGGCAACCCGGTCCATCATATTCATGACGGCGATGTGCCGACGCAGGCCATGCCGGTCAGCTTTGGGCTGCTTCTCAACCTCGTCAGCCTGCCGGGGCTGGATGACCGCAAGATCGTCTGGGATTACCTATCCCGCTATGCGCCCGACGCGACGCCCGAGCAATTCCCGCGCCTCGACGCGCTGATCGGCAATGCGGTGAATTATGCGCGGGATTTCGTGGCGCCGACCCTCCATCGCCGCGCGCCGGACGCCAACGAGGCTCTGGCTTTGCGGGAGCTCGATGCGCAGCTCGCCGCGTTGCCCGATGATGCCACGGCGGAGGATATTCAGAACATCGTCTATGCGATCGGCAAGGATCCGCATTATGGGTTCGAGCAACTGCGCGACTGGTTCAAGACGCTGTACCAGACCTTGCTGGGTGCCGACCAGGGGCCACGCATGGGGAGCTTCATCGCACTCTACGGCATTGCCAACAGCCGCCGGTTGATTGCGCAAGCGCTGACGGAGTAAGTCGCATAAAGGAAAAGGGCGCCCCGGTTTCCCGAAGCGCCCTTTTTTAAATAAGAGTGTTACCAGAAGAAGTTCCGGTGAACCTCGACCACTCGGCCGGTCCGAACGTTGACAAGCAGCACGTCGTCATAGTTGCGAACCCAGCGCAGGTTGCGGCCCGGTGCGGCAAGGCGGTAGCGGTTCCAGTCGTTCACATAGTAGCGTGACGAATAGTAATTCGGCCTCAGCTGCGCACCGGCATTCCACTGGCGATACTGCCACGGCGCGCGCCAGTTGCCACGGGCATAGACATTGCGATTCCGCTCGCGGTAATCGCGCCAGTCCTCACGGACTTCGCGGCGTGCGTCGCGCACGTCACGGCGTTCCTCGCGAACATCACGGCGGTCGCCGTAGCGCTGCGCATCACGCAATTCGCGCTGCTCTTCGCGCAGATCCTGTCGGCTTTCGCGCACTTCCTGGCGGGACTGTGCAGAGGCAACGCTCGGAACGGCGGTTGCGGCCATGAGGGCAAGAATGATAGTCTTTCGCATGTTGTTTCTCCCATGCTTGTTGGACAGTGAGCCATCAACGGGGGAGCCGCTGATGAGTTCCTTATGCATGAGTCGTTCTGAACCTTGCGGGAATGAAGAATTCATCCAAATGAAAGACTTGAGAAGTTCTGTTAAAATTCTTTGTTAACTTCCGGGCGTCCATGGCCGTTCGCGAAACCATTTGGTGAGGACATATTTCGTTCCTTTCACGACCGGCAGGGCCGCATGCAGGCTGTCCGGATTGGGCGACCCGTCGGGACGCAGATTATTCCAGATCAGGATCATCCCCTCGCGCGGCGGGATCATGAAACCGCACTGCGCGAACTGGGTCTCGCCGCCCTCCTCAACATCCGACAGGTACATCATCGCCGTCCAGCAGCGCTGACCACCCTGCGCGCGCATGCGCGGCCAGTAGGATGCAGTGATCCCGAAATAGTCGCAATGCAGGCGATATTCCTGTCCTTGCGTATAGCGCTGCCCCTGAATGGTTTCGCCGGTGGTAGGGTCGAGGCCTGTCAGGGCGACAATGCGATTGGTGAGGCCGATGACGAGCGGGTCGTGGGCGTCGAGGTGGCAGCTATAGCTGGACCGGTATTCCGAACCGCTGCTGCCGGAAAACAATGCCGACGGCTCGGCGCCCGCATCGATCATCGCGCGCATGGCCGCGCACTCCTGGGGGGTGGCGAAATGGGCGCGGCCGAATATTTCGAGCTTCGGATTGGCGATTCGCGTGACCATGGGATTGCGGGAAAGCTTTGCCCGCACTTTCGCGCCGAGTTTCGCCCGGGCGGGTGAGGCGGACGCGCCGTCATCGTAAATCGTGTTGGTCATCATCCAGAGATGCCATCAGGGTGCGGGGGTTGCAAGACGACTTGAACGCGAAAACGCCCGGAACATCGCGGTTCCGGGCGTCCTTCAGGCTATGGGAGCCTTACCAGAAAAAATCGCGGATCACGTCTACGATATAGCCGTCGCGTATATCGACCAACAGGGCGTCGTCATAATAGCGGACCCAGCGGAGCGACCCGTATGCGGGCGGCAGGCGATAGCGATAGGGATCGTCGATCCAGTAGCTGTCGTTGAACAGCCCGCTATAGAGCGTCACGCCTATGCTGAAGGGACGGTATCCATAGTTCCAACCGCGCGGAGCATAATAGGCTGGCGCCCGATACACGCTGCGATACTGGTTGCGATAACCGCGCCAGTCATAGCGGCGGTCATTGCGCCACTGGCGGTCCCACCGGTCACGATCATGGCCGTTGCGGTCCCAATTGCCGCGGTCCCAGTTGCCGTAGGCCGGATTGCGACGATCGTTGCCACGCCAGTCCCGCCGGTCATCACGACGGTCGTCGCGCCAGCCCTGACGATCGTCTCGGCGATCGTTCCGCCAGTCCTGCCGGTTGTCGCGGCGATCGCTGCGGCCTTCCTGCCGATCATCGCGACGATCATCCCGACGATCGTTGCGGAAGTCCGGGCGGTTGTCACGGCGGGGGTCGTTCTGGGCCTGCTGCTGGCGTTCGCGAACCGCTTGCCAACCGTCGGCCCGGTTGGGCGTGCGGTCAGGGCGCTGCGCATCCGCACCACGCTGGTCGTTGCCGCGCCATGCGCCGCGATCACCGCCTTGCCACCGTTGCCCGCGGTCCGCCTGTGGGGCAGGAGCTGCCTGTCGGGCGGGTGCAGGAGCGGGCGCGGCCTGAGGAGCAGGATTGTCACCACCACGGCGCCAGCCGCGGTTGCCGGCGTCGCCGCCTTGCGGTCCATTACCAGGTCCACCGCGCGCTTCGCCACCACGGCGGCCTTCCCATTGCTGCGCCGAGGCAGGTGCAACGCCCGTGAGCGCCGTCGCTGCCAACATCCCCGCGATCAAAATCTTTCTCATCATGATCAGTTCCTCTCGAGAGGGCCGGATCGGTCCTCCATGATCAAGGGGATTATCAGCCTGTCCATGAGCCGGTTCTGAACCGCCTTGTCAGCGAATTGAAAGATTTCGGTAACCTATTGTTCCGCTGGAGGGCGGGTAGCCAGCGGCGCGACTCCATCTGCTGCCGGTTTTGTCGCGACGGCGCGCAGGGCGGGCACGGCGCGCGCCGCGTCTTCGGGCGTGATACCCGGCGGCGGGGCGGCGGCGACCTTTTCCTCCCCGGCCTGGATCTTCTCGGCGCGGCGGATGGCAGCACGCCAGCGCGGCTGGGTGCCGCAACGGCAAAGGTTCGTGAGAGCACCGTCGATCTGCTCGTCGGTTGGATGCGGATTGCGCTTCAGAAGGACGGCGGCGGCCATGATAAGCCCCGACTGGCAATAACCGCACTGGGGGAGGTTCTCCGCAACCCAGGCCTGCTGTACCGGGTGGCTGCGATCGGTCGAAAGCGCCTCGATCGTGGTGACAAAGCGGCCTTCGCAGGCAGCGATGCTGATTCGGCAGCTGCGCACCGACTGCCCGTCGATGTCCACGATGCACGCCCCGCAATCCCCCGTGCCGCATCCGTACTTCGTCCCTGTAAGGTTGGACGCATCGCGTAGTGCCCATAGCAAGGGCGTTTCCGGGTCCATGCGGTATTGGATCGGGCGATCATTGACAGTGAACTTGGTCATGGCGGGCGGGATATCACGGGCGTGGGATATTGGCCAAGGGGCTATGGACAACAGCTTGGAGGGACGCAAATCATGGAGGGAGAGCTGCGGCAACTTGCCTGCCTTTTGCCTTGAATTTTGGCGATCATGTTGGTAGGGGCGTGCCATCACGGCGCGGAAACGGGTTCCGCGACGAAGTTTTTCTGTTGCTTATTGGCCGGTTGCGGAGGTTTTCCGCGAGTCTGGCTGCACTGGATTGGAGAACGACGGCCTTATGCAAATCATCGTCCGCGACAATAATGTCGACCAAGCGCTGCGCGCGCTCAAGAAGAAGCTGCAGCGCGAGGGCGTGTATCGGGAGATGAAGCTGCGCCGTCATTACGAGAAGCCGTCCGAAAAGCGCGCCCGTGAAAAGGCTGCCGCGGTGCGCCGCGCGCGCAAGATGGACCGCAAGCGCATGGAACGCGACGGCGTTCGGTAAGAACGGTGCTGTGCCACCGGCGCAGCGCGTCGGTGGTTTGTTTCTACCGCATCGTTGATCCGGGGCATCGGCCCCTCTGCTGATTTTCAGGGTAAAGGCACCTTCATGTCCGTAACCGCCGTTCCGCTTCGCCCGATCGCCAAGGGATCGTTGACGAAACTCTGGGTCGGCGTTGCCGCGCTGGTGCTGGCCGCCGGTGGCCTGGCCTATGCCGGGAGCGCAAGCGTCGGCGCGCTGGAGTTTGAGGTGGTGCAGGAAGGCACGGGCCCGAGCCCGACGGCGTCCGACGTGGTGCTGGTGTCCTATGTCGGCAAGCTCGACGACGGCAAGGTTTTCGACGAGAACCCGCAGGCAGCGTTCCCCGTGGACGGCGTCGTCCCCGGCTTCTCGCAGGCACTCCAGAAAATGAAGAAGGGCGGCCGCTACAAGGTCGTTATTCCGCCGAGCCTGGGCTATGGCGCGAAGGCGGCGGGGCCGATCCCCGCCAACTCCACATTGCATTTCGATGTGCACCTGCTCGATTTTAAATCACAGGAAGAGATCCAGCGGATGCAGCAGCAAATGCAGATGATGCAGGGCGGCGCGCATCCCGGCGGAATTCCCGGCCAGCCGGGTCAGTAACCGGAAAGGGCTGGCAACAGCTTCTTGAGCAAAAAATCAGGCCGTGGTCCTTCGGGATGGCGGCCTTTTTGCTGTTTGAGGTATAGGCGCCGCAAGAGCGTGCGTCTGATGGACCGAGCGACTCTCTAGTTGGCCGGGTCATCCGCCAGTGCCGCGCCATTCTCCCGCGAACGCTCTTCCAGATAGACCTTGATCATCGCGAGGATCGGGTCGGCGAGAGCAAGACCCAATATACCGAATAGCGCGCCAAACAGGATTTGCGCACCCAGGACGAGGGCGGGTGCCAGATCCACGGCGCGCCGCGCGACCATCGGCACGATCAGATAGCCGTCAATCATCTGCACAGCGAGATAGACGCCCACCGCATAAAGTCCCGTGTCCACACCGGACGAAAAGCCGACGATAATGATGAGCACGCCGGAAATGATCGATCCGATGTTGGGGAGGAACGCCAATATGCCGGTCAGGACGCCCAGCAGCGCCGCCATCGGTACGCCCCCGAGCATCAGCAGGATCCACGTGCCGAAGCCCTCGACCGCCATCCCGACCAGCCGCCCGGCCATCAACCGGCGCAAGGTCCAGCCAATTTTCGTGGACACACGGTAAAAGGTCTCGCGCTTGTTCATCGGCAGCATCCACGCCATGCCGCGTTCGTAATTGGCCGGTTCCGCCGCAATGAAGATGGCGAGGATCAGCATCATGACGGCGCTGGTAACGACGCCCACCGCCGTCGAGACCGCAGCAGTGACGCGGCCGAGCGACGAAAAAATCTGCTGTCCGACCGATTTGAGATCTTCGGGCGTGGCGGTGATCCCGAATTGCGACGCAAGGCCACCCACTCGGGCAATCTGCGCCTCGACCAGCGCGCGCAATGCCTGCGCCTGCCCGGCTAGTTCTGAACCGGTGAGATAAACCGTCCATCCCATAAAGCCGAGCACGCAGAGAATGACGATCGCAAGCCGCCAGCCGCGCGGAATGGGCAGGACACGGCCCAGCAGGCGCGCGCCGCCGTCGATCATCGTCATCAGGACGATGGCACCGATGATCAGGAGAATGGGCTGGATGAGCAGGACGAACAACCCGGCGGCGGTGACTACGCCAAGCCAGACCATCGCGCGCTGAAATTCCTTATGGACCAGTTCGCTGCGCGGTTCGGAGGGACCGGGTTGTTCCAGAGCGGGATTGCGCTTGGTCATCGCCCTTGTTCCCGTGGCGTGCGCAGGGTTGTGCCGGCCCGGCCGCTGCGCAGTGATCCGATCCACGTCATCGGGTTCCACGTCGTGTTGCCGTTCAGCGAGAAAGTGATGAATTCGGCCCGGCCACCGATCGATTCGAATGGCACCGGCCCCCCCAGCCCACGTTCGGCGAGCGGCGCGCGGCTGTCGGCGCTGTTGTCGCGGTTGTCGCCCATCAGGAAGAGATGTCCCGACGGCACGCGCACCGGGCCGTACCAGTCAAGCGCGCTCGGCCCGACATCGATGATCTGATAGGTTTTTCCGTTGGGCAGAACTTCCCGTCGGACGGGCAGCTCACACACATCCTTGCCATCCTGGCCATGGACCAGCGCTCCGGGAAACTGGAAGGCCGGGCAGGGGGCATCCGCATCCACCGGGATGCGCAGCGGCGGCAGCGTATATTGGGGTACGGGTATATTGTTGATCATCACCTGTCCCGCGCGCACCTCGATAACGTCGCCGGGCAGGCCGATGACGCGCTTGATGTAATCTTCGGTGGTGTTGCGGGGAGTGACGATCACGATGTCGCCGCGTTCCGGCAACGTGCCGAACAGACGCCCTTTGAGAAACGGTAGCGGGTGAAAGCTGGGCGAGACATAGGACCAGCCATAGGGATATTTGCTGACGACCAGCCGATCTCCTTTCAGCAGCACGGGCATCATCGATTCGGAAGGGATATAAAACGGCTTGGCGACAAAGCTGTGGAACGCGAGAACGGCAAGCAGCAACAGGGCAATGCTGCGGATTTCCCCGACCCAGTCGACATGATGGTGCGCGGCTGCAGGAGAAACGCTCGCTGTGGCATGCTCGTCGGGCGCCGAAGCTTGGCCTTGCGGGAATTGCTCGTTTTCCATCACGCTGTCGGCCGCCATGTCCATTCCGTCCTGTTGTGCATTGCGCGGGCTATTCGGGCAAGGCTTCTAATATGACAAACGCTTGAGCCCATGGATGATCATCTGTGAGCGAGATGTGAATGGCGAGCCGATGCCCGGGGGGGACGAGGGCCTGCGCCCGTTCCAGTGCACCACCGGACAGAGCGAGCGTCGGTGCCCCCGACCGGGCATTGACAACGCCAATGTCTTTCATGAACACTCCCGCGCGAAATCCGGTTCCAACTGCCTTGGAAAACGCCTCCTTGGCGGCGAAACGCTTGGCCAGCGTTCCCGCCTTGGTGAACGGGCGGCGGTTCGCCTTGGCGCGTTCGACCTCGGTGAAAACCCGCTGCTCGAATCGTTCGCCGAAGCGGTCGAGCGATTGCTGGATCCGCTCGATATTGCAGAGGTCGGAGCCCAGCCCGATGATCATCCGCGCGCCGCGTCCATCAGCTCGCGCATCTTGCGTACCGCTGGATCAAGGCCAGAAAAGATCGCCTCGCCGATCAGATAATGGCCAATATTGAGCTCGGCGAGCTGTGGGATCGCGGCGATAGGCTGCACATTGTCATACGTCAGGCCATGGCCTGCATGGGGCTCCACGCCGTTTTTCGCGGCGAGCGCCGCCATGTCAGCGATGCGCTTCAGTTCGGTGGCGCGTGCTTCGCCCTCGGCATGAGCATATTCGCCGGTGTGGAGTTCGATCACCGGCGCGCGCAGGCGCAGCGCGGCCTCAACCTGGCGTTCATCGGGCGCGATGAACAGGCTGACGCGGATGCCTGCATCGCTCAGGCGGGCGACGATCGGCGCCAGACGGTTATGCTGCCCGGCGGCGTCCAGCCCGCCCTCCGTCGTCCGCTCCTCGCGCCGCTCGGGTACGATGCACGCGGCATGGGGCCGGTGGCGCAAGGCGATCTCCAGCATCTCCTCCGTTGCCGCCATCTCCAGGTTCAAGGGCAGGTCGGTGGAGGCCTGGATGCGCGCCAGGTCGTCGTCGCGAATGTGACGACGGTCCTCGCGCAGATGAGCTGTGATGCCGTCTCCCCCGCAGGCTGCGACGATTTGCGCCGCCCGCACCGGATCGGGATGATCGCCGCCGCGCGCGTTGCGGATCGTGGCAACGTGATCGATGTTGACACCGAGGCGGAGACGGGTGCTGGCCACCGCCGTCAGATCTTCCGGCTGCCGGGCTTGACGGCGGGGATCGCGGCCAGCTCGGGCGGCACGTCGGCAGGGTCGTACACCGGGAAGTTCAGCGACACGAGGGGATAGAAGGGCACGCCCAGATCAGCCTCACCGGCCGACCGGTCGACCAGTGCGGCTTCTGCCAGCACGACGCCACCCGCGTCGCGCACCGCATCCATCGCCTGACGCGAGGACAGCCCGGTCGTCACGACATCCTCGACCAGCAGAACCTTTTGTCCTTCCGCGATGTCAAATCCGCGGCGCAGTTCGAACGTGCCTTCGGGGCGCTCCAGAAAGATTGCATCGACGTCGAGAGCGCGGCCCATTTCATGGCCGATGATGATGCCACCCATGGCGGGCGATACCACCAGATCGATTTCAGCGCGCAGTTCCCGAGGAAGCTTCTGAGCAAGAGCGCGGGCCAGCTTTCCGGCGCGCTCAGCGTTCATCAGCACGCGGGCGCATTGCAGATAGTTTGCGCTCCTGCGTCCGGAGGAGAGGATGAAATGACCCTCCAGAAGAGCCTCTGCCGCCCGGAATTCCGCCAGTACTTCCTCATCTGTCATCGCGACTGCTATTCCCCGTTGTGTTCCCGCGCGCGCGGGTCGCACGCGCACCGGCAGATAGGGGTGTTGGCGCGCCGTTGCAACCGCGAAGGAAATCCGTGTTTTGGCGCTTGAGGCGGCGCGAAACCATGCCTATAAGCCCGCCTGTTCGACCGTTCGCAGTCCTGCCTTCTCCGGGTTGCAGGCAAAGGGATCGGCGCCAAGGGGTTACGGGGTATCGAGACGCTTATGAAAATGGTGAAATCTCTTATTCTTGCGGGTTTGCTGGCGTTTGCGCCAGCGGTTGCGATGTCGCAGGACGCGTTCGCGCAGGATAATGCGGCGGCCGCTGCCAATGCGACGGCGCCTGTTGCCGACTCGGCTGCCGCACCGGCCGCTGCCGCGCCCGCAGAGAAGGTTGCTGCTCCCGCCCGTATGCGTCCGACCGAAGGCATCGGCATGCCGCGCCCCGGCGAAATCACGCTGCAGGAACAGTTTTCGCCCACCGGTCGCCAGGGTCGCTGGATCCATGACAGCCTGCTGCTGCCGATTATTACGGTCATCTCGCTGTTTGTTCTGGGCCTGATGCTCTATGCGATGGTCCGTTTCCGCCGCGCCGCTAATCCGGTGCCGTCTAAAACCTCGCACAATACGGTGATCGAAATTATCTGGACGGTGGTGCCGGTGATCATCCTGCTGGTGATTGCGGTTCCCTCGATCAGCCTGATTGCGGAGCAGTACAAGCCCGCGCCCAAGAACGCACTGACCGTCAAGGTCACGGGTTACCAGTGGTACTGGGGTTATGAGTATCCCGACCAGGGCATCCCTGAGTTCGTGTCCAACATGCAGACCCCCGAAAAGGCGTTGGCCAATGGCGAACCCTATCTGCTTTCTCCGGACAATCGTCTGGTTCTGCCGGTCGGACGTCCGGTGAAGCTGATCATTACCGGTGCTGACGTGATCCACAGTTTCGCTGTGCCCTCGCTCTGGGTGAAGATGGATGCCGTTCCCGGCCGCCTGAACGAGAAGAGCTTCACGATCGAGAAGCCGGGCGTCTATTACGGCCAGTGTTCGGAATTGTGCGGCGCGCGTCACGGCTTCATGCCGATCGCAATCGAGGCACTGCCGCCTGCACAGTTCGACCAGTGGGTGCGTTCGCAGGGCGGCGATCCGGCTGGTAAGGGTGGCGCTGCGGCGACCGCCGCCGCCGCGGCCGACAGCGCAGCCGCGCCCGCCAAGATTTGACGCCAAGTTTCGACGTAAGGGCCAGATAGCCATGACAACCATAGTAGCCGATGCACACGGAGCGCATGACGCTCACGATCATCATGACGCCGATCACAAGCCTGCGTTCTTCCAGCGCTGGTTCATGTCGACCAACCACAAGGACATCGGGACGCTCTACCTGATCTTCGCGATCATCGCGGGGATCATCGGTGGTGCGATTTCGGGCCTGATGCGTGCGGAATTGGCCCAGCCGGGTATCCAGTACCTGCATACCTGGGCCATGATGTCGGACGGCCCCGACGCGACGATGGATCAGGCGTACCATCTCTGGAACGTGCTCATTACCGCGCACGGCCTGATCATGGTGTTCTTCATGGTGATGCCCGCGATGATCGGCGGCTTCGGCAACTGGTTCGTGCCGATCATGATCGGCGCGCCGGACATGGCGTTCCCGCGCATGAACAATATCAGCTTCTGGCTGCTTATCCCCGCATTTGCGCTGCTGCTCGGATCGACCTTCGTTCCCGGTGGCACGGGAAATGGTGCGGGTACGGGCTGGACCGTCTACGCGCCGCTGTCGACCAGCGGATCGGCAGGCCCGGCGGTCGACCTTGCGATCCTGTCGCTGCACATTGCGGGCGCCAGCTCGATCCTGGGTGCGGTCAACTTCATCACGACGATCTTCAACATGCGCGCACCGGGCATGACCCTGCACAAGATGCCGCTGTTCGTCTGGTCGGTGCTGGTGACGGCCTTCCTGCTGCTGCTCGCGCTGCCGGTCCTGGCCGCCGCGATCACGATGCTGCTGACCGACCGTAACTTCGGCACCACCTTCTACGATGCGGCTGGCGGCGGTGACCCCGAGCTGTACCAGCACCTGTTCTGGTTCTTCGGTCACCCCGAAGTGTACATCATGATCCTGCCGGGCTTCGGCATCGTCAGCCAGATCATCTCGACCTTCAGCCGCAAGCCGATCTTCGGTTATCTCGGCATGGCTTACGCCATGGTCGCGATCGGTGTCGTCGGTTTCGTCGTGTGGGCGCACCACATGTTCACCACCGGCATGAGCGTCAACGTGAAGATGTACTTCACCGCCGCTACCATGGTGATCGCGGTGCCGACCGGCATCAAGATCTTCAGCTGGATCGCCACCATGTGGGGCGGTTCGATGACGTACAAGACGCCGATGGTCTGGGCGCTGGGCTTCATCTTCATGTTCACCGTCGGTGGCGTGACCGGTGTGGTGCTGGCCAACGGCGGCGTCGACGACGTGATGCACGACACCTATTATGTGGTGGCGCATTTCCACTATGTGCTTTCGCTGGGTGCGGTGTTCGGCCTCTTCGCCGGTTTCTATTACTGGTTCCCGAAGATGTCCGGCAAAATGTACAACGAGTTCCTTGGCCAGCTGCATTTCTGGGTGTTCTTCATCGGCGTGAACGTGCTGTTCTTCCCGATGCACTTCCTGGGCCTTTCGGGCATGCCGCGTCGCTATCCGGACTATCCGGAAGCGTTCGCCTACTGGAACGCGGTTGCGAGCCATGGCTATGAAATCATGGCGGCGGGCATGGGTGTGTTCTTCATCAACCTGATCTGGTCGCTGATCGCCGGCAAGAAGGCGGACGCCAACCCGTGGGGCGAAGGTGCCACGACGCTGGAATGGACGCTGTCCAGCCCGCCGCCGTTCCACCAGTTCGAGACCTTGCCGCAGATCGACTGAACTCCTGGTGACCGGACACAGCGTCAGCCGCGCCCGGTCGCCGATACAAGGCGGTATCCCACGGATAGCCCCGAGGACCATTGAAGTGACCGGTGTGATAGTGAACCAGACAAGCCAGACCGCCTCCGGGGCGGTCTGTGCGCATTGGCGGGATTTCCTTGCGCTGACCAAGCCGCGGGTGATGACGCTGGTTGTGTTCACGGGGCTGTGCGGTCTGCTCGCAGCGCCGGGGCACATCCATCCCGTGCTGGCGTTTACCGCGATCCTGTGCATCGCGCTGGGTGCCGGTGCCGCCGGAGCGCTCAACCAGTGGCATGAGGCGGAAATCGACGCGCTGATGAAGCGCACCGCGAACCGACCGCTTCCCGCGGGCCGTATGGACCGGCAGGCCGCGCTGCATTTCGGCGTGGGGCTCGGCGTGTTCTCCGTGCTCTTGCTCGGCCTTGCGGCAAACTGGCTGGCTGCGGCGATTCTGGCGGTTTCCATTCTTTTCTACGTGCTGGTCTACACGGTCTGGTTGAAGCCTCGTACGGCCCAGAACATCGTCATTGGCGGTGCCGCCGGAGCGTTTCCGCCATTGATCGGTTGGGCGGCCGTGACAGGCGATGTCTCCGCTCTGCCCATTGCGCTCTTCTGCCTCATCTTTTTCTGGACGCCGCCGCATTTCTGGTCGCTCGCACTGTTTGTGAAGACGGATTATGCGAATGCCGGCATTCCCATGCTTCCCGTGGTTGCCGGGGAGGTAACAACGCGACGGCAGATTTGGGGCTACACGGCGATCATGGCGGCGGCGGCGATGGCGCCGGTGCTGCTGCGGCTGACCGGACCGATTTATGGCACGACGGCGCTGTTGCTGACGGCGCTGTTCGCGGTCCTTGCCTTTCGGGTGAGCGTGAACCGCGAGCGCGATCCGGAGCGAATGCTTGCGGAACGGCGGCTGTTCAAATTTTCGATCCTTTACCTGTTTATCATTTTTGGGGCGGTCGTCGTCGACCGTTGGGTGTATGCATGAACGCACTGCCGCCTCGTGACCAGGATCAGATCCGCGCTCGACAACGGGGGCGGGCGATCGTCACCGGCCTGATCCTCGGCGCGCTGGTCATCCTGTTTTACGCCATCACCATTGTGAAGCTGAGGAACGGCGGATGACCCTTGCCATCGACCCGCGCGCTGAGCTGTCGCGTAAGCACCGCAAGGTTGCGCGCTTTGCCACCGTGGCCGCGCTCGCCAGCCTCGGCATGGGCTTCGCAGCGGTTC
Organism: Sphingobium subterraneum; assembly: GCF_014199435.1. Classification (GTDB taxonomy): domain Bacteria; phylum Pseudomonadota; class Alphaproteobacteria; order Sphingomonadales; family Sphingomonadaceae; genus Sphingobium; species Sphingobium subterraneum. The sequence goes on along the minus strand of NZ_JACIJP010000001.1, from coordinate 1,080,926 downwards.
CGCTCTATCGCATGTTCTGTCAGGCGACAGGCTATGGTGGCACGACGATGCGCGTATCCGCTGATACCAAGACGGTGCCGGTTGCGGGCAAGCTGATGTCGATCCGGTTCGATTCCAATGTCACTCCGGGAATGCCCTGGGATTTCTATCCGGAGCATAAGACCGATACGGTGACTGTGGGTGCGCGCGACATGGCGATCTTCATCGCGCGCAACATGTCCGACAAGCCGATTACCGGTACCGCGACCTTTAACGTCACGCCGGAGGAGGCAGGTGCCTATTTCTCCAAGATCCAGTGTTTCTGCTTCACGCAGCAGACGCTGAAGCCGGGTGAGGAAATCCGCATGCCGGTACTCTATTTCGTCGATCCCAAGATCCTCAATGATCCGGATGCGAAGAAAATACAGGAAATAACCCTGAGCTACACTTTCTATCCGGTTGAGCAGGATGCAAAGCAGCGCTAAGGGTTAGCGGTCCCACGTGTGTGAACAATTTCGTGAACAGGGAAGACAAGACAATGGCAGGCGCCAAGAACCACGATTACCATATTCTCCCGCCCAGCATCTGGCCCTTGATGGGCTCCATGTCGGCACTCGCACTTGCTGTAGGCGCGGTGATGTGGATGCATGAATATGCGGGCGGCGGCGGCCTGTTTTTCCTGGGCGTCGCGGGCGTTCTCGCCACGATGTTCTTCTGGTGGTCGGATGTTATCCGTGAAGCGCATGCGGGCGATCACACGCCGGTCGTGCAGCTGCACCTGCGCTACGGCATGATCCTGTTCATCGCCTCGGAAGTGATGTTCTTCGTCGGCTGGTTCTGGGCGTTCTTCGATTTCTCGCTGTTCCCTAGCGCTCTAGCTCCGATCAAGGGTCTGTTCCCGTCCGAAGGCATTGAGGTGATGAACGCGTTCGAGCTGCCTTTGCTCAACACGCTGATCCTGCTGTGCTCGGGCACGACCGTGACCTGGGCGCATCATGCGCTGATCCACGGCGACCGGGATGGTTTGAAGAAAGGTCTGCTCGCGACGATCATCCTCGGGGCGCTGTTCAGCGCCATCCAGGCCTATGAATATGCCCATGCACCCTTTGAGTTTGGTGGCACGCCCTATAGCTCGGGCTTCTACATGGCGACCGGCTTTCACGGGTTCCACGTGCTTGTCGGCACGATCTTCCTGATCGTCTGCTACATCCGCGCCGTGCGGGGCGATTTCACGCCGCGCCAGCATTTCGGCTTCGAGGCGGCGGCCTGGTACTGGCATTTCGTCGACGTGGTGTGGCTGTTCCTCTTCGTTGCCGTCTATGTATGGGGCGGCTGGGGCGCGCCGGTCCACGGCGGCTGATGCCGCGCGGGGCCACAGGCATATGACCGAAGAGGCCCCGCAGGATACCCCGCTCGCGCCGGTGAAAATCGGCCCGCTGATCACAGCATCCGCACAAGGTCTGTGTCCCCGTTGCGGGGCGCGGACCTTGTTTGCGTCGGTGGTCGCGTTCTCGGATCGTTGCCGCCAATGCGGACTGGATTTCACGCAGTTCAACGTGGGTGATGGACCGGCGGCGTTTCTGACAATGATTATCGGCGCCGTCATGCTGGGGCTGGCGCTTGCGCTCGAATTTTCGGTCCATCCGCCGCTTTGGCTGCATGTCATCCTGTGGGCGCCGCTCACGATTGCGAGTGTGATCGGTTCGCTCCGGATCGCCAAGGGCGCATTGCTGGCGCTGGAATATCGCAACCGCGCCCGCGAGGGCGTGCTGGTGGTGGCTCTGCCGGAAAGCGCGGAACCACCCGCCGGGAATCTGCCGCAATGATCCGTCGCCTGCCGGTGTTGCCCACCATCATTGTGCTGCTGGCCGTGGCCGCGATGATCGGTCTGGGTCTATGGCAATTGCAGCGGCGCGATCAGAAGGACGCGGCGATTGCGACGCTCTCCGCCAATCTGACGCGTCCGCCGACGAGTTTTCCGCGGATGGGACCTGTGAGCGGAGATGTGCTTTTCCGACGCTCGTCGTTCCACTGTTTGCGGGTGACGGGTTGGCAGACCCAGGCAGGGCGTACGGCCGACGGACAGAGCGGCTTTGCCTATATCGCGCAATGTGCCACCGGAGCGGAAGGGCCGGGGGCGTTCGTGCTGCTGGGTATCGGCAATCGTCCCGACATGAAACTCCGCTGGACGGGCGGGACCGTCTCGGGGTGGATCACGCAGGAGCCCGACCATCGATCGCTGATTGCGCGCCTGGTCGGCCCGCATGTGGTGCTGCGCCCGATGCTGATCGCCGCGCAGGGGCAGGGCGGGTTAACCGCTTCCGCGCCGCCCAAGGTCGATGACGTGCCGAATAACCACCTCGCCTATGCGGTGCAGTGGTTCCTGTTCGCGGCAGTGGCGCTGGGCGTATACGGCATCGCGGTGTGGCGGCGCTTGCAGCCCAAGTGAACCCGCCGCAGGGTTCCGCCATGCGCTTATTGCTTGCCCGTATCAGCGACCCGCGCTACCGCCCCACGCATGAAATATGTCAGCACCAGAGGCAGCGCGCCCGCGCTCGGTTTTGAGGATGTGACGCTTGCCGGGCTGGCGTCGGACGGCGGATTGTACCTGCCGGAAACTTGGCCTTCCTTCACGCCCGATCAGATCTGCGCGATGGCGGGCATGAGCTACGTGGACACAGCGGTTGCCGTCATGGCGCCGTTCGTCGCCGGTTCACTGAGTGAGGATGAACTGCGTGAACTGTGCACGGCGGCTTATGGACGGTTCAGCCACAAGGCGGTGACGCCGCTGGTGCAGCTCGACCATCAGCATTGGCTGCTGGAGCTGTTCCACGGTCCGACGTTGGCATTCAAGGATGTGGCGTTGCAGCTGCTCGGCCTGCTGTTCGAGAAGTTTCTGTCGCGGCGGGACGATCATCTCACCATCGTCGGTGCGACGTCGGGGGACACGGGATCGGCGGCGATCGATGCGGTGGCGGGACGGGAGAAAATCGACATCTTCATGCTGCATCCAGCGGGTCGTGTCTCCGATGTGCAGCGGCGGCAGATGACGACGGTGCTTGCGCCCAATGTCTACAACATCGCCATCGACGGCAGCTTCGACGATGCGCAGGCGCTGGTGAAGGCGATGTTTAACGACCCGGGCTTCTCCGGGCGGTTTAACCTGTCGGCGGTCAACAGCATCAATTGGGCGCGGTTGATGGCGCAGGTCGTCTATTATTTCTACGCCGCCGTACGGCTCGGCGCTCCCGACCGCGCGATTGCCTTCTCGGTTCCGACCGGCAATTTCGGGGATGTGTTTGCGGGCTATGTCGCGGCAAAAATGGGCCTGCCGGTGGCGAAGCTGGTGGTGGCGACCAACGTCAACGACATCCTGCACCGGGCGCTGTCGAGCGGGGACTATAGCCAGGGCACGGTCGTCGCAACCGCCACGCCGAGCATGGACATTCAGGTCAGCAGCAATTTCGAGCGGTTGCTCTTCGACGTGGGTGGCCGCGATGGACTCGCGCTCGCCGCGCAGATGAAGGGCTTCGAAGCCGACCGGGCCATGCGCCTCACCAATGCGCAGCAACAAGGGGCAGCGCAGATGCTTTCGTCCGTCCGGATCGATGCCAACGCGATGAACCTAGCAATGCGCTGGGCGCATGATGGGGCGGGCCAAGTGATTGATCCGCATACGGCGGTCGGTCTGGCTGCGGCGCTCGAAACGCAGGTCGACAAGGATGTGCCGATCGTGACGCTGGCGACGGCCCATGCCGCCAAGTTCCGCGATGCGGTCGAACGTGCGATTGGTGTGCGACCAGCGATGCCGACGCGGATTGGCTCGCTGTTTGACCGGGAAGAAGCCTGTGCGCATCTGCCTGCCTCGTTCGATGCGATTACCGCCTATGTTGCCGAGCGGTCGACCGAGAGCGCATCGCGCAAAGTCGGGATAAATGGCTGACACGCCCGGTGGCCTACCGCCGCTCGGGACACTCGTCGGTGAACCCTGGGCGGACTATGGCCTGATCGACAGTGGCAACGGCCGCAAGCTCGAACGCTACGGACCGCTGTGCTTCATCCGCCCCGAACCGCAGGCGATGTGGGCCCCTGCACTCGACGATTGGCAGGCGGACGGCGAATTCATTCCTGGGTCGGACGAGGATGGAGGCGGCCGCTGGTTCCTGGAAAAGGACCGGGTGCCGCTGAGCTGGCCACTGGGCTGGGACGATGTCCGCTTTCACGCATCCTGCACCCCGTTCCGGCATCTGGGCTTCTTCCCGGACATGGCGCCGGTGTGGACGTGGATGCGGGGATGTGTGGCGGGGATGGATGCGCCGACTTGCCTGAATTTATTCGGCTACACGGGCGTCGGCACTCTGGCAATGGCGGGGCGGGGCGTACAGATGGTGCATGTCGATGCCTCAAAAAAATCCGTCGCGGCCGCACGAGCGAATGCGGAACTGTCCGGCATGCAGGATCGACCCGTGCGCTGGATTGTGGACGACGCCGCCAAGTTCGTCGCGCGCGAAGTGCGCCGGGGCAAGCGCTATGACGGGATCCTGCTCGACCCCCCCAAATATGGGCGCGGGCCGGATGGCGAAGTGTGGCGGCTGGAAGAGGATCTGCCCGGACTGATCTCCCATTGCCGGGCGCTGCTGGATACAGATAGCCGCTTTCTGTTTTTGACGGTCTATGCCGTGCGCATGTCGGCGCTGGCGATTGGCGAGTTATTGCGGCAAGCGTTTTCCGATCTGCCGGGCACCGTAGAGGCCGGAGAGCTTGTCGTGCGCGAAGAAAGCCGGGGATTACTGCTCCCTACCGCCATTTGGGCGCGCTGGTCACGCGACTGATTACTCGCGCCCCGCGCGCAGCGCTGCCCCGGCGGCTATCGGCGTCAATGCAGTCAGGAGCAAGGCGATGGCAGCAAGGAACTTGATGGCCGCGCCGCTCCCTTCGCTCAGCGACCCCGCGCCGAAGATCAACAGCGGGATGGCAAGCGGCAGGGCCAGCAGACCTGCCAGTGCGCCGGAACTGCGCAACCCGGCGGTGAGCGACGCGACCAGCACTCCCAGCGCCGCAAGCGCGGGTGTGCCGACCGCCAAACCGATTTCGAGCCTCAGGATCGTGTCGGCGCTGAGCTTCAGAAGAGCTGCGGCGGGCAGGGCGGTGATCATCAGCGGCGGTCCGAAACCGATCCAATGCGCGATCAGCTTCGCGAGCGCGATCATCTCGTCCGGGATGCCACGCACTGCCAGTTGATCGAGCACGCCGGCATCGCGATCGGGCGTGACAAGCCGGTCGACAGGCAGAAGAGCGGCGAGCAAAGCGGCGATCCACAGCATGCCACCACCCGTAGCGCCGAGCAGATTTGCATCCGGTCCGACGGCAAAGGGAAAGAGGCTCGCGACGAGCAGCAGAAACGCGACCGGCATGCCAATTCCCCCACCGCGCCACGCCTGAACCACATCCCGCCAGACCAGCGGCCAGAACCAGCGGGTCATGCGTTTGCCCCGTCGAGCGACAGAGTCGAGGTGAATGCCAGCGGAAGGGGAAAGTGCGACGCGGCAATAATGGCGCCGCCCTGTGCGAGATGTTGAGTCATGGCCCCGCCCAGCCGATCCAGCGAAGCGCCGTCCAGTCCGTTCCCGGGCTCGTCGAGCAACCACAGCGGAGCACCGCTTGCCAGAACGCGCACCAGCATCGCGCGCTTGCGTTGACCGGTCGAGAGCATCCGGACGGGAATGTCGGCAAGGGGCATCAAGTCGAGCGCCTCGAGCGCCGCGCGAAGCCGCAGGTCGCTTGCGCCATCGATCCGGGTCCAGAAGCCAAGGGCATCGCGCAGGGGGAGCCCGGTATCGAGCGCGAGGTTCTCGTCACTGAGCGCCACGGGCACGTTGACATTCAGCGTACCGGAAGCGACCGGCAACAGTCCCGCAATCAGCCGGATGAGCGACGATTTGCCGACGCCGTTGGGTCCGCTGAACAGCAGGCTCTCACCGGGGTGGAGAGCGAAGGCGACACCCCGCACCACCAACCGTCCGGCGCGCTCACACCCAAGCGCGTGTGCCTCCACCAGTGGGGTGCTCGCCCCGCGCAACGCTCCGGCCGCCGCTCCTGCGTCCGCAGAAGCATTGTCAGAGGGGCGGGGCGGGGTCATATCTGTGGCCATAGGGCAAGCCTTGCGCCAACTCCACCCTTGAGAGACACGACATGACCGAGAAACTGATGGACGAGGCACGGGCGATGATCCTGCGCGACCTGCACGAATGGACGGTATTGCATGACCCCGATGCGATCACGCGCAGCTTTTCCTTCGCCAATTTCGCCGAAGCGTTCAGTTTCATGACGCGGGTCGCGTTTCACGCCGAGGCCCTCGACCACCATCCGGACTGGAGCAACAGCTACAACCGCGTCGTGATCACGCTCACCACGCACGATGCCGGTGGGCTGACAGAGAAGGACATCGAGCTGGCAAAGTTGATCGACATGCTGGCGGTTTAGCCGCTGTTAGAGCACGCCGCTGTTATAATGATGCCACGCAAGGATTGCAGCGGCTCCGCGATGGGGGCGCCATTTTTCGGCGAGGGCGCGGGTGGTGCGCTCGTCGGGGCGCTCGGGAAGGCCGAGCAGGCGGCCGACCTCGATCTGCACGGCAAGATCGCCCGCTGGCCAGATGTCACAGCGGCCCTCCGCAAACAGCAGGTAGATTTCCGCAGACCAGCGGCCGATACCCTTGATGCGGACCAGCTCGGCGATGGCCTCCTCGTCGTCGCTAGGCAGCGCGTGCAGGTCGATTTCGCCCGAGAGAACCAGCTCGGCGAGGCTGCGCGCATAGCTCTGCTTCTGGCGCGAAAGGCCGCACGCGCGCAGTGCATCGGCATCCTGCGCCAGTAGGGCATCGGGCGGGCAGCCGGCGCCGATCAGCGCTTCGAGCTTGTTCCAGACGGACGCAGCGGCTGCGACGCTCACCTGTTGTCCGACAATGGTGCGCAGCATTGTGTCATAGCCGGTGGCGCGCACGCGCGGTTCAGGATAGCCCACCCGTTCGAGCGCGCGAGCAAAGCCGGGTTCGAGAGCAGCAAGGGCATCGAGCGAGGCATTCAGGCGGTTGGCGTCGTGAACCATGCGATTGTGTAGCGCGCGACATTGCCCATCGCTACCGCAAACACACCTTTGCTTGAAATCCCGCAACAAATGAGTAAGGCCGGGTCGACTGAGACAGGAGTGAATTGATGCCGAAACTGGTAGTCGTGAATCGTGCGGGCGAAGAAAAGACGGTGGATGCCGACAACGGCCTTTCGGTCATGGAAGCGATCCGCGACAATGGGTTTGACGAGCTGCTGGCGCTGTGCGGCGGCTGCTGCTCGTGCGCGACCTGCCATGTGTATGTCGATCCGGCCTTTGCCGACAAGACGCCCGCGATCAGCGAGGACGAGAATGACCTGCTCGACAGCTCGGATCATCGCAACGAAACCAGCCGTCTGTCCTGCCAGCTGACGATGAGCGATGCGCTCGACGGCCTGCGGGTGACGATCGCTCCGGAAGATTGAGGGGTGGGGGCGGTGTCTGTACCGCCCCTTACTTCAGCTGGATCAGGGCCTCGGGGGGCGTCTTGCTGTCCGGCCCGATCTGCCAGACCAGTTTGTGGCCGCCGACGATATCCGCGGGACCATCCTCCGTATTGTTCGTGCGGATCACGCCATCTGTGGTCAGCGTGAAGCTGCCCTTTGTGCGTGACGATGCCATCGTGGGACCGCCAGTGGCTCCGCCCAGACCCTGCATCTTTTCCGCGAAGAGATTGCCGAAGCTCGCGACCAGCGCAGGGGCGGAGACGCGCGCGCTGTCCGGCGCTTGCTTGCGGGTCATGACAAACGGGAGGATCATGTTGCTCTGGGGCATGATCGGGAACACGAAGTCGTGGTCCAGCTTGCCCGCCATGCGATAATCGACGTCGAACACGCCATTGCCCTTATACACGACCGATTTCCAGCCGTCGTAGCGCATCATGCTGGCGGCAAGCTTTCGGTTCGCGTCGTCATTGCCGGGGGTGTAGCCGAACATGGCACCGAACTGTTCGGCTTCCTTGCGATTCTTTTCGGCGGCGGTGGCGCGTTCGGCCTGCCACGCCTTGCGTTGCTCGGCGACTTCGGCGCGAGAGCAGGGGCGGGGTTCGCTGCTGTCGTCCGCCTTGGTGCAGGACGCCATGTCGTCCTTCCAGATCTCGTTCGCGGGCTTCAATCCGCCCATCGTGTCCGGGTTGAGGAAAATGATTTCGCCCTTGTAGGCGAATGCAAAGCTGCCGTCCTTGCGCAGATCGAGTGTGGAGGTAAACGCGCCGGGGCCATAGAAGCACGCTGCGAGCGCGAGCGTCGCCACCAGCGCCGCGATGATCCGCCCGATCCTTTCCATGCCCTGTCCCCTTTGTAGCCCGCCTAGCGGCTGGCGGCGGCGTAGAGCGCAATCGCTGCCGCGTTGGAGACGTTGAGGCTCTCCATGCGCGGGCTGATCGGCAGTTTCGCCAGGATGTCGCAATGTGCCATGCTGTTGTGGCGCAGTCCATCGCCTTCCGCGCCCAGGACGAGGGCGACACGCGATTCGCCGATGGCGTCGCCAAGCACCATGTCGGCTTCCCCGGCGAGTCCGATGCGCCAGTATCCCGCATCCGCGATTTCATCCAGCGCCCGGGCGAGGTTGACCACCCGCACCCACGGCACGACTTCCAGCGCGCCGCTCGCCGCACGGGCGAGCACGCCCGACTCGGGTGGCGCATGCCGGTCCTGTGTGACGATGCATAACGCATCGAACGCGGCGGCCGAGCGGAAGATCGCCCCGACATTGTGCGGATCGGTGACCTGATCGAGCACCAATATGGGGCGCTTGTCGTCCTGGCCCTCTTCCAACGCGTCGCCCAGCCAGACATCGTCCAGGGCCTCGACCTCCGCGACAATGCCCTGATGCGGCGCGTCGGACGGAACCATGCGGCCCAGGTCCGCCACGTCCGCGTACACGATCGGCAGAACCGGTGGCAGTTCGAGCGCCGCCAGCGCCTCACGCGTGCCCCAGATCTTGCGCACTACGCGATCCGGATTGGCAAGCGCGGCGATGACCGCGTGGCGGCCGTAAAAACGGGGGAAGCCTGCTTTGGGCTTTCCGGTGCGATGTCCTCTTTTCATACGCTGTCCAATTCCACGGGAAGCATTGACAGGCAAGCCTCCATTCGCCATGGAGCGCCCTCCAAGCACGAAATCGCCCGACGATGGCGACTTTCCGATGGACAGGTGGCCGAGTGGTTAAAGGCAGCAGACTGTAAATCTGCCCGGGTTTCCCGTACGCTGGTTCGAATCCAGCCCTGTCCACCACGACCCTTTTTGGGATGATCGTGGAATGCGTTAGAAAACCTCTTAACTCGGATCGAAATTCCTGCGCAGATCGCCTGCGTCCGCGGCGTGTCGTCTGCAACCAGCATGGAATGCGGGGAAGGGGACAGATAGGGAATTGTACATCGATTCTCACCGCGCCAAGCTGCCGGCGCTGCAGGAGGCTGCAGAAGGCACGACGCTCATCGCAGCGGGACGCAATACCCCGGGCGCAGGTGATCTCTCCGGCACGGAGGTGTGTCGACTACGTGAATAGACCTGCTCATTGCGCGTGGCCCCAGCCATGTCTGTTGGGACATGGCTGGGGCATCGTCGTGCAGACGATCTGTGTTGTGCCGGGACCACAGGGAAGCCACGCAATGAAGCTTCAGCGTTGACGCACCCCAGGACGAATCTTGTACTGCATCGCTGAGGCAAGGCGCTAATGCATCAAATCAGCATGAGTGGCGGTTCGACACCCGCCATCATCCGTCCGTACATCTCGTAGTTGCTCGGCGCCGACACCAGCGGGTGGAGACTGCCTACCTTTACGTCCTGCCACAGCCGGTTGCCGATGTTGCTCAGCCACGAGAAGGAGCCGCCGCTGACCGTGCCGAGCTGGTCCACGCCCTCCCACATCAGGCGTTCGGCAAACGCTGTGTCGCGACGGATCTTCGCACGGAGCTCGATCGGCATATAATCCGGTCTGGCTGCCCAGTCGTCCATCTCTCGCACCCCATCTTCGATCAGCAGGCGCGCGGCTTCGATTTTGGCGGTGGCTTCGCCGATCTGGAGGTGGGTCACGGGAGCTTCCGCAGCGTTGGTGTAGGGCGTGAGCTTGATGTCGCGTCTGGGCAGCGTTTCCATGAAATATTCCACCATATGCTGGCTCGCGCCGATCAGCGGGTATGTCAGGATGCTGGCCATCAAAGGCATGAACGCAACGCGGGAAGCAGCGCCCGAGTGTGTCCGCGGATAGGTTCCTTCCGCGATGGGTACGAGGGGCACGATCCGCTCGTTGGGAATGAAGACGTCCTCCATCGCGACGTTGGTGCTGCCGCTTCCCCTGATTCCGCTGGTGTTCCAATCGTTAAGCAGCTTCACGTCGCTCATCGGGACCAGAGCGATTCCGGGACCGATCTCATTTCCCTTGTCATCAAACATCGGCACGCCGAGCATGTCCCACGTCGCCTCGTAGACCCCGGAATTGAAGAACCATGTACCCTTTTCGACGTGAATGCCGCCCTCGACCGGCTTGATTTTGACGGCCCGTCCGGTGAAGATCCCCGCCAGCGTTGCATTGGGGTCCGCAAACACTTCATCGACGATGTGCTCAGGGAAATAGCTCGAGAAAGCCCAGTTGCACGATGTAACCAAAGTGACCGCCCAGGCAACGCCGGCGTCGCCGCGACCAATTTCGACGACGGTATCCATCCATGTTTTCATGTTCGCTTCGAGGCCGCCATAACGTGCGGGCACGGTCAGTTTATAGGCGCCTGCCTCGCGCAGCTTTTCGACGATATGGGCTGGCGGTCTGGCGAGCCGGTCGGATTCCGATTGCGCGGCGCGCAGATCGGGAACGAGTGCGCGCACTTTGTCGACGACGCTCAGAGCGGGCGTATGGGTAAGAGGGGTGACCGTTGCCATTCGCTTGATCCTCAAAATAGATGATTTGTCTATTTTGTTTATCAGCCGATCATAGGGACGTCAAGCGGTGCGCTTAGGAACCTGCCGTGTTCACCTTCACGCCGAGCAGCTTGCTCGCGTTACGCCATGCGAATGCTTCCTTTTCGTGATCGGCTATCGGCAGCTTTTCCAGCCACGCGCGTGCCCCGCTCATCGTCAGGTAGGGGTAATCAATGGAGAAGACGACCCGATCGATCCCCATGATCTCGCGTATGAACAGAAAGTGCGGGAGATCGAGCATTCCGCTCGGTCCGACCCATACCTGATCGCGGTAGGTCTGGCTGATGGTCCGCGAAAGTCCGGTCACTTCGCGCGGCATGGTATCGTCCAGGCGCTGCAAGTAAAACGGCACCATTTCGCCCCAGTGCCCACTGATGATCTTGAGATTGCGATGACGGTCGAGAGCGCCGGACAGGATCAGGCGGATGACCTGAATCCCCGCCTCATGATGCCAGCCCCACCCGAAAAGCGGAAAACGCGCGTCCACTTCCGTATTGAAACCACCGTAATAGGGCTTTCGCACCGCTTCCAGTGGGGGACCGGGATGAATGTAGATCGGTGCATCGAGCCGCGCGAGCTGCGCGAGAACGGCGTCGAAGCGTTCGTCGTCGATGAATTTTTCGTCATGGGGACGCCCGCTCAGCAAAGTCGCGGGCAGCCTCAGTTCCTTCACGCATCGCTCTGCCTCGCGCGCGGCGGCGTCCGGATCCTGCCAGGGCAGGGTAAAAAATGCGGAAAGGCGCCCAGGGTGGTCCTTTGCAGCCGAGGCCAGACGGTCGTTCGCTGCTTTGATCAGGTCGACCCCGTGCTCTGCCGGTGCGAGCTGAGGAGTATTGCTGAGCGACATAACCTGCATGTCGATCCCGGCCGCATCCATCGCCGCAAGACGGACCGAAAGGGGTGCCGCAGCGATCTTGATCGAATCCGGAACAAACGTCAGGCTTGGTCGATCAGTAGGAAAACGCGCCGGATCCTCGCGAAAGCGGCTACCCAACCCGCTGAAATAGGGAATCTGTGCGGCAAAGGCCGTCATCGTTGCCTGAGCGACAGCGACGTCGTTGACATGTTCTTCAAGGCAGATGATCGGCATCTTTGCTGATCCGTCCTGTTCCTTAGTCTCGACCTCGGCCTTGGCCGTTGGGTTTGCGGCAGTTGAAGTACTGCCAGCCGAGGCTGAGCCAATCGACAGTCCCATGCCGATGGCCGCCGTGCCGACCAGTGCCTCGCGGCGTGTGGTGGTGAGTCCCGTCATCATCCCTCCTCGCAGGCCACCTGTCTGGCCTTCACGCCGCACCATTTACAAAAAACACATAATGATCAATATGAAATCGTATCAGCCCAGCGATTGGGAGGTGGCGTCGGCGATTCCGGATGTTTCTGTCCGCGCGGGGAGGGGCATGCGGTATCATTTGCGGAACAGAGAATTAATGCTAGCCGGGTGGCTATGAAACCGATCGAGACACTGGATAATCAGGACCACCGCGTCCGCGTGGCGAAGATACGTCGAGAGCGCATGACCGAGCGGTTGTTGCGAGCCACGATGGAATGCTACGCCGAGCATATACTAACCGGCCCCCCCTCGGTTGATGAGGTCATTGCGCGCGCGGATGTCTCCCGCGCGACGTTCTACAAATATTTTGTCTCGGTGGATGAAGCGATAGAGCGGCGGGCTGGCGACCTTGTCGATGAGATGATCGAAAGTCTCAAGCATCTCGTGGTTGACCAGAAACGACCCATCATGCTGTTCACCATTTCGCTGCAGCTGTTTTTGATGCGTAGCGTGCTCGACAGGACGTGGGCCGCCTTCGTCGCTCACAGCGATATGTTGCGCACCGACGGCGCTCTGTTTGACGGCATCACCCAGCATCTTGCGGAGGCCTCCGCGCAGGGCGAGGTCCATTTCATGGACGCCGTCGCGGCCCGCACGCTGGCCATCGGAGCGATGCGGGAAACCATCCGATCCAACGCGCGATCCACAGAGGTCCGGCGCGAATTCGTGGACAACATCATGTCGATCATTCTTATCAGCCTTGGCGTGCAGAGAGAGGAAGCTCGCGCTCTGGTCGGGGAGGCAACCATCTTCATCCGCGGCGCCGCGCCCGATCGGCTCAGCTGGTGGCGCGATCCCTGGCTGCAATGGCGCGAACACGCCTGACTCAAGGGCGGGGCGGCCAATGCAGGACGTCCCTATGCTATTAATTCCCCGGCGAGGTTAAACTCGCCGGGGGGAGTTCAATCCATCAGAACGTGGTCTTGGCCCGAATGCCGAAGGTCAGCGGATTGCCCGGCCGCCCCCAATGACCGGCGGGTGTCACGCCGGAGAAACTGAACACAGGTTCGTCTTCCAGGTTGTTCGCATAAAGCTGAACCTCAATCCCGGAATCCGGCGATTGATAGGTCACCCAGATGTCCGTCGACATGGTGCCGTCCACCCGGCTACCGATCACACCTGTCGTGTTCAATGTCTGGGCACTGCGGATGCGCGTGCGAATGCCCGGGGTTATGACGCCGCCGTTCGAGGTTTTCAGCGCGTGCGTGTAAGACAGGTTGGCTGCCCATCGCGGCGCAAAGGGGGTGTCCGCGCCACTCAGGTTGCTCGCCGGTATGTTGAAAGGGCCGAACACAAATCCAGGTAAAGCAAAGTCTTTCCAGGTGGAATGCGTGTATGTCAGGTTTCCGCTGAACGTGCCACCATCGCCGATCCGGACGGAGCCATCGATTTCCGCGCCATAGCTCTCCTGCTTGGCTGCATTGTAGGTTACCAGAGCAAAGGCGGGACGCGGATTCACAAAGCCGAACTGCACCTGCTGGACATCGCGATAATCCCAGTACCAAGCCTCCAGGTTGAGCCGCACGCGATTATTCGCAAAGACGTTCTTCGACCCGATCGTATAAGCTGTCATGCTTTCGGGGTCGAAGCTGTTGGGCAGATCTCCCGGATTTACAGGCGGCAGCCCGACGTTGAACCCGCCCGCCTTGTATCCGGTGGCGACGGAAGCATAGAGCAGGCTATCGGGTGATACGTCATATTCCAGACCCACGCGGTAGCTGATGTCTTCGAAATTGCGATGGGCAATGGACGGCAGCACCGGCTGGCCGGGGAGGGGGTTCTGGTTCAGGTCGAGATTTCGAACAAACCCATCCAGATCCTTGGTCTCATTGGAATAGCGCGCTCCGCCCGTGATCCGGAACTGATCCGTGAGATTGACGGTGACCTGACCAAAGGCGGCAAAGGATTTGAGGCCCAGGTCGTTGGTCTGTTCGCGCTGAAGAACGCCCGGGCGCGACCCGAGATCGGTGTAGCCGTCCTGCGTGTCATCCAGATAAAGTCCACCAATGATCCAGCTTATCGTCTGCTTCCCCGGAGAGGCCAAACGCACCTCGACACTTTTCTGTTTGTCGCTGTTGTCGATGCGCTGTTCGAACCCACCCGTGTACGTGAGCGCGCGATAGCTCGTGTCCAGATAGGCGGGAATGACTGTGAGGGTCGCAAAGTTCAGATTGGCTTGAAATTCCGCGCTCAGGATCAGGCTTTTGAGGTTCTGATGGCCGTTGGTCGGGACCCGATCGAAAAAGTTGGGCGGCCCCTCCTTCACGAACCATGCATCATTTGTGAAGGTGGAGCCGGTCGGCGAATTCAGCGACACGTCCCCTGAACCCTTGCCATGATCGCGATAATAGCTGGCGGTCAGAAGAAGGGATATATCGCTCGACGGTTGATAGAGCGCACGCAACCGACCGGAGTAATTGTCCGCATCATTATATCCGTTCGACAGATAGCCGTCGCGCTTAGTTGCCTGCACCGCGCCGCGCAGGGCAAAGGTGTCGGACAGCGGCACATTCACCATCGCCTCGCCACGGAAGAGGTCGTAGTTGCCCGCTTCGACCTCTACGCTCCCTTCGAGATTGAAACTCGGCCGGTTGGTAATGATGTTGATGGCGCCCACCGTTGAATTGCGGCCGTAGAGCGTGCCCTGCGGCCCCTTGACGACTTCAACCCGCGCGAGGTCATAATACGCGCCGTTCACCGACACCGGCCGGGCGATGGCAATGCCATCGATCGAATACGCCGCCGCCGGATCGGCCCTGACGTTCGCCACGGGCGCACCAGCACCCCGTACGAAGAGCGCCAGTTGCTGGCCAACGGTCGAGAGTTGTACGCCCGTGGTGACATTGGTCAGCTTCGTGGGATCGTTAATCTGAGCCGACGCCATCTGACTGCCAGACAGAACGGCGATGGCCAACGGCGTATCCTGCACCGTGCCTTCGCGGCGCTGGGCGGTGATGATGATCTCGTCTTCATACGCCGCCGCCTGCTCGGTTGTCGGTGCCGGGCTTGCAGCTGCCCCGGCGGTGTTCGCGTCCTGCGCAAAAGCTGTGGCCGAAAGCAGCAGGCACGGCAGAAGCGAGACCGATGCGTAAAGTTTACCTGTCATATTCATTTCTCTCTCCCCGAATTATGTGTCTGTCGAAAAACTGTGGATACGTCCGGTGCGGCCTTTGGATCACGAACCAGTCAGCCCTTCTTCCGCGCATGACTGGCGACTTCTCGCCGAATGCGTGCCAATCGCGCCAAGCGGCGGTGACCTGTCCATCGATAGGGTGACGTGTTCACGCAGGAAACCCGCAGGTATCTCGCTTGGCCGGATGCATGCATGCGCAAAGTGATCGACCGCAGGCGTAGCCCGGCGCGCAGGCAACTGCGAACGCAGCGCTGCCCTATCGATCCCGATTGCGCCTCTTCGGTCAACGCCCAAAGCCATCTCTCCCGTCTCGAAACTCTTCCGCGGTTGACGTGCTCAGGCAACCTTGAGTTTCATTAATGTCATAATGACATTAATGCTTTTATGATGTCAATCGAAAAGATTTCTTGCCGCAGCCTATGTCTTTAAACGTCCCTGCGGGCCCGGCATTCCTCGGTTTCATGAGCGCAGGATGTCACTGTGCAGGGCGGGTGGGCGATCGGAAAGGAGGTTTCAGAGCGATTTTTGCTCCGGTTGAGTGCTGTCAACGGCTTATTCTTATGATTACGCAGCGATTCTTGATCGTCACATGTCCTTGGCCTGCCTGGAACTCTCTTCCAGCAAGTGTTCTGTGCGCCCCGCGCAATGGCTAGGGAGCGGATCGAAACTGTGCAGCCGGGCCATCGGTTTTCCACCAGCTCAATTTGGCGGGAGCAAGCTTGCACAGTCGTTCGAAGCTGTGGACGACGGATTTTTCCGCCTTGTGATGGGATACTCCGAAGCTCTTGAGCACCATCGCCGCCATATCCTGTATATAGCTTACATCATGCTCTCCGGCGATAATCCGCCGAATCGCTTCATGCTTTGCTCCCATCAACAGATCGGCGGCCGTATCGACGGACTTAACAAAATAATCGCCGGTCTGGATGCCCAACCGAATATCGCCTTTGACCTTGCTGGCGATCTGGTTCTGCTCTCCGTTCAACAAATCCAGGTGTATGATGAACGCACCCCAATTTGGATCAATCAAAGAGCGCGAAAGAAACGTCTGAAAGCCGGTGGCCGTGCGCAGAATGGGGTCATCGAGAACGTCGTATACCGACGATATGCCAACCGTCATCTCCTCGGCCAGCTCGGAAGCGATTTCGATTACGGCTTCATCAAGTGTTTCAAAATACTTGTAAAATGTTCCTCGCGACACCTCGGCGTGGCGCACGACATCTTCGATCACGGTGGAGCCGGTCAGCTTGCGCCCCGAGCATACCGCAATGATCGATTGCATCAGGTGCGCACGCATTCGCTTGCGCTTCTCTCGCGCTACACGAACCCGATGATCCTCTTGCGGTTTCGTATCGGCTGTCCCGGGAAGCGATGCATTCCGCAGCGGCGCCATGATTTCTCGCCCTGTCTCAATCGTCATTTCCACAGTGACGTAGCAGCATTTTCCCACCGGTCAACGCCCGCTTCAGTGCAGCGGGGAGGTCATCCGCAGGTCCCTTGGCCGATGTCGACGGATGCTCTTCCGCAAGAATGACCCGAGTGGCGTCGTAAAATCCCGCCGAAACGGCCTTGACTTGGTAATATCAAAACTGTCATTATGACACATAGGACATTATAAGTTTGGGCTAGGGGAGTAGGACTGACATGAGCATCGACGTTTATGACGTTATCCAGGTGGGCTACGGCCCCGTCAGTGAATCGTTGGCGTTGATGTTGGGCCGCCAGGGCCGCCAGGTTGCCGTGGTCGAGCGCTGGACCACGCGCTATCCTCTCCCCCGTGCCGTTTGCGTCGATCACGAACTCTATCGGGTGCTGGCGGCCAACGGTATGGGAGAAATCCTGCCCTCGGTCACACAACCCGGACCGTTATACCAGTGGTTCAACGCCGACTGGAAAGAGCTTCTGGTGATCGACTGGTCTTCGCCATCGATCTCGGGTGGACCAGAGGTGAATTTCGTCCATCAGCCGACGCTGGAGCAGGCTCTTGAAGACGCCGTGCTTCAGCAGCCGACGGTCGATCTGCATCTCGGCTGGGAAATGACTGGGGCGACGCAGGATCGGGACCTCGTCCATGTTCGCCTCCGCCATTGCGAAACCGGCGAGGAGAAGACCCTTTCTGCGCGATACCTGGTGGGTTGCGACGGGGCCAATTCGCTGGTGCGCGAAACAGTCGGTGGCGAACGCGAGGATCGCGGATTTGAAGCGGACTGGCTGGTGATCGACGTCATGCTCAAGGACGGGGCGACGATCGAAAAGCTGGGGCTTCCCGCAGCAGGCCAATATTGCAACCCCACCCGTCCGACTACCATCGTACCGGCCGGCATCCGCGGCGACCGGGTGTTTCGGCGCTGGGAATTCATGCGGCTTCCCGGAGAGCGCATCGAGGATCTGGAGAGCGAGGAGAAGGTATGGAGCCTGCTCGAACGCTGGGCCGGGCCAGAGGACATCGAAATCGTGCGCCACAAGGTGTACAACTTCCGCTCATTGATGGCCAGCAAGTGGCGAGCGGGGCGGATCATGGTCGCGGGCGACGCTGCGCATGTGATGCCGCCCTTTATGGGGCAAGGCATGTGTGCGGGCATGCGCGACGCCTGGAATCTGCAATGGAAACTGGGCTTCATTCTTGACGGCAAGGCGGACGACCGCCTGCTTGATACCTATGAGATGGAACGGCGGCCCCACGTTAGCCAGGTTACCGACATTTCGATCTATCTCGGGAAGATAATCTGCATCCCTGACAGTCAGGCCGCGGCGGAGCGCGACAAGGCGTTTCTCGATGGTTCGGCGGAACCTCCTCCGCCATTTCCCTCCCTTACCTCGGGGATAGTGCAACGGGCAGCAGACGGTTCCCTGGCCAAAGGTGCCGGATTGCTTTCGCCCCATGTGACGATCGAACGGGGCGAAGACCGCATGCGCCTGGACGCGTTCGTCGGGGCCAATTTCGCGCTCTACTGTGGCGGGGTCGATCCCTACGCATTCCTGAACCCCGACGTCATCCAGACGCTGGCGGCGCTCGATGTGCGCATCGTGTCCTTCGATCGGGACGCTCCGGACGGCTTCGTCGATCTCGACGGCAGGATGAACGTCTTCTTCGCAGCGAATGGCTGGAGCGCCATGTTAGTTCGCCCCGACTTTTATGTTTATGGCGGGGCCGTCACGCCCGACGACCTCCCATCGCTGGTCGATGACTTTCTGTCGGATCTAAAATCAGCCGGCTTTATAATACCGGTGCCGCCGTCGACATCCGCGACCGCGGCCCAAACATCCAGCACCGCGATGTTGGCAAGCCAGCCAGACTGAGACGGAACCGCACTCCACTCTTGCAGGAAACCCATAATATGAAGCTTATTCGTTACAGCCATGACGGTGAAACCCGCATCGGCGCACTCAAGGAAAATGGTGTCGTTGATCTGGCTGCGGCTGGCGCGCCCTGGCGGTCGATCCGTGAAATCGCGGAAGGTGGCGAGAAAGCGCTTGCCGATCTGAAGGACATCGTCGCGAACGCGGAGCCTGTGTTGACCCTCGACGCGGTCAAACTGCTTCCGCCGATAGAGCGTCCCGGCAAATATCTCGCGATTGGCATGAACTATGCCAAGCACTTGGAAGAGGCGGACAAACTCGGCGTTGCGCGCAGCAAGAACCAGGTTTGGTTCAACAAGCAGACGACATGTATTTCCGGGCCCTATGACGAAATCGACCCCGGAGTGACCGAAAAGCTCGACTATGAGGTCGAGCTGGTCGCAGTCATCGGCAAACCGGCCAAGGGTGTCACGGAAGACGAAGCACCCGCCCATGTGTTCGGCTATTGCGTCGGCAACGACGTGTCGGCGCGTGACTGGCAATTTCACTCGGCCACGTTCACCATGGGCAAGTCGTTCGATACGCATGGGCCGATCGGGCCCTGGATCGTGACCGCCGATGAAGTCCCCGATCCCCACGCGTTGAGATTGCGTTGCTGGGTCAATGGTGAACTGCGGCAGGACAATAATACCGCCAACATGATCCACAATCTGTGGGCGCAGATTGCCTACCTGTCGACGGCCTTCACATTGGAAAGCGGAGATCTGATCGCCACAGGCACGCCGGAAGGTGTGGGCGTCGGCAGGGAGCCGCAAGTCTTTCTGCAGCCGGGAGATCTGATCCGGTGCGAGGTCGAATCCATCGGCGCCATCGAAAACAGGGTCGCAACGATCTGACCAGAGGAGAGGATGTCATGGCAGTATTGGGACTCTTATCGCTGACGCTCGAAATTCCGGACTTGGAAGTGGGGGTGCGCTTCTATTCCGATGCGGGCCTCGTCGCTATGGTGGAGGGAAACCGCGCCCATATGCGCTGCAAGGAGCAGGATCGCGCGTCGATCACCCTTATCGGCGGAGCGGCTCGGAAGCGGCTCCACCACATTCAGCTCTGCGCAGAACGCCTCGATGAAATTGCCCTGGACGTCCAGCGGCTCGGAGGGCGGGTTACCGAAGCACCTGCAGGCTTCGATCCGGAAGGGTTATGGGTGCTCGATCCCCACGGCATGCTGTTTCACCTTTGCGAACATCCGGCCGATAACGAGTTAGCCGTTCCATCCACCCCCTTCGAGATCAACGGACCGGGCCGCATTGTGCGCAAGCGCCGTTCCGCGATCCTGCCGCAGCGGAACTACGCCCCCGTCAGGCCATTACGGTTGGGCCATGTCCTTGTCTTCACGCCGGACGTCATGGCGAGCGTGGAGTTTGTGACGCAAGCTTTCGGAATGGGGTTGGCTGACCGGGCACAGGATATCATTGCCTTCACCTGCGTGCGCAGGGACAGCGACCACCATGTCATAGCGTTCGCCAAATCAGGCGGTGTTGGATTCCATCACGCCAGCTTTCAGGTTGCCGATCCGGATGAAGTCGGTCGGGGTGGACGCGCATTGCTGGCAAAGTCGCGTCGCGGCGACTGGGGCTTCGGGCGACACACGATCGGATCGAACTTCTTTCATTATATACAGGATCCATGGGGGTCCTGGTTCGAATATTATTCCGATATGGACCACATAGACGATTATGTCGCATGGACACCGACAAACTACGGCATGGAGGACTCTCTCGCAAGTTGGGGACCCGAGGTGCCACATGATTTCGTTCATAACTACGAACTGGATGGCGAACCCTTTTCGCGCGAGGTGGTGATCCCCACGGAAGCCGTTTGAACCTGCGCGCTTGGGCGGCGCTTCTCCCTCATCAAGGTCCGAAATGGCGACAGATGCCACGGCCGCGCTTGCGCTTGGACGCGTGGGGCCTATGATCGCGTGGGACAGAAGAGGAACGCGATATGGTGCTGTGGCAGACGCCGGCCCTTGTGATGATAATCGGCTATCTGCTGGGTTCGATCCCATTCGGCATCATCCTGACGCGGATCGCCGGGGTTGGGGATTTGCGGCAGATCGGATCAGGGAATATCGGTGCGACCAACGTGCTGCGGACAGGTCGCAAGGGGCTGGCGGCGGCGACATTGTTGCTCGATGGGGCGAAGGGTGCCGTGGCGGTCTTCCTCGGCTGGCGGTTGATGGGCGGCGATGCGCTCGCCAATGGCGGAGCGATGGCCGGCTTGATGGCGTTTCTGGGTCATTGCTATCCGGTGTGGCTCCGCTTTGCCGGGGGCAAGGGCGTGGCGACAATGCTCGGCGTGGTGGCCGCGCTCCACTGGCCGGTCGGGCTGGTGTTCGCGGGAACATGGGTCGGGATGCTAGCCCTTACGCGGATCTCTTCGGTTGGCGGCATGGCGGCGGCCGCGAGCGCGCCGGTGGCGGCGGTGGCGCTGGGACGGCTGGATCTGTTCGCCCCAATGCTGGCGATGGCCCTGGTGGTCCTATGGCGACACCGGGCGAATATGGGGCGGCTGGTCAAAGGCATCGAGCCCAGGGTTGGAGCGAAAACATCGCGTGAGCCAGAATCTTCCGGCGCTGAAACTGCCTGACCTTGGCGGGCGGGGGGCTGGATCAGAACGGGTTTGACCGGCTACGGCTGGCCCGTTCGCCGCGCATCGGCCCTGTCACCTGGGCTTCGCTGATCGCGCGATTCGGCTCCGCGTCAGAGGCCTTGCGCATGTTGCCAGACCTCGCGAAGCGCGGGGGCGCCAACGGCGCGCAGGTGGCGGATGAAGGAACGGTCGCGCGGGAGGCCGAGCGGGTATCGGCGCTAGGTGCCTCCTATCTGTTTCTCGATGATCGTGACTATCCGCCGCTCCTCGGGCAGATTGACACCGCGCCGCCGGTGCTGATCGTGCGGGGAGACATGGCCCTGCTCGAACGGCGTTGCGTCGGCATGGTGGGTGCGCGCAATGCTTCCGCCGCCGCGTGCCGCTTTGCCCGGATGCTGGCGCAGGACCTGACGCGCGAAGAGGTGGTGGTCGTGTCCGGCCTGGCGCGGGGAATCGATACGGCGGCGCATGTCGGATCGCTGATGAAGGGCACGATCGGCGTCATCGCGAGCGGGATTGACATCGCATTTCCACCCGAAAATGCGCAGCTGCAGGAGGATGTGGCGACGCACGGCCTGCTGATCGCCGAGCAGCCGCCTGGCGCGGAACCCCGCGCGCGCAACTTCCCTTATCGCAACCGGATCATTGCGGGCTTGTCGCTGGGAACGGTGGTGGTGGAGGCCGCGCCGAAGTCCGGCTCCCTCATCACAGCGCGGCTGGCGGCGGAGGCGGGGCGGGAGGTAATGGCTGTGCCCGGTTCTCCCCTTGATCCGCGTGCGCAGGGGTGCAACCTGCTGATCCGCGAAGGCGCAACGCTGGTACAGAGCGCCGCCGACGTGATCGAGGCGATAAGCCATCTGGACGATCGCATGGTGCGATCGCCGACGCCCCACTGGTCCGCTGGACCGATCGACAGTGACGTGGCGGATGGCGACCGCAAGCGACTGCACGCGCTTCTCGGCCCGGTGCCTGTGCAGGTCGACGAACTGGTGCGGCAGGCGGGACTTGCCCCCGCGATCGTGCAGACGGTGCTGCTCGAACTGGAGCTGGCCGGAAGGCTGGAGCGCCATGCGGGGGGGCGGGTGAGCCTTGCGTAATGCGGACAGCCCCCTAGATGGACGAGATCAATGATGCTTGACGCCGGGTCGGATTCCCCTCCACCCTCGCGCGTACACGTGAAGAGGTTCCTTTTACTCCATGCAGCTTGTCATTGTTGAATCGCCGGCCAAGGCGAAAACCATCGAGAAATATCTGGGTTCGGATTATCATGTGCTCGCATCCTACGGGCACATCCGCGACCTGCCGGCAAAGGACGGATCGGTTGATCCCGATGACGGGTTTGCGATGTCGTGGGAGAATTACGGGGACAAGGGCCGCCAGTTAAAGGCTATCGCCGACGAGGCCAAGAAGGCCGACCGTCTGATCCTCGCGACCGACCCTGACCGTGAGGGCGAGGCGATCAGCTGGCATGTGCTGGAGGTCCTGAAGGCCAAGAAGGTCGTGCCGCAGGCGGTGGAGCGCGTGACGTTCAACGCCATCACCAAGCAGGCGGTGACCGAAGCGATGGCGCGGCCGCGCGAGCTCGACCATGACCTGATCGATGCCTATCGCGCACGCCGTGCGCTCGATTATCTGGTGGGCTTCACATTGTCCCCTGTGCTGTGGCGCAAGCTGCCCGGCGCCAAGTCGGCAGGGCGCGTGCAGTCGGTCGCGCTGCGGCTGGTGGTGGAGCGCGAGCGTGAGATCGAAACCTTCGTAGCGCAGGAATATTGGTCGGTCGCCGCCGAGATGGAGCAGGACGGACGCGCGTTCACGGCGCGGCTGGTCCGCTGGAAGGGTGAGAAGATCGACCGGCTGACCATCGGCAAGGAGGGCGATGCGCTCGCCGCCAAGGCCGATGTGGAGGCAGGGCGCTTTACGGTCGAGACGGTCGAGACCAAGCCCGTCACGCGCAACCCCCCGCCGCCGTTCACCACCTCGACTTTGCAGCAGGAAGCGGCGCGCAAACTCGGCTTCTCGGCCAGCCACACGATGCGGATCGCGCAGCAGCTCTACGAGGATGGTGCAATCACCTATATGCGGACCGACGGCGTACAGATGGACCACAGCGCCATTTCCGCCGCGCGCAAGGCGATTACCGATCGCTATGACGGGGGCTATCTCCCCGAAAAGCCGCGCCAGTATCAGACCAAGGCGAAGAACGCACAGGAAGCGCACGAAGCGATCCGGCCGACGGATTTCGCTCGCGACAAGGTGGGTAGCGGCGACCACGCGCGGCTTTACGATCTGGTGTTCAAGCGCGCGCTGGCGAGCCAGATGGCGTCTGCCCGCATGGAACGCACGACCGTTGAGCTGGTCGACGGCACGGGCAGCCATGCCCTGCGCGCGACGGGGCAGGTGGTGATTTTCCCCGGCTTCCTGTCGCTGTACGAGGAGGGCACCGACGACAGCGATGATGACGAGGGCAAGCTGTTGCCCCGTCTCACCGCAGGGGATTGCCCCGCCAAGAAAGCTGTCAACGCCGAGCAGCATTTCACCCAGCCGCCGCCGCGCTATTCCGAGGCGTCGCTGGTTAAGCGGCTGGAGGAGCTGGGTATCGGGCGCCCGTCGACCTATGCCTCGACGCTCCAGACCCTCAAGGACCGCGACTATGTGCGGATCGAGAAGAACCGCTTTTACGCCGAGGAGAGCGGGCGGCTGGTGACGGCGTTTCTGGAGCGCTTCTTCGAGCGCTATGTCTCCTACGATTTCACCGCCGGGCTGGAAGACGAGCTGGACGAGATTTCCGGTGGCCGTGCGCAGTGGCAGGCGGTGCTCGACGCGTTCTGGAAGGATTTCAAGCCCAAGACCGCCGAGGTGATGGAGCAGAAGCCGTCCGAAGTGACGGCGGCGCTCGATACCTTCCTCGCGCCGATGCTGTTCCCCGACAAGGGCGATGGCACCGACCCGCGCGCCTGCCCGCTGTGCGCGGACGGCAAGCTGGCGCTGCGCGGTGGGCGCTTTGGCGCGTTCATCGCCTGCTCCAATTATCCCGAGTGCAAGTTCACGCGCAAATTCGGCCAGCCCGGCGGATCGGGCGAGGCGGACGCGGGGCCGCAGATCGTCGGCCAGCATCCCGAAACGGGCGCGGATATCGTCCGCAAGGCGGGGCGCTTTGGTCCCTATATCGAGATGGGCAGCGGCGCAGAGGCGAAGCGCGCGTCGATCCCCAAGGATCTGGGCGATGGGCTGGATATCGACTGGGCGGTGAAGCTGCTGAGCCTGCCGCGCGAAGTGGGCAACCACCCGGAGACGGGGAAGCCCATCGTCGCCAACCTGGGGCGCTATGGACCCTATTTGCAGCATGAGGGCAAATATGCGCGGCTGGCGTCAACGGCCGAGATTTTCGAGACGGGCATGAACGCCGCCGTCGCGAAGCTCGCCGATGCCGCCAACAAAGGCCCACGCGCGGGTGCGGCATCCCGCGAGCCGCTGAAGGTGCTGGGGGCGCACCCGCGCACCGAGGCGGAGATCAAGCTGATGGAGGGCCGCTATGGCCCCTATGTCACCGACGGCACCACCAACGCGACCCTGCCCAAGACGATCGACAAGGACGCCCTGACGCTGGAAGAAGCCGCGCAGCTGATTGATGCCCGCGCGGCGGCCGCTCCGGCGAAGAAGGGGAAAAAGAAGGCCGCGCCGAAGAAGGCTGCGGGTGGCGCGAAGAAGGCGGCGGGGAAGAAGGCCGCGTCCAAAGCGAAGTCGTAAGGAATTGTTAATACCCCTGAAGGATAAAATTGCCTTATCTTTCGGAGTGTTATCATGGATTACGGTAAAAATTTGGGCGTTTCACTCGCGGGAGCGATATTGTCACTCGCGAGTGTAAGCCACGCATGGGCGCAAATGTCACCTGCTCCCACACCTCCTGCGATCTCTATTCCGCCGTCTTTCCCTCGATCTGTCAGAGAAGAGCCTCGGCCCGTTGAAACATTAAGGCTCATCATAATCCAGCGAGGTCAGACAATGGTGAACCAAGTTTTACGTATTGGCGGCTGGGGGAACGCCAACCTGTCGATTTCTCAACCGTTGAGTGGTGCCGTTATCCAATGTCCTCCAGGCCGAAGCCGGTCCAGCCAGGAGCAAATCTCCATTTCCATTACGGCCGTTCGCTATGATGCCGGAAAAAACCTCTACGACATCAACATTCGGTATTCGAAAGCGGAAGAAAACAGCGATTGTCCGAACAAAGCGGAGAGGTCAATCACGTTGCGACAGACGTTCGAGTGGCTTGGCAAACCAATCGACTTCAGGATGGATGACGACTTTCAGGTGAAGCTGGTGCCGTAAGGCTGACGAAACTATTCCACCCAATCCAGGCCGATATCGCGATAGACGCCTCGGTCGTCTTCCCAGTCGGCCTTCACCTTGACGTGGAGATAGAGGTGCACCCGGCATCCCAACAAAACGGCCAGTTCTGCCCGCGCTTTTGAACCGATTTCCTTCAGCCGCGCGCCGCCCTTGCCCAGGATGATGGCGCGCTGGGTGGGGCGGGCGGTGAGGATCTGCTGGTGGATCTCGACGCTGCCATCGTCGCGCTCGGTATATTTCTCTGTCTCCACCGCGCAGGCATAGGGCAGTTCGGCGTGGAGCTGGTGGTAGAGCTGCTCGCGCGTGATTTCGGCGGCGAGCATGCGGTCGGTCGCGCTCGATACCTGATCGGCGGGGAAGTGCCATGGTCCCTCCGGCACGGACGCGGCGAGGGCGGTCTTGAGTTCGGGAAGGCCGTCGCCGGTCGCGGCGCTGACGAAGTAGATGTCGCGGAAGGTCAGCAGTTCGTTCATCCGCTGCGCGTGGATGAGGAGCTTGCCCTTGTCGGCAATGTCCACCTTGTTGAGGATGAGGATCTTCGGCTCGCTGCGGTGCTTCAGCCCCTCGACGATTGCTTCCAGCTTGCCGCCCAGCCCGCCCTTGGCATCGACGACCAGCGCGATGAGGTCGGCGTCCTGCGTGCCGCCCCACGCCGCCTGCACCATTGCCCGGTCGAGGCGGCGCTTGGGCGCGAAGATACCGGGGGTGTCGACGAGGACGAGCTGCGTGTTCCCCTCCAGCGCGACGCCGAGTACGCGGGTGCGGGTGGTTTGCGCCTTGGGGCTGGTGATCGCCACTTTCTGACCGACCAGCGCGTTAACGAGGGTGGACTTGCCCGCGTTGGGCGCCCCGACGACGGCGATGACGCCGCAGCGTTCAGCGCCGGAATCGAGCGAAGGGGAATTCATGCAATTTGCTCCAATAGGGTACGCGCGGCGGCAGTTTCTGCCTCCTGCTTCGATGCGCCAGTCGCGCTGGCCTCACCCACGTTCGGGATCGAGACGGTGACGGTAAAGCGCAGATTATGGTGGGGCCCGCTGCGGTCCGTCAGGACGTAGACGGGCGACTTGCGACGATTGGCGGCGGCCCATTCCTGCAGTTCGGATTTGGGATGCTTGGGGGCGTGCGCCGCACCCTCGACCTTGGTGGCCCACAGACGGCGGATGAGCGTGCGGGCATCCTCCAGCCCGCCGTCGAGGAAGAGCGCGCCGATGAGCGCCTCCATCATATCGCCGAGCACATTGGTGCTGTCGTTCGCGCCATCGTCGCGCGCCTGCTTGCCGAGGATCATTTGCGCGCCGATGCCGAGGTCGCGGGCAATGTCGGCGCAGCTCTCGCCCGAAACGAGCATGTTGAGGCGGCTCGACAATTTGCCTTCGGGTTCGTGCGGATAGAGATCGAACAGCCATTCGCCGATGACAAGGCCGAGAACCCGGTCGCCGAGAAATTCCAACCGCTCATAATGGTCGGCCGATGCGCTGCCGTGGGTCAGGGCCTGTTCGAACAGGGCGGGCAGGCGGAGCGGGCGCCCGATCAGCGCCCGGATCCAGTCGCTGCGCGCTTCTGCGGTCAAAGGCCAGCCCTCATCAGAAGGCTTCCCCGACACGATCCCAGCGGGCGGCGGTGAACCATGTCCACGGCAGGAGCCAGCTGGCGCTGCCGTCGGTCGAGAACACGGACACGAGCGCCTTACCGACGAGATTCTCTTCGGGCACAAGGCCGATCCCGCCGCCCTGTTCCGCAGGAAAGCGGCTGTCGGCGCTTCGGTCGCGATTGTCGCCCATCAGGAACAGTTTTCCTTCGGGCACGACAATACTCGTCCGGTTATCGGCCGCCCCGTCCTGAACGAGGTCGAGCACGTTGTAGCTTTTGCCGTTGGGCAAGGTTTCGCGGTATTGCGGGTAATGGCAAGTGGATTTGCCCGCGACGGTCTTTTCAAATTCCGCGCGGAAGCAGGGGCTGTCCCCGCCCTCGCGCGCAGTCGCCTCGATCATGTTTTGCGTCACGGGAATGACGAGATCGTCGATCCGGCGTTTGGGGATGGCGACGCCGTTGAGGATGACCGTCCCGTTCTGCACCTGGATGATATCCCCGGGCAGGCCGATGACCCGCTTGATGTAGTCGTCGCGCTGGGTCGGTGGTGCCTTGAAGACCACCACGTCGCCGCGCTCGGGTGCCTTCGCAAAAATGCGCCCGGGGATAAGCGGGATGCTGAACGGCAGCGAGTATCGCGAGTAGCCATAAGGCCATTTCGCCACCAGCAGATAATCGCCGATCAGCAAGCGAGGCTGCATCGATTCAGACGGAATATTGAACGGTGCCACGATGAAGCTGCGCAACACAAACACGAACAGGCCGAGCTTTACGAGAAAGGTCAGAAAGTCGCGGGTCTCCGATTTTTGGCTCATATGGTCCTTGCCTGCGTGCGAACTATCTTGCGGGCTTTGCGTCGCGCCTGTGTTCAGGTCAAGCATATGCGTGTAATTGCACCCCGATTCGGTCCTTATCGGACCAGTCGCGCCCCGTACAGGAGTTCTCCTATGACCAGTGCCGCATGGGCCGAGATTGCCGCTTTTCCGACACCTGACCTGCGCACGGTTTTCGATGACGACGCCGGACGGCTTGACCGGATGACCATGGCGGTGGGGCCGATCCGCTTCGACTGGTCGAAGACCCATTTGACCCCGGAGGTGACCGGCGCGTTTCTGAAGCTCGCGGAGGAGAAGGACTTCACCATCCGTCGCGACGCGCTGTTTGCCGGGGCGCTGGTCAACAATACCGAAGGCCGCGCCGCCGAGCACACGGCGGAACGCGGCGAGGGCGCGGCTGACAGCGTGGCGCGGGCGCGGACATTTCACAACCGGATGCGCGCGCTGATCGACGCGATCGAGGCCGACGCGCTGGGACCGATCCGGCACATATTGCATGTCGGCATCGGAGGGTCGGCGCTCGGGCCGGACCTGATCGTCGACGCACTGGGCCGCGACAGTGACCGCTACGACGTGGCGATCGTGTCCAACGTCGATGGATGCGCGCTGGAAGAGGCGATCAAGGATTTCGATCCCGCTGCAACGATCCTCGCAGTGGCGTCCAAGACGTTCACCACCACCGAAACCATGCTGAACGCCACGAGCGCAATCAACTGGATGACCGAAAGTGGCGTCGAAGACCCTTATGGCCGCGTGATCGCCCTGACGGCGGCGCCGGACAAGGCGATCGAATGGGGCGTCGACGAGACGCGCATCCTGCCGTTCAGCGAAAGCGTCGGCGGGCGCTATTCTCTGTGGTCTTCAATCGGTTTTCCGGCGGCGCTGGGGCTGGGATGGGACGCGTTCGAGAGCCTGCTCGAAGGGGCGGCGGCGATGGACCGGCATTTCCGGCTAAGCGCGCCGGAAGCCAATGCACCGTTGATCGCGGCGTTCGTGGACCAATATTACGCGCGTGTTATGAAGTGCCAGACGCGCGCCGTTTTTGCCTATGACGAGCGGCTGCGGCTGCTGCCCTCCTACCTCCAGCAGCTGGAGATGGAGAGCAACGGAAAGAGCGTAACGGCGCAGGGCGAACCGGTCGATGGTCCCACCGCTGCGATCACCTGGGGCGGGGTTGGCACCGATGCGCAGCATGCGGTATTCCAGCTTTTGCATCAGGGCACCCACATCGTGCCGGTCGAGTTCATTGCGGCACGGGAGCCAGGGCATACGCTCGATCTGGCGCATCATCAGGTGTTGCTGACCAACTGTTTCGCGCAGGGCGCGGCGCTCATGCAAGGGCGTCCCAATCCGGACGATCCGGCACGCGCCTATCCCGGCGGGCGGCCATCGACCACCATCCTGCTCGACGACGTAACGCCGGAAGTGCTCGGCGCGCTGATCGCGTTCTACGAGCATCGCACCTTTGCCAATGCGGTGTTGATGGGGATCAATCCGTTCGACCAATTCGGTGTCGAATTGGGCAAGGAAATCGCCAAGAGCATCGACCAGAAGGGGCCGTCGGGTTTCGACCCGTCGACCATGGCACTGATAGAACTGGCCCTGGGGGTAAGCGCGGCATGAGTGCATTTGATTTCGACCTCTTCGTCATTGGCGCCGGTTCAGGCGGCGTGCGTGCGTCGCGGGTCGCGGCGGGGCATGGCGCGCGGGTCGCGGTGGCCGAGGAGTATCGGGTTGGCGGCACCTGCGTCATCCGGGGTTGTGTGCCCAAGAAGATGCTCGTCTATGGTGCGCATTTTGCGGAGGATCTCCACGATGCCCGCCGCTTCGGCTGGGATGTGCCGCATTGCGCGTTAGACTGGGCGGCGCTGCGCGACACGGTGCTGGCCGAGGTCGATCGGCTCAATGGACTCTATCAGCAGACGTTGGACAACAACAAGGTCACGACCTTTCATGAACGTGCCACGGTGACCGGACCGCAGGAAGTGACGCTGGCAAGCGGGCGGAAGGTCAGCGCGGAACGCATTCTGGTCGCGACCGGCGCTTGGCCCATGGTGCCGGAGTTCGAAGGAGCCGAGCACGGGATCACGTCGAACGAGGTGTTTCATCTCGATGCGCTTCCCAAGCGCGTGGTGATTGCCGGCGGGGGCTACATCGCCAATGAATTTGCCGGGATCTTTAACGAGTTCGGATCGACGGTCACGATCGTCAACCGGTCCGACCAGATCCTGCGTGGCTATGACGAACAGATCCGGGACCGTTTGCTCCAGATCAGCATGACAAAGGGTATCCAGTTCCGTTTCAACGCCCCCTTCCAGCGCATCGACAAGACGGAAAGCGGAGCGCTGACCGTGCATCTGGGCAGCGGCGACCCGATCGAATGCGATCTGGTGCTTTACGCAATCGGCCGGAAGCCCAAGAGTTTCGACATCGGACTGGAGACTGTCGGGGTCGAAGTCGACGCGATCGGTGCGATCAAGGTGGACGAACAGAACCGCACCAATGTGGCGAGCGTCTATGCAGTTGGCGATGTCACCAACCGGGTGCAGCTGACGCCGGTCGCGATCCGCGAGGGGCAGGCGTTTGCCGACACAGTGTTTGGCAACACGCCGCGCACGGTCGATTACAGTTGCATTCCCTCGGCCGTGTTCAGCCATCCGCCGATGGCCGGTGTCGGCCTGACGGAAAGTCAGGCGCGCAATGCACTGGGGACAATCAAGGTCTACACGTCTGATTTCCGGCCGATGAAGAACGTGCTCGCCGGGCGGAATGAGCGGGGCCTTTACAAGATGATCTGCGATGCGACCACCGACAAGGTCGTCGGGCTGCACATGATCGGCCCGGACGCGCCGGAAATCCTGCAGGCGGCGGCGATCGCGGTGAAGGCTGGTCTGACCAAGCAGGATTTCGACGACACGGTCGCGCTGCATCCGAGTATGGCGGAAGAACTGGTGCTCATGAAATGAGCGGCAGGGCTTGACTGCCTTGGCGGTTGCGGGTGTTCCGATAAGCGAGCTGTTATTGCTGCTCGTCTCGCTCGTTGCGGCGGGGGCCGTGAGCGGGTTGCTGGCAGGGGTTTTCGGCGTGGGGGGCGGTACGGTCATCGTGCCGGTACTTTATGAGGTATTCCGTCTTATGGGCGTACCAGAAGAGGTGCGGATGCAGCTGTGCGTCGGCACCTCGCTCGCGATCATCATACCCACATCGATCCGTTCGTTTCGTGCGCATCATGCCCGAAACGCGGTAGATATAGCGGTGCTGAGGACCTGGGCGATACCGGTGATCATCGGCGTGGCGCTGGGCGGGGCGATCGCGGCGGACGCCCCCGCATGGCTTTTTAAGGGTGTGTTCGTGGTCGTCGCGACAATCCTGGCGGTCAAGCTGCTGTTCGGGCGGGCTGACTGGCGATTGTCGAACGACATGCCGGGCCGGGCGGTGATGTGGCTGTACGGGCTGGTGATCGGGAGCGCGTCGGCGTTGATTGGCATTGGCGGCGGATCGATTTCCAACCTGTTGATGAGCGTGCACGGGCGGCCCATTCGCCAGTCGGTCGCCACGTCATCCGGCCTCGGGGTCATCATATCGATCCCCGGCGTAATTGCGTACATTATTGGTGGTTGGCCAAAGATGGCGATGCTGCCGCCGCTGTCGATCGGTTACGTATCGCTGACAGGGGTGCTTTTGATGGTGCCGACGTCGATGCTCGCCGCACCCTATGGCGTACGGATCGCGCACGCGCTGTCGCAGCGACGGCTGGAACTGATACTGGGTCTGTATCTGCTGTTCGTGGCGGGGCGGTTTTTGTTCGCGATGCTGAACTAAGCTACTCGATCGAATAGGGCACGACGTCGCGCATATTGGGATCGACCCGGATCGGCCGGTCGGTTGGCGGGAAAGCGCGCTGGTCGCATCCCTGACGCGGGCACAGACGGCATGTAATGCCGATCGGTGCGGCGGCCGCCTCGTCGTGAAGCTGCATGCCGTCCGCATAAATGAAGTTGGCGGCATGCTCGACCTCGCACCCCAAAGCGACCGCATAGCGGCGGGGCGGGCGGGAATAGGTGCCCGAGGGCTTCACGAGGCCCTTGGCCATCGAGACATAGCGCACGCCATCCGGGGTTTCTCCCAATTGGGTGAGGATACGGTCGGGGACGCCGACGGCTTCATGGACAATCCAGAGCGGGCAGGCGCCACCGAAGCGGGCAAATTGCAGGCGCGTGGCGCTGTGACGCTTGGTGATATTGCCAGCCATGTCGACGCGGCAGAAGAACAACGGAATGCCGCGCATGCCGGGGCGTTGTAGCGTCGAAAGGCGGTGGCAGGCCTGCTCGAAGCTGACCCCGAAAGCGCGGGCGAGCCGGTCGATGTCGTGTCGCAGTGTGCGGGCGCTGGTGCGGAACTGACGATAGGGCATCATCAGCGCGCCTGCCGCGTAATTGGCGAGCCCCACGGCGAGCAGCCGGTCCGCTCCGGGCGCGGGGATCGCGGCCGCGCTTACCAGTGCTGCGATCAGGTCTGCGGCCTCGCCCTGCATCAGGCGATGCGCCATCAGGAATTTGCGGCTTTCCTCTGGTGCTGCGGCGTTGACGAACAGGCGTCGTTCGGCCGGATCAAATGCACGCAAGAGTGACCCATGGGCCTCCCCGACGTGGACGGTGGTGTCCTGCATGCTGGCAAGCGCATCAACCAGCGCTGTCTCGCTCACGCGATCGGGCGAACCCAGGCGGCCGTGGACATCCTCTGCCATGCAGTCGAGCTCATGTACATAATTGCCCGCGTCGTGAAACCAGTCGCGGACCGCTTCCCAGGGCAGGCGGGCATGCGCGGTCATGTCGTTGGCGATGGCTTCCTCGACCATGTTAAGGCGCTCGTGCGTCTGGCGGAAAGCACGATGCAGGTCGACATAACGGGCGGCGAATTCGGGATATTGCAGATGGAGCTTCTCGATCCGCTCCGGTTCCAGAGTGGGTCCGGCGACATCGGGCTGCGCGAGGGCATGAACGAACGCGCCCAGGAGCTGCTCGCCTTCCCGATCGTCGAAGGCGGCCCAGTCGACGGGATAGGCCTGCGCGAGCGCAGCCTTGACCTTGGCGGTCAGCGGGCGGTCATCGGTTTCAAGCTGGCTGAGATAGGAGACCGAGATGCCGAGGATCGCTGCCATCGCTGCCTGATCCATGCGCTGGTCCAGCCGGAGCTGGCGGAGTTGCGCCCCTGCGAAAAGTCTGTTGCCCCGTGCCATCCCCGCGTCATAATTTGCAAAATGGCTTTTTGCAATTTGGCAAATTCACATTTGCGCTTGGCCGCAAACACTGAAAGAGCGCATGGTCTGGCTAGCGCGAAGGGGCGCAGGGAGAGGATTGCATGTCGAAGATCGCCATCGTCGAACGTCTGGAGCAGAAGCGCGAGGCCGCGCGCATGGGCGGAGGCGAGAAGCGCATCGCTGCGCAACACGCCAAGGGCCGCCTGACCGCGCGCGAGCGGCTCGACGTGTTGCTGGACGAAGGCAGCTTTGAGGAACTCGACATGTATGTTGAGCATAACTGCACCGATTTCGGTATGGATCAGCAGCATATTCCCGGCGATGGCGTCGTCACCGGATCGGGCACGGTCAACGGGCGGCTGGTGTTCGTGTTCAGTCAGGATTTTACCGTGTTCGGTGGATCGCTGTCGGAACGGCACGCGCAGAAGATCTGCAAGATCATGGACATGGCGATGAAGGTTGGGGCACCGGTCATTGGCCTCAACGACAGCGGCGGCGCGCGCATTCAGGAAGGCGTGGCGTCACTGGGCGGCTATGCCGAAGTGTTCCAGCGCAACGTGCTGGCGTCCGGCGTGGTGCCGCAGATTTCGCTCATCATGGGGCCGTGCGCGGGCGGGGCGGTCTATTCCCCCGCAATGACCGACTTCATCCTGATGGTGAAGGATTCGTCCTACATGTTCGTGACCGGCCCGGATGTGGTGAAGACGGTGACGAACGAAATCGTCACACAGGAAGAACTAGGGGGCGCGGTGACGCACTCGACGAAATCAGGCGTTGCCGACGTGGCGTTCGAGAATGATATCGAGGCGCTGCTCGCCGCGCGCGATCTGGTCGACATGCTGCCCGCGAACAACCGCGAAGGTGTACCCGAGCGGCCGACCGCCGACGACTGGGAGCGCAAGGAAGACAGCCTCGACACGCTGATCCCCGCGAGTGCCAACCAGCCCTATGACATGCACGAGCTCATCCGCAAGGTTGTGGACGAGGGCGAATTCTTCGAGATGCAGCCGACCCATGCGGGCAACATCATCACCGGTTTCGGGCGGATCGAGGGGCGCACGGTGGGCATCGTTGCGAACCAGCCGATGGTGCTGGCCGGGTGTCTCGACATCAACTCATCGAAGAAGGGCGCGCGGTTCGTGCGCTTCTGCGACGCGTTCGAGATCCCGATCGTGACATTCGTCGACGTTCCCGGTTTCTTGCCCGGTGTGGCGCAGGAGCATAACGGCATCATCAAGCATGGCGCGAAGCTGCTCTTTGCCTACGCCGAGGCGACCGTGCCGAAGATCACCGTCATTACCCGCAAGGCCTATGGCGGCGCGTATGACGTGATGGCGTCGAAGCATCTGCGCGGTGATCTGAACTACGCTTGGCCGACGGCGGAAATCGCAGTGATGGGCGCGAAGGGCGCGGTGGAGATCATCTTCCGTGGCAAGACGCTGGAGGAAATCGCCGAGCGCACCGCCGAATATGAAGCGCGCTTCGCAAACCCCTTTGTGGCGGCAAGCAAGGGCTTCATCGACGAAGTAATCATGCCCCATTCGACCCGCCGCCGCGTGGCGCTGGGCCTGCGCAAGCTGCGCAACAAGACGCTCGAAAATCCGTGGAAGAAACACGATAATATTCCACTTTGACGCCTTCATTTAACTGAGGACATTTGATGACTGCTGCACCTGTCTACATTGTTTCCGGTACTCGTACGGCCATCGGCGATTTCGGTGGATCGCTGAAAGACGTTCCTGTGACGACCCTTGGGCGCACGGTCATCGCCGAGGCGATCCGTCGCGCTGGCATCACGCCGGACAAGGTTCAGCATGTGGTGATGGGCAACGTCATCCCCAACGAACCGCGCGACGCCTATCTGGCACGCGTGTGTGCGGTCGAAGCGGGCGTGCCGGTGGCGGCTCCCGCAATGACACTCAATCGTCTGTGCGGATCGGGTGCGCAGGCGATCATTTCGGTCGCTCAGATGCTGCAACTGGGGGAATGCGATATCGGCGTCGCAGCAGGCGCAGAGAGCATGAGCCGCACACCCTATTGGATGACCGGCGTGCGCTGGGGCACCAAGATGGGCAATACCGGCATGATCGACGCGATGCTGACCGCGCTGCATGACCCGTTCGAGAACATCCACATGGGCATCACGGCGGAAAACGTCGCAAAGAAATATCAGATCACGCGTGAGGACCAAGACGCGCTGGCGGTGGAAAGCCACAAGCGGGCGGGCCGAGCGATAAGCGAAGGCCGGTTCAAGGAGCAGATCGTCCCGGTAGAGGTCAAGACCCGCAAGGGCGTTGTCGCGTTCGATACCGACGAGCACGTCCGGGCTGATGCCAATCTCGAGGATCTCGGCAAGCTTCGGCCCGCGTTCGACAAGCAGGGGTCGGTTACGGCTGGTAACGCGTCCGGCCTCAACGATGGCGCCGCGGCTGTCGTGCTTGCGTCGCAGAAGGCGGTGGATGAGCAGGGGTTGAAGCCGCTCGCGAAAGTCCTCGCCTGGGGCCATGCCGGGGTCGAACCAAGCCTGATGGGCATTGGTCCGGTCAAGGCGGTGCCGATCGCTCTGGAGCGGGCGGGCCTGACGCTGGATCAGATCGATGTGATCGAAAGCAACGAGGCCTTTGCCGCGCAGGCCTGCGGCGTGGCGCAGGAGCTGGGTTTCGATCCCGCCAAGGTCAATCCCAACGGCAGCGGCATTTCTCTGGGCCATCCCGTGGGCGCAACCGGCGTGATCATCACCGTAAAGTGCCTGTACGAGCTGGAGCGTATCGGAGGCCGTTATGGTCTGATCACGATGTGCATCGGCGGCGGGCAGGGTATCGCCATTGTGATCGAGAAGCTGTGATGAAACTTGGGCGCCTCAACCATATCGGCATCGCCACCCCCTCCATTCAGGACAGCATCGCCTATTATCGCGATGTCATGGGTGCGACCGAGATCCATGAGCCTTTCGACATGCCCTCCAACGGCGTGAAGGTGTGCTTTGTCGACACACCGGGTGAAAACGGAACGACCGGCACCCAGATCGAGCTGATCGAGCCATTGGGCGCCGATAGTCCGATCCACGGTTTTCTCGCCAAGAACCCATCGGGCGGACAGCATCATATGTGCTATGAAGTGCCGGATATTCATGTGGCGCGTGCCGAATTCGAGGCAATGGGCAAACGCGTGCTGGGCGACACGCGCATCGGCGCGCACGGCACGCTGGTCTTCTTCCTGCTTCCCAGGGACATGAATGGCATCCTGACGGAAATCATGGAGACGCCCAAGGCAGGAGCAGGTCATTGACATACCGGAACATCCGTTACGAGCACAACGACATGATCGCGACGATCACGCTCAACCGCCCCGAGCGGATGAACGCACTGACGCCCAAGCTGTTTGTCGAATTTGCCGACGCACTGAAAACAGTGCGATCCGATGGCGCGCGGGTGCTGATCCTGACCGGTGAGGGCAACGCTTTCTGTTCCGGCGCCGACCTGATCGGCGATGACGAGGGGATGCCTGACGATCTGGGCAAGATGCTGGACGACTATTACCATCCGGTGGTGGAAGCGATTGCGTCGCTCGATATTCCCGTGGTGAGCGCTCTTAATGGTCCGGCCGTGGGCGCGGGGCTATCGCTCGGACTGGCCGGCGATATCGTGGTGATGGCTCGTTCGGCCTATCTGTTGCTGGCCTTCGCGAATGTGGGGCTGGTCCCCGACGCTGGCGCGACCTGGCTGGTCGCGAAGTCGGCCGGGCGTGCGAAAGCGCTCGAAATGGCGCTTTTGTGCGAGAAGGTCTTTGCGGATCAGGCATTGGACTTGGGGCTGGTTACGCGGGTCGTGGACGACGAAGCGGTGCGGGACGAAGCGCGCGCCATTGCGCGCAAGCTCGCCAACGGTCCTTCGGTCGCGCTAGGCATGATCCGCAAGCAGGTGGCGACCGCACTCAACAGCACGTTCAGCGAGACGCTGTCCATCGAAAAGGCGAACCAGACGCGCGCCGGGCATACTGCCGATTTCCGCGAGGCGTTGGCGGCGTTCGCGGAAAAGCGCAAACCCGTGTTCAAGGGCGAATAAATGACCGATCTCGAAAAATGGCAGGCCGCTTCCGCAAAAGAGGTGAAGGGGAAGGATCTCGACTGGCACACGCCGGAAGGGATTGTCGTCAAGTCGCTGTATACTGCCGAGGATGCGAACGTTGACCCCGGCCTGCCCGGTTTCGCGCCGTTCACCCGCGGCGTGCGTGCCTCAATGTACGCGGGGCGCCCTTGGACGATCCGTCAATATGCCGGCTTTTCCACCGCCGAAGAATCCAACGCTTTTTATCGCCGCAATTTGGCGGCCGGGCAGAAAGGCCTGTCGGTCGCTTTCGACCTCGCGACGCATCGCGGTTATGACAGCGATCATTCGCGCGTGGTCGGCGATGTCGGCAAGGCGGGTGTCGCGATCGACAGCGTAGAGGACATGAAAATTCTGTTCGACGGGATCCCGCTCGACAAGATGTCGGTGTCGATGACGATGAACGGAGCGGTCATTCCGATCCTCGCCTTCTTCATAGTCGCGGGCGAGGAGCAGGGCGTCGATCGCAAATTGCTCGACGGGACGATCCAGAACGACATCCTCAAAGAGTTCATGGTGCGGAACACCTATATCTATCCGCCTGAACCCTCGATGCGGATCATTTCCGACATTTTCGGCTACACCAGCCGCGAGATGCCGAAGTTCAATTCCATCTCCATTTCCGGCTATCACATGCAGGAAGCCGGGGCGACGCAGGTTCAGGAGCTGGCCTTCACCATCGCAGACGGTATGGAATATGTGAAATATGGCGTGGCGTCGGGCCTCGACATCGACAAGTTTGCCGGGCGGCTCAGCTTCTTTTTCGCGATCGGCATGAACTTCTTCATGGAAGTGGCGAAGCTGCGCGCGGCCCGTGTCCTCTGGCATCGGGTGATGACCAATCTGGGCGCGCAGGACGAACGGTCGAAGATGCTGCGCACCCATTGCCAGACGTCGGG
Source organism: Sphingobium subterraneum (assembly GCF_014199435.1). Taxonomy (GTDB): domain Bacteria; phylum Pseudomonadota; class Alphaproteobacteria; order Sphingomonadales; family Sphingomonadaceae; genus Sphingobium; species Sphingobium subterraneum. The sequence continues at coordinate 1,042,467 of NZ_JACIJP010000001.1, read as the reverse complement.
CGTATCGCTGACCGAGCAGGATCCCTATAACAACGTTATTCGCACCACGATCGAGGCGATGGCGGCAATGCTGGGCGGCACCCAGTCGCTCCACACCAACGCGCTCGATGAGGCGATCGCGCTGCCCACCGATTTTTCGGCGCGCATTGCCCGCAATACCCAGATCGTCATCCAGGAAGAGACTGGCATGTGCAATGTCGTCGATCCGCTGGGGGGCAGCTATTATATCGAGAGCCTGACGCAGGAGCTGGTCGACAAGGCTTGGGAAATCATCGAGCGGGTCGAGGCCGAGGGCGGCATGGCGAAGGCCGTGGCGGCGGGCTGGCCCAAGGCAATGATCGAGGAAGCCGCGGCCGCGCGGCAGGCGCGCGTCGACCGGGCCGAGGACGTGATCGTCGGCGTCAACAAATATCGCCTCGCCGAAGAAGACCGGATCGAGACGCTGGAAGTCGACAACGCAAAAGTGCGCGAAGGGCAGGTTGCCCGTATCGCTGCGGTAAAGGCCAGCCGTGACGAATCCGCGTGCCGGGCCGCGCTGGATGCGCTGCGCGAAGGAGCGAAGGGCCAGGGCAACCTGCTCGCGCTTGCTGTCGATGCGGCGCGCGCGCGGGCGACGCTGGGCGAGATCTCGCAGGCGATGGAGGATGTGTTTGGTCGGCATGCAACCGTGCCGACCCCGGTCAAGGGCGTCTACGCTGCCCCCTACAAGGAGGACAAGCGCTGGCGTCAGGTGCTCGACGGTGTGCAGGCCGTCGAGCACCGCCTTGGCCGCAAGCCCAAGCTGCTGGTCGCCAAGATGGGGCAGGACGGCCATGATCGCGGGGCGAACATCATTTCCTCGGCCTTCGGAGACATGGGTTTCGACGTCGTGGCGGGGCCGCTGTTTCAGACGCCGGAGGAAACCGTGGTTCTTGCGCTCGATAGCGGGGTCGACGTGGTGGGCGCATCCAGCCTCGCGGCGGGCCACAAGACGTTGATCCCCGAATTGATCCGCCTGCTCAAGGATAAGGGACGTGGGGATATCAAGGTGATAGCGGGCGGCGTCATTCCTCCGCAGGATTATGATTTCCTCCGTGACGCGGGCGTGCAGGGTATTTATGGTCCCGGCTCGAATGTGGTCGAGTGCGCGGCGGACGTGCTGCGTCTCCTCGGCCACAACATGCCCCCGCTGGAGGATGCCGCTTGACCGATATGACGCCCCGCACCGACTGGACCCGGGAAGAGATTTCCGCGCTGTTCGATCTGCCCTTCGCCGACCTGATGTTTGAGGCGCAGACCGTGCATCGCGCGAACCACCCGCGCAACGAGGTGCAGCTTTCGACGCTGCTTTCCATCAAAACGGGCGGATGTCCGGAAGATTGCGGCTATTGCTCGCAGTCGGCGTCCGCGGACAGCGGCTTGAAGGCCGAAAAGCTGATGGATGTGCGTACGGTGCTGCAAGCGGCAGCGCAGGCGAAGGACAATGGCTCTGGCCGGTTCTGCATGGGTGCGGCGTGGCGCAGCCCCAAGGATCGCGACATGCCCGCCATCATCGAAATGGTGAAGGGCGTGCGGCAGATGGGCATGGAAACCTGCATGACGCTGGGGATGCTGAGCGAGGGGCAGGCCAAGCAGCTCGCCGAGGCAGGGCTGGATTATTACAACCACAATATCGATACCTCGCCGGAAAATTACGCCAACGTCATCACGACCCGCACGTTCGAGGACCGGATCGAGACGCTGGAACATGTCCGCTCGGCGGGCATCAACGTGTGCTGCGGCGGAATCGTAGGCATGGGGGAGACGCGCGAGGACCGCATCGGCTTCCTCCATGCGCTGGGCACCATGCCGCACCCGGAAAGCGTGCCAATCAACGCGCTGGTGCCGGTGAAGGGCACGGTGCTGGGCGATATGCTGGCGGATACGCCGCTCGCGAAGATCGACGAGATCGAGTTCGTCCGCACGGTCGCGGTGGCGCGGATCGTGATGCCGCAGAGCATGGTGCGGCTGTCGGCGGGGCGGGAGTCGATGTCGGAGGCGTGTCAGGCTCTGTGCTTCATGGCGGGCGCGAACAGCATCTTCACCGGCGACCGCTTGCTCACCGCGCCGAATGCAGGGGATGACAAAGACAGCGCGCTGTTCGCGAAGTTGGGTGTGGTGGCGATGCAGGCCGCGCCGCATGGGCATCTGGAAGAGGCGGCGGAGTGATCGCACTCATGTTCACTGCGGCGGCTCTTGGTCAGCCGGCGTGTTACGATCGTGGTGGCGATCTTGAAATAGCGCTGTGTTGGAAAGACGAAGATGAGGCGGTTGATAAACAACTGTCCGCGTTTTGGCCTGACGTTCTTGATGCGGCTCGGGATTCCGATCGACGATTTTCGGCCACTCAGCACAAGGGTAAAGCATCGGCGGAATCTGATTTACAGACTGCCCAAAAAAATTGGCTGAAATGGCGAGAAAGTGAATGTTTCGCTCGCGCTGATTGGGCGCAGGGTGGATCTCAAGAAAATATTGAGTTTGGGCAGTGCTACTTCGATCTTACACAGCAAAGGCTGATCGACCTCAAAAATCTACTTGGCTTCTTTAGGGACCACTAATGACTATAAAAAAAATCCTCATCGCCAATCGTGGCGAGATTGCGTGTCGCGTTATTCGCACGGCGAAAAAAATGGGCATCGCGACGGTCGCGGTCTATTCCGATGCGGATGCGCGCGCGCCGCATGTCTTGATGGCGGATGAAGCCGTGCATATCGGCCCGTCGCCCGCCGCGCAGTCCTATCTGATTGCGGAGAAGATCATTCAGGCGTGCAAGGATACCGGCGCGGACGCGGTGCATCCCGGCTATGGTTTCCTTTCGGAGCGCGAGAGCTTCCGCAAGGCGCTGGACGCGGAAGGCATTGTCTTCATCGGCCCCCCCGCGAACGCGATTGCCGCGATGGGTGACAAGATCGAGTCCAAGAAGCTTGCGCTGGAAGCGGGCGTCAACGTCGTGCCCGGTTTTGTGGGCGAGATTGCCGATACCGAACATGCGGTGCGGATCGCCAACGACATCGGCTATCCGGTGATGATGAAGGCGTCCGCGGGCGGCGGCGGCAAGGGCATGCGCCTTGCCTATTCGGAGCAGGACGTGCGCGAGGGCTTTGAGGCGACCAAGCGTGAAGGGCTGGCGTCGTTCGGCGATGACCGGGTGTTTATCGAAAAGTTCATTGAAAGCCCGCGCCATATCGAGATCCAGGTGCTGGGCGATCAGCACGGCAATATCGTTTACCTCAACGAGCGTGAATGTTCGATCCAGCGTCGCCATCAGAAGGTCGTAGAGGAAGCGCCGTCGCCGTTCGTCACGCCCAAGATGCGCAAGGCGATGGGCGAGCAGTGCGTCGCACTGGCGCGTGCAGTTGGCTATTTCAGCGCGGGCACGGTGGAGCTGATCGTCTCCGGGGCGGACACCACCGGCGAGGGTTTCTACTTCCTCGAAATGAACACCCGGCTTCAGGTCGAACATCCGGTAACGGAGCAGATCACCGGCCTCGATCTCGTCGAGCAGATGATCCGCGTGGCCAATGGCGAGAGGCTCGCCTTCACGCAGGATGATGTGAAGATCAACGGCTGGTCGGTCGAAAACCGCGTCTATGCCGAAGACCCTTATCGCGGGTTCCTGCCCTCGACCGGACGGCTGGTGCGCTACAATCCACCGGTTGCGGAGGATGGCGTGCGCGTCGATGACGGCGTGTTCGAGGGCGGCGAGGTCAGCATGTTCTATGACCCGATGATCGCCAAGCTCATCACCTACGCCCCCACGCGGCTGGAGGCGATCGACCTGCAGATCGATGCCCTCGACCGCTTCGAGATCGAAGGGCTGGGACACAACATCGATTTCCTGTCGGCGATTATGCAGCATGATCGGTTCCGGTCGGGCAACATCACGACGGGTTTCATCGCGGAGGAATATCCAGAAGGCTTCGTGGGCGCGCCCGCCAATGACGGGTTGCGGCGGCGGCTTGCAGCCGTGGCGGCGTTTGCCGGTATGGCCCATGCCGACCGTGCGCGGCGCGTAGACGGGCAGCTGGGCAAGCGCCTGAAGCCGCCAACGGACTGGGCGGTGAAAATCGACGGTGTCGATCATCAGGTGGCGATCCGGATGGACGATGTGACGGTCGATGGCGATCCGATCGAAATCGCGCTGGAATATACGCCGGGGGACCGCATTATCGAGGCGGAGTTTGGCGATGAGCGGCTGTCGGTCCGGATTGCACCGACACGGACCGGGTTCAAGCTGACCTGCCGGGGGGCGGCTCATGTCGCTCGCGTTCTCCCCGCCCACGTCGCGCCGATGGCGCAGCACATGATCGAGAAGGTGCCGCCGGATCTGTCGCGCTTCCTGATCTGCCCGATGCCGGGCTTGCTGGTCTCGCTGCATGTGGGCGAGGGCGACCAGGTGGAAGCGGGGCAGCCGCTGGCGGTGATTGAGGCAATGAAGATGGAAAACATCCTGCGCGCGCAGAAAGCGGGCATGGTGAAGAGCGTGTCCGCCAAGGCCGGGGAGAGCCTTGCGGTGGACACGGTTATCCTTGAGATGGCCTGATATTGTTCTGATCCGTTCGCGCCAATCAGGCGCTCGATCGCTCGCGCCGCGAACGGATATGGTCACACAATCGTTAACTCCGCTTGCCCGATTCTTCGAAACATCCCAAAGAATGGTCATAAGAATCGGAGAGCTGAATGGTGGGGGATAAAGCCGTAGCCGCGAAGGACATGCGCCTGATTATTGGCGCGTCGACCGCAGGCACGATTTTCGAGTGGTATGATTTCTTCATCTACGCGACGCTCGCCACGATTATCGGCAAGACCTTTTTCCCGAGTGGTAGTGAGACCTTGCAGATGCTGCTCGTTTGGGCAGGGTTCGCGGTAGGCTTCGGGTTTCGACCGCTTGGTGCCATCCTTTTCGGCTATCTGGGTGACAAGCTCGGGCGGAAATATACGTTTCTCGCAACCGTGATGTTGATGGGCATTGCGACAGCAGGCGTCGGCCTGGTGCCGTCTGCCGCGTCCATTGGCTTTGTTGCGCCGGTCCTCATATTACTCTTGCGCGTGTCACAGGGGCTGGCGCTCGGCGGCGAATATGGCGGCGCGGCGATTTATGTGTGCGAGCATGCGGCGGACTCGAAGCGAGGATTTTTCACCAGTTTCATTCAGGCGGGCGTGGTCGGAGGGTTTGTCCTCAGCCTGGCGGTTGTGCTGGCTTGTAAATGGATCATTCCCGTGGATATATGGGAAGACTGGGGCTGGCGGGTGCCGTTCCTGCTGTCTCTGCTGCTTCTTGCATTTTCCCTGTGGATGCGGCTCAAATTGTCGGAAAGTCCGGTCTTTCAGGAGATGAAGGAACAGGGGGAACTCGCGGGTAACCCCTTTGTCGAGAGTTTCACTTACCCTGGTAACAAGAAGCGGATTTTCGTTGCACTGTTCGGTGTGGCGGCCGGGCTGACAGTGGTGTGGTACACCGCGACGTTTTCAGCGCTCAACTTTCTTGTCGGGCCGATGCGGATGGATGAAACGCTCGCGCAGGTCATCGTGGGCCTTTCCTGCCTTGTCGGCATGGGTTTCTACATCCTGTTCGGGTATCTGTCTGACAGGATCGGCCGCCGCAAGCCGATCGTGATCGGTTATGTGCTGGTCTTGCTCGTCTTGTTTCCCAGTTTCTGGATCATGGGGCATTACGCCAATCCCGGGCTGGCGCAGGCGGCCGAGCGCGCGCCTGTTGTCGTGTTTGGCCCAAATTGTGCGATCAATCCGCTAGCTACCGTTCAGGAAAGCGCGTGCGGCAAGTTGCTGGCGAAGATGACCGCCAATGGTGCGCCCTATACGGTGGAACCCGGGCCAGTGGTGCAGGTAAGTGTTGGTGGGCAGGTTCTGGCTGACGTATCCCCTGAAACGATTATCCCTGCGCTGGAATCGCGCGGATATGATTTTGCGCGGGTTAAACCTTCCGTCGGTGGGATAGCCATGGTCGTTATCATATTGCTGGTGCTGCTTGCGCTGTCTGGCGCGACCTATGGCCCGGTGGCCGTGCTGCTGACCGAGCTGTTCCCGGCGCGCATCCGTTACAGTTCGATGTCGATTCCCTATCATATCGGTACCGGCTATTTTGGCGGCGTCCTGCCGTTGGTCAGTCAGTATATCATTGCGCGGACGGGCGATGCCTATTCCGGCCTCTGGTACACGATGGCGGTGGTGGCGATGTCGCTGCTGGTCTGTCTGTGGGGACTGCCCGAAACGCGCGGTGACCATCCATTGAATAAAGAGTAAGGGGCCAGAATGACGGGGGATTATCGCGCGCCTTTACGCTTGCGGCTGGATACCGCTGCGCTGGTGCATAACTGGAACTGGTTGCGGGACACCGGAGGTGCGGCGGCCTGCGGGGCAGCCGTGAAGGCGGATGGCTATGGCCTGGGCGCTGCAGGGGTCGTCAAGGCGCTGAGCGGCGCGGGGTGCCGCGATTTCTTCGTCGCTACCTGGGGGGAGGCACTGGAAATCCTGCCCTTGCTGGACGACGGCGTTTCGCTGAGCGTATTGCACGGCGTACGGGACGAGGATATGGCGATGGTCCGGCAATGCGCGGGCCGTGTTCGTCCGGTGCTGAACAGCGCAGGGCAGATTCGCCGCTGGAAGGATGCGGGAGGCGGCACCTGCGACGTGATGATCGACACCGGCATGAACCGGCTCGGCCTGTCGCTCGACGGGCTGGACAAGAGCCTGCTGGAAGGGCTCGAAATCGACACGTTGATGAGCCACCTCGCCTGCGCGGACGAGGATCATCACCTGAACGGTATTCAGCTCATGCTGTTCGGCGAGGCACGCAAAATGTTTCCGGCGCGACGGGCGAGTATTGCCAACAGCGCGGGGATCTGCCTCGGGCCCGATTATGGGCTCGACCTGACGCGGCCAGGGTTGGCGCTCTATGGTGGCATTGCCCGGGGCGAGTGCGAGGGAAATATCCAGCCGGTCGTCACGCCGCAGGCCCAGATCCTGCAGCGCCGCCGGATCGCCGGGGGTGACTCCATCGGCTACGGGGCGACCTATGTGGCAGACCGCACGATGGAGTCGGCAACTCTCCATTTGGGTTATGCCGACGGATACGGGCGGGTTTTTTCGGACATGGGCAATGCCAGGGTGGGAGACGTTCAGCTCCCGGTGCTAGGACGGGTGTCCATGGACCTGATCTCCGTCGACGTGTCGGCCATGCCTGAGTTGGAGGAGGGCGACTGGGTCGATATCGACTTCGACCTGTCGTTCGCATCGATGCTTACCGGCATGTCGCAATATGAACTTCTGACGGGGCTGGGGAAGCGGCTCGAGCGGTCTTGGTTGTGAGCGTTATCGCCTGCTAAGTGCTTCATTAATGGAAGGGATACATGTTCCGTTCATCGCGTTAAGCTATAATGCTGCACGTGCGAGATGCGGCATACGGGGTTGCGTTTGTCAGCCCAAAGACGCGATGGAGTGCAGCTTTTCATGCCTTTCGGCGGATTGTTCAAACGGCGGAAGCACCATACCACCGACGGCAAGCGCGTATACGCGATCGGCGATGTGCATGGATGCTACGATCTTTTGGTCGATCTGCTTCAGAGGGTGGAGGAGGATCATGCAGAGCGTCCGCCCTGTGACACCCATTTGGTGATGTTGGGCGATTATGTGGATCGCGCTTGGCAATCGCGCGAGGTTTGCGAATTGCTCTACAGCATGCGCGACCTTGACAAGGTTCATTGTCTCAAGGGGAACCATGAGGCGATGATGCTCGATGCGCTGGATGGCGATGTGCGGGCGTTGCGTTTCTGGATGGATTATGGTGGCGAAGCGACCTTGCGCAGCTGGGGGATGACGTCCGGGATGATTGACGCCGCTCACGTAGATGCCGGGGCAGCCGTGGAGCTCATCGAGGCGGCCCGTGAGGCTATTCCGCAAGAGATCCTGAACTGGATGCGGGCGTTGCCGGTGTCCGTCAGCTTTGGGTCGTACCTGTTCGTGCACGCCGGGATCCGTCCCGGCATGCCCATTGATGCGCAACGCGAGCGGGACATGATGTGGATCCGCACGACATTCCTCAAGCATCGTGGCGACCATCCCATGATGATCGTGCACGGCCACGCCGAGGGGAAGGAACCCGCGCTGCTGTCCAACCGCATTGGTATCGATACGGCCGCGCACAGCAGCGGAATACTGACTGCCGTAGGGGTTGAGGAAGACCGGCAATGGATCATCCAGTCCGGGCAGCAATAGTCGCCGCACGGCGCGCGCTTTTTGAATAGGCGACGCGGTTATATGGCAGTATGGCCCCTGGGCTTGGAAGTGAACCAGCGAGGGGCGCCGTTCGATAATGACCACGATGTTCTGGGTGCTGTTTGTGGTGGCGGTACTGCTGTTTCTGCACCCCTACGTCACTTATCCGCTCAGCCTGCGGTTGATGCCGGAACGGACGATCCGTATGGATCCCGCGCTGCCCCGACCGAGCGCCACGCTGCTGTTCAGCGCCTATAACGAGGAAAAAGCTCTTCCCGCCAAGCTGCGCAACATCGAAGAGATCAAAGCTTTGTATCCGGATCTGGACGTGATCGCCTATTGCGACAAAAGCCGCGATCGCACGCTGGAAATTCTGCAGAGCCGGCCCGATCTGCTGCGCGTCATGACCAGCCCTGAGCGGACCGGTAAAGCAACCGGCATGCGCATGATGGTGGCTGCCGCCGATACGGACATCTGCATTTTTACCGATGCGAATGTGCGGCTCGATCCCGCTTCGGTGGCCCCGCTGCTCGACTGCTTTCGGGACCCGGCAGTCGGAGGTGTTTCGGGCAAGCTGCGCTATACCAACGAGGATGACGGCACGACCGCGAGCGTCGGCGCGCTTTATTGGCGGCTGGAGGAGCATATCAAGGCCCTGGAATCGCGCTGCGGTTCGATGATGGGGGCGGACGGATCGATCTTTGCGACGCGACGGTCGACCTATCCGGACGTGCCTGCGCATCTGCTGGACGACATGATCGCATCGATGAGCGTCGTATTCGCCGGATACCGGCTGATCAGCGGCGCGAACGTCATCGCCTATGAAAAGAGCGCGACGGATGGGCGTGAGGAATTCCGGCGCAAGCGGCGGATCGCATGCCGCGCCTATAACAGCCATCGTCATATTCGGGGCCAGGTGAAAGCGCGTTTTGGATTTGTCGACCGGTACAAATATGTTTCCCACAAGCTGTTGCGCTGGTTTGGTGCACCGCTGCTGGCGATCGCGGCAGGGAGCCTGACAGGCGCATTGCTGATGGGTGGTCATGCCGCTGTGGTGCTCGCGCTCTGGCTTGTTGGCGCTGGAATGGCGCTGCTGGGCTGGGCCGGAATGCGTCCTTTCGCCAGCCTGTGGGGGATTTTCCTGTCGATCGTCGCGACGTTCACGGGTATTGTCGATGCGTTGCACGGCAACACCTACCAGACTTGGGAACCCGCACAGTCCAGGAATTAGGTGAAGTTACCTGTCACAATTATGCATCAATCGGGCTTTCTGCGCCCAGTCGTGATCTGTTTACCCTTTTCCCTATGGTTCTGCCGTGGTTTAGACGGTAAATGGCGACACATGGCAGAGGGATTAGCAGATATTGTCGGTGGCGACCTGCGGCGCAGGAGGACGATCATCGGCCTCTTTTCGCTGACGCTGGCGCTTGCGGCTTTTCTTCCACAAAATCAGCGTGCGCTGTTCGGTGATCGGGATATGATGGCCGTTGCGCTGGGAGTGACCCCGGGCGACGCGTTAAGGGCGCTATTGGGCACGCGCGTGGTTTTGCGTTTGCCGCTGAATATCCGGCCCGCAGGTTTCGTCCCTGGCAATCTCGGTTCGGAAAATCCGGGATTGGAAGAGCCGTCCGCTTTTGGTGTGTTGACCGACCCTGTCGTTGACCCTGAACCGTTTGTCGACGCACCTCGGTTCGATGGAGTGCCGACCGGCGATCCTGCGCTGTTCAATGAGGTGCCGAACTTTGCTCCTCCGCGGTTCAGTGATTTTGCGCGTTTGCCATCCGCTTCGGATGCGCAAAGTCCGACGGTCGCTGTGCCTGAACCGACAAGCTGGTTGCTGATGCTGACAGGGTTCTTGGGGATCGGCTGGGTCATGCGCCGGTTCGGCCGCAAGACGCGGACCTCACTCGCAGAAGTATAAGCGGCAGGGCGGCGAGCGCTTCTCCTGCCCCGGATTTAACTGATGGTGAGGACGTTTCCGCGCAGGGTCACAGTGCCGAACTGTGACAGGGCGTTCTGGCCCAGCAGCGAGACACCGATGCCGGTTTCCACGACGGCGGCCTTGACGCCCGCCAGTTCCTTACCCGCCATCGTCAACGTATCGATCTGTGCCCAGCGCATCGCCGACGGGCCGCCGACGGTCTTGATGCGGGCCGCGGTGTTGTTGTCCGAAAAGCGTACGTTCAGTCGCTCCGCATCGTCGCGGTTGAGAACGACGACGCTGGCGCCCGTGTCCACGACGAAGCGCGTGAGATGCCCGTTTACATGTGCGTTGACGTAGAACAGTCCATCGGGAGCGCGCACATATTCGGTTCGCTCGGAAGAGAGGGTGGCGTGATCGCTGCTTGGCGCGGTGGGCACGCCCTGCACCGCCGCCAGCGAGGACGGCATGGACGCGACATCCGCAGGAGCGGACGTGCTCAGTCCCATGGCCGCGAAACAGGTAGCGGCACCAGCCGGAAGAACAGAGAGAGCGAGCTTGAGCATGCTGGCGTTGTGCCAGCTCCGTCTCAAAGGGCTGTTGATGGGGCTGGTTAAGGGGCGGCTAACCGCGTTTCCTCTCCCGCCAGCTGTTGTGCGAAAACGCGCGCCCTGCGACGCAGGATCAACGTGACGATCCCGAGCAATACACCGCCGATGCCAAATTCCGCCGCCAGTACGTAATAGCGCCAGCGCAACTGGTAGCCGGACCGATAGAGCAGATAGTTGTCGTCGGCCACAGGGAAGCGTGCGCCGCGATAGAGCGATGCGATTTCTCCCGGCAGGCCGCGATGACGCAGTACCCCGGTCATGATGGGGTAGAAGCGTTGAGGCCCATCCGGGCTGTAATGCACCTCGACAAAATAGCGCGCGATGCTGCGGTCGTCCGACGACGCGCGGACCGGCGCGAAATAGAGCGTGCGCCCAGTGATCAGCAGGTCTTCATCATAACGGGCTACAGACCTGAGGTCGACATAACCCAACAGCGTGCGCGGACCTTCGCCCGGATCGATCGATCCTGCGCCCCCCACAGCGACCGGCAGCGGACGGCCCTCGGTCGGGGGCAGCGTCAGCAGCAGGATGATGCACAGGATTGCGGCCGCGGTAGAAATGAGGGTGAGCGTCGCGAACGCCTGCTTCAGGTGGCGGGCGGTGTTCAGCACGATCTGCGCGTGGGTTGCCAGCTCTTCCCCCTTGCGGCGGCGGTGCACCAGCAATGTGATGATGATTATCGGCAGGCTGAAGAACGCCGCAAGCCCCAGAACGGTCAGCGATGGCCAGTAATTGTCGAACCGGCCAAACTGCCATTCGGCGAGCCGGGCGACGAGGCCGCGGTAATTGATCGCCTGCCACAAGAAGAACAGGAAGGCGAGCGTGACCCAGACGCACAGAACCCAGATGACACCGCGCCGTTCGATCGCGATCCTACGGGTGGGATCAGGGCGCCGTGAACGTCGGCGGCGGGACCGCTGGTCCGCAAGAAAAGCCGCAGCGGCGCCATTTGCGGGAGGGTTGTCACCGTCGACGGCAAAAGGCGCGCCCGATGCGGTGACCTCTTCCGCACCATCGCGATCCATATGATATTCTCTGTTCACGACGGAGCCTCCCACATGGCACCATGCCTTCATGGTCTACCGGCTATAGACGCTGGCGTCATTATGAAAAGCATAACCTACTCGAATCACAATGAATTTATAGTTAACAGCTGAAGATTTATCCAAATAGGATAAAAATTGCTGTCCTACATCGCATTTCGATGTCTTCTCCTGAGGTTCATCTTCGCATCTAGGGAGAACAGCCATGACCACGGATTATTTTGACGGACAATCGGATGCCGCCTTTCAGCCTGCGCGGCGCGCCTTCGCTGTCGTCCCTCATCCTACAAATGAAGTCGATCCGCTGCCCAAGGCGCTCTATATCGGCACAGGGGGCAATGTAACACTACGTTCCATCGACGGTTCGGCCGACGTTGTGTTCAAGAACCTCGCCTCCGGGCAGATCCTCGATGTCCGCGCGCAATTTGTGCGGGTGTCAGGCACCACAGCGACCGACATCATCGGGCTTGCTTAATGGCTCGCGGGGCATTGGGAGTAAGCCGGGCGGCACGCAGGCGGCGCGGGGGGGGCTTCGTACCGCCGCCGGTCGGTGCGACCTTCGCCATGACGCAGTTGGCCGCCGCCAACCGGATCTATCAGCGCACGACATCGACCGGCGGCGGGCAGGGCAAGGGGCAGGGGGCAATCCCGGTCACGCTCAATGTAACCGCTGCCGGGACAATCTTTGCGCGGTGCCGGTCGGCGGCGGACGGCACGACCATCGTGCAGGCGCCCTGGCTGGCGGTCGCGAGCGCGCCGGTGGCGAATGGATCTGTCACCATCCCCGGCGTCGATGCGCGGCTGGGTTGGTTCTATCTCGACCTGTCGGGCGATGGGGTGACATGGACCAACGGCACGGTCGCGGTCGGCATGGGCCGCCTGATCGCCATGAGCGGGCAATCGCTGATGGTGCGTATGTTCGCGAAAGTCAGCGACGGTGCCACGTCACTGGCGGGACTTGGTATCTCGGTTCCCGCAAACGGTCGAATACTGGCGTCATGGACAGAGGCAGCCCCCAGCACGAACATTGCGTCCACCTGGCTTCCTGTCACGGATGCGGGGATCAGTGCGGGCGTCGTGAACTCGGCGGGCGCGGCAGAACTGCTCAACCTTCAGATTGCGGCGTCCGGCGTCAATTGCGGTTTGATCGGGCACTCTGTTGGTGCCTCGGCCATCGCGTCCTGGCAGTCGGGACAGGCAAACGGCAATGAACTGCTGCGCGTTCTCGGCTTGGCGGGAGGCGCATTCGAGAGCTTTTTCTGGTTTCAGGGGCATTCCGATACGGGGTCGAGTTATACGACATATCGCTCGCAACTCGACACGCTGTTCACCACGCTGACGGCTGCCTCGTCGCGTTCGTTCACAAAATATCTGACCGCCATCCCCAATGTCAATTCGGTCGCATGGGGCAACACCGCCACCCGCTCGATGGTACGCAAGGCGCAGCAGGACTGGTGCGCTGAAAACGGAGGGACCTATCTGGGGTTCTCCGATATCGAACTCTACACTGATATCGTTCACCAGATCCAGACGGGCGCGCGGCGGGTCGCGCGTCATCTCCACCGGGCCATGCGGTCGGAGTTCGGCTTGCCGGGCAATGATCGTGGGCCGCTGGTCACCGGAGTGACGCGGTCGGGCCTCGACCTGACGCTGGCGGTCAACATGCCCGCCAACGCATCGTCGCTAGCGAGCGTGGGAAGCCCCGGTACGCGTTTCCTTGTCACAAAGGCAGGAGATCCGGCGACCGCGCCGCTCGCGCTTGATGGTGCCACGCCTATCACTGTCGGCGCGACCAGCATAGCGCTGAAGCTCGCCGCCGATCCGGGTAACATTCCCTTGGAAGTGTGGCCCATGGGCAATCATCCGGGAGTCGCGGACGGTTCACTGGATGGCGTGTACGACAACGCCAACGCGGACGGCGACGGCATCAGTGTTGGACGGCAGATGTTCGCCAGCCCGGCACCCGTGCGACTGAAGGTCAACACTCCGCTGACGTCGGTGAGCGCCGTTTATGGCGCGGCGAAGTTCGGCAACGGGCGGACAGGCGGACGGCTCGACAGCCCCTATTCGGGCATATTGGGGGCGGCCTTTAACGGGATGACGGTTGATTTCTGGGTACGGATCAACAGCCTGCCGGGGGGCAATCAGGTTTTTCTCGGCCAGAACGATGCCTATTTTATCGGGATCAATAGCGGCGGCGGCTTGATCCACCAGATCGGTACCGCTGCCATGCGCACCCTTGCGGGCGTATTCGCTGGGGGCAACACCTACCACATCCGGGTCATCCTGCTTCCGGGCGGACAGGCGGACATGGTGTTCGTGAACGGCGTGCTGGTCGATACCTATACCGGCGGCGGGGGCACGTCGAATACGAGCGTCTTTGCAATCGGTGACCGGGGCGGCGGTACAGGTTTTTCATTCACGGCTGGGTGGGTCGATGAGGTCGCGATCTTCAATACCATTTTGGGCACGTCCACATTCACCCCGCCCGTTGCGGAGTGGACCGGCAGCGAGAGCAATCTGCTGCACCTTTGGCATCTTAATGAGAGCAGCGGTAACGCAACCGACAGCACGGTGTGATAGGGCCCGGACTGCGCGTACTGGCAGGGGCGGAGCGCACCACAGGCGACGCTCCGCCCTTTGAGGGGCACGGTCCGGATCTGGCACAATCTCTATGATATCGGACCATTAGACGACTTGTCGGACCCCTCACGATCCGGTAACAGCGCGATAATGAATATTAAACGGCCTTACCTTCCCGCCCAGTCATGCCCAGTGCAAACCGCGCGGCCATCGGGAGCCGTGCTGGCGGCGACAATGTCTGGTCGCGTGTTTTGAGCCGCATGGTTATCCCGGTGTCGGTCGTCGACTGGCTGAAGCATAATCTTGTGTTGGTCGCCGGGATGCTCGTGATTTGCGTGCCGACCATGATTTTTGTCGCGCAAACCAGCTGGTCGAGTGAACAGGGTGGGCATGGCCCGATCGTGCTGGCAACCGGCATCTGGTTATTGCTGCGCCATTTTTCCGACATCCGGCCCTTTGTTTGTCCGCCTCGGCCCCTGTATGTGGCATTGTGGTTCGTGCCGTTGCTCGTTGCCTATTTCGTCGCGCGGGTGGCGCAGATTGTCGAGCTGGAGGCGTATTTCATGTACGCGCTGCTCATCATTGTGCTGTACAGCTTCGTGGGGTGGAAAGCGCTGAAAACCATCTGGTTTCCGCTGTTCTACATACTGTTCGTGTTTTCGCTGCCGCAATCCGTGATCGATGCGCTGACGAACCCCATGAAGATTCTGCTGTCCAAAGTCGCAGTGAGCCTGCTCTACCATGTGGGCTATCCGGTTGCCGGAGCCGGCGTCACGATCCAGGTCGGGCAATATGAGTTGCTGGTTGCGGCGGCCTGCGCGGGCCTGAACTCGATCATCTCGCTTTCGGCGCTGTCGCTTTTTTACGTTTATGTGCGGCATCAGGCCAACTGGCGCTATGCACTACTCCTTTTCTTCCTCATCGTGCCGGTCGCGATGTTCGCCAATCTGGTGCGCATCATCATCCTCATCCTTTTGACCTACCATTTCGGAGAAGCGGCCGCGCAGGGCTTCCTGCACAATTTCGCAGGACTGGTGATGTTCTCGACCGCGCTGCTGACGATCTTCGCGCTGGATTCCGTGATTGAGCCGATCTGGAATCGGGTTGGCCGGACAAAAGAGGACTCGGACAGAGACGGGATGTCCGGGGCTACCGCGTCCTCCGGATGATAGCGAGAGAACGTACGCCGAAGGTGGGAGCGGTCAGCGGAAGATTTTACCTAATATTTACCGAATAAGGTAAGGTCATTTCTGAGCGGCGAATGGCCGCAGGACGATCAGGACAAATGCCACGATCGCGCCGATGATGGCGACAGCAAGAAATTCATGGCCTTCGTTGCCGACATAATTGGCCAGGCCGCACCCCGAAGCGGGAAGCAGATATTGCCACAGACTGTCGCGTGGCTGCTCTTCACTTGATCGTTGCAGAAACAGCACAATCAATCCCGCAAAAAGAGCGAGGGTGACCCAATCAAAGACAGTTTCCATCGTTCCGCTCCCATTGCATTGCGCGCATATCACCTGTATATCCGCGTCCTGTTATTGAAATGACGTTCCTGTGCCGGATCGGCAAGTATAATAACCATTTATTTTTGGAGTATGGTGTCGATGGGGCATTTTTGGAGCAAAGGCGTTGTCGCATTGCTGTTGGCGTCGGCATGCGTGTCGGGCTGCTCGAAGCAGGCTACAGGCCAGGTGGTGGCCGTGGTCAATGGTGAGGAAATCACTCTTCAGGAACTCAACGCCGAGCTGTCCCAGCTGAACCTGCCCGCGAATGTCGACAAGAAAGCGGTTCAGAGCCGCGTTCTGCAGCAGATGGTGGATCGTCGGCTGCTGGCCCAAGCCGCCAAGGAAGCCGGTCTGGATCGCGATGCGGAATATCTGATCCAGCAGCGCCGCATGAACGAGCAACTGCTGGTGAGCATGTACGGCAAAAAGGCGTTTGACACTGTCCGTGTGCCGGACACAGCAACCGTCGACAAATATATTGCCGAGAATCCGATGTTCTTCTCTGGCCGCACGAAATATATGCTGGATCAGCTGGTGTTCCCGATGCCGTCTGACCTGAGCGTCCTCAAGGGACTGCAGGGCACCAAGACGCTGGGCCAGGTTCAGGATCAGTTGAAAAGCCGCAACATCGCCTTCGATATGAAGAAGGCCGAGATGGATTCCGCGCAGGTTCCGTCAGCGGCGATGAAGCAGATTCTGGCCCTGCCTCCCGGCGAGCCGTTCATTGTGCCAGCCGGTAACGTCGTGACCGTCAGCGTCATCACGGGGAGTACCCCGATTGCCGTGCCAACCGAGGAAGCCCGCGCGGCGGCGGCCCGCATGATCCGCAGCAACAGCCTCGACAAGATCGGAATGGACCGGCTGAAGGAAGCCAAGGCGAAGGCGAAAATCGAGTATCAGCCCGGCTATAGCGCCGCGCCCGAGAAGAAATAATTGTATCAGAATGCAACAACCGCACACGCCGCGATTCCGGTTGTTGCGGGGTCCGGCCAGTAGGCGTCTTGCTGGTCTTTGATGCTGATACAATGCGGATGCGGGCGGTGTTGACATGAAAATGACGGTCATGAGCAAGGGCCGTGCCGATCCGCACCAGGGATGGGCTGCGATCGAGGAATTCGCCGAACTTTTGGTCCAGATATTTGACGCCCAATGGGTGTCTCCCACGAACCAGCCACGCGGATGGATGGGCAGGTCGCCCTTCGTGTCCCGTCGACCCCGGTTTTCTCCGCTGCCCAACGCGGCGGAGATCGGAGGAGATGTGCTGTTTGTCGTGGCGGGTTCGCCCGCCGATCTGGCCATGGTCGGCTCGATTCCCGACGCCCGGAAACGCTTTGCGCGCATCCATGCGTTCGTCACCGACTCCTATTTCGAACACGGATTTGTTCGGGAAACGGCGTTATTTGATTCGATTACCGTCACGGCGAAAGAGGATGTGGCCTATCCCCGTGACCGTTTCGGCATAGCCGTTCATCATCTGCATCAGGGGGCAGACGTGCTTCGCTGGGCACCGCGCTCTCTCGATACGCCGCGCGCGATCGACCTAATTGCCTATGGCCGGACTCCGGCGAGCTACCACGAAGTCCTGTGCGACCGTTATCATCGGATGGATAGCGACGCATTGTACCTCCATTCCCCGCTGGGAAACCTGACAGGACCAACGGTCGCGCGCGAACGGTCCATGCTGTTCAAGCTGCTGCACCGGACGCATATCTCGCTGGCGTTTCATCTTTTGGTGGAAGTGCTTCCCCATCGTCCGGTATCGATGATGGTGACAAGCCGCTGGCTGGAGTCGCTGGCGTCGGGGTGCATCGTGGCAGGGCGCAGGCCGGTATCGACGATGGCGGACGACATGCTGTGTTGGGACGGCGCGACCATCGAGCTGTCCGAAGATCCCCGCATTGCCGCGGATGAGATCGACGACCTTATCGCGCGTAAATCGGAATTCACCGATCAGCGGCGCTGCAACATCGCCAATATGTTCCGGCATCACGACTGGCGCTGGCGGATCTCGGAGCTGTGCGCCCTCCACGGCTGGGCAAGGCCAGAGCGGCTGGAATCAGAACTGGCCGCGGTCGTGAAACTGTCACAGGACTGGGCGTGATCGCGAACGCGACGGTTCGTTTACATGCGATCGCAGAGAGGCCAGCGCTTCAAATCGCTTTGCGCAGTGGCCCGACCGCTCTTTTTTCGGGCCTAGCCGCGTCGGCGGTGGCAGACGGCCCTCTTGGTCGGGGAGACAGGAGACGGAGACTGGCACACGTCTAACCCGCAGAAAACCTAGAAACCTTGACTTTTCCGTACCTTATGGCCCACAAAGCTGGCACACAAAACGGGCACACAGAGAGTTTCAATCGTTGGTTTTCCTTCGCAAAAAGCACCACCGTTACCAAGCGAAAGTGCGAGTCCCATTGATGATTCGCGCAGCGAATGGTGGAAAAGAGTTTTTATACCTCACGCTCGCCACCTCAGACGGCAGAGCCGCAAAGGCACAGGCAGAGGCGTGGGAGGCAGGATTGCGGCTGCAGTGGCTGGAGCTGCCTCCAGTGTCCCCACAGTCACCCTCAGATGACCTCGATCCGACACAGCTGCGGACCCTGTACCATGACCTCCGACAAAGGGCTGAGGCGGGCGAGTTCATAGTTCAGACGCCCGGAGAGGACCCTGTGGAAGCCGGGATTGAGTGGGAAATCGGCAAGATTGCCGAGGAGTACGAAGGCCAAGATGACCTGCCGGATGTCGAAGAATATCGCCTAGCTGCCCTTCACGATGCCCGCAGCACGGTTCAGGGGCTCCCTGTGCCCATCCGCAAATCCATGCAAGCGCCATTTCGCGAGCTTGCGGACGACTACATGGTGACGTGGCGAACCAAGCACGGCCTCAAAGCGACCAACACAGAGCAGCAGATGCTCGCCACCTTTGACCTATTCGCCGGTTTCTTCGGCAAAAAGCCGATACGTGATGTCCGCGACCCCGATGCCGCTCATTTTGTCGACGCACTTCGCCAGTTGCACCCGAATTGGGCGCGCAAGCCGAAGGCTCGCGAGATGCCATGGCGGGAGTTGATGAAGGCCTACGGAGGGCAGCCGAAGGGTCTTGCGGACGCTACGGTCAACCGGCACATGGCGACCCTGAAAACGTTCTGGAAATGGGCAAAGCGGCGTGGCCATTGCGATGGTGAGAACCCGTTTGAGGGTCATCATCGGACATTGAAAGAGGGCATAAACGCTCAGGGCTATGTGGCTTGGACCGAGGACGAGTTGACGAAACTGTTTTCGCCGCCGCCTAAGCGTGCCGACCTGACAGAGCTGATGCTGGTCGCCCTTTACTCGGGAATGCGGCTTGATGAAATCGCCTCCCTTACCGTTGCGGACATTCAGCGAAAGCCTGTGCCCTTTATCCGCGTAACCGATGCAAAGACGCGCGCTGGAAATCGGGACGTTCCTATTCATCCGGCGCTCTGGTGGCTCGTGGATAAGGCGACGGGCGAGGGGGGCAATCGCTTGTGGCCGAGCTTTCGCGATGAAGGACCGGGAGGAAAGCCGGGCGGGGATGCCGGGAAAGAATTCTCCCGGCACAAGGCAGGGAAGGGCTACCGGGATAGGGTGAAGGCCTTCCACTCTTTCCGCAAGAATTTCGTTGGACAGTTGGAGCGGCGGCGAGTGCCAGAACAGGAAGTGGCGCAGATCGTCGGCCACGAGAAAGCAGGCTTCACGTTCGGCACCTATGGCGGCGAAGCGGAATTGCGACGCAAGGCTAAGGTGGTCTCTCTCATTGCGTATCCAAATCTCCCAATCCCTGATGAGTATCGGATCAAGGAACCTTGCAAACCTACTTAGTGCCCAATGCGTTTGGCGGCCGAGCCCGGTTACTCAAAAACGCGCCTCCCTTGCGCGGGGTGGCGTCGCCACAGGGGCAATTTTCGTGTTTGGAACAGTCATTTATTCGGCGGATGAAACGTCGAGAGGGGTATCGGGGCATTGAAATCTCCTATCCAATGCCATGACTTAGCGAGGCGAAAGAAGCGGCTTTAGTGCCATCAGTGGTCTTCGAAGCCGTCGTGATCCCGCAATACCGTGAGGGCACCCTGATGATTAACGCCCGGCAGCTGCACCCATGGTTGGTAGTGCATGATAGCTTTCCGCAATATATGCGCCGCTGCACAGCTGAGCACAGGTTCGACAATGCGAAGGGCTTTTTCACGGCCACGGTAAAAACTCGGGGCCGTCCCCGCATCGATCACCTCCTCACCTTCGAAGCCGCAGTGATCCCGCAGGACCGTGAGGGGGAGACCATGATCGACGCCCGCCAGCTCTACGATTGGCTCCGTATCAAGGACCGTTTCCACCAGTGGATGCGACGTCGCGTTGCAGAGTATGGGTTCGAGGAAGGCCCCGACTTTTGCACGAGCGTGTGCAAAACTCGCGGTCGCCCCCGTACGGACTATCTCCTCACCCTCGACACCGCGAAGGAACTCGCGATGGTCGAACGCACAGAGCCGGGGGAGGGCGACCCGCCGGTACTTCATTGAGATGGAGAAGGCCGCGCGGGAGATGGCGGGGACGTTGATGGCCCAAGGGCAGTCCGCAGAAATCTGCGCCTTTCACATTAGTACTCACCCTCGGAGGAGGGAACATACTTAGGTGTACCTAAGGCACCCTCGCCACACCCGCTATCGGCCTTCCATCTCATTGCAGCTCGGTCGACCTCCCCGCCGGGGTTGAGGTCCCGTACCGGTGCGTCCCGCTTGCGCTCAGCGGGTCAGGCGGGACGTACCACCCTTTTTAGTTTCCTGCCTCGGCAGCGAAAGACCCCGCAGTGCGCCCGCTGGCCCTGCGGTTCCCTTCTGGCACCCGCCAGCATCTCAACGGAGCCCGCTGCTCCCTCATCGAAAGCATCTTATGACCGACACCCCCCACACCGACCCCGCCGCCGAACCAACAGCTGAGGAGCTGGCTGCCGCATCATATATTCGTCCTTTGGAGGAGTTGCCGTCCAACTGGACCGTGAAAGGCGACCCCAAGATTCTGACCCCTTCAATCTCAGCCCTTTCACCCGACGATCAAAAGGTCGTGATGGAGCGTGCGGGTAGCGCCGATCCGGAGGCTGTCCATGCGGCTCTCATCACAGTGCTGCGGGAAAAGAGCGTTGATGCCCGTCTCCTGTGCGGTGCAGGTGAAGGCACGACCGCACTAGAGCGCACCGCTTTGGAGCAGATGTCCAACCTGCGTCAGCTCGCCAAGGAAGCCGACCGGATCGACGCCGAGCTTGCCGACGTGGTCGAGCATCGCACCGAGTATGTTGATGGCAGGCCCGTTGCTGTTCCGGTCTATCGCTATAACCGCGACGCCCGCACGGCTCGCGAAGCCCGCCTTGATGAAATCCGCCACAACATGGTGCTGATCGCGGGCATCGAAGGCCAGAAAGACTTGGACGACGCGGCCCGCGCCGACGTGCGTCATGCCCGTAACGTCCGACAGCAGCTGGCCGAACGTGAAGAAGCAAAGGCCCTTGGCGAGAAGATACTGCGCGATGAGCGCATCAAGGCACAAGCCGAGACCTACGCCAAGCACCATCGCCAGACGATCAATTAAGGACGCGCTATGACCACTCCTGCAGATACCCCTGCTGAAACCGTCGTCGACCTTGGCGGTGGCTTTCTCCAGATCACGCGCATGGACGTCGAAGAGCGAGACGACCTGAGCGAGGCTGAGCCTGACGACCAATGATGCGAGGCACACGCTACAGCTCCCGCGAGGGCCGTTGGTATGGCGAGCGCCGCAACAACACCCCGCTGCCCGAGACCGTCCGTGACGAACGTGAGTTCCTGACAGACTTTGGCAATGGTGTTGTGCGTATCGACATTGGTGCACCCATCCATCGGCTCCCCGATGAACCCCAGCCGGTCGCGGTAAGCATGCCGCTTCCGCTCCGTCGCGCTGCTCCCGAGCTGCCCGCAGTTACCTCCGACATCCCTCCGGCGCATCATCGCAAGGTCCCCAAGGACCACCGCGAGTTCAAGCCGGGGATTGGCCGGGGCTGACCCTCTACCTCCTCCCCCTGTCTGCTTCTCCGGGGGGAGGAGGACCCTTTTCCTGAGAAGCACCCCAGAGAAGCAAAACTCATGTCTATTTCTGCCGCGCAAGCGGTGACCGCTCCCTCTCGCCCCATGGGCAGGCAGAGCGTCTGTGCGCCCTGTGGCGCAACCTATCACGCCCGTCGTTCCACCTCCCGCTATTGCTCGGCAGGCTGCCGCAAGCGGGCGAGCCGTGGCAATGATTGCTACGCCTTCAACCTTGGAGCACTACGCAACGCCCTGCACCTGTTGGGCTTCGCGGGTCCGATCCGGCAGGGCTCCAGCCAATGGGGTCTGACCGTGCCGCGTTCGCACGCGCTGGCCGAAGTCAATCGCCGCTGGCCACCGGCCCTGAGCGATGAGGATTTTGTCGCCTGTCTGAAAGCACTCGATATCGTTGGCTATGACGAGAGTGGCAGTGCCTGCATGGCCCGCAATACGACCGTCAAACAGGCTCGATCCAAACGCCGCTTAGCGTGACATGGGAGGACTTGGCTAGGCTGATACCCTACCCCCCGATTTTGTCACGCTAAGCACCCTTCAAACCCCCAGAAACCCGTGCGCCCTTCGGTCCCCTTTCGCTGACCTCAGGTTTGCGGAAAGTGTCCTGCGGGGCATCCTATGGAGCAACCCGCAATGACCGACTTCCAAACCTGCAAAGCCTGCAAGGAGACCAAGCCCGTCTCTGCCTTTGAGAGACTGGCCAGCGGCAGTCATCGTGGCTCCTGTATGGTCTGCCGCGCCGCTGCTGCGACAACGAGGGTGACCGCTGCTGCTCAAAAGCGTGATGCTCACGCCACCGTGGTAAGTGACGCACGGTACAGGCTTCGGCAGGAAATCAAGGATGACCTGTGGACCGCGCTGCACACCGGGCGATCCCGCAGGGCACCTTTGGTTATCCGCGAGAAGTCTGAGGGCAGCCATCGTATAAGATTGAGAGATGGAACCGGCTATATCTCCGTTGCCGAGCTGTCCTGCCGATGCCTGGAACGGGAAGCTCTGTTCCGGGCGACCAAGGCCTGCAAGTCACACGCGGATACACCTCGGTTTACTCGCGTACTGGAACAGGGAAACGCAGGCCTCGAACGCACGCGCACGATGCACGCTCTGGGACGACAGGCCGAGTCCACTCTGACATGTATCACAGAGGTAGAGCCAATCGAGCTTGACCCCTTTGCAGATGCCTTTGCGGACTGGTCCCCGGGATACACGACCGATCCAGCGTCGTCCCTTGCATACGCATGAGAGGGCCATGCTGCGCCGTTAGTTTTACTGCAAAAATCCGAGGTGGGATAACGCACAGCGCAACGTGGCCCTACCCCCCCATGGGGCATGTCGATCCTTCCGTTAGCCCGATAGTTGGGCTAATGGATGTTTAATATCAATGACTTAGTTCTAGTTACAGGCTAAGGGGGTGCTCCAAAAGAAAGGGGCACTCATGAACATCACCTATCGCACGACCGCTGATCTCGTCGCGGCTCACCCGACGCTGCACACGACTGCTATCCGTTTTAGGATCACACGGCTGCTCGAGGGCAACGCCGCCGCTATGAGAGAGGCCGGACCCTTGGCCAAACTCATCCCGCTATGGACGCGACTCCAAAATGAGGAGCTAAGAGCACTGCACGCGATCCGCAGGGCAGAGGACCGCCGTGTCTCTGTTCACCGCAGGGTGCTACGTTCGGCTCGACGTCGGGCGGCTGCCGCCTGTCCATTGCCTTTGGATTTGCACGCCTATGCCATGGCTCTAAAGGTCTAACCTGCGAGCTAGGCTCACAAGATATATTGACACGCTCATTGAGCCGGGTATATGAGCCGGGCAATCAGCACTCCTAACTTGTGAGCCTAGCACCATGTCCCATCGCATCGCCTATTACCGCGTATCGACCACCGACCAATCCATAGAGGCTCAACGGGCTGCCATGGGCGGGGGATTCGATCAGGAGTTCTCTGACGAGGGCGTGAGCGGGGGCGTGCTGGCTGCTCAGCGTCCCGGCTTCGCTGCCATGCTGGCAACCCTGCGCAGCGGAGACACGCTGCATGTCTATGCCGTCGACCGGCTGGGCCGCGATGCCATCGACGTGCAATCAACCGTTCGCGACATGCTCATCAAGGGCATCACCCTGCACGTCCACGGCATCGGGCCTATCGGGGAAGGCGTTGGGGAAATCATCATAGCCGTGCTGGCACAGATGGCCACCATGGAACGCCGCAGGATCGCCGAGCGTACCGCAGCGGGCCGTATAGCCGCCCGCAAGGCTCTTGCGGAAACCGGCAGGACACATCGGGGCAAGGAGAGCCTTGGGCGTCCCTATGCAGCTGATAAGGACACTGTGAGGGACTGGAGGAAAACTGAGGGCGCGAGCATCACCGTTACGGCCCGCCACTTCGGCCTGAGCCTTGCTACCGTGAAGCGGTATTGTGCGGTGGGGTAGCGAGTAGCCGGTTCGTGCTTAGTCCCGTGCTGCCCTGCTTTTTTGATTTTAATTTTCTTCCTGAAGTCCATCAGGTCGCTTGGGCAACGTCGGATGAGTAAGACCCGGGCAAATAGATGATGCGGGATGCACCTCGGTTGCCAAAGCCAAACAGACGCATTCCTGCGCGCTCTCCGAGGCATATCTCCGCAAATCTATATTGTATGTCACCGCTGCCGTATTGAACGTGCTGACCTCGCCATAGATGCGGGAATGCTCGTCCTCCGCTTTTCCCCATTCGTCCTGCTCAGTTCGTGTCATCATTCGGACACCTGGTTGGCCCGCAACTTTCCTGCCAGGCGGTTCGGGACTTTTAGGGTACGGTTTCTGCTTAAGCAGATCAGGAGCAAACGATTTCAACGGTCCGCAAGTGAATGTGGCCGAATGTCTTAACTGATCGAAATACGGGATCAGGTCATTTTCGTCGCGGCCTGCCGCGCTAGTGGTTATCAATGTATACGCCGCTTGACCCAATAGAGATTGGGACTCGTCAGACATCAGATGAAAAATTAGCCTCAAGCTTACATCCTGGAGTACGCGGCGGCGGCTGAGCAGATCAAGTTGCCCTGCCTGTAAAGACGACCGTTTATCTAAGTCGGAAAGTCTTTGCTGGGATGCACCTAGCTGTGCCTGAACATCTCCTAACCTGTCCTTGGCTTGCTCGAGACGAGCTTGGGTAGCTGCAAAAGAACCTGCTAGTTCATCTGCCGAGAATTGGAGGCGGCTAAGGGATTCCGCACGCCTTTCGGCAAGAAGTTGCGCCCTTTCGCTCCGGGACGACAATGCGTTAAGTTCGGTATTTCGTCGACCAATTTCAGAGCGCAGATAATCTTCCAGCCCAGAAATTCTTGCGGTGGTCCAAAACGACACAACGCCTACCAACAACGCTCCTACTGCCGCGATTACGTTCAACCACTCGCGAACAGCCTGACCATTGACTCTTTTCTTCTTCCGCAAACAGGCCTCCGACGAGAATATGCGATATCATACTAGTGGGACTTTACGAGTCTCAGCGCGGCTGCAGCGTATCACGCTGATTTAACGGTGCCAGCCATTCTATTAGGCACCCAAAACGGGCACACAAAGCTGGCACACACGAGAGTGTGAAATCTCTCTAACACACTGAAAACTAACGAAAATTAGGAAATGGTCGGGGAGACAGGATTCGAACCTGCGACATCCTGCTCCCAAAGCAGGCGCGCTACCAGACTGCGCTACTCCCCGACGTAGAAGACCATTCCGCTGGTGCCGGAATGGCTGGTGGGCCCGGCAGGACTCGAACCCGCGACCTAGCCGTTATGAGCGGCCAGCTCTAACCAACTGAGCTACAGGCCCCACCGGACTGCGCGGATAGCGCACGGACGCCATGCTTGGCAAGCAACTTGCGTCGGGGAGCGCATCTATCCGCGCGAAGCCGCCGAAAGAACATCGTGCAGACCGGCGGGCGTGACGCCGCGCACAGCGAGGTGATCGAGAACGCCATCCCACCAGCGATAAAAATCAATAAGTTGCGATTCATTTTTTACATAAAGTCCACAACCCGGCTCCAGCGTCGGCGAATGGAAACTGAACATCAGCAACCGGGCGTCCTCGGCGATCAGCGCGTCGATGGCGCGAAGGGCGGCGCTCAGGGGGACGTCTTCCGGGGTAAGAGGGATACGTTCCAGCAGCCGGAGACGGGACAGGGCGCCAGCCGCCAGTCCCTTCCGCTCGAGCAGGGGGGTCAGCCGATCGCCGATGGGCGCGAGCGGGCCGCAATGGGCGGTGGATAATGGCAGTTCGAGAAGGGCACGTTCCGGCCCGGCCCGCCAGGGTCGGATCGGCATGGCGGAAAAATCCGGCCCGTGCTGGGCCCTGTAATCGAAACGGCTGCGCACCGATGTGTCGACGCGGAAGCCCAGATCGTGGAGAATGCGTCCGCTGTTGGGGCCTATGCCATAACGACCCGCGCGATAGGCGATCGGCGCGACGCCGGTTACTTCCGCGATCCTGTCGCGCAGCAGGGTCAGCTTCTGCCGCTCCCATTCTTCCGGCAGCGACCCTGCGAAGCTGTTCGCAGCGTTGACGGCTTCGAGATCGGGCGGATTGACCCACGGATGAAGATGCGCACCCACATCCGCCACGCCGTCGGCGACCCACTGCGCCATCATCGCGCCAGCCTGAGGATGATCGGCCACCGGCCAGTCCGTCACCCACAGCGGTCGTACGCCCGCCTGCGTGAAATAGGCCTGCCCACGGGCCATCCCGCCCAGCGCGGTGACGCTGCGGTTGGCGCGCGAGAAAGGGGCGAGCCAGTCAAACTCCTCTTCGGTATCCACCACTAGCAGGAAGCGCCTGCCAAAATCGGGAGCGAGCTGCGCGAAATCATCCCGGTCAGGGCGAGCCAGCAAGCTGTCCCTGTCGGGCGATCGGGCAAGATCCGGCGGGCGTGTCATGCCCCGGCCTTAACGCCCAAAGGTTGCGATTGCGTTTTCCGTCAGCGTGAATTCAATGACTTCCCGCTTCATCCTCGGCGTGCGCGAACGCGACCGGCAAGGCGAGCAGGATACGGTTTCCCTCCACATGGAGCGACCCGCCATGGGCATGGGCGAGCGAGCGCACCAGCCGGAGTGAAAAGCCCAGGCCGAGCAAGGGCGCATCCGGCCAACTGCCGTCGGCGCCATAGCCGGGGTCCATAATCTGTGCTTCGTCCGCATCGGCCAGGCGGGACGGGCGATCAAAGGCGAGCAGCACCTGGCCGCCATCGCCATCGGGCTGGAACCAAGTGGACCCCTGCAGCATCTCTCCGTGCCGCAACACGGAAATCAGGGTGCGGAGAAGATGCTGGATCATCCGCTCTCCCTGCACCGGATCGACCAGCACATGCGGCAGACCCACGGCCGCCGTGACCTTTACGGATGGATGCCGATCCGTCCCGCTCCACTGATCGAACAGGCCACAGGCGCTGTCGATCAACGCTTCCAGATCCACCGCGCGGGCAGCCTTGGCGGCTTGACGCTCATGACCGGGTGACACGCTGCGGGCAGCGAGATCCAGATCGTCGAACGCCGTCAGCAGCCGCCGGGCGTCGCCCAGAATATTGCCGGCCATTTCCCGGTAATGGACGTCGGCGGGTCCGAACAATTGCTGTTCGATAATCTCGGCAAAGCCCAGGATCGCGTTAAGGGGCGTCCGCAGCTCATGGATAAGCTGCCGCATCGAATCGAGCGAGATCGCCTCGCGTCGCTCCTGCTCCGCGCGCGGAGCATGGGGCACTTCGTGCAGATGAGGGCGGCGAGCCTGCCCACGATAGCCCTGGAAGCGTCCCGACGCCGGATCGAAAAACGGGATGGCCGACAACCGCCATTCGCCTTCATAAGGACCGTCGCTGATCCATAAGCGACCGTGCTGGAAGCTGCTGCGACGGATAAATGCGCCGACAATGTGCCCGTCCGCTCCGGTCATTCCGGGCAGCGCGGTTTCGCCAAGCATCAGGCCGATGAGGGCGGCGCGCGACCCGCCATCCACCCATACGATCGCGCCGGCGGAGTCGGTTTCGAACGCGAAGTGTCGTGCCGTGGCGAGGTCCGCATCCTCGTGCGGGACGGGCGTGGGTGGCGTGGGGCTCGGACGCGCACGACCGAGGCTGGTGAAGCGCTCGATCCGGTCGACGAGCTGGCGGATCTGACTTGCGGATTCGGCTTCATCGGCAGCGGTCGGGGCTTCCGCCGGGGCCACCGCCATCGCAGGCGTCAGGTCCATCACGGAGGCAGCTTCGCCCGCCGTGCCAGCCAGAACGAGATCGGTCGCGCCAAACGCTTCAAGCGCGCGGCGGGTCAGGTCGCCGACGTCCCGCCGCCCGCGAAGAACCCCGCGTGCCGTCGGCCCGAGCCGGGGCAGGAGGGCTGGCCAAAGCGGATCGGGCAGGTTCGCGCGGGACATTGCAGCCGCGCACACAGCGGGGCGATCATGCGCGAACAGTTCTATCAGTGCGGGAGAGCGCAGCCGGCTGCCCAGCTCTACGACGCTTGAAATACGCTGCGTCTCGGTGATTTGCGTGCGCAGGCCGGTGAGCCGCTGGATCAGCACCGCACGATCCGACTGCGCGAGCTGCGGGTTATCGGCGCTGTCATATTGCGCAAGCATATCAACGCATTGACGCCACTGCGTCACTGCGCCAAGGCCGGTGCGTTCCGGCGCCGCAAGCACGGTCTGTAACAGGTCGTTAAAACGCACAATGGTCCCCTAGCGGCACAACAGCCTCGTCCGGTTCGTGTACGGGTTTCGGCACGAAAGCGAAAGGGGTTGAACATCCCTAACGAACGAGCGTTGCATTGTGGGACGGTTGAACAGTGTGAAATTTTATTATAGATTTGCTTCGAAGTTCGTAAGGATATTATTTGAATGGCACGTCTCACAGTGGACGAAATTGACTGGGCGATTTTGGCCGAACTTCAGGCCAATGGACGCATCACCAATATCGAATTGGCGGGCAAGGTCGGCCTGACGGCGCCCCCGTGCCTACGGCGGGTTCGGGCTTTGGAAGAGGCAGGTCTGATCGAGGCCTATCATGCATCGATCAATGGCCCTGCGCTCGGTTTCACCATTACCGTATTTGCGATGGTCAGCCTGAAGAGCCAGGCAGAGGCCGATCTCTCGGCGTTTGAGTCTTATGTCGCCACGCTTCCCGAAGTGCGGGAGTGCCATATGCTGAATGGAGAAATTGACTTTATTCTCAAAGTGATGGCGCGTGATCTTCAGAGTTTTCAGCAATTTCTTACCACGAAGCTGACGCCGACGCCGAACGTCGCCAGCGTCAAAACGTCCCTGATCATCCGCACGGCGAAAAACGAACCGGGCATCCCGATGGAGGCGCGCCTGCCCGAGCGGGCATGACCAGGACTCAGCGTTTGGCGGGAACCTGGTTGACGACCCAGGCATTCCAATAGGCAGCAACATCGGCCCACGGCCCTTTGGCCTGCGCGAACGCCGCTTGGGCTCCCTGCAGGTCGCCCGAGCGGGCCAATGCGATCCCGAGGCGCGTGTTCACCCGGCTGGCGTCAACGCCGCCCTTGGTCAAAGCCGCGCGATAAAAGGGTACGGCTTCCGCATATTGGGCGTTGGCGAGGAGCGCGTCCCCGCTGTCTGCCGCCGCCTGACCGCCTGTCGCGAGGGCGGATCGCCCCGGGAGCGTCTTGAGCGCCGCCAGGTTTTTCACCGCCTTGGGGGCAAGACTGGCGAGCAGCGGTTTGGTCACAGGATCAACGGCGGATAGTTCGCCATTGCTGCGTCCCGCCTCGATAACCGTCTTGGCTTCGGCGGAATAGCCTTGCCCGGCGGCAAGGGTCGCATAATTCTGCACATCGCGCTCGCTGGCAAGCGCTCCCGTAGCCGCCTGCAGACGGATGAGGTCAAGCTGCGCTTCCTTGTCCGGTGCCGCCCCGAAAATATAGCTGGACGTCGCCGTCCGCCAGTCGCCGGGCGTCGGCTTCTCGGTCAGCCTGCCGGCATAAAATCGCGCGAGCTGGGGCCAGTTCTTGCGGTTGAAAGCAAGCGATGCCCCGCGATCATACCAGGTAACCGGGACGGCTTGTCCGGCGGCGCGCTGTTTGTCGATCGTTTCCTGCAGGAGGCTAATGGCATCGTCCGGCCGCTTGCGGCGCAGATAAGCGTCAACGAGCAGCAGGGACACATGCGGATCGGTCTGGCCCAAAGCGCGCGCACGCTGCAACTGGTCGATCCCCTCGTCACTCGCTCCGGCCTGCAATGCGGCGTAGCCTGCCAGATACCGCAGATAGCCTTCCTGCCCTGCGGGCATGGCGCCGCTGCCCAGCATGTCGGCTAACGCCTTTCGCTGGCTCGCGGTGTCGTTGCTACGGACGGCCAGGTCCATCCGGAGCGAGGCTGCCAGATAGGTTTCCAGCGCGGACGCAGGCGCCAGACCGGATATCGCCGTGCGCGCACCGGCAAGATCGTTGGCGGCCAGGCTCGTATGCGCTGCCGCAGCTGCCGTCCGGAACGCTGCCGAGGCGGACGCCGCAGACGACGCGGCCTCCTTGGGCTTGGCGTGCGCTCCCTGGGAGGACAGCGTGGCAAGCCCGAGGGCGGCGGTTACAATGAAGGCAGAAGGAAGCCTGCGGTTGATACCCCGGTTACGCTTCATCCTGCCCTCATCCTTGTCATTGTAAGAAAACCGCGGTTTCGATCAGGCCGCAGGCTTCTGGTCCAGCCACATCACCCAGTAACGGGCGATGTCGCCACGCGTTCCACCGGTGACCTTGGCAAAATTTTCCTTGGCGCCAGCGGTGTCACCCGAAAGAGCAAGTGCGATGGCGAGGCGGGTGGTGACCTCGGGAACATCGACCGACCCCTTCTGCAGACCAACGCGATACAGCGCAGCCGCCTTCGCATAGTCCCCATAGCCCAGATAGGCATCGGCAGTGTTGACCGCGACTTTGCCGGTGGCGGCCTTGCTGGCGTCAGCCTCGCTGGCGGGGAGAGAAGCCTTGTCCTTGGCGATGCCCGTATCGGCCATCTGATAGAGTTCGGTCAGGCGATTGGGCGCAACCTTGCCCGAAGCGCGTCCGGCATCAATCGTCGATTTCACTTCGCCCAGCAGACCCGCTTTCTGCGCGAGATCGGCATATTCGCCATAGTCATATTCGGCGAGCAACCCCTTGGTCTGTTTCAGCAGGCGCAGGACATCCAGGTTTTCGCCGCGTGTCATCTGACGGTTGGCGTCCTGGTAGGAGCGCAGCATCGAACGCCAGTTGTTGGGCGAAGGATCGGCTGCAGTGTTCCACTCGCCCCACTGACGGGAGTCGGGCGAACCGCTGGCATAGGCCATGGAGAAACCCCGGTTGTACCAGCTCGCGGGAATGGCGGTCCCAGCGGCCTTCTCGATCTCGATCGCGCGCTTCAGCAATGGCAGGCCAGCTGCGGCAAAGGGCTTGCCCGCCGGGCTGATCTGGTTGTTGGACGAGAGCGAGACGGCCTTCTGGAAATTGGCTTCCGCGCCCAGCAGCCACGGCGCGCTGCCCGGATAACCGCCATCGGCCGCGGTTTTGAAATGCGCGATAGCCGCATCATAATCCTTCGCCTTCATCGCGAAATCGCCAGCGAAAAATTCGTACTTCGGCAGTTCCGCGGCCGGTGCGCCGCCGCTGGCGATCATGCCCTCAATCGACGTGCGCTGCACGGCGGCGTCACTGGTCGCAAGACCAAGGTTCAGCCGGATGCTGTGAACGAAATATTTGTCGGCTGGTGTCTTGGCAACCGCATCGGCCTGGTCCAGCGCGGTCTTGGCGGCCTCGAAATTCTTCGCTTTCAAGGCTTCCTGCGCCGCTACGAGCGGCTTCGTGACTTCCGCGCTCAGCTTGGGCGCGGGAGGAGCCTTTTCCTTCGCAACGGCAACCGTAGGCGCGCTCATGGAAACGCTGGCGAGTCCCAGCATCAAACCTAACGCAACAGGCGAAACAAAACGCATATGCAGTCTCCTAAGCGACCAAAGCGGCCGGGGGAATGTGAATGTCACGACGCTTCACTTGGAACGATGAACTAAGGTTCCTCGCGTGAACGAGCGTTGAACGCGCGGTATAGGGGGAGATGTTCCGCTTGTCATGGCTGTATCTGCAGCAAAAGCATGACAGGGGGCAAGGAACAAGGCACGACGCCATACGGTATGTTTGACACGCGCCGGCTGGAGCACGATTTGCGGCCGGGCGTGAGAGCAGGGAGCGTCAGCGTGAAGGATATAGCCGTCGTTATCGGAGCAACCGGCGGGATCGGGGCGGCCCTTGCGGATGCGCTTGAGGAAGAGGGCGCTTTTGCCAACGTCCACCGCTTCGGGCGCCACGGCGACCTCCACAGTCTCGATTTGACCGAGGAAGCGACGATTGCCGCGGCTGCCGCGTCGCTGCCGGATGACCAAAAATTGTCGCTGGTCATCGTCGCCACCGGCATGCTTCATGATAGGGATCGTCGGCCAGAAAAGACCATGGCGGCGCTGGATGCGCAGTGGATGGTGGACAATTACCGCCTCAACTGCGTCGGTCCCGCGCTGGTCGCCAAACATTTCCTGCCGCGTATGCCGAGAGACAGCCGGGCCGTCTTCGCGGTGCTGGGCGCGCGGGTCGGGAGCATCGCCGACAATCGTGCAGGCGGATGGTACAGCTATCGGGCGAGCAAGGCCGCGCTTGTCATGACGGTCCGCAACCTTGCGATCGAACATGCGCGGACGCACAAGCGGGGGATTGTTGTCGCGCTTCATCCGGGGACGGTGGATACGCGCCTGTCTGAGCCATTTCAGGGCAATGTCGCGCCGGGGAGCCTGTTCACGCCAGACCGCGCTGCGATGCAATTGCTGGACGTGATTGACGGCCTTAATGTGGGGCAAAGCGGCAAGCATATCGCCTGGGATGGCACGGAGATATCGGGGTGACGGCAACCGGTTTGCCCGATGCGGCGATCGATCGATTCGAGCGGGCGCTGGCTTGGCTGAGCGCACTTCTGCTGGTGGTGGTTTTAGTGGCGCTTGGCCGGGGATGGGCGCATTGGGGCGAGGTGTCGCCGATGATCTGGCTTCATCTGGGCGCGGTCCTGCTGGCCCTGGGGCTGACGCCGGTGTTGATGCTCAACCCGCGCGGCACGCGACGGCACCGGCAATTGGGCTGGGTGTGGTGTATCGCGATGTTTTTGACCGCGGCCGCGAGCCTCTTCGTTCAGGCGATACGCCCCGGCCACTGGAGCCCGATCCATCTTCTGTCGCTGTATACGATCGCGGCAGTCCCGATGATCATCCTGCTCGCGCGTCGCCACAGCGTCGCACAACACCGCCGGAAGGTGCGGGGTATGATCGTGGGGGCGCTGTTGATCGCGGGCTTTTTCACCTTTCCCTTTGGCCGCATGCTCGGCCGCTGGCTGCTCGGCTAGCCCCTCGCGCGTGCGCGTGCGTACGCGCGAGGGGTGACATTGCCCCGTTAAGGGGCTAGGACAGATCAGACATCTTCCATCAACGATAATTCGAAAAGAGAATCGCATTGACCGACGAGACCGCGCTCGCCGACCCTTCGGACATCAGCCCCATCAATATCGTCGACGAGATGAAGTCGAGCTATCTCGACTATGCCATGTCCGTCATCGTAAGCCGCGCTCTTCCCGATGTCCGCGACGGTCTCAAGCCGGTCCACCGCCGTATCCTTTTCGGCGCGCATGAGCAGGGTTTCGTTTACAACAAGCAGTATCGCAAGTCGGCGCGCATCGTCGGCGACGTCATGGGTAAATATCACCCGCATGGCGACAGCTCGATCTACGACGCGCTCGCCCGCATGACGCAGGACTGGTCGATGAGCGTGCCGCTGATCGACGGGCAGGGCAACTTCGGATCGATGGACCCGGACAGCCCGGCGGCCATGCGTTATACCGAGGCGCGGCTGGCCAAGGTCGCCAATGCGTTGCTCGATGACCTCGACAAGGACACCGTCGATTTCACCCCGAATTATGACGCGTCGGAAAGCGAGCCGCAGGTTTTGCCCGCGCGTTTTCCGAATCTGCTTGTCAATGGCGCGGGGGGCATCGCGGTCGGCATGGCGACCAACATTCCGCCGCACAATCTGGGCGAGGTGCTGCGTGCCTGCATCGCCTATATCGAAAATCCGCTTATCACTGTGGATGAACTGATCGAGATCGTTCCCGGCCCGGACTTCCCGACTGCGCCGCTGATCCTCGGGCAGTCGGGCGCGCGCAGCGCCTATCACACGGGGCGTGGGTCGATCATCATGCGGTCCCGGCACGAGGTGGAGGAAGGCCGCGGGGATCGCCGTTCGATCGTCCTCACCGCCATTCCCTATCAGACCGGCAAGAACGGGCTGGTCGAAAAAATCGCCGAGGCAGCCAAGGACAAGCGTATCGAGGGCGTCAGCGATATTCGCGACGAATCGAGCCGCGAAGGCGTGCGCATCGTCATTGACCTGAAGCGCGACGCAACGCCGGAGGTGGTGCTCAATCAATTGTGGCGGCACACGCCTGCGCAGTCGAGCTTCCCGGCCAATATGCTCGCCATTCGCGGCGGGCGGCCCGAGCTGCTCGGCCTCAAGGATATCATCGAGGCCTTCGTCAGGTTTCGTGAGGAGGTCATCACCCGCCGTACCAAGTTCGAGCTGAACAAGGCGCGCGAGCGGGCGCACCTGTTGCTGGGCCTGGTCATTGCGGTTACCAATCTGGATGAAGTCGTGAAGATCATCCGCGGATCATCCAGCCCCGCGGATGCGCGCGAGAAGCTGCTGGCGCGGGACTGGCCGGTGGCGGAAATCGCGCCCTACATCCGTCTGGTCGAGGCGATCGAGACGGAGATCGAGGGCGAAACCTACCGCATGTCGGAGCTTCAGGTCCGGGCCATCCTCGATTTGCGTCTGCACCGCCTCACGGCCCTGGGCCGCGACGAGATCGGCAACGAGCTGGAAGGGCTGGCCTCCGCCATTGCCGGGTATCTCGACATATTGGCCGACCGGGTAAAGCTCTACGCCGTGATGCGCGAGGAGTTCGAAGCGATCGAGGCGGAGTTCGCCAAGCCGCGCCGCTGCACCATCGCGCCTGCTGCCGACGGCATCGACGACGAAGACCTGATCGAGCGCGAGGACATGGTCGTCACCGTGACGATGCAGGGCTATATCAAGCGCACGCCGCTCGACAGCTTCCGCGCGCAGGGGCGCGGCGGCAAGGGCCGCGCAGGCATGGCGACGAAGGATGAAGACGCCATCACCGAAATGTTCGTGACGAGCACGCACACGCCGGTGCTGTTCTTCTCGACCCACGGCAAGGTCTATCGCCTGAAAGTCTGGCGCCTGCCCGAAGGTGGCCCGGCGACGCGCGGGCGTCCGATGGTCAACCTGCTGCCGCTCGCCGTGGGCGAGACGATCCAGACAGTCCTGCCGTTGCCCGAGGACGAGGAGAGCTGGAAGGACCTGCATGTCATGTTCGCGACAGCCAACGGAACGGTCCGCCGCAACTCGATGGATGCGTTCGCCAACATCCCCGGCAATGGCAAAATCGCCATGCGCTTCGATGAGGGCAGCGACGATTGCCTGATCGGCGTGCGCCTGCTGACCGAGGACGACGACGTGCTGCTCGCCACGCGACAGGGCAAGGCGATCCGCTTCGCTGCGACCGATGTGCGCGAATTTCAGAGCCGCACGTCGACCGGCGTGCGCGGCATGACCCTGCGCGAAGATGACGAGGTGATCTCGCTCTCGATCCTGCACCGCGTCGGCACGAACCAGGAAGAGCGCGAAGACTATCTGCGTTACGCCCCGTGGAAGCCGGAGAAGGAGGGCGTTCCCGCTACTTCCGCTGAGCGCCTCGCCGAACTCTCCGAGCGAGAGCAGTTCATCCTCACGGTCTGCGCCAACGGCTATGGCAAGCTGTCCTCGGCCTATGAATATCGCCGCACGAACCGGGGTGGGCAGGGGATCAGCAATATCGACAATATCGCCCGCAACGGCCCGGTAGTTGCGAGCTTTGCCGCCGCGAAGGACGACCATTTGATGCTCGTGACGGATCAGGCCAAGCTGATCCGCATGGGCCTCTCCGACATGCGCGTCATCGGGCGCAACTCGGCAGGTGTGCGCCTGTTCAACGTGGCTGATGAAGAGCATGTTGTCTCCGCCGCGCGGATCGAGGATGCCAGCGACGATGAGCAGGCGGACGACAGCGGCTCTCCGGTGGAAGACGCGCCTGCCGCCGATCCGTCCGGCGAATGAGCGAACTGTTCGCGTTCAAGATCCTGACCCGCGTGCAGTGGGAGCAGTTTCGCGCGGACGGCGCCTTCGCGGGCGCTCCGGTGGATGTGGCGGACGGTTATATCCACCTTTCCGCGCGGGATCAGGTGGCAGGCACGCTGGCGAAGCATTTCGCGGGGCAGGATGACCTCATCCTCGCCATGGTCGACCTGTCGGCACTGGGGGCCAGCGTGAAGTGGGAAGAGTCGCGCGGCGGCGCATTGTTTCCGCATGTGTATGGTGATCTGCCGATGGCGGCCGTGACGACAAAGGCGAAAATTCGCCTGGGCGAGGACGGTGCGCATATCCTTCCCGCCGGGTTTTAGCGGTTAGCGCCGCGACAAGGCCCGCGCCACCGCGACGAATTCCGCGACGCTGAGCGTTTCCGCGCGGCGCTGCGGGTCAATGCCCAAATCGGCCATCGCATCGAGCGCGCCGCTGATGCCCTTGACACTCTGACGCAGCATCTTGCGGCGCTGTCCGAAAGCAGCGGCGGTCAGCCTTTCGAGCACACGGAAATCGACGCCCTGCGGTTCGTCTTCGGGGACGATATGGACCACAGCGGACATGACCTTTGGCGGCGGGGTGAAGGCGCTGCGATGCACTTTCTGCGCAATCCGTGCGGATGATCGCCACTGTGCGAGAACCGCCAGCCGTCCGTAATGATCGCTGTTGACGGGGGCAACGATGCGCTCTGCCACTTCCTGCTGAAACATCAGGGTGAGCGACGCCCACCAGGGCCGCCACGAACAGGACAGCCAGTTCACGAGCAGGGCAGTGCCGACATTATAGGGCAGATTGGCGACGATATGCGCGCCGTCCCCGGCCAATATCCGGGCGTCGACGGCCATCGCATCGCCCTCCGTGACATGCAGGTGACCGGGGAACGCATGTCCCAGTTCCGCAAGCGCTGGGATGCAGCGGGCGTCCCGCTCCACCGCGACGACGTCCGCGCCAGCCCGGAGCAGCGCACGGGTCAACCCGCCCGGCCCGGGGCCGACCTCGAACACCCGCTGCCCCTCCAAAGGGCCGGGTATCGCGGCGATCCGGTCGAGCAACTGCTCGTCGAGCAGGAAATTCTGGCCGAGCGCCTTGCTGGCGTTCAGGCCGTGGGCGGCGATGACATCGCGCAGCGGAGGGAGGGGCGGAGACGCCAAGGCGGCTAGGCCGCGTGCGCCAGGCGATTGCGCGCCGATTGCTCCGCCATACGGATTGCTGCGATCATTGCGCCGGGGCTCGCGATATTCTTACCGGCTATACCAAACGCGGTGCCGTGATCGGGCGACGTCCGCACAATGGGCAGGCCCAGTGTCATGTTGACGCCCTCGTCGAAATAAAGAGTCTTGAGTGGAATCAACGCCTGGTCATGATACATGCAGAGGATGGCGTCGTAACTCTCCCGCGCCGCC
Source organism: Sphingobium subterraneum (assembly GCF_014199435.1). Lineage (GTDB taxonomy): Bacteria > Pseudomonadota > Alphaproteobacteria > Sphingomonadales > Sphingomonadaceae > Sphingobium > Sphingobium subterraneum. The sequence continues at coordinate 1,004,839 of NZ_JACIJP010000001.1, read as the reverse complement.
GGATGGAACATGCCATCGGGCGAAAAGGGGCCATGTGCATTGATGCCATCGGCCCGCAGCAATTCGACCGCAGGCGCGATGATCTCGATTTCCTCTCGACCCAGATTGCCGTTTTCCCCCGCATGAGGGTTAAGCCCGGCGACAACGAGGCGTGGATTGTCGATACCGAACTGGCGCTGCAATCCGCGGGCCGTGATCTGGCCACGCACGCGGATCAGCTCCGTGGAAAGCGCCGAGGGAACCTGCGCCAGCGGGATGTGGATGGTCACCGGCACAACCCGCAGCGACGGCCCGGCCAGCATCATGACCGCATGATCAGGCGATATGCCGCAGCGCTCGGCGATGAACTCGGTCTGGCCGGGATGGGTGAAACCGACCTCGTAGAGCTGCGCCTTACCGACCGGACCGGTCACGATAGCAGAAGCCGATCCCGTCTTCGTAAGGCCGATGCCGACTTCCAGCGCATGCAATGCGCCGCGTGCACCGTCCGCATTTGGCAGTCCGGGCACCGGCTCCGCTCCCCCGTCGAGATGCAGGCAGGGAAGGGCATTGTCGAAAAACTGGACGGCCTCGTCCGGCGTGTCGATGGCGGCGATGGGGCCGCTCCACACCTGCCGGATCGCGCGGACGTCGCCGATCGCGAAGAACGGCGATAGCCCTTGTGCTTCCCGGACGGCCCAGCTCTTCGCGACGACTTCCGGCCCAATGCCCGCCGGGTCGCCCAGCGTCACGGCAAACGGGGCGAGCGGGCTGTTGCGATCGGACATGGTTTACTCGTCAGTTATAATCGATCACCGCATCACGGCGAAGATCGCGCAGATAGATCCGGGCGCGTTTGTTGACACGCTCGTCCTCGATCTGGCTCATGATCTGGTCAAACGATGGAGCGCCCGCATCGGGTGCATCGTCCCGTCCGCAAAGCACCAGCGCGCGCACACCGTTCTCGACGGACCCGAAAGGAGGCGTCGCCTGACCGATCTGCAGCTTGATCAGCATCTCCTGCAATTGCGGCGGGAGATCGCGGATGCGCACATTGTCGTTGTCCACGACGTCCGCACCCAGCGCCTTGCCGGTGTCGGCCGCAGCGCCGCAGCCCTGGTTCTTGGCAAGTGCATTCGCAAAGGCGGTAACGCGCCCGGTTGCCTGCTCCTTGGTGGTGCCCGCCGGGAACGCAATCGAAAGCTGCTTCAGGCTGAGCACCGCGTCACGCGGGTCGGCGGTCAGTACCTTGCGCTTGTCCATCAGCGCGAGAATCGAAAAACCACCCGCGACAGGGATCGGGCCGCCGATCTGGCCTACCGACATTTCCGTGGCGGCCTTAGCCAGCTCGTCCGGCAACTGCGCGGGACGGACCCAGCCAAGATCGCCGCCGACTGCCGCCGTGGATGCTTCGGAAAACTGTCGTGCATAGGCCGCAAAGGATCCGCCCTGCCTAATCTGATCAATAATGTTCTGCGCGTTGGCGGCGATCTGCTCCCGGTTTTCAGGCGTAGCAGACAGATAGATTTCGCCGACACGCACTTCGTCGGCGCCCTTGGATGCGTTCAGGCGCTCGATGACTGCCTTAACCTCGTCCTCGCTCACATTCACGAACGGCTGGACTTTGCGGCGGAGCAGGCGGCTCCACGCCAGTTCGCCCTCGATCTGGCGGTGAATGCTCGCCGGTGAGCTACCCTTGGTACGGAGGAAAGCGGTGAATTGCTCTGGCGTCTGGCGGAAATTGGAGGCCACCCGCGCAAAGCTCTCGGCGATTTCCGCCTTGTCGATGATAATGTCGTTCGCGGCAGCTTCTTGAATCTGCAATGTTTCGTCGATCAGGTTGCGGAGCACCTGGACGCGCAGCCGCTCTTGCTCCGCCTCGGGGATTTCCCCGCCATTGGCGACCTTGATAAGGGCGAAGCGCTGTTCCACGTCGGTCTGGGTGATGATCTGCCCATTGATGATCGCGGTCGCCTTGTGCAAATTCGGATCGCCCTTGCCGAAGAACGTGACGTTCTTGGGAAGGTCAAGGCCGCTTTGCGGGGCCGACATGTCCTCCTCGGCCACGCTCTGCGCCATCGCGCCATCAAGCGTCGTGGGGACCAGCGCGGTGGCGGCAAGGATCGCGATGAGCGAGGGTGCGGTCACACGGGACGTGCGCGAAAACGAAGACAATCGCCGCGCGGTGGCGAACACTATCTGCATGGGCATCAAGTCAAATACTCTCCGTCAAAGGGGACTGTTGTCCCGATCGCATGGCCGTGGTCGCCGTTTTGTGCACGAGAGCGGATGAACCCTCGCTGAGCAAAGTGATTAAGCCCCCGCCACCCTTATCCGGTCATCCTTATATGCCCAGATTGCGAAAAGCCAGTCGAAGCTGAAACGTGTTCGTGGGTCGCGCGTCGCCCACGAACTGGAAGTCGCGCCGCCACGTTAGGCTCAGGTCCAGACAGTCGTTCTGATAGGCGATCCCGGCGCGGTGCCGCACAGGATCGAACCCGTCAGCCGTGGTAAGCGGATCTTCCCGCTTACCGGTAAGGTCGATGATGGTCGAGCCGAACACCGACCAGTAACGCGCGATCTTCACCCGCGCGCCAAGCCGTACTTCTTCCCGGTCCGAAAGATCTTCGAGGCGCCCCGTCACGTTGCGGTTGAACCGGAGATAGCCGATCGTCGCATAGGTCTGGTGGCTGCCGACGGCCGCGTCGATTTCGTTCCGGCGGATGGCCAGGCTGTCCTTGTCGAGACGGTAACGATGGGTCACCTTCACGAAATCGCGGTAGCGCACCGTGGTACGCCCGACGATATCGGAGACCCGGTCCGAAAGCCCGGTGCCGTCGGGAAGGATCGTGGCGCGGCGGTTGATGCGGTAGCTTTGCCCGACCACGCTTTCCAATGTAAAGTCGTTCAGATCGAGCGCATATTCCACCCCGAAGGTGATGCGGCTCGAATCCTCGAACCGGTCATATCCCGCGAAACGGTTGAGCGCGAAGAGGTTGCTGTCTTCCAGATCGACGGAACGCGAATCCTCGTTCGGTACGCTGAGATTGGCGAGGCGGGGCGCCGCCACGATCTGCACGCGCGGCGTAATCCGCTGCACGCCACCCAGGAACGACCCGATGAACGGCCAGCGCGCGTCCGCAGCCGCCGCGACGATCCCGCGGCTCTGCCAGCCCGACTGGCCGCGATAATCGGCGACCGCGGTCAGCAAATTGTCCGAACTGTGATACACATCCCCGCGGGCAAAGCCGGTAAAGGTAATTTCCTGGCCAAGGCCGGTCAGCCTACGCAGGTTCCACTCCGCCGACACAAAAGCGCGCTGTGTGTCCTGCCCGGAGGCGCGCGTGATCGCGAGCGTGTTGAGCTGGAGCTGGACGTTGCCCCCAAGCAGCGGGTCAACCAGACGTCGGCGGTAGTCGATGACCGGAAGGGCGATCGGCATCTGCCCCGGCCGGTCGCCCGCGCGCAGCGACTGGATCGACCATCCCGCGATCGAGAGATAGCTGTCGGTGTCGATCCGTTCCGCATTGATCGTGGAGCGCAGACGGTCATCATTGGTGATGCTGTAACGGCGCAGGAACGTGGTGTCCGTCGAGCGGCGGAGCGCGCCGGTAATGCTCCATTGCGGGTTCAGCTGAAACTTGCCGCTCGCCTCGATATAGCCGCGCACGTCGCGCTGGGGCTGCGCCGTCGCGCCGGATCCGATGCGCGATCCGTATGTCAGATAACCCGTGACCCGATAGGCGCCCTTGCTCGTCAGGCTGCGATAGCTGGCCTCCATCATCGGTAGCACGCGGGTGTAGACATGTGGCGTGATCGTGAGGTCGCGATTGGGCGCGAGCTTGATGTAATAGGGCGCGGTCGCTTCCAGGCCGTTGACCCCGTTGATCCGCAGGTCCGGCATCAGGAAACCGGTGCCGCCGCCTCCACCCACCGGATGGGAAAATACGGGGAGGACAGCGATCGGGATGCCGAAGAGCTCCAGCCGCGCGCCCTGATAATAGACCCGCTGCCGGTCGGGGCGGTAGATGACCTTGACCGCCTTGATCTGCCAGCTCGGTTCCTTCGGGCAACCGTCCTCGTCCACCACGGGGCAGGGGCTATAGGCCGCATGCGTCAGGGTATAGACATTGTTGACCCGCTGACCCCTGGTCGCCGCGAGCCGTCCTCCTTTGTCGAGGACGAGCAACATGTTGGTGACCACGCCGTCTTTCAGGCTGTCGGTTACGTCGATCTGGTCGCCATAGCCGATGTTGCCGTCCGGGTCGGTGACCGACACATTGCCCCGTGCGACGACCGATCCGGTGGAGCGGTTCCACACGACCGTGTCGGCGCGCAGCCGGTTGCCCTGACGCAGGAGCTGGACATTGCCCGAAGCGGTAACCGTCTGCGTGTCAGTGTCATAGTTGAGCGCGTCGGCCGAAAAGGCGATTTCCTCATCACTCTGCGGCAAGGGCGTATCGGGTGCGGAGACGGCAGGCTTGGTGAGATCCTGCAAGACCGGCTCCTGCGCCGCCGCCATGGAGGCATGGGCGAACAGCATGAACGCAACCGAACCCGCCAGACCGGAGAGCCGCAATCTGGTCCCTGTGGGACGGAAATGTTCGCTCGGCGGGGAGGGAAGAAGCATGCTGTCGATCATCAACTATCGTCTCGGGTCCGGCGTGCCCGGGCCTGTCCTATGCGCTGCCTATTGCATTGCCAAGCGTTGCTCGCAATCCTAATGCGTAACTCTGACATGCTTTCTGCCTCATCCAGGTGCAGACTCTGGCTTCATGATCGGTGGGCGGGTGCTGCTTCGCCGGTTCAAAGATAAGGACATTTGATGGATATTCGTTTCCTTGACGCCCGCTCTCCCGAGACCGACACGCTTATTTTTGTCGTCGGGAAGGATCAGGTCGCAGGGCTACCGCTCGCCGGTGCCGATCTGCTGGCCGCGGGTGCGCAGGCTGCGCGGTTCAAGGGCGAGACCGGCAGCAGCTTCGAGAGTTTCGTGCAGGAGGGGGATGCTGTCCTGCGGGTCGTTCTGGCCGGCGCGGGGGGCGGAGACGAGGCGGAGTTGGAAAAGGCGGGCGCGGCTGTCGTGGCGCGGCTGGCGACGTCCGGAGCGCGGAAGGCTGCGGTGTCCTTCGCGGCGCTCAACAATGCCTCTGCAAGCACGGCCGCCCGTTTCGCTTATGGCGCATCGCTCCGCGCATGGCGTTTGGACCGCTATCGCACGCGGATGCCGGAGAAAAGCCGCCCGACGCTGGAACGCATCGACCTGGTCGGCGCGCCGGAGGGCAGCGCGGATCAGTGGCAACGACTCTCGGCCGTGGCGCAGGGCGTGTTCTTCACGCGCGAATTGGTCGCGGAACCGGCGAACGTCATTTACCCCGAAAGCTTCGTGGAGCGGTGCCGGTCGCTCGAGGAACTGGGCGTCAAGCTCACCGTGCTCAACGAAGTGCAGATGGCGGATCTCGGCATGGGTGCGCTGCTCGGCGTGGCGCAGGGTTCGCCCCGCAAGCCGCGCATTCTCGCGATGGAATGGGATGGCACCGGCGGCACGCAGGACAAGCCGCTCGTCCTGATCGGCAAGGGCGTGACCTTCGACACCGGCGGCATATCGATCAAGCCTGCAGCGGGCATGGAAGACATGAAGTGGGATATGGGCGGCGCAGGTGCGGTCGCGGGGACGATCAAGGCTCTGGCCGGACGCAAGGCAAAGGCGCGGGTGGTCGGCATCTGCGGGCTGGTCGAAAATATGCCCGATGGCAACGCGCAACGTCCTGGGGACGTGGTGACGTCGATGTCGGGCCAGACGATCGAGGTCATCAACACCGATGCGGAAGGACGCCTTGTCCTGTGCGATGTGCTGACCTGGGCACAGCATATTTACCACCCTGAAGTCGTCGTCGATCTTGCTACCCTCACGGGCGCGATGATCGTGGCGCTGGGGGACCAGCATGGCGGCCTGTTCAGCAACGACGACGGGCTTGCTGATGATCTGCTCGCTGCGGGCAAGGCGGCGGGCGACCCGCTGTGGCGCTTCCCGCTGGGCGATGCCTATGACAAGATGATCGACAGCCCGATCGCTGACATGAAGAATATTGGCGGGCGGTTTGCCGGTTCGATCACCGCCGCGCAATTCATCAAGCGTTTCGTCGAGGATGGCGTCAAATGGGCGCATCTCGACATTGCAGGGATGGTCTGGGCGGACAAGCCCGGCGCGGTGTGGGACAAGGGCGCTACCGGCTACGGCGTGCGCCTGCTCGACCGCTTCGTTGCCGATCAGTTCGAATCCTGAAGGCCGCCCGGGTGCAGGTCGACTTTTACCAGTTGAGCCGTGACCCGGTGGAGCAGGTGGTTCCGGCGATCGCCCGGCGTGTCCTCGACCAGGGCGGACGATTGCTGCTGGTCGATGGCCGCGAGGGCGGTCTCGACCGGCTGTCGCGTGCGCTGTGGGAAGTCGAACCGGCGAGTTTCCTCGCCCATGGGCGTGAAGATGATCCGCGCAAGGCCATCCAGCCGATCCTGTTGTCCACGCGGTGCAATGCCGACAATGGCGCGCGCTTTATCGCTTTGGCCGATGGGGTCTGGCGGGACGAGGCGACGGGGTTCGAGCGGGCCTTCTATTTCTTCGACGATGCGGCCATTGAGGGCGCACGCGCCAGTTGGCGGGCGCTCACGGGGCGGGAGGACGTGACGCCGCGCTTCTGGCGGCAGGAGGGGCGACGCTGGGTTCAGGGCCCCTGAAGCGCCCCGCGCCCACCCGATAATCCGCTTGCCGCGACGCACCAACACGGCTACAGGCGCCGCCAACCTGAACATCCACGTATTTCCGGAGTATCGCCATCATGGCCGCAACGCGTACATTTTCCATCATCAAGCCCGACGCCACGCGCCGCAACCTGACCGGCGCGATCACCGCCAAGCTGGAAGAGGGCGGCCTTCGCGTCGTCGCATCGAAGCGTATCCGCATGTCGCGCGAACAGGCCGAAGGCTTTTACGGCGTCCACAAGGAGCGCCCCTTCTTCGCCGATCTCGTCGCTTTCATGATCTCCGGTCCCGTTGTCGTGCAGGTTCTGGAAGGCGAGAATGCCGTGAAGCGCAACCGCGACATCATGGGCGCCACCAACCCTGAAAACGCCGATGCCGGAACGATCCGCAAGGAGTTCGCCGAATCGATCGAGGCAAACTCGGTCCACGGTTCGGACAGCGAGGAGAATGCGGCGGTCGAGATCGCGTTCTTCTTCAAGCCGGAAGAGATCGTAGGCTGATCCTACCGGACATCATCGCAATCGGGAAAGCCGTCGGAGCGTTCCGGCGGCTTTTTTCTTGCACTGCCGCCGCCCCAGGGCACGGACAGCCAGGCCGGGAGTTATCGGTTCCATGACAATCGAAATTACCGTGGCGCTGGAATACAGCTTCGAGCAATCGACGGATATCATGCTGCAGATCGAAGCGGCGGCCATCCCCGAGCAATATCTCGAGCGCGCGCATATCGACGTCGGCAATGTCGAACATTTCGCACGCACGGCCGGGCATGACATGATCGGCGACCGGCTGTGGCTGCGCACCAGTGGGTTGCTGCGTGTCGATTATACCGCCCGGGTGCGGGTCGAGCGCATCCTCACCGATATTGGCACGCTGCCGATGCTCCGCCCCGCCAATCTGCCCGGGGAGGCGGTCCAGTATCTGCTCGATTCCACCTATTGCCCGGCGACCGAGTTTCAATATTTCGTGCAGGCGGAATTTGGTCATCTGGAAGGCGGTGCGCGTGTTGCGGCGATGCGCGACTGGATCGCGGAGAAATTCACCTATGTCGCCGGGTCGAGCGGTCCGCAGACTACCGCGCTGGACAGCTTCGTGATGCGGCGGGGCGTGTGCCGCGACTATACCCACGTCCTCGTCAGCCTGTGCCGCGCGTCGACCATCCCTGCGCGCTTCGTCAGCGTGTACGCACCGGGGGTCGAGCCACAGGATTTCCATGCCGTCGCCGAAGTATTCCTGGGGGGCGAATGGCATCTGGTCGATGCCACCGGCATGGCCAAGGAAGGGGAAATGGCGAAGGTCGGCGTGGGGCGTGACGCTGCAGACGTCAGCTTTCTAACAGCTTATGGTCCCTGCGCGATGCTGTCGCAGTCGGTTGACGTCCGAACGATCGGCTCCGACGCGCGCTGATGTTCAGCGCCGCCTGGCTGCGCTTCGCGTGGGCGCATAGAAGTCCGCTGGCTTGTTGGCCACCCAAATCAAAAACGTCGCGATCTCGGCATGTTGACGCAGAGCGAGGGGTTCCGGTCCCAACCGTGCGAGTTCGGCATTGGTGAAATGCCGGTGGATGGCGCGGTGGCAGATCGGGTGGACTGCTACGGTGTCCCGGCCGCCCCGGCTTTTGGGCACGGGATGATGCCATTCGACGACCGCCCCCAAAGGGCGTTCGCACAGCCAGCAAAGCGAGGGCACGTCACGCATCACCCCTCCTAGCATATACGGAGCCTTGTTCGGATAACGGCGTTTCCGCCGCATGGCCGTTTCCGCCCCCGACCTTACCGACGCGCGCGAAGCACCGCACTTGGCCTTTACGCCCGGCTCGTCTACAGCGCCCGAATGGATGCTCCATCACTTCGGGTCGCCCTTTTCAGCGGCAATTATAATTATGTGCGGGATGGCGCCAATCAGGCGCTCAACCGGCTGGTGGGCTATGTCCTCGCGCAAGGCGGAGCGGTACGGGTCTACTCTCCGACCGTCCCCGAACCCGCATTTCCGCCGACCGGTGATCTGGTGAGCGCGCCGTCCTGGCCGTTTCCCGGCCGCGCTGAATACCGCATTCCGCTGCGTCTGTCGGGCCGCTTGCGCAAGGATCTCAAGGCGTTCGCGCCCAACATCGTGCATGTCGCGAGTCCCGACCCGGTGGGGCATGGCGCGGTGACATGGGCGCGCAGGCAGGGGTTGCCCGCTGTCGCTTCGGTGCATACGCGCTTCGAAACCTATCCGCGCTATTACGGCCTCGCGTTTCTTGAACCGGTGCTGGAGGCCATGCTGCGACGGTTCTACCGGCGGTGCGACGCGATCGTCGCTCCATCGGAATCGATGGCGCAACTGCTGCGTGAGCAGCGCATGAACTATGATGTGGGCATCTGGACCCGTGGCATCGACCGGAGCATCTTCGATCCCGCCAAGCGCGATCTGGAATGGCGCCGTTCGCTGGGGATTGCCGACGACGTGCCGGTTATCGGTTTCGTCGGGAGGCTTGTGATGGAAAAGGGGCTCGACGTCTTCTCCGATACCATCGCCATGCTGGAACGGCAGCAGGTCCGCCATCGCGTGCTGGTCGTGGGCGACGGGCCGGCGCGGGAATGGTTCGCCCATCGTTTGCCCAATGCGGTATTCGCAGGCTTTCAGACAGGCTCCGACCTCGGCCGGGCCGTGGCCAGCATGGACATGCTGTTCAATCCGTCGATCACGGAAACGTTCGGCAATGTGACGCTGGAAGCGATGGCGTGCGCGCTTCCCACCGTCGCCGCCCGCGCAACGGGCAGCGAAAGTCTGGTGCGCGACGGCGAGACCGGGCGGCTGGTACGCCCCGGCGCGATCGCCGAGTTTGCCGAAGCGCTGACCCGCTATTGCACGGACGCTGAATTGCGGGAGCGGTCCGGCCAGAATGCTCGCGTCATTGCCGAATCCTTCGGCTGGGATCAAGTCAATCAGGCACTGGTCGACACCTGGACCCGCATCATTGAGCAGCGCCGGACGGGCGCAACCCCGCAACGCAGCCCGGTGCCCTGACCGGCGATGGGAGACCTGTTCGGCCCGGATGATGCGTCCCCGTCGCCCGCGCCACCGGGCGAGAACGCACCGCTTGCCGACCGGCTTCGCCCCACGCGTCTGGACGATGTGGTGGGGCAGGATCACCTGACCGGCCCGGACGGTGCGATCGGTCGTATGGTTGCGGCGGGGCGGCTGTCGTCGATCATCTTCTGGGGTCCGCCGGGCACGGGGAAGACTACCATTTCCCGCCTGTTGGCCGATGCGGTTGGCATGCGGTTTGAGCCGGTATCGGCGGTATTCACGGGCGTTGCCGATCTGAAGAAGCTCTTCGCCGCCGCGCGCGAGCATGCGAAGCTCGGCCGCAAGACCCTGTTGTTCGTGGACGAGATCCACCGCTTCAATCGCGCGCAGCAGGATGGGTTTCTGCCCTATGTCGAGGATGGCACGATCACCCTGGTCGGCGCGACGACCGAGAACCCGAGCTTCGAACTGAACGCCGCTTTGTTGTCCCGCGCGCAGGTGCTGATCCTGCGCCGTCTCGATGCCGCCGCGCTGGAAAAGCTGCTTGCACGGGCGGAAGAGGTGATGGGCCGCGCTCTACCGCTCGATGCCGCCGCGCGCGAGGCGCTGATCGCCAGCGCCGATGGGGACGGGCGCTTTCTGCTCAACCAGGCGGAAACGCTGTTTTCGGTGCAAATCGATGCGCCGTTGGACCCGGCGGGCCTGTCGGCGCTGCTCCACCGACGAGTCGCGGTCTATGACAAGGATCGCGAGGGGCATTACAACCTGATTTCCGCCCTGCACAAGGCCTTGCGCGGGTCCGATGCGCAGGCTGCTCTCTATTATCTGGCACGAATGCTGGTTGCGGGCGAGGAGCCACTCTACGTGCTGCGGCGGCTGGTGCGGTTCGCCAGCGAGGATATCGGCCTCGCCGATCCGCAGGCGCTGGTGCAGTGCCTCGCCGCAAAGGACGCCTATGATTTCCTTGGCAGTCCGGAGGGGGAGTTGGCGATTGTCCAGTGCTGCCTCTATTGCGCGACCGCGCCCAAATCCAATGCCGCCTACAAGGCGCAGAAGGCGGCATGGAAATCGGCTCGGGACACCGGGTCGCTGATGCCGCCCGCCAACATCCTCAACGCGCCGACCAAGCTGATGAAGGACATCGGCTATGGGGCAGGGTACGCCTATGATCATGATCGGCCGGATGGCTTTTCGGGCGACAATTACTGGCCGGATGAGATGAGCCCCGCGCACTTCTACACGCCGACCGACCGCGGCTTCGAAAAGCGGATTGCGGAGCGGCTCGCTTATTGGGACGATCTGCGCACGCGCGCCCGTGCCGGGGAATGACGGTCGGCATTTGCCATTTGGTGCAACGCTGCCTATCTGCAACTCATGCCCATGGACCCACTGCCTGATCTTGCTTCCCTGAGCCTTGCGGAGATCGCAAAGCTTGTGGAGGAACGTAAACTTCCACCCGTAAAGAACTGGAATCCCACACATTGTGGGCACAGCGACATGCGGATCGCTGCGGACGGGACATGGTTCCACCAAGGATCGCCCATTGGCCGGGCAGAGATGGTACGGCTTTTCTCGACAATATTGCGGCGGGAGCCGGACGGCAGTTTCGTGCTGGTCACGCCGGTGGAGAAACTGACCATCGATGTCGAGGATGCCCCCTTCGTCGCGGCGGAAGTGCGCAGCGAAGGAGTGGAGCGGGGCAGGGCGCTGGTGTTCCGCCTCAATACCGGAGAGCTGGTCCCAGCCGACGGTGAACATGGTATCACTGTGCGGGAAGGGGACGATGGCCCGCGTCCCTATCTTCATGTGCGTGACGGTCTGGAGGCGCTCATCGCCCGCCCGGTCTATTATGAACTCGCCAACATCGCGCTCGATGACGCGGTGGGTCCGGACGGACGGCCTGGCGTGTGGAGCAACGGCATCTTCTTTCCGCTGGGCAGCACGAGCGAGTGAGCATGACGCTCGCCGACCAACTGCGGGAACAATTGACCCATGGCCATAGCATCGACCATGCGGTGCTGGCGGACGAGCGCTGGACCGACGAACCGCTGCATCCCGCCGCCGTCCTGATTGCGGTAACCGACCGGGAAAATCCCGGCGTGATCCTGACACGGCGCGCGTCGCATCTGCGCAAGCATGCGGGGCAGGTTGCCTTCCCCGGCGGGCGTGTCGACCCCGACGACGCTGATGTCGTCGCCGCGGCGCTGCGGGAAGCGCAGGAGGAAATCGCGCTCGACCCCCGGCAGGTCCGGATTGTCGGCACGTCTGACCGGTATAAAACGTTTACCGGCTTCGACATCATTCCGGTGTTGGCCGTCATTCCCCCAGACCTGCCGCTCACGCCCCATGAGCATGAGGTCGAAGCACTGTTCGAGGTACCGCTCGATTTCCTGCTCTCGCCCGCCAACCGGGAACGCAAGGCGATCGACTTTGCGGGCGGGATCCGGCATTATTACGAGATCATATGGGGGGACCATCGGATATGGGGCGTGACGGCCGCGATCATCGCGAACCTGTCGAAGCGGCTGGGTTATGACGACCTTCCTGCCTGACGCCCCGTGGCGGCATCGGCCGGGGCTGGACGAATTGTTCGCGGTGCTGGAAGCGGAGACGGATACCGTCCGCTATGTCGGCGGAGCCGTGCGGGACGGGTTGTTGGGCGATCCGGTGTCTGACATCGATCTGGCGACGACCTACCCTCCCGACGAAACGATGGCGCGTCTGCACGGCGCCGGAATAAAGGTCGTGCCCACCGGCATCGCCCACGGCACCGTGACCGCCATCATCGACCACCGGCCGGTGGAAATCACCACCCTGCGTCATGATGTGGAGACGGACGGACGCAGGGCGACCGTCGCGTACACCGACGATTGGCAGGCGGATGCCGCGCGGCGCGATTTCACGATCAACGCGCTCTACGCCAGCCCGATCGACGGACGGATCAGCGATTATTTCAGCGGACTGGACGATCTGGCGGCAGGTCGGGTGCGCTTCATTGGCGATCCTGGCGCGCGCATATCCGAGGACCATCTACGAATTCTGCGCTTTTTCCGCTTCTTCGCCCGCTTCGGACAGGGCGCGCCGGATGCGGCGGCGTATGAGGCCTGCCGTGCGCACGCCAACAGCCTGATGGCGCTGTCGCGCGAGCGTATCGCGGATGAATTGCTGAAACTGCTCGCTCTGCCACACCCCGTTCCGGCAGTCCGGCTGATGGTGGAAGGCGACATATTGGCGCCGGTGCTCCCCGAGATTACGTCTGAAGGGCTGGCGCATCTTGCAACCCTGGTCGATCGGGAAGCCGCCGCCGGGGTGCAGCCCTGCGCTGTGCTTCGGCTCGCCGCTCTGTTGCCGCGCGACGGCCGGATCGGCGAACAGGCTGCGGCCCGGCTGAAACTTTCCAATAAGGCACGTAAGCGGATCGCAACGGCGCTTTCCGGACCCCCGGCGCATGGGTCGGCGCGGGAACTGGCGTTTCGTGTCGGGCAGGAAAGCGCGATCGACATGATCCTGCTGGATCCCGCAAAAGACCCTAGGGATGTAAGCGTGCTGCGCGCGTGGCACGTGCCGGCCCTGCCGGTGGGCGGCGCGGACTTGCTGGCGTTGGGGATGGCGCCCGGACCGGATATCGCGCGAACGCTGACGCAAATACGGGAGCAGTGGATTGCAGAAGGTTTTCCTTCCGCCGAACGCGCCCGCGCGATCGCGGCTCAGATCGCCTCGAACTCCCATCGCGAAAGCCAGTAGGCGAAGGCGTCGTCTGCCGTCATCGGCCGGGCATAGTAGAAGCCTTGCCCCACGGTGCATCCCATGTCGCGCAGGGCTTCGGCGACGGCATGGCTCTCGATGCCCTCCGCCGTGGTCTTGAGCTTGAGCGCCTGAGCAAGCGAGAGGATGGCACGGATGATTGCGTGCTTGTCGCTGTCGACCAGCATGTCCGACACGAAGCTGCGGTCGATTTTGAGGGCATCCAGCGGCAGGCTCTGCAGGCTGGCCATGTTGGAATAGCCCGTCCCGAAATCGTCCATGGCGATCGAAACGTTAAAGCCTTTGAGTGCATTAAGCAGCGTACGGCAAGCATCGGGATCACCGACCAAAGCGCTTTCCGTCATTTCGATGGTGAGGCGGCGGCCATCCACACCGTTCATCCGCAATGCGTCGCTGATCGCGGAGATCACGTCATCGCGCACCATCTGGATCGGCGACAGGTTGACGTTCATCCGCAGCGGAACAATGCTTCCCTGCGCCTTGTCCCAGCGGCTCAATTGCCGCATCGATTCGTTGAGCGCCCAGCGACCCAGTTGTACAATGAGCCCGGATTCCTCGGCGACCGGAATGAAGTCGTTGGGCGAGACCGGACCCAGCTCGTCATCATGCCAGCGGGCCAGCGCCTCGAAACCCGTGATCTCGTTGCTGGCCAGGTCGACCAGCGGTTGGAACATCAGGTGCAGGCCGCCCGTCGACAAGGCGTTGCGAAGGCGACTCTCGATGAGAAAGCGGCGCCGCGCCGCGCTCAGCACGCCCGGACGATAGACTTCGAGCCGGTCGGTTCGCTTGGCAGTGCGTACCGCGGTTTGCGCTTGGCGAATCAACTCGTCGGCTTCAGCCTCATCGACCCGGGCGATGGCGCAGCCCACGGCGCAATCAATCGAAAGCTGGAAGTTTGCCAGACGGACCGGCGCGACGACCGCGGCCTTGATTTGCGCCGCCAGCGACATGGCGTCGGTCAATCCGTTGGGGAGGAGGCGGCAGATGGCGAATTCATCGCCCCCCAGCCGGGCCAGAATGAGGTCGGGCGTGATCAACGCCTTCAACCGCTTCGCAACGGACAAAATCAGTTCGTCGCCCGCCAGTGAACCCAGCGATTCATTGATACGACTGAAGCGGACGAGATCGACCATAATGACAGAGATCTCGCTGCTCGGCGTATCCTTGGCACTGCTGATCATATGCTCGAGCGCTTCGCCGAAGCCGATGCGGTTGGGCAGTGACGTCAGCGTGTCGGACACCAGTTCGCGGCGAAGGCTTTCCTCGATCCGGCGGTCGGATGTGCGGTCAAGCGCGCTCAGTAGGATGTGATCGCCCGAGCCGCCCAGGTCGCGTATCCAGCCGAGCGTGCAGGCGAAGGTTTCCGCCCCTATCGGCGTCTCGCGCAAAATCTCGAAATGGCAGATCGCCTGCTTGCCTATAACGAATCCCGTAACGGCGCGGCGAATTTCGCCCGCCATCGGATCGTCAGCAGAAGCGAAGCCGTTCCTCAAATTGGGAAACGTGCGCAGAAAATTCTCGGTACAATGATCGATCTGCGGATCTGAGCCGGCCAAGCGAATGAGGGCCGCAGGATAGGGGATGGCGGCCAGCCAGTTGGGTGCGCCGACCGCGGTTTTTGCGGGCAGCGGAACGACGGTATCGTCCGAGCAATCATTGTCGGCGATCCATGGGCGTGGCGACATTCCGTCCATGGATAGGATAAACGTCCATTCACAAAGAATATTAAGCGCTTAAACCCATTTTAGACGCGAATTTCCGTTTCCGGTCTGAGACCCGGATCATTTTGCGCGGGCGAGCGCCGTTCACCCAAACCGGTTGTTCCGGGGAAAGCCCGTTGGTGGCATCCGCCCAGCTGCCCCTCGCGCCGCGCGCCAAGGGGAAAGGTCGGCCTCCGTGCGGGTGCGACCGCTCTCGCCACCCATGGTCCAACTCAGCCCGTCGGCGAGCGCGAAGGCGGTGATGTCCGACAATCCCCCGTCGCGATAGCGCTGGAGTTGAACCCCTTGGCCGCGCGCCATTTCGGGCAGCTCGGCGAGTGGAAAGACGAGCAGCTTGCGGTTCTCACCAATAACGGCGACGCTGTCTGTTCCCGCCGCGATCGGTCGGACCGCGACAAGCCGCGCGCCCGGCCGGACGTTGACGACCTGCTTGCCCTTGCGCGTTTCCGCGACCACGTCAGCCATGGCGGCGACAAATCCGCGCCCGTCACTCGCGGCGAGCAGCATCTTGCCTTCGCTCCGGGCTGGAAGCAGGGCAATAATCTCCGTTTCGTTATCGAGATCGACCATCAGGCGCACCGGTTCGCCAAAACCGCGTCCGCCGGGCAGTTTGTCCGACGCCAGCGTATAGAAGCGGCCATTGGCGCAAGCGAGCAGCAGCTTGTCGGTGGTCTGCGCGTGGAAGGCAAAGGCGGGGCCGTCGCCTTCCTTGAACTTGAGTGCATCGGCCGCTGCCGTGTCGACATGGCCCTTCATCGCGCGAATCCAGCCACGTTGGGACAGGATGACGGTAATCGGTTCCCGCTCGATCATCGCTTCCAGGGGGATTTCACGGGCTGGTGCAGCCTCTTCGACCGCGGTGCGACGGCGGCCAAGGTCACTCTCCGGGCTGTAGCGCTTGCGCAGGTCGGCGAGATTGCGCTTGAGCTTCGTCCGCTGTCGTGCAGGGCTCTCGACCAGCTTCTGCAGCTCGTCGCGCTCTTTCAGCAATTCCGCATGTTCGCGGCGCAGCTCCATCTCCTCCAGCTTGCGCAGGGAGCGCAACCGCATGTTGAGGATGGCTTCGGCCTGCCGGTCGTTGAGTTGAAATTCTTCCATCATGACGGCCTTGGGCTCGTCCTCGGTGCGGATGATCTCGATCACCCGGTCGAGATTGAGATAGGCGATGATGTATCCGTCGAGCAGTTCGACACGCGCGGCGATCTTGTCCAGCCGATGCTGCGCGCGCCGGACCAGCACGTCGATCTGATGAGTAAGCCATTGAACAAGAACGTCTTTAAGACAGAGAACGCGCGGCGTATGAGTGGCGTCGAGTACATTCATGTTGAGGCTAAAGCGCACCTCCAGATCGGTCAGGCGGAAGAGGCTGTCCATCAGCACGCCCGGGTCAACCGTGCGGCTGCGCGGTTCGAGAATGATACGGATTTCGGCATCGGACTCGTCGCGAATGTCGGCGAGGATCGGCAGCTTTTTTTCGGTGATCAGAGCGGCGATCTGCTCGATCAACTTGGATTTGCCGACCTGGTAGGGGATTTCCGTGATGATGATGTTCCAGACGCCGCGCGCTTCGTCTTCCTTGTGCCAGCGGGCGCGGATGCGCATCGCGCCACGCCCGACGGCATAGGCATCGGAAATGACGGACGGCGCGTCGACCAGAACGCCGCCCGTTGGCATGTCTGGCCCGCGCACGATCTGCATCAGCGCGGGGTGATCGGTCTCCGGTTGGTCGATGAGCAGCGTGGCGGCGTCGATGATCTCCGCGACATTGTGCGGCGGGATGCTGGTCGCCATGCCCACCGCGATGCCGCTGGCGCCGTTGGCGAGCAAGTTCGGGAACAGGCCGGGAAACACCTCCGGCTCCTCTTCCTCGCCGTTGTACGTGGGCCGGAATTCAACCGTGCCTTCATCCAGCCCATCCATCAGATCTGCGGCCGCCTGCGTCAGGCGCGCTTCTGTGTAGCGCATTGCCGCCGCGTTATCGCCGTCGATATTGCCGAAGTTCCCCTGGCCATCGACCAGCGGCGTGCGCAGCGAGAAGTCCTGCGCCAGGCGGACCATGGCGTCATAGACGCTGGCGTCGCCGTGCGGATGGTATTTGCCGATGACGTCGCCCACGACGCGCGCGCACTTTTTGTAGCTTGTGGCGTTGCGCGCTGGATTGGCCATCAGCGTATCGGGCGTCGCGCCCGAGGGTTCAAGCCGCAGAAGCCGCATCGCCCAGAGCAGGCGGCGATGCACCGGCTTCAGTCCGTCGCGCAGGTCCGGGAGCGAGCGCGCGGTAATGGTCGACAGGGCATAGACAAGATAGCGTTCGGACAGCGCGGTATCGAAAGGGTGGTCCTTGATGCTGTCGAACGGGTCGCGGAAATCGGTCATACCCCTGCGATAGCAAGCGCCGCCCGGGTTGGCGAGGGGGTGTAAAGATCAGACCATCAAGCTGACGTGCTCCGTTCGTGCTGAGGTGCCATTGAGCCTGACGAAATGGCATATCGAAGCACCCTTCGATGCGGGGACTTCGACAAGCTCAGTCCCTACTCAGGGTGAACGGGCGAGGAAGTTGTCTTACTCGCCCTTTTCCTCATCCCCACCCGGCGGGTGCAGCCGAAGCCTTTTGACGCGGCGCGGGTCGGCGGCAACAATTTCCAGCCGCCAGCCGCTGTTGACGTGGAGCAGGATCTCGCCCGCTTGCGGCACATGGCCCGCGATGACGAAGGCGAGGCCGCCCAGCGTGTCGACGTCTTCCTCGACATCGGCAAGTTTGGGATCGATGGTGTCGGCCACATCGTCCAGTTCGGCGCGGGCGTCCGCTTCCCAAAGGCCATCGTCCAGTGCGACGAGCATGTCCTCTGGCGCGTCGTCATGCTCGTCCTCGACGTCGCCGACAATTTCCTCGACCAGGTCCTCGAACGTCACGAGACCTTCGGTGCCCGAATATTCGTCGAGCACGATCGCGAGGTGGGTCCGTTTGGCGCGCATTTCAGCGAGCAGATCGAGCACGCCCATGCTTTCGGGGACGTAAAGTGGCTGGCGAATCAGGGCGGCGAGCGCCTTGGGCGGCGGTTCCTTGCCGACCAGCACAGCGAATGCATCGCGGATGTGGATCATGCCGACAATGGTGTCGAGCGTGTCGCGATAGACAGGAATGCGGCTGTGCCCGGCTTCAGCGAACAGGGCGGTCAGTTCGGCAAAGCTCGCCTTTTCCTCGATGGCGATAATGTCCGCGCGGGGAACGGCGATGTCGTCGACCGTATGTTCGCTGAAATGCAGGAGGTTGCGCAGCATCTGCCGTTCGAGCGGGCCAAGGTCGCCCTTTGCCGCATCGGTCGACGGGGCAGTGTCCTCCTCGTCATATTCGTCGATCGCTTCTTCGATCTCGCGGCGCAGCGTCTGGTCGCTGTCATTGCCGAACAGCAGGGACTTGATGCCCTGCCATAAATTACCGCCTTCGCTACTGTCTGCTTCTTTCGCGGGCGTCGGGCTGTCGTCAGCCATGATAGTGGTTATTCCCCTGTTGCAGCGGCGTAAGGATCGGCGATGTTGAGGGACGCGAGCGCGGCCACCTCCATCGCTTCCATCGCTTCGGCTTCGTGATCCATCATATGGTCATAGCCGAGCAGATGCAAAGTCCCATGTACGATAAGATGAGATGCATGATCGGCCATGGTGACGTTTTTGTCTGCTGCCTCCCGGGTGCAGACGCCGGACGCGAGCACGATATCACCCAAGAGGGCCTCGCCATCGTCGGTGTTGGCGAGTGCCTCGATCAGATCGGGCTGCACTTGCGGGAAGGACAGGACGTTGGTCGGCGCGTCCTTATGGCGATAGTCGCGGTTGAGCGTGCGCACTTCCTCGTCATCGGTCAGCTTGACCGAAATCTCCACCAGCGCGGTGATCGTCGCCAGCTCGCCATAGGGCGAGATCGCGATGGCGGCGCGCACCGCATCGGCGGCCAGGGCAGGCCAGTCCGTCCCGGCGGGCCAGCCCTCCTCGCCCTGAACTGCGATATCAAGCATCCGGCCCCTCATAGGCCTGCACGATACGCCCTACGACGGGGTGACGCACCACATCGGCAATGCCGAAGGATACGACGCCGATGCCCTCTACGCCTTCCAGGCGCCCCACCGCGTCGGCAAGGCCGGACACGCCCGGCTGCGGTAGGTCGACCTGCTTGGGATCACCGCAGATCACCATCCGACTGCCTTCGCCAAAGCGGGTGAGGAACATCTTCATCTGTGCAATGGTGGTGTTCTGCGCCTCGTCAAGGATGATGAAGGCATTGGCGAGCGTGCGTCCGCGCATGAAGGCCAAAGGCGCAATCTCGATCTCGCCGCTCGCGATGCGGCGCTCCACCTGCTCGGCGGGCAGGGTGTCGTAGAGCGCATCATAAAGCGGCCGCAGATAGGGGTCGACCTTCTCCTTCATGTCGCCGGGCAGGAAACCGAGCCGCTCACCCGCTTCCACGGCGGGGCGGGAGAGGATGAGGCGGTCGACGCTACCGGTGATCAGCTGGCTGACCGCCTGTGCGACGGCGAGGTAAGTCTTGCCGGTACCTGCCGGACCCAGCGCGAAGATCACGTCCTGCCGGATCAGTTCTTCCATATAGGTGACCTGCGTCGCGGAGCGCGGGACGATCGTTTTCTTGCGGGTGCGAATCATGATCTTGGGCGGTTCTGACACGTCATGCCGGATGATACCGTCAAGCGTCGGTTCGGATGACATCGCGATTACGGCGTCGACCGCGCCCGCGTCGATATCCTGCCCCATGTTTACGCGATTATAGAGCCCCGTAATGACATCGCGCGCCCGTGCGGCGGCTTCGGCCTGGCCTTCGATCTGCAGCTTGTTGCCGCGCGCCGCGATATAGACGCCCAGCCGGTTCTCGATCGCCACGAGATTTTGGTCGAACTGGCCAAAGACGGTACCGAGCAGGTGCGGCTTATCGAAACTGACTTCGATCCGGGCACGGTCGCCGGGTTCGGCGCGGGTCTGCTTTTTCGCCATCAGGAAGTCCGCCTTTCCATCGCGCTCGTCGTTCCATCGGGTTCCTCTGCCGAGTGCGGCAGATGCAAGTGAACGGCGGTGCTGTGGATCAAGCGGCTTTCCTCCTTACCAGTTCCCCGGCGAGGCTGTTCGGCCCCGCGCTGACAATATCGACATCGATCATATCGCCGATCTGTGCATCGGTGATGACATGGACCGACTGCAGCCACGGCGACTTGCCGATGACCTGACCCGGCTTGCGCCCTGGCTTTTCCACAAGGATGCGCGTGCGCTTGCCGACGGTCGCGGTGTTGAACGCCTGTTGGTGCGCAATGATCCGTGCCTGAAGTTGCTGCAGGCGCTCGTCCATCACTTCGGTCGCGATCTGGTGGTCCATGTCGGCTGCCGGTGTACCGGGACGAGAGCTGTATTTGAACGAGAAGGCGTAGGCGTAGCGCACTTCCTCGACGATTCTGAGGGTTGCGGCAAAGTCCGCATCGCTCTCCCCCGGAAAGCCGACGATGAAGTCACCGGACAACGCGATGTCCGGGCGCGCCTGGCGGACCCGCTCGATCAGACGGAGATAGCTTTCGGTGGTGTGGCTGCGGTTCATCGCCTTGAGGATGGGGTCGGATCCCGCCTGCACGGGCAGATGGAGGAACGGCATCAGCTTTTCGACATCGCCGTGCGCGGCGATCAGGCCCTCGGTCATGTCGTTGGGGTGGCTGGTGGTGTAGCGGATGCGTTCCAGCCCCGGCATCCGGTCCAGCACGCGGATCAGCCCGTCGAGGCCTTGCACCACGCCCTTGTCGTCTTCCCCGGTCCAGGCGTTGACGTTCTGGCCGAGCAGGGTGATCTCCCGTGTGCCGCCATCGACCAGCGCCTTGGCCTCGTCGACAATCGCAGACCAGGGTCGGCTGATTTCCGCGCCGCGCGTATAGGGAACGACGCAATAGGTGCAGAACTTGTCGCAGCCTTCCTGCACGGTGAGGAAGGCCGTGGGGCGGGACTGGCGGGTACGGGCGGGCAGGGCGCCGAATTTCGATTCGACCGGCATATCGGTGTCGAGCGCCTCTTCGCCCTGGGCTGCGCGCACGATCAGGTCGGGCAGGCGGTGATAGGCCTGCGGGCCGACGACGATATCGACCATCGACGTCCGACGGCTGATCTCCGCGCCTTCGGCCTGTGCGACGCAGCCAGCCACCGCGATCATCGGGCGGCTGCCGTCTTCCCGGCGCATCCGGCCGATGTCGGAATAGACCTTTGCCACCGCTTTCTCGCGGATATGGCAGGTGTTGAGCACCACCATATCGGCGTCTGCGCCGTCTTCCGCCGCAACCATGCCCTGCGCGCCGAGCATCTCGCTCATGCGTTCTCCGTCATAGACGTTCATCTGACAGCCGAAGGATTTGACCTGAAATGTCTTGGGGAGGGCTTGCGGGGTTTTGCGAGTCATTGACACCGCTATACAGGGCGGGGGGCGCGCACGGAAGCCGCGAGCGCGGCTTCGATACGATTTCGCACTTCGGCGGCTATCGCCTTGCGATCGGGATGATCGCCGGGGTCGAAAGGTTCGAGAAAATGGAGCGTTACCGGTGCCGTTCCAGGCCGTTCGAGAATGCGCTTCGCATTGCTGCCTGCGCCTTCTTGTCCATGCCAGGCGATGTCGTCGGTTGCCTCACCATAATCGATAAACACGGGCTGGATGCGGATGGCGCGCGGCGGGGGGAACAGCACGGCCAGTAAGGTCGGCTTGAACGGCAGCAGCTCATGGCCGTTGCCTGTTGTCCCTTCCGGGAAGAGTGCGATGGGCTGATGCGCCGCGATGGCGGCCCGCACGGTCTCGATTTGCTGGCCTACCGACGCACGATTGCTTCGATCAATGAGGATCGTGTTGTTCTGCGCGGCGAGCCATCCCACGATCGGCCACCGCCCGACATCATCTTTGGATACGAAGGCGCATCCCGTCGCACCGCCCATCGCCAATATGTCGATCCAGCTCACATGATTGGAGATGTAGAACACGTCGTGAAGAACGGGTCGGCCGGAGCGGGTCACGCGGGCACCAACGCTCCGCGCCGCCAGCCCCAGGAATCGTTGCGGCCATGGCGAGTGAAGGTGCAACATTTTGCAGAACAGATGTGGGAAAAGACAGATCAGCAGGCTTCCGATGAGGGCCGCGATCCTGCGCCACCGCCGCATCATCACGCCCAAGGATCAGCCCTTGCGATCGAGAGATACGCCATAGAGTTCCATGCGATGATCCACGAGCCGGAAGCCGAGTTTCTCCGCGATTTGCTTTTGCAGTTGTTCCAGCTCCGGGTCGACAAACTCGATTACCTTGCCGGTTTCCACGTCGATAAGATGGTCGTGATGCGCTTCCGGGGCCGCCTCATAGCGGGAACGGCCATCGCCGAAATCATGGCGCTCCAGGATGCCCGCCTCTTCGAACAGGCGTACAGTACGGTATACAGTGGCGATCGAGATGCCCGGATCGATGGCTGAAACGCGCTGGTGCAGCATTTCGACGTCCGGATGATCTTCCGCTTCAGATAGCACCTGGGCAATGATTCGGCGCTGATCGGTGATTCGCAGACCTTTTTCAGCGCACAAGGCTTCAACATCAATTTTCCGGGGCATGCGCTACTCGATTCCTCGACTATTTTGATTAATCTAAACGCATCGCCGGAAATGGGAAAGGGAAGGCGGCCGATTTCTCTGCGCGCCCTCCCTTTTATGCGAATCCCAAAGCTTTATTTGCGGCGACCGCGTTGCGTGCCGAGGCCAATCTTCTTGGCCAGCGACCGGCGCTGCTCGGCGTAATTGGGCGCGACCATGGGGTAATCGGCGGGCAGGCCCCATTTCGTCCGGTAATCGTCCGGTGTCATCTGGTAATGCGTCATCAGGTGGCGCTTGAGCATTTTGAGCTTTTTGCCATCCTCCAGGCAGACGATATAGTCGGGCTTGATAGAAGATCGCACCGATACAGCTGGTTCCTGCCGAACCTCGGCAGCTGCTTGCGGCGTATTCAGCCCCGAAAGAGCATTGTGCACATTCTGGATGAGGACAGGCAGGTCCGAAACCGCGACGCTGTTGTTGGAAACATGAGCGGCGACGATGTCCGCCGTCAGTGTAATCAGCATTTCAGTTTGTGCGGTATCGTCGGTCATCACAATGCTCCTGTTTTAATGTTTAGCGGCCCAAGTAATTCGCTTTCTTGTCCTCGACAATATAGCTCCATTTTGGAGCGAGATACAATGGTTAAATTAAAGTTACAGTTTCAATCTGAAACTGAGAGCATCATAGGATGTTCCATCTCGACCGCGATAATAACGTGGCCGAAAATGAACCTGCTCGAAGCCAATGCTTCTGTAAAAATGAACGGCAGGATTATTTTCCCTTACTTCCAGATGCAAGGTTTCAATACCCGACAGTCGTGTCATTGCAAGACAGTCGTTTAGCAAAGCTTTACCAACGCCCCGCCCGCGCCACTGTCGGCCTACAGCCAGCAGTAAAAGTTCCGCTTCGTCGGCAATCATGCGTACAAGACTAAAACCGAGCCATGCTCCGTTTATTTGTGCAATAGTAAGAGTAACACCGGGAAGAGTGACAAAACTGCTGAGTTGCGCGGCATTCCATGCTTCGCCATAAGCCGGATCGAATGCTTCGGACATGATCGCCATGGCGGCGGCCTCCGCACGGACACTTGGCCGGTCGTGGCGGACTAGGCGCAAGCCCTCACTCATCGCGCTGTCCGACCACCGCGAGGGTCTGGCGCTGTGCAACGGTCATGGCGTCGGCGCCCCGACCATATACGGCGCCCGCCTCTTCCTGAAAAAGGGCAGGGGGAAGGGCAACGGCATCGGCCGCCTCGGGATGCAGGGGGACAGCGCGTCCTTTGTACCCTGCCGCGACGAGCGCCGTGGCGCCCGACCCATAAACCAACGGACTATCGAGTTGTCCGGCCAGGACCGAGATCGGCGTCGATACCGGGGGAGCCAGCGGGGCGAGATCCTGCACCGCAAATTGCTGCCAGAACAGCTCTCCGTGCCCCCCTGTCATCACGACGGTGATGGGTTCGGCGCTGTTATGCGTTCGCCGGGCGGCCAAGGCGACGAGCGCGAGCGCGCTGTAACCCACGACCGGAACATTCCACGCATACCCAAGCGCCCGCGCGGCCGCGAGGCCAACCCGCACGCCGGTGAAGCTTCCCGGCCCGGTGTCGACAAGGATGCGCTCGGCCCGCCCCCCTTCCGGCAGCGCGGCGACACGGGGCATCAACTGCTCGGCGTGACCACGTCCGACGATTTCGTGAAAGGCGGCAATGCAGCGGTCGTCGTCACATAACGCGACCGACAGGGCTTCTGTCGCTGTGTCAATAACAAGCGTTCGCAATGATCCGACCCGCCTCCGCGCAATACTGACGTCGCGCTTAGGGGATTATTCGATAATTGCAAATGCGCATAAAGCCCGCTTAAACGGAAAGGACTTCGGTCACTTCCGGCACATAATGTTTCAACAGGGACTCAATGCCGTTCTTGAGCGTGGCAGTCGATGACGGACATCCCGCGCACGCG
The DNA here is from genome assembly GCF_014199435.1 of Sphingobium subterraneum. Taxonomy (GTDB): domain Bacteria; phylum Pseudomonadota; class Alphaproteobacteria; order Sphingomonadales; family Sphingomonadaceae; genus Sphingobium; species Sphingobium subterraneum. The sequence continues at coordinate 980,046 of NZ_JACIJP010000001.1, read as the reverse complement.
CCCTGCATCCGCAGATAGACCTTGCCCTTGTCGAACCCGCGGTAGATAATGTCGCCGCCGTCATTCGCCACTGCGGGGCGCACGCGCGTATCGATTAATTCGCGGATCTGTGCGACGATTTCCGCGTCGGCGGGATCATCCGTCGCTTCGACATCATCGGTGGGCACGTGAATGTCGCTGGCGGTACCCACACGGAAAAGCGGCATTCCGGCGGAGAAATGATCGAGCAAGGTGCCGATGACGTCGGCCTTCACCTGCACCCAATCGTCCGGAGAGGCCACGGTCACCGAGATAAAGTCCCGGCCGAAGAACACGCCGGTGACGTCGCCCAGCCCGAAAAGCGCATCGGCGAGCGGAGAGGCTTCGGCTTCTTCCGGGGTTGCAAAGTCGCGCGTGCCTGCATCCATCACGGTTTGGCCGGGGATGAACTTGAGTGTTGCCGGATTCGGCGTCTTTTCGGTCTCTATCAGCATGGCCGCGATGTGGGCCTTTTCGATCCAATGTTCAAGCACGACGGAGGTCACTCGAAGTTTCGCTTGCATTTTCGCGCCTTTTCGTTCAGAGGCTCCCGCAGCGCAGCAACCGGGCATCGTGCCCGTATCGCGATTGGTAGCGTGATCGTCTCCACCCCGAAGGGCGAGGAGACCGGCCAATGACTTGCGCTGTAGCTTAGAGGCTTCCCTTTTCACGCGGGTCGTTTCGGAACCCGCCTCGTGTCCGGGCCGCATTGCGGTGGCTGGACGCGACGCTCATTGATGTGAGAATTTATGCAATTTCAAGATCTCGGCCTTGCCGAACCCATTATCCGGGCGCTGGCCGCCAAGAATTACGACACCCCTACGCCGATTCAGGCGCAGGCCATTCCGCCGCTTCTCGAAGGGCGCGATCTGTGTGGCGTCGCTCAGACCGGCACCGGCAAGACCGCGGCCTTCGCGCTGCCCTCGCTCGATTATTTCCACCGCAACCCCAAGCATACGCCGCTGCACAGCACGCGCATGCTGATCCTTTCGCCCACCCGTGAGCTCGCCGCGCAGATCGCCGACAGCTTCCGCGATTATGCGCGCTTCATGCGCCTCACCATCGCGACCGTGTTCGGCGGCGTGCCGATCAACAAGCAGATCCGTGGCCTGCAAGCGGGCGTCGATATCCTTGTCGCCACGCCGGGCCGTCTGATCGACCTGATCGAGCAGCGCGCCTTCCATTTGGGCGGCGTCGAAATCTTCGTCCTCGATGAAGCCGATCAGATGATGGACATGGGCTTCATCCAACCCCTCAAGCGGCTCGTGAAGATGCTGCCCAAGGAACGGCAGAACCTGTTCTTCTCGGCAACCATGCCGAAGGAAATCGCGGAGCTGGGCAGCCAGTTCCTCAACGATCCTGTCCGTGTCTCGGTCGCGCCGCAGAGCACGACCGCCGAGCGGGTCCAGCAATATGCGACCTTCGTCAACCAGGCGGAGAAGCAGGCGCTGCTGACCCATACGGTGAAGACCGAGGAAATCGACCGCGCGTTGATCTTCACGCGCACCAAGCATGGCGCGGACCGCGTCGTGCGCTATCTGGAGGGGGCGGGCATTGCCGCCGTCGCCATTCACGGGAACAAGAGCCAGGCGCAGCGCACTGCGGCCCTGCAGGCGTTTCGTCACGGCCATGTCAAATTGCTGGTCGCGACCGATATCGCGGCGCGGGGCATCGACGTATCGGGCGTCAGCCACGTCATCAACTTCGAGCTGCCCAATGTGGCCGAGCAATATGTTCACCGCATTGGCCGCACGGCGCGCGCAGGTGCGGACGGCATCGCGGTCAGTTTCGTGGCGGACGACGAGCGTCCCTTCCTGCGTGCGATCGAGCGGATTACGCGCGTGAAGTGCGAAGTCGTGCCGCTGCCGGAGAATTTCGCTGAGATCCAGCGCAACCTGCCCAAGCCAGCGCCCGATCGTCGTGGAGCCCGTCCGGGTCCGCGCGGCGACGGACGGCGTGCCGATCAGGGCCGGGGCGCACGCCCCGAGCGCGGATCGCCCGACCGCGCCCATCGGCCCGACCGGCCGCAGGGTGAACGTCCGCAGGGGGACCGCGTTCACGCAGAGCGTCCGCGTGGGGAACGTCCCGCTCGCGCTGCGGGTCAGGGCGCACCTGGCGCCGGAGCCGGGGAGGGCGCACGTCGTCCGTTCCGTCCGCGCGGCAAGGGTGGCGTCGGCCAGCATCAAGGTGCGGTCCGGAAATTCGAGGGGCGGTAGGGATATATCCTTTCGGGCTCAGCCCGAACGGTACGGATAATAGCTGGGCGGCCCTAAATCCCACCACCCGCCGATTGTCAGTGGTCATTCAGAAAAAGGGCGTTAGGGTCGGCGCCCTATGACCCATCGTTCCGCGCGTGCGCTGCTTTCCCTGAGTTTTGTTGCCTTGATCTGGAGCGGTGTTGCGGCGCCGCTTCAGGCGAAATCGGTGGTCCGGCCCGCCGCGCCGGTGGTCCGCAAGGTGCCGCCGCTACCGGTGCGCAAGCCTGCGGTTGCGGCGCCCGTTGTCGCGAAGGCGCTTGCTCCGGTAGCTGCGCCGCGTCCATGGCTTTACGAAAACAGCGATGTTCCGATCGACACGCAGTGGCTGTTCGGCACGCTCCCCAACGGGCTGCGCTACGCGATCCGCAACAACGGCGTGCCGCCAGGGCAGGTGTCGGTCCGTCTGCGGATCGACGCCGGATCGCTGATGGAGCGAGACAACGAGCTGGGTTTCGCGCATTTCATGGAGCATCTGACCTTTCGTGGGTCGAAATATGTGCCTGATGGCGAGTCCAAACGCATCTGGCAGCGTCTGGGCGTCAGTTTTGGCAGCGACAGCAACGCGCAGACAACGCCGACCGGCACGACCTATGCGCTCGACCTTCCGCAGGCGGTTCCCGACAGTCTGAACGAAAGCCTCAAGATTCTCGCGGGTATGATGACCGACCCCAATATCGTACCGGCGGCGGTCGATGCGGAGCGCGCCGTCGTGCTTGCGGAAATGCGCGAGGGCATGGGGCCAGGAACCAAGGTCGCTGACGCCACGCGGGAGCTATACTTCGCGGGGCAACTGCTCGCCAAACGGTCACCAATCGGCACGCCCGAGACTCTCACCGCAGCTCGGGCAGATGCTTTGCAGGCTTTTCATGACCGCTGGTATCGTCCCGAGAATGCGGTAATTTCCATTTCCGGGGATATTGATCGCAAGCAGGCCGAAGCCCTCATTATCCAGAACTTTGGCGCATGGAAGCGCAGTGGGACGGCGGCACCGCAGCCCGATTTCGGCGCACCAGATCCCAAGGCTCCGACATCGGCCGTAGTGGTGCAGCCAGGAGTGCCGATCACCCTGTCCTTGGCGTGGTTACGGCCATGGCGGCCCAAGGCCGACACCATCGTCTACAATCAGGGCAAGCTCTCCGACATGGTGGCGCTGCAACTCATCAACCGGCGGCTGGAACAGGCCGCCCGGGGCACGGCAAGCTTCCTGTCCGCAAGTGTCGACGTGCAGGATGTCAGCCGCTCGGTCGACGGAACGTTTGTGTCGATCGTGCCGATCGGCAAGGACTGGCAGAAGGCGCTGAACGACGTGCGCGCCGTCATCGAGGACGCCAAGGCGACGCCCCCGACGGAGCAGGACATCGCCCGCGAATACGCGCAGTTTGATACGTCTCTCGCGGTACTGGTGGAAAATCAGGATACAGAGGCCAGCGCCAAGCAGGCCAGCGATATCGCGAGCGCCGTGGACATCCGCGAGACGACCGTTTCGCCGGAGACTGCCCTCGGCATCTTGCGCAGCGCCCGTCCGCAGATGACGCCTGCCGCGATGCTCGCCGCGACGCGGCGCATGTTCACCAGCGACGCCATGCGCGCTATGCTGGTGCTGCCGACAGCGGAGCAGGGGGCGGAGCAGAAGCTTGCCACCACGCTGGCGACACCCGTCGCGGCGGCGAGCAATATCCGCCTGTCCTCCGATGCGGTGACGATGGACGACCTTCCCAAGCTGGGTCCGCCGGGCAAGGTCGTGGCGACCGAGACGCAGCCGCTGGGTATGCAGATCATCACCTTCGCCAACGGGGTCAAGCTGACGCTGTTCGCCAACACGGCTGAATCGGGCAAGGTTCGCATCAATGTCCGCTTTGGCCATGGGCAGCAGGACCTGTCGCCCCGGCAGACCGTACCGAGCGGCCCGGCGGGCTATATCCTTGCGGCCAATGGCATCGGCAAGCTGGGGCAGCGTGACCTCGACGAGTTGACTAATGGCCGACGGCTGGGTTTCGATTTCGGGATCGACGATGACGCGTTCGAGATGGCGGCGCTCACGCGGCCGGCCGACTATCGCGATCAATTGAAGCTCTTTGCGACCAAGCTCGCCGCTCCAGCGTGGGATCCCGCACCCATTGAGCGGACCAAAGCCGCGCTGACCGCCGCACAGGACAGCATGTCCGGTTCGCCAGACGCTGTGCTGGGTCGCGACCTGATGTGGCTGTTGCGTGACCGCGACGCGCGGTTCTTGACACCCGGCGCCAAGGAAGTGGCCGCGCTGACCCCGGCTGCGTTTCGCGCGCAGTGGGAGCCAATCCTTGCTGCTGGTCCCATTGAGGTGCAGGTGTTCGGCGACGTGAAGGCGGATGAAGCGGTGGCCGCTGTCGCCGCGACATTCGGCGCTCTTCCCCCGCGAGCGGAAACGAAGCCGTCGCGCGAGGGGCGGACGCTTAAATTCCCGAAGCATAACAAGACGCCGCTCGTGCTCTTTCACGATGGCGACCCGGATCAGGCCGCGGCGACCATCGCCTGGCCCACGGGATCGGGCTTTGCACAGACCAAGGACGCGCGGCGGCTGGATATTCTCGCGCAGATCATCAGCGACCGGTTGTTTGAGAAGCTGCGTTCGATTGACGGCGCGAGCTACAGCCCGCAGGCGCAATCGAACTGGCCGTTCGCCTATGAAAAGAGCAAGGGCTATCTCGTCGTGAGCAGCCAGTTGAAGCCCGAGCGGATCGACTATTTCTACGCGCTGATCGGCGATATCGTGACCGACCTTGCCAGCAAGCCGGTGAGCGCGGACGAGCTTCAGCGGACCACCGCGCCGATGCGGCAATTGCTCTCACGTGCCAGCACGGGCAATGCGTTCTGGATGAACCAGATGGAGGGCGCGACGCGCGATCCCCGATACATCGCGGTCATGAAATCGCTGGGCAGTGATTTGCTGGAGGTGACTGCGGCGGATCTTCAGGTGCTGGCCCGCAAATATCTGGTGCCGAAGAAGAGCTATTCGGTGGTTGTCCTGCCAAGGCAGGCGGCCGCCAAGCGGTGATCGTAATCGGTATGATCGGGATTATTCGATAAACAACCCATCCCGTTCACCCTGAGCCTGTCGAAGGGCCGCCCTTAATGTTGCAACAGGGTGGGGTTCGACAGGCTCAGTCCGGACGGGACTATGGCGGCAGGCTTGGCAGACACTGTCCGCCAAGCCCAGCGTGTCTACCTACGCCGCCAGCTTGCGCAGCACGTAGGGCAGGATGCCGCCGTTGAGGAAATATTCCAGCTCATTGATCGTGTCGATGCGGCACAGCGCCTCGAACGAGAAGGCCGATCCGTCCGCGCGCTTGGCGTTGACCGTCACGGTCTGGCGCGGCTTCAGGCCCGCAACATTGCTGATCGAGAAGGTTTCGTCGCCGGTCAGGCCCAGGCTTTCGCGCCCTTCGCCATCCTTGAACTGGAGCGGCAGCACGCCCATGCCGACGAGGTTGGAGCGGTGGATACGCTCGAAGCTCTCGGCAATGACGAGGCGGACGCCCAGCAGGTTCGTGCCCTTTGCCGCCCAGTCGCGCGAACTGCCGGTGCCATATTCCTTACCTGCGATGACGACGAGCGCGGTGCCGTCTGCCTTGTGGCGCATGGCTGCGTCATAGATCGCCATAACTTCGCCGTTGTAGCGGGTCATGCCTCCCTCGACGCCATCGAGCATCAGGTTCTTGATGCGGATGTTGGCGAAGGTGCCGCGCATCATCACTTCATGATGGCCACGGCGCGCGCCATAGCTGTTGAAGTCGGCCTGAGCGACCTGATGCTCTTGCAGATAGATGCCGGCGGGCGAGGATGCCTTGATCGAACCGGCGGGCGAGATGTGGTCGGTCGTGATCGAGTCGCCGAAGATCGCCAGCGGCTTGGCATCGGTGATGTCGGCCACAGCCTTGGGGGTCATGCCCATGCCCTCGAAATATGGCGGGTTGGCGACATAGGTCGATCCCGCGCGCCATGTGTAGGTATCCGACCCCGCAACATCGATCGCCTGCCACTTCTCGTCGCCCTTGAACACGGCGGCGTAGCGGCTCTGGAACATGTCGCGGCTGATCGCGCCGTCCATGACGGTGCGGACTTCCTCGTTCGAGGGCCAGATGTCCTTCAGATAGACGTCCGCGCCGTCGCTGCCCTGACCGATCGGCGTTTCGACAAAATCGGTCGTGACCGTGCCCTTCAGCGCATAAGCGACAACCAGCGGCGGGCTGGCGAGGAAGTTGGCGCGCACGTCGGGGGACACGCGGCCTTCGAAGTTGCGGTTGCCCGACAGCACTGACGCGGCGACGATGTTGTTGCTGTTGATCGAAGCGCTGATCGCCGGGGCGAGCGGGCCGGAGTTGCCGATACAGGTGGTGCAGCCATAGCCGACGAGGTTGAAGCCCACCGCGTCGAGATAGGGCGTGAGGCCCGCCTTGTTCAGATAATCAGTCACAACCTGCGATCCCGGTGCAAGCGAGGTCTTCACCCATGGCTTGGGCTTCAGGCCTTTCTCGAACGCCTTTTTCGCGACCAGACCGGCGGCGACCAGCACGCTGGGGTTGGAGGTGTTGGTGCAGCTCGTGATTGCGGCGATCACTACGTCGCCGTCGCCAATATCATGGTCTGCGCCTTCGACTGCCGCGCGGGCAGGGGCGGTCTTGCCATAAACCTTGGCAAGGTCGGCGTTGAACACGTCGTCGACATGGCTGAGGACGACCTTGTCCTGCGGGCGCTTGGGACCGGCGAGCGAGGGAACGACCGTGCCCATGTCCAGTTCCAGCGTGTCGGTGAACACGGGGTCGGCGGCAGCGGTGTCGAGCCAGAAGCCCTGCTCCTTGGCATAGGCTTCGACCAATGCGATCTGGCTTTCTTCGCGGCCTGTGAGGCGCAGATAGTCGAGCGTCTTGCCGTCAACCGGGAAGAAGCCGCAGGTCGCGCCGTATTCCGGGGCCATGTTGGCGATGGTCGCGCGGTCGGCCAGCGAGAGTTCCGACACGCCGGGGCCGTAGAACTCGACGAAACGGCCAACAACGCCCTTGGCGCGCAGCATCTGCGTCACAGTGAGCACCAGGTCGGTGGCGGTGATGCCTTCGCGGAGCGAGCCGTTGAGCTTGAAGCCGACCACTTCGGGGATGAGCATCGAAACCGGCTGGCCGAGCATCGCGGCTTCCGCCTCGATCCCGCCGACGCCCCAGCCAAGCACGCCCAGGCCGTTGATCATCGTCGTGTGGCTGTCCGTGCCGACGCAGGTGTCAGGGTAGGCGATGGTCGCGCCGTCGGGCGCGGTGCTGGTCCACACGGTCTGCGCGATATGCTCCAGGTTCACCTGATGGCAGATGCCAGTGCCGGGGGGGACGACCTTGAAATTGTCGAGCGCCTTGCTGCCCCACTTCAGGAACTCGTAACGCTCTGAGTTGCGCTGATATTCCAGTTCCACGTTGTCCGCGAACGCCTTGGGCGTGCCGAACTCGTCGACCATGACGGAGTGGTCGATGACGAGATGGACGGGGACCAGCGGGTTGATCTTCGTGGCGTCGGCGCCCAGCGCGTTCATCGCGTCACGCATCGCGGCCAGGTCGACCACGCAGGGAACGCCGGTGAAATCCTGCATGAGGACACGGGCGGGGCGGTACTGGATTTCCCGGTCAGACTTGCGCGTTTCCTGCCAGTCGACGATTGCCTTGATATCGTCGGTCGTGACAGTCACGCCATCTTCGAAGCGGAGCAGGTTTTCGAGCAGCACCTTCATCGAGAACGGCAGGCGGGAAACGTCACCCAGCTTTTCGGACGCCTTCTTGAGCGAGAAGATCGCCACGTCCTTGCCTTCGACCGTCAAGGTCTGGCGCGTGCCCAAAGTGTCCTGTCCGATGGCTGTCATATCTGTGCGTCTCCGTCGCAAAAGCGCCTGACGAAGCCGGATGGGGAAGGATGGAGGGCGGTAAGCGCTGTGAGCCCGGAGTTCCGGTCGGTGCCCCCAACCCCTATATGCCGCGCCGCCCATCAACCGGCGGTCAAAGCGGGTTAATCCCGATGCCGCTGCGCAATAGCGGATGAGAGGCAGGAGTCAACGCCTTTGGGCCGCGCGGGGCGCAAGAAAGCGTGCGGGTGCGAATACGTGCAAGTTGAGAACGGAACAGGAACTTTCTGCTCGACATCCTCTATTATGGAACATAATAAGAACAGGGCGGTGACACGTCATCGGGTAAGGGGGGTTAAAAATGCTGGGCACGAGAACGATTAATTGTCTCCATTTTGGAGAATGTTGTCTGCTGATTTTGGCCGTGTTCGGTTTGCAAGCCTTTGCTTTGGTTATGGCGGCCCCGACCCTGCATCTGTGAACCGCCATTTCCCCGCCGTTTTGGAGGATTGTGCCCGGGTTTTTCCGTGGTTTTTGTTCATAGTGGATTGGTTAACAGCCGAAATGGAGCAGCATAATGCAGGATAGACCGGTGGCGTTCGGGGCGGAAAGCACGGCGCCTTTTCCCTTTTCCCGCCTGACCGATACCGTTCCCGGTGGCATATGGAGCGGGCATTTTCAGCGCTCTGTGCTCGTCATCGGCGCCGAAAACACGCCGTGGGACGGGCTGATCCCGGCGACCGGGTGCCGCTTGCTCGACGTGGTTCCGGTGAACCAGGGGGCGGCCCGCCTCGCGATGACAGTGGATGTCGATGTCATCATCTTGTCCTGCCGGGGCGATGAGCCGGGATTGGAATCGCTGGTCGCGCGCATGGATGCCATGGCGCTGAACGGCGGTACGGACGTCATCATTCTCGTGGGTCTCGCGGGACTGGATATGGTCTACGCGTCCGTACGCACGCCCGGCGCCATCATTCTCTGCGATGCGGACGCGCAGGATATTGCCGCCGCGTTTTGTGCCGTGCTGCGACGTCGCGGCAATGGTCAATGGCTGCATGATATCAGCCGGGAGAACGAAGGCGAACGGTTGGAGCGGTTGACCGACGAACTGGCTCGGCTGGCGCGAACGATCGAGGATCTGGTACAGGACCGCACGCCGGTCGAGGGGATGGTAGGGAAGGGCAACTCTGGACGGGCGAGGGGAGACACCGCTCTCTTCCGGTCTCCCGCCAATGATTTTTCGGCTTTTCCACTCCCTGATTTCAATGAGAATGCGCCCGAACCCATCGATGCGCAACAGGTCCGGGCGCTTCTGCGGGCCCGGCGGTTGCGCGACCATATCTTTTCGTCCGAACTCTTTGCCGATCCCGCATGGGACATCATGCTTGATCTGATGGCCGCGCAACTGGAAGGCACTCAGGTCTCGGTGTCGAGCCTGTGCATCGCCGCCGCCGTTCCGCCGACCACGGCGCTGCGCTGGATTCGGCAACTGACCGACCGTGGTCTGCTGGTGCGCCAAGCCGATCCCGGCGATGGACGCAGGGTGTTCATCACTCTGTCCGAGGAAGGGACGAAGGCGGTGCATCACTGGTTCGCGGCCAGCCGGACCCACCTGCTCAGCGCATCAGGAGAAGGCACCGCATGAGGTCGGGCCACCGGCACGCTCCCATGCGATGAATCCCCATTGCGGCCGAAAACGGCTTGACCCGGCCGCCAGATGGCATAGATAGCGCGCCACACAGCGCCGTTATCAGCAGCGCGTGGGCGATTAGCTCAGTTGGTAGAGCGTCTCGTTTACACCGAGAATGTCGGCGGTTCGAGCCCGTCATCGCCCACCACTCTTTAATTTTCTTTTCAAAATCAATGATTTATAGCGATATCGGCATGCGATTTTGTGCCGACATTTCGGGGCCATACGCTCAAGATCAGCAACTTAGTCGACCACACAGAGACACTTTTAGTGCGCATATGAGGAAGCTTGAATAGCGCAGATTCTCAGGTGTCGGATTTGGCGGTCGCAGGATGCGATGGCGTTCTGATGGTCCGTTGGCCTTTGGATCAGGCAAATCCCAGAGCCTCACGTTGATGCGCCCAATTAACCGGCAGATTGGTGACACGCGCCCAATACTGGCGATTGAGATGTGCCGACTGCCGCCCTCAGGATTGCTTTAGTAATATCAGGGGCGAGGTAGTTTAAGCGCAGAAGGCCACAGAAGTATTGCTTGGAAACGCCCAGACTGCGGGCCGCCGAATCCAGAGAGCCGGTAGATGGATTGGATAATGTCTTTGATGGGCCCGGACGATCAGCTTGATCAGCGCTGGATCTTGTTTGGGATCCGGGCTGTTATCGGCGCCGGTCGCGATGCGTGATTCGCCGCTCCGCCGTATCAAGGACACTTCGATGACAACTGGTTCTTCTTTCTTAAGAAATCGAAGTTCCAAGGAACGAGTATAGAGCGTGACCCTCTCTATGTGCTTTAGTATGATCTCGCGAGAAGGAAGAGCGGATTGCCATCGAGCGCCAGTGTGACGGCGTAGCTGGTGCGCGACGAGCGTCTCTAGCTCGCCTGCCGGAACGCGATAGATGGGGAACGGCGAGACTTCCGACCGTTCGAAGGCCTTGTAGCAGCGCAACCCTTCCGTGCGCTCTGTGCGCTACGCTTCGCGCTACGAGATGGAGAGATTCCTACAGGATTTTGGAAAGCTTTGCTTTCCAACTGGCCCGATGGAACCTCACTGAAATTGCGCTGGCTTTTAGCGGATACGGTCGCACGGCTCTCGGCGGATGCCCTCGAAGCGCTGCAGCATTATGTCAAGGTGGTTTCAGAAGCATCTAGGCGCATTGGCAGCAGCGGATCGGCAATGCGCGCTGGCTGGCTTTGATAGGGTGATAGCGGTTTACGTTGCGGCAGCTCCCGACGTGACCAAGAGCGGCATTGGTCATGCGACCGTCGGGGGCGTGGCGCAGGATAACCTATCGTCTTTCTAAAGAGCCGGAAGAAGGTACCAACGACTTTGCTCACAGGTTCGCGGCAGATACACTGCAACTGCTTGATGCGTTGGTCGCGGACGACAGGTCACAAATGCCGTATGAATTGGGCAAGGCCATGGATGTCATAGCAGAAGCTGACCCTGCGTTGCGACGCACAAGGGAATGGCGACGCGTTTATGATCTGACTGTTTAAACGCAGCCCTGAGACGGAGAAGTTAATGTATTGGTAGAGAACCTAAACAAACGGCAGCCATTAAGGAAACGGTTTTCCTATAGACGGCCGCTGAGTCAGCGATCCAAGCCAGAGCAACTCACCCATAGGTTGATCCGCCTCCGCCGCCAGTGCCACCTCCCGCGGCAGCAGGGCGCGATCCGGGAGCGCGCTCTGTCCATTCGACGCGGTAGAGATCAAAACGGCGATCGCGAAGATTCTGCACTGCCCCGGATTGGCGGCTGGTAAGCAGATCATCGATGGATAGGTCGGCAATGGCTATTGTTTCTGTGTTTGCTGCCGTATCGGCAGCAACACCATCGCGTGCGAATGGAAAATCGGACGGCGTGAGGATCGCGCTTTCGGCATAGTGCACGTCCATATTTTCCACGTTCGGAAGATTCCCGACAACGCCCGACATCACGACATAGCACTGATTCTCGACGGCGCGTGCCTGACAGCAGTAGCGCACCCGCAGATAGCCGCGCCGTTCGTCGGTGCAGAACGGCACGAAAAGCAGCAGCGCGCCCTGGTTGACGAGATGGCGGGCCAGTTCCGGAAATTCGCTGTCATAGCAGATCATCACTCCAATTGGGCCGCAATCGGTGGGTATCACACTGGCGCCATAGCCGCCCCGGATATTCCACCAGCGCCGCTCGGATGGCGTAGGATGAAGCTTCTCCTGCATGTGCGTAGAACCGTCACGCAGGAAGATATAGCTGACATTACGAATCTCGCCCTTGGCGAAGCGGGTGGGGTGTGATCCCCCGACGATGTTGATATTGTAGCTGACGGCCATCCTTTCCATGAACCGGCAGAAACGATCGGTGTAGCTGGCAACCTTGTTGATAGCCTCGACCGGGCCTAGCTTTCTTTCCTCGATTGACAGCAGTTCAAGGGTGAAGAGCTCCGGAAAGAGCACGAAGTCGGCGTTGTAATCGGCGGCCACATCGATCCAATATTCAACTTGTTCTTCAAACTCGTCGATGTTGGAGATGCGGCGCATCTGGAATTGCACCGTCGCGACGCGCACTGAGGAAGGCAGGCGTTCCTTGAAGCCTGGCAGCTTCTTTCCGGTATCTTGCGGGGCGAGCGGGTTGGTCCAGTACATCAGCACGGCATTGCCGCCGCTTTCCTTGTCTGCGGGAAGGTAGTCGGAAAGTATGCAACGAGGCTCGTACCCTTCGCTCAACTGGAAGGTGATTACAGCATCGCGCAGCTTGTGCTCCAACACGGCCTGCAAATAGGCTTCAGGAGTTGGGAAGCTGCGCTGGCGCCGGACATATCCCGGCATACGCCCCGCAAAAGCGATGCCCTTCAGTTCCAGATCTTGGCACAGCTCCTTGCGTTTGCGATATAAACGCTGGCCGATACGCAGGCGGCGATAATCGGGATCTACGCAGACTTCAAAGCCGTAAAGCACCTCGCCATCTTCGGCTGGCGGTCGGCCATAGCCGCCGGCGCTGATCTCTTCCCAGTCATGCGGTGCAAATGCCTGTTCGGCGCTCAGCACCATTGTCGCGCAGTGACCGACGACTGTGCCCTCATATTCGGCGATGAACTGCCCTTCGGGAAAGTTGTTGATCTGGCCCCGGACTTCGGCACGGGTAAAAGCGTCGCGCCTCCCATAGACCTTGACAGAAAGCCGGGCGATGGCCGGAACGTCGCTGGCCCTTGCCTGCCGAATCAACAGCTTTGCTTTGGTAGCCGGCGTCTTGCTTGGAAGGGATTGGGTCATCATATCGGTTTAGATTAAGTGGTCGCGAAGTCCAACGCTCAACGTCAAGAGCTGCCAAACCCGGCGATTTTGCGTGCTGACCTGTCGGAACAGCGAAACGCCATGCCAAAGGCCGATTATCAGCTCAACCCCGGTCATTTTGCCGGTGAACGAACGGCAGTTTCTGATGAGGTCCCAATGGGCAAGGAACGAACCTATCGTCAGCGGATTTGACCGCATGACCCGTCCCCTGCTGATTGGCGGGTCCTATGCAGATCTTGATTGTGCTGGCAGGTGAATTTCCAAAGCTCTGGATAGTTTGCTCGTTTCCACGTTGCCAACCGCAGCGGAAGCGTGATCCGCGTATTACGCGCAGCGAGTGAGGTGAGAATAGGAACGGTTGCGATTTATGCGGAGTGGCAAAAGCTTTCGTTGCATCGGTCCGAAGCGAGACGCAACCAATCGACCAGAGCATCTGGAGGCCGCTTTGGTCGGTTATCCAGGGCAATCGGGCAGTAGCACGTCTACTTTCCAGAGGCGGCGGCCGCCTCGGCTGCGGCTAGCACGCGCAGCACATTGCCCGACCATATTTTCTGGAGGTCCGCCTCCGAATATCCTGCGGCAACGAGCGCAGCAGTGATTCGGGGGACGGCAGTGACATCTTCCATGCCGGAAACGCCGCCGCCGCCATCCCAGTCGAGCCCGATACCCACATGATCGGGGCCCGCCACTTTCAGCGCATGAAGCATATGTGCCATGAAGTCGTCAAAGCTGGGGCGATCAGTATCGGGATAGAGCCGGTCGATTTCCTGTCGCCGGGCCAGTAACCGTTCGCGTGCCGCCTCGCTTAGCTTGGCATCTTCGCGCATTTCCGCAAACAGCGCGGCCAGGGCCTTCTGCCTTTCAGGGTTGGGGCGACTGGCGCGCAGGTAGGTGCCATAGGCGTTCATCTGGATCACTCCACCCTTGGCAGCGAGTGCGCGCAGATGGTCGTCATCAATGTTGCGCGGATGCTCATAAACAGCCTTACAACCCGAATGAGTCAGCAGCACCGGAGTGGAGGACAAGGCGAGCAGGTCGTCGAGTACCTGGTCCGAACTGTGTGAGGCATCCGGCACGATGCCCAGACGGTTCATCTCGCCCAGCAATGCGCGCCCCAGTGGACTTAGCCCCCCGTAGCGGGGCTTTTTTGACGGATCGGTCGAACTGTCGGCGAACTGATTGTGTGCGAAATGGGCAAAGCCGACCACCCGCACGCCCATGTTGTAGAACGTCTTGAGCAGCGAAACGTCTTCGCCCAACGGATAGGCGTTTTCGATCGACATGTAGACGATACGCCGACCCGAAGCCGCAATCGGAGCCGCATCCTCGGCCTTCAGCGCCAGAGCGAAGTTTACGGGGTCTGCGGCGACCATCTGCCGGATCGAAAGGCCGCGCATGATCGCGAAGTCGCGCGCATTTCGAAACCCCTCGACCGTCAGCGGCCCCTGAGCGGTGTAGATCGCGAAAAATCCGCCATCAAGCCCGCCCTGTTTCATACGCGGCAAATCAACCTGCGTGTAGTCGGTTTTGACGTTGTGCCCCTCCTCGATCGACCAGCCGGGTAGGTCGAGGGATGCCGGAGTGTCGAGATGCGTATCGAGCGTCAGCAGCCGCTCATGCAGCGCGCGATCCTTGCGCGACACAACCGGGTCCTTAGCCTGGGCGTAGCTGGGCTGCGACGCAACCAACGCCGCCGCGACCATCAAAGCGCGCACGATCAGAATTCGCCGGAGATCGTGAACTGGAAGGTCCGTGGCGAAAGCGGTCGAAAGGCGCCGTCACCGGTAACCGCCGTCGAGATGAACGACAGCGTGTCCTTGTCGAACAGGTTATCCACGTTCAGCCGCGCCTTGATCGCCTTGATGGGCCCCAGGCTGAAGCCATCGCCGATGTCAACATAGGCACTGAACACTGTATAGCCGGGGACACTGGATCCGGGCGTGTTGGTAAAGGTGGACCAGCGCTTGCTCGTATATTTTCCCGAAATATTGGCCACCAGCCATGATGCCGGCTCGACTGTCACTCCGCCGCTCACGATCCACTTGGCGCTGTCCGGTACATATTTGTCCGCGATCAGGATTGGCGTGGACGCAGGAATATTGTCTCGAAATTTGGCGATGTTGTAGGTAGCGTTCAGCGAGCCATAGACAAGGCCGTGGAGATAAGCGGGCTTGTATGTCCCGCTGAACTCGAGGCCGTAGGACTTTACCCGGCCGACATTCTGGAAGAATGTTTCGGTCGAGGCACCGCCGCCGGGCACGAACGTGGTTATGGACTGGATGCGGTTTTTGAACCGGGTCAGGTAGGCGGCGAGCGATCCATAGACTTGCCCCTGGTTGGTGCGGACGCCTACCTCCATATTTTGCGCGCGCTCGGGTGCCGGTTGGGGGACCAGGGCAGAGGTACCCGGACGCGTCACTGCATAGATGTCGTCCATGCCCTTGGGCAGTGCCATCGTCTCGGCATAGGAAGCGAACAATTGGGTGCGGCCATCCAGCTTGAACAACACGCCAGCCATCGGCAGGAACAGATCGCGGTATTTGGCGCGATTGGTCTGCGGCCCCCAGCCAGGAATGCCCGTGGTGACGCCCGCGACGGTTCGCGTGCGGTAATAGTCGTCAAAGTCGCGGTAACCGCGCTGGACATAGGACAGATCCAGCCCCTTGAAGCCAACATCAAGCACCAACCGGTCGTCGGCCAGGCTCAGCCGGTCCTTGACGAACACCTGCAGCGTGTCCCGTTTCGAACGGTAATCGCGGCGCAGATAGACGAGTTCGGCAAGATTGGGCGCGGAATCGGGCGCCCCGTCGATGGTATTGTATCGCGCCTGCGTGCGGTGATATTTGTCGACCTCGGCCCAGACGCCGGTTTCCAGGCTATTGTTCCCCATCTCCCAATGGAGCTTGGTGGTGATGCCGTAGCGGTCACCGCCAACGCCTGAGCGCCCAAACTGGATGCCTTTGGGCGCCGTTACCGGCAACCCGGCCTGCACCTGGCGCTGATAACGGCCCAGCGAGTTGGCATAGCCATCCGGCGAGACGCCATAGCCGCCCTTGTCCTCCCAATAGAGTGTCGATTCAGCAAAGACACCATCTGCGATGCCGACATGGACGGTCCCGCCGTAAAGCATGTCCTTCCGCACGTTGATCGCGAGGTTGTAAACGCTCGTGTAATTGGCATTCGAATAAGGGACGCCCGGTGTGGTCGGCGCGAAGCCCGGCGTCGTGTTGGGTACGTTGCGGATATAGGCGAAATCGCGGCCGCAGCGCCCGGCCAGATCCCGGCTCACGCAGTTGTACTGCCCCCGCGTGATCGTCGGCGAGTCATAATCGAAGAAATCGTTCGACACGAACTTGAACCGTGCCCAGCTGTCACCGCCCAGATCGACGCGGATTTGCGCCTCCCAATGCTCGCGGTCGATCGAGCCGGGGCCGCGCCACAGGTCGCTGTCAAGCTTGGTGCGGCTCACATAGGCGCGGAACGGTCCGACCTGGCCCGTGCTGACGCGAATGAAGGTGCGCTTCAGATTGTCGTCGCCAAAGCTCTGGGCGACGAACAGGCCCAAATCCTCCTGCGGCGTAACCGAATTATAGCGGATCACCGGTCCGAGTGAGGAATAGGATGGGATCGATACGTCGCCTGCGCCGACCGAAGCTTCCACCACGCCCAGGTTCTCGTTATCGACATAACGGAACACCGGGCTTCCGCCGAAAGCGTCGCTGCGGCCAGTCGGAATATCATCGACCACGAAGCCGATCTGGTCGAGGTTAAAGGCGCGGGTCTGTACGCTGTTGCCGAATTCATAAAGGCCGAGCGCCCCGTCGGTCTGCACGTTGAAGCCGGGCAGTTGTTCGAGCATCTTGAGTCCGGAAATGCCCGATGGCGCAGACAGCAGAGCTTCGCGCGTAATGGCGACAACATTGCTGACTTTTTCCTCGCCGATGGCTTCGGCTGATTGCGATATCCGACGGCCGGTGACGGTGATCGCGTCGCTGTGTTCTGGATCCGCGTCGGCCGTCTGCGCATAAGCGGGAAGGGATAATGCGCTTAGACTGCAACCAAGAAAGCACACGGCTTGAAACGTGCGAACGAAAGAACTCGAAGAACACATGTTCTGCATCGAAAGGCCCCTTATAAATCGCCGCTACCGCGACATGCGAGCCCTTCAGGCAGTACGCCATCATCGATGCACTGCTTTTTCTCCGACGATGGTCAGCCCTATCCCCGGCCGTAGCCCCTGTTTAAAAACAGGTGTTGGTCCTGACCTAACTTTTACCAGCACCGGGCAGGTATACGTAGTCTGACGTATAGCCGCACGATAATGCCGCCTAATGCCTCGACACAGCTCTCGACGTGCGCGGGGTGCTTGTTGGCGGGGCAGATCTTGGCGATGGCATTTGCATGCTTACCGAGCATCCGACACAAGTCGCTGTGATCGTCGAGAAGATCAGCCGTACGATCACGTACGGCGTCATAAGACGAGCTAGTCCGGCTGAGATGTGCCGGCAAAATAGTATTGCGTGGTGTAATATCGGTGATGTCGGTCGGGCTGGGGGATATGACTGGGCGTCATAGCATACCCCTTACCATCATAGACCGAGGTGAACGAATGGCTGAAACTGAAGTGAGACTTCAGCTTAAGAACGTCTGAATGTTGGCGGTTACGTTCAACTCACTCGTGGTCAGGACAATCTTGAGCCCGTCCATTGAATACAAATGCTATTCAGCATTCCACCAAGTCGGTGTGTGCGAAGCCCTTGGAGTAATCGAGCACGGATATCACAATGGGAGTAACCCGAAACAAGCGCACCGCGTCCGGTGGTGGCATGACCATGCCGACGTTGACCTTCGCATCATATTTCTTGGCGAGAAGCTGGATAATGCGCTCACCTTCCCTATGATCAGTGACCGGCTCTGCATAGGCTGCCATGGACAGACCGCTGATCTGCATGACATTTTCTGTACCGTGATCGACAGTGAAGGAAAGACGGTTATCGAGAGCCAGGTTTTTCGCCTTCTGGCTATTCAGCCCGCAGAGGAAATAAAGGGTCAACCCCTCGCTGGCATAACCGACCGTCGTCGCCTGAGGCCAACCGTCGGGCCGCACAGTTGCCACCGTCATAATACGGTGCTGCTCCAGCAGCGTGAGAATCTTGGCTTTGAGAGCTTGATCCATAGCAACTGCTTACAATCCCCCCACATGCTTGGCCTTGATGGAGATCAATGCGAAGAGACGGAAAAACCGGCCCGCCTTCCGTGATTGGGGTGCACGGGACCGAGGGCCAAAAGTTGCGCGCCGCGCTGTTCGAGACCGACCACAACGTACCTGAGCAGCGAGAATGGTCGTATATCTGAACATTCCCGCTACTCGAGCTGCCTTCAAGAGGAAAGGTGAACGGACGGCAGGTATCGACGGGTCGTTCTGAGGCTGTTAACGACCGCAATTGAGCGAAGCTCACCGCAGTGATCGGGCATTTGGAGCACGCCCTTCCCAACCAATCCAAGTCATCCTGCATTGAGCAGGTGCAAGTGTGTTACTGACCAAGAAGACACGGACGTGAACATTTCCATGCTCACTGAACCTTGTTTCTCCGCCTCTGGTGACGATCGCTAACGGGGGCTTGAGGCCTCGTGTAAAAGTACTTTAAAGGTTGCCGCCCAGCTCTATATGCGCACCGGATTAGTACCTTCAATCGCGTCGCGCTTGGCTTCCGCGCCTAGCAGCTCGTATACAGAGAGATCGTTCAGGATTTTTGAATCACGATGAACTATCGTCATTCCTTCCATGCTGGCAATAGCGCCGATGTCGTGAAACACAGCCTGCTAATCGCCCTTGTGCGGGCCTTGCAGCACAAAGAGAGCGCGCTGACCCTGATCGACACTCATGCCGGCCGCGGGCTGTACGACCTTAACGGCGAGGAGGCCCAACGCACCGGCGAGTGCACGCAGGGCGTGCTGCGGGCCTTTGCCGACCCGAACCCCTTGCTGAACGACTACCGCGCCGTGGTAGAGGCGGAGAATGTCGGGGCCGAGCTGCACCTCTATCCCGGCTCGCCGCGGATTCTGGCGCAGCTTCTGCGCCCGCAGGATTTCCTGATCCTGAACGAAAAACATGTCCAAGACGTTTATGCCCTGCGCGGGGTGATGCGCGGCACATCCGCTGCCGTGCATGAGCGTGACGCCTACGAGCTTTGGCTGGCGATGCTGCCGCCTCGCACTGGGCGCGGCGTGGTCGTGGTCGATCCACCTTATGAGCAGCCGGACGAACGCGCACGTATCAACGCCACCCTCGCCGCCGCTCACCGCAAATGGGCGCATGGCGTGACGGTGATCTGGTATCCGCTGAAAGACCGTGCCACGCATTGGCGGTGGAAGGAGCAGTTGCGCAAGCTCGGCATCCCGAAATTTCTGTGCGTGGAGCATTGGCTGTACGATAGCGATCAGCCTGGCATCTATAACGGCGCGGGCCTTTATATCGTCAACCCGCCCTACGCCTTCACGCAGGCGCTGCCGCCTCTGCTGGAAGCCCTGCGCGCTGCGCTGGCGCCCGAGGGGCACAAGGGCGAGATCACAACCGATTGGTTAGGCCACTAAAAAAATACTCGTTTTGCATTCGGGCCGCCCTACAGCGGCCTGTGGCTAGTTGCCATCAACATCGACCACGAAAACCATCGGCTTCCCCCGAGACCCAGGCTCCCAGCCTGCGAATAAAGCTGCCTGAATGCCCCTGATTACAAGCGCGTCGCTGATCTGGAGGCGGCCTCGCTGCATACCTTTCAGCAAGCGTTTCGGCGGGGGGAACTCCAGCAAAGCTCCGCGCTGGGTGTGCTTGCGCAGTAACGCGACAGTCATGCCTTTCCAGCCTTCAGATTCGCTCCACTGCGGCTCGCTCCGCAGCTCCCACTCATATTGAAACCCGCCGACCTCGACGATACCGGAAAGCTTGTGGATGTTGGTCATGCAGCGATGCCTAGCAGGTCTACGACCACAAACCACTGGCCAGTTGCGGATTGGCAAGTACCTGAACGACCGTCCGCTTCCGGGCTCGTCAAATTAGCTCTCAACGACTGGCTTTGAAGGATCCCTGCGCATCTTTGATGCGGTGCATACGACACGACCCCTGAGTTAAGGCATGCAACCCCGGTCGGCGCGACCGAAATCAGCGGCAACACGTCCGGTCGTGTCGCCAACAAGGGTATGGAGGGTCTTGCCATTACCCCGGACGGCAAAACGCTCGTCGGCATCATGCAGGCTCCGCTGATCCAGGATGCGGCCGTGAAATCGACGGCGAACATGGTGCGGATCGTCACCATCGACATCGCGACCGGAGCGACTCATGAATATGGGTACAAGCTCACCACCGGGTCGGGAGTGAGCGAGATCGTTGCGATCAACGACCACCAGTTTCTGGTGGATGAGCGCGACGGCAAGGGACTGGGCGACGGTTCCAATGCCAAGGTGAAGCAGATCTTCCAGATCGATATTGCCGGTGCGGCCGACATCACGAACCTCAACGGCGACGCGGCGGCGGCGGCCATGGTCGGCAAATCCGCCACGCCCTTCCTCGATCTGGTTGCAGCGCTGAAGGCGCACGGCATCGATGCCGCGCAGATCCCCGCGAAGATCGAGGGGCTGGCGTTCGGACAGGACGTCCTCACCAACGGGCAACTCTATCACACCCTGTATGTCGCAAACGACAACGACTTCGACGCCAAGACGGCCGGGTCGAACCAGTTCTATGTGTTCGGATTTCAGGACGGCGATTTGCCGGGCTTCGTCTCGCAGTTCTCCGCTGTGCCGGAACCGTCCACCTGGGCGATGATGCTAAGCGGCTTCGGCCTGATCGGGTCTTTGCTGCGACGGAGCAAGCGGTCTGTGACGGTCCGGTTCGCCTGACCGGTCCGCGGAAACGCCAAATTCAGAGGCGCGAAGGCGATGGTTCAGGCAATGCCCAACGACCGCCTTCGCGTCCTTGGTAAGGCTCACGCGGCGATACTGTCGACGCTCTGGGCTTCCTTCATCCCACGGGTGAACGTCGCGAAGGTCTGGTCAAGCGTCGCGAGCTGATCGACGACGCCGCCGACATCCGCTGCGATCTGGCGTGAGGCGCGCGATGCGTCGGCCGCCGAATGATCTGCCTGGGCGATACTGTCGCACAGGCCCGACACGGTTCCGCTGGCGGCGTGGATCGCCTGTTCGACCACAGTGATACGGTCGGTCTGTTCATCAATCCCGTGCGAGATGGAGCGCGAGGCAAGCGAAAGATGCCGGATCGCGTCGAAGATGCTCTGGAACGCGGCCACCACGGCAGCGTGGGCGTGCCGCATGCCGGCCATCTGGTCGGCAATGTCCTGGGTCGCCTTGCGGGTGGATTGGGCGAGGGACTTTACTTCGTCGGCGACCACCATGAAGCCTTTGCCGGCCTCACCGACGCGCGCGGCCTCGATGGAGGCGTTGAGGGCGAGCAGATTGGTCTGGTTCGCTACATTGGCAATCAGCATCTGCATGGCTTCGACCCGGTCGGCCGCCTCCTCGAAATCGGCGATGCGCGCGGTGGCGCGGTCGACGCTTTCGATCGTGGAATCGGCCATGGTTCGGCCTTCCTCCGACTGTTCACGCAACGCTTTAAGCTGCGTTGATATCGCGACGATGCTCACCGCCACGCCATCGACCGTGTCGCGGATCTGGCGCGCGGCCAAGGCTGCGGCTTCGGCCTGGTGTTGGGTCGTGGCGGTCTCGTCCGTCATCGCGTTGACGCTCTGGTCGAGCCGCGTGGCTGCATCGCGTGCGGCGCTGACCAGAACAGAGACATGCGCCTCGAGATCGGCAGCGAGCGAGGTAAGGGCCCGGCGCTCGTTGGCGCGGCTTTCCTTCTGCTGCTCGACGACCTTGTCGAGCAGGGTCCGGTTCTCCGCGTTGACGCGGGTGATCGTCGCTTCAAGCTCGACGCGGCTTTGCTCACGCTCGCGCAGCAAGGTGGCCTCCAGCGTCTGGCGTTCGTTGGTAAGGGAGACGAAATCTTCGAGAGCGCGGGCAATGATGCCCACGTCATTATGGAGGTCCGTTCCTGGGACAGGCGAGGCATAATCGCCTTCCGACAACCGGGCGACACGATGTGAGATGCGGTTGAGACTGCCCGACAGCGCACGGATGACGAGAAACGCCAGAACCAGCACCACCAGCAGAACCGTCCCTGAAACCCCCAGATTAAAGCGAAGGCGGTCCTGTAATTTCGTGATGCGGACATCGAGCAGGCGGTTCATTTCGTGGGCCGTTACCGACCAGAGTTGATCGTTCTCCTTGGCGAAGGCCTCTGCCGTGGTTCGGCTTGGATGATTGAGATAGGTGCGGGCTGCGGTCGCCAGTTGCTGAGACTGCGCTTTTAATGGACTGCGGCCGACGGATCCGTCAAGATTCCCCTCGGTCGCGCGCTTCACGGATTCCTTCAGGCTCAGGACGGCGCGCAGGATGTCCCGTCGCGCTGTATTATCCGGCACATCGTCGGTTCCGCGTTCGGCAAGAGCATCCATTACTCCTCGTGATCGCAGGAGAACGATGTCCATCAGATAATAGGT
Source organism: Sphingobium subterraneum (assembly GCF_014199435.1). Taxonomy (GTDB): domain Bacteria; phylum Pseudomonadota; class Alphaproteobacteria; order Sphingomonadales; family Sphingomonadaceae; genus Sphingobium; species Sphingobium subterraneum. Next base: position 957,376 of record NZ_JACIJP010000001.1, on the reverse strand, counting down.
GTCGAGATCGGGGTCGAGCACCAGATGCGAATGATCGCCGATCTCCTCCATCAGCGTCTCGGTCGCCTCAATGGATGCTGACGCGTCATTTTCGGGGTTTTCCTCGAGCAGTTCGACCAGTCTGCGCGATTCGTCGGATGTGTCGAACTGGCGGTCGTACTGGAGACCCGCCTTCTTCAGTGCGGCGATATCCGCCGCGGTAACCGTTCCGGCCTGCTGATGCATGTAGATGCGCCATACCGGGCGAAGATAATCGAGGCCGCTCTTTTCCTGTTGTGCGAATTTGACGTCCGTCAAGCTCTGCTGGATGAACAGGTTGCCGAGCAGGACAGCGGGGATGAGGCCCAGAATAAGGACGAGCGAAAGCATCGCGGCAAACGGCAGCCGCCCGAAAATATTTCCTCTCCTCACCATTATTCTTTTTTCCATCTCTCCCAGCATAGCTGTTGATGGATAATGTTTGATTAATCTGCATGCAAATGCGGTGAGCTGAGCGTTGACCCTTGATCGCACCCAACAAAAAAGGCGGCCCGATCAGGCCGCCCTTGATGCTGGTTAAACCGCTGGATCAGCGCGAATAGAATTCGACGACCAGATTGGGTTCCATCTTCACCGGATAGGGCACTTCGTCCAGCGTCGGGACGCGGATATAAGTAACCTTGGCGTTGCCGTCGGGGGCGACATATTCGGGAATGTCGCGCTCGGCGAGGCTCTGCGCTTCCATGACCAGTGCCATCTCGCGGGCCTTCTTGCCCAGCGTGATTTCGTCGCCGGGCTTCACCAGACGCGACGCGATGTTGCACTTTACGCCGTTCACATAGATGTGCCCGTGCGAAACGATCTGGCGCGCGGACCAGATGGTCGGGGCGAACTTGGCGCGGTAAACGACTGCGTCGAGACGGCGCTCCAGCAGGCCGATCAGGTTCTGGCCGGTATCGCCCTTCATCCGGGCGGCTTCGGTATAGGCCTTCTTGAACTGCTTCTCGGTCACGTCGCCGTAATAGCCCTTGAGCTTCTGCTTGGCGCGCAGCTGGATGCCGTAATCCGACACCTTGCCCTTGCGGCGCTGGCCGTGCTGACCGGGGCCATATTCGCGCTTGTTGACCGGAGACTTGGGACGACCCCAGATGTTTTCACCCATCCGGCGATCAAGTTTGTACTTTGCGCTGGTACGCTTCGTCATGAATAGTCCTTACAATTGCTACAACGTCGTCCGCCCTCCCGGATGCCAAAGGGCGGGGAGGGTGGATGTTTTCCCGGTCCTCGCTCTGGCCGGGCACTGTTGCCAGCACCGGACAGGGCCACCGCTTCACCGGGGTGCGGGGCCAATTGCGAAGCGGGGCCTATGGCGGGGCGGGGGTGTAAAGTCAAGCCCATGCCTGTGTGGACTTCCGCTCTCGACAGCGGTTCCCGCTTTGCTTTAGGGGGAGCGCATGAGCGATACCCTGCCTCCCGAGGAATGCCAGACGATGGTGGACGTACGCGCGGGCGTCGACACGCTGGACCGTGCGCTTGTGACCCTGCTGGCCCGACGCTTCGCCTATATGCGCGCTGCGGCGCGGATCAAGCCCGACCGCGACACGGTGCGCGACGAGCCCCGCAAGCACGAGGTCATCGACAATGTCCGGCGCGAGGCCGAGCGGCTGGGCGCTCCGGCGGATGTGATTGCCGCGCTGTGGGACAGCCTGGTTGAAGCCTCCATCGCGTATGAACTGGCGGAATACGACCATATCCGTCAGGGCGAGGGCAGTTCGTCCTGATCATTGAGTTCGCGTTCGATGCGGGGATCCGGGATCATCCACATCAGGGCGGCGCCCACGAAAAAAATCATTCCCGCCCAGGGTGCGACCCACCACGCGCTGGCAATGCCGCCGAGGTAGATGACCGGTGATAGCCTGCCTTTCAGGTCGCTGCCCAATGCGCGCGCCAGCACGCCATCATTCCCCTCCACAGAGATAATCACGCGTTCCAGAATGAAATAGGCAACCGCGCACAGCAGCAGATCGACACCATAAAGGATGGTCGGCCAGCGCTCGAAATGATTCTCGCCCATCCAGCCGGTCGTGAAGGGGAGGAGCGACAACCAGAAGAGCAGCAGGAGGTTCGCCCATAATATCTTGCCCGTAATGGAGCGGGTGGCCTGAAACAGGTGATGGTGGTTGTTCCAGTAGATACCGACATAGGCAAAGCTGAGCACATAGCTCACGAACACGGGCCACAGCGCGGAGAGCGCGCCCAGTCCGGAGGTGTGTGGGATCTTCAGTTCCAGAACCATGATGGTCAGGATGATGGCGAGAACGCCGTCGCTAAACGCTTCTACGCGGTTCGTTTCCATCTGTTGCCGTCCGACGTCTAGCTCAACCGGTCGATGGCTTCGCGCGTGAGCGATCCCGGAATGATCATGATGGGGCAGGGCATCTTCCCCGCTTCGGGTCCGGTGAAATACGCCACCAACGGCCCAGGCGGGCCATGCGCAGCCGCGCCCAGGACGAGTGCGGCGACATCGTCGTTGGTATCCAGTATCTCCCGCACCACCGTCACCGGCTCGCCGGATTTGACAGTGATGCTGGGACGAATCCCCGATTCCTCCACCAAAGTGCCTGCCGATCCTGCGACGAGGGCTTCGGCGCGCAGCCGCGCTTCATCCTCCATTGTGGCCTGCACGCCGCCCCACTGGACGAACTCCGCTGGCGGGACAAGCGCGACGATGCGCACATCGCCTCCGGTCTTGGCGGCGCGACGGGCAGCGAACCGGATAGCGATCTCCGCCTCCGGATTCTCATCTACAATAACCAAATAGGTTCTCATTGCGCGTTTGCCCCGTTCCTTGATAGCGTGGAAGCAACTTTGTGCGTTCTATAGCACTTCGCGGCCTTGACCCAACACTCTAAACCGTCAAGGTGGAGATCTCCTCCCTAGGTAACAAGACAGCTAAAGAGGGATATCCCCGAATGTCGATAGAAATACGTATGCCAGCCCTGTCGCCGACAATGGAAGAAGGCACGCTGGCCAAGTGGCTGGTGAAGCCGGGCGATGCCGTGTCCTCCGGCGACCTGCTCGCAGAAATCGAAACCGACAAGGCGACCATGGAATTCGAGGCCATTGACGACGGTGTCGTCGCGCAGATCCTGGTGTCCGAAGGAACCGAAGGGGTGAAGGTCGGCACGCCGATCTGCATCCTGGCGGAAGAAGGCGAAGACGCGAATGCCGCGCCGCCTGCCGCCGAGCCCGCGAAGCCTGCGGCTCCGGCCGCGAAGGCAGCAGCACCCAAGCCAGATCCCGTTCCGGCCAAGGCGGCGCCTGCACCGGCTGGTGCGGTACCGGCTGCGGCCGCGCCCGCCGGTGACAACCGGGTCAAGGCCAGTCCCCTCGCGCGCCGTCTGGCCGCTGCGCAGGGCGTCGATCTCGCCACCGTAAAGGGAAGCGGGCCGAATGGCCGCGTCATCAAGGCGGATCTCGGCAGCGCACAGCCGTCGGCAGGCACCCCCGCTGCCGCCCCTGAACAAGCCGCACCGCCGAAAGCGCCCGCGCCCGTTGCTGCACAGGATGTCGGCATTCCGCACGAAGCGGTCAAGCTCTCCAACATGCGCAAAGTCATTGCGCGTCGCCTGACCGAATCGAAGCAAACGGTGCCGCATATCTATCTGACGGTGGATGTGCGCCTCGACGCGCTGCTCAAGCTGCGTGGGGAACTCAATGCCTCGCTCGAAGCGCGCGGCGTGAAGCTGTCGGTCAACGATCTGCTCATCAAGGCGCTGGCTGTCTCGCTGATGCAGGTGCCCGAATGCAATGTGCAGTTTGCGGGCGACACGTTGCTCAAGTTCAGCCGGGCCGATATCTCGGTGGCGGTCTCGCTGCCTGCCGGCCTTATCACGCCGATTGTCGTCGATGCATCGGCCAAGGGTGTCGCCGCGATCTCGACCGAGATGAAGGATCTGGCCGAGCGCGCCAAGGCGGGCAAGCTTGCGCCGGAGGAATATCAGGGCGGAACCGCGTCCCTTTCCAACATGGGCATGATGGGCATCAAGCAGTTCGAAGCGGTCATCAATCCGCCCCAGGCGATGATCATGGCGATCGGCGCGGGGGAGAAGCGGCCGTTCGTCATCGACGACAGCCTGCAGATCGCCACGGTGATGAGCGCCACGGGCAGCTTCGATCACCGCGCCATCGACGGGGCGGATGGTGCGCGCCTGATGAGCGCATTCCGCGACCTTGTTGAAAAGCCGCTGGGAATGCTGGCGTAACCTCATCTTTTTTACAGGCAGCGTACGCTATCGTGCGTTGTAGGAGTTGTCATGGCTGACCAATTTGACCTTATCGTTCTGGGCTCCGGCCCTGGCGGCTACGTCGCCGCGATCCGCGCTTCGCAACTTGGCCTCAAGACGGCCATCGTGGAACGCGAAAATCTGGGCGGCATCTGCCTCAACTGGGGCTGCATCCCGACCAAGGCGCTGCTGCGGACGAGCGAAATCTACCATTATATGAAGCAGGCTGACAAATATGGCCTGTCCGTGGAAAAGCCCGCTTTCGATCTTGAAAAGGTCATCGCGCGTTCGCGCGGCGTCGCGAAGCAGCTTAACCAGGGCGTCACGGGCCTGATGAAGAAGAACAAGGTCACGGTGTATTTCGGCGATGGCAAGATCACGGGGAAGGGTGCTCTGAGCGTCGCCAAGGATGGCAAGACGACGGAACTCGCCGCGAAAAACATCATCATCGCCACCGGCGCGCGGGCGCGCGACCTGCCCTTCGCCAAGGCGGACGGCAAGCGCATCTGGACGTACCGCACGGCCATGACACCGCCCGAGATGCCCACCAACTTGCTCGTCATCGGATCGGGCGCGATCGGCATCGAGTTTGCGAGTTTCTACAACGATATGGGCGCGAAGGTGACCGTGGTCGAAATGCTCGACCGCATCCTCCCGGTCGAGGATGTCGAGGTGAGCGATTTCATGCTCAAGGCGCTCACCAAGCAGGGCATGGACATCCGCCCCTCGACCGGCGTGCAGAAGATCACCGACACCGGCAAGGGCATCAGCGCCGAAATCAAGGGCGCGGACGGCAAGGTCGCCACCGAGGAATTCTCCCACGTTATCGTCGCGGTCGGGATCGTACCCAATACCGAGGATATCGGGCTGGAGGCTCTGGGCGTAAAGACGGAGCGCGGGCATATCGTTACCGATCCGACCTGCAAGACCAATGTCGAGGGCATTTATGCTATTGGCGACGTCACCGGCGCGCCCTGGCTGGCGCACAAGGCGTCGCATGAGGGCATCATCGCGGTCGAGGCGATCGCGGGCCAGCATCCCCATGCGATGAACAAACTCAACATCCCCGGCTGCACCTATTGCCATCCGCAGGTCGCCAGCGTCGGCCTGACCGAGGCAAAGGCGAAGGAAGCGGGGCACAGCGTCAAGGTTGGCAAGTTCCCGTTCATCGGCAACGGCAAGGCAATCGCGCTGGGTGAGGCGGAAGGCTTCATCAAGACCGTGTTCGACGAGAAGACGGGCGAGCTGCTCGGAGCGCATATGGTCGGCGCGGAAGTGACCGAGCTGATCCAGGGCTATACCATCGGGAAAACGCTGGAAACGACCGAAGCGGAACTGATCGAAACCGTCTTCCCGCATCCTACGCTGAGCGAAATGATGCATGAAAGCGTGTTGAGCGCCTATGGACGGACCATTCATTTCTGATGGCATGACGGTTTGAACAGGGGGGTGGGCAGGATGCAGACGGCAATTTTTTGGCCAGCGTTTGCGCTGGTCTCGCTCACCTACGGCGTGTGGCTGGTCATGTATGTGGGGCGCATCGCCCTGATAAAACGCCAGCCGCCGACGGACACCACGTTCGCCACGCAGGAATCCTCCTTACGCTATTTTCAGCCGGTGGAGATGCCCGCAAACAATCTCGCCAACCTTTTTGAAATGCCGGTGCTGTTTTTTGCCGTCGTGATCCTGCTGATGGTCACCGGGCAGGCCAATGGCCTACAGGTCGCGTTGGCGTGGACCTATGTCGCGTTGCGTGCGGTGCACAGTGCCATCCACATTCGCAAAGGACCGATTCCGGCCCGGTTTTTGGTGTATGTCGCATCGTGCGCGGTGTTGCTCGCCATGTGGGTCGGACTGGCAGTGGATATCGCGCGGGCGGGCTGACCGCAAAGCGCGTCAAACTCTCCTCTTTCCGTAGCGGCGACAATCCGCTATCGGCGCGGACCTGTTACCTCTGCGCCAAATGGGAGCAATACATTGGGTTATCGTGTCGTCGTCGTCGGAGCCACCGGAAATGTGGGCCGCGAAATGTTGAATATCCTCGCCGAACGGGAATTCCCGGCGGACGAGATCGCCGCTGTCGCATCTTCGCGTTCGACGGGCATGGATATTGAATATGGCGAGACGGGCAAGATCCTGAAATGCAAGAATCTGGAGCATTTCGACTTCGTCGGATGGGATATTGCGCTGTTCGCGGTGGGTTCTGCCGCGACGGAAATCTATGCGCCCAAGGCGGCCGCGGCCGGTTGCGTCGTGATCGACAACAGCTCGCTCTATCGCATGGATCCCGATGTGCCGTTGATCGTGCCGGAAGTGAACCCGGACGCAATCGACGGCTATGTGAAGAAGAACATCATCGCCAACCCCAATTGCTCGACCGCGCAGATGGTTGTGGCCCTGAAGCCGCTGCACGACGCCGCGACGATCAAGCGCGTGGTCGTCTCGACCTACCAGTCGGTGTCAGGCGCCGGCAAGGCGGGCATGGACGAACTGTTCGAGCAGTCGCGTAATATCTTCGTCGGTGATCCGGCCGTGGCGAACAAGTTCACCAAGCAGATCGCGTTCAACGTGATCCCGCACATCGACAGCTTCCTGGATGACGGCTTCACCAAGGAAGAGTGGAAGATGGTCGTCGAGACCAAGAAGATCCTTGACCCCAAGATCAAGGTGGTCGCGACCTGCGTGCGCGTGCCTGTGTTCGTCGGCCACTCCGAAGCAATCAATATCGAGTTCGAGGATGAGATCAGCGCGAAGAAGGCGCAGTCCATCCTGCGTGAAGCGCCGGGCGTGATGCTGATCGACAAGCGTGAGGACGGTGGATACGTCACCCCGGTGGAGTGCGTCGGCGATTATGCGACGTTCGTCAGCCGCGTGCGTGAAGACCCGACCGTCGACAGCGGCCTTGTGATCTGGTGTGTCAGCGACAACCTGCGCAAGGGCGCCGCGCTCAACGCCGTACAGATCGCGGAACTTTTGGGCCGACGGCACCTCAAGAAGGGGTGATGCTCTCGACCGATGACAGATATGATAGCATTATGCTATCATATCTGCATGGGACAAGCATTGATTCGTAATCTTGATGAACAACTGCTCGCGGATTATCGTGAGGCGGCGAAGCGTAATGCCCGCTCGCTGGAAGCGGAATTGCGGGAGGCGTTAAAGCTGGCGCGCCCAATGAGCGAGACCCGGCGGCAGGAAGTGTTGGATCAGTTCGCGCGTATTCGAGCTATGACGCCCGCTGGTGTCGCTCAGACGCCTGCCGAGATCCTGGTGCGCGAGGACCGGGACGGCCATCGCGAGTGATGCTGGTCATTGATACCAGCGTGGCCATCAAATGGGTTGTTCCTGAAAATGGAATCGGAATGGAACACGACACCGCAGCAGCACTGACGTTGCTGTCTCGGGGGTTACTTGCTCCCGATTTGTTGCTCGCCGAATTCGGTAACGTTTTGTGGAAAAAAGCGCGCAAGGGAGAGATAACGGACATGCAGGCGCGAGAGGCTATGCGCACATTGCCTGAAGTTGTTACTGTGTTCCCAACCCGCCCTTATGTCGTTAGGGCACTGGAAATAAGTCTCACGCTCGATCATCCGATGTATGATTGTGTGTTTGTTGCGCTTGCGGAAAGCCGGGACACGAAACTGGTAACGGCCGATCGTCGCTTGATAACGCGGTGCGAAAAGACGGAATTTGCGTCTTTGATAACCGGCTTGGAAACAGAGGCATCGCAGCATTGACGGACACCCGCATCACTATGGTTCCCGGCTTCGACGGAGCCGCCTTGGCCGTGCACGAAGTTGGGGATGCCGACGCACGACCGGTGCTGCTGCTTCACGGGCTGTTTTCGAGCGCCGAGGTCAACTGGATCAAATATGGCCATGCCGCGACGCTGGCCCACGCCGGATTCCGGGTCATCATGCCCGATCTGCGCGCACACGGTCTGAGCGCCGCGCCGCATGATCCCGCCGCCTATCCGCCGCAGGTGCTGATCCGCGATGCGCGCGCTGTCATCGCAGCGCTGGAGCTTGATGATTTCGATCTTGGGGGGTTTTCCTTGGGCGCACGCACGACCGCCGCGCTGTTGGCGGAAGGCGTTCGGCCCCGTCGGGCAATTCTTGCCGGGATGGGGCTGGAGGGCCTTGCCGGGTGGGCGAGGCGCAGACAATTCTTTCTGGATGCCATCGCAAAGCGCGACACCGTAAAACGCGACGATCCGCATTTCATGGCGGTGATGTTCATGAAAACGATGAAAATCGATCCGGTCGCGGCACAGCTCTTGCTCGAAAGTCCGGGGGACGTGGATCTGGACGCTCTAAGGCAGGTCGATCTGCCCATTCAGGTGGTGTGTGGAACGGAGGATGAGGACAATGGCTCCGCGCCCGCGCTCGCCCGCGCATTGCACAACGCGGTCTACGCACCCATTCCCGGCACGCATATGAGCTGCATCACCCGCCCCGAGCTGGGGCGGGTGATGTCAGAGTTTTTGCAGGGCGATTAAAGCTGTTCGAGCAGATATTCTGCCGAAGATACCTTGAACTCGCCGGGGGCTTCGACGTTCAGTTCCTCAACCACGCCGTCGTTGACGATCATCGAGAAGCGCTGGCCGCGCGTTCCCATGCCGAACTTGCTGCCGTCCATCTCAAGACCCACCGCCTTGGCGAAATCGCCATTGCCATCCGCAAGCAGCGTGATCTTGCCATCGGCTCCGGCCGCCTTGCCCCAGGCTCCCATCACGAATGCGTCATTGACGGCGGTCCCCGCAATCACATCGACGCCCTTGGCCTTCAGTTCGTCAGCCTTGTCGATGAAGCCGGGAAGATGCTTGGCGGAGCACGTCGGGGTGAACGCGCCAGGAACCGAGAAAAGTGCCACTTTCTTGCCCTTGAAGAACTCGTCACTCGACACCTGATCGGGACCGTTTTCGGTCATTGTGACGAAGGTGGTGCTGGGGATCTTGTCGCCCTTGGCAATGGTCATGGTCTGTCTCCTCGAAGAGTGAAAAATCGGAACTGTCCGCCGGTGCATGCCTGTGGATCAGTGGACGGGAAGTCGGGTTTTCCTATCGCCAATTCAACCGGTCGCACAAGTTTTATGTCGTGATGATGCATCCGTGGGGTAGGGCGTCGTTCCCTTGGTTGCCGGGCGCGCTGCGGGGGCGTATCGTGGTCGCATGGGCCAATTCGCCGAAAACCTTTCGCCTCGCTTTTTCGCCGGACGGATGCTGCTCGCGATGCCGGGCATCGGCTCGCCGGAATTCGACCAGGCGGCGATCGCGCTGTGCGTGCATGACGAGCATGGCGCGCTAGGCATCGATATCGGCAAGGTCATCGCCGGACTGAGCCTGCGCGACCTGCTGGCCAATCTCGATATCGACGGGGAAGGTCTGGAGTCGGTGCCGGTGCTGCGCGGCGGACCCGTCGATCCGCAGCGGGGCTTTGTCCTCCACAGCCTTGATTGGGGCGGGCAGGACGCCATGCAGGTTAACGCGCATTGGGGTCTCTCCGGATCGCTGGATGTGCTGCGCGCCATCGCCGAGCGGCGCGGACCGGAACGCTATCTCGTGTCGCTGGGCTATGCCGGGTGGGATGCCGGGCAATTGGAATCGGAGATGAAGCGCCACGGCTGGTTCCTGGGTGATGCCTTCACACCCGATGTGCTGGCGATACCCGCGCAGTCCCGCTGGGCGGAGGCATTCGCGGCGAGCGGCGTCGACGCAAGATTGCTGGCGGGAACGAGCGGCATGGCCTGACTTTGGGATCCTCACGCACGGAAAACTGCGACAAAATGCGTCGTGAACAGTCCACCCTAAATTTCGCTTTACGATATTCAATCACCCCGGTTTAATTCCACTCGGGCACTTCTGCTTTCAGTGGAATTGCTGAGGGGTTTACCATGAAATGGATTGCGAAGAGCGCCGCCACCGTTGCGGCGTTGGTGGGGATGATGTCGGCGGCTCCGGCCATGGCGGCGAGTTGCTGGACGGACGCGGCGTACCGGGCAGCACAGATCCGTGATTTCGAAACGATGATGATGGTGTCGACCCTGCGGTGCCGGATCACCGGCGTCGATTTCAGCGAGCCGTATAACCAGTTCATCCGCGGCAAGCGCCAATTGCTGATCGCTGCCAACGAAACCCTGCGCGGCCAGTTCGCGCAGACGGTGGGCGCGGCGCGGGCGCTGGGGGCCTATGACGACTATATGACGAAAATCGCCAACAGCTATGGCGGCGGTATGGCGGGCATGAATTGCCGTGACTTCGCCTCTGTGGTCGACGCGGCAGTGGCGTCCCCCGCGACGACCGAGGCGGTGGCGCAGCTTGCCGCGATGGCAGGGTCCGCCCCGCGCGTTCCGGGTGACCGTTGTGGCGTGACCGTGGCAATGCAGGCGGGGAAGTGATGACCTGCGGCAGGGTGCAGCCGAATCTATTTAAAGAAAACTTTATATTGCCTTGATCGACAGACCATCGATTGCTATGGGCGAGCCATCATGCCGCCCGTGTTCCCGGAGACGGGGCGCGGTCGGCCCGGTTCATCCAAAGCAGGAGAATGCGCGTGGCCACTGCCCCCGCTGTCGATACCAAAGATTATGTCATCGCCGACATCGGCCTTGCCGATTATGGCCGCGCCGAGATCGCGATTGCCGAAACCGAAATGCCGGGCCTCATGGCGCTGCGTCAGGAATTCGGGGCTTCGCAGCCGCTAAAGGGCGCGCGCATTACCGGATCGCTGCACATGACGATCCAGACCGCCGTGTTGATCGAGACGCTGGTCGCGCTGGGTGCCGATGTGCGCTGGGCGACCTGCAACATCTTCTCGACGCAGGACCACGCCGCCGCCGCCATTGCCGCGTCGGGCGTGCCGGTGTTCGCGATCAAGGGTGAGAGCCTGGCGGATTATTGGGACTATGTCGGCCGCATCTTCGATTGGGGCGACGAAACCTGCAACATCATCCTCGACGATGGCGGCGACGCGACCATGTTCGCACTGTGGGGCGCGAAGATCGAGGCGGGCGCCACCCTGCCCGAACCGGGCAATGAGGAAGAGCATGAGTTCCAGCGCGCGCTGAAGGCGTTCGTTGCCACGCGTCCCGGTTATCTCACCAAGAGCGTGCAAAACATCAAGGGCGTTTCGGAAGAGACGACCACGGGCGTGCACCGCCTCTATGAAATTGCCAAGAAGGGCGAACTGCCGTTCCCGGCGATCAACGTCAACGACAGTGTGACGAAGAGCAAGTTCGACAATCTCTATGGCTGCAAGGAATCGCTGGTCGACGCGATCCGCCGCGCGACCGACGTGATGCTGGCCGGCAAGGTAGCGTGCGTTGCGGGCTTCGGCGACGTCGGCAAGGGTTCGGCGGCTTCGCTGCGCCAGGGCGGCGCACGCGTCATGGTAACAGAGGTTGACCCCATCTGTGCGCTGCAGGCGGCAATGGAAGGCTATGAAGTCGTAACGATGGAAGAAGCCGTCACCCGCTGCGACATCTTCGTGACAGCGACGGGCAATGAGGACGTCATTACCGCCGAGCATATGAAGGCGATGAAGCCGATGGCGATCGTCAGCAACATCGGGCACTTCGACAGCGAGATCCAGATCTCGGCGCTCAGCAACTACAAGTGGACGGAAGTAAAGCCGGGCACCGATCTGGTTGAATTTCCGGATGGAAAGCAGATTATCGTGCTCGCCAAGGGCCGCCTCGTGAATCTGGGCTGCGCGACTGGCCACCCGAGCTTCGTCATGTCATCGAGCTTCACCAATCAGGTGCTGGCGCAGATCGAATTGTGGACCAAGTCCAGCGATTATGAGAACCGCGTCTATGTGCTGCCCAAGCACCTGGACGAAAAAGTCGCGGCGCTGCATCTCGAAAAGCTGGGCGTGAAGCTCTCGAAGCTGAGCCCGAAGCAAGCGGCCTATATCGGCGTCAGCGAGAGTGGCCCGTTCAAGCCCGATCATTATCGGTATTAAGATCACGCAAAGTCTCAATTCCGTTCGCCCTGAGCTTGTCGAAGGGCCATTCTTCTGGAAGGGCAGAACAGGGCTTCGACAGGCTCAGCCCGAACGGACTGATGTGAGGGCCATCGAAAAGGGGCGGGTGCTGGTCATCTGCCCCTTTTTCACGTCGGTTCAGACGCAGATGCTTTGCGCCGGTCCGACTTTGGTTTAGTCGGCAGTCATGAACGATCAAATTCTGGGCATGACGGGGTGGATGCGGCGGTGATTGCTCTGTCTCCCATAGCCATGGTTCTGCTGGGGGCGCTTGCCGCGATCTGGCTGGGTGCGGGTGTCTGGGCAGTACAGAGCGGCCTTGCCATGCGCCGGGCCGCGCAGCATGCAAAGGGGCAGGGGGACCGGCTGGCGAATCTGCTCCAGTCGGCGCCTGCCATCCCCGTGCTGATTCGTCCCGACGGCCGGATCGAGGCGCCCGCCCGACTGGCGAGCTGGCTGGGGCGCGAAACCTCGCCGCAATATATTTCGGAACTGACGGCCATTGATGGTGGACTGCGCCCGTCGGATGGCGAGGCGCTGGCCGCAGATATCGCCGCTGCGCAGCGCGCGTCGCGCGGGTTCGTGCGCGCCGTGCAGGCGGTAGGGTCGAGCCGATCGTTGCTGGTACGAGGAGCACCCGCCGGTCCTGAACTCGCCAACGCAGGGGGTGTCATTGTCTGGATTTTCGATGCGACGGAAACCCAGGCCCGCATCGAGCAGCTCGAACAGCAATGCGCCAATTACCACGATGCGCTGGAGGCGCTGTCGGGTCTGATCGAGGTGGCCCCGTTGCCGATGTGGCACCGTACGCGCGACGCACGCCTCTCGCTCGTCAATAGTGCCTATGTGCGGGCCGTAGAAGCGGAGGACGCCGCACAGGTGATCAACGACGCGATTGAGCTGGTCGAACCGATTGACGGCATCACTCCGCAGCAGGCTGCGCTGTCGATCATGGCGGAGGGCCGTCCCCGTACCCGTGTCGGTCCCGCCACGCTGCACGGCGAGCGGCGCATGCTGGAAGTGTTCGAGGTGCCCTTGCCCGGAGAAAGTGGCGTCGCGGGATTCGCCATCGACCGGCAGGAACTGGAGAGTGCCCGCGCCGAGCAGACGCGGATCATGGCGACGCAGCGTGACATGCTGGACCGCCTGTCCGCCGGTGTCGCGCAGTTCGGCCGCGACCGCTCGCTGACCTTTTGGAATCAACCATTCATCAGCCTGTTCGCGCTTGATCCCGATCATCTGGTGGGCGAGCCGCCGTTCGAGCGGGTGCTCGACCGGATGCGGGAAGCCGGACGCATCCCCGAGCATCGGGATTTCCCGGCCTGGCGCGCGGAGCGGCGGGACTGGTTCCTTTCGTCCGATCCCCGCGAGGAAAACTGGCTGCTGGCCGACGGGACGCATCTGCGTGTCTTTGCGCAGCCTTTGCCCGATGGCGGACTGCTGATGATCTTCGAGGATCGCACCGAGCAGGTCCAGCTGTCCAGTGCGCGCGACACGCTGCTGCGCGTGCGCACCGCAACCTTTGATAGCTTGTTCGAGGGGATTGGTGTGTTCGCGGCGGACGGGCGTCTGCATTTGTGGAACAACCGTTTTCGCAAGATATGGGATCTGGACGAAGCGGCGCTTGCCGCGCATCCGCGCATCGACGAGTTCATGAATAGCAACGCCGCCCGCCTCGCCAAGCCGCCGCAGGCGAGCGTGGTGCGCGAACTTGTCCGCTCCGCTACGGTCGAACGCAAGCAGCGCAACGGCCGCGTGATTTTCGCGGACGGGCGTACGTTCGATTTCGCCGCCATCCCGCTGCCTGATGGCAATGCCCTCTTCACGATGCTCGACGTCACCGACAGCCGCCGTATCGAGAGCGTCCTGCGTGAGCAGAATGAGGCGCTGGAGCAGGCCGACAAGGTCAAGACCGCGTTCCTTGCCAATATGAGCTATGATCTGCGCACGCCGCTAACCTCGATTGCCGGTTTCGCAGAGATGATGAAGGCCGGCTATGCGGGCAAGCTGCCGACAACAGCGCGCGAATATGTCGACGCGATCATGACGAGCACTGAGAAGCTTTCGCAGATGATCGATACGGTGCTCGACCTGACCCAGGGCGAGGCGGGAACATTGCCGCTCGAGCGCGCGCCGGTCGATCTCGCGGCGGTGGCGCGGGACTGCGCCGGGCGTTGCGTGGCGGCGGCCGCTGAGAAGAAGATCGAGGTCGTGGTCGACATCAAGCAGTCGATCGGCCGGGTGATGGGCGACGCGCGCCGCATCGGGCAGGCGATCGACCGCCTGCTCGACAATGCGGTCGAATATCTGCCCGCAGGGGGGCGCATCCTTATCCATGGTGACGGGCAGGTGCAGTCGGCCCGCCTCATCGTTTCGGATAACGGCCCCGGCATGGATGCGCGGGCGCAGGCACGGGCATTCGACCGGTTCAGCCATATCGCGGAGAGGAAGCGGAGCGAGACGATCGGTCTCGGCCTGCCGCTCGCAAAGCAACTTGTTGAAGCGCATGGCGGCAAGCTCACTCTCGTGTCGGAAGTGGGGCAGGGGACGATGCTGACCATGGAGCTTCCCCGTGGTGATTTGCCCCGCGCGGAGTTGCCCACGGGAGGCGCTGCGCGTGGATGAACGCTCCGGGGTGGGGGAGGCGGAGTTGATCGGCATCGGCGCATCGCTTGCCGCCGTTCTCGCGGCTGGCGACATCATAGCCCTGCGCGGCGGATTGGGGGCGGGCAAGACGACGCTCACGCGCGGACTGCTGAGCGCTTTGGG
Organism: Sphingobium subterraneum; assembly: GCF_014199435.1. GTDB lineage: Bacteria > Pseudomonadota > Alphaproteobacteria > Sphingomonadales > Sphingomonadaceae > Sphingobium > Sphingobium subterraneum. Next base: position 942,360 of record NZ_JACIJP010000001.1, on the reverse strand, counting down.
GTTGGAGGAAGAAGCCCCCAGCCCGACATTTGCCATTGTCCAGCCCTATGCGCCGCCTGAGGTCCGTCTTTCACTCACCCATGTCGATCTGTATCGGCTCGACGGGCCGGATCAGGCGGAGGAACTGGGCCTCGACGATTATTTGTCGGACGGCGCGCTGGTCATCGAATGGCCGGACCGTCTGGGGGAGCGGCTGTGGCCCGATGCCCTGCTGATCGACATTGCGGTGGACGAGGATGGATCGCGACGCTTGACAGCCCATGTTCCGCCAGCTTGGAAGGGCAGATGGTCACTGACATGATTCCGCCCGCAGCGGCACAGCCTTTCCTCGCGCGACTGGGCTGGGGAGACGCCATGGTCGTACCGCTGGCGGGCGATGCGTCCTTCCGGCGCTATTTCCGGGTCATCGACGGCGCGCGCCGCGCGGTTTTGATGGACGCCCCCCCGCCGCACGAAGATCCGCGCCCGTTCCTTTCCATCGCCGAGCATCTGGGCGCGCAGGGTTTTGCCGCCCCCGCGATCATCGGTCGGGATCTGGAGCATGGGCTGGTGCTGCTGGAGGACTTCGGCGATGCCCGCGTGCGTGAGCACTGTGAGGCTGCCCCCGAGGAGGAACATGCCGTCTACACCCGCGCGGTGAGCCTGCTTGCCCGTTTGCACAAACTGCCGCCGGTTGACGCGCCGCCCTATGACCGGGCTGTATATCAGCGGGAAGCGGGGTTGCTGACCGAATGGTACTGTCCGGCGATCGGTCTGCCGGTGGATGAGCTGGGCTATGGCGCGGCATGGGACGCCGTGCTGCCGGTGGTCGAGCGGGATGATGCCCCGCGTGTAACCGTGCTGCGCGATTATCATGCCGAGAACATCATGCTGATCGACGGGCGCGATGATGCGCTCAACCTTGGTCTGCTCGATTTTCAGGACGCGCTGGTCGGGCATCCGGCCTATGATCTCGTTTCGCTGTTGCAGGACGCGCGCCGCGATGTTTCGCCCGAGCTGGAGGCGGAGATGCTCGCGCTTTACAAGCAGCTCGCTGCGCCCCGCGGGCAGTTCGACGCCGCCTACGCGGTGCTCGGCGCCCAGCGCAACGCCAAGATCATCGGTATCTTTACTCGGCTGTGGAAGCGGGACGGCAAGCCGCGCTACCTCTCCTTTCTGCCGCGCATGTGGGATCTGCTGGAACGCGATCTGGCGCACCCCGCGCTTGGCCCTGTCGCAGACTGGTTTGACGCCAATATCAACGCGGAACATCGTCACCAGGCGCTCGCCGCCTTCGTCCCTGCATGAGCACCACACTCGACACAGCCATGCTGATGGCGGCGGGGCTGGGAAAGCGTATGCGCCCGCTCACCGCCACTCGCCCCAAGCCGCTCGTCAGGGTGGCGGGTCAGCCGTTGATGGATCATGCGCTGGACCGCTTGGAAGCGGCCGGCATCCGGCGGACGATCGTCAACGTCCATTATCTGGCGGACACGGTGATCGCGCACGTCAAAGCTCGGCGGTCGGCAATGGAGATCATCATTTCGGACGAGCGGGACGCGTTGCTCGAAACCGGTGGAGGATTGATGAAAGCTGCGCCGCTGCTGGGCGACGCACCCTTCCTGTGCGCCAACAGCGACAATCTCTGGATCGATGGCCCGCGCGACACGATCGCGATGTTGGCGGAGCTGTGGGATGACCAAAGGATGGACGCGCTGCTGCTGGTGGTACCCAATGCCCGCGCGACCTGCCACAGCGGTCCGGGCGATTTCCACATGGATCCGCAGGGACGACTGAGCCGACGCAAGCCCTCGCATATTGCGCCTTTCGTGTTCACCGGCGTCCAAATCATGTCGCCGCGCCTGTTGCGCGATCCGCCGGGGGACGTGTTCTCAACCAACGTCTTCTGGAACCGCGCGATCGAGGCGGGGCGGCTGTTCGGCGCATCGCATCAGGGGCTGTGGTTCGATGTGGGGACGCCGCAAGCCATTCCGGTCGTGGAATCGATGATCGCCCATGGCTGACCGGGGCGGTCCGGCGGTCTACACGATCCCGGCCCACCGGGCTTTTGCAGACGCGCTGGCCATCGGCCTGATCGCCCAACACGGCAAGGATCCGCTCGCCTTGGCGCGTGGCATCATCCTGTTGCCTAACAACCGCGCCGTCCGGGCGATCAGCGACGCGTTCGTGCGCCATTCCGGCGGCGGGCTGCTCATGCCCCGCCTCGTCCCGGTCGGCGATGTCGAGCTGGACGAGCGACTGGGCAATGCGCTCGACCGAATAGGCGACGGGACGGACATTCCGCCTGCCATTGCGCCGATCGAGCGCCAGATGATCCTTGCCCGGCTCGTCCAGCAGGCGCGTCAGAAGGTCGGGCGACCTGTCGATGCGGGGGAAGCGATGCGGCTGGCGCAGGCGCTGGGCAGCACGCTCGACGAAATGCTGGTGGAGCAGGTCGACCCCGGCGCGCTGCGCAAAATTGATCTGTCCGGCGAACTGTCGATCCACTGGCAGGCGTCGCTGGAATTGCTCGACATCGTGCTCGACCAGTGGCCGCAGGAGTTGGCGGCGCGCGGACGGATCGACCTTGCCGATCGTCGAAACCGGTTGTTGGGCCATGTTGCCCGCCGCTGGAGCGATGCTCCGCCGTCCGGTTTTGTCGTGGCGGCGGGTATGTCCACAACCGCGCCCGCCGTTTGCGCTATCATGGCGACGGTCGCGCGCATGCCGAAGGGGCAGGTTGTGCTGGCGGAACTGGACCAGCACATGACATCCGAAGAGTGGGACGCCATCGGACCATTCGATCCCCATCCCGACACCGGACGCGCGCCGCGCAGCCACGAAAGCCATCCACAATTCACGCTCAAGATCCTGCTCGATCGGATCGGCGTGGCGCGCGATGAAGTGGCTCTCTGGCGGTGGGGCGGGGGGCATGATGCGCGGGCGGAACGCAGCCGCAACATCTCGAACGCCATGCTGGTGCCCAGCCAGACGGGCAAATGGCGTACCCTTGCAGCGGCCGAGCGGACCCTGCGGGGCGTCCGGGCACTGGAAGCGGCCACCCCCGCCGAGGAAGCGCAGGCCATCGCGATCATCCTGCGTGAGGCGATCGAGACGCCCGGTCGTACCGCCGCGCTTGTCACGCCGGATCGCGCGCTTGCCACCCGGGTATCGGCCCATCTGCGGCGCTGGGGAATTGATGCGGATGACAGCGCTGGCCAGCCACTGTCCCTGCTGCCGCCCGGCACGTTGCTGCTGGCGCTGGCGCGGGTCATGGCGGAACGGTTCGCGCCGGTCGCCTTGCTCAACCTCCTCAAGCATCCGCTTGTCATGGCGGGCGAGCCGAGGGTCGCGTGGCTGGAACAAGTGCGCGGTCTCGACCTGCTGCTGCGCGGGCCGCGCCCTGCACCCGATCTGGCGGGGATCGATGCGCTGCTTGCGCCACAGATCGATGGGGATTTTGACCGGCGGAAGGATCTACGCGCCCGAGTGGCGACCTGGTGGCCGGAGGCGCGCGCTCTGCTCGCCCCACTCGAAGCGCTGGGGCATGATGGGCAGCAGCCAGAAGCGGTGTTCGCGGTCCTGCGCGAGGTAAGTGGTGCGCTCACCAACCAGCGTATCTGGGCAGGGCATCAGGGCCACGCCGCCGCAGACCTGTTTGCGGACATCGAGGCGGCGGTACATCTTGGTCCGCGGATCTTTACGATCGATGCGCTGCCGGATCTGCTCGACCGGCTGCTCTGTCATGTGGCGGTGCGCCCTCCGCAGGGCGGCCACCCGCGCGTTGCCATCTACGGCCTGATCGAGGCACGGTTGCAACAGGCAGACGTAATGATCCTCGCCGGATTGAACGAGGGCACATGGCCCGGGCTGCCCGCCCCCGACCCGTGGCTCGCGCCGCGTATCCGGCAGGAAATCGGTCTGCCGGGGCTGGAACGGCGCATCGGCCTTGCCGCGCATGATTTTGCCAGCGGGCTGGGCGCGCCGCGCGTTACCATCACCCGCTCGCGCCGCAGCGGAAATGCGCCTGCGGTGGCGTCGCGCTTCTGGTTGCGGTTGCAGGCGATTGCCGGGGACCAGTTCCGCATGGCGACCGAAAGTCTTTCTCTCGCCAGCGAGATCGACCGTAGGGGAGAGCCACGACCTGCTGAGCGACCGGCGCCCCGGCCCCCTGTCGCGCTGCGACCGCGTGTGGTCGCGGTGACGGATGTCGATCGCCTCGCGGCGGACCCCTATTCCTTCTATGCGCGCAAGGTGTTGGGGCTTTCGCCGCTCGATGCGGTGGACGCCGATCCCAGCGCGGCGTGGCGCGGTACGGCGGTCCATCGCATTCTCGAACTGTGGTTTCGGGAGGACGGTTGCGATCCCGAACGGCTGAAGGCGCGGGCGCTCGCCCTTCTGGCGCAGGGTACAGCGCATCCGCTGTTGCGCGCCTTGTGGCAACCCCGCCTGCTCGCCGCGATCGAGTGGATTGCTGGGGAGGTGGCGAAGGACCAAGCGGAGGGCCGTCGCATCGCATTGGTGGAAGCGGATGGCAGGATAGACATCGCGGGGGTTACGCTGAAGGGCAAGGCGGACCGGATCGATGTCTTTCCGGACGGCAGTGTCGGGATCGTCGATTACAAGACCGGCAAGCCGCCTGCGGCGCGGCAGGTGAAGGCGGGCTATGCTCTGCAACTCGGTCTTCTTGGGCTGATCGCGGAACAGGGCGGCTTCCCCGATCTCCATGGCGCGCGCCGTGCCGGCGGGTTCGAATATTGGTCGATGGGCAAGAAAGGCGACAGCTTCGGTTATCGGGAACTGCCGACAGCCGAAGCGGGCACGGACCGCAAGGTCGCTACCGCCGATCTCACCCGTCATGCCGCTGCGCATTTCGCTGCGGCGGCGGAAAGCTGGCTGACCGGCGACGCACCCTTTACGGCGGTATTGAACCCGGAACTTCCCAGCTATGGCGAATATGACCAGTTGATGCGGCTGGAAGAATGGTACGGCCGGGGACAGGGCAATGGCTAGGGCGGTATCCGCCCTTCAGGCGCTGCGCGGGGCGCAGGCCCGGGCCGCTGGGCCGGACGCGCATGTCTGGCTGTCGGCCTCCGCAGGCACTGGCAAGACGCATGTGCTGACCGCGCGTGTCTATCGGCTGTTGCTCGGCGGCGTAAGTCCGGAAAACATCCTGTGCCTGACCTTCACCAAGGCGGGCGCATCCGAAATGGCGGAGCGGATCCACAGCCGCCTCGCCGCGTGGGTGCAGATGGATGGTCCGGAACTGGCCAGCGACCTGATGGCGCTGGGTGAGGATCATGGCCCCGACGCCCAGGCGCAGGCGCGGCTGCTGTTTGCGCGCGTGCTGGAAGCGACCGGCGGCGGGCTGCGCATCCAGACGATCCACGGCTTCTGCCAGCAACTGCTCGCGTCGTTCCCGATGGAGGCCGGGCTCATTCCCGGTTTCCGGGCGCTGGAGGAGCGGGAGCAGCGCGACCTCGCGCGCCGCACGCTGACCAATGTGGTGCTCCAGGCGGAAAGCGCGAAGGACGAAGTGCTGATCACCGCCTTGCAGGCGATGGCGCTGCGCATGGGCGAGGAGAAAGCGGAACGCTATCTGTTGCGCTGTGGGGCGGCGCACGACGCGTTGCAGGCGCTCGATCCCGACATCCGCCATGCGCTGTTCGCCGCGTTCGAATTGCCGGAAGGCGATGTGAACGACGTCATCGCGCTGGCTTGCAGCGACGATCTGTTTGACATGGCCGCCATCTCTCGCCTGGTGGCCGCCAATGAAGCCTGGGGTACCAAGACCGGTCTGGAAACGGCGGCAAAGCTGCGGGCATGGCGTGGCTTTCCCGAGGAGCAGCGGGCCGAGGGGCTGGCGGTGCTCAAATCCTGCGTGTTCACGACCAAGGACGAGCCGAAGGCTGTCCAGAAGAAGCTGGTGGAAGCCGAACCGGATTATGAGGCGCTGGCGCTGCGTGTCGGGGAGCGGTGCAAGCAACTTGTCGAGCTCCGCGACTGGGTGGCCTATGCCGATCTGCTGGCGCAGGCGCTCCATGCCGGGCGTGCCTTTGCCCGCGCTTATGAGGCGGCGAAGCGCTCGGCTGCGGCGGTGGATTATGATGATCTGATCGCTCGGGCTGCCACATTGCTCCACCAGCCCGGCATCTCGGAGTGGATCCGTTTCAAGCTCGACCAGCGCACCGATCATATTCTGGTGGATGAGGCGCAGGACACCAACGATCGCCAATGGCGGATCATCGGCGCGTTGGCAGATGAGTTTTTCGCTGGGCTGGGCGCGCAGGGCGAACGGATGCGCACGCTCTTTACGGTAGGCGATTTCAAACAGGCGATCTTTGGCTTTCAGGGCACCAGCCCGCGCGCCTTTTCCGACGCGCGGGACCGTTTCCGAAGTCTCGCGCTGGCCGCAGACCATGATTTCCACGATCTTTCGCTGGACGAGAGCTTTCGCTCTGTTCCCGCCGTGCTGGAGATCGTCGATGCGACGGTGGCCGAAGTGGGGCCAGAAAATCTGGGTCTGGCGAGTGATGCCGTGCGCCACAGCAGCGCGCGGCCGTTCCCCGGCGAGGTTACCCTGTGGAGGCCCATAGCCGCGGGCATGGCCGAGGACGCAGGGGCCGACGACACGCCGGAGGGTGAGGAAGACTGGCTGGCCGATCATCAGCGGCTGCTCGCGCAGAAGATCGCCGAGCAGATCCGGGAATGGCTGTCGGACGGGTTGATGCTGCAAAGCCGGGGCAGACCCCTCCGGCCCGGTGACGTCATGATCCTGCTGCGCAAGCGGGGGGATCTTGCGCGTCTGATCGTCGCGCGCCTGTACGAGGCGGGCGTGCCGGTGGCGGGGATCGACCGGTTGCGGTTGCAGGCGCCGCTGGCCGTGCGCGACCTGATGGCGGCGCTGCGCTTCGCCGCGCAGCCCGAGGATGACCTCAACCTCGCCAACCTGCTCGTGTCGCCGCTTATCGGCTGGAGTCAGGAGGATCTTCTCTCTGCAGCCATTCCCCGCCGGGATGGGCTGTGGCGCCACCTGCGTGCGCAGGCGGCGGCGGGTGGCCCGGATATCGCCGCTCTGTCCGATATTCTTGCGCAAGCCGATTTCGTGACGCCGTACCGTTTGCTGGAGCGCATCCTGTCCGGCCCGATGCTGGGCCGCCGTCGCCTTGTCGAACGGCTGGGCGAAGAGGCGCGCGACGCCATCGACGAGCTGCTGCAGGCGGCGCTGGATTTCGAGCAGGACGACACGCCGGGTCTTCAGCCGTTTATCGATTGGTTCGACCGCGCGGAGGGCGACATCAAGCGCGAGGATGACGGACAAAGCGACGCCGTCCGCCTGCTGACGGTCCATGGCGCGAAGGGGTTGCAGGCCCCGGTGGTCATCCTTGCCGATGCGGCTGCCGATCCCGAGCGGGTCGGCGGGCGCGATGGGCTCGACTGGACGGCGGGTGAGGGCATCGTCCTGCCCCTCATCCCGCCGCGCAAGGGGGAACAGATCCCCATGATCGCCACCGCCCGGCAGGCCGCCGAGCAGGCGGAGCGTGAGGAGCATTGGCGGTTGATGTACGTCGCCATGACGCGTGCGGAGGAACGACTGGTGTTGACCGGAACGCTGGGAAAACGCGCGAAGGGAGAAATCCCGGCGCAAAGCTGGTTCGGCGCGGCCTCTCGCGCGCTGGCGGCGCTGGGTGGCGTGTGGAAGGAGGATCCCCGCTGGGGCGCTGCGGGCCGTTGGACGGGGCTTGAACGCCTGAAGCCCGCGCGTGCCGAACCGGCCGCGGCGCGGGATGCGGGATCGGCACATACGGTGCCCGACTGGCTCACGCGCAATGCTCCAGACGAGGCACGACCACCGCGTCCCTTGGCGCCGACCGGCGCGATCGAGGATGACACGCCCGACCCTCCGCCTGGTCCCGCCCTGCGCGCTGCGGCTGAGCGAGGAAAGCTGCTGCATGCCCTGTTCGAGCGCCTGCCGGATGTTGAGCCGAGCGAGCGGCGGGACTGCGCCGACCGCTGGCTGGAACGATCGGCCGGAATAGCGGACGCGGGCGCACGGCAGGTGCTAATCGATCACGCGCTGGCGATCATCGACCAACCCCGCTTTGCCGAGATTTTCGGCCCCGACGCCCTTGCCGAGGCGCCGATCGCCGCCATTGTGGGGGAGGCTGTCGTCGCCGGGACGGTTGACCGCCTTCTGGTCACGGACGAGCGCGTGCATATCGTCGATTTCAAGACCGGGCGCTTCATCCCCAATAGCATTGCGGACATACCCGCAGCCCATGTCCGGCAAATGGCCGCCTATGTGGCGGCGCTGGAAGTGGTCTTCCCCACGCGCAGCGTGGAGGCGTCGCTGCTTTACACCAGCGGGCCGACAATGATCGGGCTGCCGTCTGTGCTTCTCGATCCCCACAAGCCGGGCTTTGAACTCTGACAGCAAAGATTGACCATTCCGACATTGAGCACAGCCCGGTCAGCGCCTACATGGACATGAACACGAATAAGGAGACATCATCATGGCGACCAAATCCGTTTCCGACAGCAGTTTTCAGGCCGACGTCATTGACGCCGGAGTGCCCGTACTGGTGGACTTCTGGGCGGAATGGTGCGGACCGTGTAAGATGATCGGCCCTGCGCTGGAAGAAATCGCTGACGAACTGGCGGGCAAAGTCGTGATCGCGAAGCACAATATCGACGATTATCCCGACATGCCCGGCAAGCTCGGCGTTCGGGGCATCCCGACGATGATCCTGTTCAAGGATGGCCAGGCTGTCGCCACCAAGGTCGGTGCCGCGCCCAAGAGCCAGCTCAAGAGCTGGATTGAACAGCAGCTTTAATTCGCGGCGTCAGTCGAACAATATTTCCGCCGCTGCGTCCCACAAACGGGGCGTGGCGGCGGCAAGCATTCCGGCGCGGTTGTCGCCCACCCTATAGGGGCTGCCGTCGTTGCGGCAGACCCGTCCTCCTGCTTCGTTGAGGAACAGCACGCCCGCCGCATGATCCCACGGCAAAGTGCGCTCAAACACCGAGATATCGTTTATTCCCAAGACCAGCCGAGGATATTGTTCCGCGGCACAGCGGGGAATGTCGACCAGCGTGAGCGCATCTTTCGCCCGCGTGAGCAGCGTGTCGCGGCGGCCTCCTTCCAGGAACAGCGTCGAGATTCCCGCAATCGGTCGTTCGGCGCCCGTGGGGCGGGCAGCAACCGGCTCCTCGTTGATGAATGCTCCCTTGTTGCGGATTGCATGGCAGAGCCGCCCCGAAAGTGGATCGTAAATCCACCCGGCCTCCGTCACGCCGTCGTTTGCCAGGGCCACCATTATGCCGAAGGGCGCCCGACCGGCTGCGAAATTTCCAGTGCCGTCGATAGGGTCGATGATCCAGCATAGACCGGTTCCAGCACTTGCGAGGATGGACGGGTCGGCGGCGCAGGCCTCTTCTCCGACCAGCCCCGCTTCGGGTAGCAGGCGGACAAGGCCTTCGTTTAGCGCAATCTCGCTTTCCTTGTCCGCGATCGTCACCAGATCGTCGGCTGCCTTCTCCTGAATTTCGTGCTGGGCCAGGTTCTGGAAGCGCGGCAGGACAATATCGACCGCTACCCGCTGCATCAGATCGCTAACGCCCCGGTGCAGCGTGGGGGAAATATCGGTCATCGCGTTCCTTTCAAGGCAATCGCGGCGGCGGCCCCGATCAACATGCCGCCGCTCGCCCGACCAATCCAGTGCGCGCGGTCCGCGCCGATCGTAAGACGGCCGAGGCGATAAGCGATGGCGGCGTATCCGGCGAGCACCGTGACCTCGGTGATGACGCCGATCAGCGCCAGCACGGCGATCTGGCGCATCATCGGCGCATGGGGATCAAGAAAGGGCGGGAGGAGCACCGTGAAAAACAGCAGCGCCTTCGGATTGGAAAGCTGGATGGCGATCGCGGAAAACAATCCCTGCAACGCTCCCGACCGCCGGGTATCCCGGCGGAAGGTGATCGCATGGGTGCCCCGCCACATGCTGATACCCAAATACAGCAGATAGGAAATCCCCACCCACCGCAGAACGAGAAACACAATCGGCGCAATCGTGGTGATCGTCGCAAGGCCCAAACCGGCAAGGGTGAACCACAGGACATTGCCGAGGTTAATCCCGGCAATCGCTCCCGCCGCCCCGCGCAACGATCCGCCCAGCGCATGGCTCGTCACCGCCAGCACAGCCGGGCCGGGCGTCAGGCATGCCATCAGGTCGGTCAGGAAATAAAGCAGCAGCAAATGGTGGTTGGCCGCCATGCCGCGTCAGCTGCGGTAATCGGCGTTGATCGAAATATAGCCGTGGGTCAGGTCGCAGGTCCACACCGTCGCGCGGCCGTTTCCCAGTCCCAGATCGACACCGATGTCGATCTCCTTGCCCTTCAGATGCTCCGCGACCGGTGCCTCGTCATAGCCTTCCAGTGCATAGCCACCCGCCGCGACCTGGGTTGCGCCAAACCGGATCGAGAGGAGATCGCGTTCGGCAGGTTCTCCCGCCTTGCCAACGGCCATGACGATGCGCCCCCAGTTTGCGTCTTCCCCGGCGATCGCGGTCTTGACCAGCGGCGAATTGGCGATGGAGAGCGCGACCCTGTGTGCGCTGGCATCATCCTCGGCCCCGGTGACTGCGATGGTGATGAACTTGCTTGCCCCTTCGCCATCACGCACCACCAGATGCGCAAGTTCGCGGCAGACATCTTCCAGAGCGGCGGCGAATGCGTCCGCCCCCGGGTCGTCCATCTGCGAAAGGACCGGATTGCCCGCTCGCCCCGTTGCAAAGGCGAGCACGGTGTCGGATGTCGAGGTGTCGCTGTCGACCGTAATGCAGGAAAAGGTACGGCGATTGGCGGCCGACATCAACTGTTGCAGCAGGGCGGGATCGATCGCGGCGTCCGTAAAAACATAGCCCAGCATGGTGGCCATATCCGGCGCGATCATGCCGGACCCCTTGATGATCCCGACGATGTTCACGGCGGTGCCGCCGACGATCGCTTGCGCACTCGCCCCCTTCGCGAATGTGTCGGTGGTCATGATCGTCTCGGCGGCCTGCTCCCAGGTGCACGGTTCGGCACCAAAGGCGGCATCAAGCCCGGCTTCCGCCTTGTCGATGGGCAAGGGAACGCCGATCACGCCGGTGGAAGAGACGAACACGTCTGAGGGCTGGCAATCGAGATGCCGTGCGACCCGCGCGGCGATCGCTTCCACGGCGGCGCGACCGCGGCTACCGGTAAACGCGTTGCTGTTGCCCGCGTTCACGACCAGCGCCCGTGCCCGGCCGAGTGGGAGCGCGTCGCGGCACCACTCCACTTCGGGCGAGGGGCATTTGCTTTGCGTGGTGACGCCCGCCACGATGGTCCCCTCGTCCATCTCGACATAGGTGAGATCGCACCGATCCCACGCCTTGTACCGGGCCTTGGCGACGCGCGGCGTTACGCCCTGGATGGCAGCGAGCGCCGGAAAGGCGGGGGGAGCAAGAGGTGAACGAGTCATGATTGGGCCATAGCGCAATCCCGCGCCCGGTCAATTGGACCGAGAAACCGATGTTATTGCACCGATAACTCCACAATCGAGAGAACTATATTCATTTTGGATGTTTCTCTTCGATTATGTTGGAAATCTGTCTCTCGATGCGTAATAAAACCCGGCACGGGACAGCAGTGGGCAACAGTGTATTTTCACCATTGGTATACGGGATTATGGAGTTTATTTAGATTGAGCTTTGTGAAGTAGAATATCGAAAAAATTTTAAATCGTTTTCGGTTCATAAGAAGATGTTGTACTTGGCAGTGAATATTTGCGGATCCCAGAAAACTTGGACAGACATTTTGCTTAAAAAAACCATAATGAGACATTGCTGGCGTCCCCTGGCTTCGTTTTCGGAGCATGAAGTTTTTTTCATAACGGAAATTTTGCCGTGATATCTGATCTACCGGAAGGCAATCAACTTGCCGATGGTATGGATAGCCTCGACGAGGACGAAGTGCGCGACGACTGGACCGTCGCCGGGAACCGGTCAAGTCGTGATATTAGCATGATGCAGGTTGCGCGCGAAATGTTGACGGCGCGTCGACGACGGTCTGATTATTTGCCGGCGGATTTTTTTGGCGAACCTGCCTGGGACATGCTGCTTGATCTCTACATTGCGCATCATGAAGGCAAACTCATTTCCGTATCCAGCGCATGCATCGCTTCTGGAGGATCGGCAACCACGGCATTGCGCTGGCTGGCGCGTCTCGAGACCTTGCAGTGGGTCACGCGGATTAGCGACGATAATGATCGCCGCAGGATTTATGTCCGCATTACCGACCTGGCGGAGCAGGCGATTTCCAGCTGGATTGCACATCTCATAGGCCTGCGAGGCGATTGAGCGTCCGGCAAGGCCGTTTCACAGCTTATCCTCATGTGACTGCCTGAGCGAGAAAGTGGGACGGGCGCTTGCGTTTGCCGTCGACCGGTCAATTGACTTCGCGTCCCCTCAACCTTACATCGCGGCGCATATGCGCGGAGGATATGCCATCATGCCGCGCACTCTGAAACAGTCAGGATTCTTGCATGCTCGGCGGTTTAGCCAAATCCATTTTCGGGTCGTCCAACGACCGCTACGTGAAATCGCTGGGCAAGATCGTCGACAGCATCAATGCGTTTGAACCCACCATATCGGCCTTGACCGACGCGGAGCTCGCCGCCCAGACCGTCAAATTTCGCGCGCGTCTGGTCCAGGGTGCGACATTGGATGACCTGCTGCCTGAAGCGTTCGCGACGGTGCGGGAAGCGGCGAAGCGTACGCTGGGGCAGCGCCATTACGACGTGCAGCTGATCGGCGGGATCGTGCTCCACCGTGGCGAAATCGCGGAAATGCGCACGGGTGAGGGCAAGACGCTGGTAGCGACCGCCGCGACCTACCTCAACGCGCTTGAAGGCAAGGGTGTGCATGTCGTCACCGTCAACGACTATCTGGCACGGCGCGACTGCGACTGGATGGGTCAGGTCTATCGGTTCCTGGGTCTTACGACCGGCGTCATCGTGCCCCAACTGCGCGAGGATGAACGGCGCGAGGCGTATGAGGCCGACGTTACCTATGCGACGAACAACGAGCTGGGCTTCGATTATTTGCGCGACAATATGAAGTACGACCGCAGCCAGATGGTGCAGCGACCGTTCAACTTTGCGATCGTCGATGAAGTCGATTCCATCCTGATCGACGAAGCGCGCACGCCGCTGATCATTTCCGGGCCGACCGACGACAAGTCCGAGCTGTATTTGCAGGTCGACACGATCGTCAAGCAGCTGGTCGAGAGCGATTACGAGAAGGACGAGAAGCAGCGCAGCATTACGCTGACTGAAGAGGGAACGGAGAATATCGAGCGGCTGCTGGAAACAGCCGGGCTGTTGGAAGGATCCAATCTGTACGACTTCGAGAACACGCAGGTTGTCCATCACGTCAACCAGGCGTTGCGTGCCAACAAGATGTTCCGTCGGGACATCGATTATATCGTGAAGGACGACAAGGTCGTCATCATCGACGAGTTCACCGGCCGCATGATGGATGGACGTCGCTGGTCCGATGGCTTGCACCAAGCGGTCGAGGCAAAGGAACGGGTCCAGATCGAGCCAGAGAACCAGACGCTCGCCTCGATCACGTTCCAGAATTATTTCCGCATGTATCCCAAGCTGTCGGGCATGACGGGCACGGCCGCGACCGAAGCGACCGAGTTTTACGAAATCTACAAGATGAACGTCGTCACCATCCCCACCAACGTGCCGGTGCAGCGGATCGACGAGGAAGATGAGTTTTACAAGAACACGCAGGACAAGTTCCGGGCGATTGCGAAGGCGATCGCGGAGAAGGCGCTGACCGGGCAGCCGGTGCTGGTCGGCACGGTGTCGATCGAAAAGTCGGAGATGCTGTCGGAGTTCCTGAACGAGGAAGGCGTAAAGCATGCCGTGCTGAACGCGCGCTTCCACGAGCAGGAAGCGCATATCGTGGCGCAGGCGGGCCGGATGGGTGCGGTGACCATCGCGACCAATATGGCTGGACGCGGGACCGACATTCAGCTCGGCGGCAACCTGGAGTTCCGGATCGAGGACGAGTTGAAGGACGTGCCGGAAGGCGCCGACCGCGACGCTGCAATCGAGCGCATGCGGCAGGAAATCGCTGAGGAAAAGGCCCGTGTTCTGGCCGCTGGCGGGCTGTTCGTGCTGGGGACGGAGCGGCACGAAAGCCGCCGCATCGACAACCAGTTGCGCGGACGCTCGGGGCGTCAGGGCGACCCCGGCCTATCGCGCTTCTATCTCAGCCTCGACGACGATCTGCTGCGCATCTTTGGCCCGGATACGCTGTTCTCACGCATGATGAACGCCAATATGGCCGATGGCGAGGCGATCGGGTCCAAATGGCTGTCCAAGGCGATCGAGACCGCGCAGAAGAAGGTCGAGGCGCGTAACTACGACATCCGCAAGCAGGTCGTCGAATATGATGACGTGATGAACGACCAGCGCAAGGTCATCTACGAACAGCGCGGTGACATCATGGACGCCGACACGGTCGATGACGTGGTCGTCGACATGCGGCACGAGACGGTGAACGACATCGTCGGTGCGTCGTGCCCGCCGGGCACCTATCCCGAGCAATGGGATGTCGAGACGCTCAAGCGGCGGACCGCCGAGGTGCTCAACCTCGATGCGGATATCGATGCCTGGTTGCAGGAAGACGCTGTCGACCCCGAAATGATCGAGGAACGACTGAGCGCCGCTGCTGACGATGCCGTGGCGAAGAAGATCGAAGCGATCGATACGGCCGACTGGCACTCTATCGAAAAAAGCATCCTGCTCCAGAACCTCGATCATCACTGGAAAGAGCATCTCTCTACGCTGGATGCGCTGCGCCAGGTCGTGCATCTGCGCGCCTACGCCCAGAAGACGCCGATCAATGAGTATAAGGCGGAAGCCTTTGCATTGTTCGAGCGGATGCTGGGGAATATCCGCGAAGACGTGACGCAAACGATCGCGCGGGTCGAATTCCGCATGGACGCGCCGCCGCCGCTGCCCGATCTGCCGACCTTGCCGGATTTCATTACCAGCTATGGCGCGGGTGAAAGCGGAGGCGGAGTCATCGGCACGGATGGCCTGATCACCACCAAATTACCGCCGCTGGCCATGCGTGAGCCTGACGATATGTCCGGTGATCCCTATGCGGAGCTCGGCATCAGTCGTAACGCCGAATGCCCTTGCGGGTCTGGCAAGCGGTACAAGCATTGCCACGGGGCGCTGGCCTGACCCTAGGGGTTTGAGGCTAACGCCAAGCGCGGTGCCAGCATTCCCGCTTGGGGAAGGGGCAGGTTCGCCTTGTTGCGGACCAGTAGGCGCCGTTGCTCGACGGGGCCGGGAACGCGCCAGCCGGATGTTCCATCCGCAGCGAAGCCCCAGAAGCGGCCATAATATTCCGGATCGCCGATCATTACGAGCGGAGGGGTCGGAGAGGCGTCGACCTGCTCGATCAGGTGGTCCATCATGGCGCGGCCCGCGCCTGCGCGTTGCAGTTCGGGCAGCACCGCGACCGGGCCGACCATGATGAGCGGAGCGGTTGCGCCGTCATCCGCCACAATCTGCACCGGCCAGCTTTGCAGTAGGCCAATAAGGATGCCTGCATCGTCCAGGGCGGCCAGACTCAGCTCCGGCAGCCAGTGCGTGCCGCGCCGGATCGCATAAGCGGTGCGGCCGTGCCGGTCGGTGCCAAAAGCAGCATCGAGCAGCGCCTCAATGGCGTCGGCTTTCTGGGTGTCGAGAGGTTTGAGTGTCGTCACGTCTTGCTGTTCTGCGTTCCAGCGGGCATGAGCGCCCGGAGCGGGGGCATTTAACGGCCCTGTCGCAAATGAAAAGCCAAAACAGTGCGCGATGCGCCAAAGCGGACGATGCGATGACCCACCCCAGACAGGATGACTATCTCGCGCTCGAAGTCGAGGACCTGCAGGTCGACGTGCTGACGGGGATCTATTCCGAGGAGACGCACCTGCCGCAACCGTTGCGGATTTCCGTGCGCGCGCTGCTCGATATCGAGGATCATTACGCGCCCGACACACCGCTCGGTCGGTCAAAGAATTATATGGATCTGAAACATGCGGCGACCGGCGCGCTGGGCGAGCAGCATTTCACGCTGATCGAGGCGGTGGCCGATCATATCATCGGCACGGTTTTCCTGCAGGACGACAAGGTCCGCCATGTCGAGGTCAAGATCGTGAAGCTGGCTCTGTCCGAGCAAGGCGAGAAAATCGGCATCACGATGGCGCGCTGGCGGAAATAGTCGGCCGCTCGGCACATTCCGTCGGCTTCGGCCGTTTACCGGGTGTCAGCGGCTCTCGTTCGTGGCACTGGCCTGATTGGTCGTGTCGACGCGGCTGTCGAGCATTTCCGCCGCTTCGTTGAGGGCGCGGGCCTCGCCCTGCGTCACGCCGCCGACGCCATCATCCTCGCCCGATGAGCCGCAGCCGGTCAGCGCCGCGGAGGCCAGAGCGATGAGCACAAGATGACGCCGTTTCATGCGCTGGATAATCCTGATCTGCGTTTCGTGGACAAACAAAAAGGGGGCATTCCCGCAGGAATACCCCCTTCGTCCCCATCGGGGTGATTACATCGCGTTGGTCGCGTTTTCCGTGGTGTTGGCAACGGCGTTGGCAGCGTTGTCCGAAGCGTTCATCGCGGTGTTCATCGCGTTTTCCGCGACGTTCATGGCGTTGTCCGCGGTGTTGGTGGCGTTGGCAGCATTTTCTTCGCTCTTGGAGCAAGCGGCGAGGCCAAGCGAAGCGGCAAGAACGAGCGAAAGAGCAATAGTCTTAGTCATGGGTAAACCCCTCTCAGAGAAAAAACCGAAGCAGGCGTCTCTCGGAGAAAAGCTCACCCCCTTTTGAGCCTGCGAGTACGATTCCTAATGCTTTGCAAAGGGCAACGCAAGACACTCGTTACGATTCCGTTACGTCGATCCGCGCAGGAACCCGTTTTCGATCGATATCCGGGACCTCTACAACCATCGGCAACAGCGCTTAGTCCCGGCGCTTGACGCATATAAAGATTTCTTTATATAGCATCGCCATGACCCCGCTTGTCGACATTTTTCGGGCACTTGCTGATCCGACGCGTGTACGGATCGTCCACCTGCTGCGCGCTATGGAACTGTCGGTGGGAGAGATTGCACAGGTCGTGGCGCAAAGCCAGCCGCGCGTGTCCCGTCATGTGCGCATATTGGTCGAAGCCGGGCTCGTGGAGCGGCGTAAGGAAGGAAACTGGGTGTTTCTGCGCATCGGTCAGGCGCCGATCTGCGCATCGCTGATGGCGCTGTTCGACGAGGTTCCGGGCGAGGACAGCGAAGCCTTGTGGCTCGCGGCCGATCTGGCGCGACTGGCGGCGGTGCGCGCCGACCGTGTCCGCGCGGCCGATGCCTATTTCGCGCATCATGCCGAGGAATGGGACGCGATCCGATCGCTCTATGTGCCGGAAGGGCAGGTGGAGGCCGCGATGCAGGCGATGGTGCGGGGCGAGCCGCTGGGGCGCCTGCTCGACGTCGGCACCGGCACGGGCCGCATGATCGAGCTGTTCGGCGCGCAGGCCGACCATGTCACGGCGCTTGACCGAAGCCCGGAAATGTTGCGGCTGGCGCGCGCGAAGCTGCCAGAAGAGGGCGTGGACCGCTATGACCTGCTGCTCGGGGATTTTTCCGACCTGCCGCTGGCCGACGCAAGCATCGACACGGTGACGGTGCATCAGGTGCTTCATTACGCACAGAGCCCCGAAACCGTGATCGCGCAGGCGGCGCGCGTCCTTTCGGTCGGCGGGCGGCTGCTGATCGCCGACTTCGCGCCGCACGACCGGGAAGAGCTGCGCACGCAGGATCAGCACGCGCGCCTGGGCTTTTCGGACGAGCAGATCGGGGCATGGTTCGGCGCAGTCGGACTGACGCTCGATGCTATCGACACGCTGCCCGGCAGTGAGTTGACGGTAAAGATATGGCTGGGCAGGCGTGTCGGCGCGCGGCCCGCTCTCAAGGAACAGAAACAGTGAATACGGATCCGATTTCCTCTCTCCCGCCGGTGACCCATGCTCTGGGCCAAACCCCGCTCTATGCGGATCTGGGCGGTGACGCGCAGGTGAGTTTCGAATTTTTCCCGCCCAAGACGGAGAAGATGGAGCAGCAGCTCTGGGCCAGCATTTCCGCGCTGGCTCCGATGGGGCCGCGTTTCGTGTCGGTCACCTATGGTGCGGGCGGGTCGACGCGCGAACGCACCCACGCGACGGTGGAGCGGATCGCGCGGGAGACCGATATTCCCGCCGCGGCGCATTTGACCTGCGTGGGCGCGAGCAAGGCGGAGATTGCCGAAGTCGCCGATGCCTATTGGCAGGCGGGCGTGCGGCATATCGTCGCGTTGAGGGGCGATCCGCCGGTGCAGGGCAAAGCGTTCATGCCGCATCCGGAGGGCTATGCGAGCGCTGCCGATTTGGTGACAGGGCTGCGCGCGCTGCACCCGTTCGAGATTTCGGTTGCGGCCTATCCCGAGAGCCACCCCGAGGCGGTGAGCGCGCAGAGCGATATCGAAAACCTGAAGCGCAAGATCGATGCCGGGGCGACCCGCGCGATCACGCAGTTCTTCTTCTCCGCCGACACCTTCTTCCGCTTCCGCGATGCGGCCGCTGCTGCGGGGATCGACGCAGAGATCGTGCCGGGCATCCTGCCTGTGTCGAACGTCGCGCAGACCCGCCAGTTCGCGGCGATGTGCGGTGCGGAAATCCCGGCGTGGATGGACCGGCTGTTCGACGGGTTGGACGATCACCCCGGCGCGCGGCAACTGGTGGCAGCGACGATCGCGGCGGAAATGTGTCGTAACCTCTACACCGGAGGCGTACGGAACTTTCACTTCTACACCTTGAACCGCGCAGAGTTGAGCTTCGCCATCTGTCATCTGCTGGGCCTGCGGGCCAAGGGAGTATCGTCATGACCGCCGAACAGCTTTTCCGTGAGCGCGCCGCGCGCCAGATCCTGGTGTTCGACGGCGGCTATGGCACGTCGATCCAGAAATACGGCTTGCAGGAAGCAGACTATCGCGGCGACCTTCCGCTCGAGAAGGACCAGAAGGGGAATAACGACCTTCTGTGCCTCACCCGCCCGGACATCGTGGAGGCGATCCACACCGCCTATCTCGACAATGGCGCGGACATGATCGAGACGAATACCTTTTCGAGCACGGGGATTGCCATGGCCGATTATGGCTGTGAGCATCTGGTGCGCGAACTGAACCTTGCCGCCGCCCGGATTGCGCGGGAGGCCTGCAACAAGGCCGAAGCGAAGAACGGCGTGAAGCGCTTTGTCGCCGGGTCTATTGGTCCTACGAACAAGACGCTGTCGATCAGCCCGCAGGTCAATGACCCGGCGTTCCGTGAGGTCGATTTCGATACGCTGAAAGGCCAGTACCGCGAGCAATGCGACGCGCTGATCGAGGGCGGGGTGGATTTCCTGCTGGTCGAGACCTGCTTCGATACGCTGAACGCCAAAGCGGCGGGCATGGCCGCGCGGGAAGCCGAAGCGGCGGCGGGGCGCTCCGTACCGCTGATGATGAGCTTTACGATTACCGACATGTCCGGTCGCAATCTGTCGGGGCACACGATCGCCGCGTTCTGGTATTCGCTGCGGCATCTGAAGCCGATCACCATTGGCGTCAATTGCGCGTTCGGGGCGGATCTGCTGCGGCCCTATCTTAGCGAGCTTTCCAAGATATCCGACACGCTGATCCTGGCCTATCCGAATGCGGGCCTGCCCAATGAACTGGGGCAATATGACGAGCTGCCTGCGCGCACGGCGGAGCTGATCGCCGAATGGACGCGCGAGGGGCTGGTCAACATGGTGGGCGGATGCTGCGGCACGACGCCCGACCATATCGGCGCGATCGCCAGGGCCATTGCGTCGGCACCGCCGCGCGTGGTGCCGGAGCTGCCGGTATTTACGCGCCTTGCGGGGCTGGAACCGATGCATATTGCGGCGTGAGTTTCGCAGTAGCGGTTCCCTGCTCCGTTCGCCCTGATCTTGTCGAAGGGCCGTATTTACTTTTGAAAAGAAAGGCTGGGCTTCGACAGGCTCAGCCCGAACGGGTTTAGAAAAATGAACACACAAGCCTCCACCAACTTCGTCAACGTCGGCGAGCGCACCAATGTCACCGGCTCGGCCGCATTCAAGAAGCTGATCATGGCGGGCGATTATGCGCGCGCGGTGGAAGTCGCGCGGCAGCAGGTGGAGAACGGCGCGCAGATCATCGACGTCAACATGGACGAAGGGCTGCTCGACAGTCAGGCGGCGATGGAGACCTTCCTGAAGCTCATCACCGCCGAGCCGGACATCAGCCGGGTGCCGGTGATGATCGACAGTTCCAAATGGAGCGTGATCGAGGCGGGGCTGAAATGCGTTTCGGGCAAGCCCATCGTCAATTCCATCAGCATGAAGGAAGGCGAAGCGCAGTTTCTGGAGCATGCGCGCAAATGCATGGCCTATGGCGCGGCGGTCGTGGTGATGGCGTTCGATGAAGTGGGGCAGGCGGACACCAAGGAGCGCAAAGTCGAGATCTGTTCGCGCGCCTATGAACTGCTGATGGGCATCGGCTTCCCGCCCGAGGACATTATCTTCGATCCCAATATCTTCGCTGTGGCGACGGGAATCGAGGAGCACAACAACTACGCCGTTGATTTCATCGAGGCATGCCGGGAGATCAAGCAGCGCTGCCCGCATGTGCACATCTCCGGCGGCCTGTCGAACCTGTCGTTCAGTTTCCGCGGCAACGAGACCGTGCGCCGCGCGATGCACAGCGTGTTCCTGTACCACGCGATTCCGGCGGGCCTCGACATGGCGATCGTCAATGCCGGGCAGCTCGACGTCTACGACACCATCGACCCGGAACTGCGCACGGCGTGCGAGGATGTCGTGCTCAACCGCGATGCGGACGCGGGCGAGCGGCTCGTCGATCTGGCCGAGAAGTATAAGGGCACCGATGCGGTAGCCGAAAAGGCGGCGGAGGAGTGGCGCGGCTGGCCTGTCAATAAGCGGCTCGAACATGCGCTGGTCAAGGGCATCGACCTCTATGTCGTGGACGATACCGAGGAAGCGCGGCTGGAAGCGCTCCACAGTGGCGGTCGCCCGATCCATGTGATCGAAGGGCCGCTGATGGATGGCATGAACGTCGTTGGCGACCTGTTCGGGTCGGGCAAGATGTTCTTGCCGCAGGTCGTGAAATCGGCCCGCGTGATGAAGAAGGCCGTCGCGCATCTCCTCCCCTATATCGAGGCCGAGAAGGATGAAGGCGCGAAGGGCAAGGGCAAGATCATCATGGCGACCGTGAAGGGCGACGTGCATGACATCGGCAAGAACATCGTCGGCGTGGTGATGCAGTGCAACGGGTTCGACGTCGTCGACCTGGGCGTCATGGTGCCGTGGACGACGATTTTGCAGGCGGCGAAGGACAATGACGCCGATATGATCGGCCTGTCCGGCCTCATCACACCGTCGCTCGACGAGATGGTAACAGTGGCCCACGAGATGCAGCGGGCGGGTATGACGATGCCGCTGCTGATCGGCGGGGCGACGACATCGAAGGTGCATACCGCGCTCAAGATTGAGCCGGGCTATGACGGACCGGTGGTCCATGTGCTCGACGCGAGCCGCGCGGTTGGTGTGGCGACGGCGCTGGTTTCGGAAACGCAGAAGGACGGCTTCGTCGCGCAGACGGCGGCGGAATATGCGCATATCCGCGACGCACGGGCGGGCAAGGGGCAGAGCGCGCTCGTGCCGATCGAGGACGCGCGGGCGAATGGGTTTGTCATCGACGAGGCGCTGAAGCCCGGCGCGCCGTTGCAGCCGGGTCTGCATGCTTTCCCCGACTGGGATCTCGCCGACCTGCGCGAGACGATCGACTGGACGCCGTTCTTCCGGGCGTGGGAACTTGCCGGCAACTATCCCGCCATCCTGACGGACCCGGTGGTGGGCGAAAGCGCGTCGAGCCTGTTTGCCGATGCACAGGCGATGCTGGACAGGATCGTTGCGGAAAAGTGGATCCTCGCCAAGGGTGTGGTCGGTCTATGGCCGTGCCGCCGCGAGGGCGATGACATCATCGTCCATGTGGAGGACGAGAAGCATGTCCGCGTGCCGATGCTGCGCCAGCAGATCGCCAAGCGGGAAGGGCGGGCAAATATGTGTCTTGCCGATTTCATCAGCCACGACGGTGACTGGATCGGCGGCTTTGCGGTAACGGCGGGCCATGGCATCGAGAGCCACCTTGCCCAGTTCAAGGCGCGGCATGACGACTACAACGACATCCTGCTGAAAGCGCTGGCGGACCGGCTCGCCGAATCCTTCGCCGAGCGGTTGCATCAATATGTCCGTACGACCTTATGGGGCTACGCCCCCGACGAGCAATTGACCAACGAAGCGCTGATCAAGGAGCAGTATCGCGGTATTCGCCCCGCGCCGGGATATCCGGCCTGCCCGGAACATAGCCTGAAGCCGATCCTGTTCGAGATGCTCGATGCGCCGCATCACACCGGCATTACGCTTACCGAGAGTTTCGCGATGTGGCCGACGGCGGCGGTGAGCGGTTTTTACTTCGGGCACCCCCAGAGCGAATATTTCGGCGTGGCGCGGGTCGGGCGTGACCAGCTCGAAGACTATGCGGAGCGGCGAGGCATCGATCTGGAGACAGCCGAGCGCTATTTGCGTCCCAATCTCGACTGAGGAATCAAGGTTAATCGGTTCGCAGCGGTTGACCAGACGCGGTATGGCGGCAGTCCGTTCCAAGGATACCCGTTATGCGTTTCGTTTCGATTTTTTTGCTTTCGGCGGGTGCGCTGGGAGCTGCAGCACTTGCCCAGACGGGGCCTGAGCCGTTTGTGGTCGTCGAACAGGGCCGTAGCTTTGTGCAGTTGGCCGATGCCGTGGCGGCGATCGGAGCAGGGCAGGGCACGATCAGCATCGCGCCCGGTAGCTACCGGCAGTGTGCCGTGCAGGCGGCGGGCGCGATTGCCTATCGCGCGGCGCAGTCCGGTACAGTGATCTTTGACGGTGCGATCTGCGAAGGCAAGGCCACACTTGTGCTGCGCGGCCGGGCAGCGCAAGTAGAAGGCATCGTGTTCCAGAACCTGCGCGTACCCGACGGAAATGGGGCGGGAATTCGCCTGGAGAAAGGCGATCTGACGGTCTCCAATGCGCTGTTCCGCAACAGCGAGGAAGGGATATTGACGGCGGATGACCCGTCGGGGCGCATCGTCATCGATCGCTCCACCTTCCAGCATCTGGGCCGCTGCGACCGCGACCTGTCCTGCGCGCACAGCATCTATATCGGCCATTATGGATCACTGACCGTCACGCGCTCCCGCTTCGAGAAGGGCAATGGTGGCCATTACGTCAAGGCACGTACGCCGCGCGTGGAGATCAGCGACAACAGCTTTGACGACAGCGCCGGGCATCTCACCAACTATATGATCGACCTGCCCAACGGCGCATCCGGTTCGATAGTGGGCAATGAAATGGTGCAGGGGCGGGACAAGGACAATTACAGCGTGTTCATCACCGTCGCGGCGGAAGGACGGGAGCATGACTCGTCCGGCCTGGTCGTCCGGGGCAACAGCGCGCGGTTCGTGCCCGGGCTGGAGCGCGCAAGCACCTTCGTCGCCAACTGGACCGATGATGTCGTGGTACAAGCCGACAACCGCCTTGCGCCCGGCATTCGACCGGCCGACCGGCGATAACGCCGCGCGCCGCTTGACGCCCCGGCCGCTTTGGTCCTAGCGCCGGAGCCATGCGGTATTTCTTCCTTTTTCTGGCGCTGATCCTGCTGCCGTCCTCGGTTCGCGCGCAGACGGGCGCGTTCGGCGGAGACGGTCCGCACATCTCTGCCCGCCTTGTGGCCGAGACAGCCCATCCAGCGGCCGGGCGAACCGTGACGCTGGCGATCGCGATGACGCCGGAAAAGGGCTGGCACGGCTATTGGGCAAATCCGGGCGATGCTGGGTTGGGAATGACCGTCGATTGGGCGCTGCCGACGGGTGCACGGGTAGGGGCACTGCGCTACCCTGTGCCCGATACCCTGGTGCTCGCCGGGCTTATGAACCATGTGTTCGAGGGTCCCTACGCGGTGCTGGTGGATGTGACGCTGCCTGCGGGTCTGGCCGCAGGGCAGGCTGTTCCGGTGCGGGCAAAGGCGAACTGGCTGGCTTGCACGGACAAGATTTGCGTGCCGGAAAGCGGCGATCTATCCATTGATCTGACGGTGGGTGCGGGCGGGGCCGAGCCGGAGAACCGCGCGCAGTTCGACCAGTGGCGCGCACGCCTTCCCCGGCCGCTGGGCGGGCAGGCGCATTTCGCGCTGGGCGACGGCATGTTGCGCATCGGAGTGCCGTTTCCGGCGGAGGCAAAGATCAATGATCCGTGGTTCTTCCGCCTGACCGAAGGCGCGGCGCGCTACGCCGAGCCCCAGAGCATCACGCGCAACGGCGACCTGCTGGTTATCGCGATCCCGAGCCGCGAGCAGGGTCTGAAGTCTCTCTCGGGCGTTCTGCGCATTGGCCCGCATCAGGGCCTGTCGATCGATGCCGTACCCGGCACCGTCCCCGACACGAAGGGCAGCGAGAGCGGCCTGCGGGCCACGGATTGGGCGACCATCCTGCTGGCCCTCGGGGGGGCGTTGCTGGGTGGGCTGATCCTCAATGTCATGCCCTGCGTGTTCCCGATCCTGAGCCTGAAGGCGATGAGCCTTGCGCGGGCCGGGGGCGATGCGGCGGAGGCGCGGCGAGAGGCTGTGGCCTACACGCTGGGCGTGGTCCTCACCTGTCTGGCGCTGGGCGGAACGTTGCTCGCGTTGCGCGCGGGGGGCATGGCGGTCGGCTGGGCGTTCCAGTTGCAGAACCCGATTGTCATACTGGTGCTGTTCGCGCTGGTGTGCGGCATTACGCTCAATCTTGCCGGAGTGTTCAGTCTCAACGCTATCGGTGCGGGGGGCGGTCTGGCGCAGCGGGGCGGGGCCGTGGGTGCGTTCTGGACCGGCGCGCTGGTGGCGTTTGTCGCGACCCCCTGCACCGGTCCCTTTATGGCAGCGGCGCTCGGCGCGGCGCTCGTGCTCCCGGTCGCGGCGGCGCTGGCTGTGTTCGCGGGGCTGGGGCTAGGTCTTGCGCTGCCGTTCCTGTTGATTGGTTACAGTTCGCGGTTGCGCGCCCGGCTCCCCCGGCCCGGCGCGTGGATGGAGCGGTTCCAGCGCTGGCTGGCGGTACCAATGGCGCTGACCGGGGTTGCACTGCTTTGGTTGCTTGAGCGGCAGACGGGCACGCGCGGGCTAGCGCTCGCGTTAGGCCTCTCCGTCGTTCTGGGGGCGATATTGTGGGGCATCGGGCAGCGACAACGCGCGGGCAAAGCGGTTCTTGTGCCGGTAGTGGCTCTTGCGCTCGCCGTGATCGTGGGCGCCACGATGCTGCCGCCTGCGACGGACAAGGGCCCGGCGAAAGCAGGAAGCGACATTGCCTTTACGGAAGGCGCGCTTGCCAGCGCGCGGGCGAGCGGCAAGCCTGTGTTCGTCTATTTCACCGCCGACTGGTGCCTGTCCTGCAAGGTCAACGAAGCCTCGACCATCGACCGGGCCGAGGTGCGCGAGGCGCTCGAACGGTCAGGGACAAAAGTGCTGATCGGCGATTGGACGAATGGCGACGCCGTGATCGGGCGGTTCCTGGAAACCCAGGGGCGATCGGGCGTGCCCCTGTACCTCTGGTACGGTCCGGGCGCGCCGACGCCGGAAGTGCTGCCCCAGGTTCTGACGCCGGACATGCTGATGGCTCGCGCGCGGGTACCGAAATAATGCCGAAAATGCGCGTCGACCAGATGCTGGTGGACCGCGGGCTCGTGGAAAGCCGGGCACGTGCGCAGGCGCTTATCATGGCCGGGCTGGTGTTCAGCGGCGATCGCAAGATCGACAAGCCCGGTCAGCAGTTGCCGGACGACACGCAACTCGATGTGCGGGGACGGGACCATCCGTGGGTGTCGCGTGGAGGGATCAAGCTGGCGCACGGCCTCGATCATTTCGGATGGGATGTGACAGGCGCTGTGGCCATGGACGTGGGGAGTTCGACCGGCGGGTTTACCGACGTGCTTCTTCACCATGGGGCAGCGCGGGTCTATGCCGTGGACAGCGGGACCAACCAGCTCGCGTGGAAGCTGCGCAACGATGCGCGTGTGGTCGTGCACGAACAGACCAGCGCCCGCATCCTGACCGCCGCCCACATTCCCGAGCCCATTGATGTCATCGTCTGCGATGCCAGCTTCATCGGACTGGCGAAGGTGCTGGATCGGCCCTTGTCCTTTGCCGCGCCGGACGCCCGTCTGCTCGCGCTGATCAAACCGCAGTTCGAGGCGGGGCGGGACGAAGTCGGCAAGGGCGGAGTGGTGCGCGATCCGGCGGTGCACGACCGCGTCTGCGCCGATGTCAGTCACTGGCTGATGCAGGCCGGATGGCGGGTCGAGGGGATTGTGCCCAGTCCCATTACGGGACCAGAAGGCAATATCGAGTTCCTGGTAGGCGCCCTAAAGCTCTGATCTGTGGCCTGCGCCCCGGCCAATTGCCCTTTTAGGCCGACAAGCAGCTTGCAGCGCAGCAAGAATCTCCGCAAACCTGTCGTCAAGAGTGATTCCGGCGGTTCGGATTCGAGCCATCGGAATGCGCAATCTGTCGATGGTCACCGTGGGAAGTCAATTTCGATGAATGAAATCGCCTCCAGAGGGCAATTGCGGATGTCTTATCTGCGGTGGGCGTTGTTCACCGTACCGACGATCGTATTTCTCGGGTTCCTGTCGGGACGGGTCGCCAACAGCGGATACGAAAACCGCTGGTTTGCCGCGCTGGATAAGCCGTCGTTCATGCCGCCCGGCTGGGCTTTCCCGGTGGCCTGGACGATCCTGTACATTCTGTTGGGTCTGGCCATTGCGATCATCCTGCATGCGCGTGGCGCGCGCCTGCGCGGTCTCGCCATCACGCTGTTCGTCGTGCAGATGGTGATGAACCTGATCTGGTCGCCGCTGTTTTTCCGGGCGCATATGGTCGAGGAAGCCTTTCTCCTGATCGTGGCGATGATCCTCGTTACGCTCGGGGTTATCTGGCTGTTTTCCCGCATTCGCATGACTGCAGCGTTGTTGATGATACCCTATGTGGCATGGCTGGTTTTTGCCGCGACGCTCAATCATTCGATCGACACGCTCAATCCCAATGCGTCGACCCTTGTTGTGCCCGCCGCGAAGTCCCAGATAAGGACGACGTTCTAATCCCAATCACAGGTGTGGCATGCAAAGCGAGAACCGTATTTTTGAAGACTTCAGCAAGATCGTCAACGGCGCGGCCGGGACGATCGCCGGGATCGGTCGCGAGGTCGAATCGAACATGCGGGAGAAAGCCCGTGAATGGATGGGGGGACTCGATTTCGTCAGCCGCGAGGAATTCGATGCCGTGAAGGCCATGGCCGCCGCTGCGCGCGAGGAGGTTGAAGTGCTCAAGGCGCGGCTCGATGCGCTGGACGGCGCGGGCGGGGCGGCGACCAAGGCGAAACCTCGCAAGGCGGCCACTCCAATCGCCGATGCCGCGGATTGAAACGATCCCCAGACTTATCCACAGCCTGTCCACAGGTTGATCCCCAGAACGGCCCTGTTAATCGCGCGCCACCGGTGTTAATGCCTTGTGGTGACGGCTTTGCGGCGCAAATGAAATAAAGCGATGATGGGCAACGACGAATACGAGCAGGACAACCAGGACGCCGAGCCGCTGGACATGCTGGCCAGCTATTTCGAGGCGAACGGCTGGGCGTTTCAGCAGAGTGGCGACGACGAGATTGCCGCGACCACGCAGGGAAGCTGGACCCAGTACGAGCTTCGCGCGATCTGGCGCGAGGATGATCAGGTGCTGCAACTGCTCGCCATGCCGGACATCCGGGTGCCGGACGAGCAGCGCGCGGCGATCTATGAGACGATTGGGTTGATCAACGAGCAGCTCTGGCTCGGCCATTTCGAATTATGGTCAAGCAGCGGCATCGTGCTTTTTCGCCACGGCGCGCTTCTGGGGGACGGTGAGACGCTGTCCCTCGATCAGGCGCAATTGCTGGTCGAGGCCGCGCTTGACGAGTGCGAGCGCTTCTACCCGGTGTTCCAGTTCGTCCTCTGGGGCGGCAAGAGCCCGGCCGAGGCCATCGCCGCGAGCATGATCGAAACCCGCGGCGAAGCCTAGGGCGGTCCGACTTGCCTTACGGTCGTCTTCGACTCCAGCCCTGATGGCCTGCAAATGTTGACACGCTCTTGTTCAAGCTCGGAGATAGGGTCGTAATGCAAGGTGATGGGGGTTCCATGCTGCCGGGCGATTTTCCTCGACACCTCTTCATGGTCGGCTGCGGCAATATGGGCGGGGCGATGCTCTCGCGCTGGCTCTCGCAAGGGCTGGACGCGGACCGGGTCACCGTATTGCGGCCGAGTGGTGCGTCAGTCGGCCCCGGCGTGATGGTGGTCACCGAAGCGCCCACGGAGCTGCCCGCCGGTTCGATTGTGATACTCGCGATGAAGCCGCAGCAATGGAGCACGGTCGCTCCCGCAGTAGGGCCGCTTGTCCGGCAATCGGTCGCGACCCTGTCCTTGCTGGCCGGCGTCCCGCTTGCGGTCTTGCAGGATGGCGTTCCGGGCTTTGGCGGGTTCGTGCGGGCCATGCCGAATACGCCTGTGGCCATCGGGCAGGGCGTGACCGCACTCTACGCGGATTCGGACTTCCCTGCCGATCAGCGCAGCGGGATCGACGCGTTGATCGCGCCGCTCGGTTCGGCCGAGTGGCTGGCCGATGAGGACCAGTTCAATCTGTTCACCGCGCTGGGCGGGTGTGGGCCGGCTTATGTGTTCCGCTTTATCGATGCCCTGGCCCGCGCCGCCGAATCGCTGGGGATGGACGAGACGCAGGCGCGTCGCGTCGCCCTGGCAACGGTGCGGGGTGCCTCTTCGCTCGCGGCGGCGTCCGATGAAACGCCGGGAGCTTTGGCCGATCGGGTGGCGAGTCCTGGTGGCATGACGCGGGAAGGCCTAGATGTTCTCGACGCGGATAGCGCGTTGGCCGGTCTGCTCACCGATACGCTGCGCGCGGCGCGCGACCGGGGAGAAGAACTGGCGCGCCTTGCGGCGAACGCGGGTTAGGCCTCGCGCAGGCTCGCGACCATCAAGCGGTCGCGTTCCGGGATCAGGCCTTCGAGGACGTGCCAGAAGCCCGTGACGGACGCCTGTCCGGCCTGCACGTAAGCGGCGGCCATGCAGGACCGCAACCCATCAAACAGACGGCCTTCAAGAGCCGCCCCTTCCTCGGTCAGCCTCAGCAGCTTTTGCCGACGGTCCACCGATCCGGCCCGGCTTTCGACGAAGCCGCGCTCGATCAGGTCGTTGAGGACGCGGCCCAGCGACTGCTTTGTAATGGCGAGGATGGCGAGCAGTTCGCCGACGGTCAGGTTCGGCTGACGGGAAATGAAGTAAAGGGCGCGATGGTGGGCGCGACCCAGATTCTGTCGCGACAGTTCCTCATCAATCGACCGGGCAAGATTGGCGTAGCCGAAATAGAGCAGTTCGATACCGCGACGTATTTCGTCTTCGCGCAAAAACAGCGGAGATGCGGAGGCGCTGGAAATCATCGGGGAGACTGGTGGCGTGAATTGGCGGAATTGGCAAGTGCCTCAGGGCACGCCGCCATGGCTTTTTGCGTTTCGGGCGAGGGGCGCGAGCCTATGGGCTGCCCGGGACCATCGGAACAAAATCACGGTTCCCTTTCCCGTTTCACCCGTTATATGCCTGCCCAGCCGACGGCTCTCCGCGCAAGGGGAGGCACAACAGATCGGCCATGCTGGGGCGTCGCCAAGCGGTAAGGCAGCGGCTTTTGATGCCGCCATGCGCAGGTTCGAATCCTGCCGCCCCAGCCAGTTCTCTGTTCACCCGTTGTTTGTTATGCGGCGTAGGTCCGATCGTCAGCGTCGTTTGTTGACCGCATGAAGCAATGGGATCACAGGAATGTCCATGTCCGATACTGCCGTTTCGCCACCTGTCCGGTCGGCCGCGACTCTGATCATCCTGCGCGACGTTGGACGCGGGCCTGAAGTGCTGATGGTCGAGCGGCATGAGCAGCTCGCTTTTGCGGGCGGAGCTCTGGTCTTCCCGGGCGGGGCGGTGGACCCGGCGGATTTCGCGCATGTGCAGGTCATTGGGCCCGCGCTGGAACGGGAAGATGGCGCGGGGCGGATCGCCGCTATTCGTGAGACATTGGAAGAAAGCGGACTGGCGGTCGGTTTTGATCAGGCGGGAGATGTCGATGCTGTTCGCGCGCTGCGCGCTGCGCTGGAGGCATCGACCCCGTTTGCCGATGCTCTCGCTGCGGCCGGGCTGGCGCTTGATCTCGATGCGCTGTTGCCGTTTGCGCGGTGGCGGCCTCCACCCCATATCCACCGCGTGTTCGACACGCGCTTTTATCTGGCCATGGTGGATGCCGATCATCATGAAGCGGTGGCGGATGGGCGAGAAACGGCCCGGACACTTTGGGCGCGCCCGGCGGAGTTATTGGACGCTGCCGCGCGGCAAGAAGCGAAAGTGATCTTTCCAACCCGGTGCAATCTGGAACGGCTGGCGCAATTCGATTCGATCACCGCCATTTTCGCCCATGCCCGGGCGCAGCCGGTAGAGCTGGTCGTCCCCCGGACCGAGGTGCGCGACGGCGAAAAATATCTCACTATTCCCGAGGGAATAGGCTATCCGCGCACGGCCGAGCTGCTCATTAATGCGATGCGGGGGTAGGCGTTCAGGGCGCGAGCAAAGATGTTGCGTTCGCGCAGGTGAGCTTCTATAGGGCTCTTGCTTTCCTGACATCGTCACACAATGTCGGGCCGGAACCGAAAGGGTCCGGCGGCACTTTCGCGTAACCGGCTTCGGCCGAAACTTCTGGAACCGGATTGAGCGACCACGCTGCTCTTGTTGAACTGATTGAGCCGGAGGTAAAAGCCCTCGGCTTCGATCTTGTGCGCGTGAAACTGTTCGGTTCCGGGGAAGATCGCACGTTGCAGGTGATGGCCGAGCGCCCTGACACGCGGCAGCTGGTGATCGAGGATTGCGCCGCGATTTCACGTCGCCTGTCGGATGTTCTGGACGAGGCCGACCCGATCGAGGAGGCCTATCGGCTGGAGGTCAGCTCGCCGGGGATCGACCGCCCGCTGACGCGGCTCCACGACTTTGCCGACTGGGCGGGGCACGAAGTGCGTATCACCGTCGATGAAGCGGTCGAGGGGCGCAAGACATTGAAGGGCATTTTGGGCGGCCTAGATGGCGAGGCAATCCTGCTGTCCGACGCAAAGACAGGCGATGTGCGTATCGCCTTCGAAAATATCAACGGCGCCAAGCTGGTGCTGACGGATGCACTGATACGTGCTACCATGCCGCTCTCGACGACGGGTGCGGACGAGATCGAAACGGAAGAGTAAGGGACTGCCATGGCCACCGCCATTTCCGCAAACAGGGCTGAACTGATCGCTATCGCCAACTCGGTCGCAACCGAGAAGATGATCGATCGCGCGATTGTGATCGAGGCGATGGAGGACGCAATCCAGCGTGCCGCCCGCGCCCGTTACGGCGCCGAGAACGACATCCGTGCCAAGCTCGATCCCGATACCGGCGATCTGCGCTTGTGGCGCGTGGTCGAAGTCGTGGAAGTGGTCGAGGATTATTTTCGCCAGGTGGATCTGAAATCCGCGCAAAAGCTCCAGCCTGACGCGGCGATTGGCGATTTCATCGTCGATCCGCTGCCTCCGATCGATCTGGGCCGCATTGACGCGCAGTCGGCCAAGCAGGTGATCTTCCAGAAGGTCCGCGATGCCGAGCGCGAGCGTCAGCACGAAGAGTTCAAGGATCGCGTGGGTGAAATCATCACCGGCGTCGTCAAGTCGGTTGAGTTCGGTCATGTCGTCGTCAATCTGGGCCGGGCCGAGGGCGTCATCCGCCGCGATCAGCAGATCCCGCGCGAAGTAGTCCGCGTCGGCGACCGTGTCCGTTCGGTGATCCTCAATGTCCGTCGCGAAAATCGCGGACCGCAAATCTTCCTGAGCCGTGCCCACCCCGAATTCATGAAGAAGCTGTTCGCGCAGGAAGTGCCCGAGATTTACGATGGCATCATCGAGATCAAGGCCGCCGCGCGCGATCCGGGCAGCCGCGCAAAGATTGGCGTCATCAGCCGCGACGGGTCGATCGATCCCGTTGGCGCGTGCGTCGGCATGAAGGGCAGCCGCGTTCAGGCGGTCGTGCAGGAAATGCAGGGCGAGAAGATCGACATCATCCCCTGGAGCGAGGACACGGCGACCTTCGTCGTCAACGCGCTGCAGCCTGCAACCGTCAGCCGCGTCGTCATCGACGAGGACGAGGGCAGGATCGAGGTCGTTGTGCCTGACGATCAGCTGTCGCTCGCCATCGGCCGTCGCGGCCAGAATGTCCGCCTCGCCAGCCAATTGACCGGCAAGGCTATCGACATCATGACCGAAGCCGACGCCAGCGAGAAGCGTCAGAAGGAATTCGTCGAGCGCTCCGAGTTGTTCCAGAACGAGCTGGATGTCGACGAGACGCTGTCGCAGCTGCTGGTTGCTGAGGGCTTCGGCGAACTGGAAGAAGTCGCCTATGTTTCTATCGACGAGCTGGCCTCGATCGAAGGGTTCGACGACGAACTGGCGCAGGAACTGCAGAGCCGCGCGCAGGAAGCGCTCGACCGCCGCGAAGCAAGCGCACGCGAAGAGCGGCGCGGCATGGGCGTCGAGGATGCACTGGCTGAACTGCCGCATCTTACCGAAGCGATGCTGGTCACGCTGGGCAAGGCGGGCATCAAGACGCTCGACGATCTGGCCGATCTGGCGACGGACGAACTGATCGCCAAGAAGCGGGTCGACCAGCGCCGCCAGCGCAAGGAACAGTCCGAAGACAAGGGCGGTGTTCTGGCAGAATATGGTCTGTCCGAAGAACAGGGCAACGAGATCATCATGGCCGCCCGCGCGCACTGGTTCGCTGACGAAGAGACCGGAGACAATGGGGAGGACGCACATGCTGCGGAAACTTCCCAATGACACTCTAGGGTTTAGCTGCTCTGCCAGGCTTCGCGTGCGGCCCTCCTGCCAAGGAGGTATCGCATGACCGAGCGTCGCTGCATCCTTTCGTCCGTCACGACCGATCCGGACACGCTGATCCGCCTTGCGCTCTCGCAAGATGGTGACGTGGCGCCCGACGTGCGCGCCAAGGCGCCGGGGCGCGGCGCATGGATCGGCGTGTCGCGCGCGGAGCTGGAAAAGGCGCTAGCCAAGGGCAAACTCAAGGCTGCCCTCGCACGGGCGTTCAAGACCGGAGAGATCCGCATTCCCGACGATCTGGCCGACCGGATCGAGGCGGCGCTGAAAGCGCAGGCGATGGAGCGGCTGGGGCTGGAGGCGCGGGCATCCAATCTTCTCACCGGATCGGAAAAGATCGATGTCGCAGCGCGTCGGGGTCAGGTCCGTCTGATGCTGCACACCGCCGATGCCGCACCGGATGGTCGGCGCAAGCTCGACCAGGCATGGCGCGTCGGCGAAGAAGAAGAGGGCAGCGAAATGTCCGGTCTGGTCTTGCCGGTCGATCGCGAGTCCCTATCTATGGCGGTAGGGCGGCAGAATGTCGTGCACATCGCCGTCACTAATGCGGGAGCCGCCGGGCGGCTCCGCGCCATTCTTACCCGCTGGCAAAGCTTCACCGGATGCGCTAACGAGGCGCATTCCTGCGGCTCGCCGGTGGTCGATGCGGGTGACATGTCCATCGGGCAGTGAATTCAGGCGGTTTTCCGACGCGGAAGGCCTGCCACAGTTTGAAACGAGAAGGTACGATTTAGTCGATGAGTGATAGCACCGAAGACAAGCCGACACTGGGCCGCAAGCCGCTTGGCATCAAGCGGACCGTGGAGTCGGGTCAGGTCCAGCAGAGCTTCAGCCACGGGCGGAAGAACACCGTCGTGGTCGAGGTGAAGCGGCGGCGTATCATCGGCAAGCCGGGGGACGCGCCTGCCGCTCCCGAACCCGTGGCGGTGGCCGAAGTGGCCGCGCCCCCTCCGCCGCCGGTTGCGCCACGCCCCGCGCCTGCGCCGACGCAGGCTCCCCGGAGCGATCTGATGTCGCGCCAGGAACTGCAGTCGAAGCTGCTGCGGGAGGCCGAGGAAGCGCGCATGACGGCGCTCGAGGATGCACGTCGCCGCGAAGAAGCGCAGCGTCTTGCCGCGAGCGAGGAAGAAAAGCGCCGCGCGGAAGACAATCGCAAGGCGGATGCCGAAGCGCCCGCGCCTGTCGTGGAAGAAGCTCCGCAGCCTGCTATCCAGGAAGAGGCTCCTGCCACCTCGCCGGATGCTACCGAAGAGGAAGCACCCCGCAGCGATCGTGCCGCCCCGCCGCCGCCGCGTCGCTTCACCCCTGTTGCGCCGGTCAAGCGTCCCGAGCCGGTCAAGCCGGATCGTACCAAGCGCGGCGGGGATGACCGTCGCCAGTCGGGCAAGCTTACGGTCACGCGTGCCTTGTCGGATGATGACAGCGCACGCGCTCGCAGCCTGGCCGCGCTGAAGCGCGCGCGGGAGAAGGAACATCGCCGGACCCATTTGGGCGGATCGCAGCAGAATCGCGACAAGCAAGTACGCGACGTGGTCGTACCGGAAGCGATTACCGTGCAGGAGCTCGCCAACCGCATGGCCGAAAAGGGCGCGGATCTGGTGAAGGCCCTGTTCAAGATGGGTAACCCCGTCACGGTCAACCAGACGATCGACCAGGACACCGCGGAACTTCTCGTCACCGAATTCGGGCACAATATTCTGCGTGTGTCGGATTCCGACGTCGAAATCGATACGGCCTCGGATGTGGACGCGCCCGAGACACTGCAGGCGCGTGCTCCTGTCGTCACGATCATGGGCCATGTCGACCACGGCAAGACCTCGCTGCTCGACGCGTTGCGCGGTACGGACGTGGTGTCCGGGGAGTCGGGGGGTATTACGCAGCATATCGGCGCGTATCAGGTGAAAACCAAGGGCGGTGAGATCATCACCTTCCTCGATACGCCGGGTCACGAAGCGTTTTCGGAGATGCGCGCGCGTGGCGCCAATATTACCGACATCGTCATCCTCGTGGTGGCGGCCGACGATGGCCTGATGCCGCAGACGATCGAGGCGATCAACCACACCAAGGCGGCCGGCGTGCCGATGATCGTGGCGATCAACAAGGTCGACAAGGATAGCGCCAATCCGCAGCGGGTACGGGAACGCTTGCTTGAGCACGAAGTCGTTGTCGAGGGCATGGGCGGCGACGTTCAAGACGTCGAAGTGTCGGCCCTCAAGAAGATCGGTCTCGATGACCTGATCGAAAAGATCCTGCTTCAGGCCGAACTGCTCGAACTGACGGCCAACCCGGATCGCGCCGCCGAGGGCACCGTGATCGAGGCGAAGCTCGACAAGGGCCGGGGGCCGGTTGCAACCGTGCTCGTCGGGCGCGGTACGCTGCGCGTCGGCGATACGTTCGTTGTGGGCGCGGAAAGCGGCAAGGTCCGGGCGATGGTCAACGACAAGGGCCAGAACATCAAGGAGGCCGGGCCTTCCAGTCCGGTCGAAGTGCTGGGTCTGTCCGGTGTTCCAGGCGCTGGTGACCAGATGTCGGTCGTCGAGAACGAAGCGCGCGCACGCGAAGTCGCCGCCTATCGCGCCGAACAGGCCACGAAGAAGCGGACCACTGCGGCTCCCACCAACTTCGAGAGCATGTTCTCGGCTTTGTCCGACAAGATCATCGAATATGCCGTCGTCGTGAAGGGCGATGTGCAGGGGTCGGTCGAAGCGATCGTCACGGCGCTCAACCGTATTTCGACGGATGAGATTAAGGTGCGGGTGCTGCACAGCGGCGTGGGTGCGATCACCGAAAGCGACGTTACGCTAGCGGCGGCCAGCCGCGCGCCGTTGATCGGGTTCAACGTACGCCCCAACGCCAAGGCCCGTGCGCTTGCCGAGCGGGACAAGGTGTCGCTGCGCTATTACGACGTGATCTACGACCTGCTCGAAGAAGTGAAGGCGGAGATGGCAGGTCAGCTCGCTCCCGAACGGATCGAAACGATCATCGGCCGGGCCGAGGTTCGCGAAGTCTTCCCGGCGGGCAAGAAGGACAAGGCGGCCGGTCTGCTCGTGGTCGATGGACTTATCCGGAAGGGCGTCAATGCGCGCCTTACCCGCGACGATGTCATCGTTTCGCGCACGGTCATCGCGTCGCTGCGGCGCTTCAAGGACGATGTCGCCGAAGTGCGCGCGGGTCTGGAGTGCGGTACGGTGCTGGCCGACACGAACGACATCAAGCCGGGCGATATCCTCGAACTCTTCGATGTCGAGGAACGCGCACGGACGCTGTGAGGCTGGTCCTTGGGAAGGTCTGACTGATGGCTGCACCTGTCAAAGCCGGGGGCGAAGGCCCCTCCGTCCGCGTATTGCGCGTCGGGGAACAGGTGCGTCATGTTTTGTCTGATATATTGATGCGCGGCGATGTGCACGATGACACGCTGGCGAAGCATCTCGTCAGTGTGACGGAAGTGCGGATGTCGCCGGACCTGCGCCACGCCACGGCGTTCATCAAGCCGCTGCTGGGCAAGGACGAAGAGGCCGTGTTGAAGGCGCTGCGCACCAACACGGCGTTCTTCCAGCGCGAGGTCGCCAAGCGCATCAAGCTTAAATACGCCGCGAAAATCAAGTTCATCGCCGACGAAAGCTTTGACGAGGGCAGCCACATCGACAAGCTGCTGCGTGATCCGAAGGTGGCGCAGGACATCATCAAGGATGAATGACGGGGGCGAGCAGGGGGCTCCGCTCCATGGCTGGCTGATCCTCGACAAACCCCATGGGCTGGGATCGACCCAGGGGGTGAGTGCGGTCAAGCGCGCTATCCGCGAGGCGGGGTTGCCCAAGACGAAAGTGGGGCATGGCGGCACGCTCGATCCGCTGGCGACCGGCGTGCTCCCGATCGCGCTCGGCGAAGCAACGAAACTGGCCGGGCGGATGCTCGACAGCGACAAGATCTATGACTTCACCATCGCCTTTGGAGCGCAGACCGACACGCTCGATCTGGAAGGCGCGGTTATCGCGACGAGTGATGTCCGCCCGACACAGGGCGCGGTGGAGGCGGTTCTGTCGCGCTTCACAGGGCCGATCGAACAGGCTCCACCCGCCTATAGCGCGATCCTGATCGACGGGCAGCGTGCCTATGATCTGGCGCGCGCAGGGCAGCAGCCCGAGATGAAGACGCGCGCGGTGACGGTGCATGCGCTCGCCATCTGCGATCCTGCTAGGGGAGATCCAGGGGAGGACAATGGGGTGGATGCCATCACCCTGACTGCCCACGTCTCCAAAGGCACCTATATCCGTAGCTTGGCACGGGACGTCGCCCTGGCGTTGGGGACAGTGGGGCATGTCACGCTATTGCGGCGGGTCAAGGCGGGGCCATTTAGGCTGGATCAGGCGATTTCGCTGGACAAATTGGCGCAAGCGGCTAAGGAGCGCTCCATCGCGCAGCTGTTGCTGCCGTTGACGGCTGGGCTGGACGACATACCGGCTCTCCCCGTCACCCCGGATCAGGCGGTGGCCCTCAAACAGGGCCGCATACTCCCCGGGGACCCCTGCAAAGAGGGACTGATGCTGGCCATGCTGGGCGACACGCCCATTGCGCTGGTTTCAGGAGATCAGGCCGAGATATCGGTCGTGCGGGGCTTCAATCTCTAGTGTCGAAAGGAAGTCTATGTCGATCACTGTTGAGCGCAAGGAAGCGCTAATTAAAGAACATGCCCGCGCCGAGGGCGACACCGGTTCGCCGGAAGTACAGGTGGCGATCCTCTCTGAGCGGATCTCGAACCTGACCGAACATTTCAAGGGACATCACAAGGATAATCATAGCCGCCGTGGCCTGCTGATGATGGTCAACAAGCGCCGCAGCCTGCTGGATTACCTTAAAAAGAAAGATCAGGGACGCTATACCGACCTGATCGCGAAGCTGGGTCTTCGCAAGTAACGCACTGGCTCGGCCCGCTTCGGCGGGCCGTTTGCTTTTGTGCTCCATCTCGCTCCGGCGGGATGACGATGGGGAAGGGCAATTCGGTTCTTCCTCGCCTTGGGGCCAGAACGCGCCCCTGAACCGCCGCGGGCCGGTTAGCCCGCTTTTGCAAGCCCCGCCGTGCAATAGGGCGCAGCGGGTGGAAGGAAATCTCATGTTTGACGTAAAGAAAGTAGAAATCGAGTGGGGCGGAAAGACCCTGACACTCGAAACGGGTCGTATTGCCCGTCAGGCCGATGGCGCCGTGTTGGCGACCTATGGCGAAACCGTGGTGCTGTGCGCTGTCACCGCCGCCAAATCCGTGAAGGAAGGGCAGGATTTCTTCCCGCTCACCGTTCACTATCAGGAAAAATTCTCCGCAGCAGGCCGCATCCCCGGTGGCTTCTTCAAGCGTGAACGCGGCGCGACCGAAAAGGAAACGCTGACCAGCCGCCTGATCGACCGTCCGGTCCGTCCGCTGTTCCCCGAAGGTTTCTACAACGAAATCAACGTCATCTGCCAGGTTCTGTCGTTCGACGGCGAAACTGAGGCAGACATCGTGGCCATGGTCGCCGCTTCGGCAGCGCTCACCATTTCGGGCGTGCCCTTCATGGGCCCGATCGGCGCAGCGCGCGTCGGCTACAAGGATGGCGAGTATCAGCTCAACCCGTCGATGGACGAAGTGAAGGCCGGTGAACTCGATCTGGTCGTTGCGGCGACGCAGGACGCGGTGATGATGGTCGAATCCGAAGCCAAGGAGTTGTCGGAAGACGTCATGCTCGGCGCGGTGCTGTTCGCGCACAAGGCGTGCCGCGAAGTTGTCGGCGCGATCATCAAGCTGGCCGAGAAAGCCGCCAAGGACCCTTGGGAAATGGCGGAACAGGCCGATCTGTCGGCCGCGAAGCAGAAGCTGCGCGACCTGATCGGTGCGGACATTGCCGCCGCATACAAGGTGACGGACAAGTCTGCCCGCTCCAACCTGCTGAACGAAGCCCGTGCGAAGGCGAAGGCGGCATTCGCCGACGCCGCTCCGCAGGACCAGATGGCTGCGGGCAAGCTGATGAAGAAGCTGGAAGCGGAAATCGTTCGTGGCGCGATCCTGAAGGACGGCAGCCGCATCGACGGCCGCACGACCACGCAGATCCGTCCGATCGAGGCGATCGTCGGCTTCCTGCCGCGCACGCATGGTTCGGCGCTGTTCACGCGCGGCGAAACGCAGTCGATCTGCACCACCACGCTGGGCACCAAGGACAGCGAGCAGATGATCGACGGCCTCACTGGCCTGTCGTACGAAAGCTTCATGCTGCACTATAACTTCCCGCCCTATTCGGTCGGTGAAGTGGGCCGCTTTGGCGCTCCGGGTCGTCGTGAAGTCGGCCATGGCAAGCTGGCATGGCGTGCGCTGCACCCCGTGCTGCCGAGCAAGGACGAGTTCCCCTACACGATCCGCGTTCTGTCCGACATCACCGAATCCAACGGCTCTTCGTCGATGGCAACGGTGTGCGGCGGTTCGCTCTCGATGATGGACGCGGGCGTTCCGCTCAAGCGTCCGGTATCGGGCATCGCCATGGGCCTGATTCTCGAAGGGTCGGAATTCGCTGTGTTGAGCGATATTTTGGGCGACGAAGATCATCTCGGCGATATGGATTTCAAGGTGGCGGGCACATCCGAAGGCATCACCACGATGCAGATGGACATCAAGATCGCAGGTATCACCGAGGAAATCTTCAAGGCTGCGCTCAATCAGGCCAAGGAAGGCCGTGCGCATATCCTGGGCGAGATGAGCAAGGCGCTGGGCGAAGTGCGGACCGAGCTGTCGGCCCATGCTCCGCGCATCGAGACGCTGCAGATCGACAAGTCGAAGATCCGCGAAGTCATCGGCACCGGCGGCAAGGTCATCCGTGAAATCGTTGCGGAAACCGGCGCGAAGGTCGACATCGACGACGAGGGCCTGATCAAGATCAGCTCGTCCGACATCAAGCAGATCGAAGCGGCGAAGAACTGGATCCTCGGCATTGTCGAGGAAGCGGAAGTCGGCAAGGTCTACAACGGCAAGGTCGTCAACCTCGTCGATTTCGGCGCGTTCGTGAACTTCATGGGCGGCAAGGACGGTCTCGTCCATGTGTCCGAAATCCGCAACGAGCGGGTTGAGAAGGTCGCGGATGTTCTGTCCGAAGGGCAGGAAGTCAAGGTCAAGGTGCTGGAGATCGATCCGCGCGGCAAGGTTCGCCTGTCGATGCGCGTCGTCGACCAGGAAACCGGGGAGGAACTGGAAGACACCCGTCCGGCTCGCGAACCGCGCGAGGACCGTGGTCCCCGTGGTGACCGTGGTCCGCGTCGGGATGGCGGCGGAGATCGCGGCGGTGACCGTCGTCGTGGCCGTGGTGGCGACCGTGATCGCGGCCCGCGCGAACCGCGCAGCGAAGGTGGAAATGACGATGCGCCGGGCGGTCTGCCTGATTTCCTGACGCAGGATTGATCGACACTCACGCGAATTTCGGCTGACGAACGATTGTCTGCCGGTTCGACTAGGGAGAGGGCCGCCGGGAAACCGCGCGGCCCTTTTCGTTATTCTAGCGCGTTTCGTGCGGAGCAGCCGGGAGGCTTTCCGCTACGGAAGCGGTTGGCATGAGCACTTAAGACCCTTCACTGTCCCGCAGGTACGGGACAGGACAAACGATTGAATCGCTCCTATCTGCCCATCATCCCGTAAGCATCCTCCCCCCACGAGGTAACGCAGCGTGGGTCATTGGTAGGCGCTGCGTTTTCGGCTGTCGGGTCGCTGCCAATGGCCACTTTCACCGTTGGTTGGAGAACCGGCATGACGCACGACACGCGCGCCGGCGACGGTGCCTTCACCCCTTTGGAAGAATGGCCGATCGCCGTCACGCGATCCTCCGCCGTGGAGGAGAAGGCGGCACGCCTGCACCAGCTCAATCGCCGCCGGGCGCTGCATTTCAACACGCTGGTCATGACGGACAGCGCCATGGACGTGATGCTGACCCTGCTGGTGGGACATGAGCAGGGACGGGCGATTAGCCGGAACGCGCTCGCAATGGCGAACCTGATGACGTCGGGCGATGCGGACGCCGTGCTCGCGGCGCTGGACGAGGCGGATTATATTATCGCGAGCGACGGCGGGATCCGGTTGAGCGAACGCGGCGTCTCATTGATGCGCGGCTATGTGGTGATCGCGCCGGACCGGGCGGCCTGAACCGCGACGCACCACCCTGATGGGGCACCGAACGATAAACATTGGATTTCTTCCCCGACGCCGATAGACCACGGGAAAGAGGGGAATGTCGTGAATCGGGAAAGTTATCGTTTCATCGAACGGCTGCCTTTGTTCTCCGATCATCGCTGGATGGGATATCTTGTCGCGATCGTGGTGAGCTTCCTCGCGTTGCTGACCCGGATTGCGGTGGACCATATTCTGCCGATCGGCTTCCCGTTCGTTACCTTCTTTCCGGGCATCATCCTGACGTCATTTCTGTTCGGGGTGCGGCCGGGTATCGTGGCTGCGACGGTGAGCGGCGGCCTGTCCTATTTCTTCTTCGTCGATCCTGCGCACACGGCTGCCTTCTCCCGCTCGACCGCAGTGGCGATGAGTTTTTACCTGTTTGTCGTCGCCACCGATATTCTCCTCATCCATCTGATGCAGAGGGCGAATGCGTTCCTGGCGCAAGAGCGGGAGCGCAACCGGGAACTGGCGGAAACACGCCAGATCCTGTTCGGCGAGTTGCAGCATCGCGTGTCCAACAATCTTCAGGTCGTGAGCGCTTTGCTGACGTTGCAGCGGGCGCGGATCTCGGATGAGGAGGCGGGCCGGTCGCTCGATGACGCATCGGTGCGGATCGCGCTCATCGGCAAGATCAGCCGGGGGCTCTACAGCGCTGAACAGACGGTACAGCCGATCGATGATTTCGTCAGCAGGCTGGTGCCGGACATTCTGCTGGCGGCCGGGCGCAGCGACGTCCGCTTTACGATGGACGCGCAGCCGGGGTTGATGCTGCGCGCTGACGCCGTGGTGCCGTTCGCGCTGGTCGTGGCGGAAGCGGTCAACAATGCGGTGGAGCATGCGTTTGCGGACCGGCACGCTCCGCAGCTCAATGTGCATATCGGGAGCGATGCCGAGGCTATGGTCAGCGTGTCGATCGCCGACGACGGACCAGGGCTTTCGGCCGACTTTGCGATGGATCAGGAGCGCAACCTCGGTCTCCGGATCGCCAAGACGCTCGCGCGGCAGCTGAAGGGCGTGTTCCGCATCGAAACCCGCGCAGAAGGCGGCGCGGAAGCACGGTTGACCTTCCCTCTATAATCGCACGTTCGAGGATGACTTTTCGGGTGCGCGCCGTTCGTTCGGGCAATGCCTCTGCCCGCCAAAGTCCCGCTTGGCGAAGGGGCAATGCTTCGCTATGAACCATGCCATGCGAACAACCATCACCAAGCCGCTGGGCCTTCTCGCCGTTGCCCTGATCGCCACGACGGCCCTGTCGGGCTGTGCGAAGAACCGCAGCAAGAGCGACACGCAATATGTCGCGCGCGATGTCAGCACGCTGTATAACAGCGCGAAATACCGGCTGGACCGTGGGCAGTTCAAGATGGCGGCGGCGCTGTTCGATGAGGTCGAGCGGCAGCATCCTTATTCGCCCTGGGCGCGCCGCGCTCAATTGATGAGCGCGTTCAGCTATTACATGAACCGCGATTATACCGAAGCCGTGCAGGGCGCGCAGCGCTTCCTGTCGATCCATCCGGGCAACAAGGATGCGCCCTACGCCTTCTACCTCATCTCGCTGTGCTATTATGAGCAGATCGCGGACGTGACGCGCGACCAGAAGGTGACGCAGCAGGCGCTGGACTCGCTTGGGGAACTCATCCGCCGCTATCCGCAGACAAAATATGCGGCCGATGCGCGCCTGAAACTTGACCTCGTCAACGACCATCTCGCGGGCAAGGAAATGGAGATCGGGCGTTTCCACGAGCGCAGGGGGCAGTGGCTGGCGGCAACGCTGCGGTTCCGCAACGTGGTCGACAAATATCAGACGACCACGCATGCGCCCGAAGCGCTGGAGCGGCTGGTCGAGGGCTATCTTGCGCTCGGCATTCCCGAGGAGGCGAAGAAGGCGGCGGCCGTGCTTGGTGCCAACTATCCGGGTTCCAAATGGTACAACGAGGCTTACAAGCTCATCCAGGAACATGCGAAGGGCGCATAAGGCGGCGGGGAGATGCTGACTGCACTCTCCATCCGCAACATCGTTCTGATCGAGGAACTTGATCTGGAATTTGACGCCGGGCTGGGCGTGCTCACCGGCGAGACCGGAGCGGGCAAGTCGATCCTGCTGGATTCGCTGGGGCTGACGCTGGGCGCGCGGGCGGACAGCGGGCTGGTACGCCATGGCGAGGCGCAGGCGAGCGTCGCCGCAACATTCGACACCGCCGCCTGTCGCGACCGGATCGACGCGCTGATCGGCGAACAGGGGATCGAGGCCGAGCCGGGCGAACCGCTGCTGATCCGGCGCACCCTCAAGAGCGATGGCGGAAGCCGTGCCTTCATTAACGGTCAGCCGGTCTCCGCCGCTACGCTCCGCGATGTCGGTGCGCTGCTGGTCGAGATCCATGGGCAGCATGACGACCGGGGCTTGCTGAACCCGGCGGGGCACCGCACCCTGTTGGACAGTTTCGGGCAGTGCGATGTTGCGGCGGTGAGCGCAGCTTATGGCGCATGGAAGCGCGCGCGTGAGGCACTGGATGCCGCGCGAACGGATGTGACGAATGCCGAGCGGGACCGCGATTATCTCGCTCATGCCATCGGCGAACTCACGACCTTCGCACCAGAGCCGGGGGAAGAGGAGACGCTCGCTGATGCGCGTGCGGCGATGCAGAAGGGCGCGCGCCTGACCGACGATTTGACCAGCGTGACGGACCTGCTCGACGGGTCGGACGGGGGCATTGCGCAATTGCGGCAGGCGGCACGGCGGCTGGACCGGATCGCGCCGGACCATGAATTGTTGGCCGAGGCCCTGTCTGCGCTGGACCGGGCGGTCATAGAGGCGAGCGAGGCGCAGGACCATCTGGCACGTGCCACCGAGGCACTGGTCTATGATCCCGACCGGCTGGAGAGCATCGAGACGCGGTTGTTCGAGCTGCGCGCGCTCGCCCGCAAGCATCAGGTGCAGCCCGATGCGTTGGCTGATCTGTTGGCCGAGATGCAGGAGAAGCTGGGGCGGATCGAAGCCGGGGCCGAAGGTCTGGTGGAGCTGGAACGCGCAGCGCAGGCGGCGCAGGCGGCTTATGGTGCGGCGGCGCAGGCGCTGAGTGAGCAGCGGAGCGCAGCGGCCGCACGGCTGGATGCGGCGGTGGCGGCCGAACTGGCGCCGTTGAAGCTTGACGCCGCGCGGTTCCGTACCTTGGTCGAGCCGCTTACCGAGGGGCAATGGAGCGAGCGCGGCATGGACCGGGTGGAGTTCCTGATTTCCACCAACCCGGGCGCGCCGTTTGCGCCGCTGACCAAAATTGCGAGCGGCGGCGAACTGTCGCGCTTCATCCTCGCGCTGAAAGTGGCACTGGCGGAAGAGGGTGGGGCGCAGACAATCATCTTCGACGAAATCGACCGGGGCGTGGGCGGCGCGGTGGCGTCGGCTATTGGGGAGCGGCTCGCGCGTCTGGCGCAGAGCACGCAGTTGCTGGTGGTGACGCA
Organism: Sphingobium subterraneum; assembly: GCF_014199435.1. Classification (GTDB taxonomy): domain Bacteria; phylum Pseudomonadota; class Alphaproteobacteria; order Sphingomonadales; family Sphingomonadaceae; genus Sphingobium; species Sphingobium subterraneum. The sequence goes on along the minus strand of NZ_JACIJP010000001.1, from coordinate 897,523 downwards.
CTCACCCCAAGTCGCGGCGCGGGGCGGGCAACATCTTCTTATCGCGAAATCCTCGGTCGGCACCGTGACGCGTACCGATGTGCGGCCGCTGGACGAGAGCGGACGGCGCGAAGAGATCGCGCGGATGCTCTCCGGCGCGGACATCACCGCCGAGGCGCGTGCGCAGGCGGACCGGCTGCTGGAGCGGGTGTGATGGAGATAGTTGTGTGTGTTTCCGCCACCCCCAATCCCTCCTCTGAAGAGGAGGGGCTCATATGACCGATCTCTCCGAAGCCGAGGCTGCCAACCGCCTGATGCGGCTCGCCAAGCTCATCGCACATCATAACCGGCGCTATCATGCGGAGGATGCGCCGGAGATCAGCGACGCGGACTATGACGCGCTGGTGAGGGAGAATAATGCGCTGGAGGCGGCGTTCCCGCATCTGGTGCGTGCGGATAGCCCCAACGCGCAGGTGGGCGCTTCGGTCGAGGCGTCGCCGCTTGCCAAGGTGCCGCACGAGAAGCGCATGATGTCGCTCGACAACGCGTTCGCGGATGAGGATGTCGCGGAGTTTGTCGCCCGGGTGCGACGCTACCTTAACATCGCCGAGGATGCGCCAGTCGTGATGACGGCGGAGGACAAGATCGACGGGCTGTCGCTCTCGATCCGCTATGAAGACCGGCAGCTTGTCCGTGCGGCCACCCGCGGCGACGGGCAGGTGGGGGAGGATGTGACCCCCAATGTGCGTCACATATCCGACATTCCCCAGACCCTGCCCGCCGATGCGCCCGATGTGTTCGAGGTACGCGGCGAGGTCTATATGGCCAAGGCCGACTTTGTCGCGCTCAATGCCCGGTTGATGCAGGAGGGAGAAGCGAACGCGGCCGCGAAAGGTGAAACGTTCGACCCCGAAAGCGTGCGGCAGTTTGCCAATCCGCGTAACGCAGCGGCGGGATCACTGCGGCAGAAGGACGCGAACGTCACCGCCAGCCGCCCGCTGCGCTTTCTGGCCCATGGCTGGGGCGTGGCAAGCGCGCTGCCGGGTGAGAGCCAGATGGATGTGATGCAGGCCATCGGCCGCTGGGGTTTTCCGCTGTCGGAGCATCTGCTGCGGCTCGACACAGTCGCGGAGCTGCTGGCGCATTATCGCGCGATCGAGCGGCTGCGCGCGGACATGCCCTATGACATCGACGGGGTCGTGTACAAGGTTGACCGGCTCGACTGGCAGGAGCGGCTGGGCTTCGTCGCCAAGGCGCCGCGCTGGGCGATCGCGCACAAATTCCCGGCGGAGCAGGCGCAGACCGACCTGATCGCCATCGATATACAGGTCGGGCGGACGGGCAAGCTCACCCCTGTGGGGCGTTTGACCCCGGTGACGGTGGGTGGCGTCGTCGTGTCCAATGTGACGCTGCACAATCGCGACGAGATCGGGCGGCTGGGCGTGCGGCCGGGCGACCGGGTGCTGGTGCAGCGCGCGGGCGATGTCATCCCGCAGATCGTCGATAATCTGACGCGTGAAGTGGAGCGCGCTTCCTACGTCTTTCCCGATCACTGCCCGGCGTGCGGATCGGAAGCGGTGGCGGAAGAAGGCGAGGTCGATGTGCGTTGTACCGCGGGCCTTATTTGCCCGGCGCAGCGGATCGAGCGGCTGCGGCATTTCGTGTCGCGCGGGGCGCTCGATATCGACGGGCTGGGCGAGAAGTCGATTCAGGAATTCTTCGAACTGGGCTGGCTGCACAGCCCCGCCGATATCTTCCGCCTGAAGGAGCATCGGCAGGAACTGCTGGGCCGCGAGGGGTGGAAGGAGAAGTCCGTCGACAATCTGCTCGCCGCTATCGAGGACCGGCGCTCGCCCGATGCCGCTCGGCTGCTGTTCGCGCTCGGTATCCGCCATGTCGGCGCGGTGACGGCGCGCGACTTGATGAAAGCCTTCGTGACGCTGCCCGCCCTGCGGGAGGTGGCGGAGAGTGCGCCGGAAGACCCGGCGGCACGAGAACGGCTCGTGGCGATTGACGGCATCGGTCCGGCAGTGGTCGAGGCGCTGGGTGACTTCTTCCATGAAACGCACAACCGGGAAGTATGGGATGACCTGCTGGGGCAGGTGTCACCGCCACCCTATGTGGTCGAAGTGCGGGCGAGCGCGGTGTCGGGCAAAACCATCGTCTTTACAGGCAAGCTCGAAACGATGAGCCGCGAGGAAGCGAAGGCGCAGGCCGAAGCGCTGGGTGCGCGTGCTGCGGGATCGGTGTCGGCCGCGACCGGTTTGGTCGTCGCCGGGCCGGGGGCGGGGTCCAAGCTCAAGAAAGCGGCGGAACTCGGCATCGAGGTCATCGACGAGGCCGCCTGGGCGGAGATCGTGAAGAGTGCGGGGTAGGGCGGGTTACCGCGCCCGCACGCGCCAGATCACGCCACCGACGTCATCGCTCACCAACAGTGATCCATCCCCGTTCACCACGACGTCGACCGGGCGCCCACGGGCCTGCTGCTGAGCGTCGACAAAGCCGGTGAGAACATCGAGTGGCTTGCCGGTCGGACGACCGGTCGCGTCGAACGGCACGAACACGACCTTGTATCCCGACAGGGGCGAGCGGTTCCAGCTGCCGTGCAACCCGACGAATGCGCCGTTGGCAAAGGTGTTGCCGAGCTTGGCACCGGTCGAAAAGGTGAGACCCAGGGGCGCCACGTGGTTGCCGAGCGAGAAATCGGGCCGCTTGGTATATTCGCGCACTTCCGGGCGGGCGGGCTGGACCCGCTTGTCTTCATAGCCGCCCCAGTAATTCCATGGCCAGCCGTAGAACGCCCCGAATTCGACGCGGGTCAGATAATCAGGGACCAGGTCGGATCCGAGCATGTCGCGCTCGTTTACCACGGCCCAGAGCGTTCCGTTCTTCGGCTCCCACGCCATACCAACGGGATTGCGAAGGCCGGACGCAAAGACGCGGTTATCGCCATTGGCGGGGTTGATTTCTATGATGGCGGCGCGATTAATCTCGGCATCCAGACCATTTTCCGCCACGTTGCTGTTGGCGCCCACCGCAACATAGAGCAGCTTGCCGTCCGGGCTGGCGATGAGGTTACGCGTCCAGTGCATATTCGGCGCATCGGCGGGAAGGCGCACAATCTTGCGCCCCTTTCCGTCGATCTTCGTGGCGCCCTCTGTATAAGGGAATGCCATCAGCGCATCGGTGTTGGCGACGTAGAGCGTCTTGCCTACCAACGCCATTCCATAGGGCGAGTTGAGGCCCGAAAGGAATGTCGTCTTCACATCAGCCTTGCCATCACCATTGGTGTCGCGCAGCAGGATGATGCGGTTGGGGGAGGGGTCGCCCGCTCCGACGCGCTTCATCAGGGCGTTCTGAATACGATCGGTGATGCCATTGGTGGGGCGCGGGGGGCTGTTCGTTTCCGCCACCAACAGGTCGCCATTGGGCAGACGAAGCATTGATCGGGGATGGCTGAGAGCGTCGGCGAAGCGCTCAACAGTCAGTCCGGCGGCAGGGCGGGGCGCCTCTCCCCCCTTCCAGCCGACCGCCTTGGCCGTCTCGACGGTGGGAAAGGTCTCCTGCCGCTGAGGCGTGAACACCGGCTCGCGGCCGACGGACTGGGCATCGGTCAACTGGGCGATATCGTCGCGGGTCGCAAAGAACCAACCGACGCCCGCAAGGACGAGCAACATGACGAGCAGGATCAGGAGGTTCTTTTTCATGGCTCTTTACATAGGTGCAGGAGCCCGATGCGGCAAGTCAGCGAGCGCGTTCACGCCACCACAGGACAAGGGCGATCAGAACGCCCCCTCCGAGACCAACCAGGAGGCCGATGCTGGGCTGATTGAGCAAGCCGCCACCAATCACCCCAGCGAGCGCCAGCAGAGCAATGATCGCACCCCCGCCCGTCGGGTTGCGGGGGGGAGTGTCGTGCGGTCGGGGCATGGGATCGTCGGACATGGCTTACCTCTGGATTGCGCCATATCGGGACTGGGACCGTCCCGCCAGTGCACAATTGTCCCGATATGGCATTTGCCTAACCAATCGTTGACCACTGAGTTGCGCGGGCAGCGGTGATCACCCGGAAATGGCACAGCTATTGTACCTGTGAAGCGAGACTGGCCAATTTCCAATGTGGGGAAACATGCACCTGCCATATTTAGCGGACCGCACGAGCTACGAAGATGCGGCCGAACTGATTGCGCGCTTTGGGGACAATGCGGGCTATGAAGCGGCGACCCGCGCGGACAAGAGCCGCGATCTGGGAAACCACATCCATTTCTGTCGCTGGCGCCAGATCGAGCGGTTCATCGTGCTGATGTCCGTGAACGCGCCGGTGGGGACGGTGCATTAGTCGTCCTAGGGCCAATCGACATTCAGATGATGACGTGACGAAAATGGTGGTTTTGCGTGACCCGGAGCGCAGCGTACTCAAGTACGTGAGCACCGGAAGCACGGAAAATCGCGATTTGCAGGCCGTCAGAGCTGAATGTCGATCGGCCCTAGAGGTTGAGCCCGGCCGCTTCGTCCAGTCCGGCGAGGATGTTGAGGTTCTGCACCGCCGCGCCCGACGCGCCCTTGCCAAGGTTGTCGAACGCGGCCACGAGCCGTGCCTGCGATCCGTCCGACCTGGCAAAGACGTAAAGCTCGATCCGGTCCGTGCCGGATACCTGCTCTATCGTGAGCAGTGTCTCGTCGCCGTTCGGTATCACCTTGACGATCCGCGAACCCGCATAGGCTTGCGCCAGCGCATCATGGATCGCCTGTGGCGACGGTTTGCCGGGGATCACCGCCAGCGGCAGCGGGACATCGACAATCATGCCCCGGTTGAGATTGGCAACGGACGGTGCGAAAATAGGCGCGTGGACGAGGCCGCAATGCACCTGCATCTCCGGCACATGCTTGTGCGCGAGGGTGAGCGCGTAGGTCCGCCACGCGGTCGGGGCGGGGCCATCCTCAAACTCGGCGATCATCGCTTTGCCACCGCCGGAATACCCCGAGACGGCATTGGCTGACAGCGGCCAGTCCGCCGGGATCAGGCCTGCCCTCACAAGCGGCGCGACGAGCGCGATGAAGCCGGTCGAATAGCACCCCGGGTTGCTGACGCGCGAGGATGCAGCGACCGCATCACGGCCGACGACTTCGGGAAAACCATAGGTCCAGCCCGGCGCCGTGCGGTGCGCGGTGGACGCGTCGATCACCTTCGTACGGTCGTTGTCGATCAGCGCCACGGCCTCCCGAGCGGCATCGTCGGGCAGGCAGAGGATGACAACATCGGCGGCGTTGAGCGCATCGCGCCGTGCGGAGGGATCCTTGCGGTGCGCTTCGTCGAGGGTGATGAGCGCGAACTCGCTCCGTCCGTCGAGCCGATCGCGAATTTCGAGGCCGGTGGTGCCGACAGCTCCGTCGATAAAAACCTGTGTGGTCATAGGGTAATCCGTCGCCGGGCGAGGACCGGCTGTTCGTGGTCGGGCGCGAGGCGTGCGATGACGTCCGCTAGGGGTTCGATCATCGTGCGCATCCAGAACGCATTGGCGTGCAGCAGGTTCTCTCCATCGGTCATAATGCCGACATGCCCGGGAAAGAAAACGAAATCGCCGCGCTGCAGCGGGGAGTCATCCGCGAGCGGCGCGCCGATGCTCTCGCGCTGGAGATCGCTGTCGCGCGGCGCTGCGATGCCGCATCGGCCAAGCGCAACCTGAACCAGACCCGAGCAGTCGATGCCGCCATGGCCGCGTCCACCCCAGACATAAGGCTGGCCGATATAATCCTGCGCGACGGCGACCCAGTCGTTCGCGGTTTCGGTGGTTGGCGCCAGATGGCGCAGGTGCGCCGCGCCTTCGTCGGTCATCAGGAAGGCGCCTTCTACCGATCCGGCGAGGAGCGAACCGGCGGGCAGTATATCCCGGACTGGCGTCTTGATGTCGGGGTCCGTGAAGAGCGGCGCGGACGGTGCGATAACGCGGTGCGTCGCCGCAAGCGCGCCTGTGTCGAGCGCGTCGCGTTCGACATAACCGACATAACCGTCATGTCCGCAAAAGCCCCAGGCCCATGCGCCTGTCACGTCGAGGAGGTGAAAGGCCTCGCCCGACAGCAGTTGTGTAACCGCTACAGCGTCCGGATGGCCCGAACTGCGCAGAAATGCGCCTGCCACGCAGCAGTGCATGGTCTGCGCCTTGGCGTAATGCGGTGCGAAAAGCACGCCTGCGAGGCTGAAATCCGCAAGGTCGCCGCGCACGGCATGGATGCGCCCGTCAAGCTTGACCGAGCGTCCCGAGAGGTGAAACTGGACCCGCGCGGGCGACGCTCCGGCGGCGAGATTTTTTTCGTTCTTCATCGCGAGGCTCCTGCGATGAAAGGAGTATGCCGGTCAAGAAATGATTGCCTTTCGCCCCGTATCATGCCGGGGCATAGCGCTCGCGTAACAGGCCATAGGCCGCGCGCAAGCCGAGCGCGTCTCCGCCCTTGGGACGGCCGGGCTTGGCGGCGGGTCGCCAGGCGAAGGTGTCGAAATGCGCCCAGGGCGTACCCTCGTCGACGAACCTCTGAAGAAACAAGGCAGCGGTGATCGCTCCGGCAAAGCCGCCTTCTCCCGAGTTGGAAAGGTCGGCGATGTCGGATTTCAGCATGTCGCCATAGCCAGACCAGAGCGGCAGCCGCCATGCCGGGTCGTCCTGCTCGGTTCCCGCGCGCAGCAGCGCATCAGCCAACGCATCGTCATTGGCGAACAGGGCGGGCAGCTCGGGCCCCAGAGCCACGCGCGCAGCGCCGGTGAGGGTCGCGAAATCGATGACAAGTTCCGGCTTGTCTTCCATCGCTTTGGTAAGCGCATCGGCAAGGACGAGCCGACCTTCGGCGTCGGTGTTACCGATTTCCACGAACAGGCCCTTGCGGCTGGTAAGGACATCGCCGGGGCGAAAGGCGTTGCCGCTGATCGCGTTTTCGACGGCGGGTATTAGAAGATGGAGGCGCACTGGCAGGCGGCTTTCCATGACGAGCCGGGCGAGAGCCAGCGCGTGGGCCGCGCCGCCCATGTCCTTCTTCATCAGGCGCATGGCGGAGGACGGCTTGATGTCCAGCCCGCCGCTGTCGAAGCAGACTCCCTTGCCGATAATGGCGACGCGGGGGTGGGCGGGGTTACCCCATATGATCTCGATCAAACGGGGCGCGAAGGCGCGGTCCGCTGCGCGACCCACGGCGTGGATCATCGGGTAGCCGCGTTCCAGATCGTCTCCGCGCGTGACAGTAAGCGCGGCGTCCTGCGCCTTGGCGATGGTTGTGGCCATCGCCTCGATATCCGGCGGTCCCATGTTGGCCGTCGGTGTATTCACCATGTCGCGGACGAGCGCGACCGCCTGGGCAACGCGCACCGCTTCGTCGATCCGTGCGACATTGCGGGTCAGGAGCACGCGCGGACCCATGGGCTCGTCCTTGGGTGCGCGGTAGCGGTCGAAGCGATATTGCCCGGTCATCCAGCCATGGGCGGCCGCGCCAATGTCCCGGTCCGCGACGCGATAGATTCCAGCTGGGAGCACCTGAGCAAGCTTGGCAAGGCACCAGCTCGACAGGTTCCCGACATCCGCGACGGATGTGACGACCGACCAGTCATCGGCCGCCTCGCCCGGCAGGATCGCATGTTCATGACCTTTCGCCTTGAAATTGCGGGCGGCCAGCGCGGTCCGGTGGCGCTCCGGTTGCACTTTCAGCCAGTCTTCATAGGTCTTGGGATCGACCAGGTGAATATCGCGGGCGGGCTGGCCGGTGTCGGCCTTGAGCAAAAGGGAATAATCGGTCATTCCGCCTGTGTAGGGCGGGCGGCATGAAGGAACAAGCGGGCAAGGACGAAGGACAGGCAATGCAGAGTTGGATGAAATGGGCGGTGCTGCTGCTGGCCTTGCCAGGATGCCGAAAGCAAGACGGGGCCGAGAACCGGCAAGCGCCGGCCGTTGTTGCGGTCGATGCCGCTACGCCGGTAAACGGCAGCGCGCCTTCAACGCCCGCGGCTGCAACCGTCAGTCCGGTCGCGCTGGCGTCCGATGATGGCACGCTCGACTTCACATATGCCTGGCCGGGGGAAGCGGCGGCCATTCCGAAGCTCGACAGCTGGCTGCGCGGCAATGCCGACACGCTCAAGGCGGATGCTCTGCGCGCGGCAAAGGACGATCGCAAGAGTGCGGAGAAAGACGGCTTTCCCTATCGCCAGCACAGTTACGAGGAAAAATGGGCGGTCGTTGCGGACACGCCGCGCCTGCTCATAATGCAGAGCGAAGACTATGTTTACACCGGCGGCGCGCATGGCATGCCGATTTCCACGGCCATCTTGTGGGATCGCCAGACGGAAAAGCGGCTGGCGATCGGCGCGCTGATGGATGTGAAAAAGATGGCGGCGATCACCCGCAATGCATTCTGCAAGGCGCTGGACGGGGAGCGGGCCAAGAAGCGCGGCGGCGATCCGCAAAGCGGCGCTACGCCCGACGATCCCTTCAACGGATGCCCGGATATGGCCGCACAGCTGGTGCTGCCAATTTCCTCCGAAGCGGGCGCACCACTTGACCGGCTGCGGGTGTATATCGGCCCTTATGAGGCCGGACCCTATGCGGAGGGGATCTACCAGATGGACCTGCCGTTCAGCCGGGCGATGCTCGTGGCTGTACGACCGAAGTGGCGGGACGCGTTCCGGGTCTAGGCGCTAGGCGCTCGTGGACGGGACGCCATAAAGGTCGTGTTCGTCGGCATCCTCGATCGCGACAGGGATGATGTCTCCGGCCTTGAGTGCAGGATGCGCGACCTGCACATCGCGCAGGAAGACATTGCCATCGATTTCCGGCGCGTCGGCCTGACTGCGGGCGGTGGCGCCAACGCTGCCGTCTTCGTCCGGTTCGCCGACTTCATCGATGATGACGGGCAGCACGCGTCCGATCTTCGCCTGGAGCTTGGCGGCGGAGATCGCGGCGGTCTTTTCCATGATCCGGGCGTAGCGCTCTTCCTTGACCGCTTCCGGCACCGGATCGGGCAGGGCATTGGCCGCGGCGCCCTCCACCGGCTCAAACCGGAACGCTCCGACGCGGTCGAGCTGCGCTTCATCGAGCCAGTCGAGCAGATACTGGAAATCCGCTTCGGTCTCGCCGGGGAAGCCGACGACGAAGGACGAGCGGATCGCGATGTCCGGACAGATGGAGCGCCAGTTGCGGATGCGCTCGAGAACCTTGGCTTCGTTCGCCGGGCGCTTCATCGCTTTCAGAACATTGGGAGAAGCGTGCTGAAATGGGATGTCGAGATAGGGCGTCAACTTGCCCTGCGCCATCAAGGGGATGACCTGATCGACATGAGGATAAGGATAGACATAGTGCAGGCGCACCCAGACCGGATCGGCAGCGCTGCCCAGATCTCCCAGTGCGGCGGCAAGGTCCGTCATATGCGTGCGAACGGGGTGGCCTTTCCACATCCGCTCCTCATGCCGGACATCGACGCCATAGGCCGAGGTATCCTGGCTGATCACCAACAGTTCGCGCGTGCCCGCCGAGACGAGCTTTTCCGCCTCGCGCAGCACAGCATCGATCCGGCGTGAGGCAAGGTCGCCGCGCAGCGAAGGGATGATGCAGAAGGCGCAACGGTGGTTGCAGCCCTCGGAAATCTTCAGATAGCTGTAGTGACGGGGTGTGAGCTTCAGCCCGCCTTCCGGCACCAGATCGACAAAGGCGTTGGGGACGGGCGGCGCGGCATCATGCACCGCGTTGACGACATCCTCATATTGGTGGGCGCCGGTAACAGCCAGCACATCGGGGAAGCGGGCGCGGATGACGTCCGCTTCATTCCCCATGCAGCCGGTAACGATCACACGGCCGTTTTCCGCCATGGCTTCGCCGATTGCTTCGAGACTCTCTTCCTTCGCGCTGTCGAGAAAGCCGCAGGTGTTGACGAGCACGACATCCGCACCCGCATAGTCCGCCGACATCTGATAGCCGTCCGAGCGCAGCTTCGTGAGGATGCGCTCGCTGTCGACCAGAGCCTTGGGACAGCCGAGCGACACCATGCCGACTTTGGGCGCGGGAGGAAAAGACGTTGCCATGCGCGCGCAGATAGGGACTTATGCGCGCAATGTCACGCGATCAGCGCTTGGACATGCGCGCGACGGGATTGATCGGCTTCCGGTCCTTGCGGATCTCGAAATGGAGACGCGGCTGGCTGCCGGTGCCGCTGTCCCCGGTGAGGGCGATGGATGTCCCGCGCGCGACCTTGTCCCCGACGCCGACATTGAGATCGCGCACATAGCCATAGGCGCTGATCCAGCCCGCCCCATGATCGATGAGCACAAGGCCACCGAACACGCTGACCGAGGTGCTCGCGAAGGTCACGGTGCCCGTGGCCGCCGCACGAACCGGCGTGCCCGATGGGGCGGCAATGTCGATGCCGTTGTTCCGCACACCGTTCTTAGCCGGACCGAAGGGCAGGATGATGCGCCCGTTGAGCGGCCAGCCGAAGCTGCCCGAAAAGGCCGGGGAGGCGGGCTTCGAGCGGGGCGGCGGTGGAGCGGGACGGTCGGCGGGGTCGGCCGCCGCCTCGCTCGACCCGCTGAGCGCGTCATCAATGTCGAGCCGGAAGGCGGCGGCGCGCTGTTCGAGTGTGAGTGACGGCGATGCAGTCGAAAGGGACGGAAGGAGCAGGCGCTGGCCCTTGCGCAGGACGAACGGCTCCGACATGGCGTTGAGCGCCGTGATCGTTTTCCACGGCACACCATAAGCCTGCGCAATGGCAAGGCCAGTCTGCCCATCCTCGACCAGATGATAGCGCCCGCCGGGAATGACGAGCTTTTGCCCCGGTTTGATGACGAACGGCGGTGCCAGATGATTGGCCTTGGCGATGATTTCCGATCCCGCTCCAGTGCGGTTGCCCACACCACGCAGCGTATCGCCGGGTTGGACGACATAGACCTGTGCGCGGACGGTGACCGCGTTGGGAATCACGCCCCCGGGCACCGGTGCCGCAGCCTTGGGCTGCGCAGGCGGCATAGCCGGTTCAGGCGGATCGCGAAGGGCTTCGGGATCGGCGGGGATCTGCGCAACGGGCCGGTGCTGCTGGCCGCCTGGAATGCAGGCAGTGAGCAGGACGGTGGTGACTAGAACAGTGGCCCGCATCCTTTTCGCTTCCCCCTGCCGCGATGCGTAGCGCTAAACGAAGGCGTCCGCCAGACCGGCGAGCGACGCATCATGCGTCAGGTCGTAATGCAAAGGCGTGACGGTGATATATCCGTCGCGGATCGCCTCCAGATCGGTTCCCTCGGGAGCGGCACCGCTGGAGCCGAGACCGAACCAGTAATAGCGGTAGCCGCGCGGGTCGGTGCTCTCGATGATCTGGGTGCGGTCGACGTCATGAAAGCCCTGTCGCACCACGCGAATGCCCTTGACGGCGGCGGGGTCGATCGCCGGGAAATTGACGTTGATCAGCATCCGCGCGTTGGCGGGCTGGGCGATGAGCGGGCGCAGCACCTTCTCGCCCCAGGCCTCGGCGCAGGCGAAGGGCACGGTGTCGCCCATGCCTTCCTTCGAATAGACCTGGCTCAATGCGATCGAGCGGATGCCCGAGATCGCCCCTTCCATGGCGGCGGATACCGTGCCGGAGTAGGTAACGTCCTCGGCCAGATTGGCGCCACGATTGACGCCGGAGAGGACGAGATCGGGCTTGCAGTCCTTCATTAGATGGCCGACCGCCATCATCACCGCGTCGGTCGGCGTGCCGGTCACGCTGTAATGCTTTTCGCCATGTTTGCGGATGCGCAAGGGGCGGGTAAGGGTGAGGCTGTGGCCCGCGCCCGATTGTTCCTCCGATGGCGCGACGATCCAGATGTCGTCGGACAGGGTGCGGGCGATCGCCTCCAGTACCTTGAGGCCGGGTGCGTGGACGCCATCGTCGTTGGTCAGCAGGATGCGCATTATTTGGGGTCCAACCGGGTGAGGCCGCCGGTGTAGCGGTGCAGAATTTCGGGGATGATGACGCTTCCGTCCGCCTGCTGGTAATTTTCCAGCACAGCGACCAGCGTGCGGCCGACTGCGAGGCCGGAGCCGTTCAGCGTATGGACGAACTGGTTGCCGCCGCCCTTGGCGATGGGGCGATAACGGGTGTTCATCCGCCGCGCCTGAAAATCCCCGCAGTTGGAAATGGAGCTGATCTCGCGATAGGTGTTCTGGCTGGGCAGCCAGACTTCGAGGTCATAGGTTTTGCGCGCACCAAAGCCCATGTCGCCCGTGCACAGCAGCATCGTACGATAGGGCAGGCCCAATGCTTCCAATATGCCCTGCGCCGCGCGGACCATGTTCTGGTGCTCGGCCTCGGAATCCTCCGGACGGCAGATCGCGACCAGCTCGACCTTTTCGAACTGGTGCTGCCGGATGAACCCGCGCGTGTCGCGCCCCGCCGACCCGGCCTCGGAGCGGAAGCAGGGGGTGAGCGCGGTGAAGCGCAGGGGCTGCAGGATGTCGGTCTCGGCCAGGATCTGTTCGCGCACGAGGTTGGTGAGGGACACCTCGGCGGTGGGGATGAGCCAGCGGCCATCTGTCGTGTGGAACAAGTCCTCGGCAAATTTGGGGAGCTGCCCCGTGCCGTAGAGGGTGGCATCGCGCACGAGGAGCGGCGGGTTTACTTCCTCATAGCCGTTCTGGCTCGTCTGCGTGTCGAGCATGAACTGGGCCAGCGCGCGGTGGAGGCGGGCCATGCCCCCGCGCAGGGCGGTAAAGCGCGCGCCGGACATCGCGGCCGCCGCCTCGAAATCCATACCCAGGACGGGGCCGAAATCGGCATGATCCTGTGGTGCGAAAGCGAACGTTGCGGGTGTTCCCCAACGCGAAACTTCAACATTGGCGCTTTCATCCGGGCCTTCTGGCACATCGTCGGCAGGGAGATTGGGGATGGCGGCGAGGAGGGCGTCGAGCGCCTGCCCGGCCTGCTGCTCGTCGGCTTCACCCTGGGGGAGTTGGGCCTTGAGCGCTTCGAGCTCGGCAACAACCTCGGCCGCCGGGTCCAGCCCCTTGGCTTTGGCCTGCCCGAAGGCGGCCGACAGTTCCTTGCGGCGCGCCTGTCCGGCTTGCACCGCAGTCATCGCGGCGCGGCGCTGTTCGTCGAACGCAAGGATGTACGGGCTCTGCGGCTCCAGCCCCCGGCGGGCAAGGGCGGCGTCGAAGGCGGCGGGGTTTTCCCGGATGGCTTTGATGTCGTGCATAGCGTTTCGCCTATGCAGCGCCCGCCTTTTCCGCGCAAGCAAAAGGGCGCGGATCGCAAGACCCGCGCCCTGCGCATCCTGCTATGGAATTAGGCCTCGGCCTGTGCCTTCTTCGCGAAGCGGTGACGGGCGACGAGCGCCGCGGCCGCCGCGCCGAACAGCAGTACCATCGGGGGAGCGGGAACGTCCGTACCGCCGCTGCTGCCACCGCTCGATGTGGATGAGCTGGTCGAGGAACTGGTGCTCGACGAGGTCGAGGAGGATGTCGAAGAACTGGTTGACGACGAAGTGCTGGTCGATCCGCCGAAGCTCGACGAGCTGACGTTGCCGGACGACGTCGAGACATTGCCCGAGGAGGTGGAGACGTTGCCGGATGAGGTGCTGACTCCGCCGGTGGAGGTGGAGACACCGCCGGTCGATGTGCTGACACCTCCGGTCGACGTCGATACGCCACCCGTGGACGTCGATACGCCGCCGCTGGTCGAGCTGGTCGATGATCCGCCTGTTGAAGACGTGGACGAAACGCCGCCCGTGGAGCTGGTCGAGCTGACACCGCCGGTCGATGTCGAGACGCCGCCCGTCGATGTGGACGAGGACGACCCGCCCGAGCCGCCCGAAGACGTGCTGCTCGATCCGCCGCTGGTGGACGTGGAGCCGCCGCTGGACGTAGAGGACACGACAATGCTGCCGCCGCCCGATCCGCCGCTGCCGCCGAAGAAGCCACCGAAGAATCCGCCGCCGCCCACAAAGCCGCCGCCACCGCCGCCAATGACAACCGGCATGCCGCCACCGCCGCCGCCCGACATCTCCGCCATTTGCGGCATCGGCATCGGAATGGGTGCGGGCTGGGTATAGGTGGTGATCTTGGTCGGTGCGCAGCTTGTCGTGGTCGTCACGACGCGGCGCTTGACCTTGTGAACGGTCTTTGCGTGCCGGGGAGCGGCAGCGACCGAGCCCTTCTTCACGTTCTTGACGACGGCCGCGCGCGGCTGGGACGCCATATGAACGGCACCACCTCCCACGACTGCCCCACCGCACGCGCAAGCGCATAATTTCGCCACAGCCATCCGAACCGACATATGCTTCACTCTTCGCAGTTGTGAGCGCCGGCACGAAAAGACCGGCAATTTGCTATCGCCAAAAACGCAAAATAAACTCTTAACCGCAATGTAATTAACCCTGATCCGATGTCCCCGAGCGGGAAATTCTTCAAAAAATTATTGCCGGGCATGGTTAATGTCCCGCTCTGAAACAGGCCGCGTCAGCTTGGTTTACGCGCAATGCTATGCCCGGTGATGCCGAGCCCCGATACCGACAGAAAAAGGCCGCGTCATTTTCACGTCGGATGAACCGCGACGGCGCTTGTGTGCGATCCCGGCCGTGGCTATAGGCGCTTTCAGTTTTGCGGTTGGCCGGCCGCACCGGTACAGCCCTCGATTGGAGAGCGGAATGGCGAATATGTCAGGCGAAAATGCCGATCGAAATGTCGGTATCGCGAATTTGCCGGAAGGGTACCGGCCCTCGGCCGACGAAGAATTCATGAACCCCATGCAACTGGAATATTTCCGTCGGCGCTTGGTCGACTGGAAAAAGGAAATTCTGGCTGAAGCGGAAGGCACGCTGGCGGTGTTGCAGGCCGAGCCGTTACGCGAGCCGGATATGAACGATCGTGCGTCGAGCGAGACCGACTGGTCGATCGAGCTGCGTACCCGGGATCGGCAGCGCAAGCTGATCGCGAAGATCGACGCCGCGCTGCGCCGCATCGACGAAGGCGAATATGGCTATTGCGAAGTGACGGGCGAGCCGATTTCACTGGGCCGTCTCGACGCCCGGCCGATCGCGACGATGACGCTGGAAGCGCAGGAGCGCCACGAGCGGCAGGAAAAAATCTCACGCGACGACTGATATGTCACGTGTAGGCATAATAAGTTGAAAAATAACAATTTTGCCGGAAATGATTTTTAACTGAATATCTACCAAATCGGACTAATCGGTCTCCCACAACAACCGAATTATGGGTCGCGCCATGGCTGATTTATACGATGATAAAGGCAACCCGCTGAGTTCCAGAAAGGCACCGCGGGACAGCTTGTTGCTAATGACGACGCTGCACTCGTCGGACGGGCGCGACCATGGCCCTGCGCGCGTGCGCAACCTGTCCGCGACAGGCCTGATGATGGAATGTCGATCAAAACTGCCCATCGGCGCACCGGTCTCGCTGAACTTGCGCGGTATCGGTCAAGTGACCGGGACCGTTA
Organism: Sphingobium subterraneum; assembly: GCF_014199435.1. GTDB lineage: Bacteria > Pseudomonadota > Alphaproteobacteria > Sphingomonadales > Sphingomonadaceae > Sphingobium > Sphingobium subterraneum. The sequence continues at coordinate 882,088 of NZ_JACIJP010000001.1, read as the reverse complement.
GACGCTGCGACGGTGCGAGGATCGGCGTGGCATTTGATGAAAAGATCAATCCGCAACTTGCCCGCAAGACAGTTGGCGTGGCCGAAAAGCCGATTACGAAACAATATTTGCGGTCGCCCTACCGGAACTGACGCGGATCATTATCCTCGTCACGTCCCGGTTCGGGCTCTCACCGTACGGTGATTAGACAAGGCCGTGCATTTCCTCTTTCAGCCGTAATTTCTGCTTCTTGAGCAGTGCGAGAAGGTTCATGTCAGGCAGGGGCCGACTCAGTTCCGATCTGATGGTGGCCTTCAACGCATCATGTTTCGCACGCAGGGCAGAAATGTGGCTGTTTTCCATGACATTCTCCGGTGTTGGGTGTGTCGGGACGAAGGAGTAAAACATGATTCGCGTGGCTTGTCTCGCCCTCATTTCGGGATCTGCGGCGGCTGATGGGCAGGCTGCGGCGATCCGTGAAAGATGATGCTCTGTTGCGGTAAACAGAGTGTTGCAATGTCCCATTTTTTTACGCACTTTTTACCGGCGTGATGACACATTGGAACAGTGGTGGACCCGGAAAGCCCGCTCGGTTAGAGACATGCCATGAACCCCGAAGATGTGATGCGCCGTCTGGAACTTCTGCGACAGGAACATCGCGACCTGGACAGCGCTATTTCGGCCTTTGCGGAGAGCAGGCCGCTGGACCAGTTGCAGCTTGCACGGCTGAAGAAGCGGAAGCTGTTGCTCCGTGACGAGATGGCGATGCTCGAAGATTCCCTGATCCCTGACATAATCGCTTGATTCAGGCTGGACTTCGGCCCGATTTGGGACAGGTCAGATATACGTGCTTAATGCACAACCGACTCGGGCTGACAACGCCGCGCCATTATGGCAATCGGGACATATGCATTCCGCCGAGTCCCTTCCCGTTACCCTGCATCACCGGCTGGTCGACAGCCTGTATGTCGAAGCGATGGTCATGGCGGATGAAGCGCGCGCCTACTTCGATCGGAAGAGCGATACCCTGCAGCAGGGTGGGGATGTCATGGCGCGCCTGTCCTTCACATGCGAGTCGCTGAAGGTCACGACACGGCTGATGCACATCATCGCCTGGCTGCTGACACAGCGGGCCTGGCAACGCGGCGAAATCACCCGGGAAGCGCTGGCGGATCCCAAATACCGGTTGGGGGAGGCGGCGGCGACCGATCCGGCTGTGTTGGCCGACTTGCCCGCCCATGCGCGCGCGCTCGTTACGGGCAGCCAGGACCTGTACGCGCGGGTGCTTCGCCTCCAGACCAGCGGTTCGGGGTCAGGCCAGGACGACGATAACGCGCCCGCTGGAGCGGCGCGCGGATTGCTGGATCGCCTTCACCAGGCATTTTGAGACTCGCGCCACTCCCTTTAGCCCTCTACCGTGGAACAGCCTTCCTTGCCATGGGTTAACCGGAGCGTGACGAAGCCTTGCCGTTTTCCCCAATGATATTATCGCCGGTCAACGGACGATCGATAGGTCCGGCCAGGGTTAGGGGCTTTTTCATCCGTTGCATGGCCGCAGCGCTGATGAGCGGGAGTGCGGTGGTCTGCGCACAGCAACCGGCACAGTTGCCCCCTGATGTCGGCACAACAGCGGGCGGGAGCGGCGTCGCAACGTCCGATCCTGTCCCGGTGGCGCAGGAGCCTGTGCCTGAAACCGCGATGGACCCGATGCCCGATATCGGCATTGCGTGGCCTGACGCGGACGGAGGCGTTGATACAAATCTCTTTGCGTCGCCCGCGCCCGTTCTGGAGGATGCCCAGTCGGTGGGGGCCGAAGCGTCCGGCGCCGAAGCTGTCGCGGGCGGCAACGCCGCGCCGGGACCGACACCCCCGGCGCCAGATGGCGTCATTCTCGTCGATCCCTCCCAGTCTGAAGAGCGCGTAACCGAATATGCCGACGACGGGTCCGCCCGCCGTTACGAAGTCATTATCAACGGCGTCGACGACATTGCTGATGATCAGTTCCGGACACGGTTTGCCGACCTGTCGGTGCTGAACGAGTTTCGCGGCAAGGCCGCCAATCTGGCGCAAATCAACCGCCGGATGAAGCAGGACGCCGAAGTGCTCGACCGGCTGTTGCGGGCAAAAGGTTATTATGATGCGCGAATCCGCCCCGCCGTGATGCCGCCCGATGACGGCAGCAAGGGACGGTTGCGCGTGACGTTCGATGCCGTTCCAGGCGGGCTCTATACGCTCTCGCACGTCAATGTGAACGGGCTGGACGCGGCGGGCATCCGCGCGCCGGTTCTGCGCACGGCCTTTCCGGTGAATGTCGGAGATCCGATCGACGCCGACCGGATCCTCGACGCGCAGCGCGAGCTCGCCCTGGCGCTGAGCGAGACCGGCTTCCCCTTTTCGAAGGTGGACGAGCCGGTCGTGCAAATCGACCACGAAACCCAGAAGGGCGATCTCGACATCGTCGTCAGTCCCGGCGCGTTCCGGACGTTCGGGGCGATCATCGTGGAGCCGGGGCCAAAGCGGATCTTCTCTGCCCGCCACGCGCAGGACATCGCCCGGTTTAACACCGGTGACAGCTATGCGGCATCGAGCGTTGAGGATCTGCGCGCCGCGATCGTCGCAACCGGGCTGGTATCGTCGGTCACGCTGACACCGCGCGATGCGGGCGACAACGAGCATGTCGATATCGTCATCAACATGACGCGTGCCCCGATGCGCACGATCGCCGGAGAAATCGGCTATGGCACAGGCGAAGGCTATCGTGCCGAAGTAAGCTGGCAACACCGCAACTTCTTCCCGCCGGAAGGAGCCATCACCCTGCGTGGCCTCATCGGTACCAAGGAACAGCTGGCGGGCGTTGCCTATCGCCGCAACAATTTCAAGGCGCGCGATCGGGTTCTGACGGCTGCGTTCACGGCGCGGCACCAGAGGCTGGATGCCTATTCGGCGCGCACCATTTCCCTGACGGCGGGGTTGGAGCGGCAGACCAACATCCTGTTCCAGAAGAAGTGGACCTGGAGCGTTGGCACCGAATTGCTGGGGTCGAAAGAACGTAACGTTGTCGGCCGACAAACGAGCCGGACGGAACGGACCTATTTCATTGCCGCGCTTCCTACAGGACTGACTTATGACGGCAGTAACGATCTGCTCGATCCGACCGAGGGTTTCCGTCTGGGCGGCAAGTTGAGCCCCGAGCTGTCGTTGCAGGGCGGCGCGTTCGGCTATGTTCGCGCGCAGGTCGATGCGAGTGGCTATATGCCGGTGGCGGACAAGGTCGTCGTTGCAGGGCGCGTGCGGCTGGGGACAATATTGGGGTCGGACGCCGAACGGATCGCGCCGTCGCGGCGCTTTTACGCGGGCGGTGGCGCCTCGGTGCGCGGCTATGCCTATCAGTCGATTGGCCCGCGCGATGCGAACAACGACCCGCGTGGGGGCAAGAGCCTCGCGGAGTTCTCGCTGGAGGCGCGTGTGCGGCTGGGCGTGTTCGGACTGGTGCCGTTCATCGATGCGGGCAATATTTCCACCGACCCGCTGCCGAGCCTGTCCGACATGCGTTACGGGGCGGGCATCGGCTTGCGCTATTACAGCAATTTCGGGCCGATCCGCATCGATGTGGGGACGCCACTCAACCGGCAAAAGGGCGACGGCCGCATCGCTGTCTATGTGTCCCTCGGGCAGGCGTTCTGATGACCACAGAGAACGACATTCCCGAAGTCAAACCGCGCCGCCGGGGTCAGCGCTGGCAGGCGGTGGTGCTGGCCGCATTGCTGCTGGTTCTGGCGCTTGTGGCAGGCGCGGGCGTGTGGCTGGACAGCCAATCCGGCCATCGTTTTATCGTCGGCCGGATTGCGGGGATGGCTCCCCAGTCCGGACTGCGCATTGGCATCGGGTCGATCGAAGGCAGCATCTATCGCCGGGCGGAACTCCGCGATGTGCGGCTGTCCGATCCCGGGGGGGTGTTCTTGTCGGCGCCGCGCGTCCGTCTGGAATGGTGGCCGCTGTCGTGGCTGTCCAACCGGCTCGATATCGATGAACTGACGATTCCCGACGCACGGCTGCACAAGATGCCGCGCTTTAATCCGTCCAAGGTTCGAGGGCCGTTGCTGCCCGATTTCGACATTCGCCTGATGGCTCTGCGCGTCGACCGTCTGCGGATAGACCCGGGTATCGCCGGGCCGGGCGAAGTGCTGGCCATTTCCGGCGATGCGGATGTGCGGTCCGGACGGGCCGTGCTGGACCTGAACGCACGGGCGCTGAAGGGAGATGACCGGCTGGTTCTGGCGCTCGACAGCCGCCCGGACGATAACCGCTTCGATATTGATCTGACCATTAATGCGCCAGCGGGAGGTGTGCTGGCGGCGATGGCCGGATTGAAGCAGGACGCGAACCTCCGCGTACGCGGCGATGGCGACTGGCGCAACTGGAACGGATCGCTGGTCGCGACTCTCGACCGGCAACCCGCGGCCGGGTTCGCCCTGGGCGCACGATCGGGTGTGTATATGGTGCGCGGTACGGTTGAGGGCAGCGCTATTGCAGGGACGGGAATGCTCGCGCGCATGACCGCGCCGCAGATGGCAATCGACGCACAGGGTACTTTCGCCGATCGCCTGCTCTTCGGACGGCTGGAGGCGCGGTCCCGCGCCGTATCCCTGCATCTCGACGGCGGAATTGATTTGCGCCGCAGCCGTTATGACAATCTGACCGCAGATGTCCGGCTGGCCCAGCCGTCTGCGCTTTTCCGCAACATGGCCGCACGCAATCTGCTGGGTCGCGCCCGTCTGGACGGGGCATTTTCGGATGCGAGTTTCGAATATCTGTTTCGCGCGGACCAGCTCGCCTTCGGACGGACTGTGTTGCATGGCGTCAAGGCGAAAGGCGCGGGCCGTCTGGCGGGGGCAGATGCGCAGGACCGGCCACGTGCAACGATCATCCCGGTCGATCTGGTCGCTGCACGGGTCGATGGGCAGGGCGAGCTGGTAGGGTCGATCCTGCGTAACTTTCATTTGACCGGCACGCTTCAGAAGCTCGGTAACGTCATCACCAGCGGGCCGCTGAAGCTGCGGTCGGATAAGCTCAACGGCCAGCTTGTCGCCCTCTTCGACTTGAAGAGCGGGCGTTATGATCTTGCGCTCGGCGGCGATATTCGTGGCCTCACTATTCCCGGCCTGGGGGTGGTGGACGTGACGTCGCGGATCAAGGCAGTGCCGGGCGCGCGGGGTGCCTTTGGGCTGACCGGCGCGGTCGAGGCCAAGATGCGGCGGTTGGATAACGGCTTTCTGCGCACGCTGGGCGGCGGATTGCCGGTCGCCCGGTCCAGTATCGCGCTCGGCCCGAACGGGCAACTGGTCATGCGAGGCCTGTCGGTTCGTGCGCCTCTGCTGGTGCTGAACGGCGAAGGTGTGCGGTTTCCTGACGGCACGGTACGGTTGAGCGGCAGCGGGCGGCATGCGCGCTATGGCGCTCTGCGGCTGCTTCTTACCGGAAAGCTGGACCGGCCCAAGGTCGATTTGCTGCTCGCGCGCCCGATGGACGCGGCCGGACTGCGGGACGTGCATGTCCTGCTCGACCCTGACGCGCAAGGCTATCGCTACACGGCGCAAGGGGGGTCGACGCTCGGACCGTTTACGTCGCAGGGCCGTATCCTGCTGCCTACGGGCGGGCAGACCGTCATCGCCGTTGATCAACTGGCGGTGGGGGGCGTAACCGGACAGGGCCGCATCGTTCCGGTCGCCGACGGACTTCAGGGGCAGATCGATGTAGCGGGCCAGGTGGCGGGTTCGATCCAGCTCCAGCCGATCGACCATATCCAGGTAATCACCGCTAATTTGACGGCGCGTGACGCGCAGTTTGCAGGACCTGCGGTCATTGCTGTGCGGCGCGGCACGCTGCAGGCAACGCTGAAGCTCGATCCTGCAGGCACGTATGTCGACGCCACAGTGCGGGCCAATGGTGTTCAGGTCGGCGGGTTTCGGGTCAACCGTCTCGCCGCGAACGCGCGTCTGGTCGACGGTGCTGGGCAGGTGCGCGCGAGCGTTTCGGGTCAGCGCGGTCGGCTGTTTGATCTGCAGATCCTGGCGGACGTGACGCCGGACAGGGTCAATCTGCAAGCCAGCGGAACGCTCGACCGGCAGGCGATCCGGCTGACGCGCGCCGCGCGGTTTCACAAGGAAGCCGACGGCGGCTGGCGTCTCGATCCGGCCACCATTCTCTATCGTGGCGGCAGCATGGTGGTCGGCGGTCGCCTGGGCGGAGGTGCCACGACAATCGATCTGGTCGTCGACAAGATGCCGCTTTCGGTGCTCGATCTCTCCAACAGCGATCTGGGTCTGGGGGGACTCGCGACCGGCCGACTCGCCTTTACGTGGGAAACGGGAGCCGCGCCGACTGGCGCCGTCAGCGTGCGGATCCGGGGGCTGACGCGATCCGGCACGGCCGTCACGTCGACGCCGGTCGACATCGGCCTCAATGCGCAACTAACGCACCAACGGATGGCGCTGCGGGCCGTGGCGGAGACCGGCGGCAAGACGATTGGCCGTGCGCAGGCGTTGCTGAGCCCGCTGGGCGATGGTGGCCTTCTGGAACGGCTGCGGAACGCACCCCTGCGTGCACAGCTTCGCTATAACGGACCGGCTGACATGCTGTGGCGGTTATCGGGTGTGGAGATCATCGATCTGGGCGGTCCGGTGACCATTGTTGCCAATGTGCAGGGCACCGGCGCCAATCCGCTGATCCAGGGCGCGGTGGCGACGAATGCGGCGACCCTCGACAGTCCCGTTACCGGGATGCGCCTTACCGGCATCCGCACGCAGGGAAGGTTCGATGGGTCGAAGCTGGTGCTGTCGTCCTTCACTGGAACCACACGCGGGGGTGGCAGCGTCAGCGGGCAGGGGACGCTGGATTTCTCGCTCGGGCAGGGCGTCGGCATCGATCTTGCCTTGCAGGCGAACGGGGCGGAACTCCTCAACCGCGATGATATCGGCGCGACAGTGACGGGGCCGATCACCATCCGCTCCGATGGCAACGGAGGAACGATCGGCGGCACGCTTGATGTGGTGCGCAGCCGGTTCACGCTGGGACGCGCTGCCGCGGTCGCGCAGATCCCCGAATTGCGCATCATCGAACGGAACGGGCGGCGTGACGACTTCGATCCGGTGCGGCGCGCGGAGCCGTGGCGGCTCGATATCAAGGCGCGCGCACGCAATCGCCTGATGGTCGACGGCATGGGCCTGTCGAGCGAATGGCGCATGAACCTCGACATTGGAGGGGACGTTGCCAATCCCCGCCTCATCGGCAGTGCGGAGATGGTGCGCGGCAGTTATGACTTTGCCGGGCGACGGTTCGACCTGACGGCAGGCACGATCCGCTTCGACGGGAGCGTGCCGACCAACCCGACGCTCGACATCACCGCCGAAGCCACGGTGTCGGACCTGTCCGCCACCATCCGGGTCACCGGTACCAGCGCACAACCGGTCATCGCTTTCTCCAGCGTCCCTTCGCTGCCGGAAGACGAGGTGCTTTCCCGCATCCTGTTTGGGTCTTCGATCACGCAATTGTCTGCGCCCGAAGCGCTACAACTCGCGGCGGCTGTGGGATCGTTGCGCGGGTCGGGCGGTGGGCTGGACCCGATCAACACCGTGCGCAAGGCGGCGGGACTCGACCGGCTGCGCATTCTGCCCGCTGACGCGACCACGGGACAAGGCACGTCGGTGGCCGTCGGCAAATATATTACCCGCAAGACCTATGTCGAACTGATTACCGATGCGCAGGGTTATTCGGCCACGCGGATCGAATATCAGGTCACCCGCTGGCTGTCGCTGCTGGGAAGTATTTCCACTTTGGGCCGACAGAGTGCGACGGTGCGCGTATCGAAAGATTACTAGGGCGCACAACCACCTGAATCTTATCCTATAATAGCTAGGAAGAAATTAACTAATCCCACATAGCCTGTGCCATCTGCAAAGTCGGCGTATGATCGGCAGGCGGAGAGGAGAGACGATATGTCGATCAGAACCCTCGTTGCATATGGCGCGTCTGTGATGATGGCGTTGCTCGTGCTTATTGCCTTGCTCGGCTACAGCCGGATTGACGAAATCCGCATGGGCGGGCCGCTCCAGACCAAGTCGCAGCAGGCATCCGACCTAGTGGCCGATATTCTGCCCCCGCCCGAATATGTGATCGAACCCTATCTGGAAGCCGCAATGCTGGCGCGCAATCCTTCGGAGCTCGCCAGCCGTGGTGATCGCCTGCGGAAATTGCGAAGCGATTACGACCTTCGTCACGATTATTGGCTGAAATCCGATCTGGACCCTGCCTTGCGGAAGAAGGTGACGCACGGCACCCATGAGCCTGCGACGCAGTTCTGGGCGATATTGAACGATGCGTTTCTGCCTGCCGTCGCCGCGAACGACCGCGCTGCCATCGATGACGCGTTCCTGCGGCTGAGTGCTGCCTATGATGCCCATCGTGCCCAGGTGGACGAGACTGTGGCAGCGGCCACCGCTTACCAGTCCGAGCTAAACCGGCACGCAAGCGCCAGCCTTCATGCATCCATGATCATGCTTGGTGTGCTCGCGGCGGGGCTACTGGCGCTCGTCGGCGGATTTTGCATGCTGATATTATGGCGCGTGGTTCGCCCGATCCGCAAAGTTGCGGCGCACATGCGCGAGATGGCGGCAGGATCAGAGGTGATTGACGCGAGCGATGCCGAACGGAGCGATGAAATCGGCGAAGTGGCGCGCGCGTTGCAAGGTATCGTGGTCTACGTCGCGGAACGATCCCGTGCGGAGGGTGAAAGGCAGCTTGCCATCCAGAAGCAGGTCGTTTCTGCACTCGGCGTCGGGCTTTCCCGTCTGAAGAAGGGTGTGCTCCACCACCGGATCGCCGAGGATTTCCCGGCTGACTATGCCGTGCTGCGGGATGATTTCAATGAAGCGACCGCGGCGATGGAACAGGCCATCCAGCAGGTACGCAAATCGGTCGACAGCCTCAATTGCAGTGCGAACGAGATCAGTGACGCAACCGACGACCTGTCAATGCGCACCGAAAACCAGGCGACCAGTCTCGCGCAGACCGCGACCGCCATGCACCAGATTACCGAAAAGGTGAACGAGACCGCCGATGCGTCCAATGCGGCGTCTGTGACGATGCGTGACGCTGAGCAATCCGCGATCGACAATGCCGATGTGGTGCATAACGCCGTGGCTGCCATGGGCGACATCGAGCGCAGCGCGCAAGGTATCGCCCAGATCATCAAGGTGATCGAGGATCTGGCGTTCCAGACCAATCTGCTTGCCCTTAATGCCAGCGTTGAGGCAGCACGGGCCGGGGAGGCGGGCAAGTCTTTCGCGGTCGTCGCCGAAGAGGTGCGCGCGCTCGCCCAGAGATCGGCGTCGGCGGCGTGCGACATCAAGGCGTTGATTACATCAAGCGTTGCGCAGGTCGAAAGCGGCGCGGTGCTGGTGGGCAAGACCGGCGCGGCGCTGGAAGAAATCATGGGCAGGGTCAAGGATGTGTCGCACCTGATCGTGCGCATCGCCGAGGCGGCGGGGGAGCAGGCTCAGGGCCTCAACCAGATCAACACCGCCGTCGGCAATATGGATCATATGACGCAGCAGAACGCGGCGATGGGCGAGGAATGCAACGCCGCAGCCAGGCTGCTAAGCGAGGAAGCGGACCGGCTGTCCGATCTGGTGGGTAACTTCGAGTTGGGCGACGCGTCGGTCCGCATGCGCGGTGGGATGCGGCACGCAGCCTGAAGCTGTTGTCAAAGTCACACAGGTAAAAAAAAGCGGCCCGGGTTGATCCTGGGCCGCCCTTTTCTGAGTCGCTGATCGGTTGATCAGGCGCTGTAGTACATGTCGTATTCGACCGGCGAGGGGGTCATTTCCCAACGCGCCACTTCCGGCCACTTCAGTTCGATATAGGCTTCGATCTGATCCTTCGTGAATACGTCGCCCTTGAGCAGATAGTCGTGGTCCGCCGAAAGCGCATCGAGCGCTTCGCGCAAGGAGGCGCACACGGTCGGCACCTGGCTCAGTTCTTCGGGCGGCAGGTCGTAGAGGTTCTTGTCCATCGGGTCGCCCGGATGGATCTTGTTCGTGATGCCGTCCAGACCCGCCATCAGCAGCGCCGAATAGCAGAGGTAGGGGTTGGCCATCGCGTCCGGGAAACGGAACTCGACGCGCTTCGCCTTGCTGCCTGAACCATAAGGAATACGGCAGGAAGCGGAACGGTTGCGCGAGGAGTAAGCGAGCAGCACCGGCGCCTCGTAGCCTGGCACCAGGCGCTTGTAGCTGTTGGTGGTCGGGTTGGTGAACGCGTTCAGCGACTTGGCGTGCTTAATGACGCCGCCGATGAAGTACAGGCACATTTCCGAGAGACCGGCATAGCCATCGCCCGCGAACAGGGGGTTGCCCTTGTCCCAGATCGAAATGTGGGTGTGCATGCCCGAGCCGTTGTCTTCCTTGATCGGCTTCGGCATGAACGTCGCGGTCTTGCCATAAGCCTGCGCGACCATCCACACGACGTACTTGTAGATCTGCATGCGGTCGGCGGTCTGAACCAGCGTACCGAAGGTCAGGCCCAGTTCGTGCTGCGCGGCGGCAACTTCGTGGTGGTGCTTGTCGCAGGGCAGACCCATTTCGAGCATGGTCGAAACCATCTCGGCGCGGATGTCGGTGCAGGGATCGACCGGCGCGACCGGGAAGTAACCACCCTTGGCGCGCGGACGGTGGCCCAGGTTGCCGCCTTCGTACTCGCGGCCGGTGTTGGTCGGCAGCTCGATGTCGTCGATCTTGAAGAAGCTGCCGTCATAGCCGCCGCCAAAGCGCACGTCGTCGAACATGAAGAATTCGGCTTCCGGGCCGACATAGACCGTATCACCGAAGCCGGCAGCCTTTACATAGGCTTCCGCACGCTTGGCGGTCGAGCGCGGATCGCGGCTGTACAGCTCGCCGGTGCCCGGCTCCACGATGTCGCAGAACAGGATCAGCATCGGCGTGGCGCTGAACGGATCGATATAGGCGGCGTCGAGATCAGGACGCAGGATCATGTCCGACTCGTTGATCGCCTTCCAGCCCTCGATCGAGCTGCCGTCGAACATCAGGCCGTCGGTCAGCTCATCTTCGCCAATGACACCGGCGCACATGGTGAGGTGCTGCCACTTGCCCTTGGGATCGGTGAAGCGGACGTCGACCCACTCGATTTCCTTTTCTTCGATCAGCTTCAGAATGTCTTTGGGCGTGTTCGCCATCGCTTACCCTTTCTTCGTGTATCCGCCACCGGGCAAGGCCCGGAAACGATTGTTTGAATTGTTGAAAAATAAACGGCGTTGCCGCCGATTGCCCCGTAATCAGATTGCGTCGTTGTCTCGCTCGCCGGTGCGGATGCGCAGCGCGGATTCGATGGCGGTGACGAAGATCTTGCCATCGCCGATGCGTCCGGTCTGCGCGGCCCCGGCAATCGCCTCGACCACGCGCTCGGCCAACGCGTCCTCCACGACCACTTCCAGCTTCACCTTGGGCAGGAAGTCGACGACATATTCCGCACCGCGGTAAAGCTCGGTATGGCCCTTCTGTCGGCCAAAGCCCTTCGCTTCGGTCACGGTGATACCGGAAACACCCACTTCATGCAGGGCTTCCTTGACCTCATCCAGCTTGAACGGCTTGATGATCGCTTCAATCTTTTTCATGCGTACTGCCACCCAATCCTTGTTCGCGACACACGCTGTCGGCCCGATTGCTCATGTGCCTGCGTGCCTGCATAGCGCCCCCATCTCGTTTGAGTGAGGGACACGCACAAACCCGCTTGGTCGCGACTCGCTTATCTTGTTTCGGCCATGGCGGGGCGTTTGTCCATAATGCCCGGATTTTGGGCGGTCTGGACCCAGTTTGCACAAATTTTGGGCAGATTCAGGCGGGGCGCAATTCGGTCAATTTGCGTTCCCATGCAAGGGCATGATCCACGATGACATCAAGGTCCGCATAAGCGGGCTTCCAAGGAAAGCGCGCCAGGATTTCGCGGTTGTCGGAGATGAGGGACGGGGGGTCGCCCGCGCGTCGACCTTCTACCCGGCGGTCGATTTTCTCGTTGGTGACGCGGTCCACCGCATCGAGCACCTCGGCCACCGAAAAACCCCGGCCATAGCCGCAATTGAGGATATGGTTTCGGTCCGGGTCGGCCATCAGCGCTTCGAGCGCCAGCACATGTGCGGCGGCCAGATCGGACACATGGATATAGTCGCGCACGCCGGTGCCGTCCGGGGTGTCAAAATCAGTGCCGAAAATACTGACGTGGCTGCGTTTGCCCAGCGCCGCTTCGACCGCAACCTTGATCAGGTGGGTGGCCCCTGCAGTGGACTGGCCCGTGCGTGTCTGCGGGTCTGCGCCCGCAACGTTGAAATAGCGCAAAGCGCAAAAGTTGATCGGGTGAGCGGCGGCGACATCGGTCAGCATGATCTCGGTCATCAGCTTGGACATGCCATAGGGGTTGATAGGCAGTTTCGGACTGTCTTCCCGCACCGGGCTGACTTCAGGCACGCCGTAAGTGGCTGCGGTGGACGAGAAGATGAAATGCTTCACCCCACACCGCACCGCGCTCTCGATCAGGCTGCGGCTCTTGGCGGTATTGTTATGGTAGTATTTGAGGGGGTTTTCGACCGATTCCGGCACGATGATCGAACCGGCGAAATGGAGGATGCCCGCGACCTTGTGTTCGCGCAGGGCCGCCTCGATCACAGGCTGGTCGGCGATGTCCGCCTCGACAAGGGTGACGTCATCGGGAACGGCGAAGCGGAAACCCGTGGTCAGATTGTCGACGACAACGACCGGCCAACCCGCATCCCGCAGCGCGAGCACCGCGTGGCTACCGATATAGCCCGCGCCGCCCGTCACCAGAATCGTCGGCTTGTCGGTCATCCTTCACACTCCCATTGGCGCTCTCGCCGATTCTCTCTGGCGGGGAGAGTGCGGGAGCGCAAGCGGGTGCGCGACCTGAACCGAGATTTACGCGGCCGCCTTCGCCTTGGCCGGGTAGAAGGTCGCGCCGCTGGTCGCCATGTCGCGCAGCTGCCGGGTGGGGGAGAAGCGTTCGCCCTGCTCCTGAGCCAGGCGGTCGAGCGTCTCGACGATCTTCGCCGCGCCCAGCGTATCCATGTGGCTGAACGGACCCCCGGTCCACGGCGCGAAGCCCCAGCCGAAGATCGCGCCGATGTCGCCATCTTCGGGCGCTGCGAGCACGCCCTCGGCATAGCAGCGGGCGCATTCGATCAGCTGGCGGAAGAGCAGGCGTTCGCGCACCTGTTCGGGCGTAGGCTGGTGGGCGGCGCGGGGGAAATGTTCGGTAAGGCCGGGCCAGAGCGCCTTCTTGCCACCTTCGGGATAGTCATAGAATCCCTTGCCGTTTTTGCGACCAAGCCGGCCCAGCTCGACCACCATCTGCTCGATCACGTCGTCGGCGCGGGTACCCTTATAGGCACTGCCCAGCTCCCTCTTCGTGGCGGCGAGGATCTTGTGGCCCAGCTCGATCGACACCTCGTCCGACACGGCAAGCGGGCCGACCGGCATGCCAAGCTGGCGCCCGACATTTTCGATGAGGGCAGGGTTGACCCCTTCGGCCACCATCTGGGTCCCCTCCTGCACATAGGTGCTGAAGCAGCGCGAGGTGTAGAAGCCGCGGCTGTCACTGACGACAATGGGCGTCTTCTTGATTTGCGCTACGAAATCCAGAGCTTTTGCAATGGCTTCCGGACCGGTCTTTTCCCCGGTTATAATCTCAACCAAAGGCATTTTCTCAACCGGCGAGAAAAAGTGGATGCCGATGAAGTTTTCCGGCTTGCTCCACGCCTTGGCAAGGCCGGTGATCGGCAGGGTCGAGGTATTCGATCCGAAGATCGTGTCCGCCCCCAGTACTGCCTCCACCCGCTTGGTGATGTCGGCCTTGATTGCCGGGTCTTCAAACACCGCCTCGATCACGAAGTCGCAGCCAGTGAGATCCGCGACATCCGTGACAGGCGTGATGCGGGCGAGGATGTCCGCCATCTTTTCCGGTGTCATGCCCTTGCCGAGGCGCTTGGAGAGCACCTCCTGTGCGTGCGCCTTGCCCTTTTCCGCCGCCGCCATGTCGCGGTCGAGCAGAACCACCTCGATCCCGGCTTGCGCCGCGACGGTCGCGATGCCCGCACCCATCATCCCCGCTCCGAGCATGGCGAGCTTCTTCGTGGGACTGGGCGCGATATCCTTCGGACGGCGCGCGCCGCGTTCGGCCGCCTGCTTGTTGACGAAGAGCGAGCGGACCATGTTGCGCGCCTGCGGCTGGGCGAGCACCTTGGCGAAATATTTGCTCTCGATGCGGATCGCACGGTCCATCGGCAGTTGCGCGCCTTCATAGACGGCCGAAAGCAGCGCGATGGGCGCGTTCATATTGCGCTGGGCTTCCTTCGCCATCATCGGGACTGCGCCCATGAAGGTCTGCGCAAAGGCGGGATTCATGCTGCCGACGCCGCCGGGGAACTTGAAGCCCTTCTGATCCCAGGGCTGCACGCTCGCCGCAGGATTGGCGAGGAGCCATGCCTTGGCGGCTTCAATCGTGGTGCCCGCTGGTACGACGGCGTCGACCACTTTGATCGCGGCGGCTTCGGCGGGGCGGAACAGCTTCCCCTGCAGCATGTACATCAGGGCGACCTGCGTTCCGGCTATGCGCGGAAAGCGCTGGCTGCCGCCGCCGCCCGGGAACAGGCCGACAAGGATTTCGGGCAGGCCAAGCTGCACCTTGCTGCTGTCGCTGACGACCCGATAATGGCAGGCGAGTGCGAGTTCGAACCCGCCGCCCACGCAGATGCCCTCGATTGCGCATGCCACCGGTTTGCCGCAAGTCTCGAGACGGCGCAGGATGGCGTTCAGCGTGAAGACCCGGTCGAACAGCGTCGCCATGGCGAGTTTGCCGCCGCCTTCCTGCGGCAACAGCATCTCTTCCATGCCTTTCAAATCCATACCCGCCATGAAGCCGCTGGCCTTGCCGGACGCGATGACCGCGCCCTTGACCGCCGCGTCGGAAGACAGCCGGTCGATAGCAGCGGAAAAATCGGTGAGGAACTCGGCGCCAATAACATTCATCGACTGGCCGGGGACGTCAATCGTCAGGGTGGCGATGCCGTCGGCGTCGACGTCAAAACGGATGGTGTTGCTCATGGTCTTGTCCTCTCCGTCGATCACAGGCGTTCGATGATGGTGCCGGTGCCCATCCCTGCGCCCACGCACAGGTTGATGAGTGCGGTGCCCTTGCCGGTGCGTTCCAGCTCGTCGAGCGCGGTGCCGAGCACCATCGCACCGGTCGCGCCTAGCGGATGGCCCATGGCGATGGCGCCGCCGTTGACGTTGATCCGATCATGGTCGAGATCCAGTGCCTGCATGTAGCGCAGCACGACGCTGGCGAAGGCCTCGTTAAGCTCCCACAGGTCGATATCGTTCTTGCCCATACCCGCACGCTTCAGGAGCTTGTGCGCGATGCTCTCGGGGCCGGTGAGCATGATCATAGGTTCCGACCCGATTGACCCCATGGCGCGGATACGGGCCCGCGGTTTTAACCCGTATTTCTCGCCCATCGCCTTGGATCCGACCAGCACGCCCGCCGCTCCGTCGACGATGCCGGAACTGTTGCCCGCGTGGTGGACATGGTCGATGCGTTCGACCTCGGGATAGCGTTGCAGGGCGATCGCGTCGAAACCGGGCATGTCCTCGCCCATCGCCTTGAAGCTGGGTTTGAGCGCGCCGAGCGACTGCATGTCGGCATCCGGGCGCATATGCTCGTCATGGTCGAGCACGACTTCGCCGATCACGTCGCGGATCGGCAAGACGGATCGGACGAAGCGGCCTTCGTCCCACGCCCTCTTGGCGCGTTTTTGGCTCTCGATGGCATAGGCATCGACATCGGTGCGGGAGAAGCCGAACTTGGTGGCGATGAGGTCCGCGCCAATGCCTTGGGGCGCGAAATAGGTCTTGTAGGCGACGGCCGGATCGGTCGCCCATGCGCCGCCGTCCGAAGCCATCGGGATACGGCTCATGGATTCGACACCGCCGCCGATGGCGAAGTCCGCTTCCCCGGACATGACCTTCGCGGCCGCCATATTGACCGCCTCGAGCCCGGAGGCACAGAAGCGGTTGATCTGCACGCCTGCAGTGGTCTCGGCGTAATCGGCGTTGAGAACCGCGACGCGCGCAATGTCCGCGCCCTGTTCGCCGACCGGGGTGACGCAGCCGAGGATGACATCGTCCACATCGGCGGTATCGATGCCAGTGCGGTCGCGCAATGCGGCGAGCACCTGGCTGACGAGCGCGATCGGCGTGATCTCATGCAACGCACCGTCATTTTTCCCGCGCCCGCGCGGGCTGCGAACGGCGTCGTAAATATAGGCTTCCATGATGGACCGCTCCTGCAAGACGAGATTGCGCCCCTGTTTATTGCAGGCGACCCGTCGTTTCTCTGCGCGCAATGTGCGCCACTTTGCGGGAAGTGCAAGATGGTAAAAGTGCGACCGGAAGGTCCGACACGTTATGGTGACAGCATTTTCATCGCACGCCGTAACGGCAGAAGTCGTCGAATTTTTTTTATTCTTCTTCGATCCTATTCGGGAATGAAATGGCTCCGGACTGGCATTTGCGCGTGCGGCTTGCCATATGCGGGCGAACCGCTGCGGCGAAGGTGACATAAGAGGACCCCGAATGAGTGAGATTCAGCAGGCGACGGCGCGTCCCGAAAAGCTCGTCGTACCCGATGAAGTGCAGGACGCCATCCGGACCCTGCTGCGCTGGGCGGGCGAAGATCCCGAACGCGAGGGCCTGCGCGAGACGCCCGCACGGGTCGGCCGTGCGTGGCGGGAATATTGCGAGGGTTATAACGAGGATCCCGCCTATCATCTCTCCCGCATCTTCCATGAAGTGGGCGGCTATGATGAGATCGTGCTGCTGAAAGACATCCCGTTTCAGTCGCATTGCGAGCATCATATGGCGCCCATCGTGGGCAAGGCGCATATCGCCTATCTGCCCGGCAATTATGTGGTCGGTATATCGAAATTGGCGCGCGTGCTGGAAGCCTTTGCACGCCGGTTGCAGGTGCAGGAGCGGCTGACCGCGCAGGTGGCCGATTGCATCTGGGAACATCTGCATCCGCGCGGCGTGGCCGTGGTAATCGAGGCGGCGCACGGCTGCATGTCCGGCCGGGGTGTGCGTACCCATGGCGTCATCACCAAGACCAGCCGGATGATGGGTGTGTTTCGCGACGACGAGAAGAGCCGCAAGGAAGTGCTCGGCATGATGGGCCTGTGAGGGTGAAGCTCGCGCTCGTCACCGGCGGGCATCGGCGGCTGGGCGCAGCGATCGCGGCGGCGCTGGCGCGGGCGGGGTACAGCCTTGCGATCCATGGCAGCCACGATGTGGAACTCGACCCGGTATTGGAGGAGGCGCTACGGGAGACGGGCACGCGCTGGCACGGCTTTGTGGCGGATTTCGCCGATCCCGCGATCTCCCCCAGCCTGATGGCGGAGGTCCGCGCGCATTTCGGGGCGCTGCCCACCCTGCTGGTCAACAGTGCGGCGATGTTCGGCCAAGACCTGATCGAAACCGTCTCGGCCGACGACCTGCTGCGGCATTATACGGTAAACTGTGTTGCGCCGGTCCTCCTCACCCGCGCATTTGCCGACATGAGCGGGGGCGGTGGCGATGGGCGGTCCATTGTCAATATTCTCGACCAGCGACTGGCCCAGCCGCATGGCGACCAGCTCGCCTATACGCTGAGCAAGCAGGCGCTGGCGGGTTTTACACAGATCGCCGCCCGGGAATTGGCGCCGCGCGGCATTCGCGTGAACGCTGTCGCGCCCGGGCTGACGATTGCGACGCCAGACTATGATGCGGCGAAGATGCAGCGACTGGCGGGCATGATGCCGCTTCAGGCGCTGCCACAACCAGAAGAGATCGCACAGGCGGTGCTCTATCTGGCGGATGCGGCGAGCGTTACGGGTCAGGTGATCGCGGTGGACCGGGGCGCGCATCTCGAAAGCTACTCCCGCGATTTCATGCATTTATAGGGCGGATCGAAGCCGGTTCGATACGCGCACAAAAAACCGCCCGGAGTTGCCCCCGGACGGTTTGATATCTGCGATCGGGAAACGATCAGGCTTCGGCGGTGTCTTCGCCAGCCGGCTCGTCCAGCATCTCCGGAGCGATTTCGCCCGGTTCCGCATTGGGATCGTAATCCTCGGTAAAGCCAGCCTCGTCCTTTTCGAACATCGAAGCCATGACGTCCACGCCATCCTTCTGAAGCTCGGCTTCTTCGGGCGAGCGGGCAACGTTGACCTTGATGTTGACCGTGACTTCGGGGTGCAGCGCGACCTTGACGTCGAACAGCCCCAGCGTCTTGATCGGACGTTCGAGCACGATCATCGCCTTGGTCACGGCGGTGACGCCATCGGCGTGCAGCGCTTCGGCGATATCACGCACCGAAACCGAGCCGTAGAGCGCGCCCGCGTTGGACGACTGGCGAATCAGAACGATCTGATGACCATCAACCGACGAGGCCGAACCCTGCGCCGTTGCGCGACGTTCGGCGTTCTCCGCCTCGATCCGCGCACGGTTGGCTTCGAAGACCTTGCGGTTGGCGTTGTTGGAACGCAGCGCCTTCTTGTTGGGCAACAGGAAGTTGCGGGCGTAGCCATCCTTCACGGTGACGACATCACCAATGGCTCCGAGTTTCTCGATCCGTTCGAGCAGAATGATTTCCATGTCTTAGCTCCTCACTTCACGATGTAGGGCAGCAGGCCGAGATGCCGGGCGCGCTTGATCGCCTGGGCCAGCTCACGCTGCTTCTTTGCGGATACCGCGGTAATGCGGCTGGGGACGATCTTGCCGCGTTCGGACACAAAGCCCTGAAGCAGACGGACGTCCTTGTAATCGATCTTCGGCGCATCCTTGGCGGCGAAGGGGCAGCTCTTGCGGCGGCGGAAAAATGGGCGTGCCATGATCTAAATCTCCTTATTCGCCATCGGTGCCAGCGAAGTCGCGACGGGGAGCGCGATCGCCCCGGTCACCACGATCTCCGCGGTCGCCACGATCACCCCGGTCGGGACGATCGCCGCGCTCGCCACGACGGTCGCTGCGTTCGCTCTTGCGCATCATCACGGACGGGCCACCTTCCAGCTCGTCGACCTTCACGGTCATGTAGCGGATGATGTCTTCGTTGATCTGGGTCTGGCGCTCCAGCTCGGCAACGACGCCAGCGGGGGCGTCGATGTTCAGCATCACATAATGCGCCTTGCGGTTCTTCGCGATGCGATAAGCAATTGTGCGCAGGCCCCAGTTTTCGACCTTGGTGACCTTGCCCTGATTGGTTTCGATAATCTGTGTGGCGTTTTCCGCCAGCGCGTCCACCTGGGCCTGGGCCAGGTCCTGACGCGCAAGAAATACATGCTCGTAAAGCGGCATGGTCTTGCTCTTTCTCTTTGGCCGATCGCTGACGCCGCCCCATGCGGACGCCCCTCCGGCTTTCTTCTCAAGGTTCGCGGCGGAAAAGCGTGAGCCGTGCCGGAGCGAAGGCGGGCCTATGACGGAAAAGCGCGCGGAATGCAAGGCCGCTCTGTACCCTCTTCCAACTGTCGCGCAATCGGCTATGGAGCCTTGCATTAACGACCATTGAGGGAGCCGAGATGCGCGCATTACTCTTTCCGGGGCAGGGCAGCCAGTCCGTAGGCATGGGCAAGGCGCTGGCCGACGCCAGTCCGGTGGCGCGGGAGCTGTTTCAGGAGGTGGACGACGCGCTGTCGCAGCATCTCTACCGGATCATGTGCGAAGGGCCGGAAAGCGATCTGACGCTGACCGAGAACGCGCAGCCCGCGATCATGGCGAATGCGATTGCCACGCTGCGCGTCATGGAGCGGGAAGGCGGCTTTCGTGTGGGTGACAAGGCCGATTATGTCGCGGGGCACTCGCTGGGCGAATACAGCGCTCTTTGTGCGGCGCAGGCGTTCGATGTGCCGACGACTGCGCGGCTGCTGAAGCTGCGCGGGCAGGCGATGCAGGCGGCGGTGCCGGTGGGCGAGGGGGCCATGGCGGCGCTGCTGGGCGCAGATATCGAGAAAGCGCAGGCGCTCGCCGATGCCGCCGCAGAGGGGGAAGTCTGCACCGTCGCCAACGACAATGATCCGACCCAGGTCGTCATTTCCGGCCATCGCGGCGCGGTCGAACGGGCAGTTGGTCTGGTCAAGGATTTCGGCATCAAGCGCGGCGTGCTGCTGCCCGTGTCGGCGCCGTTCCATTGCCCGCTGATGCAACCCGCCGCTGACGCCATGGCCGACGCGCTGGGCAAGGTAAGCATCAACGCGCCGCTGCTGCCCGTCTATGCCAATGTGCTCGCCGCGCCGATCGCCGCGCCGGATGATATTCGCGCGCGGCTGGTCGAGCAGGTCACGGGCCGCGTCCGCTGGCGCGAGAGCATCGCCGCCATGTGGGAAGCGGGCGTTACGGACTTCGTAGAACTGGGTGGCAAGGTGCTTGGCCCGATGGTCAAGCGCATCGCGCCCGACGCAAAGGTCATAAGCGTCGTCACGATGGACGACATCGAAGCGGCGCTGGGCGCGCTGTGACCGACGCATCCCCCCTGTTGCAGGAGCGGGACGGTGCGGTCCTTACGGTCACGCTGAACTGGCCGGAGAAACGCAACCCGGTGTCCGATCCGGCGATGGTCGATGCCCTTTGCGCGGCCATGGAGGCGGCGGACCGCGATCTGGGCGTGCACGTCGTCATTCTGACGGGGGCGGGCAAGGCGTTTTCGTCGGGCGGCGATCTGAAGGCGATGCAGGTGCCCGATACGGGTGGGCTGCGTTCGGCCCGACCGGCCGAGACGCGGCGTAATTACCGTTATGGCATCCAGCGCCTGCCGATGATGTTCCAGTCGCTCGAAGTGCCCGTGATCGCGGCGGTCAATGGCCCCGCGATCGGCGCTGGATGCGATCTGGCCTGCATGTGCGACATCCGCATCGCGAGCGAGAGTGCGCGCTTCGCGTCGAGCTTCGTCAAGCTGGGTATCGTGCCTGGCGACGGCGGGGCGTGGCTGCTTCAGCGCGTCGTCGGCTTTGCCAAGGCGAGCGAGCTGGCCCTCACCGGCCGGATGATAGAGCCAGAGGAAGCGCTGGCTATCGGGCTGGTCAGCCAGGTCGTGCCGGACGGCGATCTGATGAGCGCGGCGCGCGCGGTGGCGGACATGGTCGCCGCCAACCCCGCCTACGCCACACGCATGACCAAACGCCTGCTGCGTGAGGCTCAGGACGCGAGCCTCGCCAACATCCTGGAGATTTCCGCCGGGATGCAGGCGCTTGCCCATGCGACCGCGGACAATCAGGAAGCCATCGACGCCTTCGTCGAACGCCGGGAGCCGGTGTTCAGGGGGGAATGAGGTCGCGCCTCCGCGTAAATCAACTTGGAGAATGACGATGTTTGATCTGACAGGCATGACAGCGCTGGTGACCGGCGCATCCGGAGGCATTGGGTCCGCCATCGCGCGCGGGCTGGCGGCGCAGGGCGCGCGGTTGGCGCTTTCGGGGAGCAATGTCGACAAGCTCAATTCCTTTGCGACGGAACTGGGCGGCGATCACGTTGCGTTGCCCTGCAACCTGTCGGACGGCGCGGCGGTCGATGCGCTGGTGCCGCAGGCGGTCGAGGCGCTGGGCGGAAAGCTCGATATCCTTGTCAATAATGCCGGCGTGACGCGCGACAACCTCGCCATGCGGATGAAGGACGAGGAATGGTCGGACGTCATCAGCGTCAACCTGGAAGCCGCGTTCCGTCTCGCCCGCGCAGCCGCCAAACCCATGATGAAGGCGCGTTTCGGGCGGATCATCTCGATCACTTCGATCGTCGGTGTGACCGGTAATCCGGGGCAGGCGAATTATGCCGCATCGAAGGCGGGGCTGATCGGCATGTCAAAGGCGTTGGCACAGGAACTCGCCAGCCGGGGCATCACCGTAAACTGCGTCGCACCGGGCTTCATCCGCTCGGCGATGACTGACGCGCTGAATGACGCACAGAAAGACGCGATCAACGTCAAGATCCCGGCGGGCAAGCTGGGTGAGGGCGAGGATATCGGTGCGGCGGTTGTCTATCTCGCCAGCCGGGAGGCAGGCTATGTGACGGGACAAACACTTCACGTCAACGGCGGCATGGCGATGATCTGAGGCAGGCCGAAGGACAAAGCTGTTTTGCCCCACATGGTCGAGTATGCCTCTTGCCTCTTGGTCGCCTTGGCACTAGGGCAGGGGGTGAAACAGGACGATTAACGCTTGTTCATATAGGCTAAAGAAGAAGGACCACTCATGAGTGAGACTGCGGATCGCGTAAAGAAAATCGTTGTGGAGCATCTGGGCGTGGAAGCCGAAAAGGTGACCGAAGATGCCAGCTTCATCGACGATCTGGGCGCAGACAGCCTCGACATCGTTGAGCTCGTCATGGCGTTCGAAGAAGAATTCGGTGTCGAGATTCCCGACGACGCGGCTGAGAAGATCGGCACCGTCAAGGATGCGATCGACTATATCGAAAGCAAGCAATAAGGGCTGTCCAGCCGGCGACGTGCGGGTTTCGAACGGAACCCGTCGCGCTGCGGTGCCTGATGATGGCGGCTCTCCGGCCGGGATGCTCCCGTGCATGAGGGTCGCCATTCCAGTTTATAGAGTCCCGCGGGGCGGACCAGCGCAGCGGGCGGTATTGGAACAAGGCCGGGGAGCGAGGCCAGTTTCCGGTTGAGGGAGCAACGTTATGCGTCGAGTGGTCGTAACCGGTCTTGGCATGGTCAGCCCGCTAGGGGGCGATGTCGAAACGACCTGGAAGAATATTCTCGCGTCGCGCAGCGGCGCAGGGCCGATCACGCATTTCGACGCGACGGACTATGTGTGCCGCATCGCGTGCGAGGTAAAGCCCGCAGACCATGAGTACGGCTTCGATCCCAATTTGCGCGTGGACCACAAGGTGCAGCGGCAGGTCGATCCGTTCATCATTTTCGGTATCGATGCCGCCGGACAGGCGCTCGAAGATGCAGGCCTCACCGATATGTCGGAGCAGGAGCGCTTTCGTGCAGGCTGCTCCATCGGCTCGGGCATCGGCGGTCTGCCGGGCATCGAGAGCGAATCGCTGGTGCTGCATGAAAAGGGACCCCGCCGGGTTTCCCCGCACTTCGTGCATGGCCGCCTCATCAACCTGATCTCCGGGCAGGTCAGCATCAAATACGGTCTGATGGGCCCTAATCATGCGGTCGTGACGGCCTGCTCGACCGGTGCGCACAGCATTGGGGACGCCGCGCGGATGATCGCGATGGACGACGCCGATGTGATGCTGGCAGGCGGTGCGGAAAGCACCATCTGCCCCATTGGCATCGCCGGGTTCAGCCAGGCGCGTGCGCTCTCCACCAGCTTTAACGACACGCCGGAAAAGGCGTCGCGGCCCTATGACGTCGCGCGCGATGGTTTCGTCATGGGCGAGGGCGCGGGCGTGGTCGTGCTCGAGGAATATGAGCATGCCAAGGCGCGTGGAGCCAAGATCTACGCCGAGGTTGTCGGCTACGGCCTGTCAGGCGACGCCTATCATGTGACGGCTCCGCATCCGGAAGGGTCGGGTGCATACCGCTCGATGGAAATGGCGATGCGCAAGTCGGGCCTGAGCCTCGCGGACATCGATTATGTCAACGCGCATGGTACATCGACCCCGCTGGGCGACGAGCTGGAGCTAGGCGCGGTGCGCCGCTTGTTCGGCGACGCGATCGGCACGATGTCGATGTCGTCCACCAAATCGGCGATCGGTCATCTTCTGGGCGGCGCAGGCGCGGTGGAGAGCATTTTCTGCATCCTTGCCATGCGCGATCAGATCGTGCCGCCGACGCTCAACCTCGATAATCCGTCGGAAGGTTGTGCAGGCGTCGATCTCGTCCCGCATGTGGCGAAGGAGCGCAAGGTCAAGGCGGTGCTCAACAACAGCTTCGGCTTCGGCGGCACCAACGCCAGCCTCGTCATGAAGGCGATCTGACACCATCATGCGTCGCGCCGGCTGCATCATCCTGTTGATCGGCCTGCTGCTGTTCGGCGTGGTGGCCGTGAACTTCGTGTCCGGCTGGACCGAGCGTGGACCCGCGCCACAGGACAGCAGCTTCGTCGTGCCCGATGGGGCGTCCCTCACGCGCACAGCCGTCGAGCTTCGCAAGGCGGGGCTGATCCGCTCCGCCGATGCTTTCGTGCTGCGCGCCAAAATCTTTGCGCGGGGCAGCACGGTCAAGGCGGGCGAATATCTGATTCCAAAGGGCGCGAGCAACCGCGAAATTCTGGCGATCATCCAGGGTGGAATTGGCGTCAACCGCTTCGTCACGGTGCCCGAAGGCATGCCATCGATCATGGTCTACGACCGGCTGATGGCGGCCGAGGAGTTGACCGGCCCGGTGTCCATACCGGCAGAGGGCAGCGTGCTTCCCGACACCTATGCCTATGACAAGGGTGAGACGCGCAAGGCCGTGCTCGCCCGCATGCAGGGTGCGATGCGCAAGGCGCTGGATGAGGCGTGGGCGAAGCGCGCACCGACCACCGTCGCGAAGACGAAGGACCAGGCGGTGACTTTGGCCAGCATCGTCGAGAAGGAAACCGCCATAGCGGCCGAACGACCCCTGGTGGCGGGTGTCTATTCCAACCGGCTGCGCACCGGGATGATGCTGCAGGCGGACCCCACGATCATCTACCCGATCACCAAAGGCAAACCGCTGGGGCGCCGCATCCGCCGGTCGGAGATCGAGGACGTCAACGACTATAACACCTACGCGATGACGGGTCTGCCCAAGGGACCGATCGCCAATCCGAGCAAGGCGTCGATCGAGGCGGTGCTGAACCCGGCCAAGACCAAAGCGCTGTACTTCGTCGCAGACGGCAGGGGCGGCCATATCTTCGCCGACACCCTGCAGCAGCATAATGAGAATGTGCGCAAGTGGTTCGAGATCCGCCGCGCACGCGGAGAGATGTAGGCCGCGGCTCTACCGGAACAATCCCTTCGCTCCCGCCGCGTGGGCGAACAGCCATTGGGCCAGCCCGATGACGATGATCACCACTGGGAAAACCGCCGCGCCCAGACCCTTGACCGCGATCAGGTCCGTCAGGACGAACGCGTAGCTAAACTGGATGAGCACCGCGACCAGCGAGATCAGGTACAGCGGCGTCGCCCATGCGCGCCGGGCCAACAGAGCGAACGACCCGGCGAGTTCGCTCCACACGGCGATAGCGTACGCCGCCCAGGCCCAGTGGGGCATCTGTTCGAACATATGGGCCTGATACGGGTCCGACCGCGCCAGTTCCGCCGTATCCATCGTCACCTGCGTGAGATAGGCGGCAATGCCCATCAGGCTCCAGATCAGAAAAGCGATCGCGACCGGCCGGAATGTTTTTTCGATTGTCATGGCATGCATCCTCCCCTCGTCCGGAACGATCGGAAGGCTGCCGCCGCCGTGCCCATTGTGGTCAGGCGGGCTGCGCTTCCTTCAGCGGCACCGCAGGATCGGCCAGCTGCGCCTGGTTCAGGACGGCCCCGGATAGCACATGCGCGCGCGCCTGCACATAATCCTTCACCGCGTTGACCGCGTCGATGGCGATAAACTTGCCCGCCTTCAGGTAAATGACCGAAAAGCTGCGGTTGGCGGGGTCGCCGCGCACGATCGTCTTGTCATGGCCGCCTGACAGCCCGACGGTCTGGAGCTTCAGGTCATACTGGTTGGACCAGAACCATGGAACCGCATTATATTCGGTAGGCTCGCCGACGATGTGCTGGACCGCGACCTTCGCCTGGTCATTGGCGTTCTGGACCGATTCCAGCCGCATCTGCGCGCCGCCCGCAAAGCGGTTGGCATGGGCTGCGCAATCGCCGATTGCATAGATGTCCGGCAGGCTGGTGCGGCAATAGGCGTCGACATCGATGCCGTTGCCGCCGCTTGCGCCGGCCGCGATCAGCGGGGCGGTTTCCGGGATGATCCCGATGCCGACAATGATCATGTCCGCATCGATCCGCGTGCCGTCGCTCAGGATGACGCCCTTGGCCGCTCCATGCTCCACGGCGATTTCGCTCACCATCGTGCCGGTGCGCAGGTCTACGCCATGCGCGCGGTGTTCCGCCTCATAAAAGCGGGAGAGTTCCTCACCCGCAACGCGCGCCAGCACCCGATCCAATGCTTCGAGCAGCGTGACCTTCTTGCCCAGCTTCGTGAGGACGGCAGCCGCTTCCAGCCCGATATAGCCGCCGCCGATGACGACGACATGCTCGACACTCGGCAGATCCGCCATGATCGCGTCGACATCGCTGCGGCGGCGTACCCCATGAATGCCGCGCGCGTCGCCGCCCGGGCAGGAAAGGGGGCGGGGGCTGCCGCCGGTTGCCCAGATGAGCGTGCCATAGCCGATTTCGCTGTCGTCGCCGACTGTCACCATCTTCGCCGCCGGATCGACGCGCTTTACCCGCTGCCCCAGCAGCATGTCGACAGTGCGTTCTTCCCAGAAGGCGGCGGGGCGGATCAGGATACGCTCGAACGTCTTTTCGCCCGCCATATACTCCTTGGACAGCGGAGGACGCTCATAGGGCAGCTCGGGCTCGTCTCCCAGCATCGCGACCGATCCTTCAAAGCCGAGCTGGCGCAGCATCAGCGCCGCCTGCGCCCCACCATGGCCAGCTCCGACGATCAGGACATCATAATGGGCCATCGATACCATTCCCCTGTTTGATTCATTGGGCGCTCGTGTGCGGCGCGTTGTGGACACGGCGTATACAAGACGCAATTCCCGTGTCAAAGTGATGTTGACCCGGGCCGGAAGGCTTCGTATAGCGCGCCGACCGCGGCGGCACTATGCTGTGGTGCTTCAGTCTCGAACGGGCGTTTATGCCGGTTTTGGCAACGTGGCGGAGTAGCTCAGCTGGTTAGAGCAGCGGAATCATAATCCGCGTGTCGGGGGTTCAAGTCCCTCCTCCGCTACCATTCGCGAATTTTGGGGTTAGTCCCCCATTGTATCCGGTTTGGAGGCGAGCGCGCTGCGCGCGGCAGGACGCAATCGGGCATGGAGCGTGTTTTGAGCGCGATAAGGTCAGCTCGACAGAAGGGAATTCAATCCCCTTCCACGATCTTCTCTGAAATCGCCTGCCAACGGAATGGCGACAGATCAATCGGATCGTGATCGCGCCCGCAGGAAGGGCAACGCCGTTTGCTGGCATCGCTGTTGAACCGTTCACAGCCGGTTTGATATTGTTCTTGCGGGGTTTCGGCGGCGTTGTCCCACTCGTGCCGAGCCAGCTGCTCGCCGCAGCCTTCGCACAACCAGATCGCAGCCTCCCCGCCAGAATCCTTCGCCTTATAACGCAACACCAGCCCTGGTTCGACTGTCCGTATGCGATGAACGGCGCGTCCGGGTACATAAACCAAATCGCCAGGTACCGCATCGAAGAAGCGGGTCGGGCCATCCTTGAACTCAATTCGCGATCGTCCGCTCATCTGCGCGACAACGGTGTCCTTCTCGCATTCGAGATGGAAAGGCTGATCCACCGAATTCATGCTGGCATGGAGCTGCGGATCAACTTCCGGGCGCAACATGGGGAACTCGTCGAATGACGCGAGGCGTTGCCCTTCGCGCAGGATGTTGAACGTATTTTTGCGGCGGATGCGTACGGGTGGAAGCGGTGCGTTCACGATGCGATGGCCCCTTCGAATTCTTCAACGGCCTTACGCGCCACATTGGTGCGGAACGCATAGTCGTACCAACCCCAAATATGCAAAGGGAACGGGCGGCTGACATGGCCGCAGGATTTGCACGTGCGCAGATCCTCGTTCGCATTGACATTAAGGGCGAAGCTGTTCGATCCGAATATGGTCGGAAGCGCGGAAAGCCCCGCGATTTCGCCAACATTGCCCTCGGTCTCGTCGTAGCGGTAGCGGTAGACCTCGGTCCCACAGTTCTCACAATTGAACGCCATGGCTTCAGATTGCTCGCCTTCTTCGAGCTGACGCTGCGTAATAACCTGCACCGCGAAGTAGGCTTCGTCGGAGTCTCCGCCCACGCCGTGCTCCTTCGGCCCGACATATACGTCGCCCGTACGCATCCGGCCGGTATTGGCGTAGTTAATCACGATCTCGTCAACGACATTTTCATGTACGAAATAGCCGATGTGAGTGCCCTTTCCGTCGCTCTCAAATGCCGCAGCGCATGGAACAATCGCACCCGGATCGGTATAAGGAAACATGGGGGCAAGCTGGGCATTGGCGGTCTGGACGAACTGGAACACATTTATCTTGAGCGGCACCTTGCCCGTACTGGTATCGCTGACGGTCGCCTTCATCATCATGCTTTCCCTCGGAACTCGGCAGCCGGGTTCCTTTGCCAATAGAAAAGACAATTTTTGTCATAACGACAGAAATATGTCAATATTGTCGCGCGTCTGGATCGAAATTACTTGGCATCAAACCTACACGGACCGCGACGGGGCATCGAACGCGGGGTCTACGTCGGGTATGCTGAAGAGCACACACGATCCGGAGCCGGACGCAGCCGAGCCAGTTGTTCCCTTCGATAGTGGGATGGTGCCTTTGGCGCGGCAGTCAAAAGATCTGCCGCGCCTTCGCTGAGAGCAAAAACCACCCCGGCCTGATGCCTAAAAATTGACCCGTGCCCGAATTCCGTAGGTCCGTGGTGGGCGTAGTGTTGCCGAAACGAACGGGATGATAGGGTGCGAGCTGTTCAGGAATACATTGGACGGAACGTCATCATTCTCGATGTTGTTGACGTACGCTGCAATGCTCCAATGATCGCCTGGCGCGTTGTAGGTTAGCGACGCGTCCGTGCGGGTATTGCTGCCAACATGCGTTTCGGGAAGGAACGAATCCGATAGCCAGCGCGCACTTTCGTAGCGTGACTGCACGGCAGGCACCAGTGATCCCCCAGAACCAAGATCGATGGTATAGGATGCACGACCGCTGATAACCCACTCCGGTGACTGGAACATCTGCCGTCCGCTGCAATTGATTGTGTAGGTCGCTCCTGACAGGCTGAATGCGCAGCCCGTGCTCGGCAGCAATGTGCCGGAAGGCAGGCCCAGCGCGGGCAGGAGTGAAATGTCCGGCACGGTGTATTTGAACTCGTCGTAGCGCGAATGCGTGTAATTGACGTCGACGCCCAGCAGCAACTTACGGACGGGTTTGAACTCTACAGACGCCTCGAAGCCGTAGATTGTCGAGCTGCCCACATTCTCTGTCGGGAAACCGGTGACCGGACGCGTGGGGTCGAGCCCCTGTACGAATGCGAGGTGCGCCAACTGTTGATTGCGATATTTGAGGTAATAGGCTTCCAGGTTGAACTGCAGCCGGTTGTTGAGGAAGCGGTTCTTTGTGCCGAGCACATAGGACGTCA
The DNA here is from genome assembly GCF_014199435.1 of Sphingobium subterraneum. Taxonomy (GTDB): domain Bacteria; phylum Pseudomonadota; class Alphaproteobacteria; order Sphingomonadales; family Sphingomonadaceae; genus Sphingobium; species Sphingobium subterraneum. Next base: position 852,672 of record NZ_JACIJP010000001.1, on the reverse strand, counting down.
CTTTCTCGGGATCGTAGGAATTGTTGGACTGGGCGAAGAAGAAACCCCCAGCCTTGAAACCCGTACCCACGTTGGCATAGACCAGCGACTGAGGACCGGCGTCCCATTCCACGCCGGCTTTCCAGGTTGCCGATTTAAAGGTCCGGGTGGTGTCGATGATGATTTCTGGCGCCGCAGGCACCACAATCAGCGGATTGAGGTTGGGACCACTGGTGAAGGAAGCGGGGATCCCGATGCCGTGCGTTCCATCAATGCCTTTCTTTTCCCAGGTGTAACGCAGCCCACCCGTCAGGCGCAGCGTGTCGTTAAGCGCGTAGGTAAGTTGGCCGAAGGCCGCTGCGGTCTTGGTTGAGACATTGCCTTGTTCCTGCACAACGCCGACGAACTGGTTGTCGGGTTCGATCAGGAAGTCTGCGCTTTCGTTGAAGTAATAGGCCCCCAGGACGTAGCGGAGCGGCTGCGCGTCGTCGGATGCCAGGCGCAGCTCGAGAGAAGTCTGCTTTTGGTCGGTCCGATCGACAAGCCAATGACTGATCATCGTCATGAAATTGTCGGTGTGGAGTTCGCGATAGGCAGGAATGAACGTCACGGTGCCCAAAGAGGTCTTCAGATTGAATTCCGCCATCACTCCACCCGCCTGGGTATCCATCTTCGAGAGATATTGGGGAAGCGGAGCCACCAGACCCGGTGTAATGAAGTTGAGAAAGTGTCCATTGTACAACGCGGTGTAAGCCGGATTGCCCAGGCCGACGCGCGTCGGTGGGATCACCGCACCGTTGAGGTTGCCAAAGGCGATGCGGTTACCGCCGCCCACATTGAGGAAGTTATCAAACACCTTGCCATTGATGCCCAGGAACGAGCCGCCGCCGCCCTTGCCACCGATGTCCGCATAGTCGCCCACAACGTTGACGGTCAGGTCCGGTGTCAGTTGCGCTCCCAGCGACACGCGGAATGCGCGATCCTTCGCATCGTCGGTCCCGTCTTTGAAGTAGCCGTCATGATCCTCGGTCTGGAACGCCACGCGCAAGGCGCCGTTTTCGCCCACAGGCACATTGAGCGCGCCATTGAGCAGCACTTCATCATAATTCCCGTAGGTCGCGCCAAATGTTCCATTGAACTGCCCATAGTCCGGCTTGCGGAAAATGAGATTGACCGCGCCGCCGGTCGCATTTCGTCCGTAGAGCGTGCCCTGCGGTCCCTTGAGCACTTCAACGCGCTGAACGTCGAAGAACTGGCCATTCACTGCGGTTGGGCGGGAGATGTAAACGCCGTTCATATTGAAGGCGACGGCAGGTTCGGTATACGGATTATAGGCGGCGGCGCCGATCCCGCGAATATAGAATGTCGTGGCACCCGCCTGGTTTGAGGCCTGAAGCGCAGGTACGGCTACCGTCAGGGCCGCAGCAGACGTTATTGCCTGCCGTTCGAGCGACTCCGCGTTGAGTGCGGTCACTGCAACCGCCGCACGCTGCAAGCTCTCGCTGCGCCGCTGGGCGGTGACGACAATTTCCTCCAGTCCGTCTGACGAACCGGCCTGCGGGGTGGCAGCGGAGCCAGTTGCTTCGTTCTGCGCGGCTGCCGGATTTGTATGGAACGAAAGTGCCAGGACAAAGGCACTTGCCGAAATCAACATTGTCTTGCGAGACATGCTATAACCTCCCCATTTACGAGAAGAGTGCATCCATGAGCCGAAGGATGGCGATCCTTTGCAGGCTCCGAAGCCAATTCTCTTTTTTACCCTTCGGTCTCTGCCGAAGGCGATCTCCTCTCACGACAGTTTACGTCTGCTCTTGAGCAGCTGCTATCGCGATGACAGAGCATCGTCAATTTGACAGTGTTCTGTCAATAGTTATCTTCAATTATGAGTGTCGTTCATTTTTCCGTTGGTCGCACAGGCGTCCCGATAACCGGCAACAGGCGTCTCCGAAGCGCCGGCACACCAGCGCAACTTAGACAATAAGGGTCACGCGCCTTGCCGGTGGAGATCAGATTACGCCTGTCTCGCGATAATATTGCTCGGCTCCGGCGTGCAGCGGGATGGGCGCCTTGCACATGTTGGCAGGGACAAGCGGATAGGTAATCGGGCTGCGTTCGGGTGGAATGTGCCGGTATTGCGCCTCGATCACCGAGCGCGTCTCTACAAGACACCAGGTCAAAAGATGTGCGATGTCTGCGGGCATGTCGTTGCGGACGACGATGACGAAATCCGAGAAGTCCACAGCAGGCAGATCGCGATCAAAATTGGACCAGAATCCTGCTGGGAGTGCATTCCGTCGGTAGCCGAATGTTTCCACCAGTCGATCGATTGCGGCGGGCTCGGCTGGTAGCGGGATTGCCTTGCCGGCTTCTACCACATCGCGCCACCATGGGGTCATGATGGCTTCTTGCAGCACGGCGTCGACCTCTCCGTCCTGCATCCGGAACAGCGATTGCTCAGGCCGGTGAGCTACCACGTAGCTTCCGCCCCACGAGCGTAGAACCGCTTCGTCGATGCCGTGCGCTGCCATGAAATGACGGGCGACCCGGCCTATGAAGTTGCTGCCGTCATCGGTGGAGGTGGCAATGCGCAGCGCGGGTTTCCGCGCGCGCAATTCCTCAAACGAGGAGATTTCGAAGCGGGGATCGATCGCCAGGACCATACGGTCATTCTGGGGGATGACTCCCAGAGCACGCAGGTCGGGCATGGCCTGGCCTTCGAACAGGCCGTTCCCCGAGATTGCATCGCCGATCATCATGGCCGGTGTTGCTATGCAAAGATCCAGTTCACCGTCCTGCACCGCCTGAAGCGGCTCCATCCCACCGCCCCGGATGTTCCAGATACCGACCCGCGTGCGTGGCCCAGCCCGATCGCAGAATTCCTGCGTGAGCCACGAACAGATCCGATGAAAATTTGCCTGCCCCCAATCACCGTTGAACTGCAACGTGACTGAGCGCGCAATCGAGGGTTCGCTAATCGCCAAGATGGTTCCTCCCATTACCGACCGCCCGAATGCGTGCGTTTGCCCAGCGAGAGGCCTACAGCACGAGCTGATCATTATGACAAAATACTGTCATATGGACTATAACTTGTCAATTGGCGTGGCTGCGCGACGATTGGCTGGAGCCGAGGCGGCCTTCGACGGTATGTGGTGGAGGTATAGGTGCGTAGACGCTCACTCGAGTGCCGGTGATCGATTTCCAGGACTGCATTCCAAGATCTGACGCTCGTCGGCGCGCGAAAAAGCGGCAGGTCAGGCCGCACGGAAAATGGGTTCAGTCCTCCGGCATCGCGAGTTCGCCGAGACGTTCGACGAGCTGGAGGGCCTTCTCGATGTCGCCGGGTTCAAACCCTTCGGCAAGCCGATTGGCCCACTGGCGCTGGCGCTGCGACACCAAGTCGAACAGTTCCCGGCCCTTCTCAGTGAAATCAACGAGCTTTGCCCTTTGATGATCGGGATTGTTGAGGAGCTGGACCAGTCCCTCCTTCAGCATCGCCTGAACGACCCACAAAACCCCCTGGCGTGTCAGTTCGTAGTTCCGCGCGATTTGGGCAACCGTCTTGGGATTATGTTCGATCGCACCAAATATTTGCCAGCGTGCCGATGTCAGATTGACATCTTTGGTGAGCCTATCACCGGCGCGAAGCAGACGGCCGTTGGTGCGAAAAACCGCCAGAATAAGCTCGGTAATCACAATGCCCCGCTGTGAGTGCGCAATGTTGTCGGCGTCCGCCATCCGATCTCCGTTATCCCCGTTTCTAGACCATGTTCCGGAAGTCCGGACCGGCGCAAGCGCCTCCTGCGCAAACCTTGCCATCGCAGGTCCGATACTCGTCGGCAAGCACTCTGCTCGTCAAGACCTGATCTGCCTCGACCTGATACGCTGCTGCGCGCGATTGCACCAAAGGCAGGATATATTGACTAGTTCTTGTCGTTATGACAGATATATGTCAATAATCAAAACTGGCCATTTGGTGCGCGGGAGGGAAGGGATGGGAAACGTGCGCGCGGGAGCGCTCGTGATTGGTGCAGGGCAGGCAGGCGCCCGCGCCGCTAGGGCGATGCGCATGGCCGACTTTGATGGTCCTATCCGCATTATCGGTGCGGAACCCCATTTTCCTTATGAGCGGCCGCTTCTTTCCAAGGCGCTTCTCCAAGATCCGGATGGCCCGCTTCCCTGGGTGCTCGCCGAAGACCAATATCGTGAGCTCGCCATCGAGCTGATAGTCGGCGTACCGGTCACCGAAATCGATAGGAGCCAACGCACGTTGCGTCTCGCGAATGAGACCCTGCTTCCCTACGATACTCTCCTCATCGCCACGGGTAGTGTGCTGCGCCCTATCGAGCTGGGCCATTTCCCCACCGAACGCATATTTTCTTTGCGGACGTTGGAAGACAGCCGAGCCATCGCTGCCCGGCTTGGGAATGGCATACGGGTCGCGGTTGTCGGCGGCGGGTTCGTTGGACTGGAAACCGCCGCTACGATGCGCAAACGGGGCTGCGAGGTTGTCGTCGTAGAGCTGGCTGACCGGCTTCTTCCCCGTCTTGCCTGCACCGAGGCGAGCGAGCTGGTGCTGCGACATCATCGTACCAGCGGGATCGATGTCCGTCTTGGCACTCGGGTCGTCGGGGGAGGGGAGGGTTTCCTCGAGCTAGACAATGGCGACCGCATAGCCGCTGACATGGTGGTCGCAGGAGTGGGGGTCAGGCCGAACACAGATCTTGCCGAGGCGGCAGGCCTTGTCGTTGACGACGGAATCGTCGTTGATGCTCATTGCCGCACGTCCGATCCAGCGATCTACGCGGCCGGCGACGTTACGCGCCAATACAACCCGTTGCTTGGCCGCGCGGTCCGCCTGGAATCGTGGCACAATGCGAACGTTCAGGCAGAAATTGCCGGTCGGGCGATGGCGGGACTGTTCGATACTCCGGCGGAAGTGCCGTGGGTGTGGTCCGACCAGGGATCGCTTAACCTCCAAATGGCCGGGTTCCCTGATCAGGTTGACCAGGTGGTGATCCGGGGCGATCCGCTGGGTGAGGATGGAATATCGGTGTTCCAGCTTAACCGCGGTCAGCTGGTCGGAGGCCTGACCGCAAACAGGGGCAAGGACATGGCGATCATTCGCCGCCTGCTTGCTGCGGGCGGCGCGCTTGATCAGGACGCACGGATGCTCGCCGACGAGTCCGTTCCCCTACGCAAGTTCCAGCAGGGCAGGTGAAAGTTGACGTTAGAAATCACAATCCTTGTGGCGACCATGGGCGGCACCGCCGAACTCGCCGCAGAAGAAATTGCCAATTACATCGAGGACAGCGGCGGATCGGCAAAGATCGTCCGGATGGAGAACGCCACTCCTGCGACGCTTGCGCAGGGGGGGCTGTTCGTCATCTGCTCCTCCACCTACGGGACCGGGGAGGTGCCAGACAACGGCAAGCCGTTCTACGCTGCCCTCACCCATGAGCGGCCCGATCTTTCTGAGGTCCGCTACGGGGTGATGGCCTTGGGCGACAGTATCTATCCCAACACCTTCGCGTTTGGCGGCAAGAAATTCGACGCGCTGTTCAGCGAGCTTGGTGCGACCCGCATTGGCGACATCTGCATCCATGATGCGCGGGGCAAAATATATCCCGAGGATGCGGCGATCGAATGGGCTGAAGCATGGCTCGAAGCCGTCGGGGCGCACTGACCGCCCCATCATAAAGGAGCCAAGATATGAACAGTTCCACAGTGACTCTCACGGCCCGGGACGGCGGCACGTTCACCGCCTTTCTTGCTATGCCCGCCCGGCCAAATGGTGGTTCGGTTGTCGTTTTGCAGGAAATTTTTGGGATCAATGCCAATATTCGCAGCATCGCCGAGCGCTTCGCCGAGGTGGGCTATTACGCAATTGCGCCGGACCTGTTCTGGAGGCAGGAGCCCGGTGTAGAGCTCGATCCCGGTAATCCCGCCCACTATGAAACAGCAATGCAACTCATGAAGGGAATGGATCAGCAGCGGGCGGTTCAGGACTCTCTGGTGGCGGCCGAGCACGTGCGCGCGCTGCCTGGCAGCAACGGCAGGATAGCGGCGGTAGGATATTGCCTTGGCGGCAAGCTGGCCTACCTGTTGGCGATGCAGAGTGGGATCGCTGCGGCGGTATCCTATTACGGGGTGATGATCCAGAATGCTCTCGAAGCCGCGCCGGCGATCCGCGCCCGTCTGCTGCTCCATATCGCACAGGACGATCATCTCTGCCCACCCGAAGCGCAGGACGCGATCAGGACTGCAATGGCGCCTCTGGCTGACCGTGTCGAAGTCATCACCTATCCAGGGGTCGGTCATGCTTTCGCCCGGCGGGGCGGTCAGACCTTCCGTGGCGACGCCGCCGAACACGCCGACAGCCTCACATTGGCGCTGCTGACGAAGGTTGTTGCCAATCCGGAGTGACGATGCTCGCGGCGCCATCGGCTCGTGAGGCTTGGCTTGTGCTACCCGATATCCTGCCCATGGTCCAGAAGATGACGTGTAATCAAACTTGAATAATATTCATATTTTTCCTAGTCGGTGCCAAGATGGAATCGTTTTGCATCACCATGAATCCGGGCCGCGTTTTGTTCGGGTCCGGTGCCCGTCTGCATCTTGCGGAAGAAGCGGGCCGCCTGAACATGCAGCGTGTGGTAGTTATCGCCGCGGGTCGGCGTGCCGACCAGCCCGGCGAAATCGAGCGACTTCTCGGTCCGATATGGGTGGGAACGTTCGACGAGGCGCAGATGCATACGCCTGTCGCAGTCACCGATAAAGCCTTGCATTTCCTGCGCGCGCGCGGCGCTGACGGACTGGTGACGATCGGCGGCGGTTCGGCGATCGGCCTATCAAAGGCGCTCGCGCTGCGTACGGATCTTCCGCAAATTGTGCTCCCGACGACCTATGCGGGTTCGGAGGTCACGCCTGTTGTCGGGGAGACGCGCGATGGGCAAAAGCAGATATTCTCGGATCCGCGCATCCTTCCCGAGAGCGTGATCTACGATGTGGATTTGACGCTTGCTGTCCGCCCTGGCGCTGCGGTGCTGAGTGGATTGAACGCCATCGCCCATGCGGTGGAGGCGCTGTACGCAAGGGACCGAAATCCGCTGGTCTCCTCGATTGCAATAGCGGGGATTGAACTGCTGGCGAGCGCGCTGCCGGTGATCGCCCGCGACGGCTCAGATATCCCGGCCCGGGCGCGCGCGCTTCAAGGCGCTTGGCTGTGCGGTACGTGTCTCGCGCTGGTCGGCATGTCCTTGCACCACAAGCTGTGCCACACCTTGGGGGGTATGTTCGACTTGCCGCATGCGGCCCTGCACGCAGCGGTCCTGCCTCATGCAGCCGCGTTCAACGAAAGCGCGGTGCGCGAGCATCTCAAGCCGGTCGCCCGGATTTTTGGTGCGGCCGATGCCGCGACGGGGCTTTACCGCTTCGCCTGCGAGCTGGGCGTGGAGATGGCGCTGGGAGCGATCGGGATGCCCGAAAGCGGCGTCGCAACGGCTGTCGAAGCCACGCTGGAGAACCCTTATTGGAACCCGCGCGCACTCACTGCCGAAGGTCTGCGCGCGCTGCTCGAAGACGCCTTCGCGGGCCGCCCGCCTTATATCCAAACGAGGAGAGAATGAATGAACGACACGTTGGAAGCTGAGCCTGCCGTCTATTTCACAGAGGAAAACTCGGAAGAGGCGGTCATCGCCCGCATGAGGTCCGACTGCGATCCCCGGCTTCGCACCGTGATGAGTGCCGCAATCCGGCACTTGCATGCCTTCGTCAAGGAAATCGAGCCGACCGACGCCGAGTGGGGCGCCACGATCGAATTCCTCACCCGCACTGGACAGATTTCCACCGACTGGCGGCAGGAGTATATCCTTTTGTCCGACATCCTTGGCGTTTCGATGCTGGTCGACGCCATTAACAACCGCAAGCCTTCAGGAGCGACCGAAACGACGGTGCTCGGACCGTTTCACGTCGCCGACGTCCCACGTCTAGAGCTGGGCGCCAACCTCTGCCTGGATGGCAAGGGAGAGCCGATCTTTATCGAGGGGCGCATCACATCGGCGAACGGCACACCGATTGCCGGAGCGCTCATCGACGTCTGGCAATGCAATGACGAAGGCTTCTACGATGTGCAGCAAGCCGACGTCCAGCCACCGATGAACCTTCGCGGCATGTTCGAGACTGACGAGGATGGCAACTTCTGGTTCCGCTCGGTCAAGCCGCGCTATTATCCCATCCCCACCGACGGGCCGGTTGGCAAGTTGCTTCAGGCCATGGGTCGGCATCCCTACCGCCCGGCGCATGTTCACTTCATCGTCAGCGCACCGGGGTACCGGTCCGTTACGACCCATCTGTTCGTGCCGGATTGCCCCTATCTCGGCAGCGACGCCGTGTTCGGGGTCAAGGAGAGTCTGATCGCGCAGATCAACATGACGGAGCCGAGCGCACGTTCGCTGGCGGCTGGGTTGGATTCCGCTCACTGGCACCTGAAATATGATTTCGTGCTGGTCCCGCAGGAGTAATACCGCCTTGGGGAGGCGGGGGATCATTCGGGCGGCAAGCGCGGCCAGTCCCGCTGCACGATCTCCCGCGCTGCCTCTGGCGAGACACCCACCATTCCCAGCAGCGCGGCGACGCTGTCGTCCAGCGCGGCCAGGCCCAGTGCGCCGTGGCTGACCTCAAGCCCGAAGCCCATGATCGCGTGGGTCGTCATCCGCCAGACGAGCTCGGCGTTGCTGACAGCGTAGCGACCGGCGGCGCGGGCGGCTTCAATGTCACGAATCGCATAAGGCCCCATCACGCGAAACATGGCATCGGCCATGACTTCGGAACGGTTCAGCAGCTTGCGCCAGCGCGTGTCCTCAACCGTCGCCAACATCACGTTGCGAATACCATAAGCGTAAATCAGACCCGGGTCATCGAACGTGTCCGTGACCGCTTCGATTCGTTCCGCAAGGCGATGCATGACCCGTTCCATCACGGCCACGGCCAGTTCGTCCTTGGACGAGAAGTAATTGTAGACCGTCCCCGAGCCGACATCCGCAATTTCAGCGATCTCGCTCATCGTCGCGGCGTCGATGCCCTTTTCCGACATGACCTGATAACCGGCGGTGATCATCGCCTCCCGGTTGCGCACGCGGCGCCGTTCCATCCGGCTGATTTTTAGGGTCGTATCTGCGCTCAAAACACCTTCCTCTCAAACATGCGCCTTACGGCCGATAAAAGAAAGAAACAAGATTGACTATCACTCATATATGAGCAATCCTCATTATAAATCATAAATAATCTTGAGAGGTTTATCTAATGGTCACTCTTACGGAATCTCGCCCTCGCGAAGCAGGTGTCGATGCGGCTGTGGTCGCCCAACGTGCGCGGGGGCTTATCGATCAACTCCGGGTCCATGCTGCGAAAGCGGAGGATCTGCGTCGAGTGCCGGACGAGAATATGCAGCTTGTCCGAGATGCGCAGCTGCTCCGCGTCGTGCAGGCAGAATCGCTCGGTGGATTTGGGCTCGGTTACCGTTCGCATCTGGATGTCGTATCGGCGATTGCGGAAGGCTGCACGGCAACCGGGTGGGTCGTCGGCGTTGGACATGTGCATAGCTGGATGGTGTGCCACATGGATGAAAGGGCGCGGCAGGAGGTCTATGGCGAAAACCCCGACGCGCTCGTCGCTGCGGTTATCGCACCGCGCGGGAAAGCGGTGGAACAGTCTGATGGATCCTGGCTGCTCAACGGCGTATGGCCGTTCGCCTCTGGCTGCCAGCACGCGCAGTGGCTGATGCTGGGCGCCGAACTGACTAACAAGGATGGGGTTGCTGCCGGGGACGGCGATATTCTGGTCCGCACGTCGGACGTCGAGATCAAGGACGACTGGTTTGTCGCAGGCTTGCAGGGCACCGGCAGCAATTCGGTTGCCGTCAAGGATTTGCGCGTGCCGGCACACCGCAAGCTTCAGCTCGATGCATGGCTTGATCGGCGCTCGGCCGCCTATGATTCACCCGAGGCACCAGCCATGCTAAAGGGGCAGTCCGGTCCGGTCCTGGCAATCGGCATCTGCGGCGCTGCCCTCGGAGCGGCCCGCGCCGCGCTTGCGGAATTTCGCCGGACCGCGGTTGGCAAGAAGGTGGTTTACACGCCGCACATCTCCGACGAATGGGTGGTGAACCAGGTCGCTCTGGGCCTTGCCGCAGGCCGGATCCATGCCGCAGAGTTGATGCTCTACAGCGTGGCTGACGAGATCGACGCCTACGCCGACCGCGACGAAGATATGCCGATCGAGTTGCGGGGGCGCATTCGCGTCGACTGTTCGCTCGCCGTGCGCTTCCTGCTCGAAGCGGTCGACAGCCTGTTCATGAATGGCGGTGCATCAGGACTGTCGACCCGTAGCCCAATCCAACGGGCCGCGCGCGACATTCGGGCCATGAACATGCATGGTCTCATGCTTCTCGAAACCAGCGCAGAAACCTATGGCCGCATCCTGCTGGGCCATGCTCCGCTTACCCCGATTTATTGACGGACCGGTGGGCGGAGGCGATGGCATCGCCTCCGCCCACCGGGGATGCTCCGGGGTACGTTCCGGTCCATCTCAGCTTCCGAAAAAATGTACCAGGATGAAAGCAGGGACAAGCGGATCGCCTAGAGCTGACCCTGGGCCAACGGCGGTCAATCGCCTCCGGATGCCGTCTTTGCGACATGTTCCAGAAACCGTAGGGTCACCGCGGATTCCTGACCCTTGCGCCAGGCAACGCCAAACCGCACCTGGCTCAGGTGTACCGGCACGTTTTTCACGTTCAGTGGTCGAAACGAACAGCCGCGCATGCGCAGCCGTTCGGCTGAGGCCGGAAGTATGGCGACACCTTCGCCGCATGCAACGATGCCCACGACGGCCTCGGTCGTTGGCGCAAGATGCACGATGTCGGGGGCAAAGCTCGCCAGGCTGCAGAGCGCCAGCAAATCAGAATGGAAATTGAAGCCGCGGGTCGGTTCGTAAGCCACGAACGGGGAGGGCGCGAGCTGGTCGACGGCGACCGCCCCGCTGTCCGCCAGCAGCGGATGCCCGCCAGGCAACGCCACGACCAACGGTTCGGCGTAGACAAATCGCGTCGCTATCAATTCGTCGAAGACGGGTAGGCGAAGGATGCCGATGTCGATGGTCCCGTCGCGCAAAGCCTCAATCTGGTTGAGCACCGGCATTGCCTGGAAGGCGACCAATACGTCTGGCGCAACCGTACGAAAGCTGCTCACGAGGGACGGGAGCAGGGAATAGACGTTGGATCCCCCAAAGCCGAACGTCAGGGTCCCACTGAACCCTGCGGCGGTGCGCTGGGCGCGGCGGGTTCCCTCATGGAGAATGGCGAGCGACTTGCGCGCGTCCTCCACCATGCTGGCGCCCGCCGATGTCAGCGTAACATGGTGCTTGTCCCGCTCGAACAGCCGTACCCCGAGTTCCGTTTCAAGATCGCGGATCGCCCGGCTGAAGGGCGGCTGAGAAACATGACATCGTGCCGCCGCCCGCGTGAAATTCAGTTCTTCTGACAAAGCAATAAGATAACGAAGCTGGCGCAGGTCCATGGTCATACCTCAGGAGTATCACAAATGGACTTATAATGTATTTCCGATCTTGCCAACAACAGACAATAAGCTTCCGTGACAGGCTGCGGAGGCAGGATATGAGTGAAAAAATGGTGCGCCTGGAGTTCGATCAGTTGGCTCCGCGCTTACAGGATCTGCTTCAGGCGCGGGTTGCGCGGCTGGGCTATCTAGGCGAGTTCTTCAAATGCACAGGGGTGCAGCCGGACATCTTGGCGCCGTTCATGGAAATGACCGAGGCGCTGAAAAAGGCTTTGCCTGATCGCCTGACTGAAACCGGCGCGCTTACTGTGGCGATGCTCATGGGCAATAGCTACGAACTGCACCAACATGAGCGACTTTCCCGCAAGCTGGGCTTCGGTGAAGCCTGGGTTGCGGCTGTCGAGGAACTGTCTCCGGACACGGCTCCCGATCTTTCCGACGCCGAACGGGCCGTCCAGCGCCTCGTTATGGCCATGATCGATCGACGGGGAAAGACGGTTCAGGCCGAAATCAATGCCAGCATCGATCAGATTGGCGCGGATGCCACGATCGCGGTGATGTTCCTGGTGGGCCGATACATCACGCACGCTCTGATCGTGAACGGCCTTGAGCTCGCTCCGCCGGTCCCGTCCATCTTTGCCGAGCAGCAGGCATGAGCCAGCCGATCTGGATCTCCGAGGCGGAAGTCGTATCGCTGATGTCGCTGCCCGAGGCGATCACCGCTTTGCGGGACGGGCTTCGCGAGGAAGCCGCTGGGCGCGCGTCCAACATGGTCAAGACGCACGCGACCTGGGACAATGGTTCGACGCTTCATGCCATCGGAGCGGTGTTCGAAGGCTGGGGGGTCGTCGGCACCAAAACCTGGGCGCACACGGCCGGGGGGGCCATGCCGTTGCTGGTCCTGATCGATGCCGCCAATGGGGCGGTGCTCGCGATCATCGAAGCCTTCGCCCTGGGCCAGATGCGAACCGGAGGGATCAGCGGCGTCGCGACGGATCTGATGGCGCGTGGCGACGCGACACGTATGGCGATCATCGGTGCCGGGAAACAGAGTCTGGCCCAGGTTGCCGCCGTCGCTGCTGTTCGTCCGCTCGACCGCGTCACGGTCTGGAGCCCCACGCCAGCCAATCGTGAAGCCCTTGCGGCCAAGATCGAAGCAAGCCTGCACATCGAGGCCATTGCCACTGCGACGCTCGACGAAGCGCTGGACAGCGCCGACATCGTCACGCTGGCCACGCGTGCCCGGGTGCCATTTCTCGCCAGCAATTCCTTGCCTGCCGGGGTCCATATAAATGCGGTGGGGGCAATCACCCCGGAGCGCGCAGAGTTCGCGCCGGATCTGCTCGCGCGCTCCGACCTCCTTGCCGCGGACAGCGTTCCGCAGGTCCGCAAGCTCAGCCGTGAGTTCGTGGAGGCGTTTGGCGAGGATGAGGCTGCTTGGTCGCGCTTGAAACCGCTGAGCGCGTTGGTCGCGGCCAGCGCATCGCGGTCCGACCGGACTGACCTTTCCGTTTTCAAGGCCATGGGAATGGGCATTTCTGACCTCTCTCTCGGGATAGCACTGCTGAATCGGGCGCGCGCCGCTGGCCTTGGGCGTCCGCTCCCCGACATCATCCGAAAGGCCCCGCGCCTGACGGCCGATTGAATATCACCCTCGATCAAGGAGGAACATCATGAACGATTTCCGTACCGACTTTGCCGACACAATCGGACGTTTCGTCGATATCAGCGGCGCAAACTATCCAATCAACGATCCCTGGGCTCCCGCGATCGTCACGAAGGAACAGATTGATGAGGAAATCGAGCGCCTTGCCTCAATTCCTCTTCCATCCAACGGTCGCCGCAGCTCGCTGATTGTGCATCCGCGCGCCGATTCCGCCACGCCGGGCCTTGCTACGTCCGTACAGGTGACGCTCAATGTCCTGAAACCGGGCGAACGTACGGCGCCGTTCCGGCATAATGCCACCGAGGTGAATTTCTGCATCTGTGGCGAGGGCGTCGCCACCATCGGCGACCGGCGCATTCCCTTTCGCAAGTACGACGTCTACAACACGCCTTCCTTCGTGCCCTATTGGCGCGAGAATAACGGCAGTGATTTGCAGGTATTTCTCACCTACACCAATGTTCCGCTGCTGCAGTTCATGCAGGTCCATCACTGGGAGGAAAATCCGCCGTTGTTGGCAGCCGTTCCGCACGAGGAGGACGCCATCAATCCGCGCCGCAACAGCCCCTATGGCACGTTCCAGATCAGCGACGACGGCGCCATGCTGATGCCCTATGAAAAGCTCATCAACCCGCCCACGGTTGAATCCAACGCGCTGCACTGGCCCTGGGAAAAGGTCGAGGCCGAGCTCAAGAAGCTGCAGGATCTGGGGCAGGACTATATCGGGCGCCGACTGTACCTGTTGTATAATCCGGTCACGGGTCGCACCAACGGCACCACGCCCAACTTTTTCGCTACGATTACCATTCGTCCGCCGAAGATTGTCGATCGTCCGCACCGCCATGTGTCGGAATCGATCAACTATTATTTTGCGGGCAGCGGTCGGAGCACGGTGGCCGGCAACGTCTATGAATGGAAGGCGGGCGATCTGATGCTGTCCGCGCCAGGCTGGGCGGTGCATAACCATGCGTCCTATGACGAGCCCGTCTACGAACTCACGATCCAGAACCAACCGCTCACAATCGCCATGGAATCGCTGCTGTGGCAAGAAAACCTGAAGGAGCCGCCCGCGCTGCTCGGCGCCCAGATGGGCTTCGACACCAACCGCAAGTCGGCCGCTTGATGGCGACCCCGGCGATTTCGGTTCTGGGAGGGTCGGTCGGCACCACGCTTTCGCGTGACGCCGTGCAGGCGGCCGCTGACGCGCTCGACAGCGCCGAGCGGTCGCGGACACAGATCAGGCTGCTGACCGACACCCATCCGGACATGACCATGGACGACGCCTACGCCGTGCAGGAGGCGTGGGTGCAAAAGAAGGTGGCTGGCGGCGACCCCGTGGTCGGATGGAAGATCGGCCTGACATCAAAAGCCATGCAGGCCGCCCTTTCGATCGACATACCCGATTCCGGAGTTTTGTTGGACAGTATGAAGTTTGCGAACGGGGCCGATATCGCCCGCGAGCGTTTCATCCAGCCACGCATAGAGGCGGAAATTGCCTTCGTCATGCGCGATGCGGTCCCGGCCGACGCGTCCCCCGCCCAGATTCTCGCTGCGACCGACTATGTAGCGCCCGCCCTGGAAATTCTCGATACGCGGATCTTCCGCAAGGATCCGGTGTCGGGCCGTCTGCGCACGGTTCTTGATACGATTTCCGACAATGCCGCCAACGGTGGTATCGTGATGGGAGACGCTATTCGCGATTTTGCCAATAGGGATTTGGGGTGGGTCGGGGCCATCGTTTCGCGGAATGACGAGGTCGAGGAAACCGGTCTTGGCGCTGGCGTGCTTGGTGATCCGCTGGTTTCGGTGGCTTGGCTGGCGCAACGGCTCGGTGCATATGGTCAGCACATCGAGGCGGGCCAGATTGTCTTATCCGGTTCCTTCATCCGCCCGGTCGAGGCTCCGCCGGGTAGCCGAATTGTCGGAGACTTCGGACCGTGGGGCAAGGTCACCTGTTCGTTTCTCTGATGATCCGGAGCCAACTTCCATGAATTCCTTCAAGCAGGCCATCGGGCAGGGCAGAACCCAGATCGGCCTTTGGCAGGCGCTCGCCTCGCCTTACACTTGCGAAATCTGCGCAGGGGCCGGTTTTGACTGGCTGCTCATTGACGCCGAACATGCGCCGAACACCATTCCGCTCGTGTTGGCGCAGTTGCAGGCGTCGTCGTCCTATCCGGTTGAGCCAGTCGTACGCTTGCCGACGGGCGATTCCGTTCTGGTCAAGCAGTATCTGGATATAGGCGCGCGGACGTTGCTGATACCGATGGTCGATAGTGCCGAACAGGCTGCCAGCCTGGTGCGGGCTACCCGCTATCCGCCAGACGGATTTCGCGGCGTAGGCTCTGCTATCGGCCGTGCCAGTCGCTGGAACCGTACCCCGCAATATCTCGCCCGGGCCGCCGAGGAAATCTGCCTTCTGGTGCAGGTGGAAACCTGCCAGGGCATGGACGCGATAGGCGAGATTGCTCAGGTGCCGGGCGTGGATGGCGTATTTATCGGACCATCGGATCTTGCGGCCGCCATGGGACATCTCGGCGATGCAACCCACCCCGAGGTCCAGGCTGCCATCGAACATGGCATTGCCGAAGTGCGGGGTAAGGGAAAGCCTGTCGGCATGCTGATCGCGGATGAGACACTGGCCCGACGTTACCTTGAACTGGGCGCCAGTTTCGTGGCAGTGGGCACCGACGTGACCATTCTGGCGCGTGGCGCGGAGGCTCTGGCGCAGCGATTTGCGGGGGCCTCGGCACAGCTCCCAGCAGGAGCAAAGAAAGATGTCTACTGACATGCTGCGATCCACCGTGGGCGGCGAAGAGGCCGGTGAATCCCATTCGATCAATCCCGTTACCGGCGAGGTGGTGGCGCGCTATCCTTGGCTCAGCGCCCCACAAGTCACTGCGAAAGTGGAGGAAGCCGCCAAGGCCTATGCCGCGTGGAGCGCATCCGGTCTTGATCGTCGCTGTCACGCGCTCCGGCAGTTGGGCGAGGTTCTCGGGGATCGTCAGGATACCCTTTCGGAGCTGATCGCGCTGGAAATGGGCAAGCCGGTCGCGCGCGCCCGGGCAGAAGTGTTAAAGTGCGCCAACCTCTGCTTTTGGTATGCCGACCATTCAGAGCGGCTGCTGGCGGACGAACTGGTCGATCTTGGCGGTGATGGCGCCGCGCGGATCAGTTACCGGCCACTTGGCATCGTACTCGGCGTCATGCCCTGGAACTTCCCCTTGTGGCAGGTGCTGAGGGCCGCCGTTCCTGTCATCGCGTCAGGAAATGGGTTCCTTTTGAAGCACGCGGACAATGTCCAGGGAGCCGCCTTTGCGCTTGAAGCGGCGTTCGCCCAGACCGACATGCCCAAGGGGCTGTTCGCGAACCTGAATGTGCATCGGTCGGTGTTGCCGAGGCTGTTGTCGGATCCACGGATAGCCGGTGTTTCCGTCACGGCCGGGGTCGCCGCGGGCTCGGCGATTGCGGCCGAGGCGGGGAGGAACCTCAAGAAGTCGGTCCTGGAACTCGGGGGTTCTGATCCCTTCATCGTTCTGGCCGACGCGGATCTCGATCGAGCGGTTCCAGCCGCCATAGAGGCACGGTTTCAGAATTCCGGCCAGGTCTGTATTGCGGGCAAGCGGATCATCGTGGAGAAGCCGATCGCCGCAGCGTTTACAGCACGGTTTATGGATGCCGTCGGACAACTGCGGATGGGTGATCCCTTCGATGCGGATGTTGACCTTGGTCCATTGGCGCGGGTCCGGCTGCGAAATGAACTGGCCGATCAGGTCGAGCGCAGTGTCGCAATGGGTGCGAAGCTCCTTGCGGGGGGCATTGTGCCCAGCGGCCCCGGGGCCTTCTACCCACCGACCGTGCTGACGGACGTCACCCCGGACATGCCCGTGTTTGCCGAAGAAACCTTTGGTCCGGTCGCAGCGCTGATGACGGTTGACGATGCAAAGGCGGCGGTCGAGCTTGCCAACAACTCGGATTTCGGGCTGTGCGGTTCGATCTGGACCGGGAACATCGCGCTGGGGCAACAGCTGGCCGACTGCATCGAGAGCGGTGGCATGTTCATCAACAAGGTCGCCATTTCCGATCCCCGCGTGCCAATAGGTGGCATCAAGCAGAGTGGTTATGGCCGGGAGCTGTCGCATTTCGGCATCCGCGAGTTCTGCAATGCGAAGATGGTCTGGAACGGTGCATGACCTTCGCCGCACGCGCCGCACGCGAAAGGGGGCCGCTGCGCACGGCCCCCCCAAAGTATAGACCTGCTGAATTGTTCAACCTTTAGCGAGGTCCAGCGCGATATCGACGATCATGTCCTCTTGCCCGCCGACCATCTTGCGGCGGCCCACTTCGGCGAGGATCGAGCGGGTATCCACGCCGTAGTCCTCGCTCGCTTTTTCGGCATGGCGCAGGAAGCTGGAATACACCCCGGCATAGCCTAGCGTCAGCGTTTCGCGGTCAACCCGCACGGGACGGTCCTGCAGGGGACGGACCAGATCCTCGGCCGCGTCCATCAGCGCATAGAGATCGCAGCCGTGGTTCCAACCCATTCGGTCGGCAGCGGCGATGAACACCTCCAAGGGCGCATTGCCTGCCCCCGCGCCCATGCCCGCAAGTGAAGCATCGACCCGGACCGCACCGTTCTGCACGGCGACGATCGAATTGGCGACGCCCAGCGAGAGATTGTGATGGGCATGGACGCCGCGCTGGGTTTCCGGCTTGAGCACGCGGTCATAGGCGGCGACGCGCGCGGCGTAGTCATCCATGCTCATCGCCCCGCCACTGTCCGTCACATAGACGCAGTGCGCACCATAGCTTTCCATCAGCAGAGCCTGCCCGGCGAGCGATTCCGGAGTGGTCATGTGGCTCATCATCAGAAATCCGGAGACGTCCATCCCGAGCGCCCGCGCGGCCTCGATATGCTGTTTGGAAACGTCCGCCTCGGTGCAGTGGGTCGCGATGCGGACCGAGCGGACGCCCATCTCGTAGGCGTGCTTCAGGTCATGCACCGTGCCGATGCCGGGAAGAAGCAGGGTGGTCAGCACCGAGTGCTCCAGCACCTCCGCCACCGCGCCGATCCAGTCCCAGTCCGTATGAGCGCCAAAGCCATAGTTGAAACTGGAGCCCTGGAGTCCGTCACCATGGGCCACCTCGATCGCATCCACCTTCGCCCGGTCCAGCGCACGAGCGATGGCCCTGACGTGGTCGAGGCCGTACTGGTGGCGGATCGCGTGCATCCCGTCACGCAGGGTGACGTCCTGAATGTAGAGCTTTTGCGTGTGCGGATCGAATGTCATGCGTCCGCTCCCTCGTGTATACGGGCGGCCATTTTCTCGGCGGTTTTCAGTGCGGCGGATGTCATGATGTCCAGATTTCCGGCATAGGCTGGCAGGTAATGCGCGGCCCCTTCGACCTCGAGAAAAACCGTCACCTTTAACCCGGTGAATTTTCCGTCCATCTCGGGAATGTGCAGGGGGCGGTTCGATCCGATATGCTCGAACTGCACCGCCTGTTTGAGGCGATAGCCCGGAACATAGGTCTGTACCTCGGCCACCATGTCCGCGACGCTTGCGCGAATGGCGTCCTGATCGGCATCCTCGCACAGGCAATAGACTGTATCGCGCATGATGAGGGGAGGGTCCGCGGGGTTGAGGATGATGATCGCCTTGCCCCGGCTGGCCCCGCCCACATCCATGATTGCCTGACTGGTCGTCTCGGTAAATTCGTCGATGTTGGCGCGCGTGCCCGGCCCGGCGCTGAGCGAGGCGATAGAGGCCACGATCTCTCCATAATGCACCTTGGCGACCCGGTTCACGGCCGCGACGATGGGGATCGTTGCCTGCCCCCCGCAGGTCACCATGTTGACATTGCGGGCGTCGAGGAACGCCTCGCCATTGACAGGCGGGACGACATAGGGGCCGATAGCGGCTGGGGTCAGGTCGACGATCCGTTTTCCCGCCGCCAAAACCAGATCACTGTTGCGCCTGTGCGCACCCGCGCTGGTCGCGTCGAACACGATTTCCACGTCGGCGAATTCCGGCATCGCCATTAACCCGTCGATCCCTTCGTGTGTGGTAGCAACGCCCAGCCGGGTGGCACGCGCGAGACCGTCGGATTGCGCATCGATACCGACCATTACGGCCATTTCCAGTACGCTCGACAGGCGCATCACCTTGATCATCAGGTCCGTGCCAATATTGCCCGAACCGATGATCGCGACCCTGGTTTTCTTCATGTCTCAGCCCTCATAGCGGAAGGAACACGCACCGATACCGGCCACTTCGGCCCGAACCGCGTCACCCGGTGTCAGGGCGACCATGGGACCGAGCGCTCCGGCCAGCAGTATATTGCCCGCACGCAGGGGCTCGCCGCGCGCGGCAAGGGTATTGGCCAGCCATGCGGCTGCGTTCAACGGATTGCCAAGCGCTGCCGCACCCACTCCGGTCGATGCAACGGTGCCGTTGACGATCATTTCCATTGCAGCGCCGACAAGGTCCAGTCCGGGCAGCGGCTTGCCTTCGTCGGCCAGTACGAAAAAGGCGGACGAGCCATTGTCGGCCACAGTGTCGGCGAACGTGATTTTCCAGTCGGCAATGCGGCTGTCGACAATTTCAATGGCGGCGTGGACCGATGCTACGGCGTCGGCCACTTGCGCTGCGGTCGTGTCCAGCAAGGGCAGGTCGGCCGCCAAAACAAAAGCGATTTCCGCTTCTGCCTTGGGCTGGATGCAAAGCGCGGGATCGAGCTGGCCGCCGTCGGCCACACGCATGTCTGCGAACAGCGCGCCGAAATCAGGCTGGTCTACGCCAAGCTGCGTCTGCACGGCCTTGGCCGTCAGCCCGGCCTTTCGCCCTACGATGCGGCGGCCCTGCGCTTGCCAATAGCGGGTGTTGATTTCCTGCACGGCATAGGCACCGGCTGCATCGAGCGGATCAAGGCCGTCGCGGAGCGGGGGCACCGGCCCTGCCGTATAGGCATCGCGAATACGTACAGCAATTTCGTCGTGAGTGACCTGGGGCATCTGTTTCCAACCCTTGAAATATATGCGTGCAATATAATCCGGAAGGCTTAGCTGGACGTCGACGCTGTCTCACCGTCCACGCTAAATTCCGCTTTGCCGAGCCGATCCACCCTGACGCACACGTGCATCCCGGGGCTCAGCGCTTCCGCCCCGGTGGCGCCGCCCGCCATCACGATGTCGCCTGCTTGCAGAGGTTCATCGGCGGCGGCCGCAAGGCGCGCGGCAGCGACCAGCGAACGGACCGGGTGCCCCAGAATGGCCGCGCTTGAACCCACCTGTCGGATCTGCCCGTTGATCTCCAGAACGATCCCCAGATTTGACAGATCCTGGCGGGGGCTATTCCAGTTGCCTATCACCAGCCCCGAAGACGAGCTGTTGTCAGCAATGACGTCGGTTAAGGAAAAGCGGAAATCCTTATACCGGCTGTCGATAATTTCCAGGGCGGGCGCAACGGCTTCCACCGCAGCCATCGCTTCCATCGGGCTAACCTTGGCAGGCAAGGGTGCCTTGAGAAGAAACGCAATTTCCGGTTCTACCCGGGGGTGCACATAACGGGTGAATTTCACCACGCCGCCCTCTTCCTGAAGCATTCCGTCGGTAAGGCGGCCCCAAATCATTTCGTCTATGCCCATCTGCGCCATCTTGGCGCGGCTGGTGAATCCCATCTTGATTCCGATCCGCCGCTCGCCACGTTCATAGCGCAGGCGCATCAGGGCGGCCTGAATCGCGTACGCCTCATCCAGGCTCAGCGGCTCGGCCAATTGCGGGGTGGGTGTGGCGTTGCGGGCTGCGGCATCGAGCCTGCCTGCAATGTCTTCGATCCGGTTCACGCGGTTTCTCCGTTCAGGCTTTCGGTATTCCGCCGACCGACCAGTTCGTCGGTGGGACCTCCTGGAGAATGACACGGATGGTGTCGATCGGCACGCCTATGGTGCGATGGATGGCTTCGGCGACTTCCTTTTGCATGGCGCGCCTGCTCTCGTCCGGGCGGCCTTCCACCATCATGACAGTTACGATTGGCATACGGAACTATCTCTCCTTATGTGCAAACAATGTAGGCGGCGGCCGGGTGTCGACGCTTCGAAAGTCATCGGAACCTAGCCCTGTCGCGGAGAAGGGGCCAATACCATTTGCCTTTCATATTATGCATAGAAGTTATACTGTCTGAGGGTGCAATCCCCATGGGCATTGATTGACCGTTCAAAAATGTCTGTGTGTTGCGGCGTGCGGGCAGGGTTGGATCATGATCATCAAGGACGTTTGAATGGATTTGCGCCAGCTGAGATATTTCGCCGCCGTCGGGCAGGTCCTAAACGTCAGCCGGGCGGCGGTAATCTTGAATGTGTCGCAACCGGCTTTGTCGCGCCAGGTGCAAGCCCTGGAAGAAGAGCTGGGCGTTGTCCTCGTGGATCGTTCGGAACGGCCGCTGAAACTCACCAGCGCGGGAGCCTATCTCCTCGATCAAGCGCTGCTGCTGCTGGAAAAAGCTGATCAGGTCGCGGCTGCAACCCGACGCCTCGGTCAAGGCCAGCGGCATTGGATGGGCATCGGTTTTGTGCCTTCGCTGCTTTACAGCTTCCTTCCGGAGATGTTGCGCCGCTTCGGCAGCGCGCGAAGCGACATCGAGCTTTCGTTGTCGGAGATGACTTCGCTCCAACAGACAGCGGCTCTTAAAGCCGGCCGGATTGATGTTGGCTTCGGGCGCGTAGAGATTAATGATCCGCAAATCGCTACCGCAAATGTGGCGCGTGAGAGGCTCATGGTGGCGATGCCTGCGGGTCTCCACGCTCAACCAGATGATGCCATAGCCCTCGCCGACATAGTGAAGGAGACGGTCATTCTTTATCCCGCGGAGCCGCGACCGAGCTTCGCCGACCATGTCATTGGCCAACTTGTGGCGGAGGGGCACCCCATCCGGCAATATATCGAGACCAACAATATGCACACCGCGCTGGGTCTGGTTGCTGCGGGCAGCGGTTGTACCCTGCTCCCCGCCTCGACGGCATTGCTGCATCGGCCGGATGTCGTTTACCGACCAATAGCGGGCGCGTCGCTCTCGACCGTGATCTATATGGCTGTGCGTGCCAATGATCATCGCGAGCAGCTTGTAGCGTTCACAGAAATGGCGCGTGAATGCCTGGCGGATTTCGACCCTGAAAGCGCGAGCGATCCTTTACCGATCGCTTCCGTCGCGCAGGGGTCGCACCCCTTGCCGCGGCCCTGACTTCAGGCGGTATGTCGCGCCCTTTGGGCCCCTTTCTAAAACCGCTTGAGCTGTCCGTGACATACCCGTTCCCACGGGGGCAATCTGCCGCTTGATTAGTCATGATTATGGCAACGCTCCAGAACCGATTTCCGTGCTCGCTTCCGGACTGATAATATCTCGGGGTTCCGACGCTTCCTCATCGCGCCAAATCGGCGGTGGGACGCGGAACGGAAGTCAATGGCCGGATGCGTATTCGATGCAAGCAGTTCAGGGGAGCGATCAGGATAGCGTGATGGCGGAAGTCGCCGCCACGCCGATTGTAGCAACCGACGCTGAGCGTGGCTCAGAGATAATCGTAACCGCCGACCAAAGCCTGCTGAACGCGATCGAGCGCTTCGAACCAAGTTCGGTCGCGGTTGGATGCCGCAACGGGGGATGCGGGCTATGCCGGGTTCAGTTGCTCGCCGGAAGCGTCCGGTTGGGTAAAATGAGCCGCCGGTTTGTCTCGATCGAAATGGAGCGTGAGCGGTTTGCGCTCGCCTGCCGTGTCTACCCTCAGACGAATATCACCTACCGGCTTTCGCCGATTGAACCGCGCATTCCCGGAAACGCTTACTAGACAAGGATAAAAACGATGCGGAGAGGAGTTTTACGACCTGGCCATGTGCAGATCAGGGTTCTGGACCTTGAACCTGCCGTTCAACATTATACCGAGTTGGTTGGCTTGATCGAAACCCACAGGGACGGCGAGGGGCGCGTATATCTTAAAGGGTGGACCGAACCCGAACTGTTCTCCGTTGTCCTGCGGGAAGCGGATGAGGCCGGCATGGATTTCCAGGGCTTCAAAGTACGCGACGAGGATACCCTAACCCAGCTCAGCCGTGATCTTCGGGCATGGGGTGTCGACGTCCAGGAGATCCCTGCCGGGGATCTCGACCACTGCGGTCGCCGGATGCAGTTTTCCACGCCGACGGGGCACCGTTTTGAACTCTACGCGACAAAGACCTACACGGGCCCCTGGGGAATCTCCGAAGTGGAGCCGGAGGCCTGGCCCCGCGGCCTGCGCGGAATCCGGGTTCAGCGGTTCGACCACTGTCAGATTCACGGCCGCGACATCGAGGCGATGCGCGACCTGCTGAGTGAAGTCCTCGGCTTTTACGTGACCGAGCATGTCATTGACGATACGGGCAAGAACCTCGCAATTTTCATGTCTTTGGCAATGAAGGCGCATGACGTTGCGCTGATACTCGACGACCGTCATGGCACGTTTCACCACGCCGCTTTCTATGTCGAAACATGGGAGAACCTGCTGCGCGCGGGCGACCTGATATCCATGACCGGAACGTCGCTGGACACCGCGCCGACGCGGCACGGCATCACTCGCGGCCAGACAACCTATTTCTTCGATCCATCGGGCAATCGTAACGAAGTCTTTGCCGGCGGAAGCACGCATTACCCGGATCAGCGGCCCTATGTATGGCACGATCGCAATATCGGCAAAGCGATCTTCTATCACCACCAGAAATTGTCCGAAAAATTTATGACGGCGCTTACCTGAGTTGGTCGGCGTGAGATAATTACAGATTATCCACCGCAATTTTTTTAGATTTTTCGAAATTTGTCAGGTGTCTTACTTGGCGGTTTTTAGATGAAAATGGATTGAATTCTATGACACAAAATTCACTTCCCGATTTTGCTCGCGTCGAAGGCGGCGCCATCGCGGGGCGGTATATGGCGCAGTTCTGGCAGCCGATAGCGATGGGTTCCGATTATCCGGTCGGAAAGGCGCGCCGCATAAAGATGCTCGGCAATTTCTATACCCTCTATCGGGGGGAGGACGAACGTCTTCGGTTGACCCAGGATCGCTGCCCGCATCGGGGGACGAGCCTCGCTTATGGATGGGTTGAAGGAAACAGCATCCGTTGCCGCTACCATGGTTGGAAGTTCGACGGAGAAGGAAAGGGGCAGCACTTCCCCGCGGAAACCGCAACCTATGCCAGCAAAATCTGTTTGAAGACCTATCCGGTCCGGGAATATCTCGGCCTTGTATTTGCGTTCCTCGGGCAAGGCGAAGCACCGGAGTTTCAGACCTTTCCAGAAGCGGACGATGAATCCTTCGGCGAATTGATCGTGCGGGCGGTCGAACTGCCGTATAATTTCTTCCAGCGTATCGAGAACGATCACGACGAGGTTCATGCTCATTACACCCATCCGCAGATGGAGTCCTACGGGTTTAAGGAACTGCCCTGGATCACCGCTCGTGAGACGGACTATGGCTTGTTGAGTGTGGCCAAGCGGAAGGAAGGTCCGACCTTCGAGACGCATTGTTTCATGCCGAACGTTCAGCTCCGCGAGGTGCCGCTGCAGCAGGACAAGACGCAGGTATCGTTGCACCTCGCGTGGCGGGTGCCGATCGACGACAGCACCACCTACAGCGTTATGGTCAACCGCGTCGCCACCTATGACGAAAGCATGCGTGGCCGTGAAGCCAACATGGAAGATCCCGGCGAGATCGCGGCTCGGGTGATGTCGTGTGAAATCAGTCTCGATGAAGTCGATCCGGATTATCCGCTGTTGCCGATTGTCCAGGATACGGTGTCAATCGGCGGACAGGGCGTCATTGCGGACCGCAGTTCTGAAAACCTTGGGCAGTCGGACCGCGCCATCGCGCTGTTGCGGCAGCTCTGGGCGCGGGAAATGGCCCTTCTCGAGCGTGGCGAGCCGTTGAAGCGCTGGCACCGGCCCAAGGATTTCGTCTTCAAATCCGAGGATGCGTTGTCCACCGTTTGATCGTCGTCTTAAACGATGCGATCCCGTTTCGAGGAACGGTCGGCTGACGTGTGGCGGGGTGGTCCGTACCAATTCCACAACTTGGTCTGTTCGGCCTCCCCGGACGTGCATCAAAGCGGATCGAGGCTGGGACTAAACTGTCAGCACGACCTCCGATCGGATCGAGACACCCGACCACAGAGAAATCGCGGCGGAATATCGAGAATGAGCTGCGAGTGAACAAGGAACATGCGATGGCCTCTTCGACTGTAACCCTGCATGCGGATGGGGCGAAATTTGGTGCGTATTTGGCGCAGCCAACAGCGCCGAACGGGGCGGGTGTCACACCGCACTTCGGTTGGCGGTCGATGTTTGTCATTGGAGGTCTGGCGCCGATCGCAATCATACCGCTGTTGCTTGCTATTATTCCTGCTGATCGACGGCCGGGCCACGTGCGTTCACATCAACCTGCGGTTGGCCTTGCGCGGGGAAGGGCATTGTTTGGCGGAGGGGCGTGGCGTTTGACCATGTTGCTGTGGACAGGCATGTTTTTAAGTGCCGCTCCCGTCTTTGTCGCTGTGGGATGGCTGCCTACCTTGATCGAGACTGCAGGCGCCTCCGTTGCGACAGCCGCGCTGACCGCGTCGCTGTTTTCCGTTGGTGGCGCGGTGGGAGGTGTCGCTGCCGGAAGCCTCGCCGACCGCTTCGGAATAAAGGTCATGTTACCGTTTGCGATGGCGGGTGTGGTCGCCGTCATCAGCTTGGGCTTGACGATTGGCAGCATCGCTATTGTGCCCGTTGCCGGTGTGGCGGGCTTTTTCGCGATTGGCTTGTTGACGCTGATGAGCGCCGTCGTGGGACAATTTTATCCGGAAGAGATCCGCGCATTGAGCGTAGGCGCGAGCTTGGCTGTGATGCGGATCGGTGCGGCTGCGGCGCCGTGGGCTGCGGGACATCTGCTTGACCTGGGCCTGTCGCCGGGCGGGCTGTTCGCGGGCTGCGCCGCTATCGGTATGGCGAGTGGACTCGCATTTTCAGGCGCGGCTCGCCAGCGTGGCGCAGCGGTCGAAAAGGGCGCGCACAGCGGGATCGCCCATTAGTAACCGTCGCGCGGTTTCACACTCCCAAAATGCCATCCTAACAACACTTGCAAATGCGACAGTTGCTTTTACAATAACGAATCAGGCGCACAAGCGGCCGGGGAGGATGCTGTGACGAGAATTGTTTCGCTATGGTCGCTCATCTGCGTTCGGCATTCCGGGCGTCGTATAGGGCCAGAGGACCGCTTGGGCGCATGCCATTGGGAAGATGGTTCTCGGCTCGACCAGCAATGTTCGCGGTAAGATAAAGAGGGAGGCAAGAGTGGCCATTCAGCGGCTGGGACATTATTCAATCCGAACGGCGGATCTGGCTTCATCGCTGTCCTTCTACACGGAGGTTCTGGGCTTCCGGCAGGGATATAGACCGGATTTTCCCTTTGGCGGTGCCTGGCTTTATCTGGCGCATTCCGATGCCGATTACGGCGTGGTTCACCTTATCGAGGCCGATCCGAATTCGGCTGGGCTGAGCCACTATCTGGGGCAGCGTGAGGGTGAGCAGACCATGGGATCGGCTGCCGTTGATCATATCGCGTTTCTCGCCGCCGATGTCGATGGCGTCCGCGAGCGGCTGAACAGCCGGGGCATTGATTTCCGGGAGCGGGTCGTGCCCAATCTCGGCCTCATCCAGATCTTCATCACGGACCCCTCCGGCCTGACCCTCGAACTCAATTTCGAAACCTCCGACGCGGTCGGCGGCTCCGATAAG
Organism: Sphingobium subterraneum; assembly: GCF_014199435.1. Lineage (GTDB taxonomy): Bacteria > Pseudomonadota > Alphaproteobacteria > Sphingomonadales > Sphingomonadaceae > Sphingobium > Sphingobium subterraneum. Next base: position 825,667 of record NZ_JACIJP010000001.1, on the reverse strand, counting down.
GCGGGTGCTTGAACATGCGCGCGATTATCGTAGGCGGTTCGATCGCCGGGCTGTTCACAGCCAACATGCTGGAACGCGCTGGATGGGATGTAGTGGTCGTCGAGCGTACGGGGGAGGCGCTTTCTTCGCGCGGGGCCGGGGTTGTGACACATCCGGAACTCTTTGCCGGGCTCGAAGCTGCGGGCCTCACACCGGACGACATCGAAACAGTGGCAGTCGACGGCCGCATCCTGTTTGGCGCCGACGGTAGCAGGGAACAGACACTGCACCTGCCCCAACGCCTGGTCGCTTGGGGTGAGCTTCATGGACGTCTGGAGAGCGTGTGGGGAACTTCTCGCGTCATGCGCGGCGCTTCTGTCGTCGGGTATGAGGAGAGCGAAAATTCCGTTTCGGTTCAGTTGACCGATGGTCGGTCGCTGACGGCCGATGTGCTGATTGGAGCCGATGGTCTCCGCTCGACGGTGAGAAGGCTGATGCTTCCGGATGAGGCTCCCATTTACGCGGGTTACGTCGCGTGGCGAGGGCTGGTGGCAGAAGAAGATCTTTCGCCGGACGTGGCAGCGGACCTTATGAATTGCTTCTCGTTCGGGTTCCCAGCAGGGGAACAGATCCTCGGTTACCCGGTGGGTCGGCCGGGCGGAGCGTCGGCCGATCTCGGGCGACAGCTCAATTATGTCTGGTATCGACCGGTGGAGGATCCTGATCAGCTCCAGGCGATGTTTACGGACGCCAATGGTAAAGTGCATCGCGATGGCATACCCCCGGCGCTCTTGCTGCCGACGATCCTGGCCGACATGCGCCGTGAGGCAGTTCGCGTTTTGCCCCCGCAGCTTGCTGCCGCCGTACAGGCAACCCGCCAGCCGCTCCTGCAACCGATCTACGATTATGCGGCGTCGCGAATGGCGTCCGGGCGTGTTGCGCTGGTTGGCGACGCCGCTGCCGTCGCCCGCCCGCATTGTGGCATGGGCGTTACGAAGGCCGGCAGCGATGCCGTCGCTCTATCCCGTGCCTTAGCGGCATCGCCAGACGATGTCCCGGCGGCGCTTCAGCACTATGATGCGCAGAGAAGGCCAACCGATCTCGCACTGATGCACCATGCCCAGGAGCTTGGCGCGTCGATCGGATCGGGCAAGCCCGCGGTGTCGGCCATGGAGGGACAACGATTGATGCGCGCGGTTGCGGTGGCACCGGAACTGGGCCTTACAGGCTGAACACAGGGGCAATAGGGCACTGATTTTTACATTGGAGATCGCTCATGGCTCTTCGCCCGTTCCATCTCGCGTTTCCGGTCCACGATCTTGCTGCAGCCCGCGCTTTTTGGGGTGGCACGATGGGATGTCCGGAAGGCCGCAGCGCCGACGACTGGGTGGACTTCGATTTCTTCGGCCACCAGATTGTCGCGCATCTTTTTGCAGACAGGCAAGCGCCAGATGCAGGCGGCAATCCGGTCGACGGTTTCGATGTTCCCATTCCCCATTTCGGCATTGTGCTCGATATGGCCGACTGGCAGCAATTGGCCGACCGCCTCATCGCAGCCGGAACGCATTTTGAGATCGAGCCCTATGTCCGCTTCAAGGGGCAGGCCGGCGAACAGGCAACCATGTTCTTCCGTGATCCAAGCGGTAATGCGATCGAAATGAAGGCTTTCGCCGACCTCGGTCAGCTTTTCGCCAAGTAAGGCACCGGCGCGCTTTCGGTCCATCAGGGGCTTGGAATTGTAACGGCTTTGCGCCCGTCTCCTGCTGGGAGTTCTTTCCTCTCAACGGACCTGCGCAAAACCGTTACTCATGGGGTCTTTACGGCAGGCGACGGATGAATGTTTCGATCATGTCGTTGAACTTTGTCGGGTTGTCGACAAAGAGAGCGTGACCTTCGTTAGCGAACCGCTCAAGCTGGATCTTGTCGCCAAGCTGCGACTTCAGATATTCCGCACCGCCCTGAAGGAGGTCCTGATAGGCAAATATGACCGGTCGGGTGAGCCTCGCGAACGCGCCAGTCAGGTCGTTGTTTGAAACCATGTTGTGCATCAGGGCGACCGCCGAATTGGTGGGGACCTTTTCCGTGGTGCCCTTCACGAAATCCAGATAGGATTCTGACTGCTCGGTTTTATACCAGAACGGTATGAATTCATCGATCGCCTGCTGCCGGTTCTTCTGCAACAGGTTCGTAAAGTACGCGAGTATGGGAATGACATCGGGGTTCTTGTCAGGCGGAAGCAGGCCATCGACCAGTACGATCCCGCCGAGCTCATCGTCTCCGAATTGCTCCACGTAGCTCATGAGTTCGCCGCAAGCCATAGACCAACCGACCATGACGGGCTGTTTGAGGCCAAGCGCATCGACGACGTCCTTATAATCGCGGGCGCGGTCCTCCGGGAGGTGGCCGGTCGAAGGCTTGTCGCTTTCGCCTTGTGAACGTGGATCGATCGCGATTACGCGGTATCTTTTGGAGAGCTCGGTGATCTGGTGCTCCCAGATGGTCGCTTCACTCAACCAGCCGGGGATCAGAACGATCGCTCTCCCTTCTCCGGTATCCGTGTAGTGGATCGAGATCCCGTCAGAGGTTTTGACGTTGCCGTGCTGTGTTGTCGTCATGGGAGAATTCTCTCTCGCTCGTGATTTTGCAGGAAGTGGGTCGATATCTTCGGCGCTGGCAAATTGGAATTACGCACCTTAAAGTGGTATGCGCACCAAAAGGTAAGTATGATTAGATCGCACCCCATGCCCAGCGACGCCGACGAACGGGACCTCTGCGCGGAACGCCTGCGCGAGGCGCTCAGTCGCATCGATGGACGCTGGAAGCTGGCAATCCTTGCTCATTTGTTTGAGAGTGGCAGCCAGCGGTTTTCCAAGCTGGAGCGCGCCATACCGCAAGCCTCGCAAAAAATGCTGACGCAGCATCTGCGTGAACTGGAACGCGATGGTCTTGTGAGTCGAACGGTCTACCCGCAAGTACCGCCCAGAGTGGAATACAGGTTGACGGAGCGCGGCAATGCCCTGAAGTCTGTCTTCGCCGCATTGGACCAATGGAACGCGTGAATTTGGACTGAGAGGGCGGGCGACATCGCAAGGCGGCGTTTGGCGTCTTCCGCTCCGTTTGGCGCTTGACGTCAAAACATGTGAAGGCCGAGCAGAACGGCGATGATATCTGTGTCGAACGCCCGTCTTGTGGCGCGCGTTAGGCGATAATTTCCCCGGTCTGATGTCAGCGCCGTTATATCGGGCAGAGCGTCTCCCGATAGCCATAAATTTCTGTGTCAAATGCAACGGTTGTGAATGCAAGACTTGTTGACACAACAAAATAAACCTCATAACACCACCGAAAGCCAAAATAGAAAATGCCATCGAGAGCACGGAGAGCAGCTTGCAAACGGTTCGTAACACCGGTGACGCGAACGATAGAGGAGACGCGTCCGAGTTCTGGCCCGGGCGGTACGCGGGGCAATCGGCCCTTATCGTAGGGGGTACAGGCGGGATCGGTGCAGCGGCCGCTCGGCGACTGGCGGCAGAGGGCGCGAGCGTCGGTATCCTTGATCTGAACGGCGACGCGGCGCAGACGCTTGCACAAGAACTGAGTGATCGCGGCTACACAGCCCTTGGCTATGCGCTCGACGCCACCGATCCGGCTCAGGTCGCGAGAGTCTTCGATGATTTCGAAACCCGCATGGGTAAGATCGACGTCCTCGTCAACATGGCCGGATTGTACTCGCACATCGAGTTCAGCGCGATGACGCTGGATGTGTGGCGCAAATATATTGCCATCAACCTCGACATCACCTTCGTCACGACGCACGATGTCCTGCCCCGCATGATTGCGCGAGGCTACGGCCGCATCAGCACGGTGTCGTCGGCTAGTATTGCGCTCGGGCTCACGGAATATGCGGGTTACATTGCGGGCAAGTCGGGAGTCATTGGTTTGACGCGCGTGCTCGCACGGCTCGGCGGCGGTCACAACGTCACCGCGAACACCATCATGCCGGGCTTGATCGAAACATCGGTCAGCAAGGCCAGCTATGGCAGTCATTGGGCGTCGGTCGCCGAGCAGACCGCCGCCATGCAGAGCGTCCCGCGGATCGGCGGTCCGGAGGACATTGCCGATGGCATCGCCTGGATCTGCAGCAGGCAGGCGCGCCATATTACTGGACAGGTACTCAATATCGACGGCGGTCTCCACTTTACCGACTAGAGCTGCCAGCAAGCTGCCGATTAACGTGCAATATGGAAGAGGAATGACTGCGATGACGACTGGCCCCTACACGATCGGCGTGGATACGGGAGGCACCTTCACGGATACGGTGGTCGTCGATGCGGAGGGCGTCGTGACCATCGGCAAACAGCTTTCAACGCCGCCAGAGTTTGTTGGTGGGGTCGAGGCAAGCGTGGCGGCAGCGGCAGACGCGTTGGGATTGTCTCTGGACTCTCTCCTGGAAGACACCAAGCAGTTCCTGCACGGCACCACGATTGTCGTCAACGCGCTCGTGACGGGACGCGGCGCGAAGATCGGACTGATCGCGACGCGAGGCTTCGGCGACACGGTATTCATCGCCCGGACCACGAGCCGGTCTGCCGGACTGCGTAGCGACCAACTTCACCGCTATGCCCATCTTTCGCGACCCAAGCCCACGATCCCGGTCAGCAAATCGCTGGTGCGTGAGGTGATTGAGCGGGTCGATCGCGACGGTCGCGTCCTCATGCCACTCGACGAGGCAAGCGTCCGGGACGCGATCAAGGAGATGCTCGATGAGGGCGCCGAAGCGATCGCTGTATGCCTGCTATGGTCATTCCGCCATCCCGCGCATGAAGAGCGTGTCGCGGCGATCGCGCGGGAAATTGCGCCCGATGTGCCGGTCACGATCTCGTCCGAGCTCGTGCGGCAGATCGGCGAATATGAGCGGACAACCACGACAGGCTACAATGCCGCCATGTCCGGGATTGCTGCTGACTATGTCGATCGACTGTCGAGCCGGTTGGCCGGCAACGGGCTGAAGCAGCCGCCGCTCATCATGCAGGGTAACGGGGGCGTCGCATCTGTCGCCAAGATCCGGCAGGCACCGGTCAACCTCGTCGGCTCCGGTCCGGCAGGTGGGGTTCTGGCGTCACGCGCGCTTGCCGCCAAGCTGGGCATCGAGAACGTGATCTGCACCGACGTAGGCGGCACCACTTTCGATGTGGGCCTGATCGTTGACGGCGACCTCGAACTGACTCCGACGACCACCTTGCACCAGCACAGGCTGTTTCTACCCCTGGTGGATGTCGTCTCCATCGGTGCGGGAGGTGGCAGCCTTGCGCGAGCCGAGATCGTTGGTGGTACCGGACGTCTGCGCGTCGGGCCGGAGAGCGCCTACTCGGTACCGGGCCCGGTCTGCTATGGACGAGGCGGAACAATCCCGACGGTTACGGACGCCGATCTTATCCTGGGTATGCTCGATCCCGAATTCTTTCTGGGTGGTCAGATCAAGCTCGATGTCGAAGCGGCCCGCGAGGCGATCCGCATTCATGTCGCCGATCCCCTCGGGATGTCGATTGACGAGGCGGCGTCCGGGATTGTCGAGATCGCGGACAGCCACATGGCCGATCTGATGCGCCAGGTGACCGTGCAGCGCGGGCACGATCCCCGCAAGTTTACGGCCTTTCTGTTCGGCGGCGGCGGTCCGCTGCATGGCTCCGCTTACGCTGCGAAGCTGGGTGTCAGAAATATGGTGGTGCCGGGCGGGGCGCTTGCGTCCGTTTTTTCCGCCTGGGGGATCGCATCGGCGGATATCAACCATTCTTTCCAGCAATCGGTCGCGATGACGGTGCCGGGTGACCCCGCCATCCTCAACGAAACGTTTGAGGCGCTCGAGCGGGCAGCCCAGGAGCAGCTCAGCTCAGACGGTGTTAGCAAAAGTGAGCAGGTGCTCCAGCGCCGCGTTGACATGCGTTACACGATGCAGACCAATGAGGTCACGGTGTCGTTGAATTCCGACGTGGTGAACGATGCTACCCTGGCCGACCTGGCCGAACGGTTCAGCGTCGAATATCAGCGGCTCTATGGTAAGGGCACCGGCTTCAAGGACGCGGGCATAGAGATCACAGCCTGTCGCGTGCAGGCGCTCGGCATGCTGTCCCGCCCTGAACTCAAGAGCAGCATTTCCGGACGAGGTTCGTCGTCGGCGGCATCGCAGCCGCCGGTTTATCGTGAGCGGTCCGTGTACTGGCCGGAGCTGCACGCGCGGGTCTCCACGCCGGTTTATCGCCAGGAAAGCCTCGAGGTCGGTTCGACCATCACCGGTCCCGCAATTATCGAGTTGCCGACAACCACCGCGACCGTCCGTCATGGGCAGACGCTCGTTGTCGACGAGATGTCCAACTATTTCATCACCCAGAATTCCGCGGCGTAGGAGGCACGAGCTATGGCAAGTCAGTTGAAGGTTCCCGCGCACGACGTTCATAATGCGAGCGACGCGACGTCCGCAGCACTGATGTTCGAGCCCAGCGCAGGCGGCACGCTCGACCCCGTTACGTTCGAGGTCATCTCGCACAAGCTCGCCCAGTTGACAGGTGAGCAGGCGACCACGTTGCAGCGCACATCGGGATCAGTCGTGGTCAACGAGGGGCAGGACTTTTGCGTGACGATCGCCGATGCACGCGGAAATGTATTCGGGCTCGGAGACTTCGCGATCGTCCATGCGACCGCGCTGCAGCACGCATTCCGCTGGACCATTGAGAACCGGGCTGAGGACGGCGGAATTCAAGAAGGCGACATGTTTCTCCTGTCCGATCCCTGGATCGGAATCGCTCATCAGGCTGACGTCGGCCTGTTGGCGCCGGTGTTCGTGGAAGGCCGACTGTTCGCGTGGGTGGGCAACACCATGCACATGCTCGACACGGGCGGTCCGGTCGCGGGCGGGCTGAACACTGCAGCCAAAGATGTTTTCTCCGAGCCCGCGCCGATGCCGCCCATCAGGCTTGTGCGGGGCGGCGTTCTCCAGCGCGAAGTCGAGGAGATGATGACGCGCAGATCGCGTCTGCCGCATCTGCTCTCCCTTGATCTGCGCGCGATGATCGCAGCAAACCTCGTCGGCGTGAAGCGCATTCAGGAAATTGCCGCGGCGTACTCTGCCACGACGTTGCATCTGGCGATCAACCGGATCCAGGACAATGCCGAGATGGAATTTCGCGATCGGCTCCGCGAACTGCCCGACGGGCGCTGGTCTGACGTCCAGCTTTGCGAGGTGTCGGGCGACGGCGATCGCGGCATGTACGGGATCCGCGGCACGATGACCAAGAGAGGGGATCAACTCGAGTTCGACGTATCCGAAACCGATGATCAGCGGGGCTTTTTCAACAGCACATGGCCGACCGCCGAGGGCGGTCTCGTGGCAGCCGTCCTGCCCCTGCTGTGCCCGGATCTTACCTGGGCACCTAGTGGGGTCCAGCGCGCGATTACGTTTAAATATCGGCCGGGGACGATCATCGCGGCGACTTTCCCGGCGGCGGTTTCGGCCGGGCCGATCGCGGGGGGTTTGCTCGTGACGTCGCTTGGCACCGCCCTGGTCTCGAAGATGCTGTCGTGCGCCAGCGATGCCTTGAAGGAAAATCTCTTCGCGGTCACCTCGGCTTGCATCCCCGCGAATTTCTTCCGCGGCGTTGCGCCTGATGGCAGACCGATCATGACATTGAACGTGGATACCATTCCCGGAGGCACCGGCGCGCGCAGCTGGCGCGATGGTGACGAATATGCCGGCATCAGCTTCGCACCGTCCAGCCGTATCCCGAACATCGAACATCAGGAGCACGCCTCGCCATTCTTGTATCTCTATCGACGCGAACTCCCCGACAGCGGCGGCGCCGGACGATTTCGCGGCGGCGTGAGCGGCGAGTGCGCCTTCATCCCCTATGGGCTGGATCAGCCGATGGAGATGATGCTCGGTGTCCACGGCGCGGCGATGCCGTCCAGTACCGGTCTCAATGGCGGACTACCCGCTAAGGCGGTGAGTTACAGGATTTATCGCGACGTCGATGTCCTTGGCGAATATGCCAAGGGGCAGATGCCCGCGCACGCGAGCGAGTTCGGTGTGGACATCGAATGGGCACATCCCAAGATTTCTTCGGTCCCCTTCGGTCTCAAGGACGTGTTCGTGTCGGCGGGATCTGGTGGCGGTGGCTATGGCGATCCCCTCGAGCGCGATCCGTCGCGTGTGGCCAATGATGTCAAGGAGGGATATGTGTCCGTGGAGCGCGCGCGGGACATCTATGGCGTCGCGATCCTCGGGGACACTGTCGATCACGATCGCACCGAAAGCTTGCGAGCGGACATTCGTCACGCGCGGATCGGCCATAGGCCGGATTCTTCACCACACGCTCCCCCGCCCGCAGGGCACAGGATGCTGTCGGAACATGTCGGGGTGACGGATGCCGGTAGCGCGGTTTGCACCAAATGCGGGACCGATCTGTCGCGCGGGACGCAGGACTTCAAGGCAGGCGCGACCATGCATACGGTCGATATGCTTGATGCGGGCCTTGTGTGGGTACACCCGAGCCACTTCATCGACGAAGAGCTCGCCCTCCGGCAATATAGCTGTCCGGGATGCGGCACGTTGCTGGAGACCGAACTGGCGATCGCACGGGAACCGATCAAGAGCGACCGGGAGCTCTTCACCGCATAGAGAGACTTCTTGTCCGAAATCGCAAAAGACCAATAAGCTAGAGCGGTTGAACTGATTTAGTCAGAGCACAAACCGCTCTAGCCGGGCGACCGCAACAGGAGTGGTTGCCCGATAGCATAGCGCTTATATCGCTTACGATGTGGATCAGGTTTTTCGTGCGTCTGACCCGCTGCGACAAACGGGCTTCACAGAGTTGGTTGCGTAAAAAGCGTCGTCCTGCTTCTGCAAATGGCGAGCTACACGCGCTCCAGCGCGAGGGCCAAACCTTGGCCCACTCCGACACACAGCGTCGCAAGTCCTGTCTTGCCGCCGGTGGTTTCCAATTGATGCACGAGCGTCTGAACCAGCCGTGCTCCCGACATTCCCAGCGGATGACCGAGCGCAATCGCGCCGCCATTGGCATTAACGCGCGGATCTTCATCCGCGATACCAAGGCCGCGTAACACTGCCAGAGCTTGTGAGGCAAAGGCCTCGTTGAGTTCGATCGCGTCGATTTGGTCGACGCGCCATCCCAACCGGTCGAGCAGGCGTTGCGTCGCTGGAACTGGTCCGATACCCATGACGCGAGGCGGAACCCCGGCGCTCGCCATGCCCAAAATGCGCGCACGCGGCCGCAGGCCGTGCCGGGCCGCCGCCGCTTCGCTGGCAATGAACATTGCTGCGGCGCCGTCATTGACGCCCGAGGCATTTCCGGCAGTCACGGTCCCGTCACTGCGCACGACCGGTTTCAGCGCCGAGAGCGCTTCCAGCGACGTTTCGGGACGGGGGTGTTCGTCGGTATCGACGCGAATCTCGCGCCCTTTACCTGTGGTCTGGACGACGGCGGTGATCTCGTCATCGAACCAGCCTTTGGCTTGGGCAGCCGCCGCACGTTGCTGACTGCGATATGCGAACGCGTCCTGATCGTGCCGGGAAATGCCATAGTCGCCCGCCACGTTCTCACCCGTTTCCGGCATGGAGTCGACACCGTAAAGCGCGCGCATCCGCGGGTTGACGAACCGCCAGCCGATCGTGGTATCGGCAATGGCGGCGTTGCGCGAAAAGGCTGTCTCGGATTTCGGCAGGACGAACGGCGCGCGGCTCATACTCTCGACCCCGCCAGCGATCATCAAGTCCGCGTCACCGGCGCGGATAGCGCGCGCGGCGCTGCCCACCGCATCGAGGCCAGACGCGCAGAGTCTGTTGATCGTTGAACCTCCCACGCTCTCGGGTAGGCCAGCAAGCAGCGCGGCCATGCGCGCGACGTTGCGGTTGTCCTCGCCCGCCTGATTGGCGCAACCCAGCACGACGTCATCGATCGCAGCCGGATCAATTCCCGAGCGAGCGACGAGAGCCATCAGTGGAATGGCAGCGAGGTCGTCGGCGCGAACCGACGCGAGGGCTCCGCCATAGCGGCCGATGGGCGTGCGGATCGCATCGCAAATGAAGGCGTCGCTCATGCTTCTACTTTCGAACATAGGACTGGAGCGGCGCTCCCGTCTTGAACAGGACTTCGTCAACGCTAACGCCCGGGGCCGTTTCCAGCAGCCTCAGACCCGGTCGATCACACGCGATAACCGCCAGATCGGTGATAGCCAAGCTGACAACGGCCTTGCCGGTCAGGGGCATGGAGCAATGAGGCAGGATTTTCGGGCTACCGTCCTTGGAGACATGCTTCATCAGAACGATAACGCGTTCGACGCCCGCGACAAGGTCCATCGCGCCGCCCATCCCCTTCACGGATTTGCCCGGAATAGTCCAGTTGGCAAGGTCGCCCTCAGCGGAAATCTCCATAGCGCCCAGCACCGCCATGTCGATGTGCCCACCGCGGATCATGGCAAAGCTATCCGCCGACGAGAAGAAGCTTGACGTCGGGAGGGTCGTTATCGTTTGCTTGCCTGCATTGATCAGATCGGGATCGACCTCATCGGGGAAGGGGAAGGGCCCCATCCCCAGTATCCCGTTTTCCGACTGCAGTGTCACGTCCAGTCCATCGGGAATGTAGTTGGCGACCAGGGTAGGAATGCCAATACCCAGATTGACGTAATAGCCGTCCTTGAGTTCCTTGGCAGCGCGCTGGGCCATTTCCTCCAGCGTCCACGCCATCAGCCCTCGTCCCGTGTGCGCGTGGTCAACTTTTCGATACGTTTCTCATTGATCGTGCTGAGCACAATGCGATCGACATAAATACCGGGTGTGTGGATGCAGTCGGGATCGAAGCTGCCAGCCGGTACGATCTCTTCAACTTCGACCACCGTGACTTTGCCTGCGGTCGCCATGTTGGGATTAAAATTGCGCGCTGTCTTGCGGAACATCAGGTTGCCGGCCGGGTCGGCGCGCCACGCCTTGACGAGGGAGACGTCGGAACGGAGCCAGGTCTCCCGAACATAAAGCTGGCCTTCGAACATCTCGGTCGGCTTTCCCTCAGCCACCATGGTGCCGACCCCGGTCTTTGTGTAGAACGCCGGGATGCCCGCGCCGCCGGCGCGTATTCTCTCGGCAAGCGTACCCTGGGGATTGAGCTCCAGATCGAGTTCGCCGGAGAGATATTGTTGTTCGAACAGCTTATTCTCTCCGACGTAGGACGAGATCATCTTGCGGACCTGTCGACTCTCCAGGAGCATCCACAGGCCAAAGCCATCCGCACCGGCATTGTTCGAGATGATCGTGAGGTTTTTCACTCCACTGGCGCGGACTTCCGGGATCAAGCTTTCTGGATTGCCGCTCAGTCCGAACCCGCCGGACATGATCGTCATGCCATCGAACAGCAGTCCCTCGAGAGCGTCACGCGGGCTGGTAAAAATCTTAGTCGTCATCAGGATTGCCTTGCGGTGGTCAATGATGCGTGCCGAACGGCCGATCCGCAATCTGCGTCAGGCGCTTTGCTCGCCTGCTGCAAGGACAGTGGGGCGTTCGGTACTGTTAAGCCGTCGTGCGAGCTCCAGCAAATGATGGGAGATCTCACTGCCCGACGAGCCGGTGGCCAACACATACCAGTCCGGTCGGACGATTGCAGCCGTGCAATCATTTTCTTCGAACCACTGTGTGTATACGCCGTCCGTGTCGGCGAGCATATCCGGCGAGCGTGATCCGCCGATCGTGAGGGAGCGTCCGCCGAGGTCTTTCCAGATTGCCAGTGCGTCACTGTCAACCGTTGCCAGCAGATCCGCGTCGCGGGTTACGAGTATCCAGCCCGACCCGACGATGTCATCGAAGAGAGACGTCGTCGAAGCGTCCGCCACCCGCGCTTGCGGGAACAGCTTGCCACAGTTGATGATGAGGCCGCCAGACAGCGCCGGGAATGCCAGCTTCGCCGGAGCCTTGTGCGCCCGACGCTCATTCAGCAGACGTTCGTCCCGCTCTTTTGCCTGTTGAGGATCGCGGATCGTCTGTACGCGGCCGAGTTCGATAGCCTTCTCGGTGATGAAGCGAACATGGGGCTCTCGTTCGACCTGATAGCTGTCCAGGACGCTGTCCTCCGCCCGGCCTTTAAGAAGAAGGTCCAGCTTCCAGGCCAGGTTATGCGCGTCCCGCATTCCGGAACACATGCCCTGACCAAGAAATGGCGGCATCTCGTGCGCGGCATCTCCGGCAAGCATAACGCGACCGTGACGCCATGTGTCGCCGATCCGAGACCGAAAGACGTAATTCACGGCGCGGATCAACGTCGCATCATCCGGGGTGATATATCCTGAGACGCGTTGCCACACGCGCTCGGGTTGTGTGGCTTCTTCCGGGCTCTCGTCGCGGTTGAGCATGAAGGAGAACCGGTGGTGCCGCGGGCCGATCGTGACGATCGAAATGGGCTGTGCCGGATCGCAGACCTGTTGAAAGGTGGGAAGGCCGGGGACGGGGCGAAGCATCTCGAAATCGCAGACGAGCCAGTTCTCTTCAAACCCGTAGTCGGCAACCCGCCGCCGGAATGCGCGTTGCGTAAATCCGTTGCCTCCATCTGCGCCCACCACATACCGCGCCCGAACGCTGCCTTTTTGACCCTGCTGGTCCGTCTCGATGGTGACGCCATCAGCGTCTTGCTCGAGTCCGTTGACGGCCACGCCCTGTCTGACTTCCACGGTCGGCAGCGTTTTGTCCAGGCTATCAAGAACGTCTTCGATATGCGGCTGAAACATCATGTAAAGCGCCGCCCATCCGTTGAGCGCGGGATTCGGGTAGTCGATCTGGACCAGCACCTCCCCATCGGCATTGATCCAGTCATATCCGCGCTGGACCACGGCGCCTTCAGCAACATCGCCGGCCACGCCGAGCTTCTGGAACATGCGCATGATCTCGTCGTCGAAACATGCTGCGCGCGGGAAATTGTATAACCCTGCATAGCGCTCGAGCACGACCACGCGATGGCCCAGTCGACCCATCAGGGCAGCCAGCATCATTCCGGTCGGCCCGTAGCCGATAATTGCTAGATCATATGCGTTCACAGTTTCTCCCCCGGCACGCTGCGGCGCGCCTCTCGTTTTTCGCGGCTCTGATCGGCCGTCGATGATTGACTAACAGAATATTTGCGTACGGTAGTATTGTCAACGCAACACTTTAATCTGGTAGTGTGTTTTCCGCGAAGTCGGCGGGGCGCGGGATACCCCGGGCGCACGGTCCACTAACATTCGCTAGGGTTGCCTGACGCTACGAGGACGAAGTCGCACTCGACTTTCCAGAAAGGCCCGGTGAATCCGTAACGTTCCTGTTCGGCGGCGTCCTCAATGTGTTGAAAGTCCGCGATAAGGCTTCGCTTAACTCCGAACACGGCATCCTCGCGGAGATAGGGGCAATCCGGAGTGAAGATATGAGTGACAACGGTCTCATAGCCCGGAGCGTCGACTATAAAGTGGAGGTGCGCCGGACGATTGGGGTGACGACCCAGCTTGGCCAGCATTTTCCCGACCGGACCGTCATCGGGGATCGGATAATATCGCGGCTTGACCGACTTGAACCAGTACTGCCCATCATTATCGGTCTCGAAAATGCCACGTAGATTCCATTTCGGCTGAACGTCAGGCTGCTGCACATCGTAGAAGCCGTCGTCATTGGCCTGCCAAACGTCGAGACTGGCGCCTACAACCGGACGTCCCGCAGTATCGGTGACTTTGCCGAGGACCAAAGTCGGCTCGCCCTTCGCATCAAGGCTGATGGTGTCCCCGTGCTGGAGACGGGGGGCGTCTGCTATATGGAACGGTCCCAGCACGGTATTCTCGGAAGCGCCAATGGGCCGCTGATGGTTCAGACCGTCTACCAGCATGGAAATGCCTAGGACATCCGAGAGCAGGATGAACTCCTGACGCCACGCTGTCGACATGTGACCGGTTTCGGTAAGGAACTGAATTGCCGTCATCCACTCGTCGGATGTCAGGGCAGCCTCTTTCACCGCCGCATGAGCGTGGCGCGTGACAATTCGCATCACTTCGGCAAGACGGGGTGACACCCGATCGTCGATGCGTGCATTCACGACATCGGCTGAATGCTCGACGTCGAACAGGCCATCATCGCTTCCCGCGTAAGGGCTAAGGCTATCTTGCATATCATTCCTCCGTTAAAGGCGGCTCTCCCGCCCAGGCGCGTCCGATCAGTGCGCGGATCGCTCCTTCTTCCAAGGGTCGTGGATTGGGGTAGGGCTTTGCCAGCGCGAGCTTCGCTGCCTGGTCGATGCCCGACTGCGGCATGCCGAGCTCGCGGAGCGTGGTTGGGGCGCCCAGACTTTTCGAGAATGTGTGCAGACCGAGCGCGACGTCCGGTCCGAACGCGCCCTTCAGGCCGTCAAGCGTGTCACCCAACCGTGACTGATTATAGGCGAGCGCATGGGGAAGCAGAACAGCGTGCGTCTCCGCATGGGGCAGATTGAACGTGCCGCCCAGGGTATGGCAAAGCTTATGGTGCAGGCCCATCGCGACGCTCCCCAGACACATCCCGCACAGCCATGCGCCGTAGAGCGCGGAGGAACGCGACTCTTCGTCTCTCTGATCACGAACCACGCCGGGGAGACCGTGCGCCAGGGCCCGAATGCCTTCGACCGCCATGAGGGAGATGATGGGATTACCGTCGTGGGCATAAAGCGCCTCCACGGCATGAGCGATGGCGTTGAGGCCGCTCGAGATCGACATCGCAACGGGCAGGTCAAGGGTCAGATCAACGTCATAGATGACAACTTCGGGCCGGATGCGCTGATCCGACCGCGTGGTTTTGAGGCCCTCGTTGGTCTCTCCCAGGATCGGAGTCATTTCCGAGCCGGCGTATGTCGTGGGCAGGACGATCTGATCCAGATCGGTGCGGATCGCGATAGCCTTGCCCAGCCCGATCGTTGAGCCTCCGCCGACCGACAGAATTCCGTCGACGGTCAGCGCATTCACCAAGGACATGGCCTTCTCGGTTACATCGACCGGCGTGTGCATGGCCGCTTCCGGGAAATGACCCACAACGCGGCTGCCCAGGACGGACGCGATCTCTTGTGCCTGCGCGCTCTGTTCTGCGGTCGACAACAGAAGCAGGCGGTGCTTGCCCAAGCTCTCCACTTCTTTCGCCAGATCGTGACGAGTGCCGCTTCCGAACACGACTCGGGCGGGAGCGGGGCTGTAGGAGAAGTGCCGCATCATCGACGGTCTCCCACGCCCTTCTGCAATCCTTCTCGACACTGGGCGAAAACTATTGCAATTGGGATAGTTGTGTCCAATGACGCGCCGCGCATATAACCAAGGGGCTCTCCATCGTGTACGAACTCACCAAATCCATTCCGTACCTGCTCAACCGCGCCGGCGTCAGAATGGGAGCGCTCTTCTCGCGACGCATCGAACAGTTCAACCTGACACTGCCGATGTACCGCGTTCTGGCTTCGCTTCGGGAACAGCCGGGGCAGAAGCTCAGCGACCTGGCCGAGACGACCGTGGTTGAGCTGTCCACCATGTCGCGCATGATCGGGACTTTGGTCACCAACGGGTTGGTGACGCGCGAACGGCTTCCCAACAATGAGCGGACCGTCTCGATCAACCTCACGAAGGAGGGGATAAGAATCGCCGATCTTTTGATCAAAGAAGCGATGCATTATGAAGAGGTCGCCGTCCGGAATCTTGCGACAGCGGACATCGAGAAGTTGAGATTTCTGCTGAACGAAATTCATGATCTGCTTGATGTCCTTGAGTCGGAACAAGAATCACTGCTTCAGTGAAGTTCAGTCGTCGACAGGTTCAGCTTGAACAGCCGGTCGGCATTCGATCGGCCGATCTTGTGGCGATCGCTCTCGCTGATGCTGGCGTCGTCGAACCAGCGAGCGGCATGATCAACATTCTCGAACGGCCAATCGGCACTGAACAGGATCCGGTCTGATCCGATTTCGAGCATGGCGTCGATCAAGGACTGCGTTCGGAAGTTGCCGGACGTGGTGATATAGAAATTTTCGTGAAAATAATCGCCGATGGGGCGTTTCGCGGCGTGTAGCTTGGGCGTTGTTACCCATGCATTGCGGTTGTCGACCCGCCACATGGAGATCGGCAAGCCTTCGCCCATATGACCGAGCACGATCGTCAGACCCGGGTGTTCGTCGAACAAGCCAGAACCCATGAGCCGGAGAGCATGGACTGCGGTCTCCTGTCCGAACGCCCAGGTCGGCCCGAGTAGCCAGGGATGACCCGCATAAATCTGCGCGTGCTGCGGCAACGGATTGCGCGGATGCAGATAAAAAGGAACGTCGAGCTGTTCCACCGTAGCCCAGAAGGGCCGGTACATAGGAAGATCATAATAGAGCATCTCGGCCTCGTCCGATTCGGAAAAGCCGTTTACGAGCGCGCCGCGGAATCCGAGCTCGCGCACGCACCGTTCGAGTTCGCGCGCAGCCGCTTCGGGATCCTGCATGGGGAGGGCGGCAAAGCCCTGGAATCGATCGGGACGCTTTGCGACCTCCTCCGCAAGATAATCATTGGCGCGGATCGCCAGCTCGACGGCTTTCCCGGTATGGCGGACGGCCTGTACGGCCGGAGCATTCAAGGAGAGAAGCATCATTTCGATGCCATTCTCGTCCATTTCACGCAGCCTGCGCTCTTGAATGTCGAGCAATCGGGCGGAAAGCTCGGTCCAATAGTCCCCGGGAACGAAGCCTGCCGAATCCTGCAAGGTCTCCGGAATTGCGAAATGCTCTTCCAACGCAATTTTGCCATCCATTTATCGCTCTCCTCAACTGTTCTCGGCAGGGCGCATCACTTATATTGCATATGCAAGAATTGCAATGGTAACTTTCTGACTGACAGATCGGTGGCTGGAGCTCCTATGTGTTGAACGCGGCCGCATCGGCGCCCCGGGCTGTTTGTCTGAGAAACCTGATGTTACGGTCGCCCACGTACGGCCGCTCACGAGAACGCCAGACAGCCATCGAAAAATATATTATCAACAACACTTGCAAATGTGATTATTGCGAATACAATCGCGACAACCCGGCAATCGAATGACCGGTGGAGGGGAGACGACACTATGAAAAGTTATCTTAGCGCCACGGCTTGCATCTTTGCTTTGGCGATCTCAGGCACAGCCTCGGCGCAGACAGAACCCAATGCAGCTTCGTCGGGCGCCGATAGTGCGTCCACGGGCGACGCGAATCGCGGTGTCGGTCTTGAAGAAATCATCGTGACTGCGCGCAAGCGGGAGGAAAACCTTCAGAAGGCTCCCGCCACAATTCTTGCGATTAGCGGCGACGCGCTGCAAAGCCGTGGGATTACCGGGCCGCTGGAATTGACGAAGGTGCTGCCGAATGCTTCGCTCAAGGAGCAGGGCGCCGTATCGCAGCTGTTTATTCGTGGCGTCGGAAGTCGGGTGGATTTCCCGAGCGTTTCTCCGGCGGCCGCGTTCACCTATAACGGGATCATCATCCCTCGATACGGCACGTCTGGTGTCCTGTTCGATCTAAGCAGCGTCCAGTCAATTGCAGGACCCCAGGGCACGCTCTACGGCGGGTCTGCGGCGGGTGGCGCGGTCAACGTGCTCACGGCCAAGCCCTCGGATGACAATTCCGGAAAGGCGCTGGTGGGTTTTGGCGATTACAGCACGATCCAGTTCAATGCCGACCAAAATTTCAAGGCATCCGACAAGATCGCGTTGCGACTGGCGGGCAGCTACAATGAACATGGCGCTTATCAGGATCGTGGTCTTGACGATCTGAAGAGAATTCAGGGACGTGTCTCTCTTCTCGCGCGTCCGACTGAAGACCTGACGGCCTTGTTTTTCGCGAGCGGATCTCGGACCACCGGAGATCCGGGATCGGTTGCTACGGTCTATCTCCGTCCCATTCAGTCGGATCCCTGGGCTGTTCCGGCAGTGGGACCGACCGGGCTCACGATTACCGACAGGGATACCTATCAGGATTACCGGACATATGTGGTGGGCGCAAACATCGATTTGCGCGTGGGCGATGGCACGATCACCTATATTCCGGGCTATGTTCGGGTGAACAGCAAGTATAATTTCTATATTGCCGGTTACAACTTGCTCCTGGTGCATGATCGGGAAAAGCAACTCTCGCAGGAGCTTCGTTACAACCAGGATATTGGCAATCTGAAACTCAGCGCCGGTCTGTTCTGGCTGCGCAACAAAACAAATTACCTGGTTGATTTTGAAGCTGCCACGCCTGGGGGCTACCTAACTTTCCCGGCAAACAGAACGTCTCAGGTGAATGTGAGCTACAGTGCATTCGCACAGGGGATCTATTCTCTGACTGACCAGCTGCGATTTACAGCGGGCGGCCGGATTTCCGTGGACAAGATATCGGCAACGGGCCTGGGCGGTAAGGGTGCGTTCGCCTTTCACGAGAAGCAGACCCGGCCTGACTGGAAGGTTGGACTGGATTATGATCTGACCTCGAGGATTATGCTCTACGCTGCTGTTCAGACGGGCTACATTCCTTTTGGCTATGACTCGAACAGTGGAACCCCGACGGTCAAGATCAGGCAATCGAAACTCATGTCCTATACCGGCGGGTTTAAATCCCGATTGTTCGACAACCGGTTGGAAATCAACAACGAGTTCTTTTATTACGACTACACTGCGTTTCAGGCGTTCAGCTTCAATTCGTCGACTGGCACATCCACGGTGTTCAACGCCCGGAAGTCCCGGATTTACGGCACCGATCTCACCGTCCGTCTGCATCTGAATGAGCATACCTCGATCAATGCCGGGGTCGTCGCGGAGAGCGCGATCCACAAGGAGTTCCGCGGGCCGGGCTATAATTATTCTGGCAACAGGATGGCGAATGCGCCGAAGATCAATATCCAGGGCGGCATCCAGCAGGGCTTCGATATTGGCGACAGTGGCGTCCTTCTCGCAGAGGTTTCAGGCAATTATAACAGTGGCTATTGGGGTGATTACACCAACACCTTCGGCACATTTCAGCGTCCCTTTTTCAAAGGAGATGCGTCTTTAACCTATACCCCGGCGAGCAAGGCCTGGAGCATTCAGGCGTATGTCAACAATGTGGCGAATACCGGTGTTTTCGGGACGCTTACGCCCAACCCCAATCCCGCGTTGAGAGGGACGGGCAAGTCTGAGTTGCCTCGGACGTTCGGCGTGCGTTTCACGGCTTCGTGGGGGGAATAACCACGTAAGGCCTCCCTGGGCGATGGGCGGGGCGGCGTGAAAGCTGCTCCGCCTCATCAACTGGACTCGGATGCTATATCGGGATCGTGATACGTACCACTGTCGCGCCATGATGCCGTCGAGCAGGAATTGATATGACACGAGCGCAAACGCCATCTTTCCCCCGCCTGTCTTCTGTGGAGCGAGACAGGAGGTGGGCGGCAACGCGCGCTTTCATGCTTCAGCAGAATATCGATGGGTTGATTGCTTTTGGAGAGCGGGATGCGAGCGGCACTCCGCAGTTTTCTCCTGACGTCTATCTGACCGGCGAGCGCGCTGGTGCGACCGTGATTTTTCCTCTTGATGGCAATCCGATCTCCCATGTTTGGGGGCCAAACTCTGTCACGGACCATATGGAAGCGGTGCGGCGCGGAGAGGAAAGCTGGCTAAACCCCGACCAGTTCAGATTGGGTCTACATTCGGCCCGGCTGGCTGAAACAATAAGGGAACTTGGTCTGGCGGGCGCGAAGATCGGGGTTTTTGGACTGGAGCCATCGGGTCCATTCTACCCGGTGGGCTGGGTGCCCTACGGCATATATGCCGGTTTGCAAGCTGAGTTGCCGGATACGACATTCGTTCCCGTCTGGGAGCCGTTCCTCAAAATCATGCTCTCTATGAGCGATGAGGAGCTTCAATTCGTTGAGCATTCCGCGCGTGCTGGCGAGGATATGTGTGCTGCCGCGATCGACGTGGTACGCCCCGGAGCTACCGAGGCCGATATTTATGCGGCAGTTGTGGCCGCATGTATGGCGCACGGGGCTCACAACTGGTGGAACATCATCGTATCCGGCAAGGATTCGATCGGATGGGGGCCTCCACGCCATCAATATCGGCCGGGACCACCCCGCACGATTGAGAGCGGCGACATGGTCATGCTCGAATTGTTTCCGTCTTATGGTCACTACGAAACACAGCAGCAGCTGACCATAGCGGTGGGCGATGTTCGGCCCGACACGCTGAAAGCGGCGGCCGTTGCAATCCAGTCGTACGAGGCCGGGCTTACGCTGCTCCGGCCCGGTGTGAAGTTCGGTGACGTTGTGGAAGCGATCAATCGTCCGCAGCAGGATGCGGGGGGCTGGAACCTGACCCCAAATGTGCACACGCTGCCTAACGTCGCGATCGGCGAATATGGACCGGCGGTCAGAATTGATGACCTGGCTGAATATCCGGGAATCGCGCGAAACCCGAGTGTCCGGCCTCAATTGGAGGTCGGCGAGGGAATGGTGTTTGCTCTTCAGCCCAATTGCGTGATCGGTCGGCAGAGGGTGAATGTGGGCGGCACTGTCGTCGTGACGAAGGCAGGCTGCCGGGAACTGAATTTTCTCGCAAAGGAGCTGCACCATGTCTGATGCAGGGCCAGCTCAAGGCGTTTCCGGGGCATTCGGATCTTACGATTTTTGAGACTTTTCCACGCAGTGCGCCGAGTGGTTCGGTCAGGCGCCATCTACGCGAAATAAACGGTGGAGATAGATATGTTTCAGCGCGCAGTGCTTCTTCGTTCCGTAGGCTTAGCCTCACTCATTCTGCTAAACGCATGCGGGCAGCCAGGCGGCCCCGATACGGCGGCAGCGCTCGAAGGCACCGTTCGGTCGGCGGATGAAGGCGTTATGGAAGGCGTGGTGGTCAGCGCCAAGAAGGACGGATCCACAATAGCCGTATCCGTTGTTAGTAACGACAAGGGCGTATATTCTTTCCCGGCTGATCGACTTTCCCCCGGACACTATACGTTGACGATCCGCGCGGGCGGTTATGATCTGCCCTCCGCTTCCGGGACGGAGATCGTCAGTGGCAAGTCCGTCAAGGTCGATCTCAACCCGACACGAATGGCGGACCCTTCTGCCCGCATGTCCGCCGCCGACTGGCTGATCAGCGTGCCGGGGACGCAGGAACAGAAATCCCTGCTGTTGAATTGCTCGGTTTGCCACTCACTCGATTTGCCGCTCATGTCGATGCATTCCCAGGCGGAGTTCGAGCCGCTCATTACACGCATGCTGGGTAGCTACACCCATCAGAGCCAGCCGGGAGACCCACAGCCGCTGGTAAAACCTCGCCCTGTCGATCCCGCGCGCGTTGCGGAAATCGCCAAATATGTAAGCAGCATCAACCTGAGCAGCAGCAAAGACGGCAAATGGTCATTTCCGCTCAAGACCTTACCGCGCATCAAGGGAGCCGGCACCCGCGTCATCATCACCCAATATGATCTGCCCCGGCCCATGTCTCAGCCCCATGATGTGGTCACCGATCCCGACGGTATTGCGTGGTACGCCGACTTTGGAAGGCAGTTCCTCGGCAGGCTGGATCCCAAGACCGGCGCTGTGAAAGAATATCCTATTCCGGTTGTTCATCCGGAACAGCCCAAGGGCAATTTGGGAGTAGAGGCGGACTCGGAGGGGACGATCTGGGTCGCTATGCATCATCAGGCCGCAATCGGGATGTTCAATCCCAAGACGGAGAAGTTCAAGATCTTTGCCTTGCCCAAGAATCTGCATACGCCATCCACACAATTGTCCCAATTTTCCACGCTGAACCATGCTGTTGATGGCAAGATTTGGACGATGACGGGCGGTAATACGGTGGCGCGTCTCGACCTTAAAACGGAACGATGGGAAACTTTCTACCCGTTCAAAAATACCCAGGCGCGACCAGATGAACTCGCGGCGTTCAAATTCATGCCAGGAGCGGGAGAAAGCTCCGGGCCCCCGGTGGCGGGCACAGGCGTTCCCTCGGTTAAGTCAAATGGCGCATCGCATCTTGTGTATGGCCTGATATCGGACTCGAAAAACAACTGTTACATCCTTGATTTCTTTGGGCGCAGTGTGTTTCGGATCGATGCCAAAACCGGCAATATTACGGAATACCCCACCAAGCTTCCGTTTTCGATGCCGCGTCGCGGCTCGATGGACAGTCAGGACCGGCTGTGGTTTGCGCAATTCAACGCCGATCGCATCGCTATGCTCGACACCAGGACCGGCAAGATGTCGGAATGGAAAATGCCCCGGCCCTTCACCAATCCCTATGATGTTGCGCTCGATAAAAACGGATATGCCTGGACGGCCGGGTATCAGGCGGATCGCGTGATTAGACTGGATCCCAAGACAGGTTCGTTCACCGAATATCAGTTACCGCTCACAACAAACGTCCGGCGTGTATTTGTGGACAACCATGGCCCCCGCCCGGTGTTTTGGGTGGGCAGTAATCACGGTGCATCGGTTATAAAGGTGGAGCCGCTGGATTGAAGTGACACTCATCCATCGTCAAAGATAGAGCCTGTATTTCCTTTGGGTGGATATGACCCGCAGGGGAGTTCATCGAACCTGAAGAAGGATCGATGGTTGCGTCGATGCCTATAGGCGCATGTTAGGGGATGGGTTCAGCAGTGCCTGGCTCGGCCGCGGCGACCCGGTTGGAGCGCCCATAGATCTCGTAATTTTTTCACCAGGCCAGGACAGCATTGGCAGTAAATCGGTCCATTATGGCCGTCGATCCGGCTGTACGGCGGAGAAACCAAATAAGACCCTATGAAGTGAAGATGTAGTAGAGGCGTCTTCCATAGGGTTCGCCAGAAGACCTAAACCCTTGAAAAACTTGGAGCGGGCGAAGGGATTCGAACCCTCGACCCCAACCTTGGCAAGGTTGTGCTCTACCCCTGAGCTACGCCCGCTCTGGCGGCCGGTTACGGGGCTTTTTGCTCCCTTATCGGCGGGTGAGGCGCGCAACTAGCATCGGTTGGCGAGATCGACAAGCCCTTTCGTGAGCCTTCGCAAACTTAATCGCGCCCGTCTTGCTTCCGCACGCTTTCGCCCCACATTGCGTAAGGACAGTCTATGCCTCGCCGCGCCTATCGACTATTCTGCGCGGCATCAGAATTGGGAGAAAGACCTTGGCAACCCTGGGCCTGAGTGAAGCCGATCGCAAGGCGGTGGAGGATTTTCGGCAGGATGTAGTGGACCCGTCCCGCAATGCGCTGGTGATCGTCGATTTTTGGGCCGAATGGTGCGGCCCGTGCAAGCAGCTTGCTCCCGTGCTGGAGCAGGTTGCGGCCGAATATGAGCCGAAGGGCGTCAAGCTCGTCAAGGTGAACGTCGACGAAAACCGGTTTATTGCGTCGCAGTTTCGCGTGCAGTCTATCCCGACCGTATATGCCGTGTTTCAGGGCCAGCCGGTTGCCGATCTCAGCCAGGCACGCACGGCGAGCCAGTTGAAGCAGATGCTTGACCAGATCCTCGCGCAATTGCCCATCGAATCGGAAGAGAAGATGCAGGCTGCGGAGATCGCGCCGCTGATTGCCATGGCCGAAGAGATACTGGAGGGTGGCGACGCGGAGCGGGCTCTGTCCGTCTATGCGCAGATTGCCGAGATGGCACCGGACAACGTTGAGGTGCGGGCAGGGCAGGCGCGCGCATTCGTGGCGCTGGGGCAGCTCGATGAGGCACAGGCGGTGCTGGATGCCGTGCCGGAGGGGGCGGGCCATGACGCGCTGCTGGAGCGCGCTCGGGCGGCGCTGTCGCTGGCGCGCGATGCGAAGCCCGTTGCGGACTTGTCGGCGGTCCAGGCGCGCGTGGCGGCCAATCCCGACGATCACGCCGCCCGGTTCGAACTGGCCAATGGATTTATGGCCAATGGCGACCGTCAGGCGGCTGCGGACGCATTGCTGGAAATCATCGCGCGTGAGCGGGACTGGAACGACAATGCGGCGCGTACGCAGCTGCTGAAGCTGTTTGAGGCGGTGGGACTGGAAGATCCGTGGGTGTCGGCCCAGCGCCGTCGCCTCTCGGCGATCCTGTTCGGGTGACCGCGACGACCGTGACAGGGCAGCGCATCTCGATTTTTCCGCTCGGTGGGGCGCTGCTGTTCCCTGACATGCAGTTGCCGCTGCATATTTTCGAGCCGCGTTACCGTGCGCTGGTGAGCGATGCGCTGGCGCGGGATCGGCTGATCGGCATGGTGCAGCCGCGTGACGACAAGGGTCAGCTCTATTCGGTCGGCTGTCTGGGCAGGATCAGCGAGTTCGAGGCTCTGCCCGACGGACGTTACAATATCATCCTGAGCGGCGTGGCGCGGTTCCGCGTTTTGCGCGAGCTTGATGTCACCACGCCGTTCCGGCAGATTGAGGGCGACCTGGAGGGCGCTGATGCGGCGGCGGGGGATCCGCTGGCGTCGGTCGTGCGCGCCTCGCTGGAGCGAGAGGCGCGGCGCTTTGCCGAGCGGCTAGGCTATGTGGTCGACTGGACGGCGGTGTCGCGGCTCGACGACGCATCGCTGGTCAACGGCATTGCGCAGGTCGCTCCCTTCGACATTGCATCCAAGCAGGCGCTGCTGGAGGCGCTGACGCTCGCGGACAGGGCCGAACAGACCATCCAGCTGATGCAGTTTTACGGTCTGACCGACAATGACGGCGAAGCGACGCTTCAGTAGGAAGAACTACGCCGCCGCGATGGCAGCCCGCAGGGCGTTGACCGCGAGGACGACCAGCACCAGTGACGAGACTAGGAACAGCCGTGCGCGGACGGGTACAGCGTTGACTTTCACCTGCCAGACACTGTGCACGATGCGGATCGCGACGTAGGCCCAGGCCAGCACCAGGTTGAGCGTGCTGCCTTGTCCCAACACCGCGAGGACGAGAATGGTGGGGTAGAAGATTGTCGGCTGTTCCATCAGGTGCGCGTAGTTGTGCGCGGGCCAGTTGGCGGCGGGCGGTAACAGCTTTTCGAGGTCTTGTCCGCGACCGCCGATCGCCTTGGCGAGATTGATGTTCGCGGCCTTCATGGCGGGAAAGCGGACGACCACCATCCAGATGAGCATCGTCAGCGACCACAGCACCAAAGCAATGGCTGGTACGAGCAGATTAGCGGATAGATTGAGCGACATGTTGTCCCCCTCCTTATGATTGGGAGGGGAGGATGCGGCGGTGCCGGTTGGTTGTCAATCAAACGGGAAGGCGGACGGGATAGGTGCAGCATCACGAAAAAATCCCCGCCGGGCGAGGGCGGGGATCTGATGATAGGATGATGGGTGTGGATCGAAGGGGTTACTGACCCAGCTTCACTACGTTGCCGCGCTTTTCGGCGACGCGGCGGGGTTCTTCGACCCCGTCATCATACATGCTGGCCATGGGTTCGTTGTCCACCGCCACCAGCGTTTCCGACGAGAAGCCGTTAAAACCGGTCCGCATGGCGCAGCCATAGGCGCCGAGCATGCCGATCTCGATATAATCGCCCGCCTTCACATCCGCCGGGAGCATGAAGGGGCCAACCATATGGTCCATGTCGTCGCAGGTCGGGCCATAAAAGCTGAACGCATGATTTTCGGCCGTGCTGACTTCCGCGCGGAGCAACTCGACCGGGAAGCGCCAGCCGACATGCGCGGCATCGAACAGAGCGCCATAGGCACCGTCGTTGATGTACAGCTCGTCGCCCCGCCGGCGTTCGACGCGGACGATCAGCGAGCTGTATTCGGCGCACAGCGCGCGGCCCGGCTCGCACCATAGTTCCGACGAATAGCTGACCGGCAGGCTTTCGAACCCGCGATGGATCGCGTCGAAATAGAGCTCCAGCGCGGGCGGCTCCATGTCGGGATAAATCGACGGAAAGCCACCGCCGACATCGATGATGTCGACCGTCACCGCCGCCTCGACGATCGCGGCGCGGACGCGCTCGATCGCCTGCGTATAGGCGTGCGGGCTCATTGCCTGGCTGCCGACGTGGAAACAGATGCCGAGCGCATCGGCCGCCTGGCGGGTTGCCATCAGCAGTTCGCGCACTTCGTCCGGTTCCGCACCGAATTTCGCGGCGAGGCTGAGCTTGGCCAGGTCCGACGAGACGCGGATGCGCACGCACAGTTCCAGATCGGTCGCATCGCCCGTGGCGCGCATGATCTTCTCCAGCTCGTCCATCGTATCGAGCGAGAAGGTGCGTACCCCATGCACGTGATAGGCCTCTGCGATCGCTTCCTCGGCCTTCACCGGGTGCATGAAGCAGAGCTTCGCATAGGGAAGCGTTTCCGCGACGAGTCGTACCTCAACGATCGACGCAACGTCATAATGCGTCACGCCTTCCTGCCACAAAATGCGGAGCAGGTCGGGAGAGGGGTTCGCCTTTACGGCATACAGCGAGCGCCCCGGAAACTTCTCAACGAAGAACCGGGCGGCGCGGGCTGCGGCCTGCGGACGAATAAGCGTTACCGGTGCTGCCGGTTTGAGGGCGGTTGCTACCCCCAGCGCGCTATGATGCTCGTACAACTCAAGGGACCTCCAGTGTCGTTCAGCCAAAGAAAGCTGCCTTGCGGTGGAAGTCCCATGGGGCAGCGGAACGTGGATATATGGCGTGGAGGGGGGTCTGTAAAGCGTTGGACTTAATAAATTGTATGAAGCGGTACTCAGGAGAGACGGGACTTGAAATCGGCGTAATCAAACCCACGGATCTGCCGTAAGTCGTTGGTTTTGCTATTCCAGAGCCAGATGGAGGGGAGGGGCACGCCGTTAAAGGTGTTGGTCTTCACCATGGAATAATGTCCCTGATCGAGAAAGGCGAAGCGCTGGCCGATGCCGGGAAGGCCGCCGAATCGATAATCGCCAATGACATCCCCGGCGAGGCAGGAGGGGCCGCCCAGCCGCGTGGCGGGGCCATTGTCGGCCTCGTGGAGCATTGCAGGACGATAGGGCGCCTCAATCACGTCGGGCATATGGCAGGTCGCGCTGATATCGGTGATCGCGACGGGCATGCCGTTGTCAATAAGGTCAAGAATCTCTCCCACCAATATGCCCGCATCAAGCGCGACGGCCTCGCCCGGTTCGAGGTAGACGGTGAGGCCGGTCTCTGCGCGGATCGCCTGAAGGAAGGCGACGAGATCGTCGCGCTGATAGTCGGCACGGGTGATGTGGTGCCCGCCGCCAAAATTGAGCCATTTCAGGCGCGTGAAGTGCGGCGCAAGGTAAGGCTGAAGGGCCGTCCAGGTGCGCTGGAGCGGCAGGAAGTCCTGCTCGCACAGGCTGTGGAAATGCAGGCCATCCACGCCCTCGAGATGCTCGGCACGGAGCTGGTCGACCGGAAAGCCAAGGCGACTGTGCGGCTGGCAGGGGTCGTACTTCGCGACTTCGCCTTCCGCATGCATCGGGTTGATCCGCAGGCCCACGTCGAATGTCGCACCGTTCTGGCGCGCTTCCTCAAGGATGGGAAGGAAACGCGCATGCTGTCCGGGAGAGTTGAAAATGATGTGATCGGACAGGGCGCAGATTTCGGGCAGGTCTTCGGCCTTGTACCCGGCGCAATAGGTTGCGACTTCACCCCGATATTCCTCTCTGCCCAGCCGCGCTTCGTACAGGCCGGAAGCGCACACGCCATCGAGATATTCGCCGACGACCCCGCCGAGTGACCACATCGAAAAGGCCTTCAGCGCGGAGAGCAGTTTGATTCCTGCCCGATCCCGCACATCAGCGAGAATAGCAAGATTGCGCCGCACCGCCGCCTCGTCCACCACGAAAGCAGGCGAGGGAACGCGGCTTAGGTCAAAAGTCGCGAATGCACCGGGATCGCCTGCTCTTGTTTCCATAATGAGGTTCCGTCAGTCTTTGCAGATGCCGTATTTGACAACACCGGCTTCGACCTCGGCATAGCAACCGAACAGGGCGTCGTCAGCCTGGCACTGGCCCTTTGCGGGTTGACCGGTTTCCGGCAGCCCACCCGTTTCGCCGGGTGTGGCGATACACTTGCCCTGGCAATCAGCGTCACCGGAGCAACTCTTGCCTGCGTCCGCAAAGGGATGGACACACAGCTGCGACTGTAGGCGGCCGCGCCGGTCGAGAAATCCGCCCTCCGCAGTGCAAGAAGCTGCGGTCGTGGTCTGCAACGGCGGTGTTTCGGTAGCGGGCTGGGGCGCAGGAGCACATCCGCTCATGAGCAGCGCAAGAGCGGCGGGTGCGAGCCAGAGCAGCCGGTTGCGGGCCATCAGAACGCCAACGGCCCGGGCAACTCTTTCACCTGCCACGGCAGACCATGCTTGTTGAGCATGTCCATGTAGGGATCGGGATCCATCTGCTCCATGTTGAACACGCCCGCGCCCGACCACTGGCCGGTCAGGATCATCGCCGCGCCGATCATCGCGGGGACGCCGGTGGTGTAGCTGACCGCCTGATTGCCCGTTTCGGCAAAGGCGTCCTCATGATCGCAGATGTTGTAGATGTAGAATGTCTTTTCGGAGCCGTCCTTGGCAATACCGGTCGCGATGTCGCCGATGTTGGTCTTGCCCTTGGTCGTCGCGCCGAGTGTTGACGGCTCAGGCAGCACGGCCTTCAGGAACTGCAGCGGGATGATCTCCTGCCCATTGTAGATCACCGGATCGATGCGCGTCATGCCGACATTCTGGAGCACCTCCAGATGCTTCAGATAGGCGTCTCCGAAGGTCATCCAGAAGCGGATGCGCTTGATTTCCGGCAGATGCCTGGCGAGGCTCTCCAGCTCCTCATGATACATGAGGTACATGTTCTTCGGCCCAACCTGTTCGAAATCGAACGCCTGCTTGGTGGAGAGGGCGGGAGTTGTTACCCATTCCCCATTCTCGAAGTGACGCGCGGGCGCGGTCACTTCGCGGATGTTGATTTCCGGGTTGAAGTTGGTCGCGAAATGCTGACCGTGGTCACCGCCATTGCAATCGAGGATGTCGAGCGTATCGATCCGATCAAGATAATGTTTCTTGAGATAGGTAGCGAACACGCTCGTGACGCCGGGGTCGAAGCCGGACCCGAGCAGGGCCATGAGGCCCGCCTTCTCGAACCGTTCCTGATAGGCCCATTGCCAGCTATATTCGAAATGGGCCTCGTCGCGCGGTTCGTAGTTGGCAGTGTCCATATAATGCACGCCCGCGGCCAGGCAGGCATCCATGATGGCGAGATCCTGATAAGGCAGCGCGAGGTTGACGACGAGCGTGGGCGCGACCTGTTTGATAAGCGCTGTCGTCGCGGCGACATCGTCCGCGTCGATCTGGGCCGTAGAGATGGTGACGCCCGTACGCTCCCTGACCGAGGCCGCTATGGCATCGCACTTGGCGAGCGTGCGGCTGGCGAGCGTGATGTCGGAAAAGATGTCGGTGTTCATCGCCATCTTGTGAACCGCCACAGACCCGACGCCGCCCGCGCCGATAACCAGAACCTTGCTCAAATCATGCTCCTGCCAGGAAAACTGCCGAAGCGTCCATATAGGCCCGCCGGGCGGCTGTGCAATAACGAGCGTATGTGACGGTTGTGGGAAAGCGGCCGGGGGCAGCGCAAAAAGAGCGAGCTGCCCCCGGCCTATGCCATGATTATTGGGCCGGTGTCGTGGTGACCGTGGTGGTGGTCCGTTCCGCCACGGCGGCACGCGGCGCGGCGCGGGCGGTCGACCGCTTCACGACCTTGCGGACCGTGCGCGGCTTGGCCGTCGTGGCGGAAGCGTTCTTGACGGTTTCCGTCGTGACGGTGGTCGTTGTCGGCGCGGGCGCTGCCATCAGAGCGACCGGCGGAGCAGCCCGCGCGGCGGCGGCATCGGCAGCCGCAGAGGCGGCGGCCTGCTGCGCGGAATCGGCACGGGCGTTGGCGGCGGCGGCTTCAGCTTGCGCGTTTGCGGCAGCGGCCTGCGCTTCCTCGCGGCGAACGCGTTCGGCCTCGGCGGTCATCTTCTGACCTTCGCCGATGGCGACGTCGGCGAGTTCAGAGGCGCGGTGCGCTTGCGCGATGGCATCTTCCTTGTGGCCGCGGGCGAGATCTTCCTGCGCGGTACGAAGCGCTGCGGCGGCCTCCGCCTGCAGGCGGGGCAGGTTGCCGCTGGTGCCGAGTTTGTTCGCGGCGTCGATCTTGCCACGCGCCTCGGCGATTGCCTGGCGGGCCCGGTCGGCCTTGCCCGCGATCGCGGGCGTCGCGGTGGTCAGCATCAGGCCCGATATGATGATGGCGTTTATAGCTTTTCCGAAATGACGCATGTCCTGTTCCTCTTCATCACCCCAACCGCAGCGTCGAACGATCCGCCGCTGGAAACTGTTCCTGACGCGGTGAGTGGAGGGGACGGGTGGGAAGGGTTTGCCCGATGAGCTTGGTGGCCACACGGCTCCAATTCGATATGCAAATCAGAGGGTTGATATCGAGGTAAGGTTCTTGCGACGGAACTTTTTTATTCCCCGTTTCCTATAAGGGATAGGACAACACGACATTGGCGGGCGGAACATGCGCAAGCGGCAACGGCGATTTTCCCGACGTGGGAGGCGGCAGAAGTCATACTCCTCGAGAAGCTGGTCTGCGCTGGTGCCGATTGTGGTGGGCGCATTGTTTCTGGGGGTAGCCAGCAACTTTCCATCGTCCACCGGAGCGCGCCCGTGGGAGCAGGGCGCCGATCAGACGCTATCGGGTTGCCGGGCGATTGACGGCGACACCCTCAACTGCGCGGGCGAACGGATCCGCCTGCTGGGCATCGATGCCCCGGAAATGCCCGGTCACTGCGCCACTGGCCGACAGTGCGCGCCGGGCGATCCCTACGCTTCCACCGATAATCTGGAGAATATGATCGAAGGTTCGATGCGGATCGAACGTGCCGGAACCGACCATTATGGTCGTACCCTTGGCTCTGTAAGATCGGACAAGGGTAATCTGTCGTGCGGGCAGCTTGAAGGCGGCTTTGCCATTTACAAGCCGCGCTGGGACGATGGGCTGGTGATTGCGCGGACATGTCCTGCCGCACTCGCCGGTTGATACGGTCAGGCTGCCTTCGCCAGTTCCAGTTCCATCCGGCTCCAGATCTCCACCAGCGCCGCCACAAGATCCACCATCATCTCTTCGGTGTGGGCCGGGCCAGGGGTGAAGCGCAACCGTTCCGTGCCGCGCGGGACGGTCGGGTAATTGATGGGCTGCACATAGACGCCATATTCGGCGAGCAGGATGTCGCTGATTTTCTTCGCACGAACGGGATCGCCGACCATCAGCGGCACGATATGCGTGGTCGACGGCATGACGGGGAGGCCCGCCTCAGCCATCAGGCGCTTGAGGTTGGCCGCTGCGGCCTGCTGTCCCTCGCGCTCTGCGCTCGATGCCTTCAGGTGGCGTACGCTGGCGAGGGCCCCCGCGACCAGAACCGGCGAAAGCGAGGTCGTGAAGATGAAGCCGGGGGCGTAGCTCCGGATCACGTCGACGATCATCTGATCGGCGGTGATATAGCCACCCATCACGCCGAACGCCTTGCCAAGTGTGCCCTCAATGATGGTGAGGCGGTTGGCGACGGCATCGCGATCGGAAATGCCACCGCCGCGTGGGCCGTACATCCCCACGGCGTGGACCTCATCCAAATAGGTGAGTGCATTGAACTCATCCGCCAGATCGCAAAATTCGGCGATTGGTGCGACATCCCCGTCCATGGAATAGACGCTTTCAAACGCGATCAGCTTGGGCGCTTCGGGGTCGGCCGCCTCGAGCAGCTCGCGCAGATGTTCCACGTCATTATGGCGGAACACCACCTTTTCGCAGCCGGAATTGCGGATGCCGGCGATCATGCTGGCGTGATTGAGCTCATCGGAAAAGATGATGCAGCCCGGCAGCAACTTCGCGAGCGTCGCCAGCGTAGCCTCGTTGGAGACATAGCCGGACGTAAACAACAATGCGGCTTCCTTGCCATGCAGATCGGCCAGTTCCGCTTCCAGATTAATATGATAATGGGTGTTTCCACCAATGTTACGCGTGCCGCCCGAACCCGCGCCGACATCGTGCAGCGCTTCTTCCATTGCGGCGATGACATCGGGATGCTGGCCCATGGCCAGATAGTCGTTCGAGCACCAGACGGTGATCGGCTTTGGCCCATTATGCCCGTGAAAGCAGCGCGCATTGGGATATGCACCCTTGTTGCGCAAGATATCGATGAAAACCCGATAGCGGCCTTCGCTGTGCAGACGCTCAATGGCCTGACTGAAGATATGCTTGTAATTCGTCATGTTACGCCGCCGACCCCGATTGCTCTGCCGCTATCGCTCCAATGTGCCGCCTGTAATGCCGATCCGTCCACATTTCCAGCGATAACGGTTCGCATTTAGGACTTTATATTACATCGGGTCGTTGATCTGGGACAAAAATTGCCGTGGTGCTCGACGATCTTGGGAGCGCTGCGCCAACATAGTTGTCTGGAACCCATCAGCGATCTGTCAGAGCGATCGCGATTGCACCAGTCCAAACTGCCTGAGCGCGGGCTTCAGCGCAGCGACATCCGGGTCCATGCGGGTGAACACGGCAATGCCGGGTTGCGGCTCTTCCGGCCAGGGCGCGTCTGCATTGAGATAGGCGATGCGACGGGCGATGCCTTCGCCGCCATGAAGGAAGTTCAGCGGACGCGGAGAGGCGGCGCGCAGCTCCTGTTCCACCAGCGGGAAATGCGTGCAGGCGAGAACGACCGTGTCCATTCGATCGCCGCCAGGCTGGTCGAGCAGCCCGGCAAGCGCATCCCGGGCAATGGCGGGATCCACCGGCTGGCCGCGCAGCTTGGCCTCCGCGAGTGCGACGAGATCGGCCGAACCGTGGCGCAGGACGATGCAATCCGCGCCATGCTCTGCCGCAAGCCGGTCGACATAAGGCTGGCGTACCGTCGCTTCCGTGCCCAGCACGCCGATGACGCGGGTCTTGGAGGAAAGCGCTGCGGGCTTGATGGCGGGGACGGTGCCAACGACCGGTATGTCGAGCGCGGCGCGCACGGCTGACAGGGCGATGGTCGATGCCGTATTGCACGCAATGACCGCGATACGGGGACGGAACCGCTCCACCAGGCGTCCGAGCAGCGCAGGCACGCGCGCAGCGATCTCCGCCTCGGTCTTCGTGCCATAGGGATAGCCTGCGCGGTCGGCGGCATAGACAACTGGCATGTGAGGCAGCAACGCGCGCGCCGGGGCGAGGATCGAGAGGCCCCCCACGCCGGAATCGAAAAACAGCACAGGGGCGGCAACAGGCAAGCTCATGCTGTGCTGTGTCGGTATTTGTGGAGCCGGTGTCAACTCGGGCGCGCTTACTCCCGCAGAGCGCCGTCGCGGATGCGGATGAGGGGCCCGAGAATATAATCCATGATCGACTGTTTGCCCGAGCGGATGTTGACCTCCGCTGTCATGCCAGGGATCACCGGCTTGCCCTTACCGAAATTGCTGGCATCGGCGCGCAAACGGACGCGGTAATAGATTTCTCCCTTTGGATCCTGAATCACATCCGGTGAAACATCGAGCACCTTGGCCTCCAGCCCGCCATAAACGGCAGAGTCATAGGCAGAGATCTTGATCGTGGCTGGCAAGCCTGCCCAGATATTGCCGCGATCCTTGGGCGATATGCGCGCCTCGACCATCACCGTCTTGTCGACGGGCACGATTTCCACCAGCGGATCGCCGCCGCGGATAACGCCGCCGACGGTCTGGACGTAAAGTTTATTGACGATACCATCCATCGGCGCGCGAATTTCCTCGCGCGATTGCTTGTCTGTGTAGGCGCCGAGGGATTCGCCCGCCTTCGAGAGTTCCAGGCGAAGCTGATTGGCCTTTTCCTTGGTTTCCTCGACCGAGCGCGTCCAGATCTCGCCACGCCGGGCGGAGACTTCGCCCAGCTGTGCCTGGGTTGAGGGGATCTGGTTCTGTACGTCGGCGATGCGAGTGCGCAGCGAAAGCAGGGAGGCGCGCTTGTCGAGCACTTCGCGCTCCGAAATGGCTTCGGCCTCATAGGCCCGCTCGAGCTTATCGAGCTGCACCATCATCAGCTTTTCTTCGGAGCGCAGATTGCCGAGGCGCGCATTGAGCGAGGAAAGCTCGGCGCGGCGGGCGCTGGCCTGTTCGTTCATGATGCCCGATTCCTGGCCGCGCTGATTGACGCGCGAATAGAACAGCGCTTCCTCCGACGCCGCGATGTCCGGGGCAGCCTTGGCGAGATCGGCCGGAACAGTGAAGGAGCGCGCGCCGGCGACCTCTGCATCCATCCGCGCCAGCGCGATCCGCTTCGCGACCACATCGGTGCGGGCGTTTTCGTAATCGGCGCTGGTGAACTGGTTCGTGACGTTCATCAGGATCTGGCCCTTGCGCACGCGCTCGCCCTCCGTGACGAGCAGGCGCTGGACGATGCCGCCTTCGAGATGCTGGACCACCTGGTTCTGCACGGACGGCAGAACGCGGCCGGGGCCGCGTGTGACCTTGTCGATCTGGAAAAAGATCGCCCAGGCAAGGAAGGTGACGACCAACAGTCCCAGGACTTTGAGCATCTTCGTCGGCCTGTCGGTGCGCAACCGCGCGCTCCAGGGCACAATGCCCTCGATAGGGGCACTGTCGATCTTGACTTGTCCGGCGAAGGCCGCCGCCATTTCGCGGCTGCTGACGCCTTCAAACAAGCTGGCGCCGCCAAAGGCGCGGATGATCCGGTCGCGCAATTGCGGGAAACGCATAGGGTCTGGTCCTTCAATGTCCGGGCGATGCCGGCAAAAATCTGACCCGCGTTTACCAATCATTATCCTTAAAAATGTTTAATGCCTGCGATCGATCGACAGGATTTTGGACGATATGACAGATTTCGACATGGCGACACGCACGAGCCTACTGGGGCGGCTGGTGGGCGGGTTACGCGGAAAACGCGCGCCCGCAGACCCGCAATGGCATGGCGTGATCGACCCGCTGAGCGTTGTTGGCGCGCTGGAATTGCTGGCCACACGCTGCGGTCGCCCGACTCCGCGTGATCGGCTGACGGCCGCACTGCCGGTGGCGGACGGCGATCTCGACCCACGCCTTACCCCGATCGCCATGGCGCGCGCGGGTTTTGAGGCGCGTTGGGACAAGGTTCGTCTTTCCGAGCTTTCCATGCAAGACGTGCCGCTGCTCGCCCCGATGCTCGATGGTGGCGCGGTCCTGATCGTCCGGATCGAGAGCCAGGACATATTTGTCGTCGTGGATGCGACCGGTGAAAAGCAGATTCCGCGTGACGCGCTCGCACCCATGTTGGGTGAAGAAATGCTGATGTGCGGCCATGTCGACCCGGAAAACGGGCTCGGCTATGAAGAAGAGCGCAGCTTCGTGCGGCGCAATCCCCGGCTGTGGCTCATCGGCACGTTCCTGAGCGAACGGCGGCGGCTGACGCAACTGCTGGTGGCGGCTGCGTTCCTCAACCTCTGCGCACTCGCTATCCCGCTCTATATGCGCGCGATCTACGATCGTGTGGTCCCCAATCTTGCTACCGAGTCGCTCTGGGCGCTGTCGGTTGGCGTCATGATCGTCCTTTCGTTTGAGTTCATGTTCAAGCATGTGCGCGGCAGCTACATTGATGCCGTCGGCGTACGTGTCGGCCAGGCGGTGCAGCACCGCGCGATGACGTCATTCCTTCACGCCCGCACCGGCAAGCGCGACAATAATGTCGGCACACTGATGACGGCGCTTCGCGATGTCGAGGGGCTGGCGCTGCTTGTGCCGCAGATGATTGTGACGTTCATTGTCGATGTGCCGTTTTTCTTCGCCTATCTCGCGCTCATCATGATGATTGGCGGGTGGACTGTTATGGGCCCGGTGTTGGGCGCGTGCGGCATGATGTTCGTCGGCGCTGTCGCGAGCTATGCGACCAAGCTGTCGTCGAAGCGCGCTGCCAAGCTGATGCAGGCACGCAATAATCTGGTCGTCGACGTCGCCGAGGGGCTGACGACGATCAAGGCAAACCAGGCCGAGGGGCGTTTCATGCGCCAGTGGGACATCGTGTCCGATCATATCGGCATGAGCACGAAAACCGCCCGCAAGTGGAACGAACTGCCTGGATCGATGTCCGGCCTGCTGGTGCAGATGGTGACGGTGATGGTGATCATCATCGGCGTGTACCAGATCAAGGCGGGCATCATGACGACCGGCGCGATGATCGCCGTGACGATGCTGACGGGCCGCGCGATGGTGCCGGTGTCGACGGCCATTTCGATGGTATCGAAGGGCTATCAGAGCCTTAGCCAGTTTGCTGGCCTCGCCAACCTGCTGTCGATGGAGGCGGAGCGCGATGTGTCCGACCCGTCGATCCAGCGCAGTGCCATAAAGGGGGAGATGAAGCTCGCTCATATCGACTTCACCTATGAACAGGCGAGCGAGGCGAGCCTGCGCGACGTCGGTATCACGATTACGCCGGGTGAGAAGATCGCGCTGATTGGCCGGTCGGGATCGGGCAAATCCACGCTGCTCCAGATCCTCGCCGGGATACTGGAACCGAGCGCGGGGACGATTAGCCTCGACGGGCATGCGCTCGAGCAATATGCGTCGGCGCATCTGCGCAAGGATATCGTATATTGCGGGCAGGATGCGGCGCTGTTCGACACGTCGATCTGGGACAATATCCTGTTGGGCATGAACGAACCGGACCCGGCATTGGTGGAGCGCGCGATCGCGGCATCCGGCCTCGACCGCTTCGTCAGCCGCAGCGCCGAGGGTTATGGTCGAAAAATCGGTCAGCATGGCCGCAAGCTCTCCGGTGGGCAGCGGCAGTCGCTGGTGCTGGCGCGGGCGCTGATCCGTGACCCGAAGATCCTGCTGCTCGACGAGCCGACGGCCTCGATGGACATCAACAGCGAACAGGCGGTGATCACCGGCCTGCGCGAGGCGACCAAGGGTTGCACGCTCATTGTGGCTACGCACCGCATGGCGCTGCTCGATCTGGTCGACCGCATAATTTGGCTGGATGACGGCAAGGTGGTCGCCGATCGCCCGCGCACGGAAATCCTGACGATGCTGCGCAATCAGCAGAATGGGGCCGCAAAGGCTGCGTGAGGCGGCAGCACGAACAAAAACAACGCTCCGCCGGGCCGTTAGGGGTTGGTTAGGAGAATTGGTTTAAGCCCTATTTACCAGAGTATTGAGGCGGAGCATCCTCCGCGACAGGGAGAACAAAGTGGCTGGCGCTTCATCGGATGGCGAAGTCAATCACTGGCCGGCGTTTGTCGACGTGCTCACCACCGTCATCATGGTGGTGACGTTCCTGCTCGTCATCATGAGCGCGGCGGTGATGGTGCTGTCGCAAAAAGCCATGGAGCGCTTCAAGGTCCAGTATGAAGCAAAGCACGCCGCAGCTTCTCCGGCCGATGGTGGCCGTGTGGGGCAGGGCGGAGCCGAAGGCCAGCAGACCAACCCGATCCGGTCCCCTGCCGACGCCGAAACCGGGACGTCCATCGCGGAACTCGGATCGATCCTCAAGTCCGAAACGATCGTCAACGGCACCGACCGGCTGACCATCCGCACACGCGAAACCGCCGACACCCTGAAGCTCAAGGTCAAGGCGATGGAAGAAGCGGATGACAGCAAGGGCGTCGAGGTGAAGACCGCCGACGTGCTAATGCGCGTCGATTTCGACGCCACTGCGGTGCGCTACAACGAAGAAAACTCGCAGCAGGTCACCAATTTCCTGAAGTCGCGGCGTCAACCGGGCATGAAGTACGAGATCTGGTCCTTCGCCCCGCAGGAAAGCTCGGTTTCCGAGGCTCAGCGGCTCGCTTTCTATCGCGCGGCAATGACGCGCAACATCCTTATTCGGGCCGGTATCAGCCCTGCGGACATCCTGACGCAGGTGCGCGTAACCGACCCCACATCGAAAGACGGGCACAATGTGCGCGTCGTCCTGAAACCCTGATGGCAAGACGCCAGCGAGAGTAGCCCGCGCGATGGAAAAGAAGATCCGTACCGAGCTGATGAAGATGTCGGCGATGATGCTCGTCCTGATGGGACTGGGCATTTACGCGCATGACTTCGTGATCGCCGGTATCCAGGCCAAGGCCGCCCTCAACCTCACCATCTTCGCGACCTTCGGGTTGGCGGCTTGGCTGGCGTTCCGCCATGTGCTGAACCTCAAGAACGAGGTGCTGGCGCTCAAGGCGCTGCAGGTCGATTACGGCACCAAGACGCGGCGGCCGCTCGACCCGTACAAACATCCGGCCATCGTATTCCAGGAACCCGAGCTGTTGGGCCAGGGATACCGCATGATTGCGGAGGAACTGAGCAAACAGAACTCGTTCCAGATTTCCAATGCCACGGTCCAGACATTGCTGCACGACGTCGACCAGCGCATCAACGACCGCAAATCGACGATCATGTACTTCTCGGGCCTCATGGTGTTCCTCGGTCTGCTCGGCGCCTTCATGGGCCTGATGAAGACCGTCCACTCGGTGGGTGATCTCATCGGCGGCATGGACATTTCGGGCGCTGGCGGCACGGACAGCTTCGGCAAGCTGATCGAGGGCATGAAGGGGCCGCTCAACGGTATGTCCGTGGGCTTCAGCTCTTCGCTGTTCGGCCTCATGACATCCATGGTACTGGGTGCGCTCGAACGCTGCATGACCAGCGCGATGAAGACACTGCGCAACGAGTTCGAGCATTGGCTGTCGAACGTCGCGGCGCTGGAGAACCCGCATAGCGACGCTCACCAGCAGGCCGAAGTCGACCTGTCCGGCGTCATCCGCGCGCTGGAACTGGGTGGCAAGCATCTGCGCGACCTGCGCGAAACGGTGCTCGATCAGGCTCTCGCGCAGCAGGAGAGCCAACAGGCCATCACAAAGGTCACGAACGCATTGTCGGATCTCAGTCGATCGGTTGAGCGGGTCGCGGACCCTGGCCCGATGCTGCAGCCGATCGCCGATTGCGTCGCCGAACTGGCGCGCAACCAGGCCGTGATGGTGAGCCAGTTCCACGGACTGTTTACGCTCGCCGAGCGCGACCGCGCGACGATCCGCGAAATGCTCGATAGCATGCAGGCGAGTGCCGGGCAGCGCGTGGCGCTTGACGGGCCGCAGCTCCATGCGCAGCTTGACCGGCTGGTGTCGCTCCAGACATCGCTGGTCGATCAGGGGCCGCCGGTGGTTAACGTCACCAGCATCGCCAATCGCCCGCGCGGATGGTTTGGCGGGCTGTTTAGCCGAACGGAACATAGCGACGCTGCCGCTCTGCCGCCACGCAAGGAGCGCAGGCAACTGCGCACCGAAATGCGCCGCATGTTGGTCGGGCAGCGCAGGATGATGCGCGATATCAAGCATGTGCTTGGCGAGACAGTCGGTTCGGTGCAAGCCGGACGTAAGCGGGATCAGGATCTGCTTTCCCGCATGTTGAGCCAGAACGACGTCAACCAGGCGCGGCTGTCCGTGCTGATGGAACGTCTGCGGATGCTCGATGAGGGGGACGCGGACGAGGACGAGGGCAAGAATGCGCAATTGCTGTCGGGCTTGCACGGTGCACGCCTCGAAATGGATGTGCTGCGCCGCCGGATGAACCTGATGCAGGAGCAAGGTGATGAAGGCACGTCGGTCGCTCCGCGTGACATGCGCGCCAATCAAGCCGATGGCACCAACGGGTAACGGGGAAGCACAGGCATGAAACTCGGAAAAATCTTCAAGCGCCGCCCGGCTTTCAGCCGCGCTGCTACGCGCTATACCTGCCAGCTTGACGGGGCGTTGATGATGATCGACCGCATGGCGACGTTCGATGGCCGCATGATCGACTTTTCGGCGGGTGGGGCGATGTTCCGGCCTCGTCTCGCCTATCTGATGGACCGGCGGGACGTGCCAGTCTGCCTCGACGTTGCGGGTGTCGAGGTGTTCGGGCGCATTATGAGCACTAGCCCGGGTGGTTTTGGCATACGCTTTGACGAACCGCTTGAAGAGGCAGAAGTGCTCCAGATTCTGGAGGCGGACCGTCGCGCGAGCCAGGTGCGCGAAGGGAAACCTGCAAACGCCAAAGTTACTGAAGCCGCCGACGCCGAGATCTGGTGATGGCAGAGTTTCGTGTTCCCTCCGCAGCGAAAGCGGCCATGTCCGAGGATCGGCGGGCCGACGACCGTCAGCCGATTTCGGTCCTCATCAACGCTGGGTTGTTCACGCGTGGGGTGGGAGGGCTTTGCCGGATCCGAAATATGTCGGAAAACGGGCTCATGCTCGAATGCCGCATGGCGCTGGACGAAGGGCAGGAGGTTGAGATCGTGCTGCGATCCGGCATGCGCCTCGCCGGTATCGTCCGTTGGGCGCTCAACGGGCGCGCAGGGATCGCCCTGCACGAGCCGGTGGGCCTCGCGACGCTCAACCAGCCGATGCTGCCTCAGGAAATCGCGAAAAAAGGCCTCAGCCCGAGTTTCCCCTGTGTGGCGCGCGCACTGATCGCGATCGATCACCGACGGCTGCGCTGTGAGATCAACGAAATTTCTCTGGGCCATGTGCGCCTGGCCACTGTCGAATCGATCCGCGACGATCAGCTGGCGACGGTGACGGTCGATGGTTTGGGACCGCAGCTTTCGAAGATCCGTATCATTGGGGGCCATCCCGTGACCGGCGAGGGCGCCGAAAGCGTGATTGCGCTGTTTACGCAGCCGCTCCATTTTCGGCTGCTCGATGAATGGCTGAGCGGACGCGGCGATCTCCCTACCACTTTGCCGCACCCGGCGACTACGGCTCCGTCGACCTCCCGCCCCTCGCTTTAACGCAAAACTGTAAAGCGAACCGACAGGCTTTACGGGATTTTAACCATAAAAGCGCACTCCGGCTGCATAGCACCATGTCGCAACGACAAGGGGAGAACGAAGTGCGGACCAGCAAATACACCACCACGGGCGGAATGACCCTGCGGACGGCTGTGCGGGGTGCGGCGGCAATCATTGCCATCACGCTTCCGGTGGCGCCGGGGCTGGGTGCTCGATCTGCCCATGTGGCAGGACCGTCGCTCGATGGCACGCCCGTCGCCGCCGCGGGCAGCGGTTCGCCAGCGCGGGTCACGTTCCGCGACCCTTATGCTGACGACATGCCGACAGCCTATGCCGCTCCGATCATTCTGATGACCGATGCGGCGCAGAATGAAGTGGCAGCGCCAGCACCGACTCCTGTTCCCCCGTCGATTGAGTCTGCGCCGACGGCCGACGTGGTCGCGCCGACCCGTGACGCGGCCGAGCCGCCCGCCGGGGCGACCGAGAGCCTGCGTAACGCCATTGTTGCCTCGCTCAAGGGAAACCCTGATATTCAGATTGCGCTCGCGCGGCAGGACGACGCCCGCTATGGCGTGCACGAGGCTTGGGCCGGTTATTTGCCCAATGTCAGCGCGACGATCGCGACCGGTCGCGAATATAATGACCCCTACAACAGGTCGGGCACACCCAGCAATCACACCACCTTGCAGCGGAGCGAGGGCGTTGTGACGCTCAACCAGAATATCTGGGATTTCGGTACGACCATCAACGACATCAAGCGCGCCCGCGCCGCCTATCGCAGCGCGCAGTGGAGCACGCGCGAGCGGATTGAGTCGATTTCGTTCGATATCACTGCCGCTTATTTGAGCGTGCTCGAACGGCAGAAACTGCTCGATCTCACCCGCGCGGAAATCGCCGCGCATGAAAAGATCCTCAAGGTCGTTACGATCCAGAACGATCTGGGCCTCATCACCCCGGCCGATATCAGCCGCGCCAAGGCACGTCTGGAAAATGTGAAAGCCGAAGTGCTCGACCGGCAGAGCTCGTTGCAGCAGGCGCGCGAGGACTACCGTCGCCTGACCGAGCATCTTCCCGCCACGGCGATTGATCTGCCGTCGCCCGCTGCTGCGCTGCCTCCCAGCGCGGAAGCAGCGGTGGCTATGATCGACGATCACAGCCCGCGCATGGCGCAGGCCGTGGAAGATCGCCGTTCGCTCGAACGGCAGCGCGCCAGCCAAACCGGCACCTTCTTCCCCCGCGTCGCCTTGCAGGCACAGGGCAACTGGAAGAACGACGTGCAGGGACCGACCAATCGCAACAGCGACGCCCGCGCGATGGTGACCGTCACCTACAACTTCTTCAACGGCGGTGCGGACATTGCTATCCGCAATCGGATTTCGGCGCGCCTGCGTGAGGCGGACTACGAACTCGAACGCCGCCGCCGCGAGGTAGAGCAGGATATCCGCATCGACTTCAATGCGCTGGAAGCTGCGCGGAACAAGATCGCTACGATCGACTCCGAAATTCAGTCGGCCGAGCGCGTGGTGGACCTGTATCGCCAGCAATTCCGCGAAGGGAAACGGTCGGTCTTCGATCTCCTCGACAGCCAGCAGTTGCTATTCCAGGCGCGGCAGAGCCAGCTGACGAACGGCACCGCCAAGATGTTGAGCGAATTCCGCGTTCTCCAGAAGCTGGGCGGCCTGTTCGACCTCGTGAGCAACGGCGAACCGCTGCCTCCGCTTGTGATGCCCGCGCCGGGTAGCAAGAACTGAGCATCCTGGGGTCATGGACGCGCGTGAACCCCACAAAATCCGTGCAATTCGCCGCAGGGTAAAGGCCGTGTTTACCATAAGGTAAGACTGTTCAGCGATACTTGATGGGCTAGCACAGAAGGAATTCCGGGTGGCCAAATTCAAGGGCATCTTTTCAGGGAAGAATAAAGCTCCGGTCATCAAGGATCAGCATGCCAATGCTGCGCCGGATGGCGCGAGCGCGGTCTTAGGCGGAGACGTCGCATTGGTGGCGCAGGGCGCTGCCAATTATGGCGCAGCCAAGGTCATCAACCTTGATCCGGAAGACAAGGCAAAGCTCGGCATCAAATTCGCGCCGTTCAAGGTCGAAATCGTCGATATTGACGTTGTCCTGATCTTTCAGGACGGCAGCAAGATCATCATCCCCGGTATGGCTCTCGCCGCCTTTTCCGGCCGCAAGCCGCTGCTGGTCTTCGACGACAAGGAAATTTCCGCGGATCAGGCCGTCAGCACGGTGGGCGAGATCAAGGAACAGAATGTTCCGGTGAAACTGGCCTTGTCGTCGATGCCGTCGGATCAGGCGACGGACAGCAAGGATGTTGGTGAGAAGACGAACGGTCATGGAGCGATCCAGCCGACCGATGCCGCCGCCGCCCAAGCCCAGAACGCAGCGCAGCAGGAACAGCAGCACAAATCTGACAGCGAGGCCAAGGCGCTGATCGAGAAGATCAGCAATACGCCTCCCGCATCCTCCGCCCCGGCAGGCGTCATATCCGCCCGCGCGGTGGAGCCAAGTCCGGACGACGCCATCGGGCCGGCCGGTATCGGCAAGCTGGTGCCCAAGCTGGTCTTTACGCTCTACAACAAGGAGGGCGTCACTACCGGCACCGAAAACGGCCTGACCGTGGTCAAGGGCTCGACCGGCGGGCCGACGTCGTCGACGGACGCGAAATATGCCGCGCAGTCCGCCAAGGAAACCATCACAGGTACAGCGGCAGACGACATTATCTATGCGGACAATCCCGTGCAGGCACCGTCCGGTGCGACGCTGCGCACGCTGCATGTCGAGGCGATGGTGCCCGCCAAGGGGCTGACCTTGACATCGTTCCTGATCCCGTCGCTGCCCGACGGCTATGCGGTGCAGAATGGCACGCTGACCGACAAGGGCTGGCTGATCAATGTCGATCAGGGCAACATCGCCAAGGTTACGACAACGGTCGACCCGGCAACGGGCAAGACCATTACCTATCCGGCGAACCAGTCGCATTTCGTTTTCGACGTCCAGCTCATCTACACGCTGCCCGCCGAGGGCAAGGCGGCGGCGTCGAGCGGATTTCAGGACGAATTCTTCCTGCCGGTGCAACTGTCGCTGTCGTCTAACAACGGCGTCACCAGCACGAACAGCGTCGAGGTGTCGACCCATTTCGGCATCAAGATCGTCAACAGCGCCAGCGACATGGTCGTGACCGATCCGGTCAGCGGCGATCCGGTGTATGTGCTTTACTCTAACCCGCCGGGAAACATCGTCAACGCGGGCGACGGGAATGACCGGATTATCGCAGGCGCCGGCGAGGACCAGATCGACGGCGCGGCAGGGTTCGACACCGTCAGCTATGCGGCATCGAACGTGGCGGTCAACGCCAATCTGGGCACCGGTACAGGCACCGGCGGCTACGCGCGTGGCGACACCTATACCCGTGTCGA
Source organism: Sphingobium subterraneum (assembly GCF_014199435.1). Classification (GTDB taxonomy): domain Bacteria; phylum Pseudomonadota; class Alphaproteobacteria; order Sphingomonadales; family Sphingomonadaceae; genus Sphingobium; species Sphingobium subterraneum. Next base: position 781,560 of record NZ_JACIJP010000001.1, on the reverse strand, counting down.
AGGCCTGATCGGATCGGCTTACAACGATACGCTGACGGGTGACGCGGGCGACAACCGCTTCGACGGCGGCGCGGGCGCGGACCGGATTGACGGCGGCGCGGGTACGGACACGGTCGATTACAGCAATGCCATTGCGGCCAACGCCCAAGGAACCACGGGTGTAGAGATTTTTCTCGACGGATCGGTCTCGCATGGTGGCCAGGCGGAGGGTGATCGGCTTACCAGCATCGAGCGTGTGATAGGATCGGGCCGGGACGACATATTGCACGGCGGCGGGGCCGACGAAACGCTGGAAGGCGGGGCGGGGAACGACCGGCTGACCGGGAGTGCGGGCGCCGATGTGCTGGACGGCGGGACCGGCACTGACACAGCCGACTATTCCACGTCAGTGCAAGGGGTTACAGCCTATCTTGACGGACGTGTGGGAACAGGCGGCGACGCCGACGGAGACGTTATCCGCAACGTCGAGAACCTGATCGGTTCCGCACACGATGATACGCTGGTCGGCGACGCAAAAGACAACATCATTCGCGGTGGCGCGGGCGCGGACCATATCGATGGCGGCGCGGGCAATGATACGATCGATTTCAGCGACAGCGGCGTCGGGGTCGAGGTGTTCCTCGACGGCCGGGTCAGCCATGGCGGCGACGCCGAAAGCGACACTTACGCCAATATCGAAACCGTGGTCGGATCGACCGGTGCCGATCATATCGTCGGTGACGCCGGGGCCAACACGTTACGCGGTGGGATCGGCGACGACATTCTGGAGGGCGGCGCGGGCGCCGACGTTCTGGACGGCGGCGACGGGATCGACATCGCGAGCTATGCGGGCGCGGCGAATGGCGTACGCGTGGCGATCGACGGATCGACGCTCGACGGCGGAGACCCGGTCGGCGACGTGTTCGTCAGCATCGAGGGCCTCGAAGGCTCGAAATTCGACGATACGCTAATCGGCGGATCGAAGGGCGACATCCTGCTCGGCAATGACGGCGACGATACGCTGATCGGCCTGGGCGGCGCGGACACGCTGGATGGCGGCGCGGGGTACGACACGGCGGACTACACCGCGTCCGTTGCTGGTGTGAACGTGCGGCTTGATGGCGGCATTTCGCAAGGCGGCGACGCGGAAAACGACACGCTGCGCAATATCGAGCGCGTGATCGGATCGGCCTATGACGACCGGCTGACCGGCGGCGCGGGCGACGACCGGCTCGAAGGTCGGGCGGGGGACGATATCCTCGCCGGTGGCGCGGGCGCGGACATCCTGCAGGGCGGCGAAGGCGCGGACACGGCGGATTACAGCGCGTCATCGGCGGGCGTGACCGTTGCGCTGGACGGCAGTGTCGGCGTGGGCGGCGACGCGCAGGGCGACCAGCTTTCCGGGATCGAGCGGCTCCTGGGTTCGGCGTTCAACGATCGCCTCACCGGCGACGCGGGTGACAATATTCTGGCGGGCGGCGCGGGCGACGATACCCTCGTCGGCGGCATCGGCGCGGACCAGTTGCAGGGGGGCGACGGCTTCGACACGGCGGACTATTCGGCGGCGCAGGGCGCGGTCACGGTCCGCATGGACGGCAATGCGTCGAGCGGCGATACGGCCGAAGGCGATCGCCTGTCCGGCATCGAAAAGGTGATCGGCAGCGCCTATGCGGATACGCTGATCGGTGACAGCGGCGACAATATGCTCGACGGCGGCGCGGGCGACGACACGTTGCGCGGCGGGCTGGGCGCGGATCAGCTGGTCGGCGGCGCGGGCAGCGATACGGCGGATTACAGCGATTCCACGATTGGCGTCACGGTCGATCTGGGCGCTGGCACGGGCAGCGGCGGAACGGCGCAGGGCGATACGTTCGCTGGCATCGAGAACCTGTCCGGATCGAACTATGACGACGTGCTGCGCGGAGACGCTGGGGGCAATCGCCTGTCTGGCGGGGCAGGTAACGACACGCTAGCGGGTGGCGCGGGCGCGGACATATTGGAAGGCGGCACGGGCTTCGACGTGGCCGACTATTCGGGATCGAGCACTGCTGTTCAGGTGGCGCTCGACGGCAGCGCAGGCAGTGGCGGTGACGCGCAGGGCGATACGCTGATCGACATCGAAGGCATGACCGGATCGGCGTTCGACGACATTTTGACCGGCAATGATAGCGCCAATCGTCTCTCCGGCGGTGCGGGCGACGATACGCTGCGCGGCGGGCAGGGGTCGGACGAGCTGATCGGCGGCGCGGGCTTCGACACGGCGGATTATTCGCTCTCGGCATCGGGCGTGATCGTCGCGAATGACGGATCGCTGGGTCTGGGCGGCGACGCGCAGGGCGACCGGCTGGCCGGGATCGAGCGCATCGTGGGATCGGGCTTCGACGACCGGCTTTCCGGGAGCGCAGGCGCGGATACGCTGGTCGGTGGTCTGGGCAATGACGTGTTGCAGGGCAAGGGCGGCGCGGATGCGCTGGACGGCGGCGCGGGTACCGATATTGCCGATTACAGCAATTCGACGGCGGGAATCGTCGCGGGTCTGGACGGTCGCGCCAATACGGGCGGCGACGCGGCGGGTGATACTTACACCGACATCGAAGGAATTGCGGGTTCGGCCTTTGCCGATACGCTTTACGGATCGGATCACGACGACATCCTGCGCGGGCAGGGCGGCAACGACACCATAGTTGGCTCGCTGGGCGCGGACGATATCGAGGGCGGCGCAGGATCGGATACGATTGATTACAGCGGATCGAACGCTGCGGTTGCGGTCAATCTGACGACCGGCGGGGCATCGGGCGGCTTTGCCGAGGGTGATACGCTGACCGGGATCGAGCAGGTCATCGGCACGGATTTTGACGACCAGCTGATCGGCGGCGAGAACGCCGACACGCTGATCGGCGGCGCGGGCAACGATACGCTCGCGGGCCGGGCGGGTGCAGACAATCTCGACGGTGGCGCGGGCACCGACACGGCGGATTATTCGGCGAGCGCCAACGGCATCACGCTGACGCTTGACGGCAGCGTCGGCATCGGCGGCGACGCGGCGGGCGACCATGTGCTCAATATCGAGCATATCCTGGGTTCGGAATATGGCGACGTCATCACCGGCGTGGGCGCGGACGAATTTCTCGAAGGCGGCGGCGGCGACGATTTGCTTACCGGCAATGGCGGCGATGACCGGCTGGTCGGCGGATCGGGGCAGGACCATCTGCTCGGCGGGGACGGAGCGGATCTGCTTCAGGGCGGCGAAGGCGATGACCTGATCGAGGGCGGCGCAGGCGCGGATGACATACAGGGCGGATCGGGCTTCGATACGGCGGATTACACCGGGTCGTCGGCGGCGATCACCATTGGCCTCGACGGGTCGGCGGGCATCGGCGGTGATGCGCAGGGCGATACGCTGAGCGGCATCGAGGCGATCGTCGGTTCGGCGTTCAACGACACGTTGCTGGGCGGCAATGCGGCCGACACGCTGTCGGGCGGCGCGGGCGACGACACCATCGCGGGCGGCGCGGGCGCGGACACTCTGAGCGGCGGCAGCGGCAACGACATGATCGACGGCGGTGCCGGTGGCGACCTGATCGACGGCGGCGATGGGCGCGATACGGTCGACTATAGCGCATCGGCTTCGGGCGTGACGGTTTCGCTCGACGGATCGGTGGGGCTGGGCGGCTATGCGACCGGCGACACGCTGATTTCCATCGAGCGCGTGATCGGTACCGGCGCAGCGGATATCATCATCGGCGCGGCGGCGGACGAGGATCTGATCGGCGGCGGTGGCGACGATGTGTTGCAGGGCCGGGGCGGCGCGGATCTTTTGGATGGCGGCGCGGGCACCGATACGGCGGATTATTCCGCCTCGGCGCAGGGCGTCACGGTCGACTTGCTGACCGGCACCGGCACGGGCGGCGATGCGCAGGGCGACACGTTGGTGTCGATCGAGCGGCTGGTCGGTTCGTCGGGGGCGGACGTGCTGCGTGGCGCAGCGACTGATGACGAGATTGACGGCGGTGCGGGCGACGATTTGCTCGTCGGGCGTGACGGTCAGGATCATCTGGTAGGCGGCGCGGGCAACGATACGCTCGACGGCGGCGCGGGCGCGGACCTTCTGGAAGGCGGCGCGGGTTTCGACACGGTCGATTATTCCAGCTCGACCGTGGCGATCTCGGCGGGCCTTGATGGCAGCACCGGCACCGGCGGCGATGCGCAGGGCGACGTGCTGACCGGCATCGAACGGCTGGTCGGTTCCGACTTCAACGACGTGCTGACCGGCGGTGTGCAGAGCGACGTGCTGGAAGGCGGCGCGGGCGATGACAATATCTCCGGCGGCGCGGGCAACGACACGCTGCGCGGTGGGGTGGGCAATGATTTCCTCGCTGGCGGTGCCGGTGCGGACGTGCTCGACGGCGGCGCGGGAATCGATACGGTCGATTATTCCGGATCGATTGCGGCGGTGACGATCAACCTCGACGGCACGGCGAGCTTCGGCGGTGACGCGACGGGCGACCAGCTCGTTAACATCGAGAACCTGACCGGATCGAGCTTTGACGACGTATTGACCGGCAGCACGGCCGACGAAAACATCAAGGGCGGCGCGGGCGACGACATCATCCGCGGCGGCGCGGGCGTGGACATCCTCGAAGGCGGCAGCGGCGACGACCTGTTGATGGGCGGCGCGGGCGCGGACCAGCTGATCGGCGGCAGCGGGAGCGATACGGCAAGCTATGCCGACGCGACCGCGGGCGTAGCGGTCTCGCTCGACGGCAGCACCGGCACGGTCGGCGATGCGCTGGGTGATACGCTGATCGGCATCGAGAAGCTCGAAGGCTCCGCCTATGCGGACGTGCTGGGCGGCGGTGTCGGCACGGAGACGATTACCGGTGGCGCGGGCGACGATCGTCTGCTCGGCAGCCAGGGTGCGGATGTGCTCGACGGCGGCACCGGTTTCGACATGGTGGATTACACCGCGTCGGCGGGCGCGGTCACGGTCCATCTCGACGGGTCGACGGGAACCGGCGGGGACGCAGCGGGTGACCAGTATATCAGCATCGAAGGCGTGATCGGTTCGACCCTCGACGATACGCTCGGTGGCGGCACGGCGGCTGATCGGCTCGACGGCGGCGCGGGCAACGACACGATTACCGGCGGGGGCGGCGACGACACGCTGCTCGGTGGCGCGGGCAACGACCTGCTCGACGGCGGGGCAGGCGCGGACCTGCTCGACGGCGGCACAGGCGTCGATACGGTCGACTATTCCAGCTCGACATCGGGCGTGCATGTGTCGGTCGATGGATCGAGTTCGACCGGCGGCGCGGCGGAGGGCGACCAGCTCCTCAATGTCGAGAATCTGATCGGTTCGAGCTATGACGACGTGCTGCTCGGCACGGGCGCGGCCGATACGCTGACGGGTGGCGCGGGCAATGACGTGCTCGGCGGGCGCGGCGGGGCCGATACCCTGTTGGGTGGGACGGGCTTCGACACAGCGGATTATTCCGACGCGGGATCGGCCATCGCCGTTTCGCTGGCGACCGGCACCGGCAGCCTGGGCGATGCGACGGGCGACACGCTCGATTCGATCGAGCGGATCGTCGGTTCGGCCTATGACGACACGATCACGGGGTCTTCGGCGGTCGATGTGCTTGAGGGCGGCGCGGGCAACGATACGCTGCGCGGCGGTGGCGGGGACGATTCGATCCTCGGCGGCGCGGGCGATGACACGATCGACGGCGGCACCGGCGCGGACAGTATCGACGGCGGGGCAGGCAGCGACACGATTGATTATTCCGCATCCGGCGTGAGCGTGCAGGTCAACCTCAACGGCACGGCGAGCTTCGGCGGCTTGGCGGAAGGCGACCTGCTGACCAGCATCGAACAGGTGCAGGGCTCGGCCTTCGACGACATCATTAACGGCAGCGGCGCGAACGAGCAGCTGCGCGGTGGCGCGGGGGATGATATCCTGCGCGGCGCGGGTGGCGCCGACGTGCTCGACGGCGGCGCGGGTACGGACATCGCGGATTATTCGCAGGCGTCGGCGGGCGTCACGCTCAACATGACCACGGGCGGCACGGGCGGCGACGCGGCGGGCGACAGCTTCGTCAGCATCGAAATCGTGCAGGGTTCGGATTTTGCGGACTCGATCACCGGCACAGCGGGCGCGGATGAACTGCGCGGCCGGGCGGGCGATGATTTCCTCGACGGTGGCGCGGGTGTCGATACGCTCGACGGCGGCAGCGGCGATGATGTGCTGCGCGGCGGCGCGGGCGCGGATGTCCTTTTGGGCGGCGCGGGCTTCGACACGGCCGACTATGCGACATCGGCCAGCGCGATATCGATCAACCTCGACGGTTCGCTGTCGGCGGGCGGCGACGCGCAGGGCGACACGCTGACCTCGATCGAGAGCGTCGTGGGTTCGGCCTTCGACGACAGCATCATCGGCACGGCGCAGAACGAAACGCTCGACGGCGGCGCGGGCAACGACACGCTGCGCGGCAATGGCGGGTCCGACACGCTGATCGGCGGCACGGGCGACGACCTGCTGCTGGGCGGCGCGGGTGCCGACGTATTACAGGGTGGCACCGGCTTCGACACCGCGAGCTATGCGGAATCGGTGGCGGGCGTCAACGTGCGCCTCGACGGCGGCCCGAGCACCGGCGGCGATGCGGAAGGCGATACGCTGACCGGTATCGAAGGCATCATCGGGTCGGGTCAGGCCGATACCATCACTGGCGGTACGGCCAACGATGTCCTCGACGGCGGGGCGGGCGACGACCTTATCTCCGGCGGCGCGGGCAATGATCAACTGATCGGCGGCAGCGGTGACGATGTGCTGGTCGGCGGCGCGGGCGCGGATGCTCTCGACGGCGGCACAGGCAACGATAGCGCGAGCTATGCGGGCGCGAGTGCCGGTGTGTCGGTCGACCTGTCGGGCGCGGCCGGGACGGGCGGCGAGGCGCTGGGCGATACGCTGACCAGCATCGAAAACCTGATCGGCTCGGGCTATGCCGATACGCTGGGCGGCGGCGCGGGCGCGGAAACGATCCTCGGCGGCACGGGTGACGACACGCTGCTCGGAAGTGCGGGCGCGGACACGCTCGACGGCGAGAGCGGGACCGATACGGTAAGCTACGCGGCATCCGGGACAGGCGTTACCGCCTATCTCGATGGGACGGCGGGCAGCGGCGGTGATGCGGCGGGCGACCAACTGCTGAATATCGAGCGGCTGATCGGTTCGACTCACGGCGATACTCTCAACGGCAGCGGCGCGGCCGACAGCATCGACGGCGGTGCGGGCAATGACCTGATCTCGGGTTTCGGCGGCAACGACACGCTGGCGGGCGGCGCGGGTGACGACACCATATTGGGCGGCGACGGCGCGGACGCGATCGACGGCGGCACGGGCATCGACACCGCAAGCTATGCGGACAGCAGCAGCGCCGTCACCATTGGTCTCGATGGCAGCACCGGATCGGGCGGCACGGCGCAGGGCGACGTGCTGACGAACGTAGAGCGCATCCTCGGGTCGTCCTATGACGACACGCTGATCGGCGGCACGGGCGCGGACACGCTGTCGGGCGGCGACGGCAACGACACGCTGCGCGGCGGCGCGGGCGCGGACGTGCTGGTCGGCGGCAATGATTTCGATACCGCGGACTACTCCACATCGGCGAGCGCGGTGACCGTGGGCCTTGATGGCTCGGCGGGCGTCGGCGGTGATGCTGCGGGCGACACGCTTTCGCAGATCGAGCGGATCGTTGGATCGGGCTTCGGCGATACGCTGTCGGGCGGCACCGGCAACGAGACGCTGGACGGCGGCGCGGGCGACGATGTGCTCAAGGGCAGCGTTGGCAGTGACACGCTGATCGGCGGCACCGGCATCGATACGGCGGACTATTCGGCTTCGTCGGCGGGCGTCGCCGTTGCGCTCGACGGCAGCTTTGGATCGAGCGGTGACGCATCGGGCGACACGCTTTCGCAGATCGAGCGGATCGTGGGATCGGCCTTTGCCGACACGCTCGGCGGATCGACCGGCAATGATACGCTGGATGGCGGTGCGGGGAACGACACGCTGACCGGCGGCGCGGGCAATGACACGCTGATCGGCGGCAGCGGCGATGACCTGCTGATCGGCGGTTCGGGTGCCGATGCGATCGACGGCGGCACAGGCATCGACACGGTGACCTACGCTGCGGCGGGCGCTGCAGTCACCATCAACCTCACGACCGGCACCGGTACGGGCAGCGATGCACAGGGTGACACGTTCACGGGCGTCGAGCATGTCATCGGATCGGACTTCAACGATAGCCTGACCGGCAGCGCTGCCGACGAAATCCTCGAAGGCGGGCTGGGCGACGATACGCTCAGCGGCGGCGCGGGCGCGGATAGCCTGATCGGCGGCGCGGGCGACGATACGTTGACCGGTGGCGCAGGCGCGGACGATCTCGACGGCGGGGCAGGTTTCGATACGGCGGACTATTCCGCATCGGGCGCGGCCATTCAGGTCACACTCGACGGGTCGAGCGCATCGGGCGGCGATGCGCAGGGTGACACGCTGACGCGGATCGAGCGGGTGATCGGATCGGGTTTTGACGATTTCATCACGGGCGGATCGGCGGGCGAAACGCTGGAAGGCGGCGCGGGCGCCGACACGCTTTCGGGCGGCGGTGGCGGCGACACATTGCTCGGCGGTACGGGCAACGACACGCTGCGCGGCGGCGCGGGCGCGGATGTGCTCGACGGCGGATCGGGCACCGACACGGCCGACTACAGCGCGTCCGATGCGGGCGTCACCGTCACGCTGGACGGGTCGACCGGCATCGGCGGCGATGCGCAGGGCGACAGCTATATCAGCATCGAGCGCGTGGTGGGTTCAGGCGACGCGGACGTCCTGACCGGCGGTACGGGCAACGACATTCTGGTTGGCGGCGGCGGTGGCGACACCCTGTCGGGCGGCGCGGGCGCTGACAATCTTTCGGGCGGATCGGGCGACGATTTCCTGACCGGTGGTGCGGGCGCTGACGTGCTCGACGGCGGTACGGGTATCGACACGATCAGCTATGCGACATCCTCGGCGGGCGTCACGGCTTCGCTGGGTGGAACGGCCGGTGTCGGCGGGGACGCGCAGGGCGACGTCATCAGCAACGCCGAAATCCTCGAAGGGTCGGCTTTTGCCGATACGCTGTCGGGGCGGGTCGGCGCGGATACGCTGCTCGGCGGTGGCGGCAACGACACCTTGATGGGCAGCAGCGGCGCGGACGATCTGGACGGTGGCGCGGGGACCGATACGGCCGATTATTCGGCATCGGTCGCGGGCGTCACGGTCAATCTCGATGGGTCGATCTCGCTGGGCGGAGACGCGGCGGGTGACACGCTGACCAATATTGAGCGGGTGGTCGGATCGCTGACCAGCGACACGCTCAACGGTTCGGACAGCGCCGATACGCTGGAGGGCAATGCGGGCGACGATACGCTTTCGGGTGGGCTGGGCGACGATACGCTTCTGGGTGGAACCGGCAATGATACGCTGATCGGTGGCGGCGGGGCGGATAGCCTCGACGGCGGCAGCGGCACCGACACGGTGAGCTATGCGACGTCGGCGAGCGCCGTCAACGCGGGGCTGGACGGCGGGGCGCAGACCGGCGGTGACGCCGCGGGCGATACCATTACCAATGTCGAGCGGCTGGTGGGTTCGGCCTTTGCCGATACGCTGCGCGGCGGAGCGGCGGCCGAAACGATCGTTGGTGGTGACGGCGATGACACGATCCTGGGATCGGCGGGCGCGGACGTGCTCGACGGTGGGCTTGGCACGGACACAGTCGATTATTCGGCATCGGGTGCGGGCGTGACCATCGGTCTGGGTGGCGCGGCGGGCGTCGGTGGCGATGCGGCGGGCGATCAGCTGACGGGCATCGAGCGCATCGTCGGATCGGGCTTTGCCGATACGCTGACGGGCGGCACGGGCAACGATATTCTGGTCGGCGGCGCGGGCGACGACAGCATTGATGGCGGTTTCGGCAGCGATACGCTGCAGGGCGGCAGCGGCAATGATACGCTCGTCGGCGGCGCGGGGTCCGACATCATCGACGGTGGCAGCGGTACCGATACGGCGGATTACAGCACATCGGTCGCGGCGGTGATCGTCAACCTCAACGGTTTGGCGAGCAGCGGCGGCGATGCCGACGGCGACATGCTGTCCAACGTCGAGCGCGTGCTGGGTTCGGCGCAGGCGGACATCCTGACCGGCGGCGCGGCGGACGAGCAGCTCTACGGCAATGCGGGCGACGATACGCTGATCGGCGGCGGCGGCGCGGATATGCTGGTCGGCGGCGCGGGCACGGATACGGCGGACTATTCCGGCGCGACCGGGGCGGTCACGATTTCGCTCGACGGGACAGCGGGTTCCGGTGCGGAAGCGGCGGGCGACACGCTCAGCACCATCGAGCGGCTGATCGGTTCGACCTTCGACGATACGCTCTCCGGATCGACCGGCGACGACACGATCATCGGCGGCGCGGGGGCGGACACGATCTCCGGCGCGGCGGGCGATGATACGCTGCAGGGCGGCGCCGGTGACGACACACTGATCGGCGGCGCGGGCGCGGACCTGTTCGACGGCGGTACCGGATTCGACACGGCAAGCTATGCGGGCGCGCTTCAGGCGGTCACCGTCTATATGGACGGCACGACCGGCAGCCGAGGCGATGCGGCGGGCGACATCCTGACCAATATCGAGCAACTGGTCGGTTCAGCTTATGACGACAGGCTGTTCGGCGGCAATGGCGCGGAAACCATCCATGGTGGTCTCGGCATCGACCTGATCCAGGGCGGTGGCGGCGACGATGCGCTTTATGGCGACGATGGCGACGATACGCTGATCGGCGGCGGTGGATCGGACATCCTCGACGGCGGCGCGGGCACCGATATTGCGAGCTATGCGACATCGCTGAGCGGCGTGACGATCCACATGGACGGCACAGCATCGGTCGGTGGTGACGCCGATGGCGACATTCTGACGTCCATCGAAACCGTGGTCGGATCGAGCCTTGCCGACGTCATCTACGGATCGTCGAGCGGCGATACCATGGATGGCAGCGCGGGCGACGATATCCTCTACTCCAGTGGTGGTGCGGATGTCCTGATCGGCGGGGCCGGGTTTGATATCGCGGATTATTCGAACAACAACGTGTCCGTCACCGTCTATATGGACGGCACGGTATCGAGCGGCGGCTATGCGGCGGGCGACACCCTCTCCGGCATCGAAGAGGTGATCGGCACCGCTCAGGGCGACGTGATCAGCGGTTCGGCCAACGCCGACACGATTCTGGGCGGCGCGGGCGACGACATGATCTCCGGCGCGGCGGGCAATGACACCTTGTCGGGCGGGTCGGGCGACGACACGCTGGTCGGCGGGCTGGGCAGCGATGCGCTGGACGGCGGCACCGGCTTTGACACGGCGGATTATTCGGCGGCGGCAACCGGCATCGACGTGCGGATGGATGGCGTCGGCAGCTCCGGCGGCGAAGCCTTGGGCGATGTGCTGACGTCGATCGAGCGGGTGGTCGGATCGGCTTTCGCCGACACCATCTCCGGCTCACTTGCCGCAGACACGATCGAGGGCGGCGCGGGCAACGACAGCATCAGCGGCGGTGCGGGTGACGATGCGCTCTACGGCGATGCGGGCGACGACACGATCGCGAGTGGCCTGGGTGCCGATACGATCGACGGCGGCACGGGCACTGACACGGCGGACTATTCGGCTTCGAGCGTCGGCGTCACCGCCTATCTCGATGGAACGTCGGGCGTCGGCGGCGACGCGGCGGGCGATGTCCTCTCCAACATCGAAACGCTCAAGGGTTCGGCCTTTGCGGATACGCTGATCGGCAGCGGCGGGAACGACACGCTGCTCGGCCAGTCGGGCGATGACATCCTGATTGGCGGCGCGGGTGCAGACACGCTGACGGGCGGCGAAGGCTTCGACACGGCGGACTATTCCGGCTCGGGGAGCGCAGTCGCCGTCAACCTCGCCACCGGCCTCGGCAGCGCAGGCGACGCGGCGGGCGATGTCCTTGCGACCATCGAGCAGGTCATCGGGTCGAGCTTTGCCGATACTCTGATCGGTTCGGCCAACAGCGACACGCTCTCGGGCGGCGCGGGGGACGACAGCCTCGACGGCGGGGCAGGGTCCGACACGCTGCTGGGCGGCGATGGCAACGACACGCTGGTCGGTGGTGCAGGCTCTGATATCCTCGACGGTGGCACGGGTTTCGACACCGCCGACTATTCGGCTTCGACGGCCGCCGTGACCGTCTATACCAATGGCATCGACACCGGCGCGGGCGGCACGGCGACGGGCGACACGCTGACCAATATCGAGCGCGTGCTCGGCTCGGCCTTCGGCGATACGCTGGTCGGCAGCGCGGCGGATGAAACGCTGGTCGGTAACGACGGCAACGACGTGATCGAGGGCGGCGCGGGCGCCGACATCATCAGCGGCGGCGTCGGTTTCGACACGGCGTCCTATGAGCATGCGACGGCGGCGGTCAGCGTCAGCCTCGCGACCAACACCGGTACGGCGGGCGACGCCAATGGCGACACGCTGACCAGCATCGAGCGGCTGCTCGGATCGGATTATAACGACACGCTGGCGGGCGGATCCGGCGCGGAAACGCTGGATGGCGGCGCGGGCGACGACATGCTGATCGCGAGCGCGGGTGCGGATACGCTGACCGGCGGAGCGGGCTTCGACACGGCCGATTATTCGGCGGCGGCGAGCGGCGTCACGGTCAACCTCGATGGATCGTCGAGCAGTGGCGACATTGCGGCGGGCGACCGGCTGACCGGCGTGGAATCCGTTATCGGTTCGGATTTCGCAGACACGATCACCGGCACTTTCTCCGACGATACGCTGTCGGGCGGCGCAGGGGACGATAATCTTTCGGGCGGCACGGGCAGCGATATCCTGCTGGGTGGGACCGGCGACGATACGCTCAACGGCGGCGGCGGCGCGGACCAGATGGACGGCGGCGCGGGCACCGACACGGTGAGCTACACCACGTCGAGCGCGGGCGTGACCATCGACCTTGGGCTCGGCACGGCGAGCGGCGGCGACGCGACCGGCGATACCTTCGTCAACGTCGAGCACTTCGTCGGATCGCGCCTCACCGACACGCTGATCGGCGGATCGGGCAACGACTATCTGGACGGTTTCGACGGGGACGACACCGTGCGCGGCGGCGCGGGCGACGACACGCTGTTCGGCGGCATCGGCGATGACCTTCTCGTTGGCGGGGCGGGTGCGGATGCGCTCGACGGCGGCGCGGGCAGCGACACGGCGGACTATTCCGCATCGGCGAGCGCGGTCACGATCCGCACCGGCGGCACGTCGAGCGGCGGCGACGCGGCGGGCGATACGATGACCGGGATCGAGAAGATCATCGGCTCCGCCTTTGCCGACCGGTTCGAGGGCAATGCCAGCGACGAGGACTTCACCGGCGGTGCGGGCGACGACACCTTCGTGTCCAGTGGCGGCGCGGACGTTTTCCGCGGCGACGCGGGCGTGGACGTGGCCGATTATTCGGCTTCCGCGTCGAGCAACATGAAGATCTACATGGACGGCAGCTTCGGCACCGGCGGCGATGCCGCGGGCGACCGGATGTTCAACATCGAAACCGTCATCGGATCGGCTCAGGGTGATGACATCACGGCATCGTCGACGGGATCGACGATCCAGGCGGGCGCGGGGAACGACACGCTGCGCGGCGGGATCGGCAACGACATCCTTGACGGCGGCACCGGCGACGACGTGATTTCCAGCGATCTGGGCGCGGACCAGATCATCGGCGGCAGCGGCATCGACACCGCAGATTACAAGAACAGCGACGCGGCGGTGACCATCGCCAACGACGGCACGGCCGGATCGGGTGGATGGGCGCTGGGCGACACACTCTCGGGCATCGAGAAGATCGAAGGCTCGCTCAATTATGGCGACACGCTGCGCGGCAGCACCGCGATCGCGACGATCCTGTGGGGCTGGGGCGGCAACGATACGTTCGTCAGCTACACTCAGGCCGACAGCATCGACGGTGGCACTGGCACCGACACGATCGACTATAGCGGATCGAGCGCGGGCGTGACTGTGCGCCTCGACGGCACGGCGTCCTCGGGCGGCGATGCGGCGGGCGACACGATCATCAACGTAGAGCATGTGATCGGATCGGGCTTTGCCGACACGATCATCGGCACCGGCGTCAACGAAACGCTGGAAGGCGGCATCGGCGACGATGTGCTGGTCGGCGGATCGGGCGCGGACACGCTGGACGGCGGCGCGGGCTTCGACACCGCGGACTATTCGTCCTCCGGCGGTATCTCGGTGCGCATGGATGGCCTTGCGGGAACGGCAGGCGATGCCAATGGCGATATCCTGATCAGCATCGAAAAGGTCATCGGTTCCTCGCTCGCCGATATCATCATCGGCTCGGCCAATGCCGATACCATCATGGGCGGCAGCGGCGACGATGTGATCAGCCCCGGCCTGGGTGCGGACACGATCGACGGTGGCGCGGGTACGGACACGGTTGACTACAGCAGCTCGGCGAGCGGGATCACGCTCAACCTCACCAATGCGGCGCTCTCGACCGGGCAGGCGCAGGGCGACACCTTCACCAATGTCGAGGTCTACACGCTCACCGGGCTGGCGGACAATTTCGTCGGATCGGCGGGTGCGGAAACGGTCGTCGGCGGGGCGGGGGACGATACCCTCAATGCCGGTGCGGGCGACGACAATCTTCAGGGCGGCACCGGTAACGACACGCTGATCGGCGGCGCGGGCATGGATGTGATCGACGGCGGCGCCGGTACCGACGTGGTCGACTACAGCGCGAGCGCGGCGGGGATCTCGATCAACCTTGGCACCGGCACGGGCAACACCGGCGGCGATGCGGACGGCGACGTGTTCGTCGTCAACAGCATCGAGAACGCGATCGGTTCGGCCTTCGCCGACGTCATGGTCGGTTCGACCGCGGCGAACGTGCTCACCGGCGGCGCGGGCGACGACGAGCTGCAGGGCGGCGCGGGTGCGGACAGGCTGGATGGCGGCACGGGCAGCGATACCGCGAGCTATTCGGCATCGCTTCTGGGCGTCACGGTTTCGCTGGCGACCGGCACCGGCACGACCGGCGATGCCACGGGCGACACGCTCATCAGCATCGAGAACCTGACCGGGTCGATCAACGCGGACAGCCTGACGGGCGATGCCAACGCCAACGTCATTCACGGCGGCGCGGGTGGCGACACGATCCTGGGTGGTGGCGGCATCGACACCCTCTACGGTGAGGACGGCGACGATACGATCGAAGGCGGCGCCGGCGCGGACGTCATGGATGGCGGGCAGGGCCTCAACACCCTGAGCTATAACGCGGCGGGGGCGGCGGTCACTGTCTCCCTGGCGACCGGCACCGGCACGGTCGGCGATGCCAATGGCGACAGCTTCGTCAACTTCATCAACCTGACCGGTTCGGGCTTCAATGACACGCTGACCGGCGACGCAAACGCCAACGTCATCATCGGCGGCGCGGGCGACGACATCATCGACGGTGGCGCGGGCGTGGACACCCTGTGGGGTGGCCTGGGCAACGACACGCTGCTCGGCGGCGCGGGTGCGGACGTGTATCAGGGCGACGGCGGCACGGACACGGTCGATTATTCGCTGTCGGCGTCCGGCGTGCAGGCGAACTTCAACAGCAATACGGGCGTGGGCGGCGATGCGCAGGGCGACACCTATTTCAACATGGAGAACATCACCGGATCGGCATCCGGCGATACGCTGACCGGCAACGCGAGCGCAAACGTCCTCAATGGCGGCGACGGAAACGATAACCTGTCCGGCCTCGGCGGCAATGATACGATCAACGGCGGCAACGGCGACGATATCATCGCGGGCGGCGCGGGTGCGGATGCGATCGACGGTGGTACGGGCACCAACACGCTGTTCTTCGGCACGAACTTCGGTAACCTTGGCAGCGTGTCGGCCACGGCGGGCGTCACCATCAACCTGGACGGCACGACGCTGGGCATCGGCTGGGATGCGGCGGGCGACACGTACAAGAACATCCAGAACGTGTACCTCACCAATCTGGCCGACACCGCGACAGGTACGAACGCCGATGAGTGGTTCCGGGGTCTGGGCGGCGCGGATACGATCAACGGCGGCGGCGGCACCGACACCGCATCCTATTATGGCAGCGGTCAGGTCTCGATCGGTCTCGACGGCACGGCGGGTACGCTCAACGAAGCGGCGGGCGACCGGTTGACCAACATCGAAATCCTGCAGGGGTCGCAGTTTGACGACGTGCTCTGGGGCAATACCGGCGCGAATACGATCTACGGCATGGACGGCGCGGACACGATCCGGGGCGATCTGGGGGCGGACGTGATCGACGGCGGCATCGGCATCGACACTGTCGATTATACCAATTCGAGTGCGGCCGTGACCGTCAATCTGGCGACGGGTGCCGGGTCCGGCGGCGATGCGGCGGGCGACACCTACACCAGCATCGAAAATGTCACGGGCAGCGCGAACGCCGATTTCATCTACGGCGACGCGGGCAACAACGTGCTGAACGGCGGTGCGGGCAATGATTTCATCCGGGGTGGCGCGGGATCGGATACGATCAACGGCGGCGCGGGTACGGATACGGCGGATTATTCGGACTCGACCGCAGGCGTGACGCTCTATCTCGACGGAACGCTCTCCACTGGCGGTTACGCGCAGGGCGACATCCTGCTGTCGATCGAAACGGCGCAGGGTTCGGCCTTTGCCGACACCATCGTGGGTTCGAACGCGGATGAAACGCTGAACGGCAATGACGGCGATGACATCATCACCGGCGGCGCGGGCAACGACGCCATCAACGGCGGGCTGGGTGACGACACGATCAACGGCGGATCGGGCGCAGACACGATCGACGGCGGCGCGGGCACGGACTCGGTGAGCTATGCGACCTCAAGCGCGGGCATCACCATATATATGGACGGCGTGACGGTTGGTGTGGGTGGCGAAGCGACCGGCGACCGGATTTCCAATGTCGAGACGCTGACGGGATCGGGCTTTGATGACGTCATCTATGGCACGGCCGGAACGCAGACGCTGTTCGGCGGCGCGGGCAATGATATCCTCATCGGCGGCGCGGGCGCGGACAATCTCGACGGTGGAACGGGGACGGACAGCGTATCCTATGTGACCGCCGGTTCGGGCATTACGGCAAGCTTCGCGAGCGGATCGCTGGTCGTGACGGGCAGCGATGCCACGGGCGATGTGTTCACGTCGATCGAAGGTGTGATCGGTACGAACTTCGCGGACTCGCTAACCGGTGGCACGAGCGCGGAAACGCTCGACGGCGGGGCGGGCAACGACACGATTTACGGCAGCCTGGGTTCCGATACCCTGACGGGCGGTTCGGGAACGGACACAATCGACTATTCGGCTTCAGCCTCGGGTGTGACGATCAACCTCAGCGGCGCGGCCGGTGTCGGGGGCGATGCGGCAGGCGATATTCTCAACGGCTTTGAAATTGCCGTCGGAAGTGCCTTTGCCGATACACTCAACGGCACGGCGGCGGACGAAACGCTGAACGGCGGCGGCGGCAATGATCTGTTGACGGGCGGCGGCGGCGCGGACGCGCTCGACGGTGGCGCGGGCGTCGATACGGCGAACTATGCCGCGTCGACCTCGGCGGTTACAGTGTCACTTGCAAGCGGAACGGGTGCAGGCGGCGACGCGCAGGGCGATGCGCTCGCCAACATCGAAAATCTCATCGGTTCGGCGCTCGGCGATACGCTGACGGGCGATGGCAACGCCAACTCGCTCGATGGCGGATCGGGCAACGATATCCTGATCGGCGGGGCGGGTGGTGACACGCTGATCGGCGGCCTTGGCACCGATACGGCGAGCTATGCCAATGCGCTGGCGGCTGTGGTGGCGAACCTCGCGAACACGGCGGTCAACACCGGCGATGCATCGGGCGACAGCTATAGCGGCATCGAAAACCTGACCGGATCGGGCTTCGACGACACTCTGACCGGCGACGGCAGCGCAAACGCCATCGATGGCGGTTCGGGCGATGACATAATCGTGGGCGGCGCGGGTGCGGACGCGATCTCGGGTGGAGCGGGCAACGACACCGCCGACTATTCGAGTGCGGGCGGCGCAGTGACGGTCTATATGAACGGCACGGCGGGATCGGGCAGCGATGCGCAGGGCGACACGCTGTCGAGCATTGAAGTGCTGATCGGTTCGGCGTTCGGCGACAGCCTGTTCGGAGACAGCGGTGCGAACACGCTGAACGGCGGCGATGGCAACGACATCCTGACCGGCGGGCTGGGTGCGGACCAGCTCATCGGCGGCAATGGATCCGACACGGCGAGCTATGCGGCGGCGGTGTCTGCGGTGACGGCGAACCTGTCCAACAGCCTGCTCAACACCGGCGAGGCATCGGGCGACAGCTACAACAGCATCGAGAATCTGACCGGGTCAAATGGCAATGACACGCTGAACGGCGACGGCAACGCCAACATCCTCGATGGCGGATCGGGCAACGACACGCTCATCGGCGGGGCGGGCGGTGACACGCTGATCGGCGGCATCGGCACCGATACGGCGAGCTATTCCACCGCCGGATCGGGTGTGGTGGCAAGCCTGGCCAATGCCGGTTCCAATACCGGCGACGCGGCAGGCGACAGCTACAGCGGCATCGAGAACCTGACCGGATCGGGGTCAGCCGATACGCTGACGGGCGACGGCAACGCGAACGTGCTGGACGGCGGCGCCGGTAACGACACGCTCATCGGCGGGGCAGGGAGCGATACCTTGACCGGCGGCAGCGGCACGGACACAGCGGATTATTCCGGCTCGGCGCTCGGCGTGACGTTGAACCTCACCAGCACGACGGGCACCGGCTCGACCGGCGACGCGGCGGGAGATACCCTGTCCGGCATCGAACAAATCCTCGGCAGCACGCACAATGACAGCTTTACGCTCGACCTAGCGGGTGGCTGGCATATCGATGGCGGGGCCGGGACGGACACGGTCACAATGGCGAACGGCAGTGGGACGGTGACCGCAGGCAGCCTCTTGGGCGTGTTGACGAACAACGAGCAGATCAACTTTAACGGCACCGGTGTGGCAGCCGATCTGACCGTCGATTCCAGCTTCATCCAGTCGATCGTCGGCGCGGGCAACGCGTCGCATCTGACCGTGGACTTCGATGGCAATGACAGCCTGACGGTCGCTGCGGGATCGCATGTCACGCAGGTCGGGGGTGAGTACACCTTCTATTCGGACAGCTCGATGACGACCGAGGTGGCGAAGCTTAGCGTGATCTGATGCGTTCACAGGCCAAGAGGCCAGCGGACGATCAGCCGATCCAGAGGCTTCCTGCCCGGCGGAACATTTCCTGGATCAGCGGGTCGTTTTCGCTCGCCCTTATCGCCACCTCGAACTCGATCTGGCGCGCCGGGCGGGGCAGGATCTCCACCAGTGCCCCGCTGGCAAGTTCCGCCCGCACCATGGTTTCCGGCAGCACGGCGGCGCCTCCTCCATGGGCGATGATCTGGATCATGGTCCGGACGTTGTTGCATGTGCTGAGCGCGCGATGGGGAAGATGCCCGTCCGCAAGCGCGTCCCGCGTCACGCGGTAAAGGGGCGAGTGGCTGGCCAGCGACCAGACGGGCAGGGGGCGTGCAAACCCGCCTTTCGCCGCCGTTTCCGGGCTGGCGGCCCAGATCAGGGCGACAGAACCGATCGGCGCGGTGCGAATGCCCGGGCTTGCCACCGGACCGGCCAGGAACACGATGTCGTCGATGCCGGTCAGCACCCGTTCCAGCAGACGCGCGGTCAGATCGAGTTCGACTTCAAGCGTGACGGCAGGCAATTCGCGCTCAATCGCCTGAACGAAGCCGGGCAGGCAACTTGCGGCGGCAATCTCGCCCGCGCCGATCCGCACCAACCCGGCGGCACCTGCAAAATCGCTTGCCCCGAGCAGCGCCCGTTCCAGCCCCGCCCAGTGGGCCTCGCAATCCTGCACGAGGCGACGGCCCCGCGCGGTCAGGATCATGGTGCGCCCGTGGCGGCGGAACAGTTCGACGCCCAGCTGCTGCTCAATTTCACGCACGCGGGCCGATATGGCGGGCTGTGAGGTATTAAGCCGCGTTGCCGCGGCGCCGAATGTTCCGAGCTTTGCAATCCACAGCAACGTTTCGAGATGGTATAAAGCGATTCGTTTCATTCGGCTTATTTATCAATTTTCATAAAGATGAATTGCTATTTTTTATGAATGAAACTCGCTACGGCGAACGCGAGTAGGGAGTGAGAGGTTTATGGCGAACAAGATATATCCTGATGTGGAGTCGGCGCTGTCCGGCCTGTTGTTCGACGGCATGTTGATCGCCAGCGGTGGCTTCGGCCTGTGCGGCGTTCCCGAGCGCCTGATCGATGCGATCGAGGCATCCGGGGTCAAGGGCCTGACGATTGCCAGCAATAATGCGGGCGTCGACGGGCAGGGCCTCGGCAAGCTGCTGCGGGCACGGCAGGTCAAGAAGATGATCTCGTCCTATGTCGGGGAAAACAAGGAGTTCGAGCGTCAGTATCTCGCGGGCGAACTGGAAGTGGAATTCACGCCGCAGGGCACGCTGGCCGAGCGGATGCGCGCGGGCGGCGCTGGCATTCCCGGCTTCTACACCAAAACCGGCGTCGGGACGCTGGTCGCCGAGGGCAAGCCGACGATGGAATTCGACGGGCAGGAGTACATCCTTGAGCGGGGCATCGTCGCCGATCTGGCCGTGGTCAAGGGCTGGAAGGCCGACACATCCGGCAATGTCGTGTTCCGCAAGACCGCGCGCAATTTCAATGTGCCGGTTGCCCAGTGTGGCCGGGTAACGGTGGTCGAGGTGGAAGAGATTGTGCAGCCGGGCACGCTCGACCCCGATGCGATCCACCTTCCCGGCGTGTATGTGCAGCGCCTTATCCTGGGTGCGCCCTATGACAAGAAGATCGAATTCCGCACTGTGCGCGAAAGGGAGGCGGCATAATGACAACGCATGATGGTATCGCCAAGGGCTGGACCCGCGACCAGATGGCCGCTCGCGCCGCGCAGGAATTGCAGGACGGCTATTACGTCAATCTGGGCATCGGCATCCCGACGCTCGTGGCGAACCATGTTCCCGCAGGAATGGAAGTGACGCTCCAGAGCGAGAACGGCATGCTCGGTATCGGTCCCTTCCCCTATGCGGGCGAGGAAGATGCCGACCTGATCAACGCGGGCAAGCAGACGATCAGCGAACTGCCGACGTCCAGCTATTTCAGCTCGGCCGACAGCTTCGCGATGATCCGGGGCGGGCATATCGACCTTACCGTGCTGGGCGCGATGGAAGTGTCGGAAACCGGCGACATCGCCAACTGGATGATCCCGGGCAAGATGATCAAGGGCATGGGCGGCGCGATGGATCTCGTCGCGGGTGTCAAGAAGATCATCGTGGTGATGGAGCATACATCGAAGAACGGCGATCCGAAGTTCATTCCGGCCTGCACGTTGCCGCTGACCGGCAAGAATGTGGTCGATATGATCATCACCGACCTCGCCGTGTTCCGTCGCCCGGACCATGATAGCCCGTTCAAGCTGCTGGAAACGGCGCCCAGCGTCACGCCGGAGGAAGTGGCCGCCAAGACGACCGCGCATTATATCGTCTGATCCCTCGGGCGGAGGGCAGAAGTGGCGGCGCGCACCAGAAGGTGGGCGCCGCTGTTTTTGCGGGTGGGTCGCAGGTTAACCGATGCGGGCGGCAATGGCCTGCGCGAGGGCTTCCAGTCCTTCCGCATCGTCTGGCGTAAAGCGCGCCGGTTCCGGGCTGTCGAGGTCGATCACGGCAATCACCTGCCCGTCATGCAGCACCGGGACGACCAGTTCCGAACGGCTGTCGGCGTCGCAGGCGATATGGCCGGGAAACGCATGGACGTCCGCCACGAGCTGGGTTTCGCCACTGGCCGCCGCCGTCCCGCACACGCCCCGCCCCAAGGGAATGCGAATGCAGGCGGGCTTGCCGATGAACGGGCCGAGCACCAGTTCCCCGTCCACCATGCGATAGAAACCCGCCCAATTGAGACCGGGCAGGTACTGCCAGATCAGCGCGGCGACATTCGCCATGTTGGCGATGCTGTCCGCTTCGCCGTCTGTGATCGCCAGTGCTGCCACGCGCAACTCCGCGTGGCGCTCGCGCGGGGACAGGTCGGCGTCGGGAGAGAAGGCGTACATGGACCACCATGGGCAAGGGGAGGGCGAACGCACGGACTGCGTCCGCTGTCCCTATCAGCTGCGGGCGGCGCCGTCCAACGTCAGTCGGCTGTCCAGCCGCCATCGACGACGATACTGGTACCCGTCACCAGTGCGCTTGCCTCCGAGGCGAGGAACAGGGCGGCGCCCATCAGATCCTCGACATTACCCAGCCGCCCGAGCTTGATCTTGGCAAGCACGCTCGCCTTGAACTCGGCGTTCTCGAAGAAGGGCTTTGTCATCGGCGTTTCGATGAACGTCGGCGCGATGGTATTGGACCGGATGCCATGGCTGGCAAGGTCAAGCGCGAAGGCCTTGTTCATGCCCTCCAGCGCCCATTTCGACGTACAGTAAAGCGAGCGGTTCGGCCCGCCGACATGCCCCATCTGCGAGCCGATGTGGATGAGGCTGCCCGAGACCTTCTCCTCCACCATGCGCTTGACGCAGCTCTGTGCGACGAAGAAGGCGGACTTGACATTGAGGTTGACGACCGCGTCATAATCTTCTTCGCTGACGTCCCACATCGGCTTGGGCCGGTTGGTTCCTGCGTTGTTGACGAGGATATGATAGGCGGGGCGCGCGCCGAAGAAGGCGCGAATGGCCGCGATGTCGGACACGTCGAGGATCGCGGCTTCGGCGGTGCCGCCAGCGGCGCGGATCGCGTCTGCGGCTTCCTCGATCTCGCTGCCCGTACGGGCGACGAGCGTGACCGCTGCCCCCGCTTCGGCGAGCGCGGCGGCAAGCGCCAGCCCGATGCCACGCCCCGCCCCGGTCACGAGCGCGCGGCGACCGTCAAGCCGGAAGCTGGGGGTTCTGGGCAGCTCCATCCTACTCGGCCGCGACCAGGGGTTCGGCGCGCCCAGCATAGGGGACATCGCGATGGCCAAAGCGGCGTACCCGGATGTTGGCCTGCTCGCCATGTCCGGCGAAGCCCTCCAAAGCGCACAGGCGGCTGCAATATTCGCCGATCATCGCGGACGCCTCATCGGTCAGCACCCGCTGATAGGTGCAGGTCTTGAGAAACTTGCCGACCCACAGGCCGCCGGTGTAGCGCGCGGCCTTTTTCGTGGGGAGCGTGTGGTTTGTGCCGATCACCTTGTCACCATAGCTGACGTTGGTGCGGTTGCCCAGAAACAGTGCGCCATAGTTCGTCATGTTGTTCAGGAAATAATCGGGGTCGCGGGTCATCACCTGCACATGCTCGGATGCGATCTCGTCGGCGATGCGCACCATTTCCTCGTCATTTTCCGCAACGATCACTTCGCCATAGGCGTCCCACGCCTTGCGCGCGATTTCGGCGGTGGGGAGGATCTGAAGCAGCCGATCGATCTCGGCCATCGTCTCGCGGGCGAGCTTTTCCGAGGTAGTGAGAAGGATGGCGGGGCTGTCGGGGCCATGCTCTGCCTGACCCAGAAGGTCAGTGGCGGCGAGTTCGCCGTCGCAGCCGATCTCGTCCGCAATGACGAGCGTTTCGGTGGGGCCGGCGAACAGGTCGATGCCGACGCGGCCGAAAAGCTGGCGCTTGGCTTCCGCGACGAAGGCGTTGCCCGGACCGACGAGAATGTCGACGGGTGCGATCGACTGCGTGCCGATGCCCATGGCCGCGACCGCTTGGATCCCGCCAAGGCAATAGATTTCGTCCGCGCCGGCCATGGCCTGCGCCGCGACGATCGCCGGGGCGGGCTTGCCGTTGAACGGCGGCGCGCAGGTCACGACGCGCGGGACGCCCGCAACCTTGGCGGTGATCACGCTCATATGCGCGGAGGCGAGCAGCGGATATTTGCCGCCCGGCACGTAGCATCCCGCTGCGTTGAGTGGCAGGTTCTTGTGACCGAGCACGACGCCGGGGAGAGTTTCGACCTCCACATCCTTCATCGAATCGCGCTGGATCTGCGCGAAGTTGCGCACCTGGGTCTGGGCGAATTCGATGTCCTTGAGATCCTGACCGGACAGCTGGTCTATGCAGTCCTGGATCTCTGTCGGGGTCAGGCGGTAGCTGTCGCGATCCCACTTGTCGAACTTGATGGACAGGTCGCGCACCGCGTCGTCGCCGCGTGTTTCGATATCGGCGAGGATGCCCTCGACCGTGTCGCGCACGGAGCGGTCCCGATCCGCCTTCGCCTGCGCCGTTGCTCCTCGTTTCAGGTAGATCGCCATCGCTATTCCTTTTGCATACGTATGCAAATAAAATAGCGCGATGCGGTTCGAGGTCAAGCGGAATTGCGGACGATCAATTTTCCCGGGACCACGACCGCCTGCTCTTCGCCGGTTTCCCCCGCGATAAATGCGACGGCCCGCGCCACCATGTCGGCGACCGGTTGCGAGTAGGTTGTCAGGGAAAAGCTGGGCCAGGACGCCATCGGGATGTCGTCGAAACCGGCTACCGCGCATTGCGCACCCGGTTCGATCCCGAACTCGGCGCGCAGCGTTTCGATCGCGGCGATCGCCATCAGGTCGTTGGCGCAGAACAGGGCGTCGGGCTGATCCGAAGCGGAGGCAAAGAGCGCGCGAGTCGCTTCGATCGCGCCGTGGCGGCTGTAATGGCCGATGGCGCGACGCGGTGGTGGCAGTCCGCTGTCCGCGAGCGCCGCGAAGAAGGCCGCCTCGCGCTGGCGGCTGGTCGAGCTGTCATCATAGCCCGCCATGTACGCGATCCGTTTTCGGCCGGTCGCCAGAAAATGGCGGGCGATCGCAGTTGCTCCTGCCGCGTTGTCGCCGGTAACGGTGAACGCGGCGTGGTCTTCCTCGGTCGTGCGGTTGAACATGACAACGGGGATGTTGGACCGTGCGCATTCGGCGGCGAGTTTGGAGGACAGGTTCACGGCCATCAGGATGACGGCGCTCACCTTGTAACTCAGCAGTTCGGCGACCTGTTCATCGACGGTGGCGTTGGTCTTGGCCGTGAACAGCAGGATGCGCAGCCCGCGCGCGGCAAATTCCTCGGCGAAGCGGTCGAGGGCGTGGGCGAAGAAAGGATTTTCAAACTGGCCGAATACGACGCCCACCACCTTGGATGTGCCTTGAATGAGCGAGCGGGCAAGGATGTTGGGTCGATAGCCAAGCTGGTCCGCGGCCGCGATGATCTTCTCGCGCTTGTCGGGGGATATGCTGGCCCCGGCCGTGAAGGCCCGCGACACGGCGGACTGGGATACGCCAGCCAGACGCGCCACATCGTGCGCTGTGGGATTGCGAAAGGAGGGGGCGTCGGACATGAACAGGCTTCTATCTGTTTCGAGCATAACAACAACCCGAAGTTGCATATTTGTCTCAGTTATCGCTCCGGCCCCCACAGATCGAGTTTGGAAATCTCCGGTCTTTCCAGTTGGTTATAAATCCGTGCGCCAATTCCATAGGATATTACCTATGGTTCGTATAAATTTTATCGCGCTAGACCACGGGTTTGGGCGGGCGTAGTTCCCATAACTGGAAATGAGGTTGAGTGCCCGGAACGCCCGGGCAGTTGCCGATGATTTCACGTGCGGCTGACACAGCTGCGATCGACGCAGATGCCAGCTGACTTCAGAAACGGAAAGGGGAGGTTATGAATAACCACAACGAAACACTACGGCATTTGACGGGCGGGGCCTTTGCCCGCAAGCTGTCCTGCGCGCTGCTGGTCTGCACTGGCATGACGCCGCTGACGGCGATTGCCCAGGACGCCACCACACCCGCCGCAGCCGCGGCTCCGGCCGACGAAGCGTCGGGGGAAACGCAGCTTCAGGATATCGTCGTCACCGCGCAGCGCCGCGAGCAGAAGCTTCAGGACGTTCCGGTCGCGGTCACCGCTTTTGGCGCTGCCGCGCTTCAGGCCAGCGGCGTTTCGAGCGTCAAGGATCTGGCGCACGTCGATCCTTCGCTGAACATCCCGCAGGTCGTCGGCGTGTATTTGCCGTTCCTGCGCGGTATCGGCAACCCGGCCGCGGGCAATCTGGGCAACGAGTCCAGCGTCCCGGTCTATATTGACGACATGTATTACACCCGCCTCTCGACGGCGTTTCTCGCGATCAACAGCATCGAGCGCGTCGAAGTGCTTAAGGGACCGCAGGGTACCCTGTTCGGCCGCAACTCGTCGGGTGGCGCAATCCAGATGTTCACCAAGGATCCGGGCAGCAAGACGGAAGTCAGCGGAACGCTGGGCTATGCCAATTATCAGCGGCTGAGCGGGCAGCTCTATGTCTCCGCACCACTGACCGATACGCTGGGCTGGAACCTGTCGGTCGCCGGGACGGATCAGAGCAAGGGCTGGGGCAAGAGCCTCGCCGACGGGCATGAGATCTTCAAGGAGAAGGTGGCGTCGGTGCGGTCCAAATTGCTCTGGGAACCGAGCGATGCGACCCGCGTGAAGCTGACCGGCTTCTACGCCTATTCCAAGGGCGATATCGGCATGGTGAACGACCGCCACAGCGGCACCTATGCGTCGAGTGCGATGTTCCCTTCGGCGGTTCCGGGCTATCCCTTCCCGGCGGTCAAGCTGCCGTCGCTGGCCGACGTGCCGGGCGCGAACTTCTATGACACGCGCTCCAACACGCCGCAGTTCGCGCGGGCGGAAGGCTATGGCGCGACGCTGCGCATCGACCAGGATCTGGGCTTTGCCGATGGCGTGTCCATCACCGGATTCCGCAATACCAAGGAACTGATCCGGCTCGACGCGGACATCACTGCGCAGAACCTCATCAACGGCGATCTCAACAGCAAGGACCGTCAGTTCACGCAGGAATTCCAGCTCAAGTCGAAGCGTGGCAGCGACATCAGCTGGATTTTGGGCGCCTATTATCTCAACAGCAATGTGAAATACAATCCGATCATCCTTTATGGCGATGCGTTCGGTGGCGGCACGGCGGAGATCCGTTCGCAGCAGATCGTCAACAGCTACTCGCTGTTCGGACAGGCGACGGTGCCGATCGGCGCGCAGACCAATTTCACCGGCGGCTTGCGCTACAACATCGATGACCTCAAGGGACGCGAGCCGGGCCGCGAGGACTCCGAGGCGTTCAAGAAGCTGACGTGGAAAGCGGTGCTCGATCACCACTTTACCGACGATATCATGGCCTATGCGTCGGTCAGCCGGGGATACAAGTCAGCGGCGTACAAGACCTTCCCGCTGGGCAAGTCGCCGGTTCTGCCGGAAATCATCGATGCCTATGAGCTCGGCCTCAAGACCGAATTGTTCGACCGTCATGTCCGCCTGAACGGCTCGCTGTTCTGGAACGACATCAAGAACCCGCAGGTTCTGTCGGTCATCTCGGTCGGCGGCATTCCGCAGATCGACCTGTCCAACGCCCAGAAGGCGCGGGTCAAGGGCGGTGAAATCAGCATCGATGTGGCGGCGGCGCGTGGCCTCACCCTGCGCGGTGCGCTCACCTACCTCGACGGCAAATATCTCAGCTTCACCAATGCGCCCTTCTACTGCCTGAACGGCACGACGGCGGTGGGCCTGCCGGAAGGTGTGACCTGCCCCGCGCAGACTGCCCGAGGTGCGAGCGGCAATCGCCTGCCGAACGTCGCCAAGGTCAGCTTCGACCTGGGCGCGAACTACACGGTCGATACGGGCGTGGGCAAATGGGTGGCGGACGCCAGCCTGTCGCACACCGGCCGGTTCGCGTGGAACCCGGACAATTATGTGTTCGAGAAGGCTGTGACGCTGATCAACGCCTCGCTCAGCCTGACGCCGGACACGCTGGACTGGTTGACCATCGGCATCTGGGGCAAGAACCTGGGCGGCGTGGAATATTACTCGATCAGCCAGGAATCGACCGGGCTTCTGGGCACGGCCGGGTTCCAGGCCGGTGCGGCCGCACCGCGCACCTATGGCGGTACGGTATCGTTCAAGTTCTGATAACGACGGGCGCCGGGGGCAACCTTGGCGCCCGCCCGTTTACGGCATTGGGGGGCATCGTTTCGGGGCATCCGCTCCACCAAGGGTGATCAATGGGCAAGCAGATCCTCATCAATGCTTTCTATATGGCGTCGCCCGCGCAGGCATGGACCGGGCTGTGGGCGCACCCGCGAGCGCAGGGCGAGCGTTATAACGACCTTGCCACCTGGATCGAACTGGCTCGCACCGCCGAACAGGGTCTGATCGACGGCATTTTCCTGGCCGATACCCTAGGCGTGACCGATGTGTATCAGGGCAAGCCCGACGCGATCATGCGGTCGGGCGGGATGTTTCCCTCGAACGATCCGATGATGCTGATCCCCGCGATGGCAACGGTTACCGAGCATCTCTGCTTTGGGGTGACGGCGAACACCACCTACGAGCCGCCTTATCTGCTGGCGCGTCGCCTTTCCACGCTCGATCACCTGACAAAGGGTCGTTTGAGCTGGAATGTGGTGACGGGGATCCTCGCGTCGACCGCGCGGGCGATGGGGGTCGAGCCGGTGCCGCACGACCAGCGCTACGACCGTGCCGACGATTATATGGATCTCGTCTACAAGCTGTGGGAGCAGAGCTGGGCCGATGACGCCGCCGTGCGTGACAAGGCCGCCCGGGTGTTTACAGACCCCGCGCGGGTGCGCAAGATCAGGCATGACGGCCATTATCGCAGCGAGGGCTATCATCTGTGCGAACCCTCGCCGCAGCGCACGCCCTTGATCTATGCCGCCGGTTCGTCGGGGCGGGGTTCGGTTTTCGCGGGCAAGCATGCCGAGGCGGCCTTCACCGCCGCCAATGACAAGGCGGCCGCCAAGCGGATCGTTGCGGCGTATCGCAAGGCCGCCGAGCAGGCGGGGCGTGGCCCTGATGACGTCAAGGTGTTCAACGCCACCACGGTGATCGTCGCGCCCACGGAAGCGGAAGCGCGCGACCGCAAGCGGGTGTATGCGGAATACAGCAGCGAGGAAGGCAATCTCGCGATGATGTCGTCCTTCCTTGGCATCGATCTTTCCCGCTACGATCCCGACGATCCGATCGAATATGTCGAAAGCAACGCAATGCAGACGGCGGTCGAGGCGATGACCAAATATAATGGCGGCCGGAAGGTGCGGGTGCGCGATATTGCCGCGTTCGAGGACTTGCCAGGCCGCGAGCCGTTCATCGTCGGCTCGCCCGCGCAGGTGGCCGAGACGATGATCGATTGGGTGGACGAAACCGGTCTGGATGGCTTCAACCTCGTCCGTACGGTAGAGCCGGAGGGAATGAAGTCGTTCATTGATCTCGTTGTTCCGGAATTGCAGACGCGCGGACGTTACAAGACCGAATATGCGCCGGGGACCATGCGGGAAAAGATGTTCCCTGAGGGGAATGGACGCCTGCCCGCCAATCATTATGGCGCAGGCTTTCGGCGGCCCTTTTAGAGAATTCAGAAAACAGGACGTGTGACATGCAGGAACTCCCGATGGATCTGGAGACGTTCAAGCGCTGGAATATCGGCGACATCCGCGTAACGCGGGTGCTCGAACTGCCGCCGACGGCGTTTGACCCGGCGATCTTCATTCAGGCGACGCGGGACGATGTGCTGGCGCATAATGACTGGCTGTGCCCGTCCTTCACGACGGAAGAGGGGGACATAATCCTCCATTTTCAGTCGTTTATCATCGAAGCGGGCGGCAAGCGGATCATGGTCGACCCATGCATTGGCAACGACAAGCCGCGTGGCCATCCGCTGCTCGACCGGCTCGACAATCCGTTTCTCGAACGCATCGAGCGCGCCGGTTTTCCTCGCGAGAGTATCGACTATGTGCTGTGCACGCATCTGCATGTCGACCATTGCGGGTGGAACACGATGCTGGTGGACGGCGAGTGGGTGCCGACTTTCCCCAACGCCCGCTATCTGTTTGCGCGCGGCGAGGTCGATTTCGCACAGGCCGAGACGGACGGGGACGCTCCCGCCATTTTTGCGGACTCGGTCAAGCCGATCCTCGATGCGGGGCTCGCCGACACGGTGGACCCCGGTGATGCGATTGTCGAGGGCGTGACGCTCAAGGCGACGCCTGGCCATACGCCGCACCATTGCTCGATCGTGCTGACCTCGCGGGGCGAGGAAGCGATCATCACCGGCGACGTGATCCATCATCCGCTGCAGGCCGCGTTGCCGCACATATCAAGCAATTTCTGCTGGGACGATGCGACATCGATCGCCACGCGGCGCGGCATTCTGGAGCATGCGGCCAGTCACGACATCCTGTTGCTGGTCGCCCATTTCGCAGGATCGTCCGGCGTGACGGTTAAGGCCGATGGCGATGTGTGGACGGTCGAGGAAACCTGAGGACGGGTCCGGCGGACGAACAATAAGATGCGGACGGCCATCGTACCGCCCGACAGGAGAAGCATGGCATGAGCAATAATCCCGTTTTCAGCGACAACAGGCTCAAGCTCGGCACGTTCTGCACCAACGGACGCGGCACGACGCACTCGCTGGCGCCCGAGGCGAACCAGTTGACCTGGGCGCAGGCGGTCGAGGTCGCGCAGGAGGTCGACCGGGCGGGGTTCGAGGCGATCGTCCCCTTTGCGCGCTGGAAAGGCTATATCAAGGACAAGCCCGGCCATGTGTCCGGTGAGGTGCTCGATCCGTTCACCTGGGCCGCCGCGATTGCGCAGGCGACCAAGCACGCGGGTGTATTCGTGACATCGCACGCCCCGACCATCCACCCCATCGTCGCCGCCAAGCAGACCGCGACAATCGACATCATCTCCAACGGTCGGCTGGCCCTCAACGTCGTGGGCGGATGGAACCGGCCGGAGCTGGAGATGTTCGGCGCGCCGCTGCGCGAGCATGACGCGCGCTACGACTATCTCGCCGAATGGCTGGGCGTGCTGCAGCGCCTGTGGACGTCCGGCGAGGAGTTCGACCATCATGGCGAATTCTTCGACATCATCGCGGGCTATTCCAACCCCAAGCCGGTGCAGCGGCCGCATCCGCCGATCATGAACGCGGGGCATTCGGATCGTGGGATGCGCTTTGCGTGCGAGCATGCCGATCTGTGCTTCATCGGCATCCGATCGGAAGATCCCGAAAGCGTGCGGGCCGAGGTCGATAAATACAAGCGGACCGCCCGCGAGCAATTTGGCCGCGAGGTGCAGGTGTGGGCCCATACCTATGTCGTTCAGCGCGACACGCAGAAGGAATCGGACGACTACGTCCATTATTATGCTGTCGAGCATCAGGACCGGGAAAGCATCGACGGGCTGATCAGCCTGTCCGTGCCGGAGGTGAAGGACATGCCGCGTGAGGCATGGGAAGCAGTGCGGACGCGCTATGCGGCGGGCTATGGCGGGTTTCCGCTGGTCGGCACGCCGGAACGGATCGTCGAAAAGCTCAGCATGCTTTCCGGTGCAGGGCTCGACGGTGTGCTGCTGACATGGATCGACTTTGTCGAAGGCACAAAAACGTTCGTCCGGGATGTGCTGCCCCTGATGGAGCAGGCGGGCCTGCGCAAACCATTCGCGCATGCCTGACGTCTCCGGTTCCGTCTACAGCCGCAGTTTGGCGATGCCGTTCGCCTCGTCTTCGTCTGCTATGCCGCCCGTCACGGTGCGCATCTTGGCGGTTCGCCAGCGGCCGGACGAGACGACATCCATCACCTGTTCCGTCAGATAGCGCTCGAACATCGATACGGCGGCTGTTTTGGGCCGACTCTTCGGTGTCGCGATCGCCCAGGTCATCGAGGCGTCGGTCAGCGGAATGGCCTCGAACGCCGTGTCGAACCCGGTGGCGGGCAGTGCGCACGCGGACAGGATCGTATAGCCCAGCCCGCGCGCGACAAGCGGAAGGATGTTGGTCGAGGGCGTTTCCATGATCGCGTTCAGCGTGCCGCCCGACGCGACCATCGCGCGGTCGATCCGCCGCATCACCATGGTCAGGTTGAGCGGGAGGATCATCGGATAATGGGCAATGTCCTTCAGGCTGACCGCACCCAGCTTGTTGAGATCCGACCCGGCGGGGCCGAGCAGAAACACGTCGTCTTCGACAAGGTCCTTGGACCAGAAGCTGTCCTGTTCGTCGGTTTCGACCAGGACCGCGAGCTGGAGCTCGTTGGCGCTCATCGCCTCCGCCAGGGCTTCGCTCGCGTTGACCGTAAGCTTGATATAGACATCCGGAAAATCCCGGCGGAACCGCTCTATAACGGGGTAGGTGACGAGTTCCGACCAGGAGATCGGCATGCCGATGGAAAGGGTGCCATGCGGCCGGGTCTGGCTGGTTTCGAGCTGGCTTTGCAGGCCGTCGATCTGGTCGATGAGGATTTCCGCTTTCAGGCGCAGAGTCTTGCCCGCCTCGGTCAGGATAACGCCCCGGCCGTGGCGCATGAACAGCGGTAGTCCGAAATGCTCCTCCAGATGCCGGAGATGCTGCGTGAGCGAGGGCTGCGTAATATGGAGGCCCAGCGCCGCGCGGGTAATGCTGCCATATTCGGCGACCTTCAGGAAATAGCGTAGGCTGCGCAGGTTCACGGGCAACTCCCATCGCGAAAAGGATGGCGCCTATGCGCTCCTTCTCCTTGTCGTTATCGCGCAGTCTCTGCCCCGTCCATAGGTTATTACCTATAGCTTGCATAATTTTTATCGCGCTAGTCCCGCAAGTCGCTCCGGCATATCCTCCATCCATACTGCCGCTTTGCGCGGATCACGGATCGGGACGACAATCAGGCGCCGGGTGGAATCAACGGCGGCCGATTGAGAGGAGAACACATGGCAGGGTTTGAGGGAAAAGCGGCGTTCGTCACGGGAGCCGGCAGCGGCATCGGCCGGGCCACCAGCCTCGCGCTGGCGTCACGCGGCGCGTTCGTGTGGGTGACCGACTTCGACAAGGCGGGAGCCGACGGCACGGTCGACCTGATCCGCAAGGCGGGTGGCAGCGCATCGGCCATCGCGCTCGACGTCCGGCACGAGGCCGAATGGGAAGCCGCGCTCGCAGAGGTCGACGCGCATGGCGTGCCGCTCGGTGTGCTCGTCAACTGCGCGGGCAAGAACATCATCACCGATACCTTCACGATGCCGCTTGAGGATTTCCGGTTCCTGCTCTCCGTCAATGTGGAAAGCGCGTTTCTCGGCATGAAACTGGGCATCCCCCGGATCGCCAAGTCCGGCGGCGGGGCCGTGGTCAACATCTCGTCAATCATGGGGCTGAAGGGCCAGGCGCGCATGGCGGGCTATTGCGGCGCAAAGGGCGCGGTGCGGATGATGACCAAGGCGATCGCGCTGGAATGTGCGGAACTGCGCAACAATGTGCGCGTCAATTCGCTTCATCCCGGTATCGTCGACACCCCGGCCTGGCACAAGCACAGCAGTGACGAGGCGGGCATGCTCGGTGGGGCAACCGGAGCCGGCGCCGCGCCGAAGCTCGACGCGCATGAAGTCGCCAAGACGATGGTGCCGATCGGCGTTGCCGCTTCTGCCGAGGAAATAGCGGAAACCGTGTGCTTCCTCGCATCCGACGCTGCGCGCCACATTACCGGCGCGGAAATCGTCATCGATGGCGGCATGACGGCGGACTGAATGAGCGAAGGCAAGCGAGAGCAACGATGACCAGAGAAATTACGCTCGAAGGCAAGTCTTCCGACCCGTGCTTCGATTTTACGATCCATCAGGACGGGCGCGTGGTTCCGGCGACGTTCTGGAACGCGTGGGGCGGGGCAGATGGTCCTGCGCCGGTCGTCCTTCTTCAGCATGGCGGCCCGTTCCACAAGCGTCACGAACGCTCGGACGCGCTTGCGCAGACGGTGGTGGAGAGCACGGGCGCCGCTGTCCTCCTGATCGATGGGCCGATCCACGGCCACCGCCGGTCGGACGAGCTCGGCATCATGGAGATGCTCGCGGAATTCGAAAATCACTGGCGGACGAACCCCGGCATCGATGGGATGGTCACCGACTGGCAGATCGCGCTCGACGCCGTGATCGGCGAGGGCTGGGCCGATCCGGATCGGGTGGCGTGGTTCGGCACGTCGATGGGCACGGCCTACGGCATTCCGCTTTGCGCCGTCGAGCCGCGTATCAGGGCGGCGGCGATCGGTATGTGGGGCACCGACTGGGGTCAGGAAGACAGCTTGCTGGGCAGCGCCCGCGCGATGCAGACCCCCGCACTGTTCCAGATCAAGGCTGAGGACGAGATCTTCTCGACCGCCGGGCAACGCGCGCTGTTCGAGGCGCTAGGATCCCCGAACAAGTGCCTTCATACCTTCCCGGGCGGCCATTCGCTGACCGCGCCGGGCCAGATGGACGAACTGATGGCCTTCCTTGTCGATGCCCTCACCGAAAAACCGAAGGTGGCCGTCGATGCGGATTGACCGGACCGAGCCACGCTCCCCCTTTTCTTCACGTCTCATGCGTGCGCTCAGGAGAACACAATGACGAACCCTGCCGAGCGCTCCCGATCCGCGCTGCAAGGTCCGATGCGCGTCGCGAACCGGATGCATCTGCGCGCGACCGGTCTTGACGATGAGGCGATCGACAAGCCGTTCGTCGGGGTGGTGCATACCCATTCGGAAGTGAGCCCCTGCGTCATGTCGCTCGCGCCACAGGCCGCGGCGGCCAAGGTCGGCGTGGAGGTCGCAGGGGCAACGGCGCGCGAATGCTCGACGGTGTCGATCTCCGACGTGTGGACGATGGTGCATGAGACAGGGCCGCAATTCAGCCTGATCTCCCGCGAGGTCATCGCCGACTCCGTCGAACTGGTTCTCCAGGGACAGCGTTATGATGCGGCGGTAACTCTGGGTGCGTGCGACAAGACTGTGCCCGGCATGCTGATGGCGCTGACCCGCGTGAACATTCCCGGCGTCTACGTCCATGGCGGCGCGGCCCTGCGCGGCTGGAGCAAGGGCGAGCCGATCAACTTCTACCGCGTGTTTGGTGACATGGACCGGACGCTTGCGGGCGACATGAGCGAAGACGAGCTGGAGGCGCTCAACCGGGATGCGATGGTGTCCGTCGGCACCTGCCCCGGCCTCAACACCGCGAGCACCGGGGCGGCGTGTGCCGAAGTCATGGGCTTTTCCGCCCTCGGCACGGCGTCGATCCCGGCGGTCTATTCGCAGCGTATCGCGCTGGCGCGGAAGGCGGGCGAGCATGCGGTGCGTCTGCTGATGGAAGGCGGACCGCGCCCACGCGACTGGGTCACGCGCGAAAGTCTGGAAAATGCGGTGACCGTCGTCGCCGCGATGCGCGGATCATCGAACATGCTGCTGCACCTTCCGGCGATCGCCAATGAAGCGGGCGTGCGGTTCGAGCTGAAGGACATGATCGACATTCTGCGGCGGACCCCGCGCATCACCAGCCTGATCCCGAACGGTCCGCATGCGTTGATCGATCTGGACCGGATCGGTGGGTTGCCGGTGGTGTTCAAGGCGCTGCTCGACGGTGGCCTGCTCCATCCGCACACGCCCACCAATGACGGACGGACGCTCGCCGAAGCGCTGGCCGATGCTCCGGCACCGGACGGAAAGATCGTTCGCTCCTGCGATGATCCGTTTCAGCCGGACAGTGGCCTCGTCGTTCTTCAGGGCAATCTCGCGCCCGATGGTTGCATCGTGAAGACTGCCGATATTCCGGTGCTGGTCTTCGAAGGCCCCGCGCGGGTGTTTGATGGCGACGCGGCGGCCCGCAAGGGTATTGCGGCGGGCGAATTCAGCGCGGGCGAGGTCATCATCGTGCGGGGTGAAGGGCCGCGTGGCAGCCCGGGCATGCGCGAGATGCTCGATGCGCCGATCCCGATCCGCCAGCGTGGTATGGGCCGGGATGTGGCGCTCGTCACCGACGGACGCTGGCCGGCGGGGACCGGAGGGCTGTGCGTCGCTCACGTCTCGCCCGAGGCGCATGCGGGCGGACCGCTGGCGCTGGTCGAGAATGGCGACATCGTGCGGATCGACGCGCAGCAGGGCACCATCGATTTCAAGGTGTTGGACGAGGAAATCGCGCGTCGCCGTGCCAATCTCCCACCCCCGCAGTTCTGGAGCGGCGGCGGTGTGGGCGAGAAATACGCGCGCGTTGTCGGCCCGACCCATTTGGGTGCGCCGACCCACTCGTACCGATGACGGTCTGAATTTTTTGCGAATTGCGGACCGGCGCGACGACAGCCGGTCCATCAACCTGATGGGACATGATATGACTTCACCTTCCAGCACGACCATCGGTATCATGCCGACGACCTTCGGGGTTGCGGGCGGGCCACGCCAGGCGCCGGAGCATCCCGATTTCCGTTCCGGTCCCATCCGGTTCAGCCGTCATATCGTGCGGTTCCTGACCCGCGCCGACCAGCTGGGCGCTCTGCTGCCCAAGGATGTCACCCTGCGCGGGGAACCTATGGCGCAGTTCCACTTCTTCTGCCTGCGCGACATCCCCTGGCTGGCGGGGCGCGGGTATAATATTCTTTCTCTGATGATCCCGGTTACGCACGCCGGTTCGGGCGCAGAGACCGATGGCGTGTTCTGCGCGGTGATGTGGGAGAATATGGGCGACCCGATCATCACCGGGCGCGAGCAATTGGGCCATCCCAAGCTCGCCGCGCAACTGCCCGACCCGCGCCGCTGGAAAGACGAGACGCATATCCGCGCAAGCTGGGAACATTTCACCTTCGCGGAGATGGATCTGGCCTGCAACGAGACCGCCGCGGCGGACGTGGTCGCCGATTTCTCTTCGAGCGTGGCGGCGGGGATCATCGCCCACAAATATATTCCGCGCAGCGGGCAGTGGGACGTCGCAGACGCCGATTATCTGACGCTGTCGCCCGTCCCCGGCCTGTCGAACACCCGTGACCCGCAGCCCGCCCCGACGGTCAAGCAGGGCACCGGCAGCATCCGGTTCAATATCCCGCAGTGGCAGGACATGCCCACCCAGTATCACATCGTCCAGAAGCTCGCCGCGCTGGAACAGCTTTCCACGCTCGACGCCCTGGCGATGGAAGGGACAACCTATCTCGACTTCACCGAACAGAAAATACTGACCTGAAACCAGACATACTAGGAGATCATGCCGTGCCTGCACTCACACTTCCGACCCTTGCGTCGTTCGCGTTCGTCATCGTTGGTCAGGCACTGGGCCTGTCGCTGCTGCCCGCCACGCGCGGGTTTACGGCGCTGTGGCCGACGGTGATCTGCATTGTGAGCTTTGTGTTGAGCTTCGCGGTATTCGCCCGGCTGATCAACAATGGCGTTGAGCTAAGCATGCTCACGCCCATCGTTACGATCACGCTCCAGCTGGTCGTGCTCGTCATTGGCATCACCGTGTACCACGAGACAGCCTCGATGACGAAAATCGGCCTGCTCGTGGGTGCGGCGGCGATGATTGGCGCGGCGACCCAGCTTTGATATCCCTACGCATATGCGCTGTGACGGCGCCCTGAAAGGAGAGCACAGATGTTTGAGGATCTGAAACTTTTAATCGGCGGCGAACTCGTCGACGGCGATGCCACCATGGACGTGATCGATCCGGCGGCGGGTGCGCCGTTCATGACCGTTCCGCGCGGGTCCGTGCGGCAGGCGAACGATGCAGTCGCGGCGGCAAAGGCAGCGCAACGGGGCTGGGCGGCGCTGTCGCTGAACGAGCGCCGTGCGTATATGACGGCCTTCGCCGACGCGATCCACGCCAATGCCGATGCGCTTACCCGGATGCTGGTGCGCGAACAGGGCAAGCCGCTGACCGAGGCAGCGGCCGAAATCGCCTTTACCGAGGTGTTCATCCGCCATTTCAACACGATCGACGTGCCCGTCGAAATCCTGCAGGATGACGAGACAAAGCGGGTGGAGCTGCATCGCAAGGCGGTCGGCGTCGTCGTTGCGATCATGCCGTGGAACTTCCCGGTCTTGCTCGCCGCGTTCAAATTTCCCGCCGCGCTGTTGATGGGCAACACGTTCGTTCTGAAACCCGCGCCGACGACGCCGGTGACGTCCCTGATGCTGGGCCATCTGGCAAAGGATATCTTCCCGGCGGGCGTGTTCAACGTGGTGACGGACCTCAACGATCTGGGCCCCACGCTGACTGACCATGCCGATGTCGCCAAGGTCTCGTTCACGGGATCCGGCGCAACCGGCAAGAAGGTGATGGCGGCGGCCGCCTCGACGCTCAAGCGCATCTCTCTGGAGCTGGGCGGCAACGATGCCAGCATCGTGCTGGACGATGTTGATGTATCGGTCGCGGCTCCGCGCATCTTTTCGGGCGCGTTTCTCAACGCCGGTCAGGTGTGCATCGCGATCAAGCGCGTCTATGCTCACAGCTCAATCTACGACGCGCTGTGCGAGGAGCTGGCGAAGCTGGCCAATGCCGCCATCGTCGGCGACGGCTTGCAGCAGGGCACGCAGATCGGCCCGGTCCAGAACGCCGCCCAATATGAAAAGGCCAAGAGCTTCCTTGCCGCCGCCCATCGCGAGGGCCGTGTCATCGCCGGGGGCGAGCCAGTGGAGGGCGATGGCTATTTCATCCGGCCGACGATCGTCCGCGATATCGATGATGGGGCGATGCTGGTCGATCAGGAACAGTTCGCGCCGATCCTGCCGATCATCAAGTTCGACGATGTGAACGAGGCGCTCGCGCGCACCAACAGCTCGGAATATGGCCTGGGCGGATCGGTCTGGTCGAGCGATGTCGATCGTGCCTATGATGTTGCGCGCCAGATCGACAGCGGCATGGTGTGGATCAACCAGCACCTCGATTTCGGGCCGCATATTCCCTTTGGCGGGGCCAAGCAGTCGGGCATCGGGATGGAACTCGGGCATGACGGCATGCTTGAATTTTCGCAGACGGCCGTCATTAATATCTCGAAGGAACCTGTCGCCTGACAGGCTTCGGGTCGCAGAAGGGTTTCGGCGGCACGGTGTCCGCCGAAACCCTCGACGGCCAGTCAGCTCCATGCGGCGGCCGGGATGCAGCAGCGCCCTGCATCTGTTAGAAGCATAGGGCGTGGCGCCCCGCCGGGTCGTGCGCGGGCGCGGTTCGAAAGGGAGGATTACGATGCTCGGTTTGATGCAGAAGGGGCAGCTCACCGTTGACGGGCTGTTGTGCCACGCGGCGCGCTGGTACGCGCATACGGACGTTGTCTGGAACGACAGCGATGCAGTCCGCCATCGCACCACATATGCGGAAAGTCTGGCACGCGCCAAGCAGGTCTCCAATGCGCTGCTCAGCGTCGGCGTCGGGTTGGGCGACCGGATCGGCACGCTGGGCTGGAACAGCGCGCAGCATTTCGAGGCATGGTACGGCATCGTCGGCATTGGGGCCGTGTGCCACACGCTCAATCCGCGCCTTCTGGCCGATCAGCTTGCCTATCTCGTCGGCCATGCCGGCAACCGGGTGATCTTTGCCGATCGTGCGTGCCTGCCGATTTTGGAGGCGATCCTGCCCCGATGCCCGTCGGTCGAGCATGTGGTGATTTTCGACGCCGAGGATGTCGTCGCGATCCCCGGTTCATCCGTCCCGGTACACGGGTTCGCGTCGTGGATCGCGCCGTTCGATACCGAATGCCTCTGGGGCGATTTCGATGAACAGACGGCGGCGGGCCTCTGCTATACCTCCGGCACCACGGGCGATCCCAAGGGGGTGCTCTATTCGCACCGGTCGAACTATCTGCACTCGCTGATCACCTGTCAGGCTGATGGGCTCGACCTGTCGGCGCGCGACACGGTGCTGCTGCTGGTGCCGATGTATCACGCCAACGCCTGGGGTCTGGTCTATTCCGCGCCGATGGTCGGGGCAAAGCTCGTATTGCCGGGCCAGCGCGTCGATGGCGCGACGCTTTATGACCTGATCGAAAGTGAAGGGGTCACCTTTGCGGCGGGCGTGCCGACTGTGTGGCAGGGGCTGCTCAATTACTGCCGCGAGACCGGCAAAAAGATCACGACGCTCAAACGCGCGATGGTCGCGGGTTCGGTGTGCCCTGAAATCATCATCCGCCAGTTCCTGGAGCATGGGGTCGAGGTGCTGCATGCATGGGGCATGACGGAGGCTTCGCCGCTCGCGACGATTTCCGCGCCCGATACGGTTGTCGCCGCGCTGCCGCTCGACGAGCGCATTCGCTACACGCTGAAGCAGGGGCGGACCCTGCCGGGCATCGACATCAAGCTGACCGACGAAGACGGTGGCCGCGTCCCCCATGACGGAACGTCGCCGGGTCGCCTGCACATCAAGGGCGAGACGATCGTCGGCCGCTATTTCGGGCGGGAGGACATCAATATCCTCGACGACGAGGGCTATTTTGACACGGGCGACATCGCGACCATCGATGAGCGTGGCTATATGCAGGTCACCGACCGCGCGAAGGACGTGATCAAGTCCGGCGGCGAGTGGATCAGTTCCGCCGAACTGGAGAATATCGCGCTGGGACATCCCAAGGCCGCACTGTGCGCGGTTATCGGTATTCCCCATCCCAAATGGGATGAGCGACCGCTGCTGCTCATCAAGCTGCGCGAGGGGCATGACGCCACGCCCGACGAGATCCTTGCCTATCTCGACGGGAAAATCGCCAAGTGGTGGACTCCCGATGAAGTCCGCTTCATCGACGATATTCCGCTGGGCGCGACCGGGAAGATCGACAAGAAAGTGTTGCGGGAGCGGTATTCCTCGCTCCGGTTCGCCTAGGGCGGGTCGTTTTGGCCGAGCCGGCGCGTTCCGTTCTTACGGCGGCCGGAATGCACTCGACCGATCTCACCTTGGCATAGGTCCCATCTTGGCTCTGCAATTGACCATATTGGAGATTGGCCGATAACTATCCGGGTCTGAGAAATATTTCTGCGCGCTGGCCAGGGTCGCGGTTTGTGGCGACCGGCCTAAGTGTCTGGTTCGAAACAGATGTTGGCACGGCGGTCCGGGCGCGGTGCTAAACAGCGGCGCGTGGATGCAAAAGAGACGGTTCGGTCACGGGAACCAGTATGTGGGCATGCGAGATTATAGGGGCAGGCGCCCTATCGGCCTGCTCTGGTTTGACAAACGGAGCAGTGCTCCATATATCGCGCCTACGTTCTGATCGAGAGCAGTCTCACGAGTTATGGAGAAATGATTATGCCCGCAAAATTGATGAAGGCAGCGTTGCAGAACGCGTTTGGTGGCCCTGAAGTCATTGGCTATGGCGACGTTCCGGTGCCCGAGCTGGGCGCGGGTGAGGTGCTTGTGCGCGTCCACGCTGTGGGTATCAATCCGCCCGATTGGTATCTGCGCGACGGGTTCAAGTCGCTTCCCCCCGAATGGCGTCCGGAAGGCAATTTTCCGCTCATTCTTGGCACGGACGTGTCCGGCGTGATCGAAGCGGTTGCGGATGACGTCACGGATTTCGCGGTGGGTGACGAAGTCTATTCGATGGTCCGCTTTCCCGAGGGCGTATTCGGCGACAGCCGCGCTTCCGCCCAATATGTGAACGTGCCCGTCGCGCATCTCGCCCGCAAGCCGTCCGGCATCGACCATGTGCATGCCGCCGGCGCGCCGATGTCGCTGCTCACTGCATGGCAGTTCCTGGTGGCGCTGGGCCATAATGAGCCCAACCCGCTGCAGCCGCACACGCACGAGCCGGTTCCGCTCGCGGGCAAGACGGTGCTTGTCAATGGCGCAGCCGGTGGTGTGGGCCATTTCGTGGTCCAGGTCGCCAAGCTGAAGGGCGCGCGCGTCCTCGCTGCCGCGTCCGGCAAAAACGAGACGCTGCTGCGGGAATTGGGTGTGGACGAGTTCTACGACTACACGAAGACGCCGCCGGAAGATGTCGTGCGCGATGTGGATCTGGTTGTCGATTGTGTCGGCGGCGAGAAGACCGGTCGCTTCCTCAAGACGATCAAGGATGGCGGGGCGTTGTTCCCGGTCTACCCGATGGGCTTTGCCGACGCCGAGGAGGCAGAGAAGCGCAATATTGCGGTGTCGGCGGCTCAGGTCCGTTCGAGCGGCGCGCAGCTTGCCGAACTCGCTCCGCTGCTGAGCGAAGGCAAGATCCGTGTTGTCATCGACAGCACCTATCCACTCTCGGAAGCGGCCAAGGCGCACGAACGCGCCGCTGGCGGGCATATCCAAGGCAAGATCGTGCTGACGGTCGACTGATACTGGCGGGCCTGGAGCCCTGTCCCCGCGGTTTTCGAGGCGGGGGCAGGGCCAGCCAGCCTGCACATCCAAGAACACGACCAGACCGGCGGTCAGCCGGCAATGAACAAGAACATGGAGAGGACACGACGATGGGCACTGCAGGCTTTGACAAGGTTGGAATGACGGATCGGGTGATCATCGTCACCGGTGGTACGGGCGGCATGGGCAAGGCGACGGCGTTGCTGTGCGCGCAGCGCGGCGCGAAGGTCGTGATCGCCGATCTCAACGAAAAGGCCGGTGCGGAGATCGCGGCAGAGATCCAGGCATCCGGCGGCAAGGCGGCCTTCATCCGCACGGATGTGACCAGCGAGGACGAGGTTGTCGCGATGGTCGACTTCGCGATTTCCACCTTCGGTGGCCTGCATGGTGCGTTCAACAACGCTGGTCTGGAAACGGGCATAGCGCCCCTGCACGAGTACCCCTTGGATAAGTGGGAAAAGGGGGTTGCGGTCAACCTGACCGGCGTGTTCCTGTGCGTTAAGCACCAGCTTCGCCATATGCTGAACAATGGCGGCGGATCGATCGTCAATACGTCGTCGGTGTCCGGGGTCACCGGCTTTCCCGATATGGTCGAATATGTCGCGTCCAAGCATGGTGTGGTCGGCATCACGCGCGCCGCAGCCGCCGAGGTGAGCGGCAAGGGTATCCGCGTCAACGTGCTGGTGCCCGGTGCCACGGAAACGCCGATGTTCCTCAAGCTGATCGACGGCAATGATGATGTGCGCAATTTTGTCGCGGCCAAGCACCCCATCGGCCGGGTCGCCAAGCCGTCCGAAATGGCGGAGGCGGCGGCTTGGCTGCTGTCCGACGCGTCCTCGTTCGTCACGGGTGCGTCGATCAATGTTGATGGCGGCTACAGCGCCCTCTGAGCGCTGCGGGCCTGACGGCTTTTTTAGAGATTGTGTTGGAGTTTTTGCATGCTCGATTTTCGACTGACGGATGAACAAAAGGCGTTCCAGCAGATGGCACGCGATTTCGCCCAGAACGAGATCGCCCCTGCGGCGCTGATCCTCGATCAGAAGGCAACCTGGGAAGAGCGCGTTCCGACCGACCTCCTGCGTCAGGGTTCGCAGCTGGGTTTCCGCACCTTTGTGCTGTCGGAGGAGAATGGCGGCGCGGGTATTTCCGATCACCTGACGTCCTGCCTGATCGCGGAGGAGCTGGGTGCGGGTGACATCGGCACGGCCTATTATTTCATGCTGACGGCGCGGCGTGCGCGCGACTGGATCGACCTGCGCATGACGCAGGAACAGAAGGATTATTTCCTTCCCAAGTTTCTGGAAGACGATCTCTATCATAT
This sequence comes from Sphingobium subterraneum, assembly GCF_014199435.1. Classification (GTDB taxonomy): domain Bacteria; phylum Pseudomonadota; class Alphaproteobacteria; order Sphingomonadales; family Sphingomonadaceae; genus Sphingobium; species Sphingobium subterraneum. Next base: position 737,987 of record NZ_JACIJP010000001.1, on the reverse strand, counting down.
GACGGTTGCCGCGCATGAGCCGGACACGGACCTGTCGTACGACTATCTGGTGGATACCCCGTCCAATGCCAAGTTTCGCACTACGGCGGTCGAGCAGCCCGACGGCACATGGATCATCAACGGGGCAAAGAACTATCAGACGATCGGCTACACGGCCAAGCTGCTGATGGTGCTCGCGCATACCGAAACCGGCCCGCAGGCGTTTCTGGTCGAAGGAGATTCCGAGGGGCTGGTGCGCCATCCGATGTCGAAAATGGGGCGGCGCGTCGGCGACAATGCGGAGATCTTTTTCGACAATGTGCGTGTGCCCAAGGGGCGCATCCTGCCGCCCGGTCAGCCGGGGCGCCATGACGTCGGGACGGTCGGCACGATTGCGGCTATGTCGCTGGGGCTGGCGCGTGCGGCCTATGACGAAACGCTCAAGTTCGTGCAGGAGCGGTCAACCGGCGGCAAGCTGCTCGTCAAGCATCAGGCAACCGGCATGGCGCTTGCGGATATGTCGACCGCCATCGAGGCGGCGCGCCTGCTGATCTGGAAGGCGGCGTGGGCGAAGGACCATCCGGAGGCTGAGGAAAACGGCATTGATCCCCGCCTGATCGAGCTTCAGGCGGCCATGAATGTCGGCGAGGCGGTGCAGAAGGTGATCGTGCGGGGCATGGAATTGTTCGGCGGGGCGGGCGTGATCTCCGGCATGCCGATCGAGAAATATGCGCGCGATTCCTTCGTGCAGTTCCACGTCTCGTTCCCAACGACGAACCGCCTGCGGATCGCGGAAAGCGCGCTTGGCTTCAAGCGGTCGGTCTCGCCGCTCATGCCGCTCTGACCGGCAGCACGAAGCGATCTTTTTGACCCCAAAGGGGAGGGCGCGGCAGAAAATCCGGTGCCCGAGGCGAAGGAGGAATATATGAAACGCTCGAAGCATGATGCAAAAGCTTGGGGACAGGAACGCCTGCGCGGCATTTTCGGCGCGGCGCCGGTGCCCTACACGGCGGATGGCCAGGTCGATAAGGCGGGTTTCGTGTCCAACCTGCGCTACTGGCGCGACGTGCTGGGCATCAAGGGCCAGTGGGTCGCCGGGTTCCAGAGCGAACAGCTCGGCATTTCGACCGCGCAGCGCAAGCAGCTTTATGAAATCACGCAGGCGGAAAGCACCGCCAGCCATATCGCGATCTGCGCGATCATGGATGATGTGATCGAGGACGCGCTGGAGCTGGCGGTGTTCGCCGATGAGATGGGCGCGGACTGCATCGGCCTGTCGGCACCCCGGCTGTTCACGGGTATGCTGGGCTCGGCCCCGTCCGAGGACACGGTCGTGCGGTTCTTCGAATATATTTGCGAGCGGGTCGACATCCCCGTCATCGTCCTCAACCAGATGGCGATGCAGGGCTATTCGATGACCCCGGCGACGCTCTCGCGCATCGCCGATCTGCCCAATGTGGTGGGGCTCAAGAATGTCGTCGACGGCATGTATGGCAGCAACGACAAGGGCCATTATGGCGAGACCGTGAAGCTGTGCGCGGACCGGATCGTGGTGTCGGACCCCAACGAGGACGTGTTTTTCCGCAACTATACGCAATTCGGCCAGCGCGCGTTTATCTCTTCGGGTGTGCCGATGCTGATGCAGACGCGTGCGTGGCAGCCGATGAACGATTATGTGCGCCTGGTCGATGAAGGGCGGCTGGAGGAAGCGAAGCGGGTCAATGACTCGATGGCTCCCGTCCGCGCGGCGTTTCACGACTGTGTGCATCACCTGACCGGCTACAAGTTCGCGTCGATCTCCAAATACTGGTTCGAGTTGCAGGGGCTAGTCGGCGGCCACGTCGTCTATCCGCAGGGCGAGCTAACCGACGAGGACAAGGCCTATGTGAAGGCGCGGTTCGACGAATGCGGCATCGCGACGATGACGGGCGGGCAGGACATCGCGGCCTGACTTAAGGGCTATGGCGTGAGCCGTGGGCGGGGTGGGACTGGCCAGTCCCGGTAGCTGACAAACAACAGGAATTTCGATCGTGAGCACGAGCTTGGTAGTGTCCCTTCCTTTTCTTGCTGACAGCCGCAAGACGCATTTCATCGATGGCGCGTGGGTGGCATCGGTCGCCGGGGACGGGATCGAAACGCTCAACCCTGCGACGGGCGAGGTCATCGCGACGCTCGACCGGGGCGGTCAGGCGGAGATCAATCTCGCCGTTGCGGCCGCCCGGCGCGCGTTCGAGGGGCCGTGGAGCCGCTTCACGCCGAGCGAGCGGCACAGGCTCATCATGCGGATCTATGAGGTGATGGAGCGCCATGGTGACGAGCTGACCCTGCTCGAAACATATGACATGGGCGCGCCCGTGTCCCGTTCGACCGGCGTCAAGAATTTCGTACTCAAGATGATCGAATATTTCGCGTCCCAGGCGATGAGCTGGAGCGGCCAGACGATCCCCAATTCCCTGCCCGGCAGCTTCACGACGATGACGCTCAAGGCACCATTGGGCGTCATCGGCGGCATCATCCCGTGGAATAGCCCGATGGTCGGCGCGTTCTGGACGATCGGCGGCGCGCTCGCGACCGGATGCACGGTCGTGCTCAAACCCGCCGAGGAAGCGTCCCTGTCCGTGCTGCGGGTCGCCGAATTGCTGATGGAGGCGGGCCTGCCCAAGGGCGTCGTCAATGTCGTTACGGGACGCGGCGCGGAAGCGGGGGCGGCGCTGGCGGCGCATCTCGATGTCGATCGCATCGCCTTTACCGGATCGACGATCACGGGCCGGGAAATCATCAAGGCGTCAACTGGGAACATCAAGCGGCTGAGCCTGGAGCTGGGCGGCAAGTCGCCCGACATCATTTTCGCGGACGCGGATCTTGATAAAGCGGTGCCTGGCGCATCGATGGGCGTGTTCAACAACAGCGGCCAGATCTGCTACGCGGGCACGCGCATTTTCGTGCAGCGGTCGATCCACGAAGAATTCGTGGCGCGCATGGCGGCGTTTGCAAAGGGGCTGAAGGTTGGCGATCCGCTCAATGCGGAAACCAAGCTTGGCCCGTTGATTTCCGAGCGGCAGATGTGCCGCGTTCTCGAATATGTCGACATCGGTTCGTTCGAGGGGGCCACCATTGCGACGGGCGGCAAGCGCCTGTCGGGAGAACTCAGCAACGGCTTTTTCGTCGAGCCGACCGTGTTCGACAATGTCTCAAACGACATGCGGGTCGCGCAGGAGGAAATTTTCGGCCCGGTCGTGTCAGTCATCCCGTTCGATGACGGGGAAGAAGCGCTGCGGCTTGCCAACACCATCGATTATGGTCTGGGCGGCGCGGTCTGGACACGCGACGTCGGCACCGCGACGCGGATGATGCACGGCATCCGGGCGGGCCAGCTGTGGGTAAACTGCTATGGCATGGTCGATCCCGCTGTTGGGTTCGGCGGCTGCAAGCTGAGCGGCTATGGGTGGAAGGGCGGCGCCGACCATGTCGAGGGCTTCCTTTACGAGAAGGCCGTCACCATCAACAACGACTGATCCACCGCGCGGTCGGAACAAAAAAGAGGGAGTGCGGTAACGCCTCCCTCTTTTTTTGCCCGCCGGTCAGCTGGTCGCGGGGACGCCGGTTGGCTGGACGTGCCCATCTTCCGTCGCCATGTTCGGCATCAGCGTCATCAGAAGTCCGGCGAGCAGGAAGAACACGCCGCACAGGGCGATACTGACCGACAGGCTGAACGATGTCGCGATTTCGCCCAGGGCATAGGGCGCAAAGGCCGAAACGCCCCTGCCGATATTGAAGCAGAACCCCGCCCCGGTGGAACGGATATGCGCGGGAAACAGCGCCGAAAAATAGGTCCCGAAGATCCCGAAATAGGCGAAGAACAGCGCGACGACTGGGCCGAACCACAGCAGCAGCGTTAAATCGCGGATCATGGCGTAGATTGGCAGAAGCACCGTCGTCGCGGCGAAGCAGAGCAGGATGGTCGCCTTCGCACCGATCCGATCGGCGACAAACCCGAAGATCTGGTAACCCACGAACATGCCGATATTCATGACGATGAGGAATGTCGTCATCGCGGACGGATCCAGCCCGCGCTCCTTGACGAGGTAGGTCGGCAGCCAGGTGTTCGTTCCCCAATAGCCGGTCAACGCGCACGCCGCGATCGCTGTGGCGAGCAGGGTGCGCCGCCAGCGGCCGTCCGTGAAGATCTCCTGCAGGGGCACCGGACGATTGCCCAGCGCACTCTGGCGTCTGGCCTTTTCCTCCCGCCAGACCGCCGATTCCGGCACGAAAACCAGGACGAAAATGGCCGCGACCAGTGCGAGCCCACCCGACAGGAACAGCCCTCGCCAGCCATGGGCGGGAAGCAGCAGATGGGCGAGGAGCGCCGCGAGAATGAAACCGACAGGCCATGCGCTGAGCACAAACGCGCTGGCGCGCCCGCGGGACTGGCGGGGCCAGGTCTCGTTGATAAACGCGGAGACGACGCCCCACACGCCGCCCAGGCCGAGGCCCGCCAGCAGGCGCAGGATCATCATGTCCCACCAGCCACGCGCGAACGCGATCGCCACGGTGAACAGCGCAAAGATGAGCACACTGGCGATCAGTGCGGGGCGACGGCCATGATTGTCCGCATACCAGCCCAACAGCATGCTGCTCAGCCCAACGCCGATCATGCCCGCCGTGCCAATCAACCCCGCCTCGCCAAGGGTCAGGCCGAAGTCGCTGACGATGGCGGGAAGGGCGAGCGCGAGTACCATGAAATCCACGGCGTCGAACCCGTAGCACAGGAAGCAGCCCGCCAGTGTAACCCAGCGCGGATCCTTCCCGAACGCCGGATATGCGGAACTGCTGCTCTGAGCCGTCATGTTCATCCCCTCTGTTTGTTTTATGTCCGATCAGTCGTTCGCGCCGATCCGGAAACGCACGCTGTCGCTCCGGCAACTGTGCCAGCATCACGCGGTGATACAATGGAAAAAGCAGGATTGAAGCGATCGTGATGCGGCATGACAAGCCGGTTCGACCATGCTAGATCTGGATCAGTTTCCGAAAATGAGTAGGATTTGAGATGAGAGTCGGCTTGAGCATGCGACATCTGGAGATCTTCCAGCAAGTCACGCATCACGGCGGCTTCAACCGTGCCGCAGCACATCTCCACATTGCCCAGTCGGCGCTTAGCCGCCATGTTCAGCAACTGGAGTCCGACCTTGGCGTGACCCTGTTCGAACGGAGCGGCCGTGGCGTTCAGCTGACACCCGCTGGGGAAATCCTCTCGCAGCGCGTGGACTCGTTGCTGCGCCAATTTCGCCAGACGCGCGACGAACTTGTCGCCAAGGCCGATATTCCCCGCGGCGAACTTGCCATCGGCCTTCCGCCGTCGATGCAGGTGATAGGGACGCGCCTGTTGGCCGAATATCGTAAAGCCCATCCGGATGTCGAACTGACCATCCGGGTGAGTACCAGCATCGAACTGCGCGAATGGTTGTTGAGCGGCCATGTCGATGTGGCCGTATTCGGCATTCTGGAGCCCGAAACGGTTCTGGAATCCTACCCGTTTCAGCGGGATCAGGTCTATGCCATGGGGGCGGCGGGATCGCAGCTGACCGGGCAGCAGATCGATATGAAGACATTGTCTACCCTGCCGCTCATTTTGACCAGCCCGCCCAACAGCATGCGGCTGCTTGTCGATCATGCGGCACAGCGGCTCAACCTTTCGCTCGACGTGATCATGAACGTCAATTCGATCCCGCTGCTCGTCGATCTTGTCGGGGACGGCCTTGGCTATACGGCGTTGCCGTCAAGCGCGATCGGGGGACTGGCGAAGAGCGGGCGGTTCGTCTGCTCGCCCATCAAGCATATGTCCTACAGCTGGACCGTCAGCAACTCACGCGAGCGGCCGCTGTCAGCCGCAGGGCGCCGGTTCCGCGCGATGGTGCTGGACATGGCCGACAAGCGGGAACGCGTACACGCGCTGGACGACCCACTTACCGATTAAAGACGGCAGAGCGAGGGCCTGCGACGCGGTGTGCGTAGCGGGCTCGATCAGGGAGCGGCTCGTCTCCAGGCGGGAAGGGCGCTTCTGGTCTGCGCGGACGCGCGTGTTGCGGCGTCGGCCGTTCATGACCCGACCGTTGTGGGGCGGGTATTTCCCACGCATCGTTCGCTTTCCGGTGGACGCGACCGTTCTTCCCACCGCTCTCCCAAGATGGGGGTCATGCTAACGTGAGATTAGAGTCCGAAAGCCATCCAGCATAAGCGTAGTCGGCGACAAACCCATCAGAGCTTTGGGAAACATAGGGGAGGAATAATATGACGAATGTTCTGGAACGCTTGCCATCGTCCCGTCGGGCCGCGAAAAACGCGGCCGCGTGGATGTGCGGCATTGCCATGGGCGCTGTGCTGGTGCCGCAGGCCTATGCGCAGGCGGCCGCGGCCGGTCAACCCGCCGCCGAAAACGATCAGGCGATTGGCGACATCATCGTGACTGCGCAGAAGCGGTCCGAGTCGGTGCAAAAGACGCCGCTCGCCATTACCGCAATCGGTGGTGAGGCTCTGCGCACCTCGGGTACGTCGACGATTTCAGCCGTAGTTCAGAGCGTGCCGAGCCTTCAGCTGGGTCAGTTCTACGGCGTTGCGAACGTGACCTTGCGTGGCGTCACGTTGAGCGCCATCAATGCGGGTACGGAAAGCCCGGTCGCGTTCCATGTCGATGGCGTCTATTATGGTCGTCCTGCTGCGGTCCTGAGCAGTTTCTTTGACGTCCAGCGCGTCGAAGTCCTGCGCGGCGCGCAAGGTACGCTCTATGGGCGGAATGCGAGTGGCGGCTCGATCAACATCATCACCGCCGATCCGACGCCGGATCTCTCCGGTTTCGCACAGGTTACCTACGGCAATTACAACCATATGAATGTCGAAGCGGCCGTGAGTGGTCCGCTGTCCGACAAGGTGCAGGTCCGCGTGGCCGGGCGCTGGGACCACCGGGATGGCTATGGCATCAACGAGGCGACGGGCCGGGACATCGACGATAACAACGAACGCGCGATCCGTGGCAAGATCAAGATCCTGCCCACCGACACCCTGACCATCCTGCTGGAAGGCGATTATTCGAAGGCGCATTCCAACGCGGCGATCCATCTTCAAGGTGCCGTCGCGGGTGGCCCGATCTTCGGTACGCAGTCGTCCATCTTCGGAACGCCGTTCGTGCCCGGCAAGGCCTCGAGCAAGTTGCGCAACGTGTCGCAGGACGAAGATCCCACCCTTCGGACGAAGTTTTGGGGCTTCGGTTCCACGATCAGTCTGGAACTCGGATCGATCACGCTCCGGTCGATCACCAGCTATCGCAAGTCGCAGTCGCTGTCGGTCGGTGATATCGACCTTACCAGTGCTCCGCTGGTGTCGCCGTTCGGTATTTCCGATGACGCCAACCAGTTCAGCCAGGAACTGCAGGTGGTTGGGCAGGATGACCATTCCAACTGGATTTTGGGCGGCTATTATTTCCATGAGAAGGACGAAGGCCGCGAGGTCAGCGCTTTCAGCACGGTGTTCGCGGGGGCCAATCCGGCGACCAACGCGCGGGGCCTTTATTCCGGTTCGCGCGTCACGACCGATGCCTATGCTATTTTCGGCCAGTACACGCGCAAGTTTACCGATCAGCTCAGCGTGACTGTTGGCGGTCGTTACAGCATCGAGACCAAAGGCCTCATTAACCAGAATAATTTTGATCTGGGTACGCCGTTCGATCGGTCGAAGTTGTTCGACAAGCCTGCGACCTTCGCCATCCAGTGCGGCAAGGGCTTGCCGACCCTGGGTTATGCAGGCACGGGCGTGACCTGCCGGCCGAAGAAGACGTTCAAGGCATTCACGCCGAAGGTCGGTATCGACTATCAGGTGACCCCGCAGACGCTGCTTTATGCGTCGTACACCCGTGGTTTCAAGAGCGGTACGTTCAATCTGGGTGTCGTCCAGGACGCGGTGCGTCCCGAGAAGCTGGATGACTTCGAACTGGGTATCAAGAGCACGCTGATGGATGGCCGTCTGCGCGCAAACGTTGCTGGCTTCTATTACAACTACAAGGATGTTCAGGCCTATAACGGCTTGCCCACCCAGACCTATCTGGAGAACGCGGCCACCGCGAAGATCTATGGTATCGAGACTGAACTGGTGGCCCGGCCGGTCACCCAGTTCCAGATCGACCTGAGCGGATCATGGCTCCATGCGACCTATGACAATTACAAGGCGTATGATCAGCTGCGTCCGGGCGGCGACGGCGTTACGCTGGTCCCCAATCTGGGTAGCACGGGCTTCCTGAACGGTTTCGATCTCAAGGGCAATCGCCTGCCTCAGGCGCCGCGGATCTCGGGTCGTCTTGGAGCTGCGTATACGTTCGCTTCGGATCTGGGGGATTTCACCCTGCGGGGCGAGGCGGCCTACAAGAGCAAGATGTATATCACCCAGTTCAACACCGATCCCGTCGGTGCGGTCAAGGCGCACACGCGCTTCAACGCATCGCTCAATTACGAGCATAAGGACGGGCATCTGACGGCGAGCATCAATGCCAAGAACCTGGGCAACAAGGTACTGTTGACCAACGGCTTTGCGGGAACTCCGTTCGTGGGCGGGCTCATCTCCGGATATCTGGAAGCGCCCCGCACGATCGACTTCACCGTGGGGTACAAGTTCTAGGGCAAGATCAGGAATGAGCGGTGCCCGGCAGATCCCCACCTGCCGCGGCATCGCTCTTCCCGGAAGAGACGAGAAACCGATGGCGCGAAGCTGGCACGAAGACCAGCGCCGAAGCGGATAAAAAGATATGCTGCGGGGGAAAGTTTAAGCCCCGCTCATGGAGTGACGGGTTGACAATCGGAGCACTGCTCCGTATCGTCATTTCAGATTCAGACGAGGCGCTTCGCCTTGCCTTGGAACGGAAAAAAAGCGTCCGAGAGCAGGGGGCGAGGCAGTTCAGTCGGGGGGCAGGGACGGTCTTTTTGCGGCGATGACGCGCCGATCGTTTATGTGCAGACGGAGCGGTTGGGTCGCCCAGGTTTAGTGATGGAGATTAGGATATGTCTGACAATCAGGTGAAGACCCTGGACGTGAAGGCCCTTCGCGAAAAATACAATCAGGAGCGCGACAAGCGCATCCGCCCCGATGGCGAAGCCCAGTATATGGCGCCGGTCGGCAGCCATGATCGCTATATCACGCATGATCCGTTCGCCGACTCCATCAAGGAGCGTGCGCCGCTGAACGACGAGGTCGAAGTTCTGGTGCTCGGCGGCGGCTGGACTGGCCTGCTCGCCTCCGTGCGGCTTGCAGGGCAGGGCATAGACGACATTCGCATTATCGACGACGGGTCGGATTTCGGCGGCACCTGGTACTGGAACCGCTATCCCGGCGCGCAGTGCGATATCGAGAGCTATGTCTACATCCCCCTGCTGGAGGAAACGGGCTATGTTCCGAAGGAAAAATATTCCTACGCCCCCGAAATGCAGGAGCATGCCCGGCGTATCGCAACCCAATATGGCCTGTACGAAAAGACGGTGTTCCAGACGCGGGTCGAGCGGATCGACTGGGATGCGGAAGCCAAGCGCTGGATTGTCAGCACCAACCGGGGTGACAAAATCAAGGCGCGGTTCTTTATTTGCTGCATTGGCCCGTTCTCCCGCCTTCGTCTGCCCGATATTCCGGGGTTCGACGATTTTCAGGGGCACAGTTTCCACACAGGCCGCTGGGATTATGGCTATACCGGTGGCGATCATGGCGGCAACCTGACCAAGTTGGCGGACAAGAAGGTCGCGATTATCGGTACCGGTGCGACGGCGGTTCAGGCGATCCCGCATGTCGGCAACTGGGCGAAGCATCTCTACGTTTTCCAGCGCACGCCGTCGTCGATCGACGTTCGTGGCAACAAGCCGACCGATCCGGAATGGGTGAAGTCGCTGAAGCCCGGCTGGAAGAAGGAACGTAGCGACAATTTCGATACGGTGGTCCGCGGCGAGCCCTTTGACGTCGATCTGGTCAGCGACGGCTGGACCGAGATCTTCCGCAAGGTTCCGATCGTGCACGTCATTGGCGCAGTGGAGCAGGCGGACAAGGATGCCGTTGCGGAGCGCAAGGCGCGGCTGGAATATGCCGACTTCGAAAAGATGAGCCAGATCCGCGCGCGGGTCGACCAGTTCGTCAAGGACCCCGAAACAGCCGAGGCGCTGAAGCCGTGGTACGCGCAGTTCTGCAAGCGCCCCTGCTTCAACGATGATTATCTGCCGACTTTCGCCAAGCCGAACGTCACCCTCGTCGATGTCAGCGCGTCGCGCGGCGTCGAGCGGATGACGAAGAATGGCATCGTGGCCAACGGCAAGGAATATGAAGTCGACTGTATCATCTACGCCACCGGCTTCGAAGTGAGCGGCACGTTCCGCCGCAAATACGGGTTCGAGATTTACGGCAAGGATGGCCTCGATCTGTTCGATTATTGGGGAACGGGGATGCGGACGTTCCACGGCCATTCGATCCACAATTTCCCGAACTTCTTCATCGCGGGCTGGACGCAGGTCGGTGCGTCGTGGAATTTCTGCAATGTGGCGGCCGCCATCACCGAGCATGTCGCGCAGATCGTCGCCGAGACCCGCAAGGCCGGGCCAGAGGCCGTGATCGAGGCGACCGGTGAAGGCGAACAGGAGTGGGTCGATATCATCCGGTCCTCCGCCGGATTTAATGACGAGTTCCTCGAAAGCTGCACGCCGGGCTACTACAACAACGAGGGCAAGTTCCGCGAGACGGTCGCGACCTTCCCCTACGACCAATATGCGCCCGGCCTGAAGGCATTCCAGGTCGTGCTGGGCGACTGGTGGTCGACCGGCAAGATGGAAGGCATGTCCATCACCAAATAGACGCGCCGGTGCTTTCCTGAATGGGCGTGCAAGGCCGGATTTCCGGTCGGGTCTCGCACGCCAAGGGGGGATGCTGTTGTCATCCGTGTAAGAAAGGAATGAACATGAATACGCTTACCAAATTGCCGCAGGGCAGTGCCGAGTGGTTCGACATGCTGGGCGAGCTGATTTGCGACGCGGCGCGCAAGGCCGACCTTCCGCCCAACCACACGGTCTCGTTCGTTGAGCGCTATGTGGACAGCGAGGAACTGTCGCCCGGCCTGATCAAGGGTTTCCGCTTTGAGCTGAACGACGGCGTTCCCTCCTACCGCGCTGGCGCGGGCCGTGATGAGATGGGAGACGTGACGATCGACCTGACGGTCAAGGCCGCGCGCGAACTCAACTTGCTGTACACTACGAATCCCCAGTTTCGCGAACTGTTCGACCATTATATCAGCACCGGCGAAGCCACGTTCCATGGCGATATCGCGGATGTCGGCGAATGGATCCACGGCATCCACGATCCCATCGTCGACCGCACCTGCTGATCGGCACGGTCATGATCTATCCGGCTGGAGCAGTTTGATGTCCCTGGTGGCGCACTCCTTCAGCCGGAGATATGTGTGCGGCGCTCTTGCCGTCATGCTGTGTACCGGGTCCAGACTGGCCGGAAAGGAACCCAAAGCTATGCGAATAGACGCCTATCCGCCGCAGGAGCCGTTGCCAGAGGTGGCGCGGATCTTTCACGAGACGCTGATGGCCCGTGCCGAAGGGATCGAGGGTCATGAATATTCCTATGGCGCCGATCCCAGCCAGTCGTTGATGGTCTTCCCCTGCGAGAAGCCGGGGAGCCCCGTTCTGATGTTCATGCACGGCGGCGCGTGGACCAACGGGTATAAGGAGCAGATGGCGTTTCTGGCTCCGCCGCTCAACGCAGCGGGCTTTACCCTGGTCAGCGCGAGTTATCGCCTCGCCCCCAAATATGTGTTCCCGGCGAATTTCGATGACGTGGCCGACGCCTTTGCGAAGACGTGGGGCCTGGCGGAAACGCATGGATATCGTCGGGATGCGATCTTCACCGGGGGGCACTCGGCTGGCGGCCATCTGGCGGCGCTTCTCGCGACGCGAACCGACTGGCAGGGGCAACGCGGCCTCCCCGCCAACGCGGTGAAGGGGTGCCTGCCGATTTCCGCGACGTTCGATTTCACGCCCGGATCGGGATCGTCGGTCCGCCCGCGTTTCCTGGGTCCCGAGGGGGTGTTCAGCGAAGTGAAGGCCAGCCCGCTTTTCCAGATCGGCGAACGGGTGCCCCCCTTCCTCGTCGCTTATGGATCGGATGACTTTGCCCATCTGAAAGTGCAGGGCGAGAAGTTCGCCATGGTGGCGCGGGCAAAGGGGGCTTCGGTCGATACGCTGGAGATCGACGGCGCCGATCATGTCAACGCCCTACTGATGGCCACCCAGACGGACAAGCCGTGGATGGCGGCGGCCACCCGCTTCATGAGCGCCGTAGCCAAGCGCATCTGACGCCGTACTCCGGCCCAATCAGACCATGACCTAATTTCAGGAGTTCTCATGTCGACGATATCGCTCGCGCAGGGCACCACGGTGATCGAAGCCGCGTTTGGCCGCGCTCGGGAATTGCAGCTCAAGCCGCTGACCATCGCAGTGCTGGACGCCGGTGGGCATATCGTTGCGCTTGCACGGCAGGACGGAAGTTCGAACCTGCGTCCCGGGATCGCGATCGCCAAGGCGTCGGGTGCGCTCGATCTGGGCGTGTCCAGCCGCAAGATCGGGGAAATGGCGCTCGAGCGCCCGACGTTCGTCAACGCGCTTTCGGCCATCGCTTCGGCCGGTGTGGTGCCAGCGGCGGGCGGCGTGATCGTGGCGGCGGAGAATGGCGACATCCTCGGTGCAATCGGCGTGACAGGCGACCTGTCCGACAATGACGAATTGTGCGCGCTTGCGGGCGCGCAGGCGGCGGGGCTTCGAGCGCTCGCGTAACTCTGCCGCGTCGGCTGTTTCAGCGCCAGTGCGCCCCGCGCGGCGTGTTGCCGATGCCGGGGTTGAAGCTGTTGCACGGGTCGAGCGCGCGGTAATGCTGCACCAGCGGCTCCTTCGCGGTGTAGAGGTGCCCGACATTATGCTCTGCGGGATATTCCGCGCCCCGCTCGTCCAGAATGCCGAGCATCGCGTGCTCCAGCGCGACCGGGTCGACACCCTTCGCCACGATATAATCCTGATGGAACACGTGGCAGAAGAAATGGCCGTAATAGAGCTTGCGGATGATGTGCCGGTCGATCTCCTCGGGCAGGGTCTCGAACCAGTCGCGGTCATTGCGTCGTAACGCGACGTCGATCGCGACGATGTCCTCCACCTCGCGGTTGTGAACCGCGCGATAGCGGACCGCCGCCCCGGCAACGGCGAAACGGTGAAGAAACGCCTTGGTTGCTTCTGTTCCGGTGCATTCGAAGACGTCGCCGTCGGAATTGGGGTAGCGGGCCTGCAGATAGGCGCGTGCTTCCGCAATGCCGTCGCCGCTCATCTTGAGGATGAGGTGATGCTCGTAGCGATCGCGATAGGTCCACATGCGTTCCGGCAAATGATCGCCGAACAGGCGGCTGCCCGCCTGCATCAGATGGTCGCTGAACGCATCAGGCAGGAACGGGAGTTTGCGCGCCCATGCATCCACCTTCGCCTTCAGGGCAAACAGCGACGGCAGGCGATCGGTGCCGAGCCGCTCGATCGCGATGACGGTGTCCTTGCCATACTGTGCGGCGAGATCGAACGCGTCGCGGTGGATATATTCGCCCGCCACGGGCAGGGCCGTGAAATTCCGCAGGATATCCTGGCGGATCTGCGCGAGGTCCGCCACGCTGTTCGTGCCGATGTAGAAGGTCGCCGTGTCGTTCTCGCGGGGGAAAGTGTCGAGCCGGGCGGCCAGCAACGCGACCTTGCCCGCGCTTCCCGATGCCTCGTAAAGGCGGGTCGGGTCGGCGTTGAAGCGGGCAGGGGTGGGGTCGTCGACCTTGCGCACATGGTCGCAATAATGGTGGTCGGATGCCTGCCGGGCGCAGTCATGCGTGATCGTCTCTGGATCAAATGCGCCGCTCTCGACCCGGCGGAGGATGTCTTCCAAATCGTCCCCCAGCGCCACGCCGAGATGATTGACCAAGTGGAGCTTCCCCTGTTCGTCCATCCGTGCGTAGAGAGCCAGCTCGGTATAGGCGGGGCCGCGCTGAACCAGCGATCCGCCCGAGTTGTTGCAGATCCCGCCAAACACCGACGCGCCGATGCAGGACGAACCGATGACCGAGTGCGGTTCGCGCCCATAGGGCTTGAGCACCGCCTCCAGTTCATAAAGCGTCGCGCCGGGCAGACAGATCACCTGTCGTCCCTCGTCGATCGGATGGATGCCCTTGATGCGTAGCGTATTGATCAACACCACGTCCCGGTCATAATCGCCGTGGGGGGTCGATCCGCCGGTCAGCCCGGTGTTCGCCGCCTGCATGATGATGATGACACTCGCTTCGACACAGGTCTGCAGCGTCCGCCATAATTCCACCAGCGTTGCGGGACGGACAACGGCCCGGACCGCCCCGCTCCCGAAGCGATAGCCGGTCGCGAACCGCCGTGTGTCCGCATCGGCGACAAGGACGTGACGGGACCCGACGATCGCGCGGAGCGCGTCGATCACCGCGGAGCTGCTGGCGCGCGCGGAAGGGGCGGGCACGGCATCTGCGGTCATGAATTCTCCTCCTTCGATCGTCGGCGTATATGCGAGGCTCCTTCATTCGTACGTGAGCCGGTCCGCTCGTTTCGGCCCGTTTCTGCTCTCTGAACAGCCCAGAATTTCGCGCTTTTTCTTTTCGGACTTGTCGAGTTGTTTTCGGGTCGCCACATTCGTATACGCGCTGTACTGTTTGCCGCCGACTTATATCGAGCGGCGCTCCGTTTCGACGGGGCATCCTGTTCAGTCACCGCGAAGGAGAAGAGGCGGGTATGGCATCGAGAGCTCTTGCGCAGCAGCCCGCGATCCGGGCGGACGCCCGACGGAACCGCGAGACGATCCTCCATGTCGCGCGTGCGACGATCGCGAGGGATGGAACCGAGGCCTCGCTGCGCAGCATCGCGCGTGACGCTGGCGTGGGACTGGGCACGCTGTATCGCCATTTCCCGACGCGCGACGCGCTGCTTCAGGAAATCCTGCAAAGCAGCTTCGATGAGCTGACGCAGCGCTCGGAAGCGCTGGCCTCCACCAACGGACCACTTGAGGCACTGGAAAGTTGGGTGGACGAACTCGTGGCGAGTACGTCCACCCACCAGGGTCTCGCCGCGTCGATGGTCGAGAAGCTGCGCGATCCCACCTCGTCCCTTCATGATGCCTGTGCCTCGCTGCGGCAATCGGGCGACAAGCTTCTGCGCAGGGCGCAGGAAGCCAAGCTGGTCCGTCCGGATATGGAAGGCGCTGATCTCATGTCGCTCGTGTCCGCCATCGCCTGGCTTTCTGATCGGGAAGAACTTACACCGGAACGGCGCAAGCATTTGCTGAACCTGGTGATGGAAGGCCTGAAGAAAGACTGATCGGTTCTTCCCGCCAGTCCTGACCGGAACATCGCGCCGACCCATGGCACCGAAGGGCGGAAGCCGTCTGGTCTCATCTGGTGATTTTTGTAATCCGCAATCGAGATAGCCGCTCGTAAACCGTCGGAAATCCGGGGGTTTTGGCACATTGCCTGCCCTAATAGGGATGGCCGCTGCGGGCCGACCCTCTTGAATCCCTGCCCAAATATTTCAAGATTTCCGGCGCGCGGGCGATCCTCGTCCGCGTGTCAGGGACGGATGCGGCAGTCACGATGTTGCACCGCGACCGGCGTTCTGGCTGCCGGAATTCGTGCGCGTTCCTGACCCAGGCAACGAACCGGATAAAGGGATGACGATGACGTTTCAGATTGTTGAACAGAATGGGAATGCGGTGGTGGAAATCCCCTGCGAGGAAAAGATCGCGGCACAGGTGTGGGCGATGGACTGGGCCAAGAGCAAGGCTTCGGCGGACGAATATCTCATCAAGCAAGATGGGAACGACTGCGCGAAGCTTTTCCACACAGCGGGTGGACAATGGTATCTGATGAACGCGTAAGCACGGTCCGTTCGCGATAAACAGCTCTTCGTTCCGGGCGTGGTCGGGTCACGGTGTATCGTGGCGGGGCCGCGCCCGCGCCGCGTCAGGACGGCTTCCATCCGGCCTTGGGTTCCTCCCGTAACGGGTTCCGATCTCGCGATTTTCCCGATCTCGGATTGAGATTGGCGGTCCGCTCAGGGGCACGCGATAAGCCTTCAGAAGATATTGGGATGCAGGTCGGGGCGCACGAAGCGGAATTTGGGGATCAAATTTGTCAGCGTTCGTGCCGTTAACTTCCGGATTTTGCTGAAAATAGGCTTTGGCCGCCGCGAAAGCGGGCCGCCGGTGGCGGGCACGGTTTTGCGCTCTGGCGGCATCGTGAGTGAATTGAGAAGAGGAAATGTGATGGACATGGCGACCACGCCCCCCAAGATGCCGATTATCCCCGCGCCCGCGCTGGACCGCAATCTGACCCGCGCCGATCTGGACGCGATGGCGGAAAAGGTCAGCAACTGGGGCCGCTGGGGTCCCGATGATGAAGTCGGCACCCTGAACTTCGTCGGCGATGACGAGATCCGCAACGCGGCCACGCTGGTTCGCAAGGGTCGGGTGATTTCCATGGGCATGGATTTCAATTTTCAGGGCCCGCAGAAGGGCTGGGGCAACCGCTTCAATCCCATCCACACCATGTTGCAGACCGGCACCGATGCTGTAGCGGGCAATCAGGACTGGAACGGCATCCGTTACGCCGATGATATGGTGACGATGCCGCTCCAATGTGGAACTCAGTGGGACGCGCTGGGTCATGTCTTCTTCGATGAGAAGATGTGGAACGGCTATGACGCCCGCCTGGTCGATTCCACCGGCGCGAAGAAGAACAGCATCGACAAGACCAAAGACCGGATGATCGGTCGTGGTGTGCTGCTGGACGTTGCGCGCCTGCGCGGCGGGTATCTGGATGACGGCTATGGCATCACCTCCGCGGAACTGGACGAATGCGCGGCAGCGCAGGGCGTGGAAATCCGCCGGGGCGACTATGTCATCGTCCGCACCGGCCATATGGAACGCTGCATCGATCAGAACGACTGGGGTGGTTACGCCGGTGGCACCGCGCCGGGCCTGCGCTTCGAAACCGCCGAGTGGGTCCATGGCAAGGAGATCGCGGCGATCTGTCTCGACACCTGGGGCTGTGAAGTGCGGCCGAACGAGAGCGCCAATCCGCAGGAAATCAACCAGCCGTGGCACTGGATCGTCATTCCGATGATCGGCATCAGCATGGGCGAGATCTTCAACCTGCGCGAGCTGTCGGCCGATTGCGCGGAGGATGGCGTCTACGAGTTCATGTTCTGCGCGCCCGCACTGCCGATCACCGGCGCGGTCGGATCGCCGATCAACCCCCTCGCCATCAAGTAACGGGAACAGAAAAATGGCTGCCAAGCAAAAGAACGTCATTGTCACCTGTGCGATCACGGGTTCGATCCACACTCCCTCGATGTCGCCGTATCTGCCGGTGACGCCGGACGAGATCGCCAATGAAGCGCTGGCCGCTGCGGCCGCGGGCGCTTCCGTGGTGCACCTTCATGCGCGTGATCCGGAAACCGGACGGCCGACGCAGGATGTCGACCTGTTCCGGAAATTTCTGCCGCGTATCCATGCCGAATCCGATGTGGTGGTGAACATCACGACCGGTGGTGCGCCGACGATGCTGGCGGAAGAGCGCCTGCAGCCAGCGTTGCAATTGAAGCCCGAAATCGCCTCGCTCAACATGGGATCGATGAATTTCGGTCTCTATCCGATGCTGGCCCGGTTCAAGGAGTTCAAGTACGACTGGGAAGAACCCTATCTCGCCGGATCGGACGACCGGGTGTTCCGCAACACCTTGAAGGATATCCAGTACATCCTGGAATCGTGCAGCGACAACAACACCAAGTTCGAAATCGAATGCTATGACATCGGCCATCTCTACACCGCCGCGCACTTCATGGATCGTGGTATCCTGAAGGGGCCGCTGCTCATCCAGTCGGTGTTCGGACTGCTCGGCGGTATTGGCCCGCATCCCGAGGACGTGCATCACATGAAGCGTACGGCCGACCGGCTGTTCGGCGACAATTATTACTGGTCGGTGCTGGGTGCCGGGCGCAGCCAGATGCCGATTGCGACGATGGCGGCAACGATGGGCGGCAACGTCCGGGTGGGGCTTGAGGATTCGCTCTGGATCGGTGCGGGCAAGCTCGCTGAAAGCAATGCCGATCAGGTGCGCAAGATTGTCACCATTCTGGACGAACTGGGCCTGAAGCCCGCAACGCCCGACGAGACCCGCGCCATGCTCGGCCTCAAGGGACGCGACGCGGTGTCCTTCGGGTAGGGACGTCTAGGCACCGTTGTTTCCAATGCAAAAGGGCGCCCGGTACGCTACACGGCCGGGGCGTCCTTTTGCCGTTGTGATGGAGCCCGGGAAAAGAGAAAGGAAGGTTCTTGGCTGCATTGCCGACCTATAAGGAGCAGCGCGCCGCCGCGCGTCGTCGGCTGCCGCATATGCTGTTCGAATATATCGACAGCGGGGCGGTCGACGAACGGTCGCTCCGGGCCAACCACGCCGATTTCGACCGGTTCCAGCTCAAGCAACGTGTCATGCGCGACATGTCGGATCTGGACATGTCAGGCGATTTTCTGGGCCAGCCGTCGTGCATCCCTGTTGCTCTTGGCCCGGTGGGCTTTGCGGGCATGTATGCGCGCCGGGGAGAGGTGCAGGCGGCGCGTGCGGCCGCTGCGGAAGGGGTGCCGTTCTGCCTCTCGGCCGTCTCCGTTTGCGATTATGAGGAGGTGTGCCGTGACAGCGGCATGACGCCGTGGTTCCAGCTCTACATGATCCGCGATCGCGCCTATATGCGCGACCTGATCGCGCGCGTCGTGGCGGCGGGTGCGCAAACGCTGGTGTTTACCGTCGACATGCCATTGCCGGGCGTGCGTTACCGCGATGCGCGGTCGGGCCTGTACGATATCGGCCTGCGCGGCTTGGCGCGACAGATGTGGCAGGGGATCGGTCGCCCCGCATGGCTGTGGGATGTTTATCTGCGTGGCCGTCCGCACGGCTTCGGCAACTTCACGGCCGCCATACCCGGCGAAAAGGGGCTGGGCGACTACTGGGCGTGGATCCGCGAAAATTTCGACTGCAGCACCAACTGGGCCGATCTGGCGTGGGTGCGTTCGCTCTGGCCGGGCAAGATCATCATAAAGGGCGTGCTGTGCCCCGAAGACGCCATTGCCGCGTTCGATGCTGGAGCGGACGGCATCATCGTGTCGAACCATGGCGGGCGGCAGCTTGACGGCGTGTCGTCGGGTATCGCCGCGCTACCCGGCGTGGTCGATGCGGTCGGCGGGCGCGGGCCGATCTGGGTCGATGGCGGTATTCGATCGGGCCTTGATATTCTAAAGGCGCTTGCGCTTGGTGCGGATGGATGCCTGCTGGGCCGCGCCTGGGCCTTCGCGCTGGCGGCCGGGGGCGAGCAAAACGTCGCCGCCATGCTGCGCGCCCTGAAAGCCGAACTGCGGGTCGCGATGACGCTCACCGGATGCCGGGCATTGCGTGACGCCGACCCATCCTTACTCGACCGGTCCAGCGGTTGAACGATGATATTGTGAAGCCGGGTATCGTGCCGATCATTCCCGCATGGCGGCGGCAAGTTCATGCTGCAAACATTCGACCACCCTTTGGATTTTCGGGAGCAGGTGGCGGCGTTGAGGATAGACGGCCCATATCGGTTCGTCGGCAGAGCGAACATCTTCCAGCACATTTACGACCATCCCGCGTTTGAGATAGGGCAGGATGTAGAAGTCCGGCAGCTGGCATATGCCGAGCCCGGCTATACAGGCTTCGATGACCGCTTGCCCACTGTTGCTGCGGAACCGGCCCTTCGGGCGGTGCAGCTGATGATCGGAGCCGTTGGAAAAGCGCCATGTGGTGCTCGTGCCGGCGATGCATTCATGGTGGGCGAGGTCTGCAACCGCTCCGGGTGTCCCGGCGCGCTCCAGATAGCTGGGAGCAGCGCAGGTGTAGAGTGTGCGAGAGGCAACGCGCGCGGCAATCAACCGTGCATCCCCGACGGCGCCCGTCCGAATGCCGAGGTCATATCCTTCGCCCACCAGGTCCACGACCCGGTTGGACAGGTCGATGGTCACGTTCAGCTTGGGATAGGGCATGGCAAACCGCCGGATGATCGGGGCGATGAACCGCTCGCCCATCGCCGTCGGGCAGGTGACACGCAGTTCGCCCTGAGGTTCTCCCTGTTCTCCGATCAGGGCAATGGCCTCGTCCCGTTCCTGTGCGATGCGGGCGCATCGTTCGAAAAACACCCGGCCCGTGTCGGTGAGCCGGACGGTTCGGGTCGTGCGATGAAACAGCTGGGCCTGTACGCGCTGTTCCAGAGCGATGATCGACCGGCTGACATGGGTCGGAGACATGCCAATGGCCTTGGCGGCGCGCGTGAACGAACTCGCCGTGGCAACGGCGATAAATTCGTCGATCCCATCCCAGCCCGACATATTATCCCTCTACTGACATTGTCTATTTACAAAATACGCTATTAACGCCCCTTGGGGGCAATGATAGCGTAAAACTCACGAATAGAATGTCGGAGACCATGATGAAAACACGTGCCGCCGTAGCGTTTGAGGCCAAAAAGCCGCTGGAGATTGTCGAACTGGATCTGGAAGGCCCGAAGGCGGGCGAGGTTCTGGTCGAGATCATGGCGACCGGGATCTGCCATACCGACGCCTACACGCTGGACGGGTTCGACAGCGAGGGCATTTTCCCGAGCGTGCTGGGGCATGAGGGCGCGGGCGTGGTGCGGGAAATCGGCGCAGGGGTGACGTCCGTGAAGCCGGGTGACCATGTGATCCCGCTCTACACGCCGGAATGCCGCCAGTGCAAAAGCTGCCTGTCGGGCAAGACCAATTTGTGCACCGCGATCCGCGCCACGCAGGGCCAGGGGCTGATGCCCGACGGCACCAGCCGGTTCAGCTATAAGGGGCAGACTATCTATCACTATATGGGCTGCTCGACATTCAGCAACTTCACCGTGTTGCCCGAGATTGCCGTGGCGAAGATCCGAGAGGACGCGCCGTTCCAGTCGAGCTGCTATATCGGGTGCGGCGTGACGACCGGTGTGGGCGCGGTCATCAACACAGCCAAGGTGCAGGTCGGTGACAATGTCGTGGTGTTCGGGCTGGGCGGCATTGGCCTCAACGTCATTCAGGGCGCGCGGCTGGCCGGTGCGGGCAAGATTATCGGCGTCGACATCAACCCTGATCGCGAGGAATGGGGCCGCAGGTTCGGCATGACGGAGTTTCTCAACTCCAAGGGCCTGAGCCGCGAAGAGGTCGTCGCAAAGGTGGTGGCGATGACCGACGGCGGGGCGGACTATACGTTTGACGCGACCGGCAATACCGAAGTGATGCGCACTGCACTCGAAGCCTGCCATCGCGGCTGGGGCACCAGCATTATCATCGGCGTGGCCGAAGCGGGCAAGGAGATCAGCACTCGCCCGTTCCAGCTCGTAACGGGACGCAACTGGCGCGGCACGGCATTTGGTGGGGCAAAAGGCCGCACCGACGTGCCCAAGATCGTCGACATGTATATGACCGGCAAGATCGAGATCGACCCGATGATCACACACGTCATGGGGCTGGAAGAGATCAACACCGCGTTCGACCTGATGCATGCAGGCAAAAGCATCCGTTCGGTCGTGGTGTTTTAGCGCGGGTCAAAAGGAGCGAAGGCGGGCAAGGAGGCTGGAGAAGGGCGAGGGTGTCTGTTTGCTTGCGGCGGGTCGTACTTGAGCCACGCGGCGCTCCACCCGCTTCCCATCGGTGGAACTGCCCGAAACTTGACGTTGCCCGAGCGGAAGGAACGGTAAAACACCCTTTGCGGGGCTACCCTTCCGGGTCCACCGCCAGCTACTTTCGTTCATCCCGAATAGCGGTGTGATCATAGGTCGCTCAGTTCCTAGACTTATGGTCTTGCTATGCCCCGTGCGAGGATGGCACGCGCACGGATGCGAACAGGCTCGTCCACCATCGCACCGTTGACGTTCACGGCCCCGTCGCCGCTGCTCAGCACGGTTCGCGCCCATTCCATTTCTTGGGCGCTTGGAAGGAATGCATCGAAGACGGGTTGCACCTGCACCGGGTGGATCAGGAGCTTGCCGCCAAAGCCAAGCGAACGCGCCGCCCGTGCGTCGCGAGCAGCGCTGTCGGGCGCGGTCACGTCCGTCGTCACACCATCCAGAGGCGCGGGCAGATTCCCCAACCGCGAGGCGAGCACCAGTTCGGCGCGCGCTGCGTACAATGTTTCCCACTCATGGTCGCAGCCAAGATCAGCGGCATAATCGACCGACCCAAAGGCCAGTCGTGCGGCATAGCCCGACTGCGCCAAAGCCCGCGCCTGGGCCAATCCGCGCGCGGTTTCCACAAGAGCCAGCACCGGCGCTACGACGCTTATCCGTGCGAGATCGTCCACGCGTTCAGCCTTTGGCAGTATGACGGCCGCGAGGGTCATCCCTTCCAGCGCGGCGCAATCTTCTGCATGCCATGGCGTATCGACACCGTTGATGCGTACGATCACCGGCACATCGAGGGCGAGAGCGCGCAGATTGTCCCGCGCCACATCCTTCGCATCGGCTGCAACGGCGTCTTCCAGATCAAGGATGACCGCATCGGCGCCACTGGCGGCCGCCTTGCCGAAGCGCTCAGGCCGATTGGCAGGAACAAACAGCGGTGCGATTAGCGAACCAAGCGCGTTCATTGCCAAGACGCTTCTGCCTGCATTGCGACCGGTCCACCCGCTCGCGCCGTCCACAAGGGTAAAGTTCCGTTCTGCAAAGTACCTGCATTGAGGAACATCTCTTCGTGATCATACAAGGTCGAGAGACTGCGAAACCGGAATGCATCAGGCGGCCGCCTGCCGACCCGCGCGGCCAGATGGAGCAACAACGTTGCCTGCAACGGCCCGTGAACCACAAGGCCCGGATAGCCCTCCACACCGGTTGCATAGGGCGCGTCATAATGAATGCGGTGCCCATTGAACGTCAGCGCCGAATAGCGGAACAGCAACGTGGGAGACGGATCCACGCCGGAAACAGTCTCACCGACGGGTGCAGCCGTCGGTGAGACTGCCGCAGGAGCGCTCTGCAGCGCCCTGTAGACAATGCTTTGACGATCTTCGATGCGAAGTTGACCGTTGACGGTGAAGGAATGATCCACCGTGACAAAGCACAACGTGCCGGACTTTCCTTCCTTCACGATCACATCGGCAATGCGGGACAGGCGCTGTACGGCGTCCCCCACCCGCAAATCGCCGTGGAAAGTGATATCGCTGCCTGCCCACATGCGGCGGGGTAGTGGCACGGGCGGGAGGAAACCACCACGCGCCGGATGACCGTCTTCCCCCAGAGCGTTCATGGGAGCGGCAGGCTGACACAAACAGAAATGGATGAGTCGGGGAACCACATCCCCCAGTTTTGCGACTTCGCCATCAAGCGAAAGTGTAGCGTGAAAGCGTTCGGCAAGGGCCGCGGTCAGGACGTCCTGCGCCGTTTCCTCTGCACCGATCCAGCCCTGCAACTCAGCCAGGTTCAGAAGTTCACTCATGCTCTGCTTCCTCCTATCGCGGGCACTGCGCCGTAGCGACGCGCCTCACCCTTGACGATGGGGGCGGGCGCGGGAATGGCGACCGGGCCGACGGGCGTGTCCACCGTGATACGCCGCAGATGCGGATGCTGCGCCAGCGCCGCCATGTCGTTCACCCCGGCAAAGGCAGCATCCGCGGCGCGCAGGCGCTCCTCGGCTTGCGCCTTTGTCATATCCGCAAAAGCAGTGGCGACGATTCCGTCGGTCTCCCTGCGGTTACGAACACGATCGACATTGGTCGCAAAGCGTCTGTCTGCTCCATATGTCGCGTCACCAAGGAAGATGTCGGCGAATGTCCGCCATTCGCGGTCGCTCTGGATCGAAATGAGCATCTGTCTGCCGTCCTTCGTCTCGAATACGCCGTAAGGCGAGATGGACGGATGCGACAAACCGATCCGCCTGGGAGAGTTCCCCCCTTTGTGGTGGAGCAGCGGGACGGCCAGCCAATCCGCCATAACATCGAACATCGAAATGCGGATATCCGCGCCCTGCCCGGTGGCACCGCGGCCGATCACTGCCTCAAGGATGGCGGCATGAGCGGTCGAGCCGGTGGCGATGTCGACAATGGAGATGCCAACGCGGGCAGGCGCCTCAGGCCCCCCGGTTACAGACGAAAGCCCCGATTCCGCCTGGACGAGGAGATCATAGGCCTTCCGATCCGCCATCGGGCCGGTGTCGCCATAGCCACTGATCGAACAGATGATGAGTGCGGGATATTGCTTGCGCAGATCTTCAGGCGCGAAACCCAAGCGGTCAAAGGCCCCCGGCTTCAGGTTTTGCACGACAATATCGGCGCTTGCGATCAACCGGGACAGTTCCGCCCTTCCGTCGGGCGAGGCAATGTCGACGACAACGGATTCCTTGCCGCGATTGAGCCAGACAAAATAACTGCTCAGCCCATTCACTACCTCGTCATAACCGCGCGCGAGATCGCCTTCCGCGCGTTCGACCTTGATGACATGGGCTCCCGCATCCGCCAGCCGCGATGTGCAAAACGGTGCCGCGACGGCCTGCTCGACCGCAACGACCGTCAGACCTTCGAGGGGAAGCCGGGCGGCCATCAATATGATCTCGGCATGCCAAGCACATGTTCGGAAATATAGCTCAGGATCATGTTGGTGGAGATGGGCGCCACCTGATACAGGCGGGTTTCGCGGAATTTGCGTTCCACATCATATTCCTCGGCGAAGCCAAAGCCGCCATGCGTCTGCACGGCCGCTTCCGCCGCCGCCCAGGATGAATCCGCCGCCAGCATCTTGGCGATGTTCGCCTGTTCCCCGATTGCTTCGCCCGCCTCGAACATTTCCGCGGCCTTGTGAACCATCAGCTCCGCGGCGCGCATCTGCGCATAGGCCTTGGCGATAGGGAACTGCACGCCCTGGTTCTGGCCGATCGCGCGACCGAAAAGCTGACGCTCATTGGCGTAGTTGCGCGAGCGCTCGATGAACCATTTCGCATCGCCAATGCACTCGGCGGCGATGAGTATCCGTTCCGCGTTCATGCCGGAGAGGACATAGCGGAAACCCTTGCCTTCCTCGCCGATCAGATTTTCCGCCGGTACCTCGACATTGTCGAAGAAAACTTCGGTCGTCGAATGGTTCATCATCGTGCGGATCGGCCGGATGGTCAGGCCCCCGGCGGCCTGCGCCGCGTTCATGTCGAGGATGAAGATCGACAGCCCGTCGATCCCGCGCTGCACCTGATCGCGCGGGGTAGTGCGTGCGAGAAGCAGCATCAGGTCCGAATATTCGGCTCGGCTGGTCCAGATTTTTTGCCCGTTGACGATATATTTGTCGCCCTGCCGCACGGCAGTGGTCTTGAGCGCCCCGGTGTCGGTGCCGCTGGTCGGCTCGGTGACGCCGAACGCCTGCAGGCGCAGTTCGCCACTGGCGATCTTGGGGAGATATTTGGCCTTTTGGTCGTGGTTTCCGTGGCGCAGCAGCGCCCCCATGATGTACATCTGCGCGTGGCAGGCGGAGCCATTGCAACCGGCGCGCTGCACTTCCTCCAGAATTGCGGCGGCCGCCGAGAGCGGCAGCCCGGACCCTCCGAATTCCTCGGGGATGAGCGCGGCCAGATAGCCCGCCTCGCTCAGCGCCTTCACGAATTCCGCCGGATACGCCATTTCGCGGTCGAGCTTGCGCCAATATTCATCCGGAAACTGCTCGCAGAGTTTGACGATCTCCTCGCGGATTTCGGGATAGTCGGTGCCTTGGAGGGAACTGAGTGCCATGTGTTTTCCCGTAAACGATGAGACGATATGTCCGTCAAAGACGGCGTTGATCGGAAATGACACGCCCCTGTCAGTCGTGCCAGAGGAGCTGGAGAGTATCAGCTATGCCGAAATGTTTTAGCTCAGTCCTGTCGGCTATTTAAATTACCGCCCGCGCAGCTTGCTGCCAGGGATTAGATGACCGGCCCAGACCCCCTGTTCGATCAGTTCGGCCGCGATCGTTGCGAATGTCTCGCCAACATAACGCGTCGCTGGCGAAACCGGGCGGTCAGCGGGATAGGTCATGACGACACGTCGGGTCGGCTCCGGGTCGCTCAACGGCGCAGCCGACAGTTCTCCGGACGCAACGCGGCTATAGATCGGCGCGAGCGGCAAGATAGCGTAGCCAAAACCTTCCCGAACCAGATCGATCATGCTGCTGAGCGAATCCGCTTCCAGCTGAGGGGAGAGTTCGATGCCCGCTCGCGCTGCGCAAGCATCGACAATCTGCCGCAGCCCATGCAGGGGGCTCGGCAGCACCAAAGGTTCGTGCGTCAGCGTCGAAAAGGCGACTGGCCGCTTCATGGACAATCCATGCTGACCGTTGCCAACGAGCAGCAAATTTTCGGTCAGGATCGGGTGAGTGCGCACCGCACCTCTCCCATCGGCGTCGTAGGACACGCAGCAATCCAGCAGGTCACGTTTGAGCCAGTCGAGGATGTGCCCGGAAAAGGCGGAACTGATGCACAGCGAGATATGCGGATGCTCCTGCTTGACCCGTCGGGCCAGCGGCACGGTCATGATTTCAGCCACAGTGGGAGTCATGCCCAGACGCACCCGTCCGGAAAAGGAGGTGCTCCCTTCTTCCGCAAGCCGTCGAATCGCGTCCACTTCTTCCAATATGGCGTTGGCCGAAGCTAAAATCTTTCGACCCAGATCGGTGAGCGTCATTCCGCGCCCGTGCCGTATAAACAGGGGCGCCTTGAGTTCCGCCTCAATCATGCGGATCTGTCGGCTAAGGGCGGGCTGCGCGATCCCAAGACGGTCAGCGGCCTTGCTGGCGCTGCCCAGTTCGGCCACATGGATAAGCGTTCTGAGTTGGGCAATGTCCATGTCTATCTCCTAACAGAGGCCGGAACGTCAGGATACGGAAAGGCTGGGGAGATGCGAGGCCTGCATTTCAACATTTCCGGACAAATGACTTTCGCAGCAGGACGCATTCATCGCCAAGGTAGCCGACGAGCTGAATCCATGGTGATACGCTCATGACTTCGATCACCCCAGGGCTGCGCTGTTAGCGGGAATTCAGACAGAAATTGGGCCTGCCCGCTGTCATAGGGCTCCGTCGCGTCCGCGGCATAGGGCGATCCTATGCCCAGATTAGGAGGCCAAGAGCTGCATTTGCAAATGGCGCGAGGATGGTGATTTACGGAACGGGTGGGCCGCAACCGACAGACCCATCACGGTCGGATCGGCAACCATCCATCGATTTATCAGGATAATAAGGGGAGGTTTATGCGTAATCAACTTAAGCTGGTTCTGCTTGCGACGTCGGCGATGACGTGGTCAGCAAGTGCCGCGCATGCTCAAGAGGGGGCAGCGGGAGCTGGCTCTGCGGCGGCCCCCGAGGCCACAACGGAAATCGCCGACATCGTCGTCACCGCACAGAAGCGGAGCGAACGGATCAACGACGTCGGGCTTACCATAACGGCGGCCTCGGGCGAGCAACTCAAGTCCCTGGGTATCAGCACGCCCGATGATCTGATCAAGGCAGTTCCAGGCTTCACCTATGCAAAAAGCGCGTATGGCGTGCCGGTTTATACCATGCGCGGTATCGGCTTTTACGATTACGGCTTGGCTGCATCGCCAGCAGTGACCGTCTATGTTGACGAGGTGCCGCTTCCCTACGGATCGCTGACGTCCTTTTCCATGCTCGATCCGCAGCGGGTTGAGACGATCAAGGGGCCTCAAGGGATTTTATACGGAATCAACTCGACGGCGGGCGCGATCAACATCATTCCCAACGCCCCGACCGATCAGCTCTCGGCGGGCATAGATTTGGGGTATGCCCGCTTCAATCAAGTCACCACGAGGGCGTTTGTCTCAGGCCCGTTGAGCGACACCTTGTCCGCGCGACTTTCGGTGCAGACGGATCATGGTGGAGCGTGGCAGCGCAGCTACAGCCGGGGCGACAAATTGGGCGACAAGGACATCGTGTCCGGTCGGCTGCTGATCGACTGGAAACCCGCCGAAACGGTTTCGCTGCGGCTCAATGTCAACGCGGGCATCGATCGGTCCGATACGCAGGCCGTCCAATATCTGGGCGCGACACCGGCAGCGGGCGGAAACAACGCGCTGAGAACCCTGAATCCCGCGCTCTATAATTACCCCCAGGCCGCTCGCCACAATCGTTCGGCCGATTGGGACGCCAACTACCCGTTCAAGAAAGACAACCACAATTTCCAGGCGGCCCTTACCGTAAATGTCGATCTGACGCCGGACGTCCAGCTGAAGAGCATTACGTCCTACAACCGATATACAACCAAATCGGCCGTTGATACCGACGGTACGCCCTTCACTGCTAATACCATCCTTATTGACGGATATCTGCGCTCCTTTTTCCAGGAACTGCGGCTGTCAGGACAGATGGACGCGCTCCGCTGGATCGTGGGGGCCAACCTCACCGACGACAAGATCAACGAGCGCCAGGACGGAATTTTTACTGACGGTATCCTGGGCAAAACAGGATATACGCACGCAGCGGGCCGCAATTTCCAGACCGGAAGCTCGGAGTCCGTTTACGGGAATCTCGAATATAAGATCGGTGATGGCCTGACGCTGCAGGGTGGAGCCCGCTATACCAATTACCGGCGTGAATTGCGCGGGTGCACCACGGCTGAAGATCAGAGCACGGCAAATTATTTTACGGCCCGTCTTCCTGCACCGGTTGCGGTCGGTGGATGCGTTACCGTTCTTCCTGATAATGTGACGCTTGGCTATTATAATCCCGTACTCAAGGAGGATAACCTGTCATGGCGGGCGGCTGCCAACTGGAAGGTCGATCGCAATACCCTTCTCTATGCCAGCGTCAGCCACGGCTACAAGAGCGGCGCGTTCGGCGCTGTCCTTTCAACGACTTTTGCGTCGCTCGTTCCGGCCGTTCAGGAAGACGTGCTGGCTTACGAGCTGGGCGGCAAGTTCACACTCTTGGGTGGCAAGGTCCAGTTCAACACAGCGGCATTTTATAACGATTATACCAACAAGCAGGTGCGTGGTCGCACATTCGATCCGCGCTTGGCCAACGTTGCCGCCAGCGCCCTCGTCAATGTCCCCAAATCGCGCATTTACGGTGCGGAGGCCCAATTGACAGTCCGGCCGGTGGAGGGCCTTACGCTCAGCGTAGATGGTACTTATATCGACACGAAGATTACGGACAGCTTTGTGAACTTCAATTTCGTTGGCGCCAGGGTCCAGATGAAGGGGCAGGTACTGCCATTTTCGCCAAAGCTCACAGGAACCGCGCAAGTTGACTATGACTTCGCCGTATCGGACAACTGGCGCATGAAGATCGGCGCGTCGCTGCGCCACCAGTCCTTCTCCTACGGTGCTTTGGGCGAGCTGCCGGCTGCCGCGATCGACTCTTACCAGACACTTGATCTGCGTGCGTCGATCCACGACGAAGAGGACAAATGGAACTTCGGCGTCTTTGGCCGCAATGTGACGAACTCCTATTACTGGTCGGCACCAACGTTGGTGATCGAGACCGTCGGGCGCTACGCGGGTGAGCCTGTCAGTTACGGCGTCACTGTCGGTTACCGGTTCTAAACCGACAGTCGTACCAAAAAACGATGGGGCGGAGCATTCCATGCTCCGCCCCATTTTGCGTCCGGATTACAAATTCATCCTATCAAGAGCCGTTGCTCTGCTTTACCTCACCGGTGCTCCCGGGATGCCGCGCCTCGCTGCGAATATACATGAAAATAGATCGCATTTCGTCGTCGGAAAGATCATCGAAGCGGGGCATCTGTCGTTCCACAAGTGCACCATTCAGGACATCCCGGAATACAGCATAGTCCAGCGTTGCTCCCGAGGCACGGAGGTCCGGAGCCGTCGGGCCGGTGGCGGCCGCTCCCGCACCATGACAAATGCGGCAGGTTTGGCTGTAGATTTTTGCCCCGCGTTTGGCCGCAGCCTGATCGATGACGATCTTAGGATCGTCGGCGATGGTCACGGCAACGGACGGCGGTTGGGTTTGCGGCAGTTTCTCTTTTCCATCCAGCGAAAACACGAGCAGCCGACTGGGATGAATACCGTAGCGCCACCCGGTATCGAACAATTTGCTGCCCGCCGCCGAAGCCCCGCCATATCCCGCCAGCACCGCGATATACTGCTTCCCCCGGGCTGCAAAACTGATGGGCGGCGCAATTATTCCGTTCCCGGCTTTGAATGACCAGAGCAGCTTACCCTGATCGGCCGAGAACGCCTCAAAATTGCCGTCCGCCGTGCCCTGGAACACGAGGTTACCCCCCGTGGTCAGAATTCCGCCGTTCCACAAATATTTGCGCGGCACGCGCCACGCGGCCTTTTGTCCGATTGGGTCCCAGGCCAGCAACGCGCCTTTGCCATCTTCCTTGTCGATCACGGCGGACCGGAAGGTTGCCCCTATACCAAACCGCATTTTCGTCTTGTCGAGTGTAAGATCGGCAAGGGCTTGTGCGTCCTCCGGGGTGGATGTGAATGTCGTAGGCAGCTGCATATAGGGAATATAAACTAGCTTGGTCTGGGGGCTGTATGCCATCGCCTGCCAGTTATGGGCGCCGATGGTGCCTGGCCAGATGGTCACGGGGCCGGATTCATAGCGTATCCCCGGGCGCTCCACAGGCCGCCCCGTCTTCAAATCGATTTTGTCCGCCCATGTGACTTTTCCGAGTTTCTCTGCAGAAATGACACGGCCGGTCTCGCGATCAAGAACATAAAAGAAGCCGTTGGTGGGCGCCTGCATCAAAATCTTGCGCCGCTTGCCGCCGATCTCAGCCTCGGCAAGCGTCATGTCAGTCGTAGCCTTATAGTCCCATGCTTCACGGGGATTGACCTGGTAATGCCAGATGTACCGGCCGGTATCCACATCGACCGCAACGATGGAGGCGAGAAATAGATTGTCGCCGCCCGCCGGGCTGCGCAGTCGCGGATCATAGACCGACGCGTTGCCGGTACCAATATACAGTCGGTTCAGTTCCGGATCATAAGTAATTGCGTTCCATGGCGTGCCGCCCCCGCCCCAGCGCCACCATTCGCCCGACCAACTCTTGGCGGCCATCTTCATGGCCGGGTCGTTTTCATCAGACCCCGGGCGGCCAGGCACGGTAAAGAAACGCCACAACTTTTTCCCGCTGTTCGCGTCATAAGCCGTGAGATAGCCCCGCGTGCCCCAGTCGGCCCCGCCCTGACCGATGACCACCTTGCCGTTAAAGGCTCGCGGCGCTCCGGTGATCGTCTTGCGGGAATGTGGGCCATCGCCATCCAGCGTGGAAGTTTGCCAGATTTCGCGGCCATTGCGCGCGTCGATTGCGATCAAGCGGCCATCGAACGCACCGAGAAACAGCTTTCCCTGCCAATAGGCCAAGCCGCGATTGACCGGCTCAAAACCGCGTATCATACGCGGAGAAACCTTCCACGACTGAGGATCGTACTTCCAGAGGATTTTCCTACTCAGGACATCGGCGGCGTACACGGTACCATTTGCCGCCGTAAAATAGAGGATGCCGTCGATGGCCAGGGGTGTCGCTTCCAGACCGCCCGGCTCGTCCAAGGTAAAGGCCCATGACAGACCCAAGCGATCGACATTGTCGCTCGTGATCTGATTGCCGGGGCTAAAGCGACTTTCGTCCGCCGATCGGCCATAGCTTGTCCAGTCGCCTCCGTCCGAACGGGGACCGCCACAAGCCGCCAAGGCCAATAATGGCAGTACATTCGCTATCGCAAGACGAACGCCACACGGCTCTGGTCTTAGACCTCGATTCATTGTCAGCATATCCTCTCCTGGCTGCCCGTTTCCTCGCGAGCCTAATGCGTCCCGCCAAGCTGACTACATGCGATCGAAGCAGCATAGGACATCCAATGCCTTGCCATAGTTTCGTCCTATGGCCGCCGGGCCCTTTTCCCTTTTCTGCCAATGGCTCGGGTGGCATGACGAAGGCATAATCTTGAATGAGGAGAGAATTCATGAGGCTCAAAACAACGCGGACATGCGCACGCTCCATAGCTTTCGCCGTCGCTTTTGCCGTTTCGGTGCCTCTGGCTCCCGTATCCGCCACCGCTGCAGTTACCAAGGCTGAAACCATGTCGAACCGGAAAATCATCGCTGATGCCTTCGACAAGTGGACAAAGGGCCATGGTGAAGTTTTCAACCTGCTCGCGCCCAATGCTGTGCTGGTCATTCCGGGAACGGGCCCGTCGGCGGGAACGTGGAACGGCCGTGAGCAATTTCTCACGCAGGTAGCCAAGCCGTTCCTTTCGCGGTTTTCTGAGCCGCCATTGCCCATCGTTCGGGGTATATTCGCTGAAGGCGATACCGTCGTGGTGCATTTTGACGCCAACGCTGTCCGGCGTGACAAGCAGCCCTATTCGAATAGCTATGCCTGGATTTTCCAGATGAGCGGTGGTTTGGTCACGCGTCTTACCATGTATTATGATTTGCCCGCTTTTGACGCAGTGAAGGCGCAAGTGCCAGCCAGTGCCGAAACTGCGGGTGGCGAATATCGGGGCGCTCCAGGTGCTGTGCCTGGCGCTAGCGATGAAGCCGACAAGCAGGAAATCCGGCGCCTTGCAACCGAATGGCTGGAATATGGCTGGCGCCATCTTCCCACCGATCCGGCGTTTAATTTCCGTGAGCGTCTGGGCAAATTCTACGATTGGGATGCCAGCGGTGTGTATCTTTTCGATGATTTCGATCAGAAGAAGCGTGTGGCCCGATCACCGGCCGAATATGGCGCCATCTGGGATGAAGCCCTGAAGGGCATAGTGTTCAGCAACCGAATCGAACCTGTGGAAGACATCGTTATTTCTGGGAATCTCGCGTCGGCACCCGTCTACTACAATATTACGCTCGATATGGGTGACCGGATGATGAATGGCCGAATTCTCAGCATGGTTGTTTGGCACCGAACCCCTGCTGGCTGGAAGATCATTCGCGAGCAAGGGTCTGGCCTCTCGATGACCTCCACACCCAAGAAGAAGTGATGGGACTGCGATGCTCGGCGCGTAAATAATGCTCAGGCATGACGCGCCGGGCTCGTGGGACGAAGTGCCGGATCGGGATAAGCTCTGGAAGCCCGTATGATTTCGTTCACCGACCCTCAAAAAGCCGAATGAGGGGGAAATTCCGCCGGGCGCTTTTCCTGATAGGCGGCGAGACCTTCCTTGGCCTCTGCACCACTAAAGCCCAACATTTCGAGCGCAAGCGACGCGTCGAACGAGGGCCCCGCCATACGCAACCAGTTGTTGAGCGCATATTTGGTGAACCGGATCGCGCTTTGTGCTCCGCCCGCCAGCTTGTCAGCGATTTCCAACGTCTTCGTTTCGAGTTCATCGTCTTCGACCGCCAACGCGACCAAGCCCATTTGCTCGGCCATTTCCCCAGTCATCGGTTCGCACAGCATGAGATGATA
This sequence comes from Sphingobium subterraneum, assembly GCF_014199435.1. Classification (GTDB taxonomy): domain Bacteria; phylum Pseudomonadota; class Alphaproteobacteria; order Sphingomonadales; family Sphingomonadaceae; genus Sphingobium; species Sphingobium subterraneum. Next base: position 704,477 of record NZ_JACIJP010000001.1, on the reverse strand, counting down.
TTTGGCCTTCGCCATCCCGCACAATAGTGGCCAGATGATCGCTGCATGATCGCCTGCCGCTACGCCGAGTTTCGTGTGACCATCGACGATTTTCGCGCCCTTGGTCGCAACCGGTATGTCCGCAAGCAGCGCGGCCACAAGGCCCGCACCCACGGCCGCGCCATGGATGGCGGAAACGATCGGCTTGGAACAGTTGATGATATTATAGACGAGATCGCGCGCTTCCTTGAACATGCGCACGCGGGCCTCATGGTCCGCAATAAGATCCTCAACCACGGAAAAATCACCGCCTGCGGAAAAGGCTCTGCCAGCGCCGCGCAGGATCACGGCGCGAACCGCGTCGTCCTGGTGGACAACGTTCCAGATATAGGCCAGCTCGCGATGACCGTCATGATCAAGCGCGTTGAGCCGCTCCGGCCGGTCGAGCGTGATGCGCAACACGCCGTCGCCGGGGCGATCGAACTTCAGCCATTTGTAACCGTCATAACCGTGTGACATGGGATGTCCTTCAACCAATTGCGCGGCGCGACGTTATGCCGCCATCGATCGTTATAATGGTGCCGGACGTATAGGCCGACCGAGGCGAGGCGAGAAACGCGAACATATCGGCCGTTTCCCGTACGCTGGCGATTCTACCCGCCGGATAGCCTGCGGTCAGCTCGTCTGCGGCATCCTCTGTGCCGAACCGTTCGATCGCACGCGTACGCAGGACCTTGAAGATGCGGTCGGTCGCCACCGGTCCGGGGTTGACGCCCAGAACCCGAATGCCGTGATCCATGCTGCGTCCGCCGATGGCGCGGGTGAATGCCATCAGCGCGGCGTTGCCGGTGGTGCCGCACACATAATCAAAATCGAAATTCTCACCGCCGTTGCCGATGTTGTTGAGGATAACGCCGGATCCCCGTTCCTGCATCAGAGGATAGAAAGCGCGGGTCATGTTGATATAGCCGAAGACCTTCAGCTCCCAGCCTGCGCGCCATTGCGCTTCGTCGACATGCCAGAGATTTCCACCCGGAATCGCGCCTGCATTGTTGACGAGGATGTCCGGCGTTCCTGCGAACGCGACGACCCGGCCCACGGCGTCCGGAGCGGTCAGGTCGATCGCCAGCGTTTCCACCTGCGCGCCGAGGGCCGATCGCAGTTCTGATGCGACCGCGTCCAGCTTATCCGCCGAGCGGGCGACCAGATAGACGGCACAGCCTTCCTCCGCGAAAACCTGCGCCAGACCGGCTCCGATGCCCTGTGAAGCGCCGGTAATGAGGACTTTCTGGCCGGCAATTCCCAGATCCATTTCTAATCCCTTCGGTCGTCTCGATGGCTCAGGCCGGAATCATGCGGCGGATTTCGTCCAGCGCGGACGGATTATCCAGGGCCGAAAGATCCCCCAGGGGCTGGTCGCAATAGATGCTGCGTATCAGGCGGCGCATCACTTTGGAACTGCGCGTCTTGGGCAGCTGCCTCACGACATGCACGGCGCTGGGGCGGAACGGCTTGCCCAGATTGTCGTCCACCTGCTTGCGGATCGCTGTGGCGAGAGCCGCCGCGTCGCCATCATAAGCGGATGCTGTAATCACGAAAACCACCAGCTTCTGACCCTTGACGGCGTCTTCCACCCCGATGGCGGCGGCTTCACTCACACTGGGGAGCTCCAGGATAACCTCCTCGACTTCGGCCGGGCCGAGCCGTTTACCGGCAACCTTGATCGTGTCGTCGGAGCGGCCCAGCATGAAGAATTCGCCGCGGCTCGTGCGCATGGCAAGGTCGCCGTGGATCCACAGGCCAGGAATCGTGCGCCAATAGCTGTCGAGATAGCGCTCGTCGTCCTGCCAGAAGGAATGGGTCATTCCGACGAACGGTGCACGGATGGCAAGTTCACCGATCTGGTCGAGGACGGGTTGCCCGTTTGCATCCACCACATCGACTTCCACGCCCGGTGACGTCGTGTTGAAGGATGCCGGGGGAATGGGGCGCACGACGACGCTGGACAGCAACGCCCCGGACACCTCGGTGCCGCCGGTATAATTGATGACCGGCGCGCGGCCGTGCCCGAAATGGCGATGGAACCAGAGGAAGTGATCAGGATCAATGCCTTCCCCGGCTGTGATGAGCAATTCGATGGTCGATGTGTCGCCGCTCACGGACAATGGCATGTTGGCCGCAAGTCCACGGATCAGCGTCGGCGCCGACCCCAGATGGGTAATCTTGTGTCGCTCCACGATCCTGGAAAGGCGCGACCAATCGGGGAAATCCGGCGCCCCGTCATAGCAGACGAGCGTCGCTCCGCGCAGCAGCGCGACGGAAAGCACGAGCGTCCCGGCGATCCATCCCATATCGGCAGGCCAGCAGAAAACGTCGCCTGCGCCGACATCGAAATGGACGGCGGCGTCGTGCGCGATTTTCAGCGGGAAACCGCCGTGGGTGTGGACGGCTCCCTTTGGCTTGCCGGTGGTGCCGGACGTATAGATCACCATGAACGGATCGTCGGGCGTCATGCGGGCGGAGGGGAGGGCGGGGGCGTCGTTATCGAGGACCGCCTGCCATGCAATGCCCGGCTTTGGGATTGCCTCGCCCGCACCGCCCTTCAGGATGAGCAAGTCAATCAAGGGGAGCTGTCGTAGGGCATCCGTAATCGCAGCCATCGCGTTGACGCGCTGCCCCCGCCGGTCGAACCCGGTCGACCCGACAAGTCCGCGGGCGCCGCAGGAGCCAAGGCGGGAAACAATCGCGTCGGTTCCAAATCCGCTAAAGAGAGGGACCACGATCGCGCCCAGATACGCGATCGCCAGCAATGTGACGGTGGCTTCAATGCCGTTTTCGGTGAACAGGCCAATGCGGTCGCCGCGTTTTACGCCCTGTTCGGCCAGCCCGGCGGCGAAGCAACGAACCTGACGAGACAATTCGGCAAAACTGATTTTCGTGACCGTCCCGTCCTCACGCTCGGCAATGATAGCAGTGCGATCGGACGACGCCGGATCGTCACCGAACTTCACGATACTGTCGACCCAGTTCAATTCTCCGCCCGGGAACCATGACGGAAATTCGCGGCCACGGGCGAACTCGCCGTAAGAATCCGGCTTCTTCGACCATTCAAGATCCAGAAATGCGAGTGTCTTTTGCCAATAGCCCGCAGGATTCTCGACCGAATATTGGAGCAGAGCGTCGTAGTCTGGCAGTTGCAGGGTGCGTGCAAGCGCCGTCACGTGCGCATGGGCGACGTCATCGGCGGTAGGAGTCCATAGATCGGTCTTTTCGGATGCGGTCATGCGCTAACGGCCTTAATCACTCGTCATGAAAGTTTCGGAAATCGTACCCGTCGCGGCCAGGCGATCAATGGTTCCGGCGTCGAATCCCGCCTCCTTCAAGATCGCCGCCGTATGCGCCCCAAGCGTCGGGGCAGGCGCGGGGGTATCATGTCCATTCACCGCGAAATCGCACAGGGTCGTGACGATGGGGATCTGTTGATTGTCTCGGGTCGAGACATACTCCAGCATCTCCCCCTGCGCTATGGCAGGCGCTGTAAAGGCTTGCCCGGGCGACAGCATCGGCGTGACGGGCAGACGGTGGGCCTGCGCTCGCGCCATACAGGCTTCGAGGGTTTTGTCCGCCGCCCAGGCTGCCGTGATCGCACTCAGCGCTTTACCATTGTCGCCGCGAGATTGGTCATCCGAAAAACGCGGGTCGTCAACCAGCTCCGGCTGATCGACCATCTGCGCCCAACGACGGAACATCATGTTTCCGATAACCTGGATCATGATCCAGCCATCGCGGGTTCGGAAGAGGTCCGATGGCCCAGAAATGGGGCTGCGATTACCGGTCGCGACCCGGCTCCTTGCGCCCGAAGCTTCCTCGATCAGCATCGAATTTGTAATCGTCAGCGCTGTCTTGAGAAGGGAGCAATGGACATGCTCGCCCTGGCCCGTGCGTTCGCGCTTCAGCAAGGCGGACACCGTACCGAGCGCGGCAGAGATAGCGGTAGAGTAATCGACATAGGAGACCGCCGCCCTGTAAGGCTGTTCCGGTGTTCCCGTCAGCGCCATCGCTCCGCTCAATGCCTGCCCGGTGCAGTCAAAGCCGATCTCGTCCCGATACGGGCCGTTCAGGCCATAGGCGTTCACGGTCGTCAGGATGATGTCGGGGCGAATTGCGCAAAGCGTGGCGTAATCGAGACCGAGCTTGGTCAGCGCCTTGGGAGGTAAGTTGGCGACCACGACATCGGCGCTGGCAATCAGGCGTTCCACGACCTGTCGGCCTTCGGAGGTCGACGTGTCGATGGCGATTGAGCGTTTGCCGCGATTGACATGATAATGAACCGCGCCGCCGCCACTTTCGTCCTCTCCGATCGGCATGACGTAGCGATCGTCGCTCCCCTCGACGGGCTCCACGCGGATCACATTGGCCCCCATATCGGCTAAAAGCGCCGCGCAAAATGGGCCGGAGATGTAACGTCCAAAGTCGAGGACCTTGTATCCGCTCAGAACGCCCTTCATTGCCGCCTGTCTTTCCGTCGTTCGAACCAAAGGCGCTCTTCCGAAGGGCGCCTGCGTACTGAGCGATGCCGGAACGCTGACGGACGCGCAAATGGGGATGTCCATGTCCTAACGCATATATAGGTAAAACCTATACCTTGATCTGAAAGGGCGGGTTTTTCGTCAAAATGGCTGACGATCAAAGGATCAGAGGGCATATCATCCCTTCATCCGACGTTTTGTCGAGAAAAAAGTGGGTGCAACATTTACGCTAAGGATATAGGCTTATCCGATGGATGAGGGTCGTGTTCCGCCTGTCGATCTAAGGCAGCTCCACTATTTTGTGGCGATAGCAGAGCAGGGCTCGATTTCGTCCGCCGCCGCCGTGCTGGGACTGGCCCAACCGTCCCTGTCAGAACATATCTCGCGCCTGGAAAGGAAGCTGGATACCCAGCTCATTATACGCGGGGCGCGCGGTGTCCACCTTACCGAGGCCGGCGTCGCTTTGGCCCAACACGCGCGTGAGATCCTGCATGGTGTCGAAGTCGCGGTCGAAGATGTCCGCCACCTCGGGGGCGAGGCGAGGGGGCCGGTCTCGATTGGCTTCCCGCCGTCGATGGGTTTGTTGCTCAGCGTTCCGTTGGCGGAAACCATCCAGGCCGAATTTCCGCGGGTTCGCCTGCACATAGCCGAGGCGATGTCCGGTTATATCATGGAATGGATCATTAACGAGCGGATCGAGCTGGGTTGCGTTTATGAAGTGCCGGATGCTTCGCAGGTCTCTGTCCAGCCGATTTTGAGCGAAGATCTTTTTCTGGTGACAGCGCCCGACAATTGGGATGGTGCAATCTTGCCGAATGGCAGGGCCGAAAAGCCCATCACTCTGGCGGACGTGCAGTCACTGCCGCTCGTACTGCCCAGCCGCCCGCATGGTGCCCGCGAAGTGATTGAACGATTTGCTAAAAGCAACGGCGTCCGTCTGGATGTCGTCACAGAGATTGATTCTCTTCCCCAGATTATCGCGATGGCGGACCGCGCAAGCGCTTATACGATTTTGCCGCACGCGGCCGTGATCAACGAGGTTGCTAACGGAACCCTTGCGCTGGTCGAAATCGTCAAGCCGACGATCCGTCGAACCGCTTATCTGATCAGGAAACGATCGCGATCCGTGACGCGCGCAAGCCAGGTCGTGGAGCAGGAGCTTACCACCATCATCGGGGAAATGATCGATCGCCACCATCTCGAAGCGCGCCTTCCCAAGGCGGAGTAAACATCTGCGTCGTCCTGCGATAGGTGGGGCCTATGACAAGTGTAGGCAGGCGACCGGAGACGCTTTTCGGACGCTGCGGAGGGTTTTAACAGTTCACCTTGGGCCTATGAAAATGCGCCGATTGGCGCTTGGGATATGAGCGAGACATGTCCTGTTCAACCGAGAAGTACGGTCGCTGGATTCAGAGCCGCATTCGGGATTATCCGGAGCGGGGCACAGATATGGAGAGAGTATGAACAAGGAAAAAGTCACCCGATTCTACGCCGATCTTGACTCCAGTGCCGCCCTTGCTGCGCAATATTTTGCGCCGGATGCGTCGTTCCGTTTCTGCAATTTGTCGCCGATTGTCGGCCGCGAGAATATAGCCAGCTTCCTGCAAGGCTTTTTCGACACAATCTCCGGTACGGTACACTCCGTCGAAAATCATGATGTGACCGAAGGCGGAAGTACCCTGGTCGAACTGAGGGTGACGTTCGTCCGCAAGGACGACACGACTCTCGAGGGGCCTGGGGCCGTAATTTTCGAGGAAAACGAGGACGGGATCCGCGACTATCGCGTGTATGGCGACTATTCCACATTATAGACTGCGGGCGATGACTGACGACACCTGATCCCGGAAGGATCTTATCGCGGGCGAGCAGTCCGTTATATCTGGCCCGACCCGCGATATTGTGCCGAGCGGCCAGACTCTTGCTCGAGCGCGGCAACACAAGCGGGTTCGGCAATGGCGAGCATGGCCTCTCGCCGCCGACGCAACGAAAGGCCGCGCAGATCCGCCACGCCGTGCTCCGTCACGACGATGCCTGCGTCGGCTCGCGCGGTGCTGACCGGCCCCGACAGGTTGGCGACAATTCGGGATCGTCCTTTGGCGGTGGAGGGGAGGGCAATAATGGGCAGTCCACCGCGCGACTCATGTGCGCCGCGCAGAAACGCCCCGGCGCCGCCCACGGCCCCCACATAATGGCCGCCGGCCACCTCCGCGTTGACCTGTCCGGTCAGGTCGACTTCAATGGCGGAATTGATCGCGACGAACTTGTCGATTGAAGCAAGTATCGAGGCATCATGGGTATAGCGCGTCGGCCGTAGCGCGAGACCGGCATTGCCGTCTGCCCACTTCATCAATGTGGGACCACCGGCGAGCAATCCTGTTACGGTCAGATTGCGATCGATGGTCTTCAGCGCGTTGGTGATCACGCCCATCGCGGCAAGTTCGGCGATCTCATCGCCGATCAGGCCCGAGTGGACGCCGAGATTTCGATGCCCCTTGAGAGCGTTCAGAACAGCAGCGGGTATACCGCCCAGGCCGATCTGAAGCGTCGATCCATCCTCGATTAGGGCGGCGATACGGGCGGCGATTTTCCCGTCGGTATCACCCTGCGGCCCTGGCGGGAGCGATATCGGCACGCCCTGCGTGCGCACGATGATGTCGATACAATCGCGGGGAATTTCGCCATCGCTGCCCGCGCTGCGCGGAAAACCCTCACTGACTTCCGCTATGACCAGGCTGGCGCCGTCGATCAACTCGGCCAGATATTCCCGCGCCGCACCGAAACTGAAACTATCGGCGCTGCTGCCCAGGCCGAGACCCAGCAGGAGAACAGGGCGCTCCTCGGCCAGCGTGGAAGCAAGTTGCGTATAAGGAAGGGGCAGTATGTCGAGGGCCGCGCCAAGTCGGCGATTTGCCCCGGCGCCGCAATAGGATGTGTAAGCGACCTGATCGGTGAAATCGGGTGAGACACTGGACCCCCAACTCATACCCACGAAAGCGCGGAATTGCCCTATCGCTGCGCGTTGCGCCATCAGGGAAGCGGTGAGCGATGCGGGTTCGGCCGAGGCCTGCCCCCACACCACCATGGCGCCTCGAGGAACGAGCTCGGTCCAGCGGAGACTGCCAAGAGTCAGTTCCCGCCCGGCGCGTCCTCCGCGCATCAGGCGCGCTCGAAGATGGCCGCCATGCCCTGGCCGCCGCCGATGCACATGGTCTCAAGTCCGTAGCGGGCGCCTCGCCTACGCATTTCGTGGGTGAGAGTGGTCATCATCCGCACACCGGTGGCGCCGATCGGGTGACCGAGCGAGATGCCCGATCCATTCACGTTGAGCTTCGAACGGTCGTCCCAGTTCCACCCCTTGAGCACGGAAAGCACTTGCGCGGCGAAGGCTTCATTGATCTCAACCAGATCCATGTCGTCAAGGCTCAGGCCCGTTCTCGCTAACAGCTTTTGGGTGGCCGGGACCGGACCGATACCCATCCGTGCCGGATCGCAGCCGACCGCGGCCCAGCCGCGCAGAAAGGCGATGGGTTCGAGACCGAGCTCGGCGAGCTTGTCCTCGGCAACGATCAGGCAGGCGGCTGCGGCATCGTTCTGCTGCGCCGCATTGCCCGCCGTGACAGTTCCGTCCTTCTGGAGAACGCGGAGCTTGGCCAGCGTGTCTGTCGTCGTTTCCGCACGGATGCCCTCATCACGCGCAAACAGGACCGGATCGCCTTTACGCTGGGGGACCGGCACCGGCACCACCTCGTCGGCAAAACGCCCCTCGTTCCATGCGGCGGCTGCGCGGCGGTGGCTTTCGGCCGCGAACGCATCGGCGTCCTCACGGCTGATCCCATATTCGCGCGCCAGCGTCTCCGCTGTTTCGATCATCCCGGAAATATAACCGAAGCGCTCGACGGGCTGCGAACGCTCGCGTCCCCGGTCGAGCCGGTCATAGAATTGCGTGGTACCGGACCTTTTGCCCCAGCGCATGTCGGTCGTGTAATATTCGATGCGGCTCATGCTCTCGACGCCGCCTGCAAGAACCATGTTACAGGCGCCGCTTTCGATCATCATCGCGGCCGTTACGATGGCCTGCAGCCCGCCCCCGCAGCGGCGATCGATCTGGATGCCCGGAACCTCCTGCGGCAGACCGGCCTGTAACGCGATCCAGCGACCGACGCAGGGCGTTTCGCTGTTGGCGTAGGACTGGGCGAACACCACGTCCTCAATCCGCGCCGGATCAACACCCGATTGTTCGAGGACGGCGTTGACGACGACGCTCCCGAGCATTTCGACCGGGACGTCCTTCAGCGCGCCGCCAAAGGCCCCGACAGGCGTACGCAGTGGGCTGACAATGGCGGCGCGGCGCATCAGTGGTTCACCGGCAGGCAGAGGATATTCGCGGATTGGTCGTCATGGTAGATGGGCATGTTTATGTGTCCCTTGAAGCACGAGAGATCAGGCTGGATCCCAGGTGAAAACATCCTGGCTCCGGTCGAGCGGCAGCATCGATGGCAGGAGCGTGGGCAGGGCGTGCTGCTGCACGAGCTCCGGCGTCCAGCCATCGTCGCGTTGTACCGAACGGATCGGGCGGCTCTGGCTCATTAGAAAAATTTCATTGCGACGCACAGCGAAAACTTGGCCGTTGATTGCGCTTGCCGCGTCGGACGCAAGCGCGACGACGAGAGGGGCGTTCTTTTCAGGCGTCATTTGCTTGAGTGTTTCGACCCGCTTGATCTGATCGGGCGTTTCCGCCTTGATGTTTGCGGTCATACGGCCCCACGCAAAGGGTGCGACGCAGTTGGAACGGACATTGTAACGCTGCATGTCGAGTGCGATGGTCTTGGACAGGCCCAGAATGCCCATCTTCGCCGCGGAATAATTCGCCTGCGCGTTGTTACCGATCAGGCCGGACGTGCTGGTCATGTGGACAAAGGCGCCGCTTTCCTGCTGGCGGAAGATTTCGGCCGCTGCGCGGCTGACGTAAAAGCTGCCATTAAGGTGCACGTCGATGACCGACGCCCAATCCTGCGGCGTCATCTTGTGGAAAAAGGCGTCGCGCAAGATGCCGGCATTGTTGACCACCACATCAAGGCGCCCGAAAGCGTCGACCGCGGATTGTACGATCCGCTGCGCCGAGTCCCAGTCCGCAACGCTGTCGATATTGATGACTGCGCGGCCACCGGACGCCTCGATCGTCGCCTTGGTTTCTTCGGCGGGTGTGGCAGAGCCGCCTTCGCCGGTCAGCGATACGCCGACATCGTTGATGACGACCGCCGCGCCTGCCTGAGCCATAGCGATGGCGATCGCGCGCCCAATCCCGCCGCCTGCGCCGGTCACGATTGCGACCTTGCCATCCAATGTCATGCCGAAAGCTCCTCGATTCAAAATGATGTTGTCACGGCAGTTCGAGCACGGCCTTGGCGATGATGTTGCGCTGGACCTCCGAGGCGCCGCCGTAGATCGTCGCCGCGCGTGCGGTCAGAAAAAGACCCATGGGATTAAGGTCGCGGTTGCCTTCGATGGGCTCGAGCAGGCCGCCATCCTCGCCGGCGATCTCCAACATCAACTCCGTGATGCGCTGGAACAGCGATGTCTGGTTGAGCTTGAGGAAAGAAACGTCTGCGCCCAGTGTCTCGCCGCGCCGCAGTCGGTCGGCGCTTTCCTCGAAAAGCGCTTCGTGATCCGCAAGATCCAGCCGAAGCTGAGTATATCGGTCGAAGAAGCAAGGATCGTCGAGCATTCCGACATGCCCCGCCAGCAAGCGCAATCGCGAGAGCGCGTGCGCGGCCTGACGGGGCGAACCCAGGAAAATACGCTCAAAGCCGAGCAGGGCCTTGGCCATTGTCCAGCCCTTGTTGACTTCTCCGACCAGATTGTCCTTTGGCACTCGTACATCGTCGAAGAAGACTTCGGAAAACTCGTCCTGCAGATCGAGATTGTCAATCGGGCGGACAGTGACACCCGGCGCATCCATGGGCACCAGAAGGAAGCTGATCCCTTCTTGCTTTTTGCCGCTCTTGTCGGTGCGAACGAGCATGAAGATCCAGTCGGCGTCACCGGCAAGCGTCGTCCATATCTTCTGTCCGTTGACCACCCATTCGTCACCGTCCAGTACCGCTTCGGTTCGCAAGGACGCCAGGTCCGAACCCGCGTTCGGCTCGCTGTAGCCCTGGCACCAGATATGCTCGCCTGACAGGATGCGGGGGAGGAAATGCGCGCGCTGCGCCTCGGAACCATAGCGGATAAGCAGCGGCCCGAGCAGCATGATCCCATGGTCGGGCGTTCGTGCGGCGCCAAAGCGTTCAAACTCATCCATATAGATGAGCTGCTTGGCGGCGGACAGGCCCATTCCTCCATGTTCACGCGGCCACGCGGGAGCGAGCCAGCCCGCCTCCGCCAGAGTCATGTACCATGGCTCGGCTTCGTCCCAGTGCAGACGTTTTGGCGGATTGATGATGTCAACCGGATGATGTTCACGCAGAAAATAGCGGACGAGAAGCCGGAATTCCGGATCGCCCAGCGCGTTGAAATCATCAAGCTGATAGCGTTCGATGCTCATGCCGCCGCCTCCGCATGATCCGGCATATATTGGGCAAAGCGCTTCCGGTGTAGGGCAGCATCGCCATAGGCCGGGGCCATCACCATTGCCTTGCGGAGATAAAGTCCGATGTCATGTTCGTCGGTGTAGCCGATACCGCCGTGCATCTGGATGGCCTGTCGCGTAACCAGCATGGCGGTAGTCGAAGCGCGAGCCTTTGCGCGGGAAACGGCAGCGTAGGCTTTTGATGAACCGGGGCTGCCGTCCCAGATGCGCGCCGCGTCGGCAACGCTCGCCCGGGTGAGAGCCGCCTCGAGACTGAGGTCGACCATCCGATGCTGCAACGACTGGAAACTTCCGATCGGCTTACCGAACTGGACCCGCGTGCGCAGATAATCGAGCGTCCGCTCAATCGCTTCGTCGATAACGCCCAGCAGATAGGCCGCGGTCGCCAATGTGGCCTGTGCGACGGGTCCGGCGAGCGCGGTATCCGAAACGATGGAGACCGGGGTGCCGGAAAAGGTGAGGGTGCCATAATGGCCGCCATCCTGCGTTTGCGCGACATCGAGCGCCAGGGTTGGGCTGTGCGCGTCGACTAAGCCCCACCCATTGGCGGTTGCGACGACAAACGCATCTGCTCCAGCCGCCATCGGCACATAGCGCATGACGCCGTTGACCGTGCCGTTCTCGACCGGGATGGGGTCGCTGGTCGACATGCCGGACCGCGTCGTTTGCCACGCCGGAAGGATCATCTTTTCACCGGATAGGACGTCGGGTAGCTGATCGTCGCCCAACGTCTGGATCGCCAGCGTCGCGCCGATCACCGGTTCCGGGACAAGTGCCCGGCCTAGCTCTTCCATCAATGCGCAACTGGCGGTCATGCCGAGCCCGACACCGCCCTTTTCCTCAGGCAGGCTCAGGGCGAGCCAGCCCATTTCGCACATATTCCGCCATGTCGTCCGGTCGAACCCTGGCACGGAGTAACGCAGTTTGCGGATGCGGCCGAGATCATGACGGACCGCAATCCCCGCAGCGCTTTCCCGGATCATGCTGATTGCTTCGGAAATGTCGTGCGCGCTCATGTGTCGGCGTTCCAGACCGCTGCGCCACGCGTGGCGGGGAATATCACTGGCTTCAAACCACCCTCATTTCTCTGATTAACATTTGGACGCACAACCCAGCGGCACTGGAACGCATTTGCGTCTGGGGCACTGATGGCGGTTTCGGGCGGGATGAGCTATCGGGCAAAGGCTTCACGAATATATAGGTAAAGCCTATGTCTGGTGGAGAAGGATGGAAGATCCGCGCAGCTTCGCGGCAAGCGATCAGGCTGAAACAAACTCAGCACGCCCGTCGTCGACCACAAGGGTGTCGCGCTCTTGCACACGTGCGCGAAACCGGCCGTTGTTCCAGAATTCGGTGACGAGGGTCTCTCCGGGAAGCACATATCCTGCAAAGCGCAATGACAGCGCAGAGAAGCGCGCCCCTTCATAATTCGCTCCCGCTTTCAACACAGCGTGACAGACCACTCCCGCAGTACACAGCCCATGAAGAATAGGGCGCTCGAACCCTGCTTTTGCGGCGATTTCCGGGTCGCTGTGCAGCGGGTTGTCGTCGCCGTTCATCCGATAATAGAGCGCCTGTTCCGGGCGTGTCGGCAGCGAAATGCTGCGGTCCGGCGGACCTTCAGGAAGAGCCTCGGGCGCCGGGGACGGAGGATTCTCGCCTCCGAAGCCGCCCCCCCCACGCAGGAAGGTTGTCCGATCGAGCTGGGCAAGGGGATTGCCACGTTCATCCTCGATCACCGTTTGCGTGTCGAGCAAAGCCGCCTTGCCCGCGCCCTTGTCCACCAACCGGGTCACGCGCGAACGGCTGACGACCGTTTGGCCGATTGGGAGCGGGGCAATAATGCGCAGGGCCTGGTTCGCGTGCAGAACGCCGCGCGGGTCAACGCCGCTGTCCGGATGGCCGAGCCAAAAACCGGGATGGGCAACGACCAGCGCATAGCTGGGGAAAATCTGGAAGCCCGGCACATCGGGGCACACATATTGAAGCTGCCGCTTGTCGAGCGGATCATATCCTACGCCAATCGACAAGGCATAGAACGCTGCGTCACGAGCGCTCAGCCTCTGCCTTATTTCGGGGATCTGGAAGGACAGTAATTTGTCAGGGTCGATCGGCATGTTTTGCCTCTATCTGGGGAGTGGATCGCAATGATTTGGGGTACGGCGGCTATGCTGGACCAGGATGCGCAAATTCTCTGCGCAACATCCCATCGTGCGCGCCAAGGTCGGGAACGGTTCCTGGATCCGGCCTCCGTCCGTCTACAATGGACGGCGGAGCCACCAATTCGACGAACTGGCCAGCCACCGCGACCATCATTTTCGCCAATGCCGGGTGGGAAACCATGTCGTCCATTTGCGAGATTTGCGCATAGGCGATCCGTCCTTCCTCCAGCCGTGTAATCGCCTCGGTGTAAGGAATATATTGAAATATATAGATTATTTCGCTCTCCATCGCGGGCCTGTTCTCTATCCGCAGCCTGTTGGACCCAAATCGTGCGTCCGCTGCCATGTCCGGTCGGCGCAAAACCGTATTGCAGAACTTTATCCATTCCTGTTCGCTCTGAACCGCGATCAGTAGCGGTCGGTCGCGCGTCTCGTAAACACCGTAGGGTGCGATCAGTGGGTGCAAGAGGCCGCTCGGCTTTGGGGCCGCGTTCCCGTGACGGTGTGTGATATAGGGTATGTTCATTATCTCGGTCGCAACGTCAAAAAGCGAGACGGCAATCGAACGGCCCTGACCGGTGGTGCCGCGTGCAATCAGCGCTTCCAGTAACTGTGCATGAGCAGCCATTCCGGTCGCGATGTCGCAGATTGACACGCCGACACGGCTGGGTCCGCTGTCCGCTGTTCCGGTGATGGAGGCGAGGCCGCTTTCCCCCTGGATCATCAGGTCATAGGCTTTACGATCCGCAAAGGGCGTGTTGGCCGCATAGCCGCTGATGTCGCACGTGATGAGGCGGGGATAGGCGGCGCGCAACGCCTTGCTTCCGAGCCCCAGCCTGCCGGTTGCACCTGGTGCAAGATTCTGGATGAAAACGTCTGCCTTGGCGATCATCGCGCGAACCAGTTCGATATCCTCGTCGTTACGCAGGTCGACGCGGCATGACTGCTTGTTGCGATTGAGCCAGACGAAATAGCTGCTGCTGCCCTTGGCATGTGCGTCAAAGTGACGGGCGGAGTCGCCATCGGGGCGCTCCAGTTTGATCACGCGAGCCCCTGCGTCCGCGAGGCGGCTGGTGGCGAGCGGCGCGGCAACGGCTTGCTCCAGTGCCACAACGGTGATGCCTTGCAGGGCGCCTACAGCCACTTCTTGGTTCTCCGACCTTAATATGTTGCCGTCATGCAGGCTTGGCCTGATTTCGGCTACGGGAGCCAACACGCACGTCCGATAAGAGCACGCGCTTCGTGTAGGGACGCCGCAACCCAAGGACGAAAATCGCCGTTAAACAGGCTTTGCATTTCCGTCAGACGTAGCCCGACATAGAGTGACCATGGCGGCCTCACTGCAGGCTATCCCGGCACTCTAAAGGGTCAGCGGGACGGAGCGAGGGGGCAATCCATAGGGTATGCCTATGGCGTGGAAAGGATTTGCTCCCCTGCGCATTGCATCCCGCTCCCCGGTTGACGCAAATGCGATAGGCATGACAACCGGGACCCTGTTCAGGGATGGCCCGCGGACGATTGCTACGGTAAATCTTCGAGAGAGGAAGTGTGTAGTGAGGTCCAGCGCGCGCATCGCGGCCATGCCGCGTCTTCTGACCCAGGTTGCCCCTGTCGCATTTTATCGGCTGACACGGTGAACAATGTGCTGCTTTTTGATCGGCGTGGCACGGGAGATCGGCAAGCCCGGCAACGAGACTGCGTATTGCCATCGGCTGACGTCATTATTGGATATTTTTCGGAGATTTTATGACTTACGCATCCAAACTTCTCATTAATGGCGAACTGGTGGATGGTGATCGCAGCCTAGACGTCGTCGATCCGGCGACCAATGGGGTGCTCGCGACGGTCGCTTGCGCGTCTGAGGGCCAGGCAGAGGCGGCAATTCAGGCCGCGAAGGCCGCGCAACCGGCTTGGGAAGCGCTTGGCTGGGGAAAGCGCAAGGAACTGCTGCTGGCTTTTGCGGACGCCTATGCGGCGCGTCTGCCGGAATTCGCCGAAGCAATGACCCGCGAGCAGGGCAAGCCGCTGCATGAAGCGCAGGGGGAAGCCTCCTATACCGAGTTCTTCATTCGCCATTTTGCCGGGATGACCCTTCCGGTCGAAACCATTCAGGATGACGAGAAAGGCAGCATCAGGGTGCACCGTAAAGCCCTGGGTGTTGTCGTGGGGATCAGCCCGTGGAATTTTCCGCTGTTGGTCCCGGCTGCAAAGATGGCGCCCGCCATTCTGGCGGGGAACACCATCGTCCTCAAGCCCGCGCCCACGACGCCCATCTGCACCCTGATGCTGGGCGAAATTGCCAAGGACATTTTTCCGGCCGGCGTCGTCAATGTCATTACCGACCAAAACGATCTGGGGTCATTTTTCACCAGCCATCCCGACATCGCCAAGGTGACGTTTACCGGCTCGACAGCAACGGGGCGCAAGATCATGTCAAGCAGTGCCGCGACACTTAAGAGGCTGACGCTGGAACTGGGTGGGAACGATGCGGCGATCATCCTCAAGGATGTCGATGTCGCCGAGACGGCCGAGAAAGTCTACAACGCGGCTTTTTACAATGCTGGTCAGGCCTGCCTCGCCATCAAACGCGTTTATGTCGAAGAGCAAATCTATGACGATCTGTGCGATGCGGTCGCTGCGCGCGCCAGACAGGCGGTTATTGGTAACGGCATGGACGAGGGCACGCAGGTAGGCCCGATTCAGAACAAGATGCAGTTCGAAAAGGCCCAGCATTTTCTGGAAGTTGCCCAACGCGATGGCAAGGTGATTGCGGGTGGCACGATCGGCAATGGTCCGGGGAATTTCGTCCATCCCACCGTTGTGCGAGACATCGAAGACGGCAGCGAACTGGTGGATCAGGAACAGTTTTCGCCAATATTACCGATCGTGCGGATCAAGGACGGCGAGGAGGCTCTTACGCGGGCTAACCGTTCTCCTTACGGACTGGGCGGTTCGGTATGGTCGAAGGATCTGGACCGCGCGCGTGATCTGGCATCCCGCATGCAGTCTGGGACTGTCTGGATCAACCAGCACCTCAACTTTGGCCCGCATATTCCGTTTGCGGGTGCCAAGCAGTCTGGCATTGGTGTTGAATGGACGGAGCACGGTCTTGCGGAATTCACCCAGCTGAGCGTTGTGAACGAAGTCTACTGACGCGTCCCCAAGTGCAAATATGCCCGTCTCTGCCTTTCAGGAGGCAGAGACTCGTCTGACAACATGGCAGGATGCGAGGCATTGCAGCTGCATGGGAAAGCACCGTGCGGGCCTTGGAATTGCGCGCCGTGTCCGTCGGGGTGGCAGCGTCGGTCATGCTATCCGAAGCGCCCACAAACGCTTGTGAAAACCAGCCATATTTCTGTGGCATAGGTCCTAGCGCCACTAGGTCTTAGACGCGTTTGCCAAAGCCGCTCTAGACAGTTCTCAACGGGAAGAGACCAATATTCGGTGGGAGTCGGCGTGAAAGCCAACTCCATCGAGCGAACATCTCTGACCGCGTGAGATCTGTTGCTCGAGAGGTTATCAAGATGTTGAGAATGCAAGGTGTCATCGATATTCACACGCACCCGTTTACCGAAGAAACGGTGAAGGGGCAGGGGCTTTCGTACACCGAGGCGCACGCCTTTTTTGGCCAAAGTCCGAAGTCTCCTTCGCACCACTGGTATAAAGATCGGACGACGACTCCCATCGAGAAAAGCGTCGCCGAGTTGAAGGCCGACGACGTCGATTTGGCCGTCGTCGTGAACATGAACGCCTGCGTTACGTGGAACTCATGCCTTCCTAACGAATATATCGGCAAATATGCTGCGCAAAATCCCGATCTTTACCTCGGCTTTGCAGGCATTGATCCCAACTCGGACCGAAAAGGGGCGCTTGCCGAGGTTGACCGGTGTGTAAAGGATTATGGAATTGTCGGGCTGAAGTTTCATCCCGCCTATCAGAACTTCTTTCCCAACGATCGCGAACGCGCCTATCCGCTTTACGAGAAGTGCGTAGAATACGGCATCCCGGTGCTCTTCCACACGGGCGCCACCCGCATGACCCGCTGCACGATCAAGACCTGTCGTCCCGAATTTCTGGACGACGTGGCGACCGACTTTCCCGATCTTCGTATCATCATGAGCCACTATGGATGGCCATGGACCCAGGAAGCCCTGGCGGTGATCTGGCGCCATCAGCATGTTTACATGGACCTTTCCGGCTGGATGCCGACGTATATCTTCGCGCACGAACCGGGCGTCTTTCAATATATGAATTCCGTGTTTCCCGAGAAGTTCGTGTTTGGATCCGATTATCCAGCGATCAGTCCGAAGGTCTGGATCGAAGACTTTTCCAAGTTCTGGGAAAACGGTCTGGAATGGGGCGGAAAGGTCCGGAAGTTCAAAGAAGAAAATCTTGAAAAGTTCTTCCGCACCAACGCCATCGAGGCGCTGAACCTGAAGAAGTTGCGGCCAGAGCTCGCATCAAGAACCGAGTTCAAGATTCTCGAGTACTGACATGGTCGACAAGCCCGTTCTTTCGATGCGCGAACTTGTGGAACGTTTCGTTCCGGACGGGCAGGAACTGATGATCGGTGGGTTCGCATTTAGCGATCCCACCGCTCTGGCCCACGAATTGATACGGCAAAACCGTCGCGAGCTGTATGTCATGAAGACGTCCGGCGGAGTTCTCGTCGACATGCTCGTCGGTGCTGGCCTTATCCGACGTTTGCTCTCCTGCCACGTCTGGAATTCGGTGGGCCCTGTTCCCGCCCATTGTTTCCGCCGAAGCCTGGAAGGAAAGGGCGGGGCGCCGTTCGAGATCGAGGAGTTGAGCTACGGTGCCTTCACCATGGGCCTGTTGGCGGGTGCGTGTGACCTGCCCTTTGCGCCTACCACGCCACTGCTCGGCACTGGGCATTTCGAAACGCGAACATTTCTGCCGGACAAGCTTGGTCAGGTGATGAACCCGTTCGGGTCCGAGCCTGTGTCGGTTGTGGCGCCCATCAAGCCTGAGCTTGGCGTCTTTCATGTCCATCGTGTCGACGCCCTGGGCAATGCGCAGATGTTCGGCCCCACCGGAGAAATGCGATACGCGATGGCAGCCTGCAAGCGTTTGATCGTCATCGCAGAGGAGCTGGTGGACACAGAAGTGATCCGTGCCCGGCCCGAAGCTACCGTAGTCCCGAGTTTTATGGTCGAGGCGATCGTCGTTGAGCCTTGGGCTGCGCATCCGACCGATTCCTATGGCTACTACCTGCGCGATCTCCCCCATAACGAGCTTTATGGTAGCCTCAGCCGCACGCCGGAAGGCTTCGCGCAATATGTGGACGAATGGATCACCCAGACGGGCAACCACAGCGGATTTCTTGCAAAGCTCGGAGAAGCGGAACTCGACAGACTTCGGCTCAGGAGAGAGCAATGGTGACCTCTGGTGCATCACCCTTTGAACGCATGCTCCTGACAGGAGCGGCCTGCATGGATCCTGATGTTGTGACTTTCGTGGGATTCCACTGGCCGATGGTGATGGCGCGTGTGGCGCGCCGCCTGCATGCGCCCGCCATGACGATCGTCTATGAAAACGGCATTGTTGAGGATCGTATTACGCCCGTCTTTCCAACCTCGCCCTGTGATCTGGTGGCGGCGGACGGCGCCACGATGTGCGCGGGCAGCGTCGATGCGCTTTACATGTGGCTGGGCGCGGGCCGGGTCGGCATGACAATGCTGGAGGCCGCGATCGTCGATCGTCATGGCAATATCAACACGACGGCGGTTGGACCTTATAAAAAGCCACTCGTGCGTCTGCCTGGTTCCGGCGGCGGGACCGAGCTCGGCAGTATGGGTAGAGGGCTGCTCCTCGTAAGTGCGAGTACCAATTCGCGCAGCTATCCCGATTGCGTCGATTATATCACCAGTCCCGGCTATCTCGGGGGCCGTTCGCAGCGCTCTTCGCTCGGATACAAGCCGGGCACCGGGCCGCAGCGCCTTGTCAACCCGCTTGGGCTGTTTGGCTTCAACGAAGCCGGAGAACTGTTTCCGACAGCCGTTCACCCAGGCGTAACCGTCGACGATGTGCGCGCCTGTTTCGGTTGGCCCATTGCCGTCCCTGACACATTGAACGTTTTGCCCGAGCCGAACGCGGACGAGCTTGCGATCGTGCGCGAAGAGCTGGAGCACGCCCGGGAGCGCGCTTACCTCCTACCACAGGACTGACAATGACCCGTGCTCTCGATGGTATCCGCGTTCTCGATCTATCACGGGTTCTTGCCGGCCCGTTCTGCAGTATGGTCCTTTCGGACCTGGGGGCTGAGGTCATCAAGGTCGAGCGCGATGGTCTGGGCGACGATCTTCGGGGTTGGGGGCCGCCGTTCATGCCGGATGGCGAGAGCACCTATTTTTTATCGGTCAACCGGAACAAGCGCAGCATCGTCCTGGATCTGAAGAGCGAGGCGGGACGTGCGCTGGTCTTGGATCTGGTCCGGAAGAGCGATGTCGTACTGGAGAATTTTCGACCGGGCGTGATGGAGTCGCTTGGCCTAGGTTATGATGAACTGCGCGCGGCAAATCCCCAGATCATATTCTGCTCCATCTCGGGCTTTGGAACGAAAGGGCCGATGGCCGGTCGACCCGGCTACGATGTGATCACTCAAGGCATGGGTGGACTCATGAGCGTGACGGGCGAGGCCGATGGAACACCCATGCGGGTTGGTGTCGCGATCGTTGATCTGGTGACCGGGCTGTACTCGGTGATTGGGATCCTCGGTGCCTTGCAGTCGAGAACGACGCACGGGCACGGCCAGAGGGTCGATCTTTCGCTGCTCGAAAGTTGCCTGTCCATCATGCCCAACATGACGGCGGGATACCTTATGGGCGGCGCCCTGCCCCCCCGAATGGGCAATGGCCATCCGAATACGGTCCCTTACAAGACCTTTCCCACCAAGGACAGCTTTCTGACGTTGGCGATCGGCAATGATGAGCAGTGGCGGCGGCTCTGCAAGGTCACAGGCCATGCCGAGATGGCCGATGACGCCCGGTTCGCGATCAACCAGGACCGCGTTGCCCTGCGTGAGGAGGTCGAGACCCTTGTGGTGGAATGGCTGAGTGAGCGCACCACCGACGAATGGGTCGAGGTGATGGAAACCGCAGGGGTGCCGTGCGGCCCGGTTTACACGGTCGACCGCATTCTCGGGGATGCGCAGGTTGACGCGCTCGGTTTGGTGAAGACCATGGTCCACCCGACATCCGGGGAAATCCGAGTGGTTGGCGCCCCGTTTCACCTGTCTTTGGATGATACCGAACCCTATCGGCCCCCGCCAACGCTTGGCGCCCACACGGCAGAGATACTGAGCGAAGTACTGGGTCTAGACGATGACGCCATCAGGAAGCTTGCCGACCAACAGGTGTTCGGCAGCCATGGCATCCCGAAATTCGAAAACGCTGATGTGCAAGGAGATGAGGCATGAGGCACCCCGTGACGATCCTGAGCGGCTTTCTGGGTAGCGGCAAGACGACGCTGCTGAACCATGTGCTAAAATCGGCAAACGGTTTGCGGATTGCCGTTATGATCAACGATTTTGGCGATGTGAACATCGACAAGGATTTGATCGTCCAGGAAGCGGAAGACGTGGTCGAACTGTCCGGGGGATGCGTTTGCTGCACGATCAGCGAGAGCCTGCTCGTATCGGCCCGCAAACTGGTGGAGAGCGGGCGCGAGTTTGACTATCTTGTGGTGGAGACCTCAGGACTGGCTGAGCCGACCGGCGTAGCCCAGACGTTTCTCACGCCCGAGCTGGAACGCCACTTCAGACTTGATGCGATCGTTACCGTCGCGGACGGCGCGAATGTCGAGACGTGGATATCCCAGAACGAGACGGCGGTAGAACAGATCCGCGCAGCCAACCTTCTCGTTGTCAACAAGCTCGATCTGTTGAATGAAGAAGACATTTATCGCGTCAAAGCTACCTTGCACGAGATCAACAGCCACGCCCACGCGCTGCCGTCGATCAACGGCATCGTGCCGCTTAACCTTCTGCTCGATATCGAAGCCTATGACGGTGAGTTGGTACGCCCGATGCACGAGCATGATCACGGGCACCGTCATGAACATGGTCACGCCGACAACATAGTGTCGGTGTCGTTATCGGACTCGATCGAACTCGATTTTGACAGGTTCCACGATTTCCTCAAATCTCTGCCGGATGCAATTTACCGGGCGAAGGGTACTGTCGCGATCGCTGGCATGCCGCGACGTGTTACCTTCCATCGCGTCGGTCAGCGTAACGTGCTCGACCAGGGCGACCTCTGGGGCTCCGAGCCCCGCGTGACGAAGGCCCTTTTTCTTGGTGAAGATTATGACGGAGAGGAGATCCTCCGGCAGTTGCGCGATTGTGTGCTGCCGGAATGCTCGGCGGCTTCGCGTGCTCAAGCCGCATAGATGCATGTCCATCGTCGATCCAGGCGGTGAAAACGGACATCATCCTATGCGCCCCGTCTTAGGATGATGGAGCGCGTCGATAACCCAGCAGCGCAACCGGACGGTCCAGGTGCGTCGTCGAATGTTTCCGTGGAAGAGATTGTCTTTCTCTTGACGAGCAGCCGCCATGGCGGCAGCGAAGTTCCCGCTGTGCTAGCTCTGCTGAATTCGGCGCGGTTGGCACGACTGCGACGGATCAACGATGCAGATCAGCCGGAACCGGACGCGTGAGATGGGCGACCTTTCCGTCTCGATGAAGCCAAGGTGTCCTACGGCACCGGTTACCTCGAATCCCTGCCCGCGCATGTGCGCATCGGTGCCCACTCGTGCAGGAAACGACAAGCGCGCTAGCGGACGAGCACGCCGTCGTCGATAATCGCCTGCGTGCCGCCGACGTGCGGGGTAGGGAGCCAGGAACCGTCTGAGGGGGCATTTGCGCGCCGAAACAGATCGTCCCGCGCTTGGGAGACACGGGAGCGTAAGGTGGGAAGATCAACCCCGATCAGGCGACCATCGCGTTTTACGACGTTTCCAGCGACCATCACCATGTCGACGAGCGAAGGGTTTCCAGCCTCGATCAGCGCGCCGATGGGGTAGTTAAGCGGCATCATGCCCACTGTATCCGTGCGGAGAATGATCAGGTCAGCGGATTTTCCCACGGTGACGGACCCCACTCGATCTCCAAGACCACAGGCGCGTGCACCCGCCAAAGTTGCAAAGCCTGCCACGGCACGACTGGTGACCGCCGGCTTGTCAAGCACCCGATCCTCGGCAAGCGCAACCGCGTTCATTTGCGCGCGCGCCGCGCCCATCATTGCGCGCATGGCACTGAACATGTCGCCGCCGATGCTGGTTGTCACGTCGATGGAAATCGTCGGCTCCAGCCCGACCGCCAAAGCGCGCAGGGTCGCGGGCCAGCCTTGCCCCATGTTCAGCTCGACTTCCGGCGCACAGGAAACATGCCCTCCGGTATCGGCGATCATGCTCATCTCGTCATCGGCAAGCGTGCAGCAATGAACATAGATAGTATCGGCGTAAAGCAAGCCCCGACTGCGCAGCCGGTCGACCGGACGCGTCTTGCCCCAGTGCCCACTGCCCGCGTGAACGGTAATGGGCAGACCGAGTTCGTGCGCCGTGCGGAAGTCGGTTTCCGATACATCGAGTGTAGAATATTGCGGGCCGCGAGCGGCGAACCCCATCGTCAGTAATCCGTCGGATGACGAGAAATACCGTGTTTTGATGCGCCGGACATCCTCGAAATTAGTCGGTTCTGCGCTAACGGGAATCCATTCGCGATTGGCATTGCCATAACCGAACACCGCACGGATGCCTGAATCGATCAGCCCTCGGACGGCGGCATCGGAATGGTCCGGCGTATTGTTGTTGTGGGACCAGTCGTAAAGGGTGGTGATGCCGCTATCCAGACATTCCAATGCGCCAAGATAGTTGGCCAGGTACATGTCGTCGGCGGAGTAGAAATACCCCATCTTGCCCCGTACGCCTGCCAGATACTGACCGAGGCTCCAGTCGACCGCAGCGTTTCGGAGGAGACATTGCCAGGTGTGGCGATGGGTGTCGACGAAGCCGGGCAGGAGAATCCCGCCGCGGGCATCGATCGTTTCGGCATCATCGGCTTCCATTTCGGGGCCTATTGCCGCAATCACGCCGTCCTCGATCAGGACGTTGCAATTGGCGATATCGCCGATTGCCGGATCCATGCTGAGCAGATGAGCATTCCTTATCGCTGTTCTCATCGATGTCCTCATGTGCGCCCTTCAAGGTGCAATATTTAACTGGTTCCAAACCAAGAGGGCGCGTTTTTGTCTTCTGCGCCTTTCTGCGTCGGCGGCACCGTCTTAACCGAAATGGTTCGAATCTGGGACGCCTTTTCGAGGGATACCAACTGTTTCACAAGGCGTCGCGCCTCCGCTTGCGGCAAGGCGCGGCCAATCAGCCGCTCTGCTCTCGCTGCCAGCTCCTCTGTATTGGTATCGTCAACCGGTGGAGGAGGTTGATCGCCAGCGGTGGCGACGTCCGGCTCTACCAGCATCTGCCACGTATCGACACGTTCCAACGGCCGTGGATCGACCTCCATCGCTGCGGACTGATTGGTGGATCTTATCTCCGTGCCTCCTCTGGCGATGAAGGCCAGGAGGATGCCGTTCCTCGCGCATTGGCCCGTCGCGATCGCCTTCAGCACAGGCTCTTGCTGCGCGGCGGGGTGGTTGCTGAGCGCCGCAGCCATGAGCAACGCGCTGCGCATCTGTTCCTCGCTCAGGCCGAGGAGCACTCCTGCTGCGGTACATGCTCCGACCGTCGCAGCGTAGCCCCGCCCCTGAGACCGAGCAACCGCTTCGAGTGCGACAGCGATGGCCGAGAGAAGTTCCGCGCCGGTGGCGTTTCTGTCCTCTGCGACCGCAAGTGCGGCAGCGACGACCGCGAAATTCCGACAATCGCTGGAAAGCGAATCCTGACTTTGGCAGAGACTGGCTCCAGCGGCGTTCATGAATGCCGCTCCCAAAATGTCCATGGCATGTTCGACACCGAGGACGGTTACGCGGGGAGGGTCCGCCAGCGGTGATATGCCTGCGAGAATGCTGCGGAACGCCGTGTGCATGGTACCGGCAATCATGGCGGATGTAGCATCCAAAAACGCATGGCGCGCTGCATGGCGCACTGGGTCCGGCAGGCGCGTCCAGTCGGCCGAAAGCGCGAAGGCGGCGAGTTCGGCTGCTTCGTGAACGCCAAGGATATCCACGTCGTTCTCCCGAGTGAACAGGCCTACCATATAACTCTCCGCATTCTCGCAGATCGGTGCCTCACCGCTCATGGCGACACTCTCCTGCGTAAGCACAAAAACGGGGGTGAGAAATGCTTTTCCGCTCTAGCGTCCATCACATTTCTCTTTGACTGATCTACTATACTTCGCATGGCCGCCACCTTAATCTCGCAGACCGGGCGGCGACCTGCCGGATTGACGTGGGCGGGTTGCCCGGATCGATTTCCGGCTCGATCAAACGCCTTGCGAGAGGAGATTTTGCGGAATGGGTGAGGAAGCCGAACTGGCCGGGCGGATCGCGTTGGTGACGGGGGCCGCGCGCGGCATCGGTCGCGAGATCGCCACGGTCCTCGCGTTAAACGGCGCTCACGTGGTTGTGGCGGATATCCTGGAAGACGATGGTGTTCAGGCCATAGCGGAGATGAAACAGGCTGGTCTAGATGCCCAATTCGTCAGACTCGATGTAACGGAACCGGGCGATTGGGCGACCCTTCGCGACATGATCCAGGAAAGATTTGGTCGGCTCGACATTTTGGTAAACAACGCGGCGTTCAACATGCGCGAAAGCATTGCGGCCACCAGCGTGGAGCATTGGAAGCGCACTCTGGACGTCAATCTGTTCGGCGCTTTCTGCGGTATGCAGACGCTGCTGCCCCTTATGCAAACCGGCGACGCGGCAATCGTCAATATTTCCTCCACGTCCGGAATATTCGGCCAGCCCGACGCAGCCTATTCTGCGAGCAAATGGGCGCTGCGCGGTCTCACCAAGACGGCTGCCATCGAGTTTGCATCGATGGGAATCCGGTGCAATTCGGTACACCCCGGAACCGTTCCCAGCCCGATGCACGTCAATGCGCCGCCGGGCCACGGAGAGGTTTGGAAGCGCATCATCCCCATGAAGCGACCGGGGAAGATGCGGGAAATAGCGGAAGCGGCACTGTTTCTTGCCTCGCCCCGGTCCTCCTATATCACCGGAACAGAAATCATCGTGGACGGAGGACTGTCACAGGGCGGGATCGCTACCGCGCGAGCAACCATGCTGGAGGATTGGCGCCAAGCGCACCCCTCGGCGTGATCGCGGGTACGGGCTTGCGGTGCCGGTCAGAACATACTGGCGGCACGCGCTGCTCGGTGGCACATAGGGGAACGCTCAGTTATAGGGCATCTGTAGGGTGAGGGCACGTGGAACTGAGACAGCTTCGCTATTTTGTTTCGGTTGCTCGTGAAGGCAATTTTAGCCGGGCCGCCGAAAAGGTCCACATTGCACAGCCAGCGCTCAGCAGGCAGATCATCTTGTTGGAAGAAGAATTCGGCGTCACATTGTTCAATCGAACAGCTCGTGGTACCGAAATGACGGATGCCGGACGCCGTTTTAAGGTGATGGCCGAATACGTTCTGCAGTATATTTCCGAGATCAAGCCTGCGATCAGCCAGGCCGCGCAAGAGCCCTCCGGCGTTGTCGTCCTTGGCCTTCCGCCGTCCCTTGCGTCATTATTGGCTCCGCGCCTTGTTGAGGAGGTGAAACATCGGTTCCCCAAAGTAAAGCTGCGTATCGTCGAGGGGCTGAGCGTCTTTCTGTCCGGCTGGTTGGAGAACTCCCGTCTCGATATCGCCGTTTTGACGGATTACGGCCCCATTGTCGGGATCGACATGCAGGAAGTTGTTCGCGATGAGATGGTCTTCGTCGGCGTGCCTGAAATTCTGAGCGGTTACACAGGCACCATGCCCATCAGGGATATTCTCAACTTTCCCGTCATCATCAGTCACGGTTTTCGCAGCGTCATGAGCGCGCGTCTGCTGGATGAAGGAATTACGCCGGATTTCGAGATGGAGCTGGATTCCATCCCGATCGTCATGGACATGCTGAAACGCGGCACTCACTGCTCGATCGTCTCCTACAGTCTCGTGCATGAAGAGATCGCATCGGGAACGTTGACCGCCCTATCGTTCCAGGGGCCACCCATCTTCCGAAAGATTATGAGCGCAGTTTCCGCAAGACGGAACCCTTCACTGGGGATCAGGGCGGTCGAAGATATCGTTCAGGAACAGCTTGCCAGCCTTCCTCTTCGCGTTGGTAAGGAAAACGGCGCTCCGGAAGACAGGTGAGCGCCGACCTCGCCGATGGGCTGCGCGTTTACTCTGCCGGCGTGTCGAGGTCGACCTTGTATGTCTCCTTGATCAGGCACGCCGTGATCAATGTCACCGCCGCTGCCGGCACGATGTAGTAGACAATCGCGATTGGTTCTCCAGTGCGGGCAACAAGAGCCGTTATGATGAAACCGGCCGTGCCGCCGAAGATCGCCGTGACGAGTCCCTGTGGCACTGCCACTCCGGAGTAACGGATCTTGGCGGGAAACATCTCTACGATCGTGACGACGCCGCTTCCCGAAAAGGCACCTTGAAGGGCTGCGCCGACGAACTGAACGGCCATGAGCGCCACGATCGTTCGCGACGCATCGAGATAGGCGAAAAGAGGCAGAGCTAAAAGGCAGATACCCGCAGCATGAAGGATCAGCATAGACCGCCTCCCGAAGCGGTCCGACAAGGCTCCGGCCACCACGCACCCGACGACAAATATGCACAGTCCGGCGGTGTTGATCGCGAAGGCTTGCTGTTCGGGCATACCCAGAACCGACGAGGCGTAAATGGGCAGGTAGGCGAGGAACACATAGAAATTGACCGTCGCGCTCAAAAATATACCGGCCACGGCCAACATCGCCCCGCGATGCGTGCGCCAGGCTTCCACGATGGGGATTTGTACCGGCGAGTCCCCGCTTGGAGTCGCAGCAACGGGGGCCTCATGACCGGCGCCGCGCAGCAACAGTCCGACCAGCCCGAGCAGTCCTCCCACCACGAACGGAATACGCCATCCGTAGCTATCCATTGCCGCCGGATCAAAATACGACGTTGCCAGTGTCGCCGACAGAGATCCGAAGAGCAGGCCGAGGCCTACCCCCGCCTGATGGAAGCTGCTGAAAAAGCCACGATGTCGGGCAGGTGCGGCTTCTACGATAAGGAGCCCTGCGCCCGCCCACGCGCCCCCACCGGACAATCCCTGACACAGACGGGCAAGGACGAGGACGACCGTTCCCGCGGCCCCGATCGTGGCGTAGCCGGGCAGCAGGCCAATCAGCAAAGTGGCTCCCGCCATCATCAGGATGGAAACGAGCAGAGCTTTTCTACGGCCAAACCGATCACCAAAATGGGCAAATACGAGACTGCCAAAAGGACGCGCGACAAACCCGACACCGAAGACACCGAGTGCTGACAACAGCGACAGAAGGGGTGTCTCAGAAGGAAAAAAAGTTCGACCAATGTAAACGGCGAAGAAGGCGTAGACAGAATAGTCAAACCATTCGACGAGATTTCCGATCATTGCCACGAAAATGGAACGCTTCGACAGGCTGTGACCTTGGGACTGAGCCGTCGCTGGAGAATACAACGGCGCGGTCTCGTTCTCAATTATCGACATCCCTGTCTCCTTATCCTACCGGCGTTATCAAGCGCGATTGCTGCAATTCTTCAGGAACGTGACCTACGGCGTCGGGGAGGGGGGGAACTCTCCTGAATGACCGAGCTCCCCCTGCTCCCCGACGACTGGATGCTTGTCGGGCTAGTATCTGAAGCTGACCGTCACCCCGTAGGTTGCCGGCGCGCCAGCATAGCGGCCTAATGTGTCGATGATCAGCGCTGGCGCTGTCCAGTAATATGTGTTGGTCACGTTGCGCCCGAACACGCTGATGTTCCAGCGATCGTCCGCCGACTTGACCCCCGCGCGCAGATCGAGCGTCGTGAACGCCTTGTTGCGTGCGACGGCAAGCTCGCCAAGTCCGCCGAAGGACGAGGACTGATGCTTGACCGCAACGCCGAAGACGGCATTCCAGTCCGAATTGATCGGCGGCTGATAGTCCGCCCGGACGTTGAACGTCAGTTTGGGCGAGAAAGGCAGAACCTGTCCTTTCATCTGCACCCGCTGGGCTATGAAATCGAAGTTCAGGAAGCTGCTCGTAATCTTGGTCTTAATGTAAGTCGCATCGGCGTTCAGCGTCAGTTGCTGCACCGGGCGAAGGGTCAGTTGCAATTCGCCACCGTAAATCTTCGATTTCGGAACATTGACCAGCGCGCTGGCCTGCGCGTTCGTCGCGGGATCGATTACGCGGCCACGAACCTGCTTGTTGGTATAGTCGTTGTAGAAGGCGGCCGTGTTGAATTGCACGGCTCCGTCCAGAAGCGTGAGCTTTGCTCCCGTTTCATATGCCAATACATCCTCCTGCACCGCGGGTTGCAGCGACAGGTAAGACGACGCACCGACAATCGGAAATCCGCCCTGTTTGTAGCCATGGCTCACATTGGCATAGAGCATGACGTCCCGATTGACCTTCCAATCGAGGCCCGCCCGCCAGGACACATTGTCCTGGTTAAGACTGGTCGTGTAGAAGCCAACTGTGCCGTCCGGCCGCCTCGTGTAGCAGCCGCCAACGGGTATCACTGCGCCGACACGCGGGCCGAAGAAGTTTGCCGTGTTCTGGTCCTGCGCCGTCGAGCATCCCTTCAGGTCGCGATCGCTTTTGGTATAGCGTACGCCGCCCTGCGCCGTCAGTCCGTCGACAACGCTGAACTCGACATTGGCGTAAACAGCTTTCGATTGCGCGTTCTGGAAACTGAATGACGCATTGTGCGTAGCGCCGGGGACAGGAAGACCCTGCGTCGATCGGGTCAGGAAACCATCCTGGCGCTGGTCGACCTTATCGTCCTGGAAGTTCGCACCGATGATCCAGCGCAGACCATTGTCGTAGGTACCCGAAAGGCGCAGCTCCTGGAAAAAGACCCTGATTTTGCCGTCGACAAGGATGGTCGCATCCTGCTGGTTAGTGCCATCGCCATCGACGCTGGACGTTGTCGTGAAGCGATTGAAAGAGGTGATCGACTTCAACGTCAAGTCGGCATTTATGTCATAGTTCGCAGTCAACGCCGCTTGGAAATTATGATTGTCGCTCCGGAACGGATAGTTCACGTCCCAGTCGGCCGCGCGATTATTCTCCGGTGCACGGGGGTAATTATACAGAGACGGGTTGAGACGCAGCAATGTCGCGTTGGTGGACGGCAGCGTCGTCGGACCTTCATATTGAAGGGCCTGCGTATCGGAGCGATCGATCCCGGCATTGACGTTGAGGCGGGCGGAAAAGGCGCTTGTCGGTGCCCAATCCAGCAGTAGTCGGCCGGAGGTTATGCGCTTGTCGCCCAGTCGGTCCTTCCGGGTATAACTGCGCTGCCACGCGCCACCATTTTCAGTGTGGAAGGCGAACCGACCTTGAAGTGTGCTGGTGAGAGGCCCGGATATAAAACCATCTACAGTAACCTGGTTGAAGCGGGCATAGGTCAAATCCAGTCCTGCGGCCAACGAAGGCGTTGGACTTGCCGCGATGATATTGATGGCTCCTGCGGTCGATCCGACCCCGTAGAGCGTCCCCTGCGGTCCCTTTAGCGTTTCGACACGCTGAACGTCGAGCAGGGAGAAAGCGGTAAGCTGTCCGTACGGGAGCGGCACTTCATCGACATATACCGTTACCGCAGGAAGTGCGGCCAGACCGTAATCATAAAATCCGATACCGCGCAGGGTGTAGACGGGCACACCATAAGCGCTTTTGGCATAGACGAAGCCTGGAACGAGTTTGCCAAGATCGTCCGGCGAGGATACACCGGCAGCCTTAAGCTCCGGGGCGCTGTTGGCCGTGATGGAAAGTGGCACATCGTTGATACGCTCTGCGCGTTTCTGGGCCGTAACGACGATATCGGCAATTGCTGATGCAGAGACGGGTTGTTGCCGTGCCGAAGCCGTATCGGCGGAGCTTCCGTCTGGTGACGCCACCTGCTGACCTGCCGACATGGACGCTGCTGACTGTGCATGAGCCCCCGTTGGCAGTACGCCTACCAAGACAGATACTGAAGCGCCTAACATAAATCGCATTTTCTCTTTCATCCATCCCTCTCCTATGATTGGTTTGGTGCCTGATCGTTCTTAGACGTCAGCGCCGCGCAGGCGGATCAGAACACTCCCAGCTTCGTAACGAGCTGTCACGATCTAGTTAGAATCAGGAAAGGAAAGTGTCGAAGAGCCTTTGATGCTAGCGCCTATGCCGCGGCAGCATGGCGAAATGGCGCAAAGGAGATTGTGGGATTACGACGCGAATTCTGGTGCTCGACGGCACCAGGACAGTCTGGGATGATTGTCAACGGAGCATGCCTCGCGGTTTGCGTGACAATAGCTTATGCACGTGCCCAGTAAGAATACGCACCTTCGGCGCTGCCGCCAACGGGGCGTGGACGAATCCCATGATCCTTAAGTCACTGAAGCGGGAGGCTGTGGCGGGAAGCCCCGATAGTCATTCAAATCGTCACGGGGTCTCGCAATCCGCATTACATCCTGTGTATCGCTTGTTCTGCGGCGCGGGCAGCGCGGCGCGAAGCGGCAAGAAGATTTGCATCAAAATCGCTGACGCTCTCGCCATTCGCATCGTCGGTTGTGGCCTTGATTGCAGACCATGGCAATCCGAGGCGGGTTGCGACCTGCGCCACGGCGCCCGTTTCCATGTCGACCAGATCACCCGCCAAGCCGTCCCGTAGGCGCAGGCTATGATCCGGACATTCAATGAACGCGTCTCCTGTCACAATGCGCGCCTGTGGAAGGCCGATATCCGGCAACGGTCGCGCGAAAAACGCTGTGACCTCGGCTGGGCCGATCGGCCAAGCGCCTGCCGTGTAATGGACAAAGCCGTCAGATCGCTGTGCTCCATAGTCGCCCTGCACTGCCTCATGGATGATGAAACAGTCTCCTGCCAAAGAGCCCAGCTTTCCTGCCGTACCTATGATCATCAGCAATTCCGTCTGATGGACGGCCGCAAGGAGAGTGGCAGCCATGGCGGCATTGACCTTGCCGACACCGCAGCAGCTGATAGCGACATCGTGCGTTGCACATGACACAAAACGGATAGAGAGGCCTCCGTGCTGTTCAAGCCGGTCATAAGTGCCGGGCATGAAGGCATCGGCTTCGGTTTGGACGCCCGTGATTATTGCAATACGCATGTGCTCAATGCCCGGGAAAGGAACACAGGGCGTCAGTCTCTATGCCCTGCGCTCGCAGTCGGTCGCCCCCGCCAAGATCCGGAAGATCGACAAGAAAACGCGCTTGCAGGACAAGTGCACCCTGGCCGCGCAGCAAGGCAACTCCGGCCTGCGCTGTACCGCCGGTGGCAATCAGATCATCCACGATCAGCACTTTTTGCCCCGGCGACACGGCGCCCACATGCATCTCTAGCCTGTCGGTGCCATATTCGAGCGCATAGTCCATTCCAACCACATTGCCGGGCAGCTTGCCTGGCTTGCGCAACATGATTTTACCTTTGGCAAGAGCATAGGACATGGCCGAAGCCACAATGAAGCCGCGCGCCTCTATCCCCGCGATCAGGTCGATGTCGACTGGATCGATCGTCGCGATCATGCGATCGATCGCTGCACGAAAGCCCCGTCCGTCAAGGAGCAAAGTGGAAACATCCCGAAACAGGATCCCGGCTGTAGGGTAATCCGGGATAGTACGGATCAGCGTCGCCAGATCCTCATTCCGTGCAAGTTCGTTCAATTCGTTCATGGCGTCAACGTTGACGACCAATACCTTCCTGTCAACGGGCAGCGCCTTCATTCAAAGCCGACAGCGTGGCGGTCTTCCGCTTAGGGGATGTGCGGGAAAATCCCATTATTCCCCTGATTTTCCGCAAGTCCCGGCTTGGGGGGAAGAAAATTCTATGTAACCCTTTGAAAATGCTGGTGCCGGCTACAGGATTCGAACCCGTGGCCCCCTGATTACAAATTTTCCAAGAGGCGTCTTTCTACGTCTCATTTAATCTCAAAAACTGTCCGCAATATGCTGAATATAGACATAAAAATAAAAACACCTTCTCGCCCCATCTCACCCGAAATCAGCCTAGCGCAGAAAAACTGTTGCCCAGTTGTTGCCCAGATGGCCCACTGATTATGTCACAGTGGGCGGCTGTTGTGCGGTGATGACGTATAGGCTTGGGGACTTGGACTCATGTGTCTCATATTGGTCTACGGAATGGTGGAATGTGATACCTACTACAAACGGACAGAAGCCGCCAACATGCACGAACCCTTCGACAAAGCGGTCATTCACGGGTCATAACGCGACTCATAAAACTTGTCGTCTGTTCATCTGCTGAGATTTGGTCGCTTCGCACTTATATGGCGTATGAGTTCGACGGAGTGGCCCTCTTTCGAACGCCAGTAGCACATGGCTGAAATCCGTCCGTGTAGTTCCAAGCCTGTCGCTGCGTACCCCGACGCTTTCAAGACGCCCATCGGCATCTTCCGACCAGAATGCGTCGTTAGCCGATCGCGCTTTGAACGGCAGATTCCGCCAGAACCAGCCATTCGCTGCCTAGTATCGTCTGGCGGGAATGCGCTCCAATGTCGGTCATTCCCCGTCGGACATCGCGATTCCCAAAGCGGACGTTCGAATGATCGTCCAGTCGGGCGCGGTGCCCCGCTGATGGTGCTTATCGGTGGCCATTCTTCCCCCCTGACCGTTGATGCAGGTCCTTTTGGGATTAGATGCATAGACGCCAGAAATCAGCAGTGGGATGCCTCAAAAGGGCAGATGCTCCATATGGATGCCCCAATAGTCGGCAGGATCGGAGTATTTGTCGATCATGTCGCTCGAGCAGAATGCGACAAGCCCCGATGGGGGGCGGGCCGGCAGCCTTGCCGTCCACCACACAAACCACCACGGCGGCCGGTGCGCGTTTAGCGGACCCCGCATCGTCATCTCACGGCGGACGCCGAGCAACTCCTTGAGCAGTGCCTTATTGAACGGGCGATGCTTGGCTTCGACGCCGAGCAGGGTTTCGCTCGGCAAGGGGCGGCCATCGGTATTCGGGACGACCAGCACAATGTCGAGCTCATGGCATTTGCCGTAGAGCGGCCCCGGCTGGAGCTTGGCGGCCGGATCGGCGCTAATCGCGACGCACTCGATATCGACCCACAACTCGCCGACGGTGCGACCGCGATCGTCGATGCGGATGTACGGCCAGCTAGTGCGGTCGATAGGACCGCCTTTCGCTCGGAACACCAAGGACGTGCCGCGCACCAGAGTAAAGGTCAGCGTCGGCCGCATCGCCTTGAGCTTTTCCATCACGGCGATCAGCGCACTGAGCTCGTACGCCTTGTCCTGGAGCGTCGCACTCGCGAGCAACTGCCCGGCAGTCAACCGATCGACGCCGAGATGCGCGCGGAACGCGTCACGCAGCTTCTTTTTCATGCCCGAGGTAGTTGGTTTACGTGTCGCCATTGTCAGCGTCCCTCCGGGGCGTCAGGCTCGTCATCCCAGAAACCGGTGTCTTCGCCATAGATCTCGCTGAGGAAGCGGGAAACCTCATCGACCATTGCGGTGATGTCGCCCGCGCGCGCATCGATCGGAGCGCGCTGATCATCGAATGAGACGAAAACGCCCTCAACCGGCGTGTCGTTTTCGGTCCGCAACAGACGGCTAAGGCGTTCGCGGTTCTCGTCGAGTGACCAGCGTGCACCGCTTTTCAGGAAGGTCATGAACTGCCGGGCGTAGATGCGCAGCCGCTCGACGGGTAGGCCATCGAAAACGACAGCCTCACCGCCGATGCCAACGGCGACACGCCGGCCGTCCATACCCTCGAAATCATCGAGCGCCAGCGCCATTGCGGCATCCCAACCAGAAAAGCCCGCGCGTACTACAAGCAGTCGGAACTCATCGAGCATGTCCCGCCATTCGTCGTCAGTGAAATCCTGCGTATCCATGGGCCCTTTTAGCCGGCTCGGCGCGCATAAACTATCGCCTATCACCGATTGTGTTTCGGCTTCGAACGAGAATGAGTGTCGCGCGCGGAGCCGTGCCCGTGACGCCAGGTGTCGCGCCGATCCACTTCAAAATGGGTAGAGTCGCACGAGCAGAATAGCTTCGCCCACGCATCTACTCGCTGATGTGCATTACCTATTGCGTAATGAATGCTTAAGGATTACCTGATAGGTAACGATGGAAAGGGTGGATGGAACTTGAATTCGCCTCAGACGCACTGCGCAAGCGGCTCGAAGACGATAAGGCGATGCTCAAGGCCTATGGCGAGCGAGCAAAGCCGTTGCGTCTGCGTCTCACGCTCCTGCGGCAGGCAGTGTGCCTGGCGGACGTGCCCCACACGCCGCCGCCACGCCGCCACAAGCTGTCGGGTACCCGCGAAGGCCAGTTCGCGGTCGACCTGAAACACCCCTGGCGCCTCATCTTCGAGCCGGCAAACGATCCGTTGCCGCGCCTTGACGACGGGAGCCTCGACCTGGCCGCGGTCACGAAGGCGAAAATCCTCGACGTGACCGACTATCATTGAGGATATTCGAAGTGGCGCAGGACTCACATTTTCAGCCCGATTGGGCGGTACATCCCGGCGAGATGCTGGAGGAATATCTGGAGACGCTCGGCTTGTCTCAGGCCGAATTTGCGCGCCGAGCCGACCTCACTCCCAAGCTTGTCAATACTATCATCAAGGGCCACAATCCAGTTGAGGCCGATACGGCGGTCGCGCTCGAACGCGTGACCGGCACCAAAGCCTATATCTGGACCGGTGTGCAAAAAGAGTGGGAGCTGTTCCGTTCGCGCGTCGCCGAGCGCAGCCAGCGCGATACGGCGGCGGTGCGGGCCTGGCTGGCGAACTTTCCGGTGAAAGAACTGCAGCAGCGCGGCGTGCTGCCATCGTCGGGTGACCTGCACGCCGTGCGCGAAGGGCTATTATCTTTCTTCGGCGTTGCCAATGAACATGCGTTTGCCGGGCTCAATCAACGATGTGCGGTTCGCTACCGGGCTTCCAAAACCTATCCAAGCTCGCCGGAATGCGTCCACGTCTGGCTACAGCTGGCGACGAGGTCCGCCGAAAAGATGGAGGTAGCCGAGTTCAGCAATGCGCGTCTGTTGGAAGCGCTTGCCGAGATCAAGCCGTTGACCAAGCTGCCACCTGAGGAATTTCAGCCAAGGGTAACGGCGCTATGCGCAGCGGCAGGGGTCGCGATCGTGCCTGTTCCACCGCTCAAGAAGACCAAACTCAATGGCGCTGCCTTCTGGTATGCCAGGAACAAGGCGGCGGTCGTTCTGTCTCTTCGACACAAAACCAATGACCATTTCTGGTTCACGCTTTTTCACGAGCTTGGACATCTATGCCTTCACGGCCGCGATACCGCTTATGTCGATGACGAACGGCCGGAAAGCGATGCTGAAGAAGCTGAGGCAGATGCCTGGGCGGAGGAGAAACTGGTCGGTCAGGCGAGATTGCGCGTCTTCATGGCCGGGCAACCTAGGGCGAAATCCGACGTGCGTGATTTTGCCGCCTCGGTCGGAATCCATCCCGGCATCATCGTTGGTATGCTCCAGCATCACCGGGTACTCCCTTGGACGCACATGAATGATCTCAAGGATCATTTCGTCTTTGCAGGCGATGCGTAAGGAGGGGAAGAAGGCGATGCTTTTCACCGTTAGAGTGATCGGCTGCTACCGCTTCGTGGCGCGCCTGCCGTATAACGTCGTGCACGAACTTTAGGGGAGGTGACTGTGGGCCGGATTTCCATCGCGATTGAAAAAGCGCAAGCTGACGAGGTTCAGGCGAATGCCGCTAGCGAAGGCGTCGATGCGGAGATCATCGAAATAAAGCGGTTCGATGGTGGGGTCGCTATCGTAGCGGTCGTGTTACCGCTTTTGACAGCGACCCTACCGTTCATCACGAAGATGGTGCTCGAGCAAATCCGGTCCAAACGCCACGTTGTGGTGAAGGTCGACGGCATCGAACTGCGCGGGCTTGACGCCGACAGTGCATCGAAGATCTTGGCGCAGGCGCTCGAGGCGAAGGATTAGCGATGGGACCAGCGGCTGCCTATCTCGCCGCGACGCGGCGAGAGATGCCGGCTTTTCTTGCTCGTGATCACTACCGCTCGATCTTCGATGGGCTGCAGACGAGCCTGAGTAGCTACGGAGCAACGCCGGAGTTTGACCTGACCTATAGTGCCGAGCGTACTTGCGAGACGATCCGCACTGGGGAACGCCAGATCGTCATCTACGACCAGTATCTCGGCCAGACGTTCAATCAGCTCAATCGACTGCATTTCAACACCACCGATCCGCGTGAAGCGCGGGTCTATGCCTATAAGGTCGCCGCCGAATTCGCACAGATCGACGGGCAGCCCCGATTGGGGGCAGTGCTTGCGATGGCGCATGTCGCCAGTCGCGACGACACCATCGGTCATCGCAAGGATACCGATGTCGCGCATCGGATGCGAATCACAGCGCTCCAGGAAGCCTATGTGATGGCGCATGAAGCCTTCCATACCATTGTCGAGCGCCAAGTGGCATGGCGCGAGCAGATGCTTCGCGATGCGCGAGCGGACTTCCTCAAGAATTTCTATCTGAGCGCGATCATCCGGCTCGAGGAAGCCAACCATCCAGACCTCGACACGATCGCACCGATGTATCTGAAGCAAATGGAGTTGTTTGGTTCAGACGATGCGCTCGTCGAAGAATGCCTGTGCGACACTTTGTCAATGTCGGTGATCTGCCCTCATCCCGACCGCAACCCAAGCATCGGCCAAGTGGAAGAGGCGCGCGACGCAATCTTCTTTGCGCTGCGCCATCTCCGTCTGCTCGCATTCGTCCGTCACGCTGTCCACGAGCGACGCCCCGGGTTCGTCGCGAACGATGATTGGCTCGATCCGTATCTTGTGCGCACCCAGTTCCTGCGGTGGGCGCTCGGTCAATTCCCGCCGCTTCTTGCCCTGCGTACCCCTGAAATGCTGACGCGATTCGAACTGGCCCAAGAACGCTATTCGAAGTTCGTCGAAGATCCGATCTTGTTCGAATTGCCGACTGCGATCGCTGGATATGCGAACAAGGTCTATCCCGAAGCTCATGAGCGCGAGCTCGGCGACGCGCTAACGGACGCACTTCTGCAACACCCTGAGCAGGCGCAGCGAATGTCGCAACTTGGGGAAAAGTTTTTCATTACCGACCCGGAGTTAATGAGCCAGGAATTCTACGATACGCGCTTGCGCGCGCTGAAGGCGCGGATGGACGAAGGAAAGGACGTTTAATGTACCGCCGATCAAGCTTCTCGTCCGCCATAGTGACGGCAGCAGGCGCAGGCGGGTGTACCCCGAGCTGCCCACCAGTAGCGCCTTCGAATGCGATCGGTGCCGAACCGGCGTCCCTGCGCACAACGGCCTCTTCCTCCTCGGGCCATAGGACTATGCAGATTACGTCGCGAGGGTGAGTCTGATGCAGCTCCGCGACAAGTCCAGCAGTGCCGGCGTCGATCCGAACGCTCCAGTTATGAACCTCGGTGACGCAATCTGATCTGCTGCGCCCGAGACTTGCCCGACAGCTTACGGCCTAATCTCCGCCTTTCTGCAGTGCCGGTCGGACGAACGCCGGACGTCGGCTTCTGGACAGACCTGTCGATCAACACATCGCCACGGAACAGCCGAAAAGTCCCAATACTAGCCGTTTCAGCCTCATCCAT
This sequence comes from Sphingobium subterraneum, assembly GCF_014199435.1. Lineage (GTDB taxonomy): Bacteria > Pseudomonadota > Alphaproteobacteria > Sphingomonadales > Sphingomonadaceae > Sphingobium > Sphingobium subterraneum. The sequence continues at coordinate 666,399 of NZ_JACIJP010000001.1, read as the reverse complement.
CGGTGCTTACGATGCCAGCCAGTTCGATGGTCATGCCCTCCGCCTCAATCCGTTAATAAGTGACAGATAAAAATCCACAACTTCTTGATGCCAATCATACGTACCTCGGGTTAGCCCATTCCCCGCTAACTTCTGACTCGGCAACACATAACAGGCCCGGCGCGGTAGGCTTTTGTGTCAGCCTACCAGCTTGACGCCGAGACTGCTCGCAATCGAGCCCTGACCAAGCGATGTGACTTGTGTCCCCGCCGTGGGAACGCCGAAGCCCCAGAGCAGACAGATCACATAATCCTGCAGTGATCCGAAGGCCGGATTCAGGATCAGGAGAACCAACGATCCCAGGAGAATCGAGCCAATCGAGAAGAACAGCCAGCCGATTACATTCAGTGCAGCAACCTGAAAATCGAGCTCGCGGACAGTTGGCTCGCGCATTGGGTCGAGCGTCGGCGCATCGACAACTGCCAGACCCGCATTATTCTTGGCCTCCTCTGCGAGGTCAGACCTGAGTTTGGCCAACCGGTCGGCGATCGCTTTGTCGAGTGCGTCGCCAGGCGCGACGTCGGGCTTCTTCAGTATTTCATCGAGCCCACCGGGGCCATCGATCGCGTCGGCGACAAGGTCAGGGAAGGTCGCCGCATTCTCGATGACGAGCGCAGGCCGAATCCCTGTCTCGACGACGACCGCAAGGCTGCCGAGCTGGTTCGCCGCCGTGGTGAGCAGTGCCTGGTAAGTGGCCGCAGCGGCGGGCGACGGGGTCGGGCTGTAGAAGGCTGCGAAGGCGCGCGGCACGAGGCGATTTCGTTTGAGTTCGGTAGCCGACAGCTTGGTCTTCAGATCCTTCAGGAGATCGGTCGCACATTTCAGCTTCGGGTCTCCCGCCTCCTTCCTGACCTCAGCAAGCCGCGTCTCCCAGTCGATCACGCGTTCGCGCAGGACGAAGGCGGGGCGTAGCGCGTCGTCGCGGGCGACCAGCGCACGCGCGAAGGGATTGATCGCGATCGCAAGCGCCACACCGATGCAGATCAGGATGAAGCCGAACCATCGGGCGCACGTGCTGCTCACGACAACATGGATTGGCATCGGCTCGCCGAGCGGCTTCTCGTCGGCTACGAGGAGGATTGTGCCCGAATATTGGCCGGCGGAAGCATTCGTTTTGTCCTTCGCTCGCAGCAGCAAGGCGTACGACGTACCGGCAGCGAGTGTGGTCAAGCTACAATCGTCGGGATGCTCGGCGCGACACAAATCGAAAGTCGTCGGAAGCGGGGTGAGATTGTCCGTGCCGATGAGGTCGGTCTGGACTAGGCGGACGTTATGCGCGGGCACATTTCCGATCTGCACGACGAACTTCAGGTCGTCGTCGATGTTCGAAAGCCGCTTGTCTGAGAGCCCGGAAACGGTCCAGGTGAAGTCACCCGGCGCCGTGTTCTTGATCGTATAGGCCAAGCTGGACAGGGGCTTGCCATCCAGCGTCAGGGTCAGATGGCGGGCCTGTGCTTCGCTCGCTGCAAAGCCAGTGACTTTTCCGGATATTTTCCAGAGCGCGTTAGCTCCCGACGCAGAGATGCGGCTCGGAATGATTATCACAGTCGGCCCGGTGGGGCCGAAGTCGGACACGACGAGTTCGTTCTTCGCCGCAGGATCGAGACCGGTCGCGGAAAGCCCGAAGGTGAACTCCCCGGCGTCGCCGTTGACCGGCAGATTGGCCGTCGTCTGGTCGAGCGAGAAGCTGGGATCGGCGATGGCGGGACTTGCAAGCACGATGCTGAGGATGAGCAGGAGAACGCGGAGCAAGCGCGAAATGCTTGCGGACTGGCTGCTTTCCCAGCCGGTAACTTCGATGACTTGGCGGGCTGCCCCCGTCACGGCTTCCACACGGCGATCGCCGCCGACACCTTGGCGAGAAGCTGGTCAAGCGCGGTCGCCTTCCCGATTGCCGCCTCAAGGTCGCCGGCAGCAGTGCGCAGAGCAGTGATGGTCGCGTCTCCCGGGAATTGAATTGCGGCGGCGTTGGTCTGGGCAAGGCTAAGCCTTGCCTGGAGCTTGGCAAGATCGAGGTTGAGTTGCGCGACCTGGCCGGCGAGGTTGAGTTGCTGCGCGCCGGGCTCGCCCTCGCGGATGGTAAGTTCAAGGATTCCCCGGCTGACCTGGTCCTGCTGCTTCTGTAGCAGGTCGATCAGATCCTTGTCGGCACTGCCATCGTCGAGCGCTGCCCGGTCGGCGCTGGTCGCCGGCTTCCTCACGCTCCGCGCGGCGCCGAAGCCGATAAGCGCACCGGCGGCGAACCCCATGAGCACCGGGAGGAGGTTGTCGGCAGCCGTATCAGCGTGTTTCATGGCTCGATTCCTTACGGGGTGGTCGCGGTCTTGGGGGTGGCCGCGTCGACGTCGGCCTTCATCTTGGTTGCGACATCGATCGCGAAGCCCAACAGCAGCTCGGCATTCTGCCCAACGGTCGGCTTAGCTGCGGTCTTGTTGAGCGCGTCGAGCAAGGCTTGTTGCCCGGCTAGATCGTAGCTGGGAGCCTTTACCGCAGGAAGCGCTACGGTTTCGGCGAATGGCGGCGGCGTGGCCGCATCGAAGATGCGTAGAGCGTCGGCGTCGTCAGCGGCTTTCAAGGCCAGGACGCGCGCGTTGACCGCCGCATCGGTCGCATTGGCGAGCGCAAGCAGCCGCGCCGCGCGGGTGTCGGTGTCGGCAATCGCAGTCCGGTGGGCCTTGTCGAAGCGGCTGATGCCGGTATCGAAGTCCTGCACCTCAACTGCCGAGACGCTCGCGGCATGACGGAGCGGCGGCCTGACGCAGCCGGCGAGCGAGAAGAGAGCGATAAAGATGGCGCACATGCGCATAGTCATTTCCCCAGCACTGCAGCACCGACGCCCAGCTGGCCCAGCAGCGTTGCGACGAGCTCAGGCTTGATGCCGGTCTTGCCCGCGGCCTGGATTTGCTGGACGAGCGGTGCAATCAGTGCGCGGCGGTTGGCGGCAGTACGCTCGGCTAGGTCTACTTGATATTTGCGTTCCAGCTGGAGCCGGCGCCAATCGAGCCGTTCGGCGACCATACCGCCTCGCGACTGGGCGATACCATGGGCGACTGCCGCTTGCGCGAACCACGCTCGGTCGGGCTTGGCAAGGCCGGTAGCGCCGTCGGTGCTGTGATGTTTGATGGCGCGCAGGGCGAGATCTGCCGAAGCGAGGTAAGATAGCTCGGTAAGTCCCGCGTCGAGTTGCTGGCGATCGAGGGCGGCAAGGTCCGACGCATGACGCGCAGCCAGATTGGCTTCATCGAGCTGTTGCTGTTGTGCTGTTTTGGCGACCAGCAATGCCGAGGCGCGATCGGTCGCCGGCATGTCCTTATAGGCGTCGACCAGCTGCTCCGCGGCGCCCAGTAGGTCCAGCACTGCTTGGGCGCGCTTGGTGGTGACACTCGGATCGGTGGCCGGTGCGGCAGCCGCAGTGGTGGCGCTGGTCTTTGGAGCTGCTGCTGCGGCACTGGTCTGCAGTTCGACCTTGAGGAGATCATCGATGATGGTGCCCAGCTTTTCGGCGCCGGCAGCCTTGGCGATCGCGGGCAGGTCGGCCTTGGCGAGGTCATCGCGCAGCTTCGCGACATCGCTCAGGAAACTCGGCGAATTGGGTGTCTTGGCTTCTTTCTCCAGCGCGGCGATTGCGGCCTTGACGTCGCGGGCAGCTTGCTCGCCCTTCGCCTGTTCGGCACGGTTCTCGCCGATCTTTCGAAGCAGGCCGCCAAGCGTGCCCGATGTACCGGCAAAGGCGGTCATCGGCGCATCGCGGCACGCATCGATGAGGCCTGCGGTCTGGCGCACGTTCATCAAGGCGATCTGGCGCGGGGTCATGCCGGGGGTCGCTGCAGGCAGGGGCGGCAGCGGCTCGCCGGGCCGGGGGCAGGCAGCGGGGATCGGCTTGGCCTCGTCGGCCGAAACCGGTCCGTCCTCGGCGGCGAGGTCGGCGGCCAGCCGCAGGCGGTCGTCGGCATCGGCGGCGGCTTTAACGAGGCTTGGATACTGCACCGCAAACGCGCGCCATGCGACGAGCGTGGCCGGAGCGATTCGCCCGCAGTCCGCAGGGCCGCAGCCCGTCAGCAGCGCGAAGCGGGCCTCGACCAATTGCGGGAGTGCCGCGGTTCCGATCGCGCCCTGCTGTCCGGCAATCAGCTTGCGTTCGTCAGGCGACAGCGACGCCGGGGCGATCGCGTCGAGCAATTGCGCGTCGCGACCAGCTTCGGAGAGATGCAGGGCGGCGTCTTCTTCCCGCGTGCCGACGGTCGCATAAGCGGCTCGGAGGTCGTCGAAATAAGTACCAGGCGCGGCCTTGTCGAAGGCTGTTGCGACAGCGGTCGCGTTGGCATCTCGTCGCGCGTCATACAAGACAGCGCAGCCGGAAAGGCCCGCCATCAGCGGAATCATGAGAAGAAAAAGACCGAATCTGCGCACGATTGCCCCCCACCCAGGCAAGCATTGAACCGTTTTGACTGATTTAATAGGCGACTTTGACTAAATATGACAGAAGTCGCCTAGACGCGCAATCGGAGATAATATTCAATATGGTTTAATCGAGGGCGCGCTTCATTCTACATTGACATTCAGCCGTCACAATTTCTCGACGCGACCTAACGGGCTTCGACTGCAATCGCCCTGGCAACGGAATTGATCGAAACACATGTCGTATTGGGCTGGCTGGCAGCGTTCGCGCCCAGTCAAGGCAGTAATGGTAACTCTGTCAGACGTTTAGGGATGCCGAATGGACACTGTCCTCCGACAGGACTTCTTTCATGAAGCTGGGATCGGCATCGATCGAAAACGACTGGAGATTGGGGAAGACCACGAGGTCGCGAGGCTTTATTTTGGTCTTCTTGGTCGCCCGTTCGACTATCGACTGGACCGACGCCTCGGTCTCTTCTGGAGCAAGCGGCTTGGCCGACTTGGAATCGAGCGTCACAACCGCTCTTACGCTCTCGACAGCACTGTCGAGCGCGCGCTTCAGTTTCGGGTCGAGCTGGATCATGATAGCGTCACCTTACCCTAATTGCGTCAGCGCCTCAACAGCATTCGGTACACCACGATTGCCTCGTGCTGAACTGATCGCCGTCGGACGAACACAGGATGCGAATATAGCACGCTCAAGTTGATCAACCGTTGCCTCCGGGCGGTGTTCCAGGAGAAGCGCCGCTAATCCTGATATATGGGGCGTCGCCATCGAAGTTCCAGACAGCGATCTCAATTGACCACCCGGGACCGAGGACCAGATGCCGGCGCCGGGACCTACGATCGCAGGCACCTTGCGCTTGGGGGGATCGACCACGACGTCGCTGGATGACTGGAGCCAGATCTGGTCGGTTTGGTCGAGCGCTCCGACCGACAAGGCTTCCTTGAGATTGCCGGGCGAACGGCTCGTATTGATGCCCTCATTGCCGATTGCGACCACCGGCAGGATGTTGCGCGCGCGCAGCAGCGCGAGAATGGCGGAGAATTGCGGGACGAAAGCGCGGAGACCGAGCGACAGATTGACGACGCGAACACCTTGGGCGACGCACCAGTCGAGCGCGCCGAGCACGCGTGCAGGGACATCGCCGCCTTCGATCACGCCCGCCGATACGAGTCGCGCACCGGGTGCGGTCCCGAAGCTCAGCCCATTGACGGGTGCGCCGACGAGGATGCCGGCGGTGTGGGTGCCGTGATAACCGCTGTCTGCAACGGGCGCGTTGACAACCTGCCGCCCGGACAAGTCGAATAGCGCGAAAGCGTCGACCTTGTCCTGGAGCGCGGGATGAGCCGGATCAACGCCGGAATCGAGGTGCCCGATTAACACCCCCGAACCGGACAGTCCCTTATCCCAGAGCGCATCGATCCTGAGGCGCTTGATCGCCCAGGACAAGCCCTCGCCGGGTCCGTCGAGCGCGGAGTCTTCTTCCGGCTGGATGAGGCTGAGCGGAGGCGGATCCAGTACATCCGCGACATCCTCATCCGCACACAGTGCGGCAAGGGCTGCGCGGTCGATCGTGCCGATGAGCACGCCGAGATTGGGCAGGTAACGAACCGAGGCTTCGGCGCCAAGACGTTTGGCACGTTTGTCGACCGCATATTGGGGCGCTTCGCCGTTGGGTATCGTCGGTGGCACGACCGAGGACAATTGTGCGAAGGTTGAGCTTGGGAAATAGCGAAAATGCTTGCGGACTTTGCGGGCGACCTCTTCCTGGAGATCTTTTGTCTCCTCAAGCGCGACGATCGTCTGCCGGCCATCGCGCCGGGTGACGGTTGGCTTCAGGATGACGATGACCTGTGCATGTCCCAACGAATCGAGCTGGTTCGCTACGCTCATCAATGCCCCCCTCAGCTGCGCCTTCAATTAAACCACAATCTGCCAAGGCTTGCGAGGTTTGAATAGTATTCGATTCGGCACGAACAATCGTCCATGCTTAGAATGTTTATGAGCCGAAACGGCAATCGGTCGGCCACTCGCAAAAACTTGATTGAGACAGTTCGAAACCTTGCGTTGTATCGTGGGTTCGAATACCGTGCACTCCGTCGAACTGAGCTGACAAGTAGCAGTTTTCAGGCGGAAATGTTTTTGGGCCTTTCCGGGGTATATTCCGAGGTATCGGAAAAAGGCGGATCGATTGGAACCACGGCAAATCAGCCGCTTATGGAACTGGTTCGAATCTCTCCCGCTCCAGCGATAAACAGCCCTTTGTGCTTGATCCGCTAACATAGCTGCCGTTGAGAGGTCAAAACCAGCTCCGTCAAAGCGGCCGTACGTTCACATCAAGGCAATGGCCGGCATCGCCGCTTGACAAGAGCCGGGCCTATCGCGGACTGGCAGTTCTCGTCTTAAATCCCGCCCGTCCGATTGCCGGCCCCCTCCTCATTCGGCATCCATGATCGTTTCCCAATCCTGCCCACCATAGAACAGGTCGAGGATCATCACCCTCTCCTTCTCCGCGGCATAGGCAATAGTCACGCGCCGCCGGAACGAGAGCGTGCGCAATCCTGGGCGGATAGGTGGAGAAGGACGGTGTGCATGCGAGCGCCTTGATCGGCTATCAAGCTATAGCGATGACTTAGGAGACGCTAATTCTTCGGGACAGGTATCGTTGCTTCGCAGCCGGCAAACGCCTCCTTTTCGGGCACGTTTGCAAACAGCCGCGTCAGCGGATCGATGATTTCGCGGCGAACTTCATCACGATTTTCGAGGCCCGCGAGCCGCACACAGAAAAACCATGCTCGCCTCATCGTTTCGCTGCCTGTGCCGTGCCACAGAAAATCCGAACCGGGCTTGGCCTTGATCGAATTGCCGTCGCCATCGATGCACAGAGTCTCCATCGTCCAACCGTCGACGCGGGCCGAGGGTTGAAATCCAACATAGAGCTTGGCCTGTCTTGCTGCCGACCAAGAAACGCCTTGCTCATCTTCGGGGCGCCACAAGCTGATAAGGAACGTGACATGTCCACCTGAGGCCGGCAATCCGGGTGTTTTCCTGACGAGGTGAGCCAACAGATAAGCCGTCGTCGTCCACTCGTCGGGCTCGTAGCCTTCTTCATAAAATGTTTCGGGCTCGATCGCGGGCCTGACTTCGGCAAGGCAATCTTGGAGGGCTTCCGCAAGCGCGTCGGCTTCATCAAAAATGCGCTTGCTGTTCGCGATACTGAGCCAGATTTGGTCATCCATTCGCCCATTTCCTCTCGACTCTGCTGACAATGTGCAAGTTGGACCACCAAGCCTGTCGGAAGCGAGGCACATAAGCTTCCACTGCGTTCAACTCGAGCCGGGTCCACCCCCTCATAGCGAACCCGTCCTCGGTCCGCAGAAAGTGCGCCACGGTACGAGCCCAGCTCCGTAAATGTGCCGCCGCATCGGATCGCCCGAGCGCTTCCAGAGAATGTGCGATGTCGCTCCAACAATGCATTTTAAAAGGCCAAGGATAGAGATTGTAGCGCCGAAGCAGCCGCTCATCTGATCGGATCTGACCGTGATATGGCCTTTTGTCGCGCACGATCAGAAGATGCCGGGCCCGGGCCCGTTCGCGTTCGTCAAGACATGCCCATTGGCCAGCAAGTTCACCGTCATCCAGAGGTGCGCCCCACTTGATTTCGGTGAGCAAGACTATCCCGCGTTCATCGCTGATGATAAGGTCGGGTTCGATAGAGCGAGGGCGAATGCGAGGATCTGTCGGGCGTTTGATCCAGAAGGACAAGGTTAATAATCCTGACCACCGTTTGTCCGTGAACCCAAGACCAACAAGCAGCGCGCGAAGCACCCGGTCGCGATCAGTTTCGGCCAAGAATAGTAGTGGCCCGAAGACTGTCGATGTTACGACATCTTCGAGAGGCACGCGAGTGCCGGCATTTCGAAAATGATGCAGCCGCGCCTTGCGCGCACTAACAGCATGTAGCATTATTCCTCCAATAAGGGCACCGGCTGTGTAAACCTATCCTGCGAACTTTGGTTTGACGACAGCAATTTTGATCACCTGAATAAGGAGCGGCAGGTGGCCGAACTGCTTGAGTTGATCTTTGTAAAAAATGCTATCGATATAGTCTTGGACAAACCACCTCACCCGCAGGGGGGGGACCATATGAGCGAACCCGATATCAAACCCGCCGTTCCTGAACTCAACGTGTCGGCGACACCAAGTTTCGAATGCGACCTCGTCATGAAGGGCGGAGTTACAAGCGGCATTATCTACCCCGCCGCCGTCGCCGCCATTGCAGCGCACTATCGGTTGAGATCATTGGCGGAACCTCGGCCGGCGCTATCGGCGCGGCCGCAGCGGCGGCTATGGAATTTGGTCGCCGCTCAGGACGCACACCAGATGCGCGCGAAAAGGTTCACGCGCCGAATTTTGGCGCCTCCTCGGCCGTCTGCGGACAGTCTGCTTTCTGAATGGGGGGCAAAGTAGACGCTAGTCTGAGACCAATGGTGTGGGAGCGGCACGCTGCTTCGGCATGCATTATCAATAGCTCAAGATAAGTGTCTCTTAGCCGTCTCGATAAGTGTGGCGACTATTTGCTGCCGGCTCGATCAGCGCTCGATGAAGTTTCCATCGCTCGCCTCCAGCGTTCGCTCATCATCTTCCGGCCCATGCTTCATATACCCAAAAGGTTACTACCACATGAAACCTCTGCTGTTGACGAGAGCACAACCAGCCTGCAACTATTGCGTATCGCAAAGCACCGGGATGGGCCGGGCCAACTCATGCTCGACGGGCGATTTCCTGCTTAGCATGCCAGACCGCGTCAGCGTCCATCGTCGCTTGCTGCGCCATCCATTGCAAATAGTCGAGTGGCAGCGCTGACCATGCCGAGCCCTTGTGCATGCCGAAGGTGATCACCGGCATGTGACGTGGCGCGTTCGTCCAGGCGATCATCTGCTCGACGCTGGTCTCCTTGAGCAGTTCACCGAGTAGGTGCGCCGTGACCCACGCATCGGGCCCGGCCCGGTGCGGCGGCATAGCCAGCGCGGGATCGAGCACGAGGCCGCGCCAGTAGCGCAGGACCTGATTGCCGTGGCGCGGCGCATCAGGCCAGACGTGAAGTGCGACCTTCCAAGTGCAAATCCAGGGGATCGTGCCCGTTGTGGCCTTGGTGATGAACTTGCGCTCGAACTCGCAGTTGTGGGCTACCAGAATGTCGGCCGGCGCGCCTTGTGCGAGCGCGGCATGCAGGTGTCCGGGCGTGCAGACCGGTGTCTCCGGGCCGAAGTCCGCCTCGGTGAGATGATGGATGGCCATTGTCTCGGGCGGAATCCCGTGCAGCGGGCGATAGAGCCAAGCCATTGGCCGCTCGATTGCTGTTCCGCTGGCGTCCCGGACGAGATCGCTGCGACCGATCTCGATGATCTCGGCCGGCGGCTTGGACTTGTAACGGTTTTGCGCCGGTCACTTGAGAGTTAAACACTCGCACAAGGAGACCGACGAGATGATCAAGCATAGTGAAGAGTTCAAGCAGGAAGCGGTGCGGATCGCACTGACCAGTGGGTTGCCCCGCGCGCGTGTTGCGGCGGATTTGGGGGTTGGCAAGTCGACGCTGGGGAAGTGGTTGGCAGACTATCGACCAACGGATCTGGTTTCCGGGCCGCAAGCCGATCTCGCATTGGAGAATGAACGTTTGCGCCTTGAGAACCGGATTTTGAAGGAGGAGAGGGACATCCTAAAAAAGGCCACGCAGTTCTTCGCCAAGGAACGGCCATGAGGTTCGCGTTTATCGATGCCTGGCGGCACCAATGGCGCTTAGCAAGCCTTTGCCGGGTCATGCGTGTCAGCGAACGGGGCTATCGATCCTGGCGGGCACGACCGATTTGCCAGCGTCGCCGCACTGACATGGCTGTGCTGGCGCACATCCGCGAGCAATATTCGCTGAGCCTTGGCAGCTATGGTCGGCCTCGCATGACCATGGAGCTCAAAGAGGCAGGGCTCGATGTTGGCGAGCGCCGTGTTGGTCGGCTGATGCGGAGGAACGGGATCAGGCCAGTCCGTACGCGTCGGCACAAAGTGACGACGGACAGCAACCATCGTCTCGGTGTGGCGGCGAACTGGCTGGATGGCGATTTTGTAGCTGCTGCACCCAACCAGAAGTGGGCCGGCGATATCACCTATGTCTGGACTGCGGAGGGTTGGCTTTACCTTGCGGTCATACTCGACCTGCACAGCCGCCGTGTTGTGGGCTGGGCGGTCAGTGACAGGATGAAGAAAGATCTGGCAATCAGGGCGCTGGATATGGCCGTGCGCCTGCGCAATCCACCAGATGGTTGCCTGTTCCACTCGGACCGTGGCAGCCAATATTGCGCCTATGACTATCAAAAGAAGCTGCAGGCCTATGGCCTGCATCCATCGATGAGTGGCAAAGGCAACTGTTACGACAATGCGTCTGTCGAGACGTTCTTCAAGTCATTGAAGGCGGAGCTGATCTGGCGACAGAAATGGCCTACGCGGCGACAAGCAGAAGCGGCGATCTTTCAGTACATCAACGGGTTCTACAACACCCGAAGACGCCATTCATACTTGGGCGGCATTAGCCCGCTCGCATTCGAGGCCAAGATGGCATAATGAGATAGGTGACCGGCGCAAAACCGTTACAAGTCCAGCTCGAACCCTGTGGTTTCCAGATCGACTATCCGAAAGCGCATCAGGCGTTTGTCGCAGCACGCGTGACGCGGAGCAAGGCGCCGACGATCGGCATGTGGATATAGAGCTCGCACGGGCTGCCCGGCCGGGCCTTGTCGAGTGCTTCGGCATAGAGCGCAAGCTGGGGCCCGTATCCCGCCGCACGGGCCTCCCAGCTGTCGCGCGAGCCTGGAAACGCCTTGTGATCGATCACCGCGAGGCCAGTGCCATGCTCGACAAGCAGATCGATGCGGCCATTGACGAGCTGGTCGCCAAGCCGCGCGGATACCGGAGTCTCGCGGTGAAGCCGGCCATCAGGCCAGCGGCTGCCGAGATGCGCCGAGAGCCGGTCGCTGGCACCCAGCACGTCCTGCGCCGCGACCTGATGAACCTGCCAGCGCTCGAGGATCGCCTGGGCCCGCGCGAGCCGGTCGGGATGCGGCATCGCTGTCCGATCGGCGGCGATGATCGCGTGCACCGCCTCGCCGAGGCGTGTCATGTCCGGAGTGCCGGTCAGGGCAAGCCTCGGGCCAAGCTGGATCTTTTCGACAACAGCATAGGCCTCGCCCTCGTCCGCGGCGCTGGGCCGCCGGTTAAGCGGGGGCCGCGTCGATGGCGGCCGCGATACGCGTACAAAGGGCCCCGCGATGGGCCGGACGACCGGCGTATCGTCGCTCGTTAGCGTTGCGGTTCGCGCCGGAAAGACGTCCTGCCCGGCCTGCACGGGATTCGCTTCGGCGCGCGGCAGCGTCACATGGCCCGGTTGCGCTCCATCCAGAACCTCCAGCCATTTGAGGTCGCCCTTGGCAGGGGGCGCGAAGACGAGATGGTCCCTTGCCCGCGTGACCCCGACATAGAGCAGGCGAGCCTCTTCATCTCGCGCGCGGTCTGCCGCTTCCTGCCCAAGCGGCGAGGCAAGCGCTGCCTCGTCCAGCCGGACATCCTTGCTCTGGCTTGCATAGGGCCATGGCCAGTAACGGATCCAGCGGTTCGCCAGAGGGTCGCGCCAGTCGATGGCACCATCGGCTTCGGCGACGGGCTCGAACAACCGCGGTTTAGGCACCTTGTTCAGTCCGGTCAGGATCACGCAGGGCCATTCAAGCCCCTTGGCGCCGTGATAGGTCATGACTTTGACCGCATCGTCGCGCAGGCTGCGCGGACGCTGCGGTTCTTCCGCACCGAGCGCGAGGACAAGACCGGAGGGCGTTGCCGGAGCGCCCGCGCTGGCGCAGCTCTCTTCATAGCCGCGGGCGAACCCACGCAGTGCCTCGAGGTCATCGAACCGCGTCGCGACATCGCCCCATGTCTCGATCCGCCGAGTGATCTCGGGAAGGACCATGACAGCATCGACAAGGTCGGCGGGGGTCAGCGACAGAATGGTCTCGCGCAGCGCCTCGAGCTGAGGAACGATTGGTACTGCGGCCCTGAGGGCCGCGGTCTGGTCGTCCGCCGCGGCGGCAGCCAGCCATGCGTCGGACTCGGGATCGTCGGCCAGGAACCGCGCCAGTTCGGCCAGCGCGAGCCGGTCGGTCGGATCAGCCACCCAGCGGAATGCTGCCATGACCAGCTCGACATGCGGGGTGCGGGCAAGGCCTTCGCGCTCGACCGCGACGTGGACACCCAGCTCCCCGAGCGCGGCGGCCGCCTTGGCAATATCAGCCCGGCTCCGGCACAGGATCGCGACATCTGCTGCTCCGAGCGGACGCAGGCCACCCCGTCTGTCATCGACCTGCCAGCCCGAGTCCGGCGCGATCGCATCCCGGATCGCGGCCGCCAGCGCAGCATATTGCAGATCGAGCTTGCCCTCGAGCCACCAGACCGAGAGCGGCGAGTGATCAAATCCCTGATCGCTGCGCGCCGTCTCTGCGAAGGCGTGCTCGGCCGGATCCAGCCCCATCGCCGCGAGCGCCGGGGCGAAGGCTGCGTTGGCGAAGCGGATTATGCCCTCGCGACTGCGGTACGATGTCGCCAGCACGTCCTGGGAACCGCTCGACAGCGAGGCAACCCCGGCAAATGCCGCCTGGGTCAGCATGCTGTCCGCGTTGCGAAAGCCGTAGATGGCCTGTTTGGGATCGCCGACCCAAGTGCTCGCATCGACCAGGTCGGCGATCGCCGTGAAGATCGCGATCTGCAGCGGGCTCGAGTCCTGGAACTCGTCGACGAAAACCCGACCGATGCGCTCACCGAGCCGGGCTGCCATCACTGGATCGCGCAGCACGTCGAGCGCCAGTGCTTCCTGATCGATGAAGTCGAGCAGACCGCGCTCGGACTTCCAGGCCTGAAATGCGCTGAGCGCCTCCGCCGCGCAGGTGAAGATCGTCCGGATGAACTGCGTGCAGTGCTCGCGAAGCCGCGGATGCTCGGTGTGACGGCTGGCCGCCCGGCAGACCGCCGCCATCGCATCGATCAGTGTTGGCCCGTCCTTCTTGGCGCAGCTGACCTTGGAGAGCCGTGCCCAGTCAGGCCAGGACAGCCGCTCGCCGCGCCGGTTGCCGGCATTCACTTGCCGGAGCAGAGCAACGGACGATTTCGCAGTTGCGCTGAACTCGGCCGGGACGACTGCCAGCGCGGCCATTACCGCGGCGTCGAGATCGGCGTCGAGATGGTCGCCGCCGTCGGCAGATGGCGCAGGTAGGAGCGCGAGGAAGCTCTCGACCGAGCGATCGGCAGACCGTTCCAGTGCCTCGGCATCGAGCCCGTTCGAACGCGCGAGCTCAATCAGACGACGCACCGTGGTACGCCAGTCGGAGCGCTCGACATCGGGTGCGCGCTTGGGCTCGAAGAAGCCCATCGCGTCGCCAAGGTCATTGAGGACCGGCGCGTGCCGCTCGATCGCCGCATCGGCGGAGACCGCGAACACGCGTCCTACACCGGCTTCGGGGATCACCTCGGCGCGCGGCGACCGGCCCAGCCCGATGGCATTTTCCGCGACGATCTGCCCGCAGATCGCGTTGATGGTGCCGAACCGTGCGCCAAGCAGGCGCGCTGCCTTGTCCGGCAGCCCTGCCTGGAACAGTCGGGCGCGCGATCGCTCGATCAGCTCGTCTGCGGCCTTCACCGTGAAAGTTGTGGCGACGATCGATTCGGGATCGCGCACGGTCACTTCCGCGGCAATGTCGTTGACGATGCGGGTGGTCTTGCCCGCGCCAGCCGAGGCGACGACGGAATTGATGGCGGGGATGCTCATGATTAAACGGCCTCCACCGCGACGCGGCACAGGCCAGTCAGTTCGCAATATCTGCAGGGCTCGGCCCCCGGTTCGATCGGCAGGTCGGCAGGCATGTGGGTGTCGGCCTCGGCGGCGCCGGTCGCGAGCACGGTGCCTCTCAGCGCCAGATCGCGCCACGTCCGCCACGTCGTAATCAGGGCAGTCCAAGTCTCGGCAAGCGTGCGCTCGGCCTCGATCCCCTCGTCAGCGAGGAATGTTCCGTCAGGCCCGATGAGACGGCGCTGGCTGAGCAGATAATAGGCCCCGGGCACAGGCGGGCCACCCGCCGGATCGGCGATCGCGCCATAGGTGGCGAGCTGCAGCGCCCGCCCCTCCGCAAGCTCGGTCCTTCTGCGTTTCGCGCTTCTGGTCCATTTGAGATCGATCACACCAAGGCCCTGGACAGGATGTTCGACGATCATGTCTAGGCGCCCATTGACCGCCAGTACGTCCGCAAAGGCGCCTTCCCGGTCGAGTTCCGTGCCGACCACCGACACGCCCTTTTGACGCAGCAGTCGCGCGAGCTGTGCCAGCGCCGCCGGCACACGGGCGCGTGCGGCAGCGAGCTCACCGGCATATTCCGGCTGCTGCAGCGGCGTAGCGATTGCATCAAGAAGCTCGTCGAATACCGCTTCGGCCCGGGCGAGGACCGCATCCGCATCATCGACCGGACCGGGCTGGAAAACATGGTTTGCGATTTCATGCGCGAGGTTGCCGAGCAGCTGGTCCGGTCCGGGGATTTCGGCAATCCGCCCGCGCGACAGACGCAGCACGTCGAGGAGCATCCAGCGCATCTGGCAATCGGCCAGTCGCTCGAAGCTTGTCGCGCTTTCCGTGCGGCTGGCGAGCTTCGCTTGCGCCGACGCCGGAAGCGTCCACCGCGCGCGTTGCCCCGGCGGCGTCACCACCGCGACACGCTCACGTACAAGATGGCGACCCGCGACATGATGCTCCGCTTCGTCAAGCAGGCGCTCCGCACTCCAGCGCACCGTTCTACCAGCGGGCGCGCTCAACGGGTTGAGCTGATGCGCGAGCGGGTGACTGACGGTCTCCTCGCTTCCCGACAGTGCGGGCGACACCAGGATCAGGCGCTCGCCGGCCCGATGGACAGCATTGGCATAGCTCCAGCCGATCCGCGCTGCGCAGGCTGCCTGCGACTCGAAACGGCATCCCGCGGCGGCAAGTACTTCCTGCTCTGCGGCACCCCAGGGTGAGGCCGGCACCCGGTCGCCCGGCCCCTTGAAATCCCACCAGATGATGCGCGGCGTCGCACCCCAGACCGCGGCCGGATGGCGGACGCATCTGAGCCCGCCTGCGGTTGCGACATGATCGGGATTCTGTGCGCCGTCCGCCAACACCTGATCGATCATGCGTTCGACGAGCAGGGCGGGAAGCGTTTCGAGACCGAGAATGTTGATGGCTTCGCCAAGCGCGCTTGCAGCCCCCGCGACCGTCATCAGCAGCGGGTCGTGGCGCCCGCTGTCGGTTTCGGCTGCCCATTGCGCGACCCGCGTGGCGATCCTTCGCGCCGCTTCGGCAGGCATGCCAATCACTCGGCTGTAGAGGGCGCCGATCGTCCATTCGCGCCATGAGGCAAGCCGGTCAGCAACGTCTTGTTCGGCATTCGTCCGATCAGCCATATGCTCGGCGAGATCCGCTTCGATCTCGGCCCAGGCTGTGCTCCAGGCCGCTCCGCCCGTACCGGGTTCCCGGCTCAACGCGCGTGCCAGTCTGCGCGCCGCTCCGCGGCCGATCGGGGGACGCGGAAGCATGAGCAGGTCGAGTATTGCCCGTGCGTCGAACGGCGCCCAGGCAGCCGCGAATGCGAGCGGCAGGACCTGCAAAGCCCCGCGCCACTGCGATGCGGCGGATTGTCCCACGGCGGGCAGGCCGCGCGCCTGAAGTGCGAGGTCGAGCAGCGCTGTGTCGCCATCGGTTGCCACAATCACAGTTCCGGCGAGTTCTTCCTCGGAACCGTGGGCAAGCCATTCGCCCAAGGCTTCGGCCGCCACCAGAGCCGTTTCCGCCTTGACCAACATGAAGCTGCCATCACCTTCCAGCGGCGTGGCCGCGCCGGTCGCAAGGAAGGTCTGGACGCGGCTCAGATCGCCAGCTGCGGATGGATGAGGTGCCGCTGCTTCAATGATCGCGATCCCGCATGCTTCGAGCGCATCGATGAGGCATGCCCAAACCGGTGGGATCAGGTCACGCGGCTCGATCAGCGAGATTGTCTCGATGGTCAGCTCCAGGCCTTCTCCAAGCGCCGCGCAGATCGCACGCACGCGATCCGCGATTCCCGGCGGCAGATCGGGGCCCGCGGCCTCGGCAGTCGCTAGCGCATCTGGCCGGGTTGAACCCACCGCGTCTCCGGTCCAGCAAGCCGCCACGAGCTCGTCCCGCCATGCCAGCAGCGCTGTCGCGGTGTCCCAGGGGTCGAGGGCGAAGGAAGCAGCGAAGAACAGCGCCGGCTCGACAGCAAGGGCCGCCCGCAGCTTTGAGGCATAGGCAGCGACCCTGACCGCGTGTGCGGCCCGCGGTCCGGTCAGGCCGAGCTGGATCTCGAGCACATCGACCAGGCCGACCGGCCCGAGAACGGCCGCGTCGAAGACGCCTTCTTCGATCCCCGGGAAGTCGGGATAACGCCGGCCGTCGCACGCCATGCCGAATGTCAGCTTCATCTCAGACTTCCCCGTCGCGCGGTCGTTGCTGCCGAACTGCCCTCCCGCATAGCGCAGTTTCGCGCCAGACTAGCCCGATATTGCCACTGATCTGACTTCAATTCGTGATGCTCCGTCATTGCCAGGGACTCAGGCGGCATGCTTTGTCGCGGTAGCCCGGGGCGGGCCGATCTCGAGCCGGGCAACAAAGCCTCCCAGTCCGCGATGCTCGTCATAGACGACCAGTGAGGGATCGGCCTTGGGCATCCAGACCCGGCCGATCTCGACTGCCATCGCCACGGGCACGACAGGGAAGGCATGGATAATAGCGTCTCCACCATGTGCAAGGCGAATCTCGCGATAGACGGCACGCATCTCGTCGCGGAACTGCACGAGGCAGGCGCGGCGGCGCAGGATGTCGTTCCCCGGGCTGGCAGCGCTGATACTCCAGATCGGGACTTCGGGGCCAAGCACGTCCGTGATCCGTCCGGGATCAATGCGGGCGCTGATGCCGAGCGACAATGCCACTACCTTGCCCGCTGGATTGCCCGGACGTTCGACTATGAAGTCGATCGGGTCACCGTCCTCGCGCCACGCCCATCCGGCCGGTTCGCGAGACCGCTGATAGACATCGACGTCGGCGAGGTCCGACAGCAGCCTTCCGAGTTCGATCAGCAGGGGCTGCGGTCCGATCGCGAACGCCGACAGATGGGCAATGTCGCCTCTACGCAGGCGTTCGGCGACGAGCCGGTCGAACTGACGGCGCAACGTATCGATCTGAAGCGACCAGTAGGCCGGTTCGTCATCGCGATAATCGCTGCCGACAATCTCGAGCTGGATCGGGCTCCGGTCGAGCGGATAGCGTTCCGGCAGCAGAGCGGCGTCGCTGTGACTGCGCGTCACGAGGCAGTCATGGGCTCCGATCCGGCCTGCGAAATGAAGGACATGGCTGCCGCGCGTCGGCGCGACGCCGGTAAGCATCTCGATCCGCGCCTCGTGCGCCGTCTTCATGTCTAGAAGCCGCGCTTCGGGGTGGCCGGTCTCATCCTCTTCGTCGACCAGATGATGATGGGCGTGGCAGAGCAGCATGAGGTTCTCAAGCGAATCCGCGAGTTCGTGCGACCGTACGGGATCGCCGCGCGGGCCTCCGGGGTCGGCCGCGACGATATGGGCGACAAAGGCCTTGTTGAGGCGTTCTGCGCCCGACACGAGATCGCCCAGCAGCGGCTGATTGCATCCGGCATACTGGCAGCGCCCGCCAGCGCGCACCCAGAGAATCAGCCGGTTTTTCTGCGAGACATTGGTGCGCGAACGCCCGGTGCGAGCGGGAGCCGTCTTCATGTCGTGATCCCGAAATCATGGGCACGAGGCGAGACCGGGAGGATCGGACGGCGCGTCCAGCTGGCGTCGGGGACATCGGCCCAGTGGTAGCGGTGCAGCGGATCCACGGCGTCCACACCGGCGGTCGCCCTTGCGAGCAATGCGCGGCTTGCCGAGCTGCCGATCAGGCGCGCCACTCGGATTCTGGCGGCGTTGGTCGGCATACCGACAGGGTCAAGGTCGTCAGGGCCGGGAACGAAATGGTCGCGCCCGCCGCCGGTCCAGACCCCAGTCGCCTGCCAGGCCTCGTAGAATCGCAGCCAGTCGGCAGCCCAGGGGATCGTCGTAGTCGCGATCGCGCGGCTGCTGTCCCAGCCGCGTTCCGCGGGGTCGAACAGGCACAGCGACGGATAGTCGGTCAGCCCCTCGTCATAGACGTGCGGGATAGGGTCGTCAGGCGCCTCGGCGCGCCGCGTGATCAGTGGCGCATGGACCCGCACCTGCGGGAAGAAGGGATAGGCATATTCGAAGCCGGGTTGAAAATGGCGCTGCACGTAAATGATGCTGATCTCGTAGGGCGCCGAAAGACCGATGACCGTCCCGCGCCAGAGGCCGAAATGATCGCCCAGCAGGATCGTGCGAAATGGCCACTGACGGCGGATCAGGCGATCCTGCTGGACGAGGCTGAGACTCATTTCAGCCGTCCCCCGAAATAGCTGGTCTGCGGCATCGCCTGCGCACGCGTGCCGCTCAGAAGCGCGGCGCCTGGCAGGATCAGGCGCCCGGTGTTCCCCACATAGCGGGTCTGTCCGAGATCCTTCATCCGGCCCATGCGCTCGGCAAAGGCAAAGACCGCATCGCCCGCGGCCTGCTCGCCGAACAGATCGGCGAGAATCGCCTTGCGCTGGGTGAGCGTGATCTCGCCGTTCACAAACACGTCGAGCTGCGCGACCAGGTGGCGGAGATCGGAAATCCACAGCGCCTGATCGCTCAGCGCGCTCGGCCAACGGTCGGTGAGCACATCGGCGCTGCAGGCCGGATTGACTTCATGGATCAGGGTGGAGCGGCTCTGGTGGCCGGTGAAGATATCGAACAAGTTGCGCATGTGCTCGAGCACCGCGGCAGCGAAGCGGAACTCGCGGGCCTTGTACTGGGCGACGAGCTTGGCGAGCAGCACGCTGGGCGGGCAGCGGCAGTCGCGGCGATCATAACGCAGGTTGCGGAAACGCTTGACGAACTGGAGGCTGGCGAGCGCGCGTGACATCCCGTGCATGCCGACCTGCTCGGGCAGTGGTTCGGTCGCGGCATAGGTGCGGTTCTCGTCGAACGCCGCCTTGAGCATCAGCTCGGGCGGCGTGTTCAGCTTGAACCATTCGTTGAAGCCGTAGGGGTTGCCGGTGAAACGCATCCCCGGATTGTTCCCGTCCTCTGGGCGGTGATGGAAAATCGTGCTCTGGCGAAGCGGCGTGCCGACCTGGAGCACCGCCGGGGTCAGATCGACATGCATGTTGTCGGCATAGCCAACCTGCACGCAGCGGGTACAGCGGGTGGTCATCGAATAGTAGCGCGAGCCCGGCTCGCCGCGGACGGTGTGATAGAGCAGGTCCAGCACATGGGCGGGCCCGCGATCGATGTGCGGCAGCAGCTCGACCATCGCGTCGACATCGAACTCGTCATTGGTGGCGCGGCTCGCGATAGACGAGCCCTGTGCGACACCACCCTGCGGATAGACGACGCTGACATTCCCCTTCAGCGGACTGCCATCGCGCTCGATCCAGCCGGCGAGCGTCACATAGCGTTCCTCGGCGATCGCATATTTGCCGGGCGGCTGCTGGAAGCGCGCCAGCACCTCCACCATCAGGATGTCGGCCTCGTTGGAAACCGGGTTCGGCGAGGGGAAAAGCGGACGGTTCATGGTGCGAGAATCCCTTTGATTATTCCTGTTGCACCGCCCAGACTTCGGAACTATAGCAAGCGGTATCGGTTTACAAAAACAGAATATAGACGATGTTTTGTAAACTGCAAGGGCAGGGAATATGAAAATGATTGGAACGCGGCTAAAGCTCGCCCGCACGGCATCCGGCATGTCGTTGCGCGACCTTTCTGCAGCCATGAACGAGCTTGTGACGGCACAGGCGATCGGAAAGTACGAGCGTGACGAGTCGATGCCGGGGTCGGCCGTGCTGCTCGCGCTCTCCGCTGCGTTGGATGTCTCGATCGACTATCTGCTGAGCCAGGACAGGGTCGCGCTCGAGGCCGTGGACTTCCGCAAGAAGCCGAGCGCGGGCAAGCGCGAGGAAGCGCAGGTCCAGGCCAAGGTGCTGCACCGGCTTGAACATTATCTGGCGGTGGAAGAGGCGCTCGGGCTTGACAGTGCGACCTGGGACCGCCCCGACAGCGCGCCCTATCCGATCAACGAGATCGTAGAGGCGGACGCAGCGGCGTCGCAGGTCCGGGAAGCCTGGCATCTCGGCAGGGATCCCATCACCAACCTCGTCGAGCTGCTCGAAGCGCGCGGCATGAAGGTGATCTGCGAGCCGCTGGCGGATTCGATCGACGGCATGACCGCGCATGTCCGCCGCGCCGATGGCAGTACCTTGCCGGTGATTGTCGTGAATGCGTCGCATCATGGCGAACGTCAGCGCTTCACCCTTGCCCATGAGCTTGCCCATGCCGTCTTCGAACCCCACAAGCGCCTGAGCGAGGCCGAGGTCGAGAAGGCGGCGCATCGGTTCGCGGGCGCTCTGCTGATGCCCGCGGAAATTATCTGGCGCGAGATAGGCCGCCATCGAACCAGGGTCAGCCTCGGAGAGCTGTTCGCGCTCAAACCGGTGGTCGGCGCGTCGGTTCAGGCGCTTGCCTATCGCTGTAAGGATCTGGGCATCTTCGGTCAGCCGGTGATGCGCCGGTTGTACGACGAATTCGAGCGGCAAGGGTGGCGGTCGCCGCCTTACGAGGAGCCTCTTCCCGTCGCCCGAGAGAGCGCGACACGCCTGCGTAGACTCTGCTTTCGCGCGGTCGAGGAGGGGGCGATGTCGGAATCGCGCGCTGCCGAAGCGCTGGGGATGAGCGTTCGCGAGCTCGATCGCGCGATGGCCGGGCCATGGGAGGATCAGCCCTCGCCATGAACCTCCTGGTCACGGATTCCTCTGTCCTGATAGATCTGGAGCGCGCGGATCTCGTCAGCGCAGCCTTTGCACTGCCTTGCTCCCTTGCCGTGCCCGACATTCTTTATGCGAACGAGCTTGCGTCCGCGGGCGGACCCGCGCTGCTCGACCTCGGGCTTCGCGTCGAGCCACTGGAGAGCAGTGAAATGTCGACCGGGCTCGCGCTGCGGCGCGCGAGGCCCGGTCTCTCCGTACCGGCTGCCTTTGGTCTGGTGCTTGCCGAGGCGCGGCGTTGGGCCGTTTTGTCGGTGGATGATCTTGTCCATCATGAGGCTGCTGCCCGCGGTATCGAATGCTGCGGACTTCTCTGGATGTTTGACGAACTTGAAAAGTCGGGCAGCTGCCCGCTCGCCTTGCTGGCGGCGGGATTGACCACGCTCAATGCCGCCAAGCGATGCCGGTTGTCGGCGCGCGACGTCGCGGCACGCCTCGGGCGGTATCGGGCGGAGTGACCTTTCGCGCCCTGTTGCAAGGAGGAATGGAAACATGAACAGCAAGATGATCCAGATCCGTATCGTCGGGAGTGACCGATGAGCACCTCGCCGCGCAACCTCGTACTACTGTGTGACGGCACCAGCAACGAAGTGAAGCAGGACCTGACCAATGTCCTCAAGCTCTACCGCATCGCGATCAGGAGCGGGGGTCAGCTCGTCTTCTATGATCCCGGGATCGGCACAATCGGTTTGAACAGGGACTGGAGTCATGTGGGACAGGGGATGTCGGCGCTGTTCGGGCTGGCGACCGGCTGGGGGCTCGATGACAACATCCTCGATGCCTATGCCTTTCTCTGCCGCGAATGGCGAGAGGGTGACCGCATCTACCTGTTCGGGTTCAGCCGGGGTGCCTACACCGCCCGTGCGGTCGCCGGTCTCGTGCATTTGCTGGGCATCCTGCGCCCAGAGCAGCTCAATCTCATTTCCTATGCACTCACCGCTTACAAGCGGAGCGCCAGCGAGAATTCGCTTGAGATCGCGTGGCAGTTCCAGCGCGTGATCGGCGGACGGCGGGCTGAGATCCATTTCCTTGGTGTTTGGGACACGGTCGCCTCGGTGATCGTGCCGCGTCGCGACCGCTTCTATTTTCCGGGCCTTTCCTTCCTCCCCTACACACGCCGGAACCCAGGCGTGCGGACCTTCCGTCAGGCGGCTGCGATCGACGAGCGGCGCAGCATGTTCCGCCTCTACAAATGGGACGAGGGGCAGCCGTTCAAGCCGGACCCATTCGGCGACGATGCGGCGACACAAGATGCCAAGACAGTCTGGTTCACGGGCGATCATTCCGATGTCGGCGGCGGCTATCCCGAGGCGGAGAGCCAAGTCGCAAAGTTTCCGCTGGCTTGGATGGTACGCGAGGCGCGTGCGCAGGGGCTGCTGATCGACAAGGCGATGTTCGAGCATTTGGCGCTGGGCGCGCCGTTGGCCGGCGGACGGGTGCAATATGTAGCGCCCGACGCACAGGGTCCGGTTCACAACTCGATGAGCAGCTTCTGGCCCCTGTTCGAGGTTGTGCCCAAGCGCGTCAAATGGCGGCGCTGGCCCGAGACGGGCAAGGGATGGGGGGTCTATTTTCCGCTGTCCGAACCTCGCCGGATCGAGTCCAGAGCGCGGCTGCATCGCTCCGTCGTGCAGCGCATGGAAGGTGGATACCGGCCAGTGAATCTGCCTGCTGATTATGCGGTCGCCGACGATTTCGATGATGCCGAAGGGAACTAACATGGGATTGGAACGGGTTCGCAACAATCGTGTCCGTTTCGGCCTGAATCTCTGTTCTTCGCTTGCTTCCGCGCTACCGACGGAAGACATCTTGCTGATGTCCGTCCGGAGAATGACCGCATGACCGAGGCACCCCCGACCCGCAAGCTGACGATCGTCGCCAAGGACCCTGGGCTGCGTCTTGGTGGGCCCGACGGACCGATGGCCTTCACTCAGGTGTCGCTGCCTGCCGAGATCCTGGCCAAGGGGCCGACCGGCTATCGGGTAAAGGTGGTCGATTACAATGCGACCGATCGCATGGCCTATCTCGACCAGCAGGACTATCAGGACGCCGAGGGCAATCTGCTCGATCCGTTCGCGCCGGGTGAAGGCGAGGATCTGCTCGATCCGGCCTATCAGACACGGCTACTGGCCGATCCCAATTTCCATGCCCAGAACGCCTATGCGATCACGATGCGTACCTTGGGCGCCTTCGAGCGGGCGCTCGGCCGTCGCGTCGGATGGAGCTCGGGCGGGCATCAACTCCACGTCGCGCCGCATGCCTTTGCTCAGCCCAACGCCTTCTATTCCGAGCCCGATCGCGCGCTGATGTTCGGCTATTTCCGGCGCGACGACGGCAGCCCGGTCTTCACCAGCCTTTCGCATGACATTGTCGCGCACGAGACCACGCACGCGCTGCTCGACGGGCTGCGCACGCGCTACACCGAGCCGTCCGGTCCCGACCAGGCGGCCTTCCATGAGGGTTTTGCCGACATCATAGCACTACTCTCCATCTTCTCGCTCAAGCCTGTCGTCGCAGCGGCAATTGGCGAAGATGGTGCGGTCGAGGCGGGCGAGGAGCAGATCACGCTGGTCTCGGCCGAAAAGCTGACCGTTCAGGCGATCAAGGAATCGATATTCTTCGGCATGGCGCGCGAGGTCGGCGATGCGATGGGCAGTGGCGAGCGAAAGGCCCTGCGCCGTTCGGTCGAGATCACGCCCGAGCTGGGGCGCGAGATGCGCACTTCCGAGGACGAGCATGACCGCGGCGAGGTGATCGTCGCGGCGATGATGACTGCCTTTCTGAAACTGTGGATGCGGCGCATCGAGCAGCTCGGGCGGTTCGTGAAAGATACATACAATCTGGCATCGGTGGTCGATGAGGGTGCCCGGCTGGCGGGGCAGCTGCTCAACCTATCGATCCGTGCTCTCGACTATTGCCCGCCGACCGACATGGATTTCAGCCAGTATCTGGCTGCCCTGCTGACCGCCGATCGCGAGCTGGTGCCCGAGGACGAGCTCTTCTATCGCTCGACCATCCGCGCGGCCTTCTCCGCCTACGGGATCGAGACCCCGGTCCAGGGTTGCGACGCCGATGGCTGCTGGACCCGCTTTCCGGATGCCGGGAGGCTGACCTATGCCCGCTCCAACTATGCGGCGCTGACCCGCGATCGCAACGAGCTGTTTCGCTTCCTGTGGGAGAACCGTGAAGCGCTGGGGATCAGCGAGCGCGCCTATAGCGAGGTGCTGTCGATCGACCCGGCGAGTCGCGTCGGACCCGACGGCATCGCGCTCCACGAGACGGTCTGCCAATATGTCCAGCGTCACGACCTGTTCGGGTCGGAGTTCAAGGTGCTGCTCGGTGCCGAGCGCCCCGAAGGCATGGAGACGACAGACCGTTACACCGCCTATGGCGGCGGTGTGGTGATACTCGACCAATATGGTCAGGTCAAATACCATATCGCCAATCGAATCTTTGACGGGTCCCGCCAGTTGGCGCGCGCGCAATATCTCTTCGAGACCGGACAGCTCGATGGCGGTGGCGGCGAGGACCGGTTGCGCTTTGCGCTCTGCCACCTCGAACGGATGGGAGGCTGACGATGGCGGATCCTGCACCCGTCAAGGCGACGATCTTCGCCTATCAGGTCGGCTTCGGAGACTGCTTCCTGCTGCGCTTCGACTATGACGATGCGAGCCGGCGCCACATCCTGATCGACTTCGGCACCACCGGCCTTCCCGAGAATGTCGCGGCCGATTTCATGCTGGGGGTCGCGAAGGACATTGCGGCCAAATGCACCGAACGTGACGGCGACCGGCTCGACATTGTCGTCGCCACCCATCGCCACGCCGACCATATCAGCGGCTTCGCAACGAAGAATGGCGCGGGCTCGGGGGATGTCATTGCCGGGCTCAAGCCGACTGTCGTGCTTCAGCCCTGGACCGAGGCACCCGAGGCACCGGTGGACTGGGAGGGCCCTGCCGGCGGCGATCCGGTCAAGGCGTTTGCGGCACGCAAGGCATCGCTCGAGGGCATGCATGCGATGGCCAAGCAGGCCGAGGATTATGTCGCGGCAGCGAAGAATCTGCCCCATGGGCTGGCTAGCGAGCTGGCCTTCATCGGTGGCGACAACATCGCCAACAGATCAGCGATCGACAATCTCCAGTCCATGTCGAAGGAACGGCTGTTCCTGTTTCACGGCTGCGCGCTCGATCTGTCGGCGACCCTGCCCGGCGTGAAGATCGACGTGCTGGGCCCGCCGACGCTCGCCCAGACCGACAGCATCAAAAAGCAGAAGTCGAGCGACAAGGACGAGTTCTGGCAGTTCGCACTCAGGCGATTCAGCGACGCCGCGGGCTCGGGTAACGGGTCTCTGCTCTTCCCCGATGCGCCGCGGGTGTTGCGTTCAAGGCTCCTTACCGAGCAGCGCTGGCTGGCGCACCGGATCGACGATGCCAATGCGGAGATGATGCTGGGGCTGGTGCGAAGTCTCGATTCGCAGATGAACAATACAAGCCTGATCCTGCTGATGCGTGCCGGCAGCAAGACATTGTTGTTCCCGGGCGATGCCCAGCTCGAGAACTGGCAATATGCCCTTCAGTCGGAGCTGGCGCCGCTGCTTGATGATGTCGACCTCTACAAGGTGGGGCATCATGGCAGCCGAAACGCCACACCGCGCAGCATGTGGAAGCGCTTTCGCAAGAAGAACAGGAAGAAAACCGCCGACCGGCTGACCTCGGTCATGTCGACCAAGCACGGCAAGCATGGCAGCGACGACAAACATACCGAGGTGCCGCGCCGCACGCTGGTTGCCGAGCTGGACGAGAATTCGAACCTTCACTCGACCGAACAACTCGCGGCAGACCTACCCTATGACAAGATCGAGATCGCGCTAGACTAGGAAAAGCCCATTGCAACGGGCAAATGCGGGGCACAGATCCACCGATCCCACGAGCGAGGGCGTCTAAGACTCGCAGATTTTTTGTCTTGTTGGTCGCAGCTAAACCGGGTCGTAAATATCTCAACTCGCAATAGACGAGGTAACCGAACGACGGCTTTCAGGATTCCGGGCAGCCTTGCCCAATGGCCCAAAGTAGGGCGCGAAGTTGACGTGTCGGCTGGCTGCTCAGAACGTCGGCTATCGCAATTCTGCTCCCTGAAAGGAGACGTTCGGGACTGTCCGACCTAGCCGTCACAAACTGCCGGACAGAAATCAATGGGCAGGAACAGGCGGTCTCGCAAATGGGATGCATCCATTTGCATCCTTAAGAAACTGGGCTTGATGTCACTCGCCTATCTCACCAGCAGTTCACAGGAACTCGGTGTCCAAATCCCGACAGTCCAGACTAACCGCGCTTCCGGTCTGATCAACCGTTTGCCGAATACGGCAATGGTAAGCCCCTTCGCTTGCATGCTTTCGTTGTGCTGCGTCAATATCCTTTTTTGCATTGAGACATGCAACTGATCGGTAACGGCTTAACCCTGCATGCAGGTGAATATTTTGGCAGGGGAGAAGGAGGGAGTGGTCGGGGGCCATAAGTAGCATGGCGATATTACCCCTCCAGACCCGAAGGCGCACAGGATGCGTAAAATGCTCACTCCCAAAACGATCTCTGCGTTGAAAGCCGCAGAAAAAGGATCGCGATACGAGGTCATGGACACAGTTGTTCCTCACCTTGGTGTGCGCGTCAGCAGCAAGGGCAGCAGAACATTCATCGTGTTTGCCCGATTTCCCGGAAATCCCAATCCGGTCCGCCGCACCCTGGCTGACGCGGATATCATGGATCTGGCGACCGCTCGCGAAACCGCGCGCGACTGGCTAATGGCGATAGCGAAAGGGCAAGATCCAAGGCAGGAACAGGTGCGGGAAGTCACTCTACCGCTAATGCCGGAACCTACCATTGCGCTTCCACCGTTGATTGGCGAGGCCCCTTGCGACAATGAGCCTACAGTTCAGTCCGTCGTCAGCCTTTTTCTGAAACGCCATGTCAGGAAGGAAAGCGACACCGCCGAAGGCGCAGGACCAAAGCGCAAAAAGGAGGCGCCGCTGCGGTCGGCCATCGAGATTGAGCGAATATTCGACCGCTATATTCTTGCTGATTTTGAGGGCAAACCGCGTTGGCGAGATCGGGCGTTTATTTCCATCAGAAGGGCCGATGTCACCAGGCTGATGGATGTGCTCGAAGACGATCATGGCCCGGGGCAGGCGGACCATGTGCTGGCAATGCTGTCCAAGCTCTTCAACTGGTACGCGGCTCGTTCAGATGATTATGTGTCGCCGATTGTGCGGGGGATGCGACGTTCGAGTGTTCGGCTGCGGGTGCGCAAACGCATCCTCAATGATGAAGAAATCCGGGTGCTCTGGGTGGCCGCGCAATCGACGGGAACATTCGGCGCGTTTGCGCGCGTCGCGTTGCTGACCGGGCAGCGCCGCAGCAAGCTGCTCACCATGAAGTGGACGGATATTTCCGAGACCGGCGTCTGGGCTATCCGGACCGAAGCGCGCGAAAAAGGCAATGCGGCCTCCCTGCAACTGCCCAAAACGGTCATCGATGTCATCAAAACCCAGCCACGCCGGAATGACAACGTCTATGTGTTCGCCAGCCGTTATGATGGTCCGTTTAACAGCCTGAGCAAAGGCAAGGCAGCACTCGAAGAAAAAATGGCGGCCTCGCTTGGTCATCCAACCCCGCACTGGGTCGTTCATGACCTGCGCCGCACAGCGAAGTCCCTGATGGCCCGCGCCCGTGTGCCGCGCGACATATCGGAGCGAGTGCTCGGGCATGTCATCCCCGGGGTGGAAGGGGTTTATGACCATTATTCCTATTTCGACGAGAAAGCGCAGGCATTGAAGAAACTCAGCGCACTTGTCCTGCAGATTGTCGCGGATGACAAACCCCAATGTGCAAGCAAAGCGCAAGCCAGACCTAAGGCTACTGCTGATAAGCGCCGGGATCAGTCATCCAGCGACTGATGTCGGTCTCACGCCAGCCCACGCTGTTGGCACTGATCGCGACCTGTCGTGGAAAGCTGCCATCGCGGATTTTCCGGTACAGGGTAGCGCGGCTCAGCCCGACCCGGTTGAGCACAGCGGGCAGTCGCAGGAAACAGTCAGTTTTGTTGATGGGAACAGAGGGGCCAGTGTCAGCGGTCATGATGTTTTACCTATAACAAAGGTCTGACCGCCAACGTCCGATACTGAGCGAGACAGGCCGATCCTGCCAGCATGGGGGCACTTCGGTTCCGGTTTTTCCGTTCGAATAGCTGGGTGGTTATGTGAGGGAGTTCAAAATAATCGCGTCAGTGCAAGGTTGTTGCTATGCACGCATTATGGACAAGGCAGATATGAATGTTCTGGAGCGGGTGAAGGCTCTCATCACCCGGCTGACGCCTGAACCGATTTGCGACGATTGTGTCACGGAAAAGCTGGGCCTGAGTATCCGTCAGCATGCCAATCACAAGACGCGCGAACTGGCGGGAAGTCATGGATTTGAACGGCGTCTAGATATGTGTTCGATCTGCGGCGCAACCAAGAAGGTGATCAGGCACCGATAACGATGACGGACCTGTTCACCGGATCATGAAATCGTGCGCCTGAAGTCCTTTGGCCCTGTTGGGCACCATACCGGAGCCTTTCTAGGCCGCTGTAGCCCCGTTTCAGTCGTTGCCGCCATGATGGTATCGCGCCTGCCCGCAAGACCCCTCGCATCAAGGCATTGACGACCCTCAACGGGCGTCGTTTTTCCAATTTTACGGGAGCAACTTATGCCAAGCCGATCTTGCGGTTCGGCGCTCGAACGGGCGGCTGCGGATATTGTTGTGCGGTTGGGCGGCGCTTGGTCACCGAGCGGCGCGATGTGCCATTGCCCGGCCCATGATGACCGCACGCCCAGCCTGTCGGTGCGTGTTGGCGAGAAGGCGTTACTGTTCAAATGCTTTGCCGGCTGCGACACGCATGACGTTATCCGGGCAATCCGGCGGCTCGACCGCAATATCCCGCTGAGTGGACCGGCTGCGTCTCCATCGCCAGCATCGCAGAACGCCCTTAGTCCCGCCTGGCTGCGGCAACGGGCGCTCGATCTTTGGGATAGTGCGAGTCCTCTCGCGGGAACACCAGCCGAGCACTATCTGCGCCGCCGCTCGATCATCCTGTCGCCATCTGCCCTGCGCTTTCACCGATGGACGCCGCTCGGCCGACGAAAACGTGCGGTGTTCAGACCCGCGATGCTAGCAGCACTGCACGAGCGGGAACGTCTGGTCGCGCTCCAGCGGACATTTTTTGATCCCGATGAACCGCGCCGCGCCCGCGACCTGGGTAATCCTCGGCGCATGCTCGGCCGACCGGGGCAAGGCGCTGTCGTGCTCGCACCGGCGACCGATACACTCGGGCTTGCCGAAGGTATCGAAACCGCGCTCTCGGCCATCCTGCTGCTCGACATCCCGGTCTGGGCGACGCTCGGGAACGAGCGCCTGGCCCATATCGCCATTCCCGACACCGTCACCCGCTTGATTCTGCTTCCCGACAATGATCGCGGCGGGCGGATGGGCGCGGCCAAGGCTGCCGAAGCCTATGCAATGCCCGGTCGTACGATCGAGACGCTGTGGCCACCGCAAGGCTTCAACGACTGGAATAACGTGATGCGTTCAGGAGGGAAGGGGGTGGGAGGCTGGTTGCGGCAAGCGGCCTGAATGGTTGGGCCTCGCCGCTCAGGAGAAGTTCCATGTCCCAGCCTATCATTCTTGTGCCCGCAGCCAAGCTCGCCAAATCGCCCAGCAATGTGCGCAAGAGCAGTGACCCTCAAGCCGACGCCCAACTCGAAGCCAGCATTGTCGCCCACGGTATCCTCCAGAATCTGATCGGCCTGCCGGTCGCGCGCAAGAAGGGGCAATATCGCATCACCGCTGGTGGCCGCCGTCTCGATGCCGTCCATCGCGCGATCGAAAAGGGTGATCTGCCCGCTGAATACGAACTGCCGGTGAAAGTTCTCGCCGATGCCAACGATGCGGTCGAGATCAGCCTGTCGGAGAATTTTTTCAAACTGGCGATGAACCCCGCCGATGCCTGCCGCGCTTTCCAGGACATCATCGAAACCGAGAAGAAAACGCCCGCCGACATCGCCAAGCGCTTCGGCCTGACCGAACGTTTCGTGCTCGGCCGCCTGCGCCTTGCGGGTCTCGCCGAACCGGTGTTTGAGGCTTTGCGCGACGGATCGATCACGCTCGACATCGCCATGGCCTATGCCAGCACCTCGGATGCCGCGCGCCAGGCTTCCGTGTTCGAGCAGCTCGGTCAGGGCTATTACCGCGCCAATGTCGGTGAGATTCGGCGCCAGCTCGCTTCCGGCGGCTATCGCGGCAGCGACCCCAAGGCGCTCTTGGTCGGACGGGATGACTATGTCGGTGCCGGTGGTCGGATCGAGAGCGATCTCTTCACCGATGACGCCACCGAGATGTGGATCGATGGGGACATTCTCGATCACCTCGCCGAGGAAAAACTCGCTGCTGCGGCCGAAGCAATCCGTCAGCACGAAGGCTTCGCGGAAATCCGCGCCGTTGCCGCATCCTATATTCCCTATACAGAAACCTACGGTCTTCGGCAGGTTCAGGGCGAATTGCCGCCGCTTAGTCCGCAAGAAGAAGCGCGCTGCGAGGAGATACAGGATGAGCTGGAAGCGATTGAAGCAAACGCCGCCGACGAAAACGGCGAGGGCTACACCGCTGACGACGAAGCACGGACGCAGGCACTCGAGGAGGAATATGAGGCGATCCAGTCGCGAACGCCGGTCCTGACTGAGGAACAGAAGGCTTCGGCGCTCGCCTATGTCGTGATCGGCCGCGATGGCCAGCCGCGTATTCATGAACAGCTCTACGTCGCGCCGGTCGATGCGCCTGTCGATGAAGGTGATGACGCCGATGGTGATGGCGAAGGCGATGGTGGGCAAGACGATACCGACGAGACCGAAGGTTCGGCCAAGCCGGTCATGAGCCAGCGCCTCGCCGACGAGCTGGCGATGATGAAGACCGAACTGCTGAGCGTCCATGTCGCAAGCGATCCGCGCTTCGCGCTCGAGGTTGGCACCTTCATCATGGCCGATGCCGCAACTCGGCATTACGGGAGCAGCGATCTTGCCAGCGAACTGCGCGCTCGTGCGCCTTCTCCGCGTGTCGCCAGTTTCGAAAGCGGCACGCTGGCGGCGGAGGAATGGGCGAAACTCGATAGCGCCCTCGATCGCAGCTGGATCGACCATGAAGATGTCCGCGACCGCTACGATGGCTTCTGCGCTCTGTCCGACGAAACCCGCGCAGCCTGGCTCGGTTGGGCGGTGGCCCGAACGTTCGACGCGGTGCCTGCAGGCAAAACCGGCAGCGCGTTCATCGATCATCTCGGCAACAAGCTTATGATCGATGTCGCGGCCTGGTGGCGGCCGACCGCGAAAAACTACTTCGACCGGATCACCAAACCGATGATCCTTTCCCTGTTCGAAACCGTCGGCAGTGCCGAACTGCGCCACCGTTACGGGGCATCGAAAAAGCATGACCTTGCCGCCTCTGCCGAGAAGCTCTTCGCTGGTGACATCCTCGTCGAGGCCGAGATCAAGGAACGGGCGATCAGCTGGCTGCCCGATGCCATGCGCTTCGAGCCTGTTGATGCCGGAACGGATGCGATGATCGAGGCCGAAGGTGAGGTGTTCGACGAGTCCGGCGAAGCGGCAAGCCCCGACGAGAATCTCGAACCCGGCGATCTCGCAGAAGATGGCGCAGACGACGGCATGGATTCGCTCGCCGCCGCTGCCTGACCTCACGAACATGCCCTCCTGACGGGGCCGCGGTGTCATGCTGCGGCCCCGTTTCTTTGCGTCCCCGCCGTGGGGTGAAGGGGGAGGGCGATTGGCGACGGGGCGGATGGCCGCCCGATTTCCCAAGGATAACGCTCCATGAACTTGCCCCTGCTCAAGCTCGCCGAACCCGAACTCCCGTCCGAATGCGCCAAGGCGGATAGGCTCTTGCCCGTAGCCCGCGTCATTGCGGATGCGCTTGCTCGATCCAATAGCATCACCCGCCAGTTCCTTACGCGGCAGATGGCAGAGGCGTTTGGCGCGTCAGATGCCGATGGTGCCTGGTCGATGCGCGATGCCTATGATGCGCTCGAGACCGGGCAGGTGATGCTGATTGGGCGAGAGGATTGGCTGGGAATGCATAGCGCTGAACCTGAGGCGGTGTTCGCCGCGCTGCTTGCCTTTCAGAACGGCCTGCCGACCCAGACTTACCGGTCGGAACACCAGGTCGATCTCCAGCAATTCAGCACACCGCTGGCGCTGGCATGGCTCGCCGCCCGTGCGGCGCAGCTCAAATCCAATGACCTGGTGCTCGAGCCATCGGCGGGCACCGGGATGCTTGCGGCCCATGCTGCCAGGGCTGGTGCCCAATTGCTGCTCAACGAACGAGATCAGCAACGGGCGGCGCTGCTGGGCCTGGCGCTTCGCCATGACGTCACCACCCATGACGCGGAATTTATCCACGACAAGCTGCCATCCGGCCTTGCTCCCAGCGTCGTCCTGATCAACCCGCCCTTCAGCCGCAGTGAGGGCCGTGGCCGTGATCGGCACGCCGGTGCGCGCCATCTCCGCTCCGCGCTGCTGCGCCTCGCGCACGGCGGGCGCTGCGTTGCGATCATGCCACCCAGCTTCGCCCCCGATGGCGGCGGCGCAGCCGGTTACGCGGCAGTGGCCGAAGTCGTTCCGCCGCGCGTGGAAATCACGATCCTCGGCAATCCCTACGCCAAGCACGGCACCAGCATCGCGGTCCGGTTGCTGATCTACGACAAGGGCTGGATGGGGCAGACGGTTCGCCACACCGTGCCCGATATCGAAGCCGCTCTGCCGATCGTGCTCGGTCTGCCACCCCGGCTCGACCCGTCGCAATCGCCGCCTCCTGCGCCTGCGATGGCGCAGCCGAGACTACGCCGGGGTACCAAACCTTCGCCGTCATCGCTTTTCACGAACCTCACGGGATCGAAACTCGCCACGCCAAAACGCGAACCACGGATCGACGATGTTCCCCGCCCGCTCGATTATGCGGTTCGGGACACGCCGCTTGCCGCAGGCGATCCGGTCGGCATCTATGTCCCCTGGCGGCTCGCGCGCATCGAAATCCCGAGTGCGAAGCCGCACCCCGATCAGTTGGTCGAATCCGTTGCCATGGCCTCGGTTCTGCCCCCGGCTCCCAGTTACCGGCCTATGTTGCAGGACCGCGCCGTTGCCGCATTATCGAATGCCCAGCTCGAAACCTTGATCCATGCCGGTGAGGCATTCGCGCGCGACTTGCCCGGCAGCTTCCTGCCCAACGATGCAGGCGACCAACTCACCGAGACGCCCGAGGGTCATGTCTACCGCACCGGCTATTTCATCGGCGACGGCACCGGAGTCGGTAAGGGACGCGAGGTTGCGGCCTGCATTCTCGACCAGTGGAATCAGGGACGCCGCAAGGCGGTGTGGATATCGGCAAGCGCCGGGCTGGTCGAGGATGCGCGCCGTGACTGGGCCGCGCTCGGCGGGCTCCCCATCGATATCCAGCCGCTCGATGCGTTCCCGCTGGGCCAGCCGATCGGCATGGCGAGCGGCATTCTCTTCCTGACCTATGCGACGCTGCGTTCCTCGCGCCATGACGAGGCCTCACGCCTGCAGCAGATCCGCGCCTGGCTTGGCGAGGATTTTGACGGCATGATTGTTTTCGACGAGGCGCATGCGCTCGCCAATGCCGCAGGGACCGATACCGAGTTCGGCACGGCCAAGGGCTCCGAGCAGGGATTGGCGGGTGTCCGACTCCAGCATGCGCTACCCCGCGCCCGCGTCCTCTATGTTTCGGCGACCGGCGCCACCGATCCCGCCAATCTCTGCTATGCTGCCCGGCTTGGCCTGTGGGGACCGGGCACCGCGTTTCGCGACCGCGCCGCCTTCATGGCAGCGATGGACAGCGGCGGTATCGCTGCCATGGAAATCGTTGCGCGGGATCTGAAAGCCATGGGGCTTTATACGGCCCGTGCGCTCAGCTTCACCGGAGTCGAATATGAGGCGCTGGAACACCGCCTGACGCCCGAGCAGATCCTGATTTACGATACCTACTGCGATGCGTGGCAAATTATTCATGCCAACCTGGCTGACGCCCTGAAGGCGACGAACATCGTTGACCGTATGTCGGGCGATACCCTGAATGCACAGGCAAAAGGGGCAGCGCTGTCCCGGTTCGAATCTGCCAAGCAGCGGTTTTATTCGGGCGTCCTTCTGGCTATGAAGGTGCCGAGCCTGATCCGTGCGATTGAGGGGGAACTTGCCGCAGGGCACGCCGCTGTCGTGCAGCTTGTTACCACCGGCGAGGCAATCCTCGACCGGCGCCTTGCTGACCTGTCGGCACAGGAACGTGCGCAGCTTTTCGTGGATGTTTCGCCGCTCGATGGACTCATCGACTATTTGAAGAATGCCTTTCCCACGCGGATGCTGCGGGCCTTCAAGGCCAGCGACGGCATGATGCGCTCCGAACTGATGGTCGATGACGACGGCAGACCGGTTCATTGTCAGGAAGCGCTGGCCGCGCGTGACGCATTGGTTGAGCAGCTTTGCGGTATGCCGCCGATCCCGGCAGCGCTCGATGCACTGATCGCGCATTTTGGCAGTGATCAGGTGGCTGAGGTAACGGGACGCTCCAGACGCCTCGTCCTGGATGCATCGGGCAGGCGGAAGCTCGAACCGCGCAGCCCCGGTGCGCGGCGCTATGATAGCGATGCCTTCATGGCGGGCAAAAAACCGATCCTCGCCTTTTCCGACGCGGGCGGCACCGGGCGGTCCTATCATGCCGATCTTGGCTGCGGCAGTGCGGCCAAGCGCCGTATCCACTTCCTGCTGGAACCCGGCTGGAAGGCCGCGACCGCGATCCAGGGGCTTGGGCGCACCCACCGCACCAATCAGGCGAGTGCGCCGGTGTTCCGTCCCGTCATCACCGATTGCAAGGGCGAACGGCGTTTCATCAGCACGATCGCGCGCCGCCTCGACAGTCTGGGAGCGCTGACCCGCGGCCAGCGCCAGACCGGCGGGCAGAACCTGTTCGATCCGGCCGACAATCTCGAAAGCGACTATGCCAAGGAGGCGCTGACCCAGTGGTATCATCTGCTGTATGCCGGCAAGCTCGCCAGCACCAGCCTCTTGGATTTTCAGACGATGACCGGCCTCAAGCTCACCGAGCAGGACGGCGGCGGCCTGCTCGAAAAACTGCCGCCGATCCAGCGCTGGCTCAATCGTATCCTGGCGCTGCGTATCGCCACCCAGAACGCGATCTTCGAGGAATATATCGGCCTGATCCAGGCCCGCGTCGATGCCGCGCGTGAGGCGGGCACGCTCGATCTGGGCGTCGAGACGATCCGCGCCGAGCGGATTGTCCCGCTGTCCGATCAGGTATTGCGCACCGATCCGCTGACCGGCGCGGAGACCCGGCTGCTCCGGCTTGAACTGCATATGCGGCCTTGGACGACGTCCTGGAACCGCCTGATGCACATTTGGGACGGCACGAACGACATCGCTTTCCTGCGCAACGGGCGATCCGGCCGGGTGGCGCTGCGCGTGCCGTCCTGGTCGGTTACCGATGATGAGGGCAGGCCGGTACCGATGTGCCAGCTGGTTCGCCCGACAGGTCATGATCGCATGTCGCTGGGCGCGCTCTATATCAGCCATTGGAAGCCAATCGACCGCGAGGATTTTCGCAAGCTATGGGATGCTGAGGTCGCAACTGCTTCTTCTACCCTTGATGTCGAGACGATCAGCCTGGCGACGGGTCTGTTGCTACCGGTGTGGCACAAGCTGCCCGCCGACGATGTCCGGGTCTGGCGCATCGCCGACGGAAACGGCGAGACGCTGCTCGGCCGCATTGTCATGCCCGCAGCGGTCGAAAAGCTTGAGGGCGAGTTTGGGCTGGCGGCTTCGGTCCGCCTGACACCCGCAGAACTGATCGCGGCAGCGCGTACCGGGAATGGCGTATTGGTGCCGGGTCTGGATGGAACGCGGCTGGTCTCGGTCTTCGTCAACAACAGCCGCAGGCTGGAATTGCGTAGTGCCCAGCCGCAGGACCGTGAATGGCTGAAGGCGCACGGATGCTTCACCGAGGTCATTAGCTATGTGACACGGACATTTGTGCCGGTAGATCGGGCTGAAACGGTTCTTGCAGACATTATGGGTGCGCTGGCGGATGGAAGTCCATGACGGAGGAAAATGCGTCGAGGAGCTCAGGAGTGGGCCGAGAAGGCACTTGAATGTTTTCTTTGAAATGACTATTATTCTGACTAGTTGGAGGCTCTTATGCGACATTGGCCAGTGCAGGATGCAAAAGCGCGGTTCAGCGAGATGCTGGAAGCTTGCGCGAGCGAGGGCGCTCAGATCGTGACAAAACGGGGCGTCGAAACTGCGGTATTGGTCCCCTTACGGGAATGGAAGCGCCTTACGGCCCACTCGGGGCCATCGCTCAAGGCGCTGTTGCTGTCGGATGAAGGGCGCGGGGATATGGCCATCCCTCCCCGCGGCCATGCGCGCCGCCGCTCTGTGCCGACAATATAATGTATCTGCTCGATACCAATATCATATCTGAAATGCGGCGACCGCGACCGC
This sequence comes from Sphingobium subterraneum, assembly GCF_014199435.1. Lineage (GTDB taxonomy): Bacteria > Pseudomonadota > Alphaproteobacteria > Sphingomonadales > Sphingomonadaceae > Sphingobium > Sphingobium subterraneum. The sequence goes on along the minus strand of NZ_JACIJP010000001.1, from coordinate 629,317 downwards.
ATGGCGCGGTCAAGGCCTGGATTGAAGCCGTCGATGATGCTCAATTGCATCTGTCCGCGGTGACCATTGGAGAAATTCAGGCGGGCATTGAAATTACCCGGGAAAATGACAGCGCGCGCGCCGCCGTCTTGCAGCAGTGGGCCGATGCAGTCGCATCCACATTCAGCATAGTGCCGATGGATGCGAACTGCTTTCGTTTGTGGGCGCAGATGATGCACGGCAAACCCGATAGCCTCTATGAAGATGCCATGATTGCCGCGACCGCGCGCATTCATGGCCTTACGGTCGTTACCCGCAACGGGAAAGACTTTGCCGGGCTGGGTGTGCCGCTTCTGGATCCTTTCGTCGCGCGCTAACGGCCTGGTTCCTGTCAGCCGTTCAAACGGTCCTTGACCGCCTTGGCGGCAGCGAAGGTCAGTTTCTTCGAGGCGGCGATGGTCATCGCAGCGCCAGTGGCCGGATTGCGGCCTTCCCGTGCCGGGCTTGCCTTGACCTTGAGTTTACCGAACTGCGGGATCGATACTTCTTCGCCCTTTGCTGCCGCGTCGACGATGGTCGCAAACACCGCATCGACGATTTTCTTGGCGTCGGTCTTGCTGAGGTCATGGCTGGCCGCGATTGTATCGGCAATGTCGCTGGTGTTCATTTTTGGTCCTTCTGGCTGAAAACGGGACCGCATGCATAGGTCGGCAACGCAAAAGCGACAAGTCTCGGCAGGCACTTTACTCCGAAAAACAGCGAAGACGAGAAATCATAAAAGGAAAGTGGGGAAGGGAGAGCGCTGCCGGATGGTCCGGTGGCATTTTTCGGAGATATCCCATGGCCCAGAACGATCCCATCCTCGACCCTCTGTTTGTCGAGAGCTTCAATTCGGAGCTTGAAAAGCTCGATAGCTCGGCGCGTATCGCGATCACCGCGCTCTCTTCCAGCACCGATGTCTTCGAACTGCTCGATGATGAGGGCCAGTTCATCACGCTGCTGCCGATGAGCGCTACGCCTGAAGTGACAGCTGCTGCCTACCGGCTTTACGGGCAGGGTCTCAACCGGGGATTGCGTGCGGGCGAAGAACTCGCTTTCTCGAAGCTGCGTCACCTGATCGGAGCGGCTGCCGACGAGCGCTGAAGTGCTTCCGCGCCACTTGATTTACAAGGAGATTGAATATGGCTGACCGTGCATCCGCGTCCATACTGATTGGCGGGACAATCGCGCGATCCTGCATTTCCGGCCTTATTGCCGCCATCGATCTGGATGGCGGGCGCGCCGACTGGGAAGGGGAAGCTCTCGACGAACTGTCCGTCCGGAATGGCGAGACCCTCGAGGCCGTTGCCTATGAACTGCCTGGCGGCATATTCCAGGAAACCGAGAGTTTCTGCGAACAGCATGCAATTGCCTTCGTGCGTTCCTCAGGCAGCTGCGCAGGGGCATTCGGACCAGAGCGGGTTGTGTTTACGGGCGAGCGCCCAGCCGCTCATTTCGACCTTACCGAAAATGATGAGGTCGTCCTGACACAATATGGGCTACGCGCACTCGGCTCGCTGGAGGCAATCGAAAGCTGGTTCGTCACTGCCGGGTTCACCCCGCCGCCAATAATGATTGTCGAGGATGAGGCATCTTTGCCGCAGCCATACGAGCTGTGCCATGGCTGACTCCTATATCCAGGGCAGTTTTGCCTTTACCTGCACCCATGCGGAAATGGCGCTGATCGAGGAGGCGTTTCAGGCGAGCTTTGACCTTGAGAGCGGACATACACCGGCCGATCCAACGCCGGAATTCCTCGCGGCGTTCCCGCCCAAGTCGCCCGACGATCCCTGGAGCGGTTTTCTGGCGATCTTCCCCGATTCCGACTTCCCGACCTTCGGCGTCGATTTCGAGGGTGGGAATTCGCGGGAACGGCCCGAGATCAGCACCGTCATTTTCTACAGCACGACGGATTTCCAACCCGACCCGCTGGCGGCGCTCATTCAGCATTGCTGTCAGACCACGTTGCGTGACGCCCCCATCGGGTTCGAATGGGCTTGCAGTTGTTCAAAGCCGCGGATTGGTGAGTTCGGCGGCGGCGCCTGCGCGATCTTTCCCGATCGTATCGTGTTCAACAACACCGCGCAGATGCTCGAACGGGCGCTGAATGACGATCCGAACGGTGCCCCGCCGCCTGGGCAGGGGCATTGGGATGAGCTTCCCAACCATCCGCTCGCCGATTGGCAAGCCGAGGTTACCAATGGCGATACTCGCCTCGGTTATCACGCCTGGGCTACAGCGCGCTCCGCCTGACCCTTCAAACACGAGGACAAAACCCATGACCTTATCCGCAGCTGCGGAGGCTTCGCCGCGCCTGTATAGCCAGATCGATCATGACGATCGCGGCAATTTCCACTATCAGGGTGACCTCTATCGCCCGGCCGACGATTTGCCGACCTTGTGCCGCAGGATCGAAGCGCATCTTGCCAGCCATTTCCCCGAAATCCGTTTTGCCATTCGCAGCGAGCGCTTTTCCGGTGGCCGCAAGATTACGGCCGAAGTCCTCGATGCACCCGAAGATTTGTCGACGCGGGAAGCTCAAGAGGTGTTCATCACCGGAGTACGCGACCAGATCGAGCGGTTCGGCTTTTGTCGCACCAATCCTCTGCAGGACTACTGGAATTGCTCGTTCTACTCGGAGGTCGCCATTCGGCAGGCCTATTGGGGTGCGCTCGCGGCCCGGCGCGGCAAGGCCAATCCGGTCGATAATCTGGTGTCCCTGGCGAGCTTCAAAAAGCGCCTGAAGGTCGGCGACAGCCTGACCCTGCTGCACGCGCCGTACCAGCATCGTGCGCTGGGAGCGACCCGCAAGGTCATCCAGATCCGCTCGAAGGATTTCGTGTTCGAGGGACGCAGCTATTGTGATTTTCCGCGCGCCAGCAATTTTGCCTGCGACGGGCGTCTGGTGCGGATCGCCGTCGGCAACGAGCACGAACCAGATGCGCACCTTCTTTATCAATGGCACCCACAGCGGCCTGAGTGATCTGGCCGCCGAAAGGAAGGGGGTAGGAGAGGATGAGCGCGGATGCGGTGATGCACCGGCTCTTTCACCCCAGTTTCAAGGAGCAGCTTCATGGCCAGTCTTGCCCGCGTTCTCGACGCAGACGTCCTCGATCGTCCCATCCCTGCAGACGCTTCGCATGAGCGCCCGGTCAGTGGCGGTTACCGTGTCGATATCTCCCGTGATAGTAATGTCAGCCGGGTCTCGTCCGAATGGTTCTCCCGGCCCGACGACGAACGCTTCCTGTCTCTCACCGATCTGCACGACAGCGTTCGCAGGCGTGCCGACCGCGCGACCACCCGCATCGTCGAAAGCAAGGCGGTGCGGGTCGAAGCGCGCAGCGATAATCCCGAGCGGCTCTCGCTGGTCGTGCCCGGCGACGAGCGGCCGATCGCGCCCACCAACTGGTCGTTCGGCCAGCTCGCCAGCCTGGTCGGTGCGCCCGCGTCCTATCTGCGCACCCTGCCTGCCGCGCTTGCTGGCATCAATATGCAGCACGGGCTGCTCTCGCATCGCGGCGAGCAGGTCAAGTTGCTCCAGACCGACGATGGCCGCACCGAACTGCGCGCCGTCACGGGACCCGATTATGGGCGTATCTGGGATCACGAACTGGTGAGCGCCGTCATGCGGATTGCCGGGAACGGCGTTGGCGACACGCGCTGGAAAGTGCCGGGAGTGCTCGACTGGGGCAGCATGATCTATAATCCGTATGTCGATGTCAGCATGGAGACCACCACACTCTATGCGTCCGATCGCGATGTATTTCTGTTCCTGGTCGATGACACCCATCCGATCGAGGCAGGCAAGCTCCCCAATGGCGAGCCTGATCTCTACTTCCGCGGCTTCTATTGCTGGAACTCAGAAGTTGGCTCCAAGTCCCTCGGAATTGCGACATTTTACTTGCGTGCCGTGTGCATGAATCGCAACTTATGGGGCGTGGAAAATTTCGAGGAGATCAACATCCGCCACTCGAAATTCGCGGCCAACCGCTTCGCGCACGAGGCGGCGCCCGCGCTCGAACATTTTGCCGACTCTTCGCCGCGCAGTTTTATTGAGGGCATCAAGCAGGCGCGCGAGCGCATCGTCGCCCGCAAAGACGATGACCGCGAGGATTTCCTGAGAAAGCGCGGCTTCTCCAAGGCCGAAACCTCGAAGATCATCACGGCGGTGCTGGTCGAGGAGGGGCATCCGCCAGAAAGTCTCTATGATTTTGTGCAGGGTATCACCGCCCATGCCCGCACGAAGACCAATCAGGACAGCAGGCTCGAACTCGAGGGCAAGGCCCGCAAGCTCCTCGAAAGGGTGAACTGACCTCGGCGATCCATCGTCGGCCTGGCGCCGTAAGGCGAGGAACGGCGATGGATGTCTGCATATTCTGGAAGGAGACCACCGTGGAAATCGGGCGCTATCTGGTGCTCGGCACAATGCATGTGTCGATGAAGACTGCCGAATTGCTTGATGCCTGGGCACTCCTTGAACCATCGGGTCGACCGCTCGGTGTCGCCTCCACCCATTATGGCTGGTTCATCAGAACAAGCGACGTCGAGGGGCCGGATCGGGAACAGATACCCGGAGAATTGCTCGTCGCTATGCGGGTAGGGCGCGAACTGGCTTGTGACTATCTGTTGTTCGACTGCGATGCCCTGGCGATCGAGGGGCTGGAGGTTTTTCCTTGGTAAACCCGGCTTGATTTTGGCGATCAGCCTGTCTCTCGCGTCACGCAGCAACACATGTCAGCACCGGTTCTCGTCTGATCCGGGTTATATCGACGAAGGGACGCGGGTGAGTGCGAAGGGCGGTTGTCCGATCGTCACCAGCCGCATCCATCGCCTGATCAATGGAGATACGTCGCGGGAATGAGGCTTTTGCGCATCCGCCTGATCGGGCCTGTCGGACACACATCAGTTGGAATTTTAGCCTTGGGAGGATAGCATGCCTGACACAGCCGCATTCCGGATCGGACACTCGTCGGGGGTGTCGTGTCTATCCGATGACATCTTCGATCTCCTCCGGGCTCTCAATCTTGCCGAGATCAGCTTCGATCTCAATGGCAGCGGCGATTCCGGCGAGACATCGCTCGGGACAGTGCTTGACCGGAATGGTCGGCTGCTCTGCAAATTGCCCAATGTACCGATCGCTATCTCCCCGTCGGGGCATGTCGTCAGCCTCGCCGCCCATCTGGAAGATTTCGCCGCCGAGTTTCCTGAAGGGGACTGGGTCAACAACGAGGGCGGCTATGGTAGCGTCACGATAGCGCCGTTTGCCGATGATTCCGACGAAACTGTCTTCTGCGACATGACCTATCGCGACGGTTATGAAGACGACGACGGCGACGAAGACTGGGACAATGACCCCGACCCGCTCGATACCGCCGGGCAAGAGGATGACGCGCTTCCCCGACAGATCATCATTCGCGCGGAGATGTCGTCATGACCAGTCCTTCTTTTGCCGCCATGTCCGCATCTGCCCGGCAGGAAATCGAGGCAATAGTGCCTGAAGCCGTTAGACCCCAACTTTCTGGTTCGGTTGCGCCGTTTGCCTCGCTCATTGCCTTGTCACGCTGTCGATGGTCGATGTGCCTCAGTGATAATGACATCGTGCCATTGATAAAGATCGTCCCGGCACCGCGTGGTAACGTCGATGTGCGCGCTCTTGTCGACCGCACGATTGAGGCTGTCCGGTCTGCCTTTTTCGCACCGAACAGCAATCTTCCATTCGGGCTCGATGCATGGATCGGCGATCAAGGCTTCCTCCGGGTTGTCACTGCCCTGGTCAAGGCGGGGGCGGATGTCGATGCCATTCATAAACTCGCCGAGCATCTCGGTCGGCACATGACTGCTCTCAATGAACTGCTTCAGACCAGGGCGATCGCGCATTGCCGGGAAGTGGTGAGGCGGGATATTGGTCCTGAGCCGGCGGGCTCCGCACATTGTCTTGCGAAGGTCGTGCAATGGGCGTCCGCCCCTGAATATGCGAAGAGCCACCACAGGCCAGAGGTGCTTTTGCGCCGGCGTCAGGCGCTTGAGGCGTATGGAAGCCTCTCAGGCATATTGATGGAATCGTCGGTCACGGACGCGATCGACAAGGCGTTGCCGCTCAAAGACCGGCTCAAGGAGCGTCTTGGCATCGACGAAGCGCAGTTGCGGCGACTGACCGGTATCCTGACGATCGAGGAGGGTCTTGCCGCTCCCGTCGACCTCAGCGGGCCTCTGCGCGTTCTTCTCCTTCACGAAGTGCCACTGCACCAATGGCCAACCGGCAACGAATGGAGAGACAAGCTTTGGCGTCCCAATGGAACCGATGGATTATTAAGGCCTGACTATATCGCAGGCGAGACGCAGCGCACCGACGCCGTCAACGCGCTGCGCATGGATCTGCTAACGCCGCTCGCAGCCGAGCGGGTCCGCATACTGGGAATTTCCGGCAACTACCGGGTCGATAGCTTCGTAACACATTTGTCCCGGTTCGACCGGCTCGCCAATGGCCCGCTTCACCGGCTCTGGCTCAGGACAATCCGGGAAGCGGTGCTCGGATCACGAGGGGTAAAATCCTTCGGTGAGGCGGTAGAGCTTTGGCATCGCCGTGCGGCCACCTTGTCGGCGGTCCGGCACGAAGCGCAGGCCGATCAGCCGGGCTGGCCGGGTCTGTGCGACAGGTGGAATGCGGCCGATGGCATTCATTTGGTCTCGGCGTTGACCGGCGCGGACGATCTCGTGGCGGAGGGCAACGCGCTCGATCATTGCGTGGGCGGCTATTATCAACAATGCCGCAGAGGAGCAACGCAGATCCTGTCGTTGCAGGCGGAAGGCAAGCGGGTGGCGACGCTTGAACTCCTCATCGAGGAGGATGCCAACAGGGCGCTTTCTATTACGATGGGACAGTTCAAGGCGCGCCGGAATGCCCGCCCGGAGCCTCATCTCTGGCAGATACTAAAAGAATTTCTCGAGGATCTGAAGACCGGACGGCATGCGATACATGCGGCACCCATTCGTGCTTATCGGAAGCAGATGGCGCGCGGTGGCGATTATGCAAGGGGCAGTGGAGCGTTGCCGATTGACCATGCCAGACGCGCATGGCCGTTCTATCGCAGCCTTCTTCCCAAAAGTTCGCCCCCATCATTCGATGACTGGTGTGAAATGACCGGTCTCACCCGCATGCTCGACATGATCCTGTGCGAAATTGCGGACGTTGACCCACCCAAAGCTGGAGAGGTTCCATGAATCCATTCGATCATGCACGCTCCTCGGCCCGTATCCATGGCGGCTGCTGGTCCGACTATCATGCACTTCACGCCTGGTTCGACGCCAGCAAGGCGACGCATTGCCATTTTACGCACAGGGCGCTGCGTCACCATCGCGAGGGAGTGATCGAAGCCGTGGAACTGTTCGGCGAGACCATCCGGAATGCCGACGGCGTGGAGGTTCCCGTCGCTATGCTGGGGCGCCAGCATATCGAGGAGGACTGCGGTCGCCTTCCGAATGCCGCCGAGTGGCTGATCGGGTTCGACAGGCCGGATTGGATGACGGGTCGGTCGAACGACGCTGAGGAACTCGCGCGCATCAGTGCCCTTCATTTCGGTGGTACAGTGGATGCGTTCCTTCCAATCCACAGATGGTTCCTCGCGACAAGCAACTGGGCGGCGGGATCTGAACATGTTTTCTTCCGACACCATGCCTTTGGCATATATGAAACCGAGCATCGTTTTGGGCCCGCGCTCCCGGTGGGAGAGCGCCAGGTGCCGACGCGGGTCGTCGCCGAGCGGCATGTGCGTCTTGTCCTTAACCGCATGCCTGCGGCTGCCGATCTTTTTCGCCGGTTAAAGGCCGAGCGTTGGATGTTGCAGGCGACATCTCCTGCCAGGATCGGGCTCGACTGAAGCGCGATGGCCAGAATATGTTTTTATCTGCTCCCGTTCACCCATGGAAGGAACCGCATTATGCGCCGGACATCGCTGCTTGTCTGTTCGACACTGCATATTCCCCAGGAAGAACGCATGGCGATCGACAGGCTGATCCTCGCTGCGACGCGCGACGCCGATGGGCGCCTCGCCGTGTGCCATCCCGATCTGCTGATCGAGTCCTTCCAGTTCGGATTTTTTGTTCACACCGGAGTATGTGCGGACGCTGCCGGGCGACCGGACAGCGTCTCACCCGAATTTTGGGCGATAATGCGGGCGGCCACTTCGACTGGAGCTTCCTGGGTCCTGTTCGACCGGGACGAGCCGCTGGCGTCACACCTCCCGGTGTTTTGAACGGGCCAAGACTGCGAACTCCACCTATTTCCCCTATCGACAGGGAGATCATCATGACTGACCGCCACTTGTCATTCGCGCTGTCGCCCCGACTCAGGCATCTCTCGACTTTTGAAAATGCTTACAGGGTTGGCGTCCAACGGCGGCGGACCAGTGGTCGCAATCAGTTTGTCGTCTGCACAGGGGATCCGGCTCAGCCGTTTCGGATTACAAGCCGCCAGCCGCAACCGGATGAACGCATCCTCGCTCTGATCGCTTGAGTATCCGGTATTGGATCGAGAAGCTGTTCGGCTCGGTCAATCTCTGATGGAAATCCTGTCGGTAATCCTGTTTCGAGAGGGTATGCACCATTCTTCTATTTGTGTCATATGATGAAGTTTATGACATAAGTTTGAAAATGTGCCATTATTGCAAAATTATGCCTCATGCGCTATGATGCTTGCTCAGGAGATTTCTGCATGACGATCCAGGTGACCATAACCCCCAATGGCAGGCTGAGCTTGCCGGCAGACCTTCGTAAGCGTCTTGGCCTTGCGGGCGGAGGCGCACTGTTGGTGGAAGAAACGCCCGACGGCGTGATCCTGCGCACGCTGGCGCAATCGGTGGCGCATGCCCGTGCGCTTGCCCGGAAATATACCGGGGACCAGCCTGAAGCCTCGGTCGATGCCTTTCTGGAACAGCGGCGCGCGGACAGCGGGGAGTGAGCGCGTTCATTCTCGATGCCTCCGCGCTGCTGGCAATGCTCCGCGAGGAGCCGGGTGGAGACGCCGTCGCCGAGGCGGTTGGCGAGGCGCGGATGAGCGTGGTCAATTTGGCGGAAGTGGTGAGCCATTTCATCCACAATGGCATGCCGATGGACGCAGTCGACGCCATGTTGCGGCCGCTGCCGATCGCACTTGTCCCGGCCGATGCCGATCTGTCCCGTATCGCGGGTCATCTGCGCGCGCTGACAGCCGAAGCAGGGCTTTCGCTGGGAGATCGGTTCTGCCTCGCGCTGGCCTTGAGGGACAAGCTTCCTGCATGGACATCGGACCGGCAATGGAGTTCTATCGCCCAAAAGACGGGGGTTGAGGTCGTCACCATCCGGTAGCGATATGATCGCTGCTGCGGATTGTCGGCGCTGTTGATATTCGCACGGGCTGGCGGCATTTGACGAGCGGTCCGAATTTCTGAAAGGCTGAAGCGATGAACGCCACTCTGCCCGGTCCCGATGGTCGTCCCCGCTGCAAATGGTGTGCGGCGACGCCGGACTACCTCGCCTATCACGACAGGGAGTGGGGTTTCCCCGTCGCCGATGACCGGCGCCTGTTCGAGAAGATCTGCCTTGAAGGCTTCCAATCCGGCCTTAGCTGGCGCACCATTCTTGCCAAGCGGGAGAATTTCCGTGCCGCCTTTTCAGGTTTCGATTTCCATTCTGTCGCAGGGTTCGGCGAGGCGGATGTCGCGCGCCTGCTTGCTGATGCCGGCATCGTGCGCCATCGTGGCAAAATCGAGGCGACGATCAACAATGCGTCCCGCGCGGTCGAGATGGTGACAAGCGAAGGATCGCTCGCTGCCTTTTTCTGGCGCTTCGAGCGAGCGCTGCCTGATGGTGTCGCGCCGCAGAGCGTCTCGACCACCGCCAGTTCGGAGGCGTTGTCGAAGGAACTGAAGAAGCGCGGCTGGCGCTTTGTCGGCCCTACCACCGTCTATGCCTTCATGCAGGCGATGGGACTGGTGAATGATCATGCCGAGAGTTGCGTAATCCGCCCGGAAGTTGCCGCTGCCCGCGCCGCCTTCACACCGCCCTCATGACCCGTGAGGCGTTCAACGCTTTCTGCTCCAGCCTTCTGGCCACAACCCATGTTATGCAATGGGGCGGCGCCGATGTCTGGAAGGTAGGCGGCAAGGTCTTCGCCATATGCGGCTGGAGCAAGGACAAGGTGCCGGGGATCACCTTCAAAACGTCGGAGATCGCCTTTGAAATGCTGCGTGATATGCCGGGGCTGCGGCCTGCCCCCTATCTCGCCTCGCGCGGGATGAAATGGATCCAGCGTCATGGTCTTCCAGGGCTGAATGACGAGCAACTGCGCGATTATCTCGCTACCTCCCACCAACTGGTGGCCGGAGGACTATCCCGCAAACTGCGGCGCGAACTTGGCCTCGACGTGCTCGCGGGTCGATGACCTCCGGCTTGTTACTGCGTTCCCGGGCGAGCCATCCATAGCCAATATTATAGGGGTTCAGGCATCGGGCTGGCGGGCCGCGTCTCGATCCCCGCTGGGCGGGGTTTTCCCCTGACGGAACTTGAGTCCTTAATTATATTCTCTGGCAAGATCGTCTTATTAAACGGGGCGTTTCGCGCGGAAAATATATCCAAAACTGCGCCATGCTTTCCGCCCTGCAAGAGTCTCGCGCCATGCGCTGCACGCCAGGGAATCGTCTGCAGCATTGCTGCGTTCCTCTGGCCATTTCCTTCGGTCATACTCCATTGAACCGGTCGCAGCTGGCTCCACCCTTGAGGGTCGAGATTCTGCCTGACCCCGTGTGTGTAGTCGCAGACCTGTGATTGATCCGTGGATTGAGAGCGAGGGCGGCTGCCCGCTTCGCGGGCACCGGACTGACGAGCTGCGCCTCAAGCCCCGCTGCGCGGGTTTCGATCCCTTGCGGGACTTATATCCCTGTCGTGGCACGGGGCGATGCGTTCCATTTTCCTTGAGAAATTGGTGGAGGACCCGGCCGTGTTGCGCGGGGCGGGGAAAGGGTTGCGCGCCATTGGGGCGAGTGCTCGAGCATGGGGATTGCGCGCGCGGCGAGGGGGCGCTGCGATCCCGGACATCGGCTCGGCGGCGAGGTCGGGTTCCCAGAGAAGAGGAGGGTTTGAAGAGGGTGTCGCGAAGAAAATGGTTTCGAGAGCGACATCTTAAAGGAGTTAAGATCATGAACATTGGTGAAATCCGGAATGTGAATGGCCGTCTGACCGGTTCCATTGCAACGCGCACCATCGATCTGCCACGGATCGGTCTGCGCAAGGTCGACAGCACGAGCGATCGCGCGCCGGTCTATGAAATCCTCGCGCTCAATGTCGCCCGGCGCTGGGTGCAGATCGGGGCGCTGTGGGAGGCTTTCTCGAAGAAGACCGGCGAGGCGTTCCTTGCAGGATCGGTTGACGATCCGGGCCTGCCCGAGCCGCTGCCCGTCGCGCTGTTCCCGACCGAGGATGGCGGCTTCACCATCGCCTGGCGGCGTGAAACGGTGCGCGCCGAGTTCGGTGGCGGCTTCGGCACGTCGCAGCGCTCCTACGACCAGCGGTCCGAGGGTGGCTTCGGTGAAAGCACCGCGGGCAACGATGGTGCGCTGATGGGTGCAGGCGCTGACGATGGCGAGGACCTGCCGTTCTGACCTGAGCGGCACCTGACGAAGGGCCGGGGGTGCATCAGTGCCTCCGGCCCTTTTCGTTTTCCTCTGTCTTCACCTATCGATCAAGGAGCCCGTTATCATGACCACTTCTCCCGCACCGCGCAGCGTCAGCAGCTTTCCCGACCTCAAGGAACTTTATGCCGAAATGACCGCCACCCCGGAATTTCAGGCGGCGTTCGGTGATCCACTGGGCCTTTCGATTATCGAACCGGGCGAGCAACCTGGCGAGCATGAAATGCCCGAACCCTTCGCGGCTCAGGCCGAATGTGGGGGTATTGTCGCCACCATTTTCGACCTGTTCTCCGGCACAAGGCTGGAACCACTGGCGGCCGAGATTGCTTGGGGGTTCGTCAACAGCTTCCATTTCGTCGCGGGCAAGCTTGAACGGCGAGAAGACTCGCTCGCTGCCGAAGTCGGCGATCTCGCGCGCAATCCTGACATGAGTGAGATCTACAACAATGAACTGGAGGAGAAGCAGCTCCTTTGCCAGTCCTTCGCCGAACAGCGCGAAGCGATCGAATGCATGCGCGATTATGCCGCAGAAATGTACCGGGCGCAGTCGGGATGGCCATGGTCACCGGCGCGCGGCAGCAAGGCCTCCTCGGCCTCCACGGCCAGCCAGATTGCCGCGCTCGATTTCCTGCGGGCACGAGAACTGGCGACCCGCGAGAAGCATATGCCGCGCGGACCGATCGTGGTGTTTTCGGGACCTGCCGGGTGGCATGACTGGGAGGCGTTGTGGGCGAAGCTCGACGAGATCAAGCAGCGCATCCCCCATATGACGCTGGTGACGACCGGGCAGCGCAAGGGGGCCGACGCAATCGCTGCCGCCTGGGCGGCGCGGAGCGAAAACAGTGTGCCGCTGGTTGCTTATGGTTTATACGGCAACGGCCGCAAGACCGCCTTCACCCGCAACCGCAAGCTCGCCGAACTGAAACCGGTGGAAGCACTGCTGTGTGAAGGCTCGGGGCTTCAGGCCAATCTCTACCAGACGCTGCGGCAGGCAGGTATTCCGATTCATGCCTTTCGCAAGGTGGATCAGGTGGCCGACAGCGCGGTGCGCCGGATGCGGGCATGAGCATCGCTTGATCGGGACAGGGCGGGCATTGCCCGCTCTGTCATTTCCTCGGCCATGGGAGAGGTTGATTTGGACTATTAAATAGTCTATATATTATCTGTGGTAGTTTTCATCCATCTGAGGAGGTCCGCATGCATATTTCCGTTTCCGAAGCAAAGGGGCAGCTCACCGAGCTGGTTCGCCGGGCCGAGGCGGGCGATGAGGTGGTCCTGACCCGGCATGGTCATGCGGCCGTGCGTCTGGTCCCGGTGAAACCCGTACAGGACCGGGCGTCCCGCAGGGCGCTGATGGAGGGGGTTCGCAGGGCCGCTGTCGCCAAGGCGCGTGCGGGAGCCGATGCCGCCCATAGTCAGGACTTCCTCTATGGTGACGAAGGCCTGCCGGGATGATCGCCATCGATACTTCGGCGATCATGGCGATCCTTCTGGGTGAACCCTCCGCGGAAGCCTGCATCGCGGCGATGGAGGGGGAGGAAGAGATCATCATCTCGGCGGGAACACTTGCGGAAACGCTCATCGTTGCCGGACGCCGCAATGTAGCCGAGGAAGCGTCCAGACTGATCGAGGGTCTGGGGCTGGAAATCATATCCGTGACACCGGCTTCAGCGCGGCGGGTGGCAGATGCCTATGCCCGCTGGGGCAAGGGTGTGCATGCCGCCGGCCTCAATTATGGTGATTGTTTCGCCTATGAGGTGGCAAAGGAACATGGCTGTTCGTTGCTGTTCGTCGGCGACGATTTTCCCCAGACCGACATTGATGCCGCCCTCTGAGCGGTCGCGGACGACAGCAGAAATTCTCTTCACAGATGCAAAATAACGAGCGGTCCCGCCAATGCGAGGCCGCTTTTTTATGCCTGACCATCCTCGGTTCGCCCTGCAGACAGGGCCAACACGGGCATAGAGCCCGCGCTGTCCCCTAGGTTTTTTGGCGAGGCGCGTGGGGCGAGGGTGGTGTATAATATACTCTACAACAAGTCCAAGTGTGGCACGGGGACAGCACCGGCCTCAAGGACGACGGGGCCCCACCATTTTCCTTGGCGCAGCCGCGGCAGTGCTCCTCTTTCAGCCTTGTGCAGCGCCAAAGAAAATCGTGACCCCCATCGCCGCTAACGCGGTCGCTTCGCGATCCTTGACCCCGATGCTCACAGCCCGTGCCTTTGAAATTGCCTCTTTTCAATCCATTCAAGGAGGCAAACATGACCAAGGTAACCCGCACGATCCGTGACTTCGCCGAAATCGCCGACCTCATCGCCGCAGAGACGATGACGACCAGCGACAGCTTCCATACCGCCTTCGAAACAGGGCAGGACATCAGCCGCATCGGGTTCGGTGAGGAGGAACTCACCGCCGATATGCCAGACGCCACAGAAGCCCAGCTTGCGACCGAGATGCTGGTGCGCACGATGTTCGACGTGCTGCGCGATACCCGTATGGAGTGCGTGGCGGCGCGGCTTGCCTGGGGGATCGTTCACAGCTTCCACAAGGTCGCGGGCCAGCTCGATGGGGAAGCCGACCGGGCCGCGGTCAAGATCAAGGAACTGGTCCATGGTGCCGACGGCAGCGAGATCATGATGGCCGAACTGGAGGAAGCCCAGCTCCTCTGCCGGTCGCTCGACGAAGCGCGCGAAGCGGTCGCCTGCATGCGCGACTATGCCGCAAGCACCTACCTTGCCGAGACGGGGCGGCCATGGTCGAGCCCGAAGGGGTCGCTGGTCTCTTCCAGGCGCACTGCCTCGGTGATTGCCGCAACCGACTTCCTCGCGGCACGCAAGATGCGCCGGGCCGAAGCGCACAGCCCGCAGGGACCTGTGGTGATCTTCTCCGGTGGGCAGGTCTGGGAGGATCATGCCCTGCTGACGGACACGCTCGATGCGGTGAAGGCGCGCATTCCGGGGATGGTGCTGGCGACGACCGCGCAGGACAAGGGGTGCGACGCGATTGCGGCAGCCTGGGCGGCCAGTAGTGGGACCATGCTCATCGCCTTCACCCTCGACCGGAGATTGGGCAAGCGGGCAGGGTTCGCGCGGAACGAACAGTTGCTGAACCTGCGCCCGGTCGAAGCGATCGTGTGCGAGGGGTCGGGGCTCCAGTCGCACCTTGCCCGCGAGGTGAGGGCGAAGGGTGTGCCTGCACATTTCTTCGCCCTGAAAAACCAGCGGACAGCGCAAGTGGCGGCGTGAGGAAGCGCTAAGGGATCGGTCGGGCATTCGTCCGGCCGGTCCCTTTTTTGCTGGCGTTGATGTCGCCTCCGCTCGGGAGCCCGGACCTTTGGCCCGGGTCCGTCGCGGCAGCGATGCGAAGCCGCAAGAGCGGCTCCGGCCTCCTGTGCGCGGCTACGCCGTGCTCGTCGCAGGGATCCGCTTCGCGGGTGGTTTTGGATTGGTCGTAGGAATGGATCGAGGTGTGGCGCTCGCGTCAGGCAGGGGTTTGAGAGCGGCGATGGCGGCTGCGCCGCCTACCCGGATCGCGGCGGTAAGCAGATCACGAAATTCGCGTTCGGTCAGTTGCTCGACGGGAAGTTCGGGAACGATATTGGCATATTTACCGCGCAATGCGCGGCGGGTTTTTTCGACCTCCTCGACCATCTTGCGCTGGCGCGCTTCGAGGTCGGCGAGACGTTCTCTGTCGGTCATCTTGGGCATGTCGATCATCCTTCGAGATGGTCTGCCCGCCGTCCCCAATATTGGACACCAGACCGGCGTCTGCAATCCCCCGGATCGAGGAAAGCACATGATAGTATCGGTTCCCCCTTTTGCTTGGCAGGATTGCCTGCCGGCGTGCCGCCGGCGGGAGGACAAGACCCCTTTGGGGGAGCCGCGCCCCTTCCGGGACGAGGCGACGCAGCGAGCAAGTCGCTGCGAGACAAGGACGCACGGCCGTGGCCGTATTGTAATGCACCGTACGCACGGGTGCTGCGGCGATAAACCGCTGTAAAACATGGGGTTGTGCCGGGTGCCATGTCACCCGCCGGACACGGGCTCTGGCACCCATGGCTTCCCATGATCAATTTAGCCGTCGTGGAGGGCCAGATTTCCGCCATTTCGGCATGGGTGCCATGGAAGACGGCCAATTTCCTTGAGTTTCTTTGACGTTTGCTATATAAGAGCGTTGCTTCATGACACTCTGTCGTCGGGCTCCAACTTGGAGCTGCGACATGCGCAGAGTGAGTGTCCGGGTGGACGACACCCTATACCAACGCCTTCAGCGCCGCGCGCTGGGCAGCAATCTCTCCCTTTCCGATTTCGTGCGCTCGGTCCTGGTTCAGGCCGCCGATAGCCGCGGCCGCTACATCTATTCGTCCCAGGATGAGATGCTCGGGATCGCCATTCAGATCCTGACCCTGCTCGCGACATCGATCGGCGAGCAGTCTCCCAAACTGCTCGAACGCGCCATGCTGGATGCCAAAGCTGTCTTGCGCGAACGCGGCCTGCTCGATCCGGAGCAGGACCGGTGAACACATTGTCCGGCCCCAACGCCAGCGTGCCGCACATATCGGACAGGCCGCCATTCCACCCCCGCAACTGTCAGGAGTCACGCTCATGAGTATCTTCCGCAACGACACGATCGGGAGCTGGACCCGCGGCGGCCAGTCGATCGTCCACAATGTCCGCATGACCACCCAGGTCTTCTTCCAGACCGTCACTGCGGGGCTGGCGCTCTGGGTGATGGGCACCCTTTGGTATGCCCTCGAAAAATCAAGTGTTTATGAACGCTTCGTCCTCACCAAACTGGTCGAAGCTAGCTTCAAGGCGGATGCCGCGCCGGGCACCAACGATCCGGTGCTGTTCAGAACCCCGGCCGGGCAGCAATACTGGACCTCGGCCGACTGGCTGCTCGCATCGCAGCTCGCCAAAAAGACCCTGCACAGTTTCGAACTGTACCTGATCCATGGCGCGCTGCTCTCGGGCGTATTCGCGCTGGCGGCACTTGGCATCGCCTGGTTCAGCTTCACCAGGACAGGCAAGGGACTTGGCTCCAACGAATATATTCGCGGCGCGCATTTTGGCACTGTGCGTCAGGTCAAGCGTGCGCTGCGGGGAGAGAAAAAGGGGAGCTTCGCCATCGGCGGCGTCCCTGTCCCTGACGCCTTCGAGCCCGAACATATTCTCCTGTGCGGTGCACCCGGCACCGGCAAGACCAACCTTCTGGTCAAGATGCTCGAAGGCATCCGCAAGGAGCACAAGCGGGCGATCGTCTATGACACTGCCGGCACCTTCGTCGAGAAGTTCTACCGACCGGGCAAGGATATCATCCTCAACCCGCTCGACATGCGCACCGCCAAATGGTCGCCCTGGGGCGATGTTCCGCGCGACTATCATTACGACCAGATCGCGGAATCGACGATCCCCGAAAAGCATGGCGACCCCTTCTGGGCCAAGGCGTCGCGTGGCACATTGGTCGCCGTGCTGAGGAAGCTTGCGCGCGAGGGTGAGATGCTGGTCTCGGTTCTGCTCGACCGGTTGCTCCGTTCGAAGCTCAAGGACCTTGCCGCCTTTGTCGCCGGAACCGATGCCGCCGCCTTCATCAGTCTCGAGGGAGAGCGGACTTCTGCCGGCATCCAGGCTGAACTCGCCTCGGTGATGCGCAGCTTCTCTTATCTGGACGACGCGCGCAAAGGTCTTTCGATCCGCGAATGGGTGCAGAACGAGGAAGGCGACAACTGGTTGTTCATCACCGTCAAAGCTGACCAGCTTCCCTCGCTGCGCCCCCTGATTACGGTCTGGCTCGACATTGCCATCTCGGCGATCATGAGTCTGACGCCTGATCGCAAACGCCGCCTCTATTGCGTTATCGACGAGCTGCCGACGCTTCAAAAACTGCCGTCACTCTCCGACTTCCTCGCCCGCGCCCGCAAATATGGCGGCTGCGGGATATTGGGGTTTCAGTCCTACCCGCAACTGGAAGCGACCTACGGCATTCAGGATGCCGCGGCGATTACCGGCTATTGCTCGACCTGGGTGGCCCTACGCGCCAACGACACCCCCACCGCCAAGCACGTTTCGGAGAATTTGGGCCAGGTCGAGCAGGTCGAGGCCAATGAGGGTATGTCCTACGGCGTCAACGACATGCGCGATGGGGTCAACCTGTCGCGCATGCAGGTGACGCGGCCACTGGTGATGCACACAGAGGTCAACAACCTTCCCAATTTCTGCGGCTATCTCAGGTTCGGGCGTAATCTGCCCGTTGTGCGGTTCGAGGACAAGTTCAACACCGTGCGGACCGTTGCCGAAGGGTTTATCGAGCGCGATACCCCGCCGCTGCGCGACGCCCAAGGCCAGGCGATCATTGCCGCCATCCATGGGGAGACGGATACGGAACCGGCCCAGAAAGCAAAAGTAACGCGGCCGAAGAGGGGAGCAAAACCACCCCAGAATATAGCGAGGCACCTACCTCAGACCGAATTGTTTGCATCATCACCGGAAGATGCAGGCGATGGTGACCGGAAGCCTGCCTCCGACCCGGAAGCCCCGCCTGTCACATCGTCGCCTACTGCACCCGCCGATCCGCCGAAACCCGTTCAGGACTTCACGTTGGCGCCGCGCCGCGGGGACCAGCGCATCGAGATCGACGTCTACGACCGCGAGAATGGTCCGGCCCGTAAGGCAAAACCGGCATGATCCATCCTCGCCGCCTGAAGGGCACGTCGGGTAATATCGCCCGCTATTATACGGTGGGCGATTATTACACCAAGGGCGGCGAGGAGCCCAGCGAATGGGGCGGGAAACTTGCTCCTGAGCTGGGGCTGATCGGCAGGGTCGAGCCCCATGTGTTCGAGGAATTGCTCGCCGGTCGTGTTGCGGGTCAGCAGCTTGGCCGTCACCGCATTGGCGGCGAGTTCCAACATCATCCCGGTTGGGATTTTGCGGTCAACGCGCCAAAGTCTGTGTCGATCATGGCGCTGGTGGCAGGCAATGAGCGGATCATTGCCGCGCATGAACAGGCCGTCACCACGGCACTATCCTACCTCGAGGAACATGCCGCGCTGCGCCGCCGCGAGGATGGCGACGTCGTCCATGAGACTACCGGGCGATTGCTGTTCGCGCGCTTTACCGAGCATGCCAGTCGCGAGCTCGATCCGCATCTCCACACCCATGTCGTCGTCCTCAACATGACCAACCGGGAGGAGGGCGCACCGATAGCCAGCCTTGAGACCCGCGCCATGTATGCCGAGCAGATGGTCGCAGGGCAGATCTACCGCAACGAACTTGCCCTTGGGCTTCGGGAACAAGGCTTCGAGATCGAGTTCGACCCCAGGAGGGGGCTGTTCGAGATCGCGGGCGTGCCCAAGGATTTCATCCGCGCAACATCGCAGCGCGCCGAGCAGATCAACGCGCATGCCAGCGAGCATGGGCTGAGCGGGCAGGCCGCCCGGCGCGCCTCCTTCTACCAGACCCGCGGACCCAAAGCCAAGACCGGCCTTGATGAGCTTCGTTGGCAATGGACCGAGCGGGCCAGACCTTATGCCGACGAGATCGCGAAGGTACAGGCCGGGGCGGCCGAGCGGGATGGGCAGGGCGTGGAGCCGGATCCCCTGACCGCCAGCCGTGCCGCGCTGTTTGGCATCCGTCAGGCCGAAACCCGCGAGGCGGTAACGAACCTCGGCACCCTCTATCGTCATGCACTGGCAAGCCATGTCGGGGAAGTGCGGTTCTCCGACATTCGTCCGCTGATCGGTGCCCAAGAAGAACGGCGCAAGCTGCTCGCGACGCGTGAGGCAACCGGCGATCAGATATTGACGCGGGGGCGCGTGACACGGCGTAGCGCCCGGCTCGAACAGGCGCTGGTCCGCGAGCTCGCTTTGGCGCTCGACGATGCGCGGCCGATCGTATCCTCCGACCGGCTGCTCGCCGTGCTGGACAATGCCGGGCTCACCCCCGCGCAGGAGCGGGCGGTGGTGACACTCGGGGTTTCGCATGACCGGGTGATCGGACTGCATGGCGTTGCAGGAGCGGGCAAGTCGATGCTGGTGCAGACGCTCAAGGCATCGGCCGAACCGGGTACGCAGCTCATCGCGCTCGCCCCCACATCATCCGCCGCCGCCAATCTTGGGGCAAGTGCGGGCGTGGAATCGCGCACGGTCGCCAGCCTGCTGGCGGGCGGCGGGCATGGCCTCAGCGATGCCCATATTCTGGTGCTCGACGAGGCTGGGCAATTGGGCAACCGGCAGGCTCTACGCATGCTTGAGATTAGCCGCGTGACGGGCGCGCGCCTGATCCTGCTCGGCGACAACAGGCAGACTGGTGCGATCGAGCAGGGCAAACCCTTCTGGCTGCTTCAGCGCCTGGGATTCCCAACCGCCGAGCTCACCGAATCCATGCGTCAGGAAACCCGCGCGATGAAGGCGGCGGTTACCGCGGCACGCTCGGGTGACTATGCGGGCTCGCTCGCCAAGCTCGACAAGGTGGTGAGCGGCGCCGACGCGGAAACTCTGGCCAAGGGACTGGTTGGGGAGTGGACCCGGCTTAAGCCCGAGACCCGCGCTACCACCAACATCCTCGTCCTGGAAAACGCCACGCGGCTGATCGTCAACACGAAGATCCGCGAGACGCTCAAATCGGAAAGCGCGATCGCCGCCGAGGACACGAGGCTTGCCATCCTCACGCCGGCGGGACTCTCCGATCAGGAGAAGCATTTTGCCCGCTTTTATTCTGGCGGTCAGGTCGTGACCTTCGCGCGTGATGTGGCCGGTGCCGGTCTCGCCCGTGATACCGAGTATCGCGTCGTCGGCGTCGGGCGCGAGGCCAATGGCCGCCAGGTCGTTCGCCTTGTCGACGAGCATGGCCACACGGTTCGCTGGGATCCAAGATTGGGGCAGGCGCGACAGATCAACGTGTTCAATCGCGAGGAGCGCGATCTGGCAGAGGGCGACCGCATCCAGTGGCGACTGGCTAATAAAGAGCTGGATCTCAAGAATGCCGAACGGGGGACGGTAGAAAGACTGGAGGGCACGCAGGCAACGATCCGCTGGGATCGGGGTGAGCGGGTCCAGACCGTCGACCTGTCCGAGCACAAGACCTGGGATCATGGTTATGCCGAAACCGTCTATTCGGCGCAGTCGAAGACCTATGCCCGCGTTTATGTGCTGGCCCCGGTCAGTTCCCCCCTCGTCAATGGCCAGAATTTCTACACCGCGATCACCCGCGCCCGGCTTGGGGTGAAGCTCTGGACCGAGGACGAGAAGCGCCTCGTCGAAAAGCTGGAACAGCGATCGGGCGAGAAAACCTCAGCGCTCGAAGGGCTGGGGCGGCTCCAGAAGGATTCTGCGCGCAGCTATGCTGATCGTCACGCGACAAGCCTAGCGCAGGCTCGGGGCGAGCAGCTGCGTATGCGCCGGGAGCGACGAGACGGAGCCCTTGAGCGCCAATTTGATCGTGGCCGCTCACCTGAGGGTCTGGGAGAGCGGCTGGCCGATAGTGCGCGCGGGATTGGCGACATATTGGACCGCATCCTGCAATCCGCGTTTGATCGTAGCGCAAGACCCGATCCGGATTCTGTCCGCACGTCACGAGCAGGTGCGCGGCATGAACCTGTGCAACGCCCGCCGGATCATCAGCCCCAGCCGCAATCTCAACCCCAGCCCAATCATGGCATCGATCGATGATCGGAAGACCTTGGCCAAGGATGATCATTATGACCCGCTTCAACAGCTTTGCCTGTTCTTACTCCAGTGTCGCCCATCTGGCATTGCCAGTCTGTGCGGGCCTCGCTTTGCTTACCACGGTTCCGGCCCAGGCCCGCAGTACGCGAGAGGGGGAAGGGCGGATCGCCCAATGTATTCGGCAGGCGGCGGGGGGTAAGCCCTGGCTCGAAAAGACGCTGTGGGGTTTGCGCGACCAGGAAGGGGGGTGGATTGGTGCGGAGGTACGCAATACCAACGGCTCGCACGATCTCGGGCCGCTGCAGATCAACAGCTGGTGGGTGCCGAAGATCGCAACGCTGGTAGGCCGCTCGCAATCCGAAGTTCGTAACTGGCTGATGCATGACGCCTGTTTCAACGCCGGAGCCGCGCGGTGGATATTCCTGTCGGCGCTCAGGACCACGGGCGATTTCTGGACAGCGGTCGGAGTCTATCATAGTCCGACTGCCTGGAGACAAAGGCGTTACGCGCTGAGCGTTGCTGGTCACATGGTGCGCCGGTTTGGACGGGACATCTTTTCCTCACCAATGATGTCAACTCAACGGATGCTGGAATGGTGAGCCTATCGAGCACATAGCTGGTAAGTTCTACCGGGTGTGGTAATACATTCGGCAATTCCGAAACAGCAAGCCTAACCCTATCAGCGTCTGAGATGGTTGATTTATCGAGAGGCTGTGCAGGCCGGAAATAAAGCACTCGCTCGAAATTGCCCAATCGATGGGCTGCCTCTCTGACGATGAGCGCTCCCGGATGCGAAATGCGATGATCATCAGTACCGATGATCCAGCTGGGCTCTCCTGTCGCGATGACGGCTCCGATTCTTAAGGCGCCATAAGCAAGTACCGTATTTAGAACTTTGGACCAGATGGCCACTGCAATCGCGTCGCATATAGGAAGCGAGCCGTGTGAATACTAGCGCGTAAACCCATAAAATTTCTTGAGGATTGGCAGTTTGCATGATTCAGAGCCTTCAAACTTTGGAGGGCTGGATGGCACGGCGACGGTATGAACTGACAGATCGGGAATGGGCGATCATTGAGCCCTTGCTGCCCAACAAGCCGCGCGGGGTTCCCCGGGTGGATGATCGGCGGGTTCTCAACGGGATTCTGTGGCGCTTCCGTTCGGGTGCGACATGGGCAGAAGTCCCGGAACGCTACGGGCCACCGACGACCTGCTACAACCGGTTCGTCCGCTGGCGCAAGGCTGGGGTG
Organism: Sphingobium subterraneum; assembly: GCF_014199435.1. Taxonomy (GTDB): domain Bacteria; phylum Pseudomonadota; class Alphaproteobacteria; order Sphingomonadales; family Sphingomonadaceae; genus Sphingobium; species Sphingobium subterraneum. The sequence continues at coordinate 606,723 of NZ_JACIJP010000001.1, read as the reverse complement.
TGGGACCGGCTTCTGGCAGCGGTTTCCGCTGGTTTCAATGGCGAATTGGTGATGATTGATTCCACCTTCATACGCGTCCACCAGAACGGTGCGACGGGTAAAAAGGGGGAGGTTGCGATCGTGGCATGGGACGTTCCCGGGGCGGCCTCACCAGCAAACTCCACGCTCTTGTCGACGCTGACGGACGCCCTGTCAGCCTGAGACTGACCGGCGGGCAGGTCCACGATGCCTGCGAGGCCGAGGCGCTGATCGAGGCCATTCCCGAAGGCGCAACCCTGCTGGGGGACAAGGGGTATGACAGCAACGCCATCCGCGAAGCGGCCGCAGCCAGGAATGTCTGGGCCAACATCCCCAATCGATCCAACCGCAAGCAGTGCTTCGCCTTCTCGGCGTGGCTCTATAAACAGCGGAACCTCGTCGAACGCTTCTTCAACCGGATCAAGCAGTTCCGTGGCATCGCGACACGCTATGACAAAGACCCGGCCAACTTCCTCGCCGCCATCAAACTCATCTGCGTCCGACACTGGTGCGCCGCGTAATGAGTCTACGCGCTAGAAATCACTGTCTTCGCCTAACAGAGGAGTACGCCTAATTCCTTTGACCTGCCACTCGTTTCGACGCCGCACCGGGCACCTCCACCATGGGTACCGAGACCTGTACCGCCATATCGCTCGGCGAAAAAAATCAAGGTCAAGCCTTGCGAGCCGCCTAACGACTTTGTTCTGAAAGTCTGCGAACATGCGGGTAGCTTCGAGAGACATCCTCGGTGTAGCCTAGATTGGCGACAGTCGTTGATCTGGCACGCGCGCCAGAAGTCTCGTACAGGGAACCACACATGCGATCCCAAAACGCATTACCATTACCAAAATTACCATTTTCATTATGATAATGATGTAATAGATGTCGACGCTTAAGTCTCTGAATGTACTTACTCTTCGGAGTAAATGGCAGATGTTGGATACAGTGCAAGAACGAATTGTAGGAACTCACCAACAATCCTGTAGCGAAGCACAGCGCGCCACCGCCAATATCTCCAATAAGATAACCGATCGGAATCGTGCCGATTACCAAAGACGGCAGCGTGTGCCTGAGCCTCCCAAATAGTCGCTCAAGGCGATTGGGATCAGTATGATGATCGTAATGTATGCGCTTCCAAACGGCCGCGGAGAAACGAAATTTGAACATCCAACTACTGTGCATGACAAAGCGATGCAGAAGATACCAACTCGTATGAAAGGCCATCCAGGCTATCGCTATGCATTCAATCGATCGAACGAGTGGCGCGGGGCGTATCGCATAGATCGCGAGGGATACGGTAAATAGTGCTAAATTCACAATAATCGTATAGTGACCAAGATAGCAGACCGTCAAATCACGCAGTGTCATTCGATCAAGGTTATGCGACCGCTTCTGTGTTCCGCTCTCTGCAAGGTCACTCATCTATATTACCTCCGATTCGATAAGCATTTTATTTCAATGCAGAAGATATGAAGGTCTGATGACAAATTATCCGCACTATCAAGTTGCGCTACCCACATTTCACTGCCACTCTTTAGGGCTTAGTCTATAAAGGTTGTCAGGGCAAGCTGCTATGCCGGTGCAGCTCTTTGCGTGGGAGCATTTTGCAGTATTGGGGTGTGCGCCGCGAGCGCGAGTTGAATTTTGCTGCAGCTAAGGCGGAGACGTCAAACGAATACCGTGCCTGTGCTCTTGATGTTTCCGTCAACGCATACCGTGGCACCGAACTTTTTCTGACGACTGCTCACCTCGTTTAACTTCAATGGGTGATAGTTTTGCTTGTTATCGCTGTGGCTATAGTGTAGTCGTTCAGCACGGAAATTGGAAGTGGTCTCGTGATGTTTGCAGTGTCTAAGGCGCCGGATGATCTTGTGATTACTCCGCGAGATCGCCGATTTTTTAGGGGTGGTACGCAAAAGCGCTTTTGGTTGGCGAACAATCCGGTGGCAACCGCTTTCTACAACGCCCTTTCGGTAACCCTTCCCTATGGTGAAGCGTTTTTCATTGAATCTGTCGGGGCGTTTCGAAGCTCCCTTCCCGAGAAATTGGCGCGAGAGGTCAAGGCTTTCGTCCGTCAGGAAGCCATTCATAGTCGCGAGCATGCAGCTCTTAATCGGAACATTGCGTCCTTCAACTACGACGTTTCCCGTTTGGAGGAGCAAGTGATCGGTGCGCTAAGTTCTCTGCGCGGTATGTCGGCGATGATTCGGCTGACCGTTACGACGGTGTTGGAGCATTATACCGCTGTACTTGCTGCTCAGTTTTTAACCGACGATCGCCTTGTCAAAGAACGATTCGAAATCGACCAGGTTGCCCTTTGGTGTTGGCACGCCATGGAAGAGATCGAGCACAAAGGCGTCGCTTATGACGTCTGGTTGCACGCTACGCGAAATTGGTCTGGTGTCAGGCGGTGGAGTTATCGAGCGATTTCCATGATTTTTGTGTCGCTCAGTTTCTGGAAAAATCGATACCGGGCGATCACTTGGCTTCTTGCGCAAGATGGAATTACGGGGGTTAGGGCGCACGCTAAGCTCCTTTGGTATCTTTTCGTCAACCCTGGCGTACAGCGCAAGGCTATCGTTCCCCTTCTCGCCTTCTGCCTGCCAGGCTTCCATCCGTGGAACAAGGACGACCGCGATTTGATCCTCGAGTTTGACGGCAACGACAGGACGCCGGGCCGGGATCCGGACTCCAAGTGCTTGGCCTCGGTGTCAGACATTGCGGGTTAACGAAAAGTTGCTCGGCCGGGATGTCCAGCATTTGCAGGGTGCTCACAGGGGAGGGCGCCTAAACTGCTTTATGAAGGCGAGATATCTCCTGACATGTACCAAGACCGGGGTCGCGCTCAAGAACAGGCGCAGTTTTCGAAGATCGCTTGCCAGAAAGGGGTGTAAATGACCACCCATGGGCCGGCAATGGGAACGGCGGATTTGGAGGTCGCGAGACAAACAGGTAGGGCGATCAAAATGCGAGAAACGATTTTCATAACCGGCGCTGGGTCGGGAATTGGTCGTGCAACGGCTGAACTATTCGCCGCGCGGGGATGGCGTGTTGGCCTGGCTGATGTCGATGAGTCGGGGCTTCGCGAAACTCTCAGTCTTCTCGCCTCGCCGGAAAGACACGCTGTTTATCTCTTCGACGTCCGTGATCGGGATAGCTGGATTGCGGCGCTGGCTGATTTTACAATCGAAAGCCAAGCGAAGCTCAACATTGTGCTGAATAATGCAGGTATCGGCCATCGGCAATATCTGCATGAGACATCTGCGGAAATGGTCGAACGGGTAATCGACGTCAATTTGAAAGGCTTTTTCTGGGGCGCACAAGCGGCCTTCCCTTACCTGCGAGCCACGTCAAAAGCCGCACTGATCAATACTTGTTCGGTTGCCGGGATATTCGCGCCGGCGCAGATGGCACCTTATAGTGCTTCTAAATTTGCTATCCGTGCACTGACTGAATCGCTTGAAAGAGAATGGCGCGAATTTGACATAAAGGTAAGGTCGATCATTCCCGGGTTTGTCGATACGGAAATGCTTTCGAACGTAAATGCCGGTACCAATCGCACAACCCGCGAGAGTGTAGTGAAGGCAGGTCTTGAAATCTCATCGGCAGTCGAGGTAGCATCGGCGGTTTGGAAGGCCTACGGTGGCAAGAGAGTTCATGTATACGTAGGGAGAACATCAAGGGTATTGCGCATAGTAACGCGATGGGGGCCATGGTTTTTGCCGTGAATGTCCTGTATATCTATTTAATGTCGTCAGTTATATTTGTCATATAACTAGACACGCACCTTTTTTTCGGCATAAGCTATTTTTCATTTTAGGAGCGCAGTGGTGGACAATATTCGATTGCCGATCAGTAGCGGCCAAAAGGCTATCGTACTTAAAGCGATTCAGGATCCGGCGGATGTTTCCCATAACCTTCTAGCGGTTTTCGAGTTAAAGGGTTTCGCCAACTGTCACCAGCTCATGCCGCGATTGGTGCAGGCCATCGCATCACGGCCCGCCCTGCTCATGAGAATTGAACAGGAAAATGGTGCTTTTTTCCAAATTGGTGGTTCAATAGAGGATATTAAAATTCAGACAGTGGAAGTTTCTTCTCCGTCGGTAGAGTATATTGTCAAAGATGCGCAAGATCTAGCCGACAGGCCATTTGAGATATTGGGTGAGGCGCTAATACGCATCAGAGTTTATGATCGGGAAGGCCTTCCGCCGGTATTGGCAATCATCGCAAACCACACGGTAGCAGATCTTGCTTCACTCCATATTGTGTTCGAAGATATTGTCGCGGATAGTAAAGGTGGCCTGCGCAATAGCGACCTGAGCAGCCTTCAGGAATTCTTGGCCCATGATATTCTTGCTCGGCGGGGACAGAATGGGGAGCGTAGCGCGGATTTTTGGCGTGTATCGCTTCAAGGCGCGCCGGAGGAGACGGGCCTACCGCTCGATCGCCCTCGTCCGGTCCGCCGCGCACGCCGCGGTATCTCGGTCCGGCGCGATATCGCGCCGGAAACAGCGGCGCAGGTTGGTCGCCTCGCGCGCGAAATCGGCGCGACGGAGTTTACGATCTATCTGGCAGCGTTCTTCCTTCTCCTTTCCATCCACGATGACAGCGGCTCGATCGTCGTGGGCACGCCCGTATCGTTGAGAACCAAATCGTCGCTGAGAAAGGTGGTGGGATACCTCGCCAATGTCGTCCCAATTCGAATTGAGTTCCCGGAATTCTCAACGGCTGCGGACGTCATCAGGGCAGTTCGAGCGCGTACGGCGGAAGCGATGGACCACGCCGACCATCCTCTCGATGCCATTCTTCGGGCTGCACACGTCAAAACGCAGGCCAATGTCGCGCCGCTGTTCCAGACCCTGTTCATGTGGAACGACATTCGATCACCAGCCCGAGGGCGATCGACGAGCGATCTGCAGATACTGCATCTGTCACAACGCGGCTGTGCCTTTGACCTTATGCCGACAGTTTTTATGACCGAGGAAGCGAGCTGGTTCAGCCTTCAAGGTGACGCGGGCATTTTCGACAGAACGACTCTAGATCGATTGGCAGATTATTTTTTCCGGATTGTCGACCTTGTTTGCAAGGATCCAGCCTTGCCGCTGGAAAGCCTACGATCCTGCCTTGGCCCGCCGGCTTTCTTGGCCGGCCATTCGGCAAGCGCGAATGAAGGTGCAATAGGCCACATATTCAGATATCTCGCGTCGGGTTCTGATGCCATCGCTGTTCAGACGGGTTCGCGGTCGATCAGCTACGCTCAACTTTCGAGGCATGCAGGGACGGCTCAGGATCACCTCCGTAAGTTGTCGTTGGGGGCAGGCGATACAGTTGCCTTGTCGTTCGATCGCTCCGTTGGCTACATTGCTTATCTACTGGCCTGTCTCGCCAGTGGTATCGCTTTCGTACCTGTGTCAGCGAGTGAACCATGCGATCGCCTCTTAGGGATGCTGCAGCGTGCCGGAGCGTCTTGCCTGGTGACAGATCGTGAATTTCGCCCTGACATTTCCGTCGCGCAACATGCTTCGGTTTCGTTCGCCGGCCAGCCGATCGCAGATGTGGAATTGTACGACGGTGAAGGATCGGCTGCTGCCTACGTGCTCTTCACCTCCGGCTCGACCGGCTTGCCGAAGGGTGTGGTGATCTCTCGCGATGCGCTATCGAAAACGGTCGCAAAGCTTTCCGACTTGGTCGGATTCAGTCAAAATGATTCCATCGCGGCGATATCCGCATTCACGTTCGACATCTCTCTTCTCGAGCTGCTGATGCCGTTTTTCCGGCACGGCCGCCTGCACTTGCTCGACGACGAGGCATCGGGCGATCCCGTGCGGATCGCTGGCTATGTCGCAAAGCATCCTGTCACCTTCCTACAGGCTACTCCGTCCATGTGGCGGCTGCTTGTAATGGCGCGTCTCGATTCCGCGCTTCCCCTGACAGCCTTGTGCGGCGGAGAAGCCCTGGGCCCGGACCTGGCCCAGGACATTTTGCCTAAGGTCAAGGTGTTATGGAACCTCTATGGTCCGACCGAAGCAACGATTTGGGCTACCGCTCATCAGGTCATCACTCATAACGACGAGATACCGATCGGCTTGCCAGTTTCAGGAATGAATATCGGTATCTTCGGCCGTGATGGAGCACTTCTTCAACAAGGAGTTGTGGGCGAGGTAGGCCTTGCGGGCGAAGGTCTAGCGCTCGAATACGCTTCGGATCCCATTTCCACGGCCGAGCGCTTTAGGGCACTCGCTGGAGGGGGAGAAGTTGGGCGTTGGTATTTGACAGGTGACCTCGGGATGATCCGGGATGGTCGACTTCTATTCAGGGGCAGGCGGGATGGCCAAGTCAAGATCAATGGTCACCGCATCGAGCTTGGCGAGGTTGCAGGCATTGCCGAGCGTGTAGATGGCGTTACCGAAGCCGCTGCGGTGGCCTGGCGGGAAGGGCCGCAGACCCACATTTCGTTATTCTTTTCTCCATCGGAGAAGGCCGCAAGCGATATCGTAGAAACAAGAATTCTGCATGCTATTCACGACAGTCTGCCGCGTCAAATGCATCCACGAGACATCCGGGCGATCGAAAGAATACCGAAGACTTCAAGCGGAAAAACGGACCACCGCGAATTGAAGCATCTGGCGGCGCAGCAACGCATCGAACGTCGGGCGGACAATGCATATCGCGGTCCGACCACGTCTGTTGAAGCAGCCCTGGTGGACATTTGGGAGTCCGTCCTTCGTATCGACCCAATAGGCGTCGATGACGATTTCTTCGATTTGGGTGGAACCTCAATTCAAGGCGTGGAGATCGCCGTGCGGGCGCAGAACCTGGACCTCCAGATTTCTCCTGAAACGATACTGGCCTACTCGACTATCGCTGAAATTTCCGCCGAGCTGATTAGAGTGAGTTCGATCGATGCCTGAACTGAAGATCCCGCTGCGCTTTTCGGGAATTGGAATATCGATACCCGAACAGAAAGTGTCATCGGAGGAGCTTATCGAGAGATGTCCTCCCCTCTCGAGCTTTCCATTTCGGCGGCTGACTGGAATCGAGAATCGTCGGTCTGCTCGTGGCGTTTACTCGTGGGGCTTGGCGCGGGAGGCCGCAGAACGATGCATCGCTTCGTTCGCCGAGGGCCCCGCAGCGATCGGGGCAGTGATCGGCACGTCATGCTCACGCATGGATGGCGATGGCCTTCAAGTCTCGATGGAGCCCAGCCTCGCGTCGCAACTTTGCGACGAGCTGGGAATCGATGCTGATATCAAATTTGACGTCTGCAATGCCTGCGCTGGGATATGGACCGGAATTTTTGTAGCCGGGACTTTGATTGCAGCAAAGCGGGCCACTCATGTCCTAGTCGTCAGCGGCGAGTATGTGACCCATCTTGGGGAAACAGCGACGAAGGAGATAACTGGCCCCGCAGATCATCGTCTCGCCTGTCTTACGCTTGGCGATGCCGGGGCCGCGGTCATTGTCTCACAGTCGGCGCCGTCTGGAGAGGGTATGCCCTCGCTGAGTGTCCGGACATTTCCGGGATATTCCCGCTACTGCGTCTCGAAGCCAACTAAAGAAGCCCACGGCGGCGCGGTCACCACGACTGATCTGATGAAGCTGGGATCGGTCGGCGTCCAGGCGGTTGTTAGCGAGGCTCACCGAGTGCTTCGTAATTCCGACAGTCGCATTGGGGATCTGGCCGCGATCATTCCCCACCAGACGTCAAGGCTGAACATGCTTTCGGCGATAAACGAGTTTGGCCAGATAGAGCCGGGTAGCGCCCGGCAGCTGGAACCAAAGATCGTCGATATACTTGCCGACTATGGCAACACCATCTCGACAAGCACCTTGCTGGCCTTCTGGCTGGCGATGAAGGCTGGTCGCGTCGTCGATGGCGACAAGGTGTTATTCGCGATGGCTGGCGCAGGCATCACGATTGGCGTCGCGCTCTATGATGTAGGTTCGCTTCCCTCTCGCCTGCACGCCCCGCAAGATCGTTGCGTGCCCTCAATCCCAGATCGAGCCAACCCGATTTTTGAAGGTATCGAGATTGTCGGACGCGCCTGCCTCCCACGGATCGCCGCAGCATCGGCTATGGATATGAGCGTCGCGGCCGCGATACGGGCGTTGGCCACGGCCAACATCGGGATAACGGGTGTCGATCTGGTGCTGTTCGCCGGCGTCTACCGTCAAGACAACGCCGTGGAGCCAGCAATGGCCGTCGCAATAGCCGGCGAGCTCGGCATTACCGGGAAGGCGGATGCGCCAGGCTCAGTCGAGTCCGTGCTGGCGTTCGATGTGGGCGGGGGAGCGGTCGGCATCCAAACCGCACTCAGCATTGCGTCTGCCCTTGTCGATGTTTTTCCAGCCGCCACCATACTCGTCGTGGCTTCGGAATATGACACGAATCCGGATCTGGGCGCAGCACCGATTGGTATCGACGAAGGGGCTTGCGCCTTCGTGATCCGCAAGACGGACGACCGATATCGCTCGCTACGCGGGCAGATTACTTTTGCGCGGGGCACGGCGACTCTGCTCGGATCACGATCCCGACAGGGCAACGGCGGCGCAATCGTAGACCGGCATGCCGATCCGCTAGCAAGTGCGGCATGTACCGAGCTTATATGCACTGCCCTTCTGGATCTGAAGGACTGCGGGAAATCGCACGTCGTCGTTCTGGCCGAGCATCTGTCTGAGGCGGACTCACGCAAAGTTTGGGCAGCGCTTACCGATGTCAAGGCGCAAGAGAGTGTTCTCCATTGCAGAATCGGATCGCACACCCTGGACTGTGGTCTCCTACTTGCGGGACATTTCGAACGGTTCTTCGCCACTTCTCCCTCGGAAGAGGTCGTCGTCATCCAGGTCGGCTCCGGCGTGAGTTGCAGCGTTCTTCGTCTGCCTGTGATCGATCGCGAAAAGCATTGAGAGGCTCGGATTCACAAATGTCGATGGTGGACATACTCGCCGCGAATGCGCGCGCTGCGCCCCACGAGGACGCTTACGTGTTCCGATCGCACGACAATGCGGAGCAGAGGCTGAGTTGGGGGGAGTTGTGGGCACGAGCGCAGCATCTGGCGCGCGGCATCGCTGCTGTTGTCCCTCCAGGCGAACGGATCATGCTGATATTCGATCCGGGGTTGGCTTTCATAGAAGTTTTTTTCGCAGCCCAGATCGCTGGGGCAGTGCCGGTCCCGATGAGCGGGAGGTTTGGCACGAGAAGTGGCGAACGGATTCAAGCTGCAATCGCGAGCGGTATCGTGACCAACGTCGTCTCGGATATCGCCTGCCAGGAATTTGTTTGTCAGACCCTTGCCGACTATCAAGCAGTCCGCATCTTCAAATATGATGATCTTACCGAGAGCGGCCAACCGGACCGGCATTTGCCGGTGACAGCACAGGATGCGTTTGTTCAGTTCTCTTCCGGTTCGACCGGCAGGCCGCACGGCATCTTCATCGAACATCGAAACCTGACGCGCAATCTCGGGCTCATGGCCCAGCTTTGTAAGGCGCAGCCCGGCCACGCAAGCGTGTCATGGTTGCCCGCGCACCACGATTTTGGATTGATCGGCGGCATTCTATTTCCTGCCTTCATTCGGGGTGCCGGCATTTTAATGGCGCCTTCATCGTTTGTACGGCGACCCCGCACTTGGCTGGAACTGATTACGCGATACCGGGCAGCGTTCACCGGCGCGCCGAACTTCGGATACGACTTGGTCGCAAAGCGGGTTTCAAACGTCGAAGGGCTCGACTTGCGTTCTCTCCGAATCGCTATCAATGGCGCCGAGCGGGTCCAGGCCGATACGCTGCGGCGCTTTGAGGACAGGTTCGCGCAGGCAGGATTACGGACTGAAGCATTGCGCCCCTGCTATGGTTTGGCCGAGGCGACGTTACTGGTTTCGGGCGCGACCGATGGAAGGTGGAAAAGCCGCCGGTTTGATCGGGAGCAACTGAAGCGGAACCGACTTGTGGCGGCGAGTGATTGCGACCGCGAAGTCGTCGAACTGGTGAGCAACGGCTGTCCCATTGTCGATCAACTCAAGATCATGTCTGATGATCGTATCGTTGAACCGGGGCAAATTGGTGAGATATTGGTTGCTGACCTTAGCGTGTCGAGAAGCGCCGACGCGCGCGTGCTCCGGTCAGGGAGCCAACCAGAGAGTTGGGCCTGCACAGGGGATCTCGGCGCACTTGTGGACGGCGAACTCTACGTCGTAGGTCGTCTGAAAGACCTGGTCATTCGGGACGGAGTGAACATCCATCTCGAGGAGATCGATAACGTAATCGACGAACTGGTGCTTCCCGGACGTCTACAGGCAATCTGCTCGTTCAGGCTATCAGGCACGGAAGACATAGGGGTGCTGGTCGAGGATTCGCGCACGGCGCCATTGCGCCCAACAATCGGCGACGAAATTCGAGCCGCGATAATGCGCCACTTCGGCATCAAGCTTTTGGAGGTGACCATCGTGCCAGCCGGCGGCATACCCAGAACCACGAGCGGTAAGAAGCAACGGTTCGCTTGCCCGGCCATCTTTGGCTCCGGTGAGGGCGCAGGCCAAAATCTTGGCACAAGGTGATGGGTAGAACTCCAGCCTTCGCCGGTTCCTGGGTCGTCGTTACCGGTGCATCGTCCGGGCTTGGCCGAGCAATGGCCGAGCGCCTGGCCGAATTCCATGGCGCGAACCTTGTCCTTGTCGGTCGGCGAAGAGACCTGCTGGACAGTCTTGCCGCGAAGGTACGTGGTCATGGCAGGGAAGCGCGCGTCATGGCGCTCGACTTGTCGGCCGCAGCGGACACGGCAAGCTTGATAGCGGAAGTGGACGGTATGGCAGACATTGCAGCTGTCGTGCTCTGCGCCGGCATAACCTACTTCGGCGACGCTATGGCGATGTCACCTGCGGAGATTGAGCGAGTGAATTCCCTCAACGTCAGTTCGACCGCGACCCTTTTGTTGGGGTTTGCGAGAATATTTGGTGAGCAGCGCGTACCCGGCCGTATCCTCGTAGTATCGAGTATGTCGGCTCTAATTCCGTTACCGTTTCAAGCTGCCTACAGCGCGTCGAAATCTTATATTCGTTCGCTCGTCATTGCCCTTCGCGCGGAATGGACCCGGTCGGATATCTCCATGACGATTGCATATCCACTCGGCATGGACACTGAAATGACGCGTGGCTCCGGTCTGCAGAAGCTGGTGGAAGGCAAGAAATTCGGATCGATCCCGGTAACGAGATGCGCCGATCGAGCAATCGACGACCTCATTCGACGAAGGCCCGTCTCGCTCGTCGGATTGACCTCCAGGATATTGTACGTGCTCGCGATGATGGTACCGGACACTTGGCTGACGCAGATCGCGGGCCGCGTCTATAAAAATGCTTGGGTCAAGCAGGGGGCAGTATCCCTGTCCTCGAACGACGGGTCCCTGGATGACTCCGGCGTATGCCGCCACGAAGGCCCAAAGTTTTGAGCGGGCGCGTTGAACATGATTTGGCCGCAGGTCCTTTCAGGTCTCGTGTGCTTGCGCATATCTGGGCTTTCTGGTCCAGATGACGCAGGATGTCCCTCATCTATGGTTTTGGCCGTCAACGGATTCGGAAATGCTTTCGGTCGCGGTCCGCGCCGCCGCGTTTCTATCCGCCGCGGAGCGTCAGCGCGCCACGCGTTTTATGAGGCAGTCGGACTCCTGGCGCTTTCAAGCTTCGCGGATATTCTTGCGCACGGTTCTGGCTCATTACACTCAAACCTGTCCTTCCCAACTGAACCTCACAATAGAAGAGGGCGGAAAGCCGGTTCTATGCTCAAGCGCTGTAGACGATCTGTCGTTCAGTCTTTCGCATTGCGGGTCGAGTGTGGCTGTTGCTGTCGGCTGCGGCGTGATGCTCGGTGTCGATATAGAAGGTCCGCCGAGAGTTGGTCTTGTTGAGACCTTGGCGCGCCGATACTTCGCTCCTCGCGAATTTTGCGACATCGCTTCGTTGCAGGGTGAAGATCAAATCAGGCAGTTCCTAGCCTATTGGACGCTGAAGGAGGCCTATGGAAAAGCCATTGGGACGGGTCTCAGCGCCGGTCTGCGCGCTCAGTTCGACCTGAGCGACCCGAAGGGACGAATTTACAAGATCAATCCCCATGGCGCGCCTGATCCTGCCTGGGGCTTCGCGCAGTACGAAGTAGGGCACCAGCTTTGCATGTCAGCAGCCTGGAAGGGCGGCATCACCCTAGCCAAACTTTCGCTTTTTCATGTCAGTGTGAAAATTTCGGGGCAAGCTCGGCGGTGCCTCTCGGCGGGTGATGTGACGTTTGCGACTATTCCTGTCAACGTACCGCGATTTACGGATTGAGGAGCCTGCACCATCACGCCTTCAACACGAATTCAGTTCTGATCCTTCCTTTTTTTTTGGGGTTTATCATGTCGGATATTAATGAGGTCGAGGTTTCTTACGGTATTGACAATCAATTTTACGATATGTTCCTCGATTCACGGAAGATCTATTCCTGCGCCCTGTTTGACGGCACAACCGATCTGGATAGCGCGCAGGGGAAGAAGCTGCATTTCATAGCGGACGCGGCGCACGTCACGGCGGGACAGGCGGTCCTGGACATTGGTTGCGGATGGGGCGGAAACTTGGCTTTTCTCGCAAATGAACGGCAAGCGTCCCGCGCGATAGGAATAACGCTCTCTGAGCAGCAATTTCAGGAAGCTCAGCAGTTCCGCTCGTCGAAGATAGAAGTTCAGCTTACCGACTTTCGTGATTATGTGCCCGATCGCTTATTTGACGCTGTGGTCAGCATAGGCATGTTTGAGCACATTGCCACGCCGACGCAGGCCCGGACTGGTGAAAGTATAGACCTGTACCGCGAGTTTTTCAGCAAGGCTTGGAAGTGGACGAAGCCAGGGGCCTATCTAGGATTGCAGTCCGTAATTCAGACCAGATTGCCGCGAGATCTGAATTTCATTCGTGATATTGGATCGGTGATACATGGGATATTCCCTGGAGCTACAGCGCCACGTTTTGAGGAAGTTTACATCGCGGCATCCCCTTTTTGGGAGATCGTCGAGATGCACACTCGAAGGGAGCATTATGCTCTCACCTGCGCGGCTTGGCATGACCGCTTGGTAAGCAATGAGCAAGCTGTTGTAGAGCGATGGGGTCGGCAGCGGTTCGCCGAATACGAACGTTATTTTCGACGAATTTCTGAAGCATTCAGCGAAGGCTACGGATCGCTGGGGCAATTCTCGCTTAGGCGGATCGATCGCTGAAGACAGTGCGGCGGCAGGGCGTCATCTGCCTATTATGGGCTAATGAGGCGACCAAGGTCAGTTTCTTGACGGTGCAAAGCTATTCACAAGATATTTCTTTGCTGATTTGCTTGCGACCAAGCAGACATGGTTTAGAAAGGATGGGAGAATCGACACTTGATTTATTCGGCCTGAAGTCAAGGTGCGGTACAGTGCCGATTTAACGAGATATGGGAATTTCTGAAGGATGACAGAGGGGGGTATTTGTGCAAGCGGAGACTAATTTAGTGGCTGCTGCCTTGCGTCAGGCAGCACCGGAATGCAGCGATTCAATTGATCGAATGACGCCAGCGACGGAAATTTCTGATTTGGGTCTGAATTCGATCAAACTGTTGGAAGCCGCCGCCTATCTTGAAGAAGCAGCGAAGGCGTCGTTTCCGGATGATCGATTGGCGAAGGTTGTCAAGGTACAGGACTTGATTCAGTTGGTTCGCGAGCATGGCACGATCGACCCTCAGGCTTTTAACGAGAAGTGATCCTCACATGGCCGTCAGCTATCAGCGCAAAGAAGCCATGTACCGCGCTTACATGGAGTTCTTCGAACTCGCGGAAAAGAAGCGACGGTGGAACATTTGGGATGATATCCCGTGGGATGATCTCGATCCTCGTTTAAACAACGAAGGCGACGCCATGCGTCTTGAGACTTATTGCGGCGTCGAATTGTATCTTCCCGATTATATTGCAGAAGGGGTCAATATTTCGCGAGAGATATTTGGTCAGGCATGGTTCGCAGCTAACTGGGCCTACGAAGAATCGAAGCACGCTTTGGTGTTTCGGGAGTATCTCGTCCGGTCCGGTCTACGGACCACTGAAGAATATATGAAGTTTGAAGAAAGTGTTCTTGAGCAGCGTTGGCAATCTCGTACGATCACTTTAAGGCAGACAACAATTTATGGCGCTTTTCAGGAGCTGCTAACCTATCATATATACAGGAAACAATATGATCGTGCAAAGTTAGCCGAAAATACAGTCCTCATGCGAGTAATGGAATTGATTGCTCGCGATGAGGCAGCGCATTGTGGATTTTATCGTAAAATTGTTCAATACGAGCTCGACGATGATCGAGATGGTGCAACTGAGGATATTGTGTCCGTGCTCGGATCATTCAGCATGCCTGGCTCTGACATAATGCCGAACTATCAAGATCGTCTTGCCACGCCGGACGCCGGCCTCACGCGAGAGCAGTTCATGCGACATATCATCTTCCCAACACTCAAGACTTTCGGCGTTACCAGAGGGGATATAGCCCGAATTCAAAGCGCGAAGGCTGAAAGGGCTTAAGATGGTGAACGAGGATTCTCCAGAATCATCAATGCCTGCGGAAAGTCGTGTCGGTCTGATAAGCAGCCCCGTGTCTGCGCTCGCCCGGTCAGACCCACAGGCTATTGCTGATTTCCTGAAGGCCGAGGTTGCGATTATTCTCGATCTCTCGCCAAGCGAAATCAATATCGACGTCCCCTTCTCCGACCTCGGGCTCTCTTCGACGGACGGGCTCGATCTGCTTGGGAAGGTGGAAGACGAAATCGGAAGCGCCATAGATGTTGCCGACTTCTACCAATATCCGACAATTCGCGCATTGAGTCTTGGCCTTGCACGGGGGGAGGATGCATGTGCCCATCACGTCGAGCCGACCCATGAGCGAGATGGCGGCGGCATCGCCATAATCGGCATGGGCTGTCGTTATCCGGGGGCTGAGACGCCCCGACAATTGTGGGGATTATTCGCCGACGGTATCGATGTCATCGGTCATTTCCCGAGAGAGCGTCTCGGTCTATCGGGCGTGTCGTCGCCGCGAAGGCAAGGCGGATATCTCGATGACATAGCCGGATTCGATGCTGCCTATTTCGGTCTCGCGCCGGACGAGGTGCGACACATGGATCCGATGCAGCGCCTCCTGCTCGAGGTCGCGGTCGATGCTTTGGATGATGCCGGCATCGACCCAAGGGCACTCGACGGGCAGCGCTGCGGCGTGGTGATCGGTGTTTCAGGCAGTGAGTTCGCACTCGCCAGCCTTTCAGGCGGATCGGCTTCGGTCCGGTCTCGGCTTACCGGTTCCGCACCCTCGTTTTGTGCAAACCGGTTGTCCTATTTTTTCGATTGGAGTGGCCCGAGCCTGGTCGTCGACACGGCTTGTTCATCGTCTGCCACAGCCGTCCACCAAGCGTGCGATCTGTTGGCGCTCGGGACGGTGGACTTGATCATCGCGGGTGGAGCCAACCTGATACTGTCCGATCAGATCGGTGAAATGCTGGACTCGATGGGCGCCTTATCTACGACCGAACGGTGCATGACCATGGATGCACGCGCAAGCGGTTATGTCCGGGGCGAGGGTATCGGCCTGGTTGTCCTGAAGCGCCTAGCTGATGCCCGGCGAGATCGTGACCGCTCCTATGCGCTGATCGAGGGCTGGGCGATGAATAACGACGGGAGGAGCAATGGCATAACTGCGCCTAACGGACGAGCGCAAAAAGAGGTTGTGTCGCGCGCATGCTCCATGGCCGGCGTCGCCCCATCGCGGATCGACTTCTTCGAATTGCACGGAACCGGTACGGCCTTGGGCGACCCCATCGAGGTGAACGCGCTCTCGGATTTGACCGGTCCGCAAGATGGCGATGATCGTACCGTTCTCATGGGATCGGCAAAGACGAACCTGGGCCACTTGGAAGCGGCCTCGGGTATTCTGGGCATCCACAAGGCGGCCTTGGCCCTCTATCACGAAATCGTACCGTCGACGCTTCATTTCATCAGCCTTAACGAAAAGATTGCCATCGGCGGCACGGCGCTGCGGCCAGCTCTGCAACCTCACGCGCTCAAGCCGGGAAAGCGGTATGGCGGCGTCAGTTCCTTCGGGATTGGCGGTAGCAACGCGCATTTCGTGCTCGGCAACACGTCTCACCAGCACGAAGGGCAAAATCGGCCGGATATGCCGTTGCTATTGTCCGCGGAGACTCCAGACGGCTTGGCGCGTTTCGCTCGCGGGTGCGCAGAGTTGCTCGCGAGCGGTACGTGCCCTGAAGCACTTGCTTTCAGCTTGGCATGTCGACGACGTCATTATACCCGGCGAGCGGTCGTGCCCATGCACCGCGATTTGAACAGCCTCGTCGCGCACCTCTTGACGGTTGCGGATGCGAAGGATGCCCCTGCGAATCTGTTGGACATTGACGGTGGGGCAGTCGTAGGTGCTGCGGTTACGGCCTGGGCGAACGGACAGGATCCGGATTTTTCGATCCTTTTTCCCGCAGGCGGCAATTTCACACCTTATCCGGGCTATCCGTTCGCGCGAAGCGCCTTCTGGCCATCAGAGCGACACGATGACGTTGGTGTCCGCGCGACCGATCCTGATGAAACGAATGGGATCGTTACAAGGTATCGCCACGAGGCGCGGCCGATTGAAACCATAGTTTTCGATCGGGAAGCAATCCGCCCTGGTCTCAGAGGCCAGAGACAGGGCAAGCATTATCTTCTGCTTCACGATTCCAGATCGCATGGTTTTGCGGAAATTGTCCGAGATCGCCTGAATGAAGCGTTTCCAGACGTCATTTTCCGTTGTGCAGACTTGAAGGAAGCCAACTTTCAGCAATTCGTGGAGGAGGGCAAAGGGGATTCCGGCTTGTTGTTCGTGTCGGACGAGCGGATGTCTCCCTCGATAGATCAGAATGTTATCAGCACGTATCAACCCTATCACGACATCGTGGTTCGCGCCGTAATTTCAAATCTGGACGCTCCCTGCAGTCTTTTGATCCTTACCGACCCCAATCAGCTAGAGCCGCAGTCAGCGTCTGCCTCCCCCCTGGCTGCGCTCTTCCGAACGCTACGCGTTGAAATCCCGAGGTTGGCTGGGGCCGTGATTTTCGCGACCTCGGAGGAGGCGGTAGATGCGAATCTAATTATGGATGTTCTCGAAGTCCCGGCAAATCGGAACACCGATGTGGAGCTAGACATCGATGGGGCCTTCAACCTCGTGCCGCGCGTCGATACCAATCGAGAGCGCGTGAAGCGTTTCGACTTAGGTTTCGATTTCGACCATGCGGTCGCCTTGTCCGGCGGCACTGGCGGCCTTGGCCTTGTTTTTGCGCAGTGGGCCCTCGAGGGTGGGGCCGGGGAGGTGTTGCTAATCGCCAGAAACCCGGCTTCGATGCAGGATGAGCCGGAGTTTCACGCGCTTTGCGCACTGGCGAAGCAAAAAAATGCGTCCGTCAAGTTGATCGCCTGCGATGTCGCAGATGCGCATGCCTTACGGGCCGCGATGGATTCCACACCGCACTTGCCTGTGAGTACTATCATCCATCTCGCCGGCATTCCGTGTGGCGGGGCAATACGAACGGTGCAGATCGAAGCCATTGAGGCTGCCGTTCGTGTAAAACGCGACGGAGCCATTGCGCTTGAAAATGCGTTCGGAAGCGATGCTCTCAAATGCTTTATCGCCGTATCTTCTCCGGCGGCACGGTTGGGGCTGTATTCGCAAGGTGGGGTCGGTTATGCCGTCGCGAACGCTGCGCTTGAATCCTACATGGCGAGACGGGACCAAGGCCGCGGGGCGTCGCTCGTCATGGAATGGGGGCCGTGGCGAAGGATAGGGATGGCGGCACGTTCGCGGCATTCTTCGGAGCTAGAGAAGGCCGGAATCGCGTTCATCGATCCCGAGGACGCGCTGGTCGTTTTACGGGACTGCCGCTTCTCCCCCAATCGCGCCAACATAATTGTCGGTGCCGATGGAGCACTCTCCCCGTCGGATGGAGCCATCGGCGTTCAGGCGGATACGACGATGCGCCGGGAACTGGAGCGGCTGACTTTTGCAGAAAGAAGCACGATCTTAACGCTATATCTTCGCGACACTGTCGCAAGATTTCTGGAACGTAGCGCGGAAGAAATTGATCCGTCTGCAGAACTCGCCAGCCTCGGCCTCGACTCAATAAACGCGATCGACTTCAAGATCGAGATTGAGGAACGATTGGCTGTCGAGATTTCGTTTCACGCATTGCTCGATGGATCGACCATCCACTCTGTCGCGAGCATGATAGCGAAACAGATCGAAGGTGACGGTTGTGCACTCGATTGCAGCCCCGTCACGGGCGCGCGCCATATCGACGTGACATCAGTGCTCTCTTCTAAATTGGGATTTGAGTAGCCATCTGATCTCATCAAGGTGGGTACGGTGGCGGCGCCCCACGGGTGGTGATCGGCCTTAGGGGGGGACATTTTATGATCTTGTGTGCTGGGGATGGTGGTGGAAGTATGATGAGTTACCCTGCATGAGGTCACTTGCTGATGCCCGTGCGCGTGAAGTAAGCCGCCTGATGATGCATCCCGATCAGGCAGCCTGGTTCCGTTATTCGCCTTGGCCGTTGTCCGCACATCCGATCGAACGGATGAGTGATGCGCTGGACACGCCGGAGGTTTCTGCTTCCTTGCTTCGCGACGAACGGGAGGGGCGATATCCTGACACAGCGCTGCGCGCCTTGCACACAGCCGGGTTGGGAAAGTTCTTGGTGGACGGATCGGGCGGACCGGCGGGGGCGAGCTATCCGGAGGTCACCGCGCTGATTTGCATGCTTGCGCAACGCTCCGGCAGTCTTGGCATTACGGTCGGCGTGAATGTTCTCGCACTCCTACCGATCTATCTTGCAGCCGATCCAGCGCTATCAGCCGACGTATTCGCAGGCGTCCGGGCGGGCCAATTCCTATCGCTCTTGCTTACTGAGCTTACGTCCGGTTCCGATCTTCTCGGCGGCCAGCTCACAGCCGTGCCGGTTCGTGACGGGAATCAAGAGATCTCGCGTTACTGCCTGACCGGCGCAAAGGACCTCATTAATGGCGGGACGCATCACGACCTACTGGTAACGTTGGCGAGAACGCGGTGTGACAGGCTCAGTGATCGGCGAAGCCCAATGGAAGAAATGGGTGACTTCACCCTATTCGTTGTGCCGCGCGGCGATGCTACGGTCACTGCTGACCGCTGGCGAACTCTGCCGGCGCCTGCCGCTGACATCGCCGGGGTGAGCTTCGTCGATGCAATCGTTGGGGTGGATCGTGTGATTGGCCGCGAAGGGGAGGGCTTTCCCATCATTCGCAGGACCCTGACCTGCTCTCGCGGAGGCATCGCTGCGCTGTCATCGGGAACAATATCACGTGCCCGGCAGCTTGCGAGCGTTTATGCGCGAGAGAAGTTCCTATACGGTCGCCCAATTGCGGCCCTTTTACCAATCGCCGAACATCTACTCGCGCTCGAAGCGCTTGATCGCCTCGTTGCGGCTATCTCGATCCACGCGGTAGCAGCCGTCAACATGCTCGGGCCGGGAGCCGCTGCTGCAACAGCGGCAGCGAAATCAGCGGGTTGCGCTCTGGCGGAGGAAGGGGTTCGTGAAGGCGCTCGTATTCTCGGAGCGCGAGCCTTGCTTGCTGATTTGCCTTATGCGCAGCTTTCCCGCGACATTCTACTCTACAGCGTTTTTGACGGCACGTCCCACGTTGTTGAAGAAGAGCTTGCGACCCATGTGGAACGCGAAGCGCGCCGCCGCGACCAGAAGCGACAACCCGGACATTCGCTTTCATCGCTCCAAAACTTGTATCGCCATCCCTTAAATCCGATGGCGAAGCATATGCGAAGCACTCGGGATAACTGGACGCTAGCATTGCCGGAAACGTTCTTGGAGCTATCCGAACTCGCTGGAGTTCCCTTGGACATCATCGCCGCGTGCGCCGTCAGCCTGCTAGAAGTCGTCACTTCGTTTCAAGCGCAAGGCCTTTGGCGTGCCGGAGCGTTCCGGCATGACATTGCCAAGGCCTACGCCTTGTTGGAATGCTTAGCGGCTGGGGCAATTCTGATTGATCCGGTGCGACGGGGCCTGCTCGGCCTTCCTGCGTCAAAAGAGCCCACCGATCAGGATGAAATGGTTTGGTCGTATGCGGTTGGCATGCTGGGCGCAAGAGTCCTGAACGTCCTGATGGCCGTTGCGACAATAACGGGCTCTGAATTACCGGTCGGTTCGCCGATCCATGCCCTAGGAGGATTTGAAACATGCCTGCGTGCCTGCCTGGATATGCAGACTGAGGCCAAGCGAGCATGGCATACCAAACTAACGTGCAATTCAAATTAGGAACAGGGCGCGGATCGCAAGCTGAGTTGTCGTCTTGTTCATCGCCCCTTCCTCTCTGGAGTCATGATGAGAATTGTGGAAAATCGGAAGCGAACGCCCGTTTTTAGACTCTCGACTGCGGCCCTGATGTTTCTCGTCCTCGCCGGTTGCGAACAGCGTATGCCTGCCAATTCGCATATCGGCTATGTTGAGGTCGAATGGGTTTATGTTGCGGCACCATTGGCGGGCTGGATAGTGTCGAGGCCAGTTGCGGCAGGCAGCAAAGTCTTAAAGGGAGACGTCCTCTTCACGCTCGACGATTCGTCACAACTCGCGGCATCGAATGCGGCTCGGAGCAAGGTTGTACAGGCCGAGGCGCAGGAGCGCGACATCTCGACCGGTGCCAGGGTGCCGGAGATTAGGGCCATCGAAGCGCAGATCGATCAAGCGCGTGCGCAGCTGCGGCTGACCCGTCTTCAGAATGAACGCATTGGGAAACTGGCCAATGACGGCTTTGCCTCGAAACAGCAAAGGGACCAGGCCGAGGCCGCATTTCGGTCGGCCGAGGCGCAAGTGCGCCAGTTCGAGGAACAGATTGTGGTCGCCAGACAAGCTGGTAGGCCGGCTGCGCGTGAGGTCGCTCAAGCAGGGGTCGATGCCGCCCGCGCTGCCAGCAGTTCAGCAACTTACAACCTCGATCAACGGGTTATCCGGGCAGGCGTCGGGGGCGAGGTCAGCATGACTTTCCTCAATCCCGGCGAATATGCAGCTTCGGCTAATCCGGTTCTCGCGCTGTTGCCTGCGAACTCTCTGAAAGTGCATATGTTCGTCACGGAAGCAGAACTGCCCGTCTACAGGGTGGGAACAAGGGTGCTCGTCCGATCCGACAGTATGGAAAAGGCAGTAGAGGGTAGGATTAGCTTCGTGGCACCGAACGCGGAATTCACCCCGCCTGTCATTTACTCCCAGGATGTCCGCGCAAGACTAGTCTTTCTAGTCAAGGTAGACGTACCGGATACGCGTGGACTGCTTCCGGGGCTGCCTGTCGATGTCACAAGGCCGTGAGCGAATTTGCAATCGACGTGCATGGGCTTCGCAAGGAGTTCGGGGGCAAGATCGCGGTCGAGAATGTCGATTTGCAATTGCCCAAGGGGGAAGTCTGGGGCTTTCTCGGTCCGAACGGTTCGGGCAAGACGACCACCATCCGGATGCTGAGTGGTCTGCTGAGCCCGACTGCGGGAACGGGGACTGCGCTAGGTTATGATATCCTGACTGAGTCGGAAGAGATCAAGGCGCGTATGGGATATATGACGCAGAAATTCTCTTTCTGGACCGATCTGACTGTGCGCGAAAATCTCGAATTCGTTGCCCGACTGCACCTGATTGACGATGTGGCATCCGTAGTCAGCGCGACCATCCGGACTCTTGATCTGCAAGATCGGCAGGATCAGCTGGCCGGAACGCTTTCGGGTGGTTGGCAGCAGAGGCTGGCGCTGGCCGCAGTCACCATGCACGGGCCCGACCTGCTCCTGCTCGACGAACCCACGTCGGGGGTTGACCCTCTCGCCCGCCGCGACTTCTGGGACCAGATTCATCGCATGACCGAGGAAAGGAACATGACTGCGCTGGTTTCGACACACTATATGGATGAAGCCGAGCGTTGCGATCAGGTCGTGTATATGTCGCGTGGGCGTCTCGTGGCGAAGGGCACGGTGGCCGAGATGATCGCAAACTCGGGACTTGTCACATTTCGCGCCGATGGTCCCGGCGTGCGCAAACTGATGGCGGCTCTCAAAAGAGCATCTGGTGTTGAACATGTCGCTTATTTCGGGGCCGCGCTTCACGTGAGCGGAACCGATCGATCTCTTATCGAGCGAACGATTGGCGAATTGCGTTCGCAAAATATTGAATGGCGCGAGGTCGTCCCCAATTTGGAAGATGCCTTCATTGCACTGACCCAGAAGGCTGGCGTTGCGGGGGAAAGGTCGGCATGACGATTCCAGGCTGGATCCGGCGGTCAGGCGCGATCTTCTTGAAGGAACTGACCCAGATGCGCCGCGACCGGCTCACCTTTGCCGCCATGCTGGCCATTCCGGTGATCCAGCTTGTCTTTTTCGGATATGCCATTAATTCAGACCCACGGCATCTGCCGACTGCGGTGCATGCAGAGGATAGCTCCCCGATTGTTCGGAGCCTGCTCCACGGATTTCAGAACAGCGGCTATTTCGATTTGTCGCGGACATGCGATGCCCTGCCGGATTGCGATCATCTGCTTTCCAGCGGCGAGGTAACATTCGTGATCCACATCCCGGTCGGCTTTACTGCTGCACTGGTTGCAGGGCGGCGACCGGAATTGCTGATCGAGGCCGATGCCTCGGACCCGGTCGCGGCGTCGAGCGCGCTTGGATATGCCGAATCTATCGTTTCCTCCGCATTGCGCAATGATCTTACAGGCTCCCTAGCGGGGCTGCAGGTGGGCAGGGAACCTTATGGTCTGGTCATCCATCCAAGATACAATCCCGAGAAGAAGACCCAGTATAATATCATTCCGGGCTTGCTGGGCGTGATCCTGACGATGACATTGGTGATGATTACCGCGATTGGTATGACCCGTGAAGTGGAGAGAGGCACCATGGAAAATCTACTCGTCCTGCCAGCCAGGCCGGGCGAGGTCATGATTGGAAAAATTGCGCCCTATCTGGGCATTGGCGCAGTCCAGACCGTTTTGATCCTGATTGCAGCTAATTTTCTGTTTGGGGTACCTTTTTCGGGGAGTGTTGAGATACTCGCTCTAGGACTCATCAACTTCGCGCTTGCCAATCTGGCGCTTGGCTTCAGCTTTTCGACCATTGCCAGAACTCAGCTTCAGGCGATACAGATGACCTTCCTTTTCTTCCTGCCATCCATTCTCCTGTCGGGTTTCATGTTCCCTTTCCGAGGAATGCCGGGGTGGGCGCGGGGGATTGGTGAGCTATTACCACTCACTCATTTTCTCCGCGTCGTTCGCGGTGTAATGCTGAAAGATGCCTCGATCCGCGATCTTCAGACAGATTTTCTGGCGCTGCTGGCTTTCACCATATTTGTGACGGGTATTGCCATGTTCAGATATCGTCGCACGATGGACTGACCCTGCTCACTGGTACGCATTCGGCCAATAAGTAGGTGATACTATGCTATCCACTGCGCGGGAGGTTCATAGTAAGCGTGGTCTGGAGCTTCCAATTACCCACAAATCGTCGCGGACGTGATTCCGTTTGACGCAAGGGGCTTGGCGGCGGGGAATCGGGTGTGATTCATATTCGAGCACTGAATCGCGATGGCGAGGTGCACGATGACGGATGGGGACATCACCGCAGGGAGCTGGATTGACGGCGAGCTTTCGGGGGCGCGATTTCGCGATGCCCGGCTTGGGGCTCGTTTGCGAACCCTGATCGCGCAGATGTCGGGCGCGGTCGGTGCACCGATTCCGCTGGCCTGTCAGGATTGGGCGAACACCAAGGCGGCATACCGATTTCTATCGAACGCTGATGTCAGCGAGCGGGAGATTCTCGACGGTCATTTTCAGGCGACCACCGCGCGTTTCGCGGCGACAGATGGGCCGGTTCTCGTGTTGCAGGACACAACCGAGTTCAGCTTTCAGCGTACCCAACACGAAGCGATCGGGGCGATCGGCTATTCACCGAGCCGACGCGGCGATGATGGTCGGTTCAAGCTGCACACCGTTTGCGGTCTGCTGATGCACAGCAGCTTGGTGGTCACGACCGAGGGGCTGCCGCTGGGTTTGGCGGCGATCAAATTTTGGTCACGAGCCAAGTTCAAGGGAACGTCCGCGCTGAAGCGTCACATCAACCCGACGCGCGTGCCGATCGAAGCCAAGGAGAGCATCCGATGGCTGGACAATATGCGTGGCGCGACGGCGCTGCTCGGCGATCCGGACCGGCTGGTTCATATCGGCGATCGCGAAAACGACATCTACGAGTTCTTTTGCGCCGCGCAGGATGCAGGCACCCACTTTCTTGTGCGGACCTGCGTCGATCGGCTCGCGGGCGATGGCGGACACACCATCGCCGCCGAAATGGCCGAGGTCGCGGTCACTGGGCATCATAGGGTCGAGATCGGCGACGGCACACTCGCCCGTGTGACCCTCAGATACAAGCGCATCCATGTCCTGCCGCCAATCGGCAAACAGAAGCGATACCCGGCGCTCGATCTGACCGTGGTCTACGCCCGCGAGGAAGAGGCGCCCGACGGGCGACCCGCGATCGACTGGAAACTGATCACCGACCTGCCGGTGGCATCGCCAGACGACGCAATCCGCATGCTCGTCTGGTACGCGATGCGCTGGAAAATCGAGGTTTTCCACAAGATTCTCAAATCCGGCTGCCGCGCCGAAGATGCCCGACTGCGCACCGCCGAGCGCCTGGTCAACCTCATTGCCATCTTCTGCATCCTAGCCTGGCGGTTGTTCTGGATGACGATGATCAACCGCGCCGCACCGGACGCGTCGCCCAGAATCGTCCTTACCGACGACGAGGTCGAAATTATCGATCGGATCACTGCGATCCGGGGATCGCCGCCTCAGACCAACCGCTCTCTTGGGCATTACCTCACCCAGATCGCCAAGCTCGGCGGCTATCTCGCCCGCACCCACGATCCGCCACCCGGCAATCTCGTCATGTGGCGCGGATGGTCCCGACTCGTCGACATCAAAATAGGCGCCAGCCTGACTTGTGGGTAATTGGAAGCTCCAGCCCACGCTTACGGTTCATATCTGACTTCCCACGCAAATGGAAAGGGAGGGCAAGGCAGAGATTTGACGAATAGGATGGAGATCGGACGTGGAACATCAAATCCAAGCTAGGGGGAGCGATCCCCGATTCCCTGTGTATGAGCGATATGCTACGTTACGGATCGGAAAGGATCCATTCGTGGACTCTGCAATCGAACCGCAGGATGAACTGCGGGAGAGGGAGGCGCATGAGCGCCACCGTCCGCATGCGTACGATTGGTTGTGGCGGCCCTGGTACGCAAAGCTCTGGTGGGTAGCAATCGCTATCTATTGGGCTGGAAAACTCGGTTCGCTCTATTTGTCTATTTTGGATCAATTCTACACCGGCGTGCTGGCGGGTTTCCTCAACATCGCCTTCTTCCCACCCTTGGCGCTAATGGTGCTTGGAATGGGGTATGCGCGGGCCTGGTTCGCGTGGAGCGACTGGGAATTCGTCGAGCCGACGCATGAGCAGATGTTCCCGAAGCGCTCGGTGGGCGGTTTGCGCGATCCTCACTCAGATCCGCTCGATCCGCGCTCCGGCATGCTGCATTGGCGACATTTTCATCCGGATCGCTGAGTGAATTACTTGTCACGGCGCTCCTTGAAGCTGGGATCACCATCAAGCGGCCCTTTCTCTAGATCATCGGAGAAGCGACCTGATCTGAGCACGGAGGATTGTTCAATTGACGTAAGTGGACCAGTAACGTCTGCGGTTCCACGTCCGGAATCTGACTGTTCGAGATAACGATTGCGCAAGCCACTCGGTCCGAGGACCTGATGACTCAATTCGCGGGAGAAAGTATCGGTTGGGTTGTGCGAGCGCGAGGCAGCACGCTCTGCTGCGGCAATGGCTTCGCGTACGTCATAGTTTACGATGTCAATTCTGGCGTTCGCAGTCTCGGATGTGACTCCGATATCGGAGCTTTCGAAGCCCAAATTACCACCGGCGCCGCCTGCTGTAGATGAGCCGGATGACCTGCCTTTACCTCCTCTTGTCGCCTTGCTAATTCCAGTACGACTGACGGAAGCGGAGATTGAGGCGCCAACATCAGTCCCCATCGATACCTGGTCCTGCGCTGACCTTTCGATGCCCCGTGTCCAGCCGGTCTGTACCATAATCGCCTGAACATCGCGCTGCAGCGTGTCCGCGACCTGAGGCTTTAACCGCCAGTTGCCGCGCCGGTCCATCTCGAATCCTCCTCGCAGCCAGTTGGCCATGGCGGCATGGCCTTCCTTGCCGCCGCCGAGGAAATGCTCGACCGTATCGGGGCCAGCCTGCTTGCCGGCCTCGAACCGGGTGCTGGTGTCATTGCGCGCTGAACGTTGCGAATTCGTGCTGCTTGAAACCAGCAGATCATTGTGCGCGAAACTCAAACGTGCTGAGCCGCCATTGGCGATGGCGCCGAGCTGGCTCTCGTTGATCAGTCCGCCGCGCCACATCTGGGCTGCGGTCCTGGGATTGAGGTTGAGGGTGAAGTCGCCATTCTGGTCCATCGCGATCTGACGCTTGGTCAGATTAATGCCATGCTCGTTGAACAGCTTCTGCGCACGAGTGAGACGCTCCTTGTCGACGATGCCGGTCAGGCGTTCGTTGCGTGCGCGATCCGCAATGCCACTGGCACCACCCTGCACCATATCGGTCTGGTTCCCCGCGGTGCGGCTCAGCGCATGGATGAAGCTATCGAGCCGGGCGGCTCCGCGCGTCGATGTTTCGGCAGCGGCAGCACCTTGGGCAAAACCGAAATTATCGGATTGCCTGCGTTCCTCGCCGATGCGCGCTGCCGAGCGTGTGCCACCATGTCCCACTTGGCGCTGGGCGTCGAGTTTTCCAGCCCGTTCGGCGACATCATAGCCTGCTGCCTCGCGGGTCCGGCCATAGACGCTGCTGCCTTCGCGCACCGTTTCCGCCGTCGCGCCATCAGCGGTGCCAAGCTGGGTTGCCGCATTGTAGGTTTCGAGGGCTCGGCTGACTTGCGCCTCGTTGCGCCCCGTTGCACGAGAAAGCTGGGTAATGGCCGACGCGCGTGCTTCGCCTGACAGCGCATTGATGAACGCTATGCGCCGACTGGTTTCATCAACCGACAAGCCGAGCATCGCGGCGGCACCCCGCTGGCCCTCGTTGCTGCCGGTGCGGTGGGCCTGCTCGGTCGCGACATTGCGGCGCTCGGTTTCGGCGACTTGGGTGCCGGCATAGTCGCGGCGACCCTCCATCGCCCCGACCTGAACCTGCGCTCCTGTCAGGTCGTTTTTGAGTATCTGTTCCTGATCATAGCTATTGGCGATAAGCTTGGCGAACGTAGGATCAGCGCCCGCCTCGCCGATCACGCCCGAGGCCTTCAATTCCGCATCCACCTTCGAGTAGCCGGTGCGCTCGAAGTGCCGGGAGGCACCCTGGAACATCATTGCATAGGCGCGCTCGTCGCCGAATGCTTTCCACTGCACCATATTCTGCGCGAAAGCGGCGAAAGCCTTTTCTCCCGCTTGCCCTGCACCAAAATAGCCGGTGCCGAGCGCGCGCAACGCATCCTTCTCGGCAAAATTATGGATTGCGGCGGTGGCGGCATTGGTTCTGACCGCGCGCGCCACGGCCGGGTCGCTCAGATCCTTGCCATTGAGGGCAGGAGAAAGGCCACCCAATTCGCGCGCGGCATCAATCCCACCCATGCCGAAGGCGGGAATGCCGGGTACGCCGCCGCCTTGTTCGCCGACGAGTCCCGAGGCTGCCCCAAATGCGCGATTGGCGCCGAAGCTGGAACGTTCGCCAAAATCGCCGAAGCTTGAGGAAGCCCCCCGCCTGGCAAAAGTGCCTGCGGCTGATGCTTGGGATTCCAGCGCGGAGGCATAGCCTTCGCGGGTGGCAAGCGGTGCAGCGGCAGCCGTGCCAAGCCCCTGCGCCTGCAGCGCGCCGCCGGTAAAGCTCGAGAACACATTGCCGGAGAAGCGGAACACGGTGAACACGAACGCACCGGCGAGTCCGGCAGCAGCCGTGCGGAAGGTGCCGAAAATTGCGAGCGCCTTCATTGCCGAAGAGGGCGCCAGCATCCAGGCGTTTGCCGCTACCGCATTGGAACGCATCTCGGCAAGCACATCCATTGCACGGCCAAGGGTCAGCTGGTAGATGCCGGCATCGATCACGCCCCAGAGTGCTACAAACACGAAGAGTCCCAAGGCAAAGCTCGCGACCCGCAGGTTGATGGGCGTGAGGATAAAAAGCAACGCGATCGGCACCAAGAACAGCATGATGCCGAACATGGTCGCGCGGATCGTCGGCATCCACTCATTGGCGACCGACATGGTCGACAGGCCGTTGGAGACGATGGCGCGGTTGGCCATCACGCGCGCCGCCGAGGCCGGACTGTCCTCGAACAGCACGTCGCCGACCGTGTTGCCGAGCAATATGTCGGTCATGAACGCCTGCAGGGACAATGGCGTTCCCATCATCATCTGGCCCATTTCGCCCAAGTGCGAGCGGCAGCGCGCAAGCTGCGAGGCATCCGTGACGTCATAACCGGTGCGCTGACAGACCTGCGTCGTGTAACCATCGAACAGCGCTGGATTGCTGAGCTGCGTCTGGATATAGGTCCAGGCTTGTTCGCAACTCATCGTCGTGCCGCCCTTGTCGGCGGCACTATAGACGGTGCTGAACGTCGCAGGTCCCGCCATGGCCGCGAAGGAGGCAGGGAGATCGGTCGAGGTGCGGAAGAGTTGGTCGTCATCGACCCCATAAGCGGGCGAGACCCTTGCGACCGGATAGCATTGCCGGGCATAGTCCTTGATCGTCGCGTCGAGAAAACTGTCGGTCATGGGCCCACGCGGGCTAACGGCGTTTAAAAACAGATCGAAGCTGTGCCCGCCCGCCCCGAAATCGAGCTTGGCATTGGGATCAAGGGTATTGTCGTCGATAACTTCCGCAAGCGAGCGCTCCATCAGATTGGTGACGCCGGCGACCAGCACAAGGAGATTGGGGACATTGCCCACGGGCTGATAGGCGTTCCGCACCTTGTCATAGACATGGACCGTGCCGGTGGTCGCGACCAGGCCGGTGAACAGGCCGATCCCGATAAGGATCTGGAACCCGAAGGCGACAAGGCCCATCCCCTGTCCGCGCACGCTGGCGATCACCGCCCCAAGCGCGATGCCGGCTACCGCGATGATCATCACCAGCGTTTCGTAGCGTGGATCGGCAAAGATCAGCGAGACAAGGCGGAATGCGTCCACCGTCTCGGCAAAGCCGTCATAGGTATAGAAGCTGGTATCGACCGCCAGCGCAGGCGTTGCCATGAAGGCGAGCAGCAGGGCGGCAAGGGTGCGGAGAGCAAAACGCATGATCCTGGTCCCGTATCAGCGGTTGGGAGCGGCAACGGTGCCACTGGCGTCGCGTGCGTCACGGTCGCGCTGGCGCAGCAAGCCGGCATAGTTCGCGGAAAGATTGGCAGCATTGAGGGCTGCCATATAGCTTTGGCGCATCTGCGCGCGCTGACGCAGCACCTCTTCGCGCAGGTCCCGTAGCTGTTCGATGCCCTTGGTCAGTATGCGCGTCTGGCAGACATTGGTGTTGGTGGCATCGGCCGCACCGGCAGCATTCGTCCCGCGTTCGGCATTCAGGACTGCGAAATCGATCGATCGTGTAAGGTCGTTGAGCATCTGGTAGGCGAGCGTGAACGCGACGAGTTCATCGGTGTCGGCGATCACTGAGCCTGTGACGCCCTGGCGCACGCCCCATTCGAGCATGCGATAGACGGGGAGCGTCTTCACATTGGCAACGAATTGCTGTTCCGCAGGGCTGAGTGTTCCCCGCGTCGCGATCTTGGTGGCGATCGACTGCATGAGGTTCTGTGTCAGCGCGAGCGCGCCCTTGCCGCTGTCGTTCGAGCAGTCGGCACTTGTCGCCGGAATAGTGAGTGTGCGGCTTTGGGCCGTGCCTGCCAGAAAATCCTGTGGGCTGTCGGTATCCTGATGCGGGCAGGCGGGAATGGCCGAGAAGAGGGGCACCTTGTCGGTCGGATCCCAGCGCATATAAACGTCGCCGATGCGCGCGCGCATCACATTCGCCCAGGCGCCGGCGCCAACCCGGGTTGCGGCATGGGCGAGAAGCGATCCGGTCCGGAAAATCTCGGTGACTTCCGCCGGGCAATTGACGAGCGCGTTCTTGAGATCCTCGGTCGGATTGTTGTTATTGGCTTCGATCCGCTCGCGGCTTTGCTGGAAGCTTTTGGAGAAGCCCTGCTTTACCGAGCGATAGCCGGTCATCTCCTCGATGATCCCGGACATATTATCATCGCCCTTGGCGATCTGGACCATGCGGTTCGCCAGGCGGCAGTCGTTGACCTGGATCGAGTTCAGAAAATTGGTCGCCGCCTCCATCTTCGAGATGATGTTGCCCATCTTCTCGTCCAGGGTTTCCAGTAGATACTGGAAGGCAACGGCGGGAGCGGCCTGAAGGATGCTTTCCAGTTTCTGGACAAGATATTCGGGGTCGAGGAAGGACATTCCGCCCAAGAACATGTCGATGCCGCCGCAGCCGGCCTTCACCTTGGGGAGCGAGAGCGACATCACATAATCATTGTGCACATCGATCCGGCCCGACATACCGCCCGCCGTCACATAGCCGCGGGTCTGGTCGTTGAAGCTGCCGGGCGAGGTATAGGTGACAGTGTTGAACCAGCTTTCCGCCCAGCCCTGGGCATGAGCGGGCGCGGCTGCGCCGCAGGCAGCGAGAAAGGCAAAAGCGGAGAGGCTCAGACGGGAACGGGGCTTGACCATGGCGGGCTTCCTTCCGGGTAGTGGGATGAGGGAAGGGACCGGCCCGCCATGAACGGCCCCTTCAACGAACGGTTCTGGAGTGCCGGGCCGCCCCGACAATTCCGGTGAACTTGGACAATGCGCGCACGCCGACATCGACCCGCACCCCGGTCAGCATCTTTGCGGCGAGATAGAGATTGCGCGCGAGGTTCGCTGTGTGATCCGTGCCGATCGCTATCGGAATGGTCCGGTCGGGATCATTGATGGGGCGCACCCAGGCGACGGGATGACCGACCCAGGGGAGGCCCAGCCTTCCTGAGCGCAGCATCGCCTCCTCGCTGGAGATCGTGCGAACCTGCCAGCCATATTGGCCGCGCAACCGGGTTAGTTTGCTCCAGAGGTCCGCGCATGGCACACAGCCCGGCGCGGTGCTCATCTCGATCATGAAGGCTGGCGCTTCTCCGCGCAGAGCAATTGCAAAATCGGACGGAAAATCGCGGGTTACCGGTACGCGGGCGAGCCAGGCCTGCATGTCGGGCACGTTTGCGACTGGATGGATCGCGGCGCGCATGGCCTCTGCGCGCGTGATTGTCTGAGCGGCGACGCGCGTCCCGGTCGCCGTGAAGAGGCCGAGAATGCCGATGAGGCGCACAAGCGTGTTCACGACTGCACTGCTTTTTGGTTGAAAGTAATGTGAAAAATCATTACCTTTCGAATCAAAAGGAGCGTCGTCATGAATGCGCCCATGTCCAATAGCAATGCACTGACCGTTACCGCCAAAGGGCAGATCACGTTGAAGAAGGAATTGCTCCAGCATCTCGGCGTCACGCCCGGCCAAAAGGTCGAGATCCACAAAACACCCGGTGGCTCCATCACTGTTCGAGCCGCCCAGCGAACTGGGAAAATCTCCGACGTTTTTGGCATGCTGAAACGAGAAGGGCAGCGGTCGATTTCGATTGAAGAGATGAACGAGGTGATTGCAAGGGGCTGGGCCGGGCAACTGTGAAGATCGCCGTCGACACCAATGTTCTCGTGCGCGCGATCACTGCAGACGATCCGCAACAGACCCAGATTGCCGAACGGTTGCTGGCGGACGCGGAACTCGTCGCAATCCCGGCCATGGCATTGTGCGAATTGTGCTGGGTGCTTGGACGCATCTACAATTTTGGTGCCGCAGAGATTGGCAAGGTCATTCGCACTCTGGTTGCTGCGGACAATGTCGTCATGGACCATCCTATGACCGAGGCCGGCCTGGCTCTGCTCGATGCAGGCGGCGACTTCACTGATGGTGTGATTGCCCATAATGGCCAATGGCTTGGCGGAGATACTTTTGCCTCGTTCGACCGCAAGGCAATCGCGTTGCTGGAACAGCAAGGCGCGAACGTAATGCTGCCGCAATAAAGGCACGGTGCAATCTATTGCATAGATCACGGACGTTCGGTTCACGGCTTCGGCTCCAGTCCGGTTGTCACCAGATCGCCGCCGATCACCCGTGGATCGCTCGCCGACACCGGGCCGTTCGCGAGCGCATCGAAGAACCCGTCTTCCTCGCCGGCGCCGGTCATGAACTGTTCGGGGCGGATGTCGCCGGTCAGGAGCTTCACCGCCTGATAGGCCATCTGCGCGAGATTGGGATAGGTCTCGACCCCGGCGGCGATCACCATATGCTGGCGGCTGTTGCGCCGGATGATCATGGTGGTGGGCGTCACCTCGACCCCGAAGCGTTGCCCGACATCGGGATGCCGGTCGATGTCCATCAGCGTCACCTGCCAGCCCATTTCGTCCTGAAAGCGCTGAACGATTGGCCATTCGACCCGGCAATAGCCGCAGGAGTTCCTTGAGAACATGACCAGCGCAAACTCGTTTCCATGGGCGCGCAGGTACGAGCGGCGAACATCGTCCTTGTAGGCGGTCAATTCCGCGCGGGCGTCGCCGACCATCGGATTGGCGGATTTGGAATTGAGTTCGGGATTCTGCAACATGGCGATC
Organism: Sphingobium subterraneum; assembly: GCF_014199435.1. GTDB lineage: Bacteria > Pseudomonadota > Alphaproteobacteria > Sphingomonadales > Sphingomonadaceae > Sphingobium > Sphingobium subterraneum. The sequence continues at coordinate 573,854 of NZ_JACIJP010000001.1, read as the reverse complement.
TGCGTCAACCCCGCGAAGGCGCGGGCCTTCCTGCGCGCAAAATCCTCAAGCCGCCAGAAGTCGGCGACCGCATCGATCGTGAGCACCGTCGCGGCATAGTCGCGCTGCTGCTCGATCAGCTTGCGGATTTTGGGCGGCGTCCATGTCGCGAGCTCGACCATCGGCGGGATCATGGGTTTGACGAGCGCATCGGGGTCAGGGGCATCAGATTTTTTTGGTCTGGGTAACGGCGCATACCACCAATAGCCTTGCTTCGAAGGCTCGCGGCCAGATTGCGCGTGAGCAGGGACAGTACAGGCAAGCAGAGCCAGCAGCGGCATGACCGCGGTCCGCGTGAAGGGAGGGATGCTCACAGAATCTTCTCCATGCGGGTCAGGCGACCGATCGCGACCGGTCCATAATACCGGCTGTCGAACCCATCGGGATGACCCGATCCGACGAAGACGAACCCCTGCGGGATCGTAGCCTGGACTGGATGCCAATGTTGGAGCTTCTGGCCATTGCGGCCATTAGCCTTGCTGACATTGAGGAGGTGCCCGTTGCAGTAATAATATCCGTCACGCTCGCCTTGTGGAGCCACCGGCATCATTGAGGGCTTCTCGATCATCACGATATGCTCACCCGGCAGGCACAAGGCCCGCTTGGTGACATTGACCGGCTTTGGGCCGGCGAGCGGATGCGAGAGCAGAAACATCACGAAATCGCCCTTGCGGATCGGCCCCGCAGCAGGGCGCACCGCGACCGCATCGATCGAGGGGCTCATCACCCAGATGAGTTGCGGGATCGCCCAGGTAGCGGCGAAGCCGACCGGCAGCACGATGGCGTAAGCCTTCCAAAGCTGGGCAGGGCGAACCGGCTGTCCCAGTCCCGAACTCCCGAGCGCGACAGCGGCGCGAAGCGGCAGCAGCTTCACCTCGGGCCAGAGACCCCTAGCGGCGTTCCAGGCGAGCTTGAGCATCGCGTCCCTCCGCTTTTCCGCCCAAACGGGCATATTCATCGAGCATTCCCGAAAGCGCGGCATCGCCGTAGACGATATGGCTTGCGGTCGCGCTTGTATCGTCACGCTCGCAATAAGGCCGGGTCGGATCCCCCGGGATCAGGCCAAGCGCCGGAACCATATCGACGCCGTGTTGGCGAAACAGCAACGGATCGACGATCAGCTGGACATTGCGCATCGTGCAGGCGGGGCCATCGCAGCCGGCATCAAGCCGCAATATCTCGGCGGAAAGCTTCGCCATCGGCGCGACTTTCGTGAGTCCGCCCGGCATCCCCCGAAACGCCATCACGCCGCCAGCTTTCTCGAGTTGCCCCGCATAGGTCCGCAGTGTCATTATCGGCATCGAGGAGGAGACGAACAGCACCGGCACCCAGCCATGCGATGCATCGGGCGCGGCAGTCTTGGTTACGGTCGGGATATCCGGAGCGTCGAGCCCAAGAGCCTGGCGTAACCGCTTCGCCATCGCCTCGCGCTGGGCGGCAAAGCCATCCTTGCCCTTGTTATATGCGGCGCGCGCGCGCGCTTCCATGGCAGGTGAGGGGACGTGTCGATGCAGCCCGTCGAACGCACGGCGCTGCGCTTCGTCGGGGAGTGCGGGAAGGGCAGTCGGGCCAGAGGCGGTGGCCGCCTTCTGCCGCGCAATCGCGTCTTTCACTCGCTCCATCGCAGCATCGCCTTGCTGCTGCGCCCTTGCGCGGGCATTTGTTGGCGGTGTCGATGCGCGCTCCTGCGCTATAGCTGGCCCCTCTGCGAACAGAAGGGCCGTCAAAATCATCGTCGCTGACAGCTCACGGATCTGGCTCAGGCCGGTTCGAGGATGGCTATCGTCGAGAACCTTGAAACGGCGTGCCCGCCTCGTTTCAACGGAGCGACCCTTCCGTACGTGAGCAACGGAAACGCAGACGGCGCCAGCCCGCAGCCCGGCATCAACCAAATCTGCGACGGCCTCAGGGCTGGACGGTTTGCATATAGGCATTGATCCTGCCCTCCATGTCGATCTGGATTTGTCCCTGGGTGCGCGCCTCGATGTCGGCATAATATTCGGAAAGGTCCATCTTCGAGAAATCGAGCGCCTGGAACTCGTCTGGTGTAAAACCCCGGCAATAGGGCGCTTTGGGCGTACCCCAGCCAATACCGTTGAAACTGATGAGTTGAGGTCGGCCCTGTTCCTGAATGATACGCCCCAGTTCGGTGTTGAAGCAGCAATGACCTTTGGCCTTCTGGATGCAGATGCCGAGGATCTTCGCCGTGCAATAGCTGCCGATTTCGTGGCACATGCCGGAGCCGCGGAGCATGCCGGTTTCCATATCCTCCTGGTCGCAGCCCTGCAGCAACACCTCGATCATGAAATTGATCGCAAGGCTGATCGCAATCGAGGTCGGATCGATCCCGGCGATGATCGCGTTGGCGCCGGCGCTCGCTGCCTGGCCTGCGGTCGCGCCGGCCTGGAACGCGGCATAGGCCGCCTTCATACCGATGAGCACGCCTTTCGCGACCGCGATCTTGGTGCCGAGCGAGGAGATGGAGGAACCCATCCCATCCTTCACGATCTTGCCCTTGTCCTTGCAGCAATTCTGGAAGGTGTTGCGCAGGCCGGGCGGACGGCAGCGCATCGCGCGTCCGGCGAAGATCTCGATATTGGCAAGGCAGTTGCCATTGGCATCGACCGCGCCGTCGGCAGGGACGCCGGGATCGCTCATCGGCGGCGTGTCGACGATCGGCGTAGCGCCGGTATCCTGACAGGCGTTGGGCGAACAGGTCGGCGTACCGCCCGAGGCTGGCGCTTCGCACGGATATTGGGCACCCACGGGGCAGACATCGCTGCCCGGTGCAGTGACGGTGCAGGCAATCTGCTGGAGTGGACACTGGAAACTCCCGTTTTGCGTCGGCAGGCAACTGGCCGTTTCGCCGGGATCGGTGGCGTCGCCATTGCCGTTCAAATCGGCGGCGCATATCTGTTGGGCATAGGTGGGCACGGCGCCAGCAAGGGCCGTGGCTAAAATCAGGGCAAGGATCATGCACAGGCGCTTCATGGCACCGCACTCGTGCAGATCATGTCGGCGCCGGCGAGACGGACGGTCTGCATCATGACGACGGCTTCGGGGAAATCGTCGAGACAGCCACAGGCCGAGATGATCGTCTCGCCCGGGCCTGCCGGACATTGGTTGGCGTCATCGCAGGCATGATAGAAAGTGTCGAACCCATTGGGGTTATTCTGCTGGCTGGCAATGAGGCCCGCAGGCGCTGCCGCCGTGTTGACCTTGGGCGCGCGCGTTTTGCAGATCGCTTCGCAGGCTGGCACCGGGCTTTGGGCGGGCAGCGCGAAGGGACGGGTCGTGGTGGTGATGCTGCCGTCCTTTGCCTGCGTACGGTCTGCAAGCAGGGTTGCGGTTGAATGGTCGATGATCCAGGCGCCGCGGCTGAGATCGGGCGTGGGCAAAGCCGCACTCTCGGTTACGCAGGCATAGATGCGGTCGCGCTGGAAGAACGGGCGAGCGAGCGAGAGCGTGCAGGTCGCATTGCCGAACAGCCGGGTCTGCGGGAGTGGCTTGAGACCCGTCACTACACCATTGCGGACGGTCTCGACGCCATCGACCTGCTCTTGCGAAAGCAGGCATTTGGGATCGCTGGCATAGCCCGCGCACAGGTCGACGATCTGTTCGGTGGTGGTGCAACTGGTATCGACATCGGCGTGGACCTGCGCGAAGGCTTCACCGCCGCCGCCGACTGCAGCGCGCAGCCAGATTTCATGGTCGCCCTGGGTAAGCCAGGGTTTGAGATCGATGTTGGGCCAGAAATAATTGGTGCGCCGCGTCTCGCAGGCTCCGGGGGGATAGCCAGGACCTGTCCATGCACCCGGGCCATAAGCGATGAGCGTGCCGTCGATCCGCACCTGTGCCCAGTCATCGGCATAAAACATGGGCAAGGTGACCGATATCAGGCGGGCGGGATCCGTGACATGGAGTGTCATCCTGAAATCGAACAGCCCGCAGCTGCCACCGTTCAAACTATTGTCATTGGGAGATCCCATCAGGAAATCGACCGCACCGCCACCGCCAGGCACGGTGGCATATCCACCGGCTGTGCGCGCTATGACATCGTCGGTCGTTGGCTGCTTCAGCGTCACTTCGCGGGTGATCGTACAGGCGCGTAACTGTTGCGCCTTGCCAGCGCCTGCGGGCGATGCCGCCAACGCCTGAAACACCGGGTTGGTCGACGACAGCGCAAACGCATCGCCCTGGATTGCCGCCGGATTAGCGCGATAGACGGTCTGGCCGATCGTGGGACTGGACGTACAGGCGGTGGTCTGCGCGCCGACATAGTCGATCACCGGGCCGTTGATCCGCGCTTGCGCCACACCGATCCGTGGATCGGCAGTGGTAAGCGCGCCGACCATACCGCCGCCCAGATCTTTGAGGATGGTGGCGAGATTAGCAAAGACGAGGTTGCTGCCGCAACTGTTGTTGATGCAGGCGCAGCCCGACAGTGCGGGCATGGCAACCGGGGTCAATGAAAGGTTCTGCGCGCTGTCGAGATCCCAGTGGAAATATTGGCACTGGTTCCATGTGCCAGGGCTGCAGGAGATGATGCCATTGGCGCAGATGCCCGAAACGGGCACCGGCAGCGTCGAACTGCTGTCGAAACTGCCGTTCAGATCCTTGTCTCGGCTGATCCGGACGAGCCCGATGTCGCCGGTCGCCGAAGGCTGGATCAGCACTTCCAGAAGATTGGCGGTTTTCTGGCAGGCAAGCTTCGGCGTGAAATTTTTGGTGCCATCGACCGTGGTAACGGGCTGCCCACTCATGCCCGGTGTAACATAATTCTGGAGCAGCGCATCGCTGTCGCTGCTCTTGGCTTGCGCAGCCTGCGCCGCAGCACGGGCGCGGCTGTCCATCGTCTGCGCCGCGAGCGCTGTGGGCAGCATCAGGACCAAACCTGCGAGAAGGCGCGTCGCCGATCTCATGAGCGCAGCCTCTCATTACCGAGGATCCGGTACCCTTTGCGCAGGCGAAAGAGTTCGCCGGCATGCATCCGAGAGCTGGCGTTCCCAAGGAAGCGGAACGCAGCTTGTCCCTCGAAGGTGGCCAGCACGGCCCTCATCCTTGCCGGAGCGTCTGGGAGGGGGGACGCATCCGGTAGAATGGTGGCCGTGCTGACCGGTGTTGGAGCGACGTCGCGGGGGGCTTGCGGCGCCGCTCCCGTCCCGTGCGCACCCAGGCAGCCGTGCTGGCTGTGGCGGGCAGACCGTAGCTTGGCCAGGGTTTGCGCGAGACGTTTGCAAATGGAGGTGAAGGTGACACTGTTCATGGCACCGGAATCCCGGCACAGCAGATCACCTTCTCGAAGAGCATGAACTGGGCGTTGTCCTGGCCCGGTGCATGTTTGGCGCTCGACCAGAGTGCACCGGGGCGGCCGATATTGACGCACTTGCCGCCCTTCACAGGCTCCATGATCTGCAGCTTGTAGCGCGACTTGGTCCAGATCGGCTGGGGCAAGAACGAACAACCATCGGACGATGAAATGGTGAGTGCACCCAGGCGTCCCATCATAAACGTACCGCGCGCGGCAAGCCCTGCCCAGGCTTCGACACTATCGTCAAAATGAATGTCGCCCGCGACCGGATAGGTTGCGCCCCAACTGCCCATGCACCAGAACAGCGGATCGATGACCTTGCCTGCCGCCGCCGCAGCGCTATCCGCCATGCAGGCGAGCCCCGCGGCGGGATTGCCGAACAATATGCCCTCCGGCTGAATGATCGCGCCCAAAGTTCCCGACTGCCAGGTCGGCAGGATTTCGGTGATCATGGCAACGTCGAAACCATTGTCTTCCAGGCAAGGGAGGTCAGTAAACATGTCGAGCATCGCCCAGACCGGCGAGATATAATAATGCATCTGCGCGAACATCTTGCGGGTATTGGTGCCGTCAGAGATGGAACTCTGCGAACCCTGGAGCTTGCCATGGGTTGGCATCAGATCGGCGCCCAGCGCCATCATGCAGCCTGGTTCGGTGACGACGTCGATCATGCGGTTGGGCGACCAGAAGCTGACCTTCACCCCGAACCAGAAGGTTGCGCCCTTGCGGCAGGCGCATAAGGGTTTGGACGAGGACTGGGCATCCAGCTCTTTCGAGAGTTTGTCGAAGGTGCCGACCCGCACCCCGCCGATGGTAATCGGGAAGATGCAGGTCCAGCGCACCTTGGTGATCGGATTGAACACGGTGCCCGCCGGGCAGGAGGACGCATGCGCCGGTGCGATGGGCGCAAGGCCAGCGAGCAGCAGTGCGGCGGAGGCATTGCGCCATTTCCTGAGACATGATGTCATGGCGCCTCTCTCCGCTGTGTGCCGGACGTCGGCGGAACGACCGGGCCGCGCGACATCCGGTCGAGCCGGACTTCGGTGAGTTCGAGCTTTGCTCCGACCTGCGCGATGATCACGGGGGCGACGGTGAGGTTCAGCCGGTCCTTGACCCTTTCCTCAAGGATGAACATCGCGCGGCCCGTCCGCTCCGAGAGCGTGATCGCGTCATCGTCCCGCGCGCTGCCCGCCGCCAGCAGGATGAAATCGGTAAGACGTGCAGTCTTCAGCGCCCAGCCAAGATCGCGCGGATGGACGACTACCAACCGCTGCGGCAGCGTGACATAGCTCAGTGGATTGAACGTATAGCCTTTGGGATAAAGCAGTTCGCCCGTCGGCAGGCGGATTTCAGTGTCGAGCGTGTAGAATGGCACGACGTACCGGGTCTGGCTCTTTGTCGCGAGTGCAAGGCTTGCTGATTTCATTGCCGACCAGGATGAGCGCGGTCCATATTTCGCCCGCAGATCGGGCGGGAGTTTTGCCGTCTGCGCCTCGATTTCCGCGAGGGCATCGGGTTCGACGATCGGCCAGGTGCGCCCGATCGTCGAGGTCGCGGCGTGGGCGGTGGCCGCAACCACAATCGACGCCAGCAAGAGCAATGCTACCGTCGCCGACTGGAATTTGACTATAGTCCAACCGGGCTGACCGGTACTGGAGGGCGAGGGGCGATTACCGGGCATGACGCTCCCTCCATCTGCGGATGCAGCCAAATGCTTGCCGAAATGCGGATGGCAAGCGAACGAGGGAGATGCCGCCGATCATGCTGGCAAGCGAGACGGCGAGCATCAGGCCCAGCCAATCGCCGGGGAAAAACATCCCGAACAGCCCGGCCACGAAGGCGGCGATCCACGCCTGGCCGACAAGGAGCGAGCACTCATGTGCGATCCGCGCCTCTCGCTCGCCCCAGAGCATCGCAGCTTGCCGCTCGGTCATCGCTTCGAACGCGGCGATCTCGTCACCCATTTCCTGATGGCGGCGCAGCAGGAAGGCGTGGAGTGTTTCATCAGCACGGCGACCCGCGAATGAACAGGCCCGCAGCCGATGCGAACCGTTCAGCGATGAGGGGCCGGTCATTGCCCCCTCCAGCGGCGATAGCGCGCGATGAGCTGTCCGGTGAATGCGGCCAGCGCGATGAGCAACAGCCCGCTCACCAGACAGGCTGCGCCGACCATCGCCGCGCCCCGCAGGACCATGCCCGTCGGCTGATGGAGGACGAGGCCGGCGGCAAGAACGAGGCTGGCCATGAGCACGGTCTCGATCAGGATCAGCCGGACCCGCCAGCGCAGCGCCGCGGCCTCGGCGCGGATCGCGACGCGCGCCTCGATGATACGCTCGATCTGGGTGTCTTTGCTCCACTCAAACGGAAGCTGATCGGGGTGGGAGCGCCCAAACCGCATCACACCGCCTCCCTGTTGCTATGTTCCAGCAGCAATGGCGGGCGTGCCCCCAGAATCTCCTCCGGATCGACCCCGGCGAGCTCGCACACCGCTTCGAGCGGCGAGCGGCCATTTCGCAGTAACGCCTCGAAGGCGGCGACTTCATTGGGCGCCGAGGTGTTGATCCAGTAGCTGAACGGATCGACGACGAGGCGCGCGATGCCGAGGCCCAGCGGCGAGTCGATGAACACCTCGGAGTAATTGGGCTTGTTGTTGCGGACCGACTTCAGCAGCTCGAGGACGAAGCCGGAATAATCGAGAATCTTGTTCTCGACCGCCTTATCGTAAGTGCTGCCCTGCAGCAGGAAGCGCGTCGCGGCGTTTTCGAGGATGACCTGGCCAGTGCCGCCGAACAACAGCAGATCGTTCATCGACTGCATGACGATGCCGAAGCTGCCCTGATATTTGCGTGCGCGGCGGTAGCCCTGACCGAAGGCCTCGGCGAGGCGCGAGAGGTCCTGGCCGTCGGTGCGGGTCATGAACTGCGCTGCTTCGTCGCAGAGCACGAAGCGCGGCCGGTCGCGGCCCGACAGGTAAAGTTCCTGGGTGACGGCATTCACCACCACCATCACGACCACGTTGAACAGGTCGGGCATGTTCTTCAGGCGCTCAAGTTCGAGCACCACGAATTCGTCGCTGGAAATGTCGAGGGTCGACGGCCCGTTGAAATAATGGCCATAGGCTCCGTCTGACCCAAAATCGCGCAGATTGAAGGCCAGTTCTCGCGCGACTGGTACCAGATGGTCGACCCGGTCGAGATCACTCGTGGTCTGGGCAGGGTAAGCGCCGAGCCAGTCGCGCACGGCGTCAATGCCGTCCTGCGCCCGGCCGCTGTCGATTGCCCATTGCACGGCGGATTTCAAGAGGTTCCATTGGGACGTGGAGACACCCTTGCGGGTCGCGGCATTCGCCATTTCGGCGACGATGGCGACCGCCATAGCGATTGCAGATTGCTTGTCTTCGCCGTCGAGCGCGAAGCCCATATCGAAAGGATTGAGGACGAGACGTTCCTCGCCGATGTCGATATAGCGGCCCGAGCACAATGTGCAGAGCTTGCGGTAGGAGCCGCCGATATCGATGATGCGGATGAGCGCGCCACTGGCGTAATATTGCTGGCACAGGTTGTTCAAGAGGAAGCTCTTGCCCGCACCAGACTCGGCCGAGACGATGAAATTGTAATTGTTGATGCGCGGATCGAACAGATCGAGCGTGATCAGCTGACCCTTGCGGCCGGTGTAGAGCAGCGCCGGACGCCCGCCGCCGCGAAAATCAGTCTGGATCGGCGCCATCAGCACCGCGGCCTTGACCGGCATGCGGAAATCGCGTTCGAGCATCCGCAGCGTCTTGCCGTCGGGATAGAGCCCGAAGGGCAGGCTCATCGGCAGCAGGATCGGATTGAGGTAGCTCTCCTCCTGCATCATGAAGGGGAGGGGCTCCGATTCCCACAACCGCTTGGCGCGCGCCGCCATCTCGCGAGCCTGGGCGCGGCTCTTCCCGAACACCCACACAGTCGGGATCACCCGCACGAAGCGGCTGTTGCCCGCCTCGTCCAATACCCAGCCGATCTCCTCGATCTGCTTGCCGACCTCGACCGCGAAGCTGCCTGCCGCTTTCTGCGCCGACAAGATCTGCGCGCGCTTGTGGATCTCGAAGGCCGAATGGTCGAACAGGACATTGAGCGTATAGAGGAACGGTCCACCGATCTGGTCGCTGTCCTCGGCGCTCCCACGCATCCCGCCCGTCAGCCGGTTGGCGCGCTCGGCGCTGATCCGCCGCGCCGGCGCCTTCGGGGTCAAACAGCGCGCGACCTGGTTGCCGAGGAAGACCTCCGGGCCTTCGAACAGAAGGTCGGGTCCGGCGTCGATAATCTGCTTGCGCAAGGGTCTGGGCGCGCCGCCATCGGCGGACCCGTTGACGAAGCTCCCGGGTGCCGCCTTGAACACGCCGTTGAAGATGCGCCGGTAAAAGGCCATAATCTCTTCGGGCGGCAAGGGCACGATCCCGAGCTTGGCGAGCTGTTCCTCGATCTGACGGCGGGTATCGGATCCCAGGGGCAGCCTCGTCTTCACGGCCAGGATCGTGCGGAAATTGCGGATCGGGATGCCGTGGAGCGCCTTGAGGCCATGGCGCCCCTCACGCAGATAGTCGTAGGCCCGCCGGGCCGATGCCTGGATTAGCGGATCGTCACGGGTTTTGAGGTCCAGAAAGGCGTCGAGCGCATCATCGATCAGCGGATCGGCAAAGCTGTGAATCTGCAGTACCGTGCCCGGCTCAAAATGAATGTTTAGAAGGCCGAGCAAGGCGCTGTGAACATGGGCGAACATATAGGCCGATGGCACCAGTTCCCAGGCATAGCCCCAGCCATCGTCGATGGTGAGGAAAGCCTCCTCCTCCTCGACCCAGGCGACCAGCGGCAGATGGTCCGAATAGCTGTCGCGCGCGACATGGCGGCGCAGCGCCGCAAAGCTCAAGCCACCGGTATCACGGCCCGGAGCACTCATCGCCGGTGTTCCTTGCCATCAGCGGAAACAGGAACGCGATCGATGCTATCAACCGCCTTCTCGCGCACCTGACCCAGCACCGGGAGCTGACTTGCCGACGAGACCGGCTCGACCAGATAACCGCCCACCACCCAGGACGGCCGATCGAGGATCGAATAGACATAGCGCGGCATATAGAGCCGATCAGGGCGCTGCCGGTCGGCATAAGGCAGGATCAGCGTGCGCACCGCCCGGGCGGGTTTCAGCATCGGGGTGACGGGCTGGTCGATCAGGCCCTGTAGCTCGCGATAGACGCTGTCGCGGTAACCGGCATAGGCACCCAGGATAGCCTTGCCTTGGGATTGGGTTGTGTCCCCCGTGTCTGTCGCTGCACCATCGGCGTTCGGCATCTCCGTCCCGCGCAGCAGCTTCTTGTCGCGGGTGACGGCTGGGTCCGAGCGCGGGCTTCGGCCCGCGACCGCATCCTCATAGGCCTTCTCGGGATGGATACACTGGCCGTGATCGGGGTTCTTGCAGGAGAATTTCTCAGAATAGGGCGACATCACCGAACCGATGGTGGCGCAGCCCGATAGTGGAAGGGTGGCGAAGATGAAGATTAGCGCGGCTTTGCGACGTTGAGCCTGCCATGCGGAGGAGCAGAGCACATTCATGACGGAATCTCCGGATCGGGGGTAGGAATAGCACATCAGAATTTGCTCCCGGTGCTGGGCTTGATCTCGAGGGTGACGCCCTCCTGGATGACCACGACCACTTCCTTGGCGGCGCCGACCTCGACGATCGGGCCGGCCTGGCGGGCAAGGTCGAGGTAGAAGTCGGTCAGCTTGTCGGAGGATTTGGACAGGCCGCCCGCGATCCCGGTCTTCGCCGCATCGCCCGCATTGAGCGTGCGCACGGTGCCCAATGCCGAGGTCGAGGTCTCGCCGAAGGTGTTTTCGACCGACTGGCTGATGCCGCTGATCGTGCCGGCAATGAAGCTGCGGGCAAGCGCCGCGCCGGCGCGCGTCACCACCTTGCCTGACAGGCCCTTCTTGCCATCGGCATCGACGAAGAAGCCCTTGATACTTTGGTCCACCACTGAATGTTCGTCGAAATCGACGCAGGACAGGCTCACCAACTGGATCTCGACCCGCTCCTTGGCGAGGCTGCCGGTCGCGTTGCCGATAACGAAGCACCCTGAAAGGTTCGCCTTGACGTCATTGGGAAGCACGGCGGGCGCCTGAACGCGCGCGATCACCGGTTCCGGGTTCGATGTCGCGTCCCGGCTCGCCAGCGCGTCGACGCCCGTCAGCAGCCGCGCCTTCATGAAACCAGGCGGCAAATAGATCGTCCGCAACTTTTTTTTCGAGTCTGAGCCAGCGGTGTCCGCATCCTTCGGAATGACTGGACTGGTCGCGGCGCCGATCGAGCCCACTACTTTTTCTACGGGCGGGGCAGGAGGCGTAGCGGGAGCAGCCGGTGGCACTGGCGGCGCGGGCAGCGCCGCGTCCCCACCATCCACGCCGCCTGGGGCAGGCGGATAGGCGGGCGCAGAGCCGGGGAGCGCGGGCGGTAGCGCCCCACCGTCGCCGCCCATGTCCTCACCCGCAGCGGGCGCGCCATGTGGGACAACTTTGCCCTCTTCAATAGCGGTCACCCGTTCGCCGAGCAGTTGCTGGCCATCGAGAATCTTCTGGAAGTCGCCGCGCAGCTTTACTTCAAGGCTGTCGCCGCGCAGGCCAGCCCCCATGTCGAGCTTGGAAGCGGCAGGAGCGGCCGTATCGGGGGCGTCGCTGCTGGAGCTGGCGCTATAGAGGCCATAACCGAGAACCCCAACGGCTCCGGCCAGCGCCGCCTGCTTGACCCGCAATTTGGCGGTAGAACCCAGCGCATCCCAGCGGGTTTTCCAGTCGAGAAGAGCGGGGCCGCGCTCTCGGCCGTTTTCATGTTCGCCCTCGGCTGTGGCCTGCGCGGCCAGATGCGCCTGATAGGGAGTCCCGGTGCCGGTCGTATCGACACTGGCAAGTGGACGGCCCTCGGGTATGGACTTGTCGTCGGCGCTCATCGCCCCTCTCCCCGACGAATGACGATGAGGCGGGCGGTTTCTCCGGCCTTCAATGAGAGGCGATCAAGCGAGACGGCGAACACATTTGCTCCGAGCCTGCGATCAAGGAACACCCGCTCATCGAAGCTGATGTTGGTGCTGGCATTCACGAGATACTCCGATGCGGAGAGCCCGGCGCCCTCGATCTCGACGCGGCGGCGTTCCCTCAATGTTGCGGTGGGAAGTGCGGCGAGCATGACAGTGCCGCTGCGCGGGGCGACTTCGGAAAAGCTCGCCGGCACCCGGTCCTGCAACAGTGCGAGGGTAATCGAGACCGCGCGGTCCTCCTCGACCAGCGGCCCCATGAGATCAGCGTTGGCCTTCGCCCGCTGGCTGGCGCCGGGCGCCAATGTCACTGTCTGCGCCGGAATATCCGAAGGTTCGGCATAGAGCGGGTAGATCGCGCCATTGCACGCAATGAAAAATTCCGAAGGGGTGGTGACGAAGCTGCGCGTCACTTGCCCGGTGTCCTCGGTCTCCTTGACCAAAAACTTGATCCAGGCGTCTGAGCCGCCTTTCTCGACTGCGATCGCCTTCTCGGCCGAGAACTTGACGTCCTCAATCTCGCCGCCCTCGCAGATCACATGGTTGATGTCGCGGTTGGAGAGGCGAATATTGCTCGTCTGGTCGGGCAGGGCGATGACCGCCTGCGCCATGGCAGGGGCGGCCTGCAACATAATGGCCGAGATCATCAGCACTGCCGATTTTGCGCGCAAGGCGGACCGTTTACCGGAGTTCGGCATCGAAATTTTCCTCGGAAAGTTGGGTGAGCCAAAAACGGCCATTGTCGATCGCGTAGCCGATATGGAGATTGCCACGGAACTTGCGGATCACTCCGCCGATGACGCGGACCTTCTCGACCGGCACGATGATGTCGCTCTTGTCCCAGGTGACGGGTTGATCGGGCCGGATATAGGTTGCGATCGACAGGGTCGGATTTTCGCTGAGTTCATCGAGAATGCCGTTCAGGCAGTCGCGCAGCGCGTTGTAGGCGCTGGGATGGGCCAGGCTCAGAAGTTCCTGGAACTGCTTGTCGGCGGAATAGGCCGAATAAGTGCCCGCAAGGCTGACGATGTTGCGCGTCATCGTGCGCAAATAGCCGGCAGAGGGCGCGTTGCCGGTGACGTAGAGATCGCCCGACGCTCCGAACGGCACGATCACCGTGCGCTGGTTCTGGTTCGAAGTGTAGATCAGCGTGCCCAGCACCGCGCTCACGCCGAACAGTCCGGCAATCGCGAATTTCAGGAGTCGGTTCTCCTCGAACAGGTTCGCCGAGCCCTGCAGATAGCGGTGCAGGCCATAGCTCGCCGGTTTGCCTATCAGCGGATCAGTGGCCGGTTTCTTGCGGAAGGGGAGGAAGGGCATGGGTATCCTCACTCGTAAAAGCGGGTCTGGGTCGGACCCGGATAATGACGGAAGCGGACCAGTCCCCACCGCCAGCTGAGGTGCGAGAGGAACCCCCGCGGCTTGGCGCGCTTCCAGGGAATGAAAAGGAGAAGGGCAAGGATCAGCATCCAGCCGACCAGTCCGCCGACGATGACCGCGACGAAGATGGTCGACATCACCAGGATGAACTCGTCCGAACCAAACCAGAGGATCTGGACCGGGCCGTGCAGATACTGGGGCAGGCGTTCGTCCATTGCCCTTCTCCTCCTGCTTCATGACACCCGTCGTCGGGGTCATTTTCCGAAGGCCGACCATCGGCCTCCAGCTCGTGTCGGGGCGCTATTGACTGTCGGTTCACGCCGGAACCGCCAAGCGCCCCGCGTAATTCAGATCACCATGCCGAAAGTCTGCAGGATCGAATCCGACTTGATCAGCGCGACAGCGGCAACGATGGTCGGGATGCCGACCATGATGTTGGAAAACAGGCGGCTGACGCCAAACAGGAAGGCCGCGACGCCGCCGACAAAACCGAGCGGGCCCTTGACGCCCTTGTTCACGACGATGTCGTATATGTCGTAGCCAAGATCGCCGGCGGCGGGCGCGGTGAAGGCATGGGCGCCGCCGCTCATCAGAGCGAACAGCGCTAAAGGGACACCGATATTGGCGATGCCCACGGCTCGACTGCCGATTTTCCGGATCATATGCTTAACTCCTTGAATTGGGAGCCACCCGAGGTGCTGCCTGCCGGCATCGATTGGGATCGCTGTCGGCCGACGCTCGCGGTGGGCGGCTCCAGGGAAGCGCCGCGAGAGCCGGCATTCCGGTCCACCTGCGTCTGGTCAATGGAGCCGAGAAACAGGTGTCCGCCATGTGGGGTGGGAAGGGGACCGGCAGGCCAGCACCCGGAGTCAGTCCGACGCATTGGAAGCCTCCTTCCGGATTTCCTTGCCAGTCTTGCTCTCGAGGAAAGCCTCGAGTTCGGCCTGCTGGAATCCGGAGATAAGCTTGCCGTCGGCGATTAGCGTCGGGGTGCCAGTGATACCGAGCTCGCGCACGGTCTTGGCATGCGCCTTCACCTTGGCCGCACCCACCGCGCATTTTGCGAGATCCTTCGGTGCTTCGCCCGTATAGATTGCGCGGAATGCGGCGGCTTGATCCTGCGAGCACAGGATATGCTCGGCTTTGGCGGCAGCGTCAGGGTGGATGCCGCTCACGAAATATACAAGCCGTCGCACCAGCTTGCCCTCGGCAGCCTTGGCGACCCAGAATTTTTCGAGCGCCCGGCAATAGGGGCAGTCAGGATCGGTGAACTCGATGATGCTCGGCGCATCAGAAGGGCCGATTACCAGCGCCTGGGCCGGATCGATGGCCTGCAGCCGTTTGCGAGTACTCGCCTCCTGGGTGAGTGCCGTCACATTGACCCCGTTCTTGTCATAAACGGTCGCGAACAAAATGTGTTCGCTCGTCGGCGCATAATAGAGGATGCGCCCGCCTGCGATCGCCTGGTAGATCGGTCCTTTCACTGGTGCCGGTCCAAACTCCTCGAATTGTAGGTTCGTGAAGCTCTGATGGAGCTGGCGCTGGGCAATTTCGGCCGCTTCACCAAGCAGCTTCGCATCCGCCGTGCCATCGTTCGTCGGATCGGCAAGCGCGGCGCTGCCGCTCATGAGCAGCGCAAGCGCGCAGGCTGCGGTACGCAGCGTTGTAAACCTAGCGGGTCTCGCCATCGGGGATTTCCTTCGTGCTGGAGGAGAGAAGAAGGCGCGGGTCGAGCCGAACGCTGTCCCCTAACGGGATGTTGGGGAGCGATATCTGCATGCTCTGTGATGCGCGCACGATCGCGCCGTGGATAACAAAGCCGCCATCGCCTTCGGCAACGACGAGATGCGGCTGCGGCGCTGGTGTCTGCGAGACGGGCAGCCGGTGCCGGGCCGGATGGGCCTGGGCATAGCCGACGCCGAGCGCGACGAGCATGAACGGAAAGATCGGGAGGCTGAGCATGAAAACGGCAAGGCTCCATTGTTCCGTGCAGCCGCCCTCGCGCCTGCCGGTTGTTGACATGTCAGTGTTGGCAGGGAGCTTCGATGGGTCGGATCGCGCCTGCCGTCACCAGGTGGTGAAATGTGCCATCCTGATGGAACAGCGCTTGGTTCCGCGCAATCGCCCGGGCGCTAGCTACCCTCTTTCGGACGCAAATAGTGGGTTCCGGCACAGCAATGCCGATTTTTAAGTCTTCCGTGCTAAGTTACAGGGAGGAAAGCGGGGGAGTGTCAGCAAGCGGACATTCATGAGGCCGGATATGACCCACAGATCATCGCGAACATATAAGCTGCTCCTGTCAGAAAAGGGCGTCGATTTCTTTCTCTCAAGCCATTGTCGGCTCGCCCATCTTGTCCAGGACTTCATCCCTTATGGAATGACGCTTCATGTTGCCATGCTCCTGCTCCGGCAGGCCGAACTCTCCGACCTCATTGCAGATCTCACCGAGCGCGAGTGCGGGAGCTTTGCAGGCGGAATTACCCATTATGTCGGCACTTCCCATGCGGTGAGCGAGCTGACGAACGTCATTCTCGATCGACTGGAATGTTCGGGCGAACTTTCCACCGCCCCTCCGGTACGGATGCTTTATATACTGGCACTGCTTGCCCTGCGCGATGCCAGCGATCAGGACATACTTGCGGCGGTAAGGCAGGTCGCA
This sequence comes from Sphingobium subterraneum, assembly GCF_014199435.1. Classification (GTDB taxonomy): domain Bacteria; phylum Pseudomonadota; class Alphaproteobacteria; order Sphingomonadales; family Sphingomonadaceae; genus Sphingobium; species Sphingobium subterraneum. Next base: position 557,402 of record NZ_JACIJP010000001.1, on the reverse strand, counting down.
CATTCGGATATGCCGGTAACGCAGGCGACTTAGCCCAAAGACAGGGCAGGGCAGGAGCATGCGATCTTCCCAAAATGGGAACGATAGGTAATTGCCCTGCGGTGTATATGACACCAAAGAGATCAGGTCGGATTGTGCGCGGAAGCTTTGGCCAACTCTCAGGAGGGGTTCACGCATGTCGCATCAAAGCACCGATCCCGCATTTGACGCCATTCTTGCGGAAATCAAATATATCTCTGGCCGGCGCATCGAAGAGCATCGCAAGCGTCTGCATCTGACCCAGGAGCGTCTTGCCGCCCGCGTCGGTATTGGCGCCCGCTGGCTGCGCGAAATCGAGGGCGGTAATCCCAGGTCCCGGCTCGACGATCATATCCGCTGCGCCCATGGTCTCGGGCTTACCTGCGGGTTCATCCTTATTCCGATGATGTTCCAGGAGCATGGGGTGACATTCCCCCGGCCGTTGTTGTTCGGCGATCTGGCCGATCTTGAGCGGCGCTGCATCGCGTTTATTGCCGATCACAGCCTTGATGCGCTCGCGCGCCAGATGCGGGCGACGTGATGGCGGGGCAGTGCAGTGGGTCTGACGTCATATGGATTATGTGTTCTTGAAAATAGAAGCAATATTCCGTAGCTCGTCGACGCTTGGGTGCCGTATCCCGACATGCGCTATTGTTAAGCGATCGTGGTAAACACGCATGCATACGACAACGGGTGCAATTTCTATTTCTGACCAAGGCGCAATAGCAGGTGCGGGCGTTAGACAGTAGTAAGAAAGGTCAGCGGAATGATCCAGTCCATTGTCTCACTCATGGCAATAATTACGCTTGCGGAAATGTCGCGGCGTGCAAATTGGCGGTATCGCCACGAAGTCAGATTGCCAATGCAGTGGCTTCTTGATGGCACGGTGACCAGAACGGCCTCGCGCCGCTTTGCACTGGCTTTTATACCCATATTGTTATCTGGCATCCTCACCGCAACGGTTGTCATGTCGATGGTTCTCACCCCAAGATCCGGCCAAGAAGGTTTTGTTATCCCCGTGATCGCCTTGATGGCGCTCCTGTTTGTCGGGATACATGCCTTCTACTTGCGACTGATCGCCAAATCGCTTGGAGGTTGGGGAAAGTGATCTGTAAGTCTACAAGATTACACAAAAAGCACTCACAGCCGTTTGCCCGTATCCCCAAGAGATCATGGCTTCAGTATCGCAGCCACTGCAGCAGGGTTCGACGGAAAGTAGAAATGGACATAGCTTGCCGTAAGGCTGCCCGAACGGTAGATCGCCTCGCCATGACCTCCATTGGGATTGGTCGCGACGGCGTGGGGCGATGCTGTTGTCTCCAGTAGCGAATAATGGAATGTGTGTCCGCGCAGCGTCCCTTGTGGAAACGCCACTTCCTGCAAACCCAGTGCCGTGAGGCGGGGCTGCATGGTGGCGCGGCCCTCCATTATGCCGGCCATGGGCATTGCTTTGTCGCGCCCGTCATCCAGTTTTTCGAGGCAGTAGAGCATCCCCCCACATTCCGCGAGGATGGGTTTGCCTGCGTTATGATGTCGACGGATAGCACTGATCATTCCGGTATTGGACGACAAGGTTTCCAAATGCAGTTCGGGGTATCCGCCGGGCAACCACAGGGCATCACATTCCGGCAGCTCCACATACGTGAGCGGTGAAAAGAAGGAAATGTGCGCGCCCATGGCCTGCAGCAGGTCAAGATTGGCGGGGTAGATGAATGCGAATGCCGCATCACGGGCGATGGAGATGCGATGGCCATCGAGCAAACGGGGGACAGGTGCATCATTCGGCGCGGGAAAAGTCACCGGGGCGGGTAGCCACAGGGCACTGTCTGGCAGCAGGCTCGCGGCTCGTTCGATGCGCTGTTCGAGATCGCTGATTTCGCCCGCCTGCACGATGCCGAGATGCCGCTCGGGAAGAGCGATGCCCGCATCGCGTGGCAGGGCACCCAGCCATTGGATGCTGCTCCTAAGGCTATCCTTCAACATAGCGGCATGGCGATCACCCGCCACGCGATTGGCCAGCACGGCCTTCACCGCGATATCGTCGCGGTAGGTTTCCAGCCCCAATGTCAGCGCGCCGAAGCTCCCTGCCATCGCCGATGCGTCGATCACGGCCATCACCGGCAGACCGAAGCGCGCGGCCAAGTCGGCAGCGGAAGGATCGCCATCGAAAAGCCCCATGACGCCTTCGACAAGGATCAGGTCAGCCTCCTGCGCTGCTTGATGCAGCAACGCGCGGCAGTTTTCCTCACCACACATGAACAGATCGAGCTGATAGACCGCCGCGCCGTTCGCCTGCTCCAATATCATCGGATCGAGGAAATCCGGCCCGCATTTGAATACACGCACCCGCCGCCCGGCATTGCGATGGCGGCGGGCGAGCGCGGCTGTGATCAGTGTTTTGCCTTGCCCGGAGGCGGGAGCGGAAACCAGCAGCGCCGGACAATGGACGCTGTCAACGTTCACCGATCAATTCCCTCCTGCGCGCGCACCCCGGCGCGGAAGGCATGCTTCACGTCGCGAATGGCGCTCACCGTATCGGCGGCCTCGATCAGGTCATCATGCGCCGCGCGGCCAGTGATGACGACATGCTGCATCGCCGGGCGGGCGAGGATCGCGGGCATAATCTCGCCTAGTTCAAGGTAGCGATAGGTAACGAGATAGGTCAGCTCATCAAGCACGATCAGGCTGATTGAAGGATCGGCCAGCGCCACCTTCGCCTGCTCCCAGCCTGCACGGGCGGCAGCGATGTCGCGTTCCCGATCCTGCGTTTCCCAGGTGAACCCCTCGCCGCATTTTTCCCAGATCACATCGGGATGGCGGGAGAAGAAGGCGCGCTCACCCACGTTCTCCGCGCCCTTGATGAACTGGAATACGGCCGCCTTGCGGCCATAGCCCAATGTCCGCGCCACCATGCCAAAGGCGCTGGAGGACTTGCCCTTGCCATTGCCCGTCAGCACCAGCAGCAGACCCTTGTCCTCCTGCGCGGCGGCGATCTTTGCATCGACTACTGCCTTGTGCCTTTGCGCGCGCTCCTTGTGGCGAGCGTTTTCAACATCGCTCATTTGCGATGCGTTGCGTTCTGGCCTGAAGTCATTAGTACGGTTACCGCATGACAGGCTGCGGCAACACCAGCCCAGATCAGGGTCGAGATCAGAGTGCCGGGGAAATATCGCCCGATACGCGGCAGGAACTCCGCCAACGTGGGTTCGGCAAAGCGCCCACCCAGCCAGTAGAACCCACCGCTTGAAAGCAATTCTGAAGCGAACGTTGCGCCGCACAGGACGGCTCCGATAACCGGCAACGCGCCCAGCGACGCACCAAAGCGACGTGACGCAAAACGGCCGGCAATCCACATGACGCCATAAGCAGGAGCAAGCATCCAGTAGGCGGGCGTAAAGCAGAAATCCGACCCGCCCATCACGTTGATGACCACCAGATCAATCCCCAGCCCAAGCGCGAATAGCGCGGGCATGGCAAGGCGCGAGCGGATATAAAATCCGGCGACGAAGAAGCTCGCCAGACTGGTGTCGGGCAGGTGGATAATCTGGCTCAGTGAATGGGAGCGGGTGATGAGCATCACCAGCGCGAGGGCAGTAAAAACGGCAATATCAAACGACTTGAAACGGGCCATGACGGACTCTCCAGCAAAAGGGGACAGAGGAAGCAGCCGGGCGTAAACCCCGGACAGGATGATCAGTTTCTGGTGGTCATCACGGCTTCCCTTCAAACGTACACACAAGTGTCGCTCGCCAAAGGGATCGTCCCCCCGCAAGGGAGGCTGGCCCTCATTCACCCGGTACATCCCGCCCGCGCGAAGGAACGACGGCATCGGGCCGGTTTCCTGACTTCCGGTTCAATGCGCTTTCTGCCGCCTTCTCAGGGGAAACCCCAATGGCATAGTGGCAGAACGCTCACCGGATACAGTTGCGGGAGCAGTGCCAATGGCAGCCTTGCGGCTGCTGCGGACTTCCCGATTAAGCCCTAGCGGGCACCCGTTGCCCCCTCTCGATATGCCAGCGCGAAGAACAACGCAAGCGCTCAGGGCTTGCATAATGCTGCAACGCACACTATCCAGCGCGCTGCGACAGGTTCCCCGAAAGGGGATTCAAAGGGAACGGAGTTCGAGACTTCGGCTGCCCCTGCAACTGTAAGCGGAGAGCCATCGGCCATATGCCATTGGGACGCATAAAGTCCTGAGAAGGCGGCCGAAATGGTGCTGACCCGTGAGCCAGGAGACCTGCCTGACGCAGTCGTTCTTCGTCCGGACAGGGTGTGCCGGGTGAACGAGGATGTTCCTCGCGCAACGACAGCATTGCCCCGCCGGCCTGGCCGCGCGGCATGTGTCTCGTCGTGCGCTGTTGGCATGCGTCGGGCGTGTGTTCGTGTTGTCCGGCTGACGGGGTGGACCGTCAGACCAAAGGGGACACACTATGCCCAATATCTATAGCTCGATTTCCACGATTTCTCTGTTTCTCGCTTTCTCTCCCGCCATCGCCCATGCCGACGAGGCGGGCAGCGACAGCAAGACCATCATTGTTACCGCACTGCGCACACCGGTGGAGCAGGACCGGGTGTCCTCCAGCGTCACCGTGCTGGATCAGGCGGCGATTGAGCGCGAGCAGCCGATCGCCGTGTCGGACATCTTGCTGCGCACCCCCGGCATCAGCCTCACCCGCAACGGCGGCTATGGCACCGCCACCAGCCTGCGCATTCGCGGCGCGGATTCGGGGCAGAGCGTGTTGGTGATCGATGGGATGCGCCTTGCCGATCCCTCGACCACCGACGGCGGCTATAATTTCGCCAACTTGCTGGCGGACGATATCGCGCGGATCGAGATATTGCGCGGGCCGCAGTCGATCCTGTGGGGCAGCAATGCGATTGGCGGGGTCATCAACGTCCAGACGGTGCGCCCGGAAAAGCCGCTGGAGGGGCGCTTCGCATTCGAAGCAGGATCGCGGCGGACGGTGAACGCGCGCGCCGGTATCGGCGGCAAGAGCGAGGTGCTGGACTGGAGCATCGCTGGATCAAACTTCATCACCGACGGCATTTCGGCGCGTTCCAACGGCACCGAGCGGGATGGATATCGCCGTACATCCGCCAGCGGCAATGCCACGCTGCGCCTGTCTCCCACCGTTTCGGTCGACGTGCGCGGTTATTGGTCGGATGCGCGCAATGACTTTGATGGCTTCTCCGGCGATGCTCCGGTCTATGGCCTGACACGCGAATGGACGCTCTATGCGGGGCTGAACGCTGCGCTGCTTGATGGCCGCTTCAAAAATCGGTTGGCGATATTGGAAGGCCGCACCGATCGCGAGAATTACGATCCCACACGCACTGTCCGGCCACTGAACTTCGACGCCAATGGCCGCTCGCACCGTTATGAATATCAGGGCATTTTCACGCTCTCGCCTGCCGCCGAGTTGGTATTCGGCGCGGAGCGCGAGGAGCAGCGGATGACGAATGGTTCGCCCGCGAACAATTCGCTCCCCTATGTGCTCACGCCCTCGCGTGCAGACATCGACAGTATCTATGGCGAAGCGCGTATTACGCCGATTACCGGGGTGACGCTCAATGGCGGTGTGCGGCATGACCATCACTCACGCTTTGGCGGCAATACCGTATTCAGCGCGGGCGCAGCATGGGCGTTGAACGATGGTGCGACCGTGCTGCGTGCCAGCTATGACGAAGGCTTCAAGGCGCCCTCGCTCTATCAGCTCTTCAGCCAATATGGGGACGCCAGCCTGCGGCCGGAAAAGGCGCGAGGCTGGGAAGCGGGGGCGGAGCAGGCATTATTTGGCAAACATGTGCAGATTTCGGCGGTCTGGTTCGAGCGCGATACCGACAATCTCATCGATTTTGCTTTCTGCCCGACCAGCGGCACCCTCCCGGCGCAATGCTATATTCCTGGTACGACGACGACCCGCTTCGGCTATTACGCCAATGTGAAGCAGGCCCATGCCCGTGGGCTGGAACTGGCTGGAAGCGCGCATCTGGGCGGCGCCTATCTGGAAGGCAATTACAGCATCGTCATGGCCGAAGACCGCACAACAGGCAGCAACTTCGGCAAGCAACTGGCCCGCGTCCCGCGCCACCTCGCCAATGCTGAATTGGGTTATGAATTTCCCTTCGGCCTGACCGCCAGCGTCGCGGCACGCTATTCGGGGCACACTCTGGACCGGATAGGTGGCTCGACAGTTCTGGATGATTACTGGCTGACCGATCTGCGCGCGCAATGGCAAGTTATGAAGGGCTTGACCATAACTGGGCGCGTCGAGAATCTGTTCGATCAAAGCCATGAAACCGCCAGCGGCTATGGCAGCCTTGGTCGCAGCGTCTATCTCGGCCTGCGGAGCCACTTCTGATGTTGCGCGCCGTCGATGCGGGTCCGTCAGTCGTCGTGTGCAACACCTGCCGTTTATCGGCGGATCGCCGTGAGAATCCTGATGGTCAGCGCGGCGGCGCGCTCCTCGCCGAAGCAATGCGGGCAGTGCAGGCGGGATCTCCCGATCTTGCGGGCATATCGATACAGGAAATGCCCTGCCTGTTCGCATGTCAGCGGCATTGCACTGTGCATATCCGCGCGCCGGGTCGCATGGGTTATGTGCTTGGAGATTTTGTACCCGATGCCGCGTCTGCCGAGGCGATCCTCGACTATGCCCGGCTTTACGCGGAGAGCGAAGAGGGCGTGGTGCGCTATGCCGACTGGCCGGAAGGGGTGAAGGGACGTTTCATCGCGCGCACTCCGCCGGAAGGATATGTCGCGTCATGAGCCTGCTTGCCACACGCGCGGCTTTTGATACTGCGCTCTCCAACCTGCCGCCCCCTGATCTTGCTTCCATCGAGCGCGCTTCGGTCAGGCAGGCCGAACTGACCAAGCCCGCCGGATCATTGGGGCGGCTGGAAGAGATCGCCCTGTTCATGGCGGGCTGGCAAGGCCGTGAACGGCCCCGTGCAGACCGCATCCACGCAGCAGTCTTCGCGGGTAATCACGGTGTCGCCGCGCAAGGCGTGAGCGCCTTCCCTTCGGAAGTCACGGCACAGATGGTCGCCAACTTCCGGCAGGGCGGAGCGGCGATCAATGCGCTCGCCCTCGCCTGTGGGGCTGATCTGGAGGTTGTGGCGCTTAATCTTGACCGTCCCACGGCGGACATAACTCAAGCACCCGCGATGACCGAGGCCGAGTGTCTGGCGGCGCTCAATGCCGGGGCGGAAGTGGTTCGCGATGGGATCGACCTGTTGTTCGTGGGCGAAATGGGCATTGCCAACACCACGCCTGCTGCGGCGCTTTGCGCGCAGGCTTTTGGCGGAGAGGCCGCAGCGTGGGTCGGGCGCGGCAGTGGGATCGACGATGCGGCCATCATTCGCAAGATCGGTGCCGTTGACCGAGCACTGGAGCTGCATGGCCCGCATTGCGGTAGTCCGTTCGAAACGCTGCGGCGGCTCGGCGGGCGCGAAATCGCGGCGATGGCTGGCGCGATTCTTGCCGCGCGGATGCGGCGTGTTCCGGTGCTGCTCGATGGGTTTATATGCTGCGCTTCCATTGCCCCGCTGGCTGCGGTCGCTCCGACGATAACCCAGCATTGCATCGCGGCGCATTGTTCAGCCGAAGCAGCGCATGGGCAGGTGCTGGAGCGTCTTGGGCTGGAGCCGCTGCTGCGCCTTGGTATGCGGCTGGGCGAAGGAAGCGGCGCGGCGGTAGCGGCGCAGATCGTCCGTTCTGCCCTCGCTGCGCATAATGAAATGGCGACCTTTGCCGAAGCAGCCGTGGCCGGGGCGTTGTGAACGGCTTCACGCTCCATTTGATGCGCCATGGCGCACCAGTCCAAACAGGATTGATGCTCGGTCATAAAGATATGCCGTCCAGCGATGCGGGCTGCACCGTTTGTTTCGAGCGCGGCTGCAGCCTTGCGGTGGAAACTATCCTCTGCTCCGATCTTCAGCGCGCCCGCCGCCCTGCCGAGATGATCGCCGCGTGGCAAGATCTGCCGGTGCGTAGTGATCCACGTTGGCGCGAGCTGGACTTCGGCGATTGGGACGGCGCTGATCCGGCGGACTTGGACGCTGCCCAACTTGCTGCCTTCTGGGAAGATCCGCAAGACCATCCGCCACCGGGGGGCGAGTGCTGGTCTTCTCTGGTAGAGCGCGTCGAAGCGGCCCTGGCGGAGGTTTCGGTCTCCGCGCTGATAGTCACGCATGGCGGCGCGATCCGCGCGGCGCTGTGCTGCTTGCTTGGCCTGGATTATCGTCAGAGCTGGGCGTTTGACGTGCCTTACACAGCGTTGGTCAGCGTGCGTGTCTGGCCAGGGGAACCGCGCCGCGCGCAACTGACTGGGCTGATCATATGAAGCGGCTGGCGCTTGCCCTGCAATTCATGACGCGGCTGCCACTGCCAGTCGTGGATGCCAGCGATGAGGATTTTGCCGGGATCATGCGCTGGCTTCCGGCGGCGGGCCTCGTGGTGGGCGTGGTCGTGGCTGGGGCCGCATGGGTAGGCGGGCATAGTGATATCTGGGTAGGCGCCTTGTGCGCCCTTGTTGCCTGGGTCGCGATCACGGGCGCGCTCCACCTCGATGGGCTGGGTGACATTGCCGATGCGTCAGGCGCGGCCCATAAAGACCGCGACACGCTTTCCGCAGTGCTCGCCGATCCGCATATCGGTAGTTTCGGGGTTGTAGCGATTACGGTTCAATTGCTCGCCAAGCTGGTGCTCCTGCATGCGGTGCTGGACCGTACTTCGTTGTGGGTCCTGGTGCTGGTTCCGGCCGTGGCGCGGATCGGCCCGCTGGTCTGGACGCTCACCTTGCCGCCGCTGCATGAAGGGCTGGGTAGCCGCTTTCGCCATGGCACAAAATGGTGGCAGATCGCACTTTGGGCTGGATTGCTGGCCCCGATAGTGTCCTTTGCGCCCGCTCTTAGCGCAGGAATAGGGGCAATTCTGCTGTGGGGCTGGTGGCTGCGCACCCGCCTTGGCGGCATTTCCGGTGATGGCCACGGGGCGGGGATCGAACTGATCGAAACCGCGTTGCTGTGCGCATTGGCGATTTCTGTATGACCTCTATCTTCACCCGGCATGGCGGCGGTCTGGCGCAGGCTCGCGCGATGTTCGGGGAAGGTGGCCGGCCTTGGCTGGACCTGTCCACCGGGATCAATCCCGTTGCATGGCCGGGTGTGGATGGCCTCTCGCCCGACTGGCAATCCTTACCAGACCCGGCGCACCTCGCGGAACTGGAAGCCACCGCTGCCGCTCATTTCGGTGTTGTGCCAGAACTGTGCTGCGCTGTACCGGGGAGCGAGCTTGCACTGCGTCTTTTGGGAAAACTGCTAGATATTCCAGGCGCGTATCTCTCGCCCTGCTATCGCACCCACAGTTCTGCGTTTGCCGGCGGCAGAGCGCTTGCGACATTTGACGTGCCCCCAGATGAACCTTTGGCCCTGCTGCTCGCCAATCCCAACAATCCTGATGGCCGGATCATCGCGCCGGAACAATTGATGGAGTGGCATGCGATGCTCGTCGGCAAACAAGGCTGGCTTGTGGTAGACGAAGCCTTTGCCGATGCGACGCCCGCGAACAGCATCGCACAGCATGTGAACGCAGCAAGACACCTTATCGTGCTGCGTTCGTTCGGCAAATTCTTCGGCCTCGCGGGGGTCCGTCTGGGTTTTGTCCTTGCGCCCCCTGCCATCATTGAAGCCTTGCGTGGCCTTCTGGGAGAGTGGCCCCTATCGGCCGCAGCGCTGGCCATCGGGATAGCGGCTTATAATGACAAAGGCTGGATCGTCGAAACGCGCGAGGCGTTGCCGCGACGTGCCGGGCGTCTCGATGCGCTGTTACGAGAATCCGGCCTTCAGCCTATGGGGGGCTGTCCGCATTTTCGCCTGATTGAATGCGAGAATGCCGACGCCATGTTCGTGAATCTTGCGCAGAAGGGCATTTTGACGCGCCCGTTCGATTATAACCCGCGCTGGTTGCGGCTGGGCGTTCCAGCACGCGAGGCTGATGTCGTCCGCCTGATTGGAGCGCTTTGCGATGGGTGAGCCGGTCGCGCTTGCCGCTCTTGCCCTGGATGCGGCGGTTGGGTGGCCGACATGGCTATATGTGCGGATCGGTCACCCTGTCAGTCTATTCGCCTGGATCATTAAAGCATGCGAGCGGCGCTGGAATGATCAGCATTACAGCGATGCGAGGCAGCGGTTCATGGGTGTGCTGACCCTCGTGCTTCTGCTGGGTGTCGGTGGTGGCGCAGGCTGGTTGATCCAGCATGCTATTGTCGCGATCATGGGCACATGGAGCTGGCCGCTGCTTGCGCTTGCGGCGTGGCCCGCACTTGCCCAGCGCAGTCTGTATGAGCATGTCGTCCGCGTGTTTCATGCCCTGCGTGCGGATGACATCGTTGCTGCACGAAAGGCTGCCGCGATGATTGTCGGGCGCGATACCGATACGCTGGACCTGGACGGTGTGGCGCGTGCTGCGGTGGAAAGCCTTGCCGAAAGCTTCTGCGACGGTGTCGCCGCGCCGCTGTTCTGGTTACTCCTGCTGGGGTTGCCGGGTGTCTGGGTCTACAAGGCGATCAACACAGCGGACAGCATGATCGGCCATATCGAGTCGCCCTATCGCCATTTTGGTTGGGCGGCGGCTCGCACGGACGATCTCGCCAATCTGCTCCCGGCGCGCCTTTCGGCAATCCTGCTGTGCATCGCGGGTAGACGGGGCTGGCATATTCTCTGGCGCGATCATGACAGGCACGCCTCGCCCAATGCAGGCTGGCCTGAAGCGGCCATGGCGGGGGCGCTGGGCGTGCGCCTCGGCGGGCCGGTCAGCTATGACGGCACTCTGGCTGACAAGCCTTGGATCGGTGACGGTCCTTCGGCAGACAGTGCTGCGTTGGAGCGGGCACTGAAGATATATATTCGTGCCTGCGCGTTGCTGTGGATCGTTGTATCGGGGGTAACATGGCTGCGTTGATGCTACAGGGAACGGGGTCGGACGTGGGCAAATCGGTGCTGGTTGCCGGGTTGTGCCGCGCGCTTGCCAATCGCGGAATCACGGTCCTGCCGTTCAAGCCGCAGAACATGTCGAACAACGCCGCCGTCACGACCGATGGCGGCGAGATCGGCCGGGCGCAGGCGCTGCAGGCACTCGCCGCGCGAGCCGAACTGCATACGGATATGAACCCGGTGCTGTTGAAGCCGCAGGCCGACCATACGTCGCAACTCATCGTGCAGGGCAAGGTGCGCGGCACGCTGGGATCAGGCAATTTCCGCGAGGGGCGTCGTAGCCTGCTGCCTGAAGTGTTGGAGAGCTATCAGCGCCTCCGGGCACGGTGCGACATCGTGGTGGTGGAGGGGGCAGGATCGCCTGCCGAGATTAATCTGCGCGGTGGCGACATCGCCAATATGGGCTTTGCGCGCGCCGCGGATGTGCCGGTAGTACTGGTCGGCGATATCGACCGGGGCGGCGTGATCGCGGCGGTGGTGGGGACACGCGCTGTCCTCGATCCTGAGGACGCCGACATGATACGCGGCTTTATCATCAACAAGTTTCGCGGCGATCCGGCGTTGTTCAAGGATGGCTATGCCGCGATTGAAGAGCGGTCGCTCTGGCGCGGCTATGGCCTCGTGCCATGGCTTTCGGCGGCGGCACGCCTTCCCAGCGAGGATGCGGTGGTGCTGGAAAAGGGACGTCATATCCCGGCAGGCCGCACGCTGATTGCCTGCCCGATCCTGCCGCGCATCGCCAATTTTGATGATCTCGACCCGCTCAAACTCGAACCCGATGTCGAGTTGGTCATGATCCCGCCCGGTACACCCATTCCGGCCGAAGCGGCGCTGATCATTCTGCCCGGTTCCAAGGCGACGCTGGCCGATATGGCCGCGATCCGCGCGCAAGGCTGGGACATCGACATCCTCGCGCATCATCGGCGCGGTGGAGCAATATTGGGCATTTGCGGCGGCTATCAGATGCTGGGCAAGCGGATCGCCGATCCGTTGGGCATCGAAGGCCCGCCCGGTGAGAGTGCAGGCCTCGGCCTGCTGGACATTGAAACCGAACTCAGCGGCGATAAGGCCTTGCGGCAGGTGGAGGGACAAGCCTTGGACGAGCAGTTCGGGGGCTATGAGATGCACATGGGCCGCACATATGGCCCGGCAACGCAGAATCCGTTTGCGCATTTTGCGGATGGGCGCTGCGACGGTGCGGTTAGTGCGGATGGCTCAATTATGGGCACTTATTGCCACGGCCTGTTTGCATCTACGGACCTGCGGCGCGCCCTACTGGAGAAAATGGGCGCACAGAGCCAGGGGCATGATCACGTAGCTTCGGTTGACGCGGCACTCGATGACATCGCCGAGGCGCTTGAACGGCATCTCGATATCGACGGGCTGATCGCACTTGCGCGTGGAGGAAGGCCATGAAATCGCTTCTCGTTCTTGGTGGGGCCCGGTCGGGCAAAAGCCGGTACGCACAGGCTAGATCAGAGGAAATCCCTGGCAAACTCGCCTATGTCGCCACCGCCCAGGCGCTCGATGAAGAAATGGCCGACCGTATCGCGCGCCATCGCGCCGATCGTAACGCCCTCTGGCACACGATTGAAGCGCCCTTCGATCTGGCTGATGCCATCTCCTCTGCCGCGCAAGAAGCGGATGCTATATTGGTCGATTGCCTCACATTGTGGTTGTCTAATCTGATCCTCGCCGGGGCTGATATCGAAGTGGCAGGCGACATTCTGTGCCAGACGGTTGCCACTTGCGGTGTTCCCATCGCGCTCGTCTCCAACGAGGTTGGGCTAGGAATCGTGCCCGACAACGCGCTCGCACGGACGTTTCGCGATGCGGCAGGCCGACTGAACCAGAAACTTGCCGGTGAGATTGCTGAGGTGGTGCTGGTCACTGCCGGACTGCCGCTTCGGATCAAGCCGGGATGATTTTATCCTGACAATTATGTTGCAGGCGAACCTCTATCCTCATCCAACACCGCAATCACGGTATCTACCACGTCCAGATAACTTTGCCACATGGGCCTGCCCTCGAAGGGTATATTCTCCGGATGGCCATCCTTGCGGCATAGTGCTCGTGCGGCACGCTCTCTGGCTGACCTTGGTTTTGACATGGCGAAAGCAAGTTTATCATATTGCCCTGCCAGCTGCCAGCCAGTCGCAATCTTTGATGCGCCGGGCATGACAAGATCATCAATCCGCGATCAAGTGATGTAAATTCTCAGGTCTCTATAGTATGGATGGGGGCACTTTCGAGCATCGCTGCCACATCTGATCCATTAATCTGTCCATCTGGTTCATGGAGAAGCTGGTCAGCTCGATTCGATTCTGCCTACGATCCTTTTGCGGCGGTAATGACGTGACGAGGTCGCGGCGTTCCATCATTTCGAGCTTTCTGTACGCGGTAGAGGTAGGAACCTGTGCGGCTACTGTCACGGGCCAGCAGTAGAGCGGCTTGTCCTGCTGACGAGCCCGATAGAGATCGAGCAGCATGTCCCAGACCGGGCACGCGCAAATGTCTAAACCGAACAGAGATCCGACAAGTGTGCGTTCGAATATCAGCGTGTCGCAGATACTGGCCCTGTGTTCTCTGTCGCTGGGATCGCTCATTGAACGTCATCCGTCGTTGCGATAGAGCGAGTGGTCGGCGATGCCCGGTACTGACGGAATCGATCCTTGCGGCCCTGGCGCAATATCGCCGTTGCGATAGGCGGCGATCAGTGCCTCCTGTTCAGGGCGCAGCGTATCGATAGCTCCGGACTGGAGATTTGGCTCATCACCGAGCAAGGAAGAGGGGCATCTCCCTTCGAACGTGCCGAGATTGGGGCGATGCGCGCGGTATCCGGCCAGCGCCGCAAGTTCGGGCGGGAAGGTCCGTGCGAGCGCAGGCGGGTAAGCGAGCCACGGCAGTTCATAGGGCTTCAGCCATCCCAGAGCATAGCTGATAATCATGCCGCGCCGCGATGCGCTGGAAATATTGGCCCCGCCGCAATGCAGCGTCGACCCCAGAAAAAGCAGGGCGGCGCCGGGTTCCATCTCTGCGATGATCGCTTCGGCGGGGTCGATCAATATTTCGTCCTGCCGCCGATGGCTGCCGGGCCAGAGGATGGTGGCGCCGTTATCGCCGGTATAGGGGGCGAAGGGCCACATCACATTGACGAGATATTCGACATCTGGCGCCTTGATCGTCCACATATCCTGATCGCGGTGCGGTGGCTGGGCTTCGCTGCCGGGAAGGATTTCGATGGCCTGCGTCAGATTGAGTTGAATGCTGTCGCAATTGGGTCCGAGCACTACATCAAGGATATCAAGAACCAGCGGATGCAAAACAAACTCCGCCATCCGCGGACTCCGCGCCAGCAGGCGGTGAAAGCGCTTGGTGCCGCTGCCATAGAAGGGACCGATCGAGCGCGCTGTGGTTTCGAAATGCGGAGCGAAATCTGCCGCTAGCTCGGCAACATTCTCTGGCGGCATGATGTCCTTGATGATGCAGTAGCCGTCGCGCAGCAATGCCTCGGTTGCCTGAGCTCCGGGCGTTTTGATAGGCGCATTATCCTCTGAACGCAAAAAGGCCGACCTCATGCAGCATTCCTTTGCCCTTGCTGTTCCCGGACGAGGCGTGTTCGCTGATATGTTCCGGCATCACGCAGAAGGTTGGGCGTGCCGCCATGGATGTCGATCCTAAGGGCGCCGGTAAGCGTCCGACCGATAGTTTGCGGAAGTCCCAGAGGCATGCAGCCCCAACCCAAGGCGAGTATCTGGCTGAGCCAGCCCATATCGGCGATGCAGGTGTAACTGGTGATCCCGTGCAGCAGTGCAAAATCGACGGCGGCTGATGTCAGGGCATTGCGGATATGCAGACGTTCGCTGGCGCGCAGGCGCGGGGACAGGCAGCCGCGGCTGATTTCCCAGATGCCGGTGCCTGCAGGTGCCGCGCCATCACATAGCTGCGGAAATATGTCACCGAGGATATGCGGACCGCATGTCGGCAGGAGACGGATGGAACCAAGGTGTCCCTCGTCATCGTCAGTGGCAACGAGATAGATGGCCTGGGGGCCATCGAACTGATCGATCTCAAACTGGCCGCCTATGACCGGCACATCCCATTTGAGCAGATCGACGAAAATAGTCTTGCGATCACGATGCATGGCGTCGAACATCACATTGCTGCCCGGTGTACAGCACCCTTCGAATATATGAATGTCGATCATCCTGCCGCTCCCTGAAATTACGGCAGGGACATCTGCTGAAGTATCGTTGTGCCATACCCTTTAGTCAGAGGGTTGCATCAGCGGCGGAGCAGATCGGTGAAGGTGACGACGCCATCGAACAACGCACGAACGATCAGGTGGACGCGCTGGGCATTGCCATAAGCGCGCCGCACATGCTCGACATGCTCATGCGCGGTTGATGTCGCTATGCCCATCAGGGTACCGATCTCGCTGTCCGCCTTTCCTCGCCCCATCCAGATGAGCGCCTCATGTTGGCGCGATGTGAAGGTGGGAGTGGGCTCAGTGCCATATCTGCTCTTCCGCCGCACGATGCGCCGCGCTGCTTCGAAAGCAAATCCGCCGACGATATAGGCGGCAGGCAGTGAATCGTCGCGCAGTTGATCGAGTGAAGGTGCGCCAAAGGAACAGGTTCCAAGAAATTCTCCGGGAATATGGGCTGGAATCGTGCATCCCGTGGCAAGGCCGAATTTTGCGGCCGTTTCGAGAATCTGTTTCTGGCGATCCGACAGCTCAATCAACGATCCGACGTCATGCCAGAGAAATCCGACCAGCGATTTGGTACTGGCGGCGTGGATCGGGTCATCGGCAAAGAAGCCCTCTTCGACAATCTGCCCGATCCAGCTTTCATGATAATTGGTGAGCCGGACAATGCCCTCAGGTGGGATGGCCAGATCGACATGATGTCCCATGGCAAAATAGCGGAACCCAAGGTCATGCGTTGCCTGCTCCAGCGTCGCATGCAGCGACTCCATGTTGGTTGCTTTTGCGAACTCAGCGACGAAGTAATTGAAATCGAATTTGCGCACTATTCCTGCCCTCCACAATGCAACCCTGAAGTCTCCAGCAGCGGATCCTTCGTGCCCGGAAACAGTGGAATGGCTTTGCGTGTGAAAGGGAAGCGATGATTTTAGGATGTTGCCGAGGGCAAAAAGCACATAGCCCGCAAGGACGTGGCTGTTTAAATACCAGCCATGTCCTGGCTGCAATTGCATCTCGCGTCGAGGCCGATAAATCGTGTATTGTAAAATGCGCTACCATGTGGTATGAACTGCGTTCTGAGGAGAGTTACTATGGTACGCGCCACGTTACGAAAAGATCATCCGCTTTCGATGCGACTTCCCGACGCTGACATCGCGATCATTGACCGTGCGGCCAGCCTGCGTGGTCGTTCGCGGACGGAATTCATGCGTGATGCGGCGGTGCGAACAGCCGAAGAGGTGATTATGGAAAACACGATCATCCGCATGTCACCGGAAGGTTTTGAGGCATTTGTCGATCTTTTGAATCGTCCGGCCAGTCCCGTGCCCGAAATGGTTGCGCTACTTCGCCGGCCTGCGCCGTGGGAGAGCAAAGGCACGACAAAATAGTTTTCGATTTGACGCTGTCCGCCCCCGAACCGCTCTGCGAAGCGCATGATCTTTCGCAATTTTCGTGTGGCAAGCCGTCACTCGACAATTGGCTGCGAACCCGCGCGTTGTCGAACCAGCAGAAGGGCTTCACGGTCGTCATGGTTGTCCATGAGGCGGGCCGTGTGATCGGCTACTACGGTCTTGCGCTAACCGCTGTTGTCCCTGCCAGCCTTACTCGGGCAGTCCGCACGGGGCAGCCACCAGACCCGGTGCCTTGTTTGTTGCTTGGTCAGTTGGCGACGGATTTGAACTGGTTGGGCCAGGGCATCGGTACGGGATTGCTCAAGCACGCCTTGGTGCGCTGCGTCCAGGGCGCGACGCTCATCGGTGGGCGAGCGCTGATCGTCAATGCGGTTGACGATGAAGCGATGGCGTTCTGGCGCAGGCGCGGCTTTCTGCCATCGAAGGATGACCCGATGGTGCTGTCACGCTCCATTCTCGATATTGCGGCCTCGCTGGAACAGGTCGCTATGGGCGACAGTGCGCCACGACGGTGAGAATATCACATGGTCCATCCCGCAATTATGGATATTTATAGATAAGGATATAGGCAGAAGACAGCGAATTATCGCAGGGTCGGTCGTATGAGGGCTCACCAAAGCAACTGGTCCCAGGAAATTCTCCGGGGACATGGGCGGCAATCGCACACTCCGTCGCAAGGCCGAATTTGGAAGCCGTTTCGAGAATTTGTTTCTGACTGTTCGATAGATCGATCAGTGATCCGACAGCATGCCTGAGAAATCCGGCCGGTGATTTGGTGCTGGCGGCATAGATCGGGTCATCGCCAAAGAAGCCCTCTTCGACATTCTGCCCGATCCAGCTTTCATGATGATGGGTAATCTGAACGATGCCTTCGGGCGCTTGCAACTGGAGGAAATCACCGGTAGCCGGTCAAACAGCGACTGCAGCCGCCTTCCTTCGAATTTCCAATATCTTTGCGATGGCCGGTCGGCAGGAGCCGCAATTGGTGCCTGCGTTGAGGCATGCACCCACTTCCTCAACCGAGCCGAGCCCTTGGGCCTTGATGGCATCGCGGATAGTATATCCACCGACGTTAAAACATACGCAAATGACAGGTCCGCGGTCAGGCTGGGGTGTGGCAGAGCGACCTGCGAGTAAAGCGCTTGCACTTTCTGTGCTACGTCCTTGCAATTGTTCGATGATCCAGTCTCTGGGAGGAAGCGAGCCGGATCGGGTAAAATAAAATGCGGCGTTCAACTGCCCCTCGGTGCCTCGGACAACGATACGTCGCGTGCCGCGCGCACTGTCATGCGCTTCGATGCGGTCGCCCGAGGGGAGCAGAGCATCGACATCTATGCTGCCTGATCCTTCGAGTTCTATCAGCCAACCGCCATCTTGTTGGACAGCGGTCCAGTAGATATCCGAGGGCAGTGCGGGGCGCTGCGTACAGACAAGAAAGCCGCGCCAGTCGGAGGCGAATGGCTCCACCTGCGCCTTGCCGTTCTTGAATCCGGGCTGACCGCTGATCGGATCATTGTGTGGGCCAGGTAACAGGTTGGTGCGTCCATCGCTTGATGTCTGGTCGGTCCAGTGCATGGGCACGAAGATCTCGCCCCGCCGCTGGCCGTCAGAAACGCGCACCCGAAACAGCGATGTGCCATAGGGCGTTTGAACGCGCGCCAGAGCGGCGTCCTTGATCCCCTTAGCGGCGGCATCATCGGGGTGGATCTCTAGCAAGGGTTCGCGCCGGTGCTGCGAGAGTTTTGGAGAAAACCCCGTGCGGGTCATCGTGTGCCACTGGTCACGGTATCTGCCGGTGTTGAGCGCGAACGGATAGGCCGGATCAGCTTTTCGGGTTTGCGGCGGTGTGACGGCGATCAGCCTCGCCTTATGGTCGGGAGTGGTGAATTTCCAATCGGCGAAGGGCGAACTGCCGCCCCAGTATTTGGGTTCCAGTGCGTCATAGCCTGCCTTGTTCAGACCAACCCAGTCTGAAAGATCAAGCTTACGGGTGCCGTCGTTCTCAGATGCGGTCTGGCGGCAATATTCGTCGAACACTTCGGCGCTGTCAGCCCATGTGAAGGCGTGTTCATGACCCATGCGCCGGGCGACCTCTGCAATGATATCCCAGTCTGCGCGCGCTTCGCCAGCGGGAGGAAAAAGCGCACGCTGCCGGCTGATCATGCGCTCGCTGTTGGTAACGGTACCGTCCTTTTCGCTCCAGCCCAATGCCGGAAGCTTCACATGGGCAAAGGCAGTGGTATCCGTCTCGGCGATGCAGTCGGACACCACGACCATCGGGCAGCGCGCCATTGCCTCGCGCACAAAACCCGCATCGGGCATCGACACTGCCGGGTTGGTTGCCATCACCCAGAGGAACTTGATCTTGCCCTCATGGATCGCCCTGAACATGTCGACTGCCTTGAGGCCGGGGCCAGAGCACATGTTCGGCGCGTTCCAGAAATGCTGCGCGCGATCGCGTTCTTCTTCGGAAAACCCCATATGGCAGGCGAGCGTCGAAGCAAGGCCACCCACTTCGCGGCCGCCCATCGCATTGGGCTGGCCTGTAATACTGAACGGTCCCATGCCCGGCCTGCCGATGCGGCCAAGCCCAAGGTGCAGATTGATGATGGCATTGCCCTTGTCGGTACCGACCACGGACTGGTTCGCGCCTTGGGAGAAGAGGGTGATCATTCTGGGGTGCGCAGCGACCAGATCCGCAAGCGCGCCGAACATGGCCTCATCAATGCCCGCCAAGGCGGGGCTGATCGATAGGCTGCTCCAGAAACCGTCGGGCAGAGTAGCATGGGCATCCAGAAAATCCGCGTCGACGGCTTTACGCACCTGCATTTCGGCGAGCAGGCTGTTGAACAGGGCGACATCGCTATCGGGCGCGATTTGTATGAAAAGATCGGCTTGTTCTGCGGTTTCCGTGCGTCTGGGATCTATAACGACGATCTTTGCGCCGTGCGCTGCCCGTGCTGCTTCAATCCGCTGCCAGACCACCGGATGACACCATGCTGTATTTGAACCGACGAGGATGATGAGTTCGGCCTCGTCAAGATCGCTGTAGGAGCATGGCACGACATCCTCACCAAAGGCGCGGATATATGCGGCCACCGCGCTCGACATGCACAGGCGGCTATTGGTGTCGATATTGCCCGAGCCGATGAAGCCCTTCATCAGCTTGTTGGCGACATAATAGTCCTCGGTCAGCAACTGGCCGGAGACATAGAAGGCCACGCTGTCCGGACCATATTCGGCGACAGTGTCGGTGATGGATCGCGCGACAAGATTGAGCGCCGTGTCCCAGTCGGAGCGCTGATCGCCGATCTGGGGATGGAGAAGTCGCCCTTCAAGACCAATTGTCTCGCCAAGATGGGAACCTTTGGAACACAGGCGGCCCCGATTGGCGGGATGATCGGGGTCGCCCCTTATAGTGACGCCACGGTTTCCGGTAACGGTAGCGTCTATCCCGCAACCGACCCCGCAATAGGCGCATGTTGTCTTGATTATATTCACGCCGGTTCCCGTCACCTTCGCTTCCGTCACCGCTGGCCCTGCAAAGCTTCCTTGCGGGAGATGAAGATGCGGCCGCCCTCGACCTTGACCGGGATAACGGGCACGCAGCCCTTGTCCTCACCCAATGCCTCACCCGTGACGAGGCTGATGCTCCAGTTGTGCAGGGGGCAGGTGACGCTGGTGTCGTGCACGATCCCCTGACTGAGCGGGCCTTGGCGATGCGGGCATTTGTTGATCAGCGCATAGACATCGCCATTGGCGGTGTGAAAAATGGCGATTTCCTCGCCGCCCTGCACCGGCAGGGTGCGGGCTCCCATCACGGGAAGCTGATCGACCGGGCCGATGTCGAGCCATTCTGCGGTGACCATCAAGCTGCTCCTACGGTTACGAGATTGGGGGCGAAGGGACGAATTTCGGCGATATGCTGGTGCAATTCTTTCTCTTCCCCTGCAGCCCGCGCAGCCCAGGGGTCTTTCTGGAGGAAGCTCTGGGCATGATGGAAACGCGCCGTCAGGACGGCCCGCCCTTGCGCATCGTCCACGATGCGCTGCTTGACATAATCCAGGCCGACCCGCTCGATCCACGGCGCGGTGCGATCGAGATAGCGCGCTTCCTCGCGGTAAAGCTGGATGAAGGCGGCGCAATAGTCCAGCACCTGTTGTTCGGTCTCCACCGTGCAGAGCAGATCGGTGCCGCGCAGATGGATGCCGCCGTTGCCGCCGACCAGCAACTGATAACCGCTGTCGACGCAGATGATGCCGAAATCCTTGATTGTCGCCTCGGCGCAGTTGCGCGGGCAACCGGACACCGCAATCTTGAACTTGTGCGGCATCCAGGATCCCCAGGTCATCTGCTCGGTCTTGATGCCAAGGCCGGTTGAGTCCTGCGTGCCAAAGCGGCACCATTCGGAGCCGACGCAGGTTTTGACCGTGCGCAGCGCTTTGCCATAGGCATGGCCGGACACCATGCCTGCAGCATTGAGATCGGCCCAGATCGAAGGTAAATCCTCTTTCTTGATACCGAACAGGTCCAGCCGCTGTCCGCCCGTCACCTTGACGAGCCGCGCCTGATATTTGTCCGCCGCATCGGCAATGGCGCGCAGTTCGTTCGGCGTCGTCACGCCGCCCCACATGCGTGGCACGACGGAATAAGTGCCATCCTTCTGGATATTGGCGTGCATCCGTTCGTTGACGAACCGGCTCTGCGGATCTTCGATATGCTCGCCCGGCCATGCGCATAGCAAATAGTAATTAAGCGCGGGGCGGCAGGATGAGCAGCCATCGGGCGTATGCCAGCTGAGCGCTTGCATCACCGCCGGGATTTCCTTCAGCTCCTTTTCAAGGATCGCGGCGCGAACATCCTCATGGGTGAAGCTGGTGCATTTGCACATCGGCTTGCTGTCACGTTCGCCCGCGAATTCATCACCCAGAGCGAACGCCAGCAGGTTTTCGACCAACCCCGTGCACGAACCGCAGCTTGCTGACGCCTTACAGCCCGAACGGACGGCATCCAGCGTGTGCGCGCCGCCATCGATGCAGGCCATGACCGTGCCTTTGGAAACGCCGTTGCAACCGCAAATCTCCGCATCATCGGAAAGCGCTGCAACGGCGTCAATAGGGTTTGCGGAGGCGCCCCCGCCGGATGCGAACGCCTGGCCGAAGATCAGCGCATCACGGATATCTGCGATGTCGTCTTGCCTTTTCAGCAGGTCGAAATACCAGTTGCCGTCAGCTGTGTCGCCATAGAGCACCGCGCCGACTATCCTGTCCTGCTTCACGATCACGCGCTTGTAGATGCCGCGTGTGGCGTCACGCAGGACGATGTCTTCTGCACCCTCGCCACCCGAAAAATCACCTGCAGAAAACACATCGATACCGCTGACCTTGAGCTTGGTGGATGTCACCGAACCCCGATAGGGGTTGATCGTATCCACCAGCCCATCGGCAAGCGAACGGCACATGTCCCACAATGGCGCGACAAGGCCATAGACGTTGCCGTCATGCTCCACGCATTCACCCACGGCGAGCACGTTCGCGTCAGACGTCACCATATGATCATCGACCTGAATGCCGCGCCCAACTGCAAGGCCCGCTTCCTTGGCGAGAGTGGTGCTGGGTCGGATGCCCACGGCCATAACGACGATGGAGGCGGGGATCTCGCGCCCGTCCTTCAGGCGCACACCTTCGACCTTGCCATTGCCAACAATTTCGGCGGTGTCCGCCCCGGTCAGGATAACCTGACCCCTGCTTTCCAACTCATGCTTGAGCAGCCAGCCCGCCGCTTCATCAAGCTGCCGCTCCATCAACGTCGGCATCAGGTGAATGACCGTGACCTTCATGCCCTGCAAGCTCAACCCATGCGCCGCCTCCAGCCCCAGCAGGCCGCCGCCGATAACCACCGCGCTGCCCTGTTCACCATTCGGGCCGCCTGATTTGGCCGCAGCCAGCATCTTATCCACATCATCAAGATCGCGGAAAGTGACAACACCGGGCAAGTCTTTGCCGGGCACCGGGATGATGAACGGATCAGACCCAGTCGCTAACATCAGCTTGTCATAGCCAACGGTCGCACCGGATTTCGCGCTCACTGTCCTGCTCGCGCGATCGATCGCGACCACCGGATCGCCAGACACCAGCGTGATGCCGTTATCGGCATACCAGGCCGCATCGTTGATGATGATGTCCTCGAAAGACTTCTCACCCGCCAGAACGGGGGAAAGCATGATGCGGTTGTAGTTCACCCGCGGCTCCGCCCCAAAAATGGTGATGCGAAATTTGCCGGGATCGCGGGCAAGGATTTCCTCCACCGCGCGGCACCCGGCCATGCCGTTGCCGATGACGACAAGATGAGGTTTCCGGTTCATCAGATGCGCACTCCCTGAATGGCGGCGCCCCATGTGGTCCGCCAGCGTTTTTTGACTGAAGTAAGACCGGCGAGCGCGATGAGCGCCAGTCCGGCAAAGATGAGGAACCCGGCGGACGCACTGCCCGTCCACTGCTTGGCGAGGCCGAGCGAGGAGGCGAGGTAGAACCCGCCAACACCGCCGCCAAAGCCGACAAGGCCAGTCATCACGCCAATTTCATGACGGAAGCGCTGCGGCACCAGCTGAAACACCGCACCATTGCCAACGCCAAGTGTTCCCATAACCAGGAAGAACAGCGGGAATTTGATAGCAAAGCTGATCGGCGTGAAGCTGATGGCGACGAGCAGTGCGGCGGCAGCGATATAGACATAGGACAGCGTCCTGATGCCGCCGATCCTGTCGGCAAGGGCGCCACCAAACGGACGGACCATCGATCCTGCAAACACACAGGCCGCCGTCGAATAGCCCGCATGGATCGGGGTCATATCCAGCTCGCTGGTGAACCAGATAGGGAGCGAACCGGACAATCCGACAAAACCGCCAAAGGTAACGCCGTAGAACAGGATGAACCACCACGCGTCCCCTTCGCCGAGCATGCGAAGATAGCCCTTCACATATTCGGATGTCGTTTTGGCGGGCGGCTGATGCGGGCTGTCCTTTACGAAGATCATGTAGAGAACAAAGACGATAACGAGCGGAATGAGCGCGAGGCCGAGCACATTATTCCAGCCAAAAGCTTTGGCGAGCAGCGGCGCGAAAAGCGCGGCGAACACGGTGCCCGAATTGCCCATTCCGGCAATGCCCATCGCCTTGCCCTGATGCTGCGGCGGATACCAGCGCGACGCGAGCGGGAGTGCCACCGCAAAAGCCGCGCCCGCAAAGCCGAGTATTACGCCTACCGCTATCACGCCCTGAAGGCTGTGAATGCCGAAGAACCATGCGGCGAAGAGACCCGCGATAACAACGAGCTGGCCGAACGCGCCCGTGATTTTTTGCCCGATCCTGTCGACAAGGAAACCGTTGACGAGACGGAGGATCGCACCAGCCAGCGTCGGCACGGCAACTATAAACCCTTTTTCGGCAGGGCTCAGGCCCATATCCTTGGCGATGATCGGCGCCAATGGTCCCAGCATGTTCCAGACCATGAAGGCGATGTCGAAATAAAGAAAGGCCATGATCAGGGTGGGTCTATGCCCCGATTGCCAGAAGGGTTTGTCGGTCATGCTGCGAGGCTCCTTATCAGGGTTTGGCTGCCAGGTTTTTGGGCGATCGATCGAAATATGCTTGACGAACATGCTCGCCGTCCGGTCCTCTCGTGCGTGTGCACATGAGAGGGGGTCGGGCGTGAAACCGGACGGGCGTTTGTTGGTGGCGGGAGGCTATGCCTCTGAACAAGGCGTAAGGCCCGATAATCAGGACTTTGTCGGCATCTACGCCGCCACCGAAAGCGAGCGTATCCGGCATGGCATGATTGCTGCGCTGGCCGATGGTGTCAGCGGCGGCATTGGTGGCGATCACCGGGGCGGCCGCATCGCTTCGGAACTGGCGGTGCGCGCTCTGGTGGATGGGCTGTATACCCAGCCCGACACGATCGGAACGCCTGCTGCTGTGCAACGTGTGATGGCGCCGTTCAACCGTTGGCTTGCCGCCATGGGGCGAACCGATACGATGGCGCATGCTGCCAGCACTTTTACCAGTTTGGTTCTGAAAGGGCGCAAGGGCCATGTGCTGCATGTCGGTGACAGCCGCGCCTGGCATTTTCGCGATGGCCATCTGACATTGCTGACCGATGACCACACCCGCTCTCACCCCGATCAGAATCACATCCTTTACCGCGCGCTTGGCATCGAGGAGCGGTTGCGGCTCGATCATCACGAAGTCTCCCTCGCCGAGCATGACCGGCTGTTGCTCACCAGCGATGGCGTGCACGGCAGCCTGTCGGCCAAACGTCTGGAAAAGCTGCTTGGCGCGCGCAATTCCGCCGACGCGGATGCCGCTTCGATTGTCGAGGCGGCGCTGGGCGCGGGCAGTCAGGACAATGCGAGCGCCATCATACTCGACATCATCGGCCTGCCTGCTGCTGACCATGACAGTGTAGCGGGCGACATCGCCAGCCTGCCGATCCTCGATCCGCCGGGGGAAGGCGACAGCATCGATGGTTTCCACCTCAAGACGATGCTCTCCGACGGGCGTTATACCCGGCTTTTTCGCGGCATTGATCCTGCGAGCGGTCAGGATGTCGTCATCAAGTTTCCCAAGCCTGCATTGCTCTCCGAAAGTGGCGCTCGCCTTGCCTTTGCGCGCGAAATTCTGGTGGGCAGCCGCGTATCCAGCCCGTTTGTCGGCGGTGTTGTCGCGGTCCCGCGTGAGCGACAGACCCGGCTCTATGGCGTCCAGCCCTTTTATGAAGGCGAAACGCTCGAAGCGCGCCTCTCCCGCCCGCTTGGCCTTGCCGAGGGACTGGCCATGGCGATCAAGCTGACCCGCGCAGTGGCGGCGCTCCACCGTCTCGACATCATTCACCGCGATATCAAGCCGGACAATGTCATCCTGCTCCCTGATGGCGGGTTGAAGCTCATTGATCTGGGGGTTGCCCGCCTTCCGCGCGTGGATGAGTTCGCGACCAGCGAAATCCCCGGCACGCCCAGCTATCTTGCACCCGAAATGTTCGCTGGAAATCTGGGGGATGAAGGCACGGACCAGTTCGCGCTGGGGGTAACCTTGTGGCGCATGTTCGCCAAAGCCTATCCTTATGGCGAGATCGAAGCCTTCAGTCGTCCGCGCTTTCGGACACTCGAAGCACCGAGCAAGACGCGGACCGAACTGCCTGCATGGCTCGATTCGGCGCTGATGCGCGCTGTGGCGATCGACCCGGCAGAGCGTTTCGGCGATGCGATCGAACTTCTGCGCGCGCTGGAAGGCGGCGCAGCGGTTGCCCGTGTGGAGCAGCGTTTCGTGCCGCTGATCGAGCGCAACCCCGCACGCTTCTGGCAACTGGTATCGCTTATGCTCGCTATCGCGTTGGTGGCGTCGCTCATTCACAAATAGCCGCATACCGCCAGGTTTTGCCTGCCGAGATGCTGGACTGAATGTAGAGAGTGCCGCCATTTTCCTCGTTCAAATCTCGATCACAGAATACAAAAAACCGCCAGGCCTGGAGTCACTCCAGACCGGCGGCGCCGTTGCCCCCGAATTATCAATGTATTTCTTATACCAATCCTGACAGCACGCCCTTGTGCCGCCCGAATATATGCCCAAGGACGCCATTGCCCTTCACCAGTGCTCAATGTCGGGAAGATTTGACTTATGCAACCTTATTTTTGCGATGCACAAAGCAAGGGCAGAGTAGGAAGGGGTGCCTGAAAATCAGGCATGCTGATTGATACCTCAGCGGTGCGCTGAGTATTGCACTTGACCCTGAGAAGCCGTCAGGCTGAAAAAAAAGTCCGGCAGGATTGCCCTGCCGGGCCTAAGGAGAAGGTTTCCTAAACCATATGGCCGAAGATTCCTTCGGGTCGCGTGGCGCGTATTAGGTACCGCGATGCACAATCACTTGTATGGAATGGACATTATGGAATTTGGTTTTGCATTCCGCGTTACTAAACGGCGGTGTTCGATACGGTTTGGATGACGCCGGTTTGTTGCGCTCAAAGCGCGGGGGGGACTGCCCTTGGGAAGGTGAAACCACTCGTAAAACAGTCCGCGAACCGACATCATCGAACTCTGGATTTGGGAAAGGCGGCAGGGATTTTCAAACCACCCGAAATATCAACCGCCGGTTAGCCCAACTGGTCGAACAATGGCGGGTTATTCGTGGAAAGCGGCGATGCAGGGACAAGACTCACCTCGCCATGCGGATTTGAGGGCAACTTTCCCGCCGGTGTGCGGCATGGAACATGGCTGTGGGGCGTCAGGCCCATGCCGCACAATCGAAACGCTATGAGATCATGGTTAACGAATGCTTGTGGGCGGACCATGCCCAGCCAGATTATCTGCCGTCCTGCAGCGGGACATGCTACTTCACGTCCTCGATTTTGCCTTTGATACAGCGGGGCAGGCGCTCCGAGTGTTCTGCTTGTGCGATGTCCCTGAGGCGCAGCGCGTGTTGGATTTCATCGACCACGCGCTGCATCGCTTGTCGTCCAAACATGGCGATCATCTCGCCAGCCCGGACTTCGAGCGAATGTTCGTCGATACCTGACGGCTCCCCACAGCCATCGTGTTCCATCCCACCCACGTTTTGGTAACGTTCGTCCATTACCTCAGCTCCCCACGATCTTAAGCTTGGAACGTCACCGCAACGCTTGCGCTGGCCGCATACAGCAATATATGAAACATAACAGCAATTATTTGCTCTTTGGAAACACGTTTGAACGCAACGCCCCATTTCACCCTCGATCAGGAAAACAAGCCTGTTGCATCGGTCAACCGGCCATCGCGCAGTTGGCGCGGGTTCACCGTCGAGCATGTCGTGGTGGAGGGCACGAAGCCCGTGGATTATACTTGGTCGGGCGAGACGCATTATCTCGCGCTGCATGATGTCGTGCTCGACGAGGGTGTAACCATAATGGACGGGCAGAAGGCGGATACGACCCGCGATCTGCGCGATACCATCTCTTTCCTGCCCAGCGGCTGTGGGATCGAGGGTTGGTCAAAGCCCGCTGATCGCGCAAATTCCTATACGGCGCTGTATTTCGATCCGGCTGTTCTGCATGACGATCTGGAACTGCGCTATCGCGGCGCTTCCCTGCAACCGATCCCCTATGCAAGGGACGGGTCACTCCAGCAGAGCATGTGCAAATTGCGCGGGATGATTACCGATCCCTATGCCGAGAATATCTATGCGGAGAGCGCGTGCATCATGGTGGCCATCGAAGCGCTGGGGC
Source organism: Sphingobium subterraneum (assembly GCF_014199435.1). Classification (GTDB taxonomy): domain Bacteria; phylum Pseudomonadota; class Alphaproteobacteria; order Sphingomonadales; family Sphingomonadaceae; genus Sphingobium; species Sphingobium subterraneum. The sequence continues at coordinate 529,520 of NZ_JACIJP010000001.1, read as the reverse complement.
TAAAGGCTGTGCAAGCGCCCGGTGTGCTGAGCAATCGCCAGATCAACGCCGTGCGCGATTATATCGCTGCCCATCTGACCAGCGACATCAGCCTGTCAGATATGGCGTCGGCAGCACAACTCAGCCGCTATCATTTTGGGCGCGCATTCAAGGCGACGACCGGCCAGTCACCCTACGCCTATGTGATGGCGCGCCGGGTCGAGCGCGCCGCAGAGTTGCTCGCATCCAGTGATTTGTCGATCGAGGCTGTGGCATCGCTCGCGGGCTTCGCAAATGCAGCGAAGTTGAGGCGCTATTTCTGTCATGCCAAGGGTGTAACGCCCGTCGCGTTTCGTCGAGGGCTGGGTTAGCTCGTCTTAGCTGATGAACACCGCATTGTCAGGGTCGCAATGTCCCGACGATCCTCAAGGGAAAAATTTATTCGTCTGGTTCCTTAAGCTGGGCAACAAACTGGGCAACATCCATTTTGAGGCACTCACCGAGTGAGTCAAATTGTTGCCCAGTTTGTTGCCCAGTTGGGATTTTCACCCCTCGGCCAACACCCTGAAGTCAACTAAGTCATTGAAAACACTGGTGCCGGCTACAGGATTCGAACCCGTGGCCCCCTGATTACAAATCAGGTGCTCTACCAACTGAGCTAAGCCGGCGTGTCACGCCTCCATGGATGAGTGAAGGCGTGACGTCCAGACTGTTTGTGCGGTTTTAGACTAGAAGCGCATCAGCGGCAGCGCCTATTGCTGCCGCCCCGGTCGATTTCCCGGCCAAGCAGGCCGCCAGCGGCAGCGCCTAGCAGCGTGCCAGCGGCGCGGTCACCGCTCGTGTCGATGGTGCGGCCGAGGAGAGCGCCACCCACCGCACCCACAACGAGTCCGGTCGTGCCATCCGATTTGCGGCAATAGGTTCGGCCATCCCGGCCACGCCATTCGCGGTAGCGATATTCCCGGTCACGGCGCGCTTCGGCGCCCGGCGCTGATACGAGCAGGGCGGGCGGCGTTAACAAGCTCATGGCAATCATGGCGGTCATAAGGGGGCGCATAAAAACTCCTGTGGTCGTGAAGAATGTCCGGGAAACGCACGATAAATATCGTGGGTTGCATGAACGCAGCACAACAACAGCGGGCCCAACATCGATTGATCGATTTAATTGATCAATGTGGACCATAAAAGCAATTTTACCAATGGCGCTGGGGGCGGTATGAGGCTCGGGTCACATGGACAAACAAATGGAGAATTTTCATGGCCGTCTTCGATACCGAGATTAAACCGTTCAAAGCCACGGCTTTCAAGGAAGGCAAGTTCGTCGACGTCACCGAGGCGGACGTGAAGGGCAAATACGGCATCTTCTTTTTCTACCCGGCCGATTTCACCTTCGTGTGTCCCACCGAACTGGAAGACCTTGCCGATTTATATGGCGAGTTCCAGAAGCTGGGCGTCGAGATTTATGCCGTTTCGACCGATACGCACTTCAGCCACAAGGCCTGGCACGACACTTCGCCGGCGATCAGCAAGATCAGCTACTACATGCTGGGCGACCAGAACCATGTGCTGGCGAACAACTTCGACGTGCTGCGCCCCGGTGTAGGCCTCGCCGATCGCGCGACCTTCGTGACCGATCCGCAGGGCGTGATCCAGCTCGTGGAAATCACGCCGGAGGGTGTGGGTCGCAACGCGGCTGAGCTTCTGCGCAAGGTGAAGGCCCTGCAATATTGGCAGACGCATCCGGGCGAAGTTTGCCCGGCCAAGTGGGAAGAAGGCGCAAAGACGCTGGCTCCCTCGCTGGATCTCGTCGGCAAGATCTAAACGAATTTTATCGTCGGCGCGCTCTTCGGCGCGCGCCGCCCGTAACAGAACGCTGCCTGCCGTTTCCGGCGCTGCGTACCCCCTTCGTAGCCGGGGGACGGCAGGCGGCACTTTGCGCCCTGTCGGGTCGCACCCACAAGGAGAAGCATCATGTTGGAACCGGCACTCAAGGAACAACTCCGCGCCTATCTGACCAACATCACCCAGCCGATCGAATTGATCGCGTCGCTCGATGAGTCCCCCGCATCGGCTGAGCTCGCCGGGCTGCTGGAAGATATCGTGTCGCTGACGGACAAGGTGAGCCTGCTGCGCACCGGCGACGATGCGCGCAAGCCGTCTTTCGAGATTCGCCGCACGGGTGCGCCCATCGCCGTGCGCTTTGCGGGCATTCCGCTGGGGCATGAATTCACCTCGCTCGTGCTGGCGCTGCTCCAAGTAGGCGGGCATCCGTCCAAGGCGTCGCAGGATGTGATCGCGCAGATCAAGAATCTCGACGGCGATTATGCGTTCGAGACCTACTTCTCGCTCTCCTGCCAGAACTGCCCGGACGTGGTGCAGGCGCTTAACTTGATGAGCGTGCTCAACCCGCGCATCACGCATGTCGCCATCGATGGCGCGCTGTTTCAGGATGAGTTGAACGAGCGCAAGGTCATGGCGGTGCCATCCGTGTTCCTCAACGGCGAGCCTTTCGCGCAAGGTCGCATGGAGCTCGAACAGATTGTCGCGAAGATCGACACCGGGGCAGAGGCGCGCGTCGCCGAACAGATCAAGGGCAAGGCGCCGTTCGACGTGCTTGTCATCGGTGGCGGCCCGGCAGGCGCGGCAGCGGCAATCTATGCCGCGCGCAAGGGCATCCGGACCGGCATCGCCGCGGAGCGTTTCGGCGGGCAGGTGCTCGACACCATGGGGATCGAGAACTTCATCTCGGTCAGCCATACCGAAGGTCCGAAGCTCGCCTCCGCGCTCGAAGCGCATGTGAAGGAATATGACGTGGACGTCATGAACCTGCAGCGCGCGAAGCGGCTGGTGCCAGCCTCAACTCCCGGCGGGTTGATCGGGGTCGAACTGGAAAACGGCGCGACGCTCTCCGCGCGCTCCGTGATCCTGTCGACCGGTGCGCGCTGGCGGCAGATGAATGTGCCGGGCGAGGACGAATACCGCAATCACGGTGTCGCCTATTGCCCCCATTGCGATGGCCCGTTGTATAAGGGCAAGCGTGTGGCGGTGATCGGCGGCGGCAACAGCGGAGTCGAAGCGGCGATCGACCTTGCCGGTATCGTGGCGCATGTCACGCTGATCGAGTTCGATACCCAGCTGCGTGCGGACGCCGTGTTGCAGCGCAAGCTCAATAGCCTGCCGAACGTTGCTGTGGTGACGTCCGCGCTCACGACGCGGGTCGATGGGGATGGCGAGAAGGTGACCGGCCTGCGCTACCGCGATCGTACCACCGAGGAAGAGCATGAAGTCATCCTCGACGGTATCTTCGTGCAGATCGGGCTGGTGCCCAACACGGAATGGTTGTCCGACAGCGTCGCGCTTTCCGCACGCGGTGAAATCGAGGTCGACGCGCGTGGAGCGACATTGGTTCCTGGCGTGTTTGCCGCCGGTGACGCGACGACGGTGCCGTACAAGCAGATCGTCATCGCGATGGGCGAAGGGTCCAAAGCCGCGCTGTCGGCCTTCGACTACCTGATCCGTCAGGAACCGGTGACGACCGAGGTAACCGGCGAAGCGCCGACCACGGCCGCGGCGGCCTGAGCGTCGAGGGTCCGTTCCAGCTGCTCCTGCGGGGGCAGATGGGCCGGATCCTCAAACAGGCGGGAAAGCGTGGAGTCGATCAGGGTTCGCGTCGCCGACTCGCTGGCGATGCCGCCGACGACAAGGCACCGGTTTTCCAGCACCTTGCGGAAGGCTTCGTAGATGGCCGGTACGGGCTTCTGGGGCGCGCGCCAGTATTCGTCCAGCACCCCCTGATGCGTGATGCCGGGCACATCGTAGATCGCCGTGCCCATCACGAACACCGGCACTCCCGCTGCGAGGCCCAGCGTCCCCGACGTGCTGTTGACTGTGACCATTCCGCGGCTGTTTTCCGACAGCTCGGTCAGATCGCCCCCAGCAATATGGATGACCCGATCGCCAATGCCAAGCTGCGCGGCCTGATGGTGTAGGAAACTCCGCCAGCTGCGAATTTCGCAATCGAGGGGATGTTCCTTGATAACGAGCGAGGTATCCGCCGGAGCATAGGCGGCGAAGCTTTCCATGACGTAGATGGCCGCATCGCGCATTGTGTTGAACGGCGAATGCGTGCGGATCTGGTAATCGGAACCCAATTGGAGCGGGAACAGGAAATAGGGCTCGCGCGCAATCCGTTCGAGTTTTGCTTCGGCTTCCTTGCGGCGCCACCGTTCGCGCGCGAATTTTACGATCCAGCCGATGCCTTCCAGTGCCAGCGATCCCGGCCGGTGCGGCCGGTTGAACGGGAACTGCCAGCGGTTGAACCATACCGCGAGATAGTAACGCAGCGAATCCCGAACACGGCGATTGAAGCTCGCCGTGATCGGCTCCGGTTCGTTGGGCGGCGGGAGGGCCTCGGCCTCGCGCAGAAACCACTCGGGATCGCGCGACAGGGTCGAATGGCCGTTCACGCCGTCCGGCTCCATCGTCATCCAGTGCGGGCGGATATAGCCTTCCTCAAACACGTGAATGTTGATGTTGCGCAGCTTGGCCATGCCGTGCGCGGTCAGGTGCATCGGGCGGCAGTCGCCGAACAGCAGGATGTCAGTAATACCGTGCTTGCGCACATAGGCATCGAAATAGCGCGGCCAGCGCGACGGGCGGCCGCGGTAGTTGGCAGCCTTGCCCGGCCAGTCCAGCCGGTCCCCGCCATTGAGGTTGATGCGATGAACAGGGTGCCCGCGCTTCTCCAGTTCCTGCCCCAACAGCCAGAAGAATGGCCCCGGCGGCCCCTGGAGAAACAGGAACTTCCGCTTGACGGGTGCGTAGGCTTTCATGCGGCCGACCCCACCCGGAACAGCGCGCGGCGCAAATTTCCCTGCACCTTGCGGAATGTCACCACAGCCTTGTTCTCCCTGCGTACCCCAGCCACCAGCCGCGCGATCAGGATTTCGGGCGGGCAGGGCAGGCCCGTTACCGGATCCAGATAGCTCGGATACAACAACAATGTCACCGCGACCAGCGTGTCGAGATCAATGGAGCGCCCGCGACGGTCCGGGATGGAGCCAAGATCGCGCGTCAGGCCCCATCCTGCATAGAAGGGCGTGCCGTGGGTCGTGACTTCCTTGCCGCGCAACAACGCCTCGAACCCGGCGAGCGAGGTCAGCACGTGAACGCCGTCAACCATGTCGAGCAGCGCGCCGATCGGCTGGTCGGTCACGACGGCATCGGCATGGGCAAGCGCGTCGGCTTCCACCACATGACCGACGCGGTGGCCGGACAGCACGTCGGGATGCGGCTTGTAGAGGATGTAGGCATCCGGTTCGTGCGCGCGTGCGCGGCGGATGAGATCGAGGTTGCCGCGCACATCGCCGCCGCCCAGCAGCACAGACCGGTCGTCCTCGACCTGGCCGGGGACGAGAATATGGCGCCGATCGCCGCCCGGCCGGGGCAGGGGCTCTGCGTCGCCTACCTCATATTTGCTGATCCCGCTTTCGATAATCAGCGCACGCAGTTCGCGGGCGCGGGCGCGCAGCTCAGCGTCGATCTCGACCGTTGCCAGCATCTGTTCGAGCCGGTTCGGGCGGCTGGGGTCGAAATGCGCGCCCAGAGGATCGACGACGATGGACAGCGGCGGGACGCAATCCGCGCCCAGTCCGACGGAACGGATGAAGCCATCCTCCACCTCGTAAAGCGGATGACCCGACTTTTCGCACATGTCGAGGAAGGGGGCGGGGACGCGTGCCTTCCACAGCGCGATGGCATCGGTGGCGCCCAGTTTGCCAAGGGCACTATCCTGTGCCGGAAGAAAGGGGACAGCGCCGTCCCCACCATCCCAAAGCAATGCTTCGACCGTATCCTGCTTCCACGCGCCGAAGCCAAAGGCTCCCCGGATGGGGCGGTTCGCGTCGATCAATTTGCGCCAGTGCCGCAGCGTGGCGATGCTGTCGAGCAACGAGCAGGGCGCTCCGGTAAACGGATCGCGCCAGTCCCAATGGGTCAGGAGCACATCCTCGATCACCCGGAGCAGTGCATCGTCGCTGCTGTTGAGACTCGCAAAGGGCCCGTCGCCGACAATCCGGACCCGCTTGCCCGCAAGCGCTGCGATCAGCGCCAGATCGTCGTTCGCGTCGACCAGAACGTCTTGCGCATGTTCGACCATATGCCACGGATCGCAAGGCCCGGTCAGGATCTCGACATCCTGGGGGGCGTCCGCAGTGGCCGTGTCGAGCCACAGCAGAATTGGCCTGACGTCCCGGTCTGCAGTCGCCAGAAGTGCTTCTGCCCGCAGGAGATCGGGAGCGCGGACCAGACGATAGTCCTGACGCGCACAAGGGGGCTGCGCCCCCCAGAAGGTTCCGCCGACGCGACTGTCTCGCAGCGCGGCGACGAACTGCGCCGCCTCGCCCGGTGCAGGCTTGCCTGATCCGGACACCGCCAGCGGAGGCAACGCCCGCGCTCCGGGAAAGGGCGGAACATGCAGCAGGGGGGGTATGGATGCCACGGCCATCATCGCGTCGCCAGCGGCAGGGCGTGCAGCGTCGCGAGGTCGGAGAGCAGCATCTCCATCCGGTCGAGCGGCCAGCTGTTGGGACCATCCGATAGTGCTGCATCGGGATCGGGGTGCGTTTCGATGAACACGCCCGCGACTCCCGCCGCGACCGCCGCGCGGGCGAGCAGGGGCACCTGCGTCCGGTCGCCGCCGGAGCGGTCGCCGAGCGCGCCGGGTTGCTGCACGCTGTGGGTCGCATCGAAGATTACCGGGCAACCGGTCTGCGCCATGATGCCGAGCGAGCGCATATCCACCACCAGCGTGTTGTACCCGAAACTGCTGCCCCGCTCGGTAAGCAGGATGGCAGGGTCGGCATGACCGGCCTGCACAGCGGCGCGCTGCGCCTTGGCAACGACCTGCGCCATGTCCTGCGGGGCCATAAACTGCGCTTTCTTGATGTTGACGGGCTTGCCCGTGGCCGCCGCCGCTTCGATCAGGTCCGTCTGGCGCGCCAGAAAAGCCGGGGTCTGGAGCACATCGACCACATCACCCGCGGCGCGCGCCTGCTCGGGCGTGTGGATGTCGGTCAGCACCGGCAGCCCGGTTTCGGCGCGCACTTTTTCGAGGATGCGGAGGCCTTCGTCGATCCCAGGGCCCCGGAACGATGTGGACGAACTGCGGTTCGCCTTGTCGAAGCTGCTCTTGAAGATGATGCTGACGGGCAGACGTTTGCCAATGTCCTTCAACCGCTCGGCAACCGCGAGGCTCATCGCTTCGCTTTCGATCACGCAGGGACCGGCGATGACCAGCAATGGCGCTTCGGGAGTGAGGGCATATCCGGCGACGATCATCGGCTATTCCAACCCGCGTTGCTGCAGGATCGCTTCGATCGGCGCGACGTCACTGGGGTTGTTAAGTTCGATCGTATCCCAGTCCGGCGCGTCGGCCTGCACCACATGTACCTTAATGCCCGCGCCAAGGAAACGCAGTTGTTCCAGACCTTCGACCTGCTCCAGAAAGCTGGGCGGGAGGGCGGCGTAGGTGGCGAGTGCGGAGCGCCGATAGGCATAGAGGCCAAGGTGCATAAGCACCTTACCGCAATCCCGCTCTGCCCGGTCTTCGGGGAGGAATGGCAACACCCGCTTGGAGAAATAGAGCGCGTTGCCCGTTTCGTCGCACACCGCTGTGGTGCCGCCGCTGCGCCCGGCCGCCTGATCCGCAACAAGGTGACGGTAGGCGCTGGGCGAGCAGCGCACCGCAACGGTTGCGCACACGCACTGCGGGTCAGCCTGCATATGGGCGATCAGCGCTTCGACGAGCGGCGCGGGTGTGAGCAGCGCATCGCCCTGGAAATTGACGATTATGTCGGCGTCCTGAGGAAGCTGTGGCGCTGCGGCGGCGATCCTTTCCGTCCCGTTGGCGCAGCTATCCGGGGTCATGATCACCTGCGCGCCGAAATCCCGTGCAGCCTGTGCGATGCGATCATCGTCCGTGGCGATGTACACGTGATCGGCGCCTCGAACGGTCGAGGCCGCCTCATGGCTCCGCTGGATCAGCGACTTGGCGTTTCCACCGGCTCCGCGCAGCATGACAAGCGGTTTTGCCGGATAGCGGGTCGATGCATAACGGGCGGGAATGACGATCGCGACACTCATCGGGCGAACCACGCAAACGAAATGTCAGCCACCCGTTGCCATGTCGTGAATATGGATCAGGCCAACGGGTTTGCGCGGATCGGAACCATCCATCACGAACATGACGGTGATCTTGGCTGCGTTGAGGAGACCAAGGGCGTCCTCGATGGACGTTCCGCTCGGGATGGTGATCGGGTCCCGGTTCATCACGTCCCGCGCGGTCGCGATCATCACATGATCGAAGGACCGCCGCACATCTCCATCGGTGATGATCCCGACGAGATGCCCCGCATCGTTGACGACGCCCGCGACACCCTTGCCCGCCGATGTCATTTCCAGCACGACGTCGCGCATCCGCGTGTCTTCGCGGACCAGCGGCAGAGGGAAATCGGCACGGATCAGGTGATCGACCGGCAGCATACGCCAGCCGATGTCTCCACCAGGGTGCCACTGCATCACATCCGTGCGGGACACGCCGCGCAGTTCCATCGCCGCGACCGCCAGCGCATCGCCCAGCGCCAGCATCATGGTTGTCGATGTCGTCGGCGCGATCTTGACGAGGCACGCCTCCGCCACCGGCGGCAGCAACAGGTTGACCGTCGATCCGCGGGTCAGCGGCGTGTCCGCCTGCGAGGCCACGGTGATGATCGGGATGGATAGCGCTGCGGCGTGCGCAAAGATCGGCGTCAGCTCCCGAGTCTTGCCGGAATTGGAAAAAACGAGCAGGCTGTCGCTGGCCTTGAGCATGCCAAGATCACCATGCGACGCCTCAGCGGGATGAACGAAAAAGGACGGCGTACCCGTGGCCGACAAAGTCGCCGCCACCTTGCGGGCGATATGCCCGGATTTGCCGATGCCGGAGATGATGACGCGGCCGCGCGTGGCGATGAGGATGCGGACCGCTTCCTCGAAACTGTCGTCCAGCGCATGAAGCAGCTGGCGCAGACCTTCCATTTCCTGCTGAATAACCGAACGGGCGGTGGCGATGCCCGAGTACCCGGCTTGCTCGTTTTCGCTGGCGAAAATCGAGGGACCTTCCGGAAATGCATTCATTATATTCTCCGACGATGCGCCCTGTTGGACTGTCTATCGCGCCCCTTTAGGGGGCCTGTTTTGCGCAGAAGCGGCACTTTTGCAAGCCAAGTTTGCCATCCAAAATGGATGGATTTGCCTTTCATGGGTCGGCGGGCCTCTTCTCACCGGAATATTGCCACGGCTGGCCGACCCAGCGCTTTAGCCGATCCCGCGCGGTCCACAGCCACGGGACTCGACGCGCCGCAAGAGAGGGAGTGCTGAGGATGTCCCCGCCGGTCCACGGCAGGAACGGGGTTCGGCGGCTATACGCCCAAATCTCTACCCGAACCGATGGCCGCACTGAGGGGCCGCGCGCGTGAAAGCCGCAAGTATCGGCAACAACCAGCGTATTGGCGGGCACGGCAAAGCGGACCGGCAGAGGCAGACCGAGGTCCCTCAGTTCTTCATCCCCAATCCGCAGCGATCCTCGCGCGGCAAGCGGTTCCAGATCGGCCGCCGGGGTCAGGCTCTTGGCGCGTTCCCATTCCCGGCGTTGCGCGGTCAGATGGTGCGATCCCGGGACATAGCTGAAAGGCCCTTCATCCTCGGCCACGTCGGTGAGGAAGAAAAAGGCTTTCATCGTCGGGTGGAACGTGTCGGCGTGGACACGGGTCTGCGGATCGGCGGGTGCATCGGCACGGTGGGTGAGAATGGTCTGAATATAATAAAGCGGCTCGCTGTCGTAGCTCGCCACATAGCGCATCAGACCCCGCCAACGGGGGCTTTGCAGCAGGGTTTTGAGTGCAGGCACATCGCGCAGCATCGCCGCGTCGATGGCGATGCGACGGGTGACCGTGTCGCCCTGCGTCATCTCCCGCACGGCACAGGTCCGGGCGAGCAGCGTATCGCGCAGCGCCCTGAACTCCTTCTCCGGCAGCAGGTCGGGCACCAGCACATAGCCTTGCCGCGCGAACTGGTCCCGGTCCGGCGCGCTCACCTGATTAGCCAGCCGTGCGCGTCGCCACCATGCCATCGCGTGCGCCACGCGGATGCGAGCGACGTGCAGGCCAAGTCGGTTGAGGCGTTGCGAGCCGATCAGCGGATTATCGCGAAACGATTTGGCGCCGGTGCCGAGCTGTACAATCCACCAGGGCAGCGCGATCCAGCGCGCAGCCTTTCGCCAGCCGACCGCGGTGTTCATGCGCGGCCTTTCGGTGGGGTCCGGCGAGATGCGGTGTCCATGCGCCGCTATTGAGCCGAAGAGCGATTCGTGTAAAGAGCCGCGGCCGGTGGACCGCTCGTCTTTTTGAAGGCTGAGGGAGCGCCGACGCCCGAGGAACCCTGTTATGGCGACCAAGCCAGCCCGCGCCCACTCTGTTGTTTCCGTTCCGCCGGTTAGCAAGCAGAATGCGCGTGTGCGCCTGTATCTCCTCGGTCTCGCGCTCGATATGTGGACGATGCTGGGCAGCTTCGTGCTCGCCAATCTGCTGGTGCTGGGCGCTTGGCTGGGCGAACCGAACAAGCCGCACGGGCTGGTGCTGTTCGCGATGATCGCGCCGGTCTACGCGCTGCTGGCGATCAACGGCGGGGCTTATGGCATCCGGATGCTGAGCAATGCGCGGGGTAGTGCGGCGCATGCGCTGCTCGCCTTCGGGCAGGCGGTGCTGGTGACGCTGCTTCTGATCTTTCTCGCCAAGATTTCGGAGCAGATTTCGCGCCTCACCTTCCTGGTCGGCTGCGTCCTGTCAGTGGGCGGGCTGGTGGCCTGCCGCCTGTTCGTGCGGGCACAGGCGCGTCGAATGCTGGGTGAGGTGCCGCGCATGGAAGTGTTCATCCACGATGGGGCAGAGACCGTCGACCTGCCCCGCCATATGTCGGTCGTTGATGCGCGCGCGATTGGCCTTGATCCCGCGCAGCATGACGCGACCATGGCAGAGCGTCTTGCGCAGGCGGTGGGCAGCGCCGAGCACGTCGTCGTGTCCTGCGCCAGCGACAAGGTCGGCGAGTGGAGCATGGCGCTCAAATCGCTGTCCGCGCGGGGCGAGATCATCGTCCCCGAAATGGCGCGCTATGCGCCGGCGCGCGGCGGCACGTTTCAGCATCTGCCTACGCTGGTTGTAGCGGGCGGTCCGCTCGATTTTCGCGACCGGGTGGTGAAGCGGATGTTCGACATCGTGGTGTCGGCGGGTGCGATCCTGATCCTGTCCCCTGTGCTGATCGCCACGGCGTTCGCGGTCCGCCTGTCCAGCCCCGGTCCCATCCTGTTCCGGCAGCAGCGTATCGGCCTCGATGCCCGCCCGTTCAGCATTTTCAAATTCCGCTCGATGCGGGTCGAAAACAGCGATCATCGCGCCGACCGGCTGACCGAAAAGGACGATCCCCGCGTGACGCGCGTGGGCGCCTTCATCCGCCGCACCAGTCTGGATGAACTGCCGCAGCTGTTCAACGTGCTGCGCGGGGACATGAGCATTGTCGGTCCGCGCCCCCATGCGCCCGGGGCGAAGGCGGCCGATGCGCTGTACTGGGAAGTCGATCCGCGTTACTGGGCGCGCCACTGCATCAAGCCCGGCATCACGGGCCTCGCACAGGTGCGTGGGCATCGTGGAAACACGGTGGAACATGAAGATCTGATCCTCCGCCTGCAATCGGACCTTGAATATGTGACCGGATGGTCCGTATGGCGAGATCTGCGCATTCTGGCCGCCACGATCGGCGTGCTGGTGCATCACAACGCTTATTGAGGCGGGGGACGGCTTGGGCGGTAGGGCTTCACAGGAACAGGACGCATGATCACGGCGCAGCGCGCGGGCAAGGCGGCGGGGAAGCATGTGTCGCGCGCGTTGCTGGGCCTGCGCTCCCTGCTGGGCGCGCGACAGGATCATCATTGCCCTGCGTGCGGCGGCGATGTCGTCGGTTTCTTCCGCTATGGGGATTGCGCCGACTGGGGATGCCCGGCCTGTGGCGCATCGCCCCGCGAGCGGCTGGTCAACGCGCTGCTCGACGCCGGGGTGTTGGCCTTGCCGCAGAGCGGCGCGATCCTCCACATGGCGCCGAGCGAACAGAGCCTCGTCAACCGTTTTGGCGGCGCGGCAGGGGACTATGTGCCCGCCGATATCGATCCGTCCCGCTACGCCATCTTGGGTGTGCAACCGGTCGATCTGATGGCCCTGGATCAGCCCAGTCGCTTCGACCTGTTTTACGCCAGCCATGTCATGGAGCATGTGCCAGATGACGCCGCGGTGCTGCGCAATATTTACGCCAGCCTGAGGCCGGGCGGCGAGGCATGGCTTATCGTTCCATTATGGGACAAGCGGACGGAAGACGGCCAGCCCGGGATGAGCGCTGCGGAACGGGAACGGCGCTTTGGCCAGTGGGACCATGTTCGCCAATATGGCCCGGATTTCGCGGATCGCATCGCCGCCGCCGGTTTCGTCGTGACGCCCATCGGCGCGGACGCGGTCCCCCAAAATGAGCGGGCGCGCATGGGTCTTGGTGAAATCCTGTTCCGCGCGGTCAAACCCGCCGCCGCTCGGTAACCGATCGCGGTGGACGGCTTGCTGCACCGGCTGGAGCGGTCCGCCCATATTCTGACGCTGGTCAAGCTCGCCAATGTCGGCCTGTCGATGCTGTGGGGCTTTGCCGTCACCTATGTGTTCGTGCGCGTGCTGCCACCGGGTGATTTCCGGGCATTCCTGCTGCTCGTGGCGTTCAACAACTTTACCATTTCCGCTGAATTCGGCCTCACCAACATCATTTACGCTCGGCTGCGACGCTTTTGGTTGGGGCGATCGGCTGATGGCGATCCGGGCGATTTCCGGCCCGAGGAGATGGGGGTGCTGTTCCTATTCCTGCTCGGCCTGATCGGGCTGGGGACGCTGGTGGTCGCCGGAGCGATCGCCGGGGGATGGATCGCGACCAGCGTGCCGCTGCTGTTCGTGCTGTTTTTCATCGTGTCGGCGTTGAATGTTCTGTCCCTCCTCGCCAAACGGGGGCTCGCCGCGGTCGACGGCAATATTCTGTGGGAAGGCATCGACCTGTCCCGCCGCGCGGTCAGCCTTGTGGCTCTCATTGCTGTCCTCTTCGGCTTCGATTTGATGGCATCGGTGCTCGTGCAGCTTGTAGTCAGCCTGCTCGGCATCGGTGCGGGGATTGTGCTGCTCCAGCGGCGGACGGGCATGCGCACGCGGCAATGGGTGGCCTGGCGGGTCGGCGGCGGGCATATCCGCCGCCTTTATCTGCGGGACATCGGCGCGTCGGTGCTGCTCACGCTGAGCGAGATTACGGCCTATAACGCGCCCTATTTCACGATTGCGGCGCTGAGCCACGATCCGCGCTTGTTGCTGCTGTTCGATTTTGTGTTCAAGATGAGCCGCGCCGTCTCCACCGCTATCCGCGCGACGGTGGAGGCGGTGCTGCCGGGCCTCACCAGCGCATGGTTTCGTCATGACGCCCGCGCGTTCGGTAAGCGATTGCTCACCGCCAGCGGGGTGGCGCTGGGTATAGCGGGATGTGCGGCGCTGCTGCTCCTCGCCATCGGGCAGCGTTTGTTCGACGAACTGTTTGGGGGCCGGGCGCATATCACGCTGAGTGAGCAGGGGTGGTTGTGCGTCATCCTGATGGCGCTCGCGCTCATCTGCGTGTCGGTCTATGTGCAGGGCGCGTTGTCCCGCTTTGCGCCACTGCTGCGCCAGTCGCTGCCATTCCTCGCCGGATCGCTGCTGACGATGCCGCTCGCGCTGGGTGCGGGGCAGCGCGGCGACCATGCAAGCGCGTTTATGGCGATCTACGGCGCGGTGTTCGTGGCGACGGCGTTGCTGCACATCGTCGCGCTGCGACGCTTGCTGCGCGAGGCGGCGGCATGAAAGTCGCGATGGTCGATCCTTCGCTTTTTACCGGGCGTTACGACGACAGCCTGTGCGCGGCGCTGGCTAGGACGGGCGCGGATGTCTCGCTGCTCGCCCGCCCGATGCGCGACACTGACGCGATCCAGCCCGAGGGTTATTCTTACCAGACCCGGTTCTTCGGCCTGAGCGAACGGGCGCGCGGCGTGCTGGGTGAGGGGGCGGTGGCACGGGCAGCGAAGGCGGCGGAATATCTATTGGATGCCCGTTTCGGGCCATTGACGGACCATGCGGCTGCCGATGTCGTCCATGTCCAGTGGCTGCCTTTCGCCAGCGCCGATGCGGTGTGGATCGAGCGATTGCTGGCCCGCCCCGGACGCCCCGCGCTGGTCCACACGGTTCACAATGTCGCAGCCTATCATGGCGATGCCGGGGTGCAGGGCAGGGGCTATGCCGCGTTGCTCGGCCGGTTCGACCGGCTGATCGTCCATGGCGAGGAAAGCCGCACCGCGCTCATCGCGCAAGGGCTGGCGCGTGACAGGATCGCGGTCATCCCCCATCCGCCGATGACGCTGGCGCAGGCGCGCGAGCAGGATCTGGCCGCCGTTCCCGACCCCGTTTTGCCCCGGCTGCTCTTCTTCGGCACGATCCGCCCGTACAAGGGATTTGATCTTCTGATCGACGCCTGCATCGCGCAATGGCGGTCGGGGGCCCGGTTCGAACTCGCGGTCGCGGGAAAACCGTTCATGGACATCGCCCCGCTTCTCGATGCGGTGCGTAGCGCGGGGTTCGGCGACCGGCTGATCCTCGACCTCGGATTCCTGCACGAGGAGCGGCTCGACGCGCATCTGCGCAAGGCCGACATCGTCGTCTTTCCCTATCGCCACATCGACAGCAGCGGCGCGTTTCTCTCGGCCCTGCATTACGGCAAGGCGATGCTGTGCAGTCGGGTCGGCCTGTTCGCGCACTTGCCCGAGGTGCGGGATGGCCCCGCTGTCGTTTCCTGCGCGCCGGACGACCGCGAATCGCTGGCCGCCGCCATCGGTTCGCTTGTGGGAGATGCGGCGCTGCGCGCGTCCTTCGGACAAAGAGCACTGGCGCTGCGCGACGCAATGGGCGATTGGGATGCGGCGGCGCGCGCGACGCTCGCGCTCTACGCACAGGCAATGGGGACGGCATGAACGAAGGCAGGGTGAAGCGGGAATTGCGCAATCGTTGGCTGGCGCTGCGGCTGGCGGTTGGGGGGCGCGTGTTCCAGTATCCCGAAATTCTCGCATTGCGTCGTTTTCTTTCTGCCTTTGCCGTGGATGCGCTGTTCGACGTGGGCGCGAATGCGGGGCAATATGCGACGATGCTGCGCCGGGACGTGGGTTTCTCCGGGCTGATCTTCTCGTTCGAGCCGAACCCGGATGTCTTTGCCCGGCTGCACGCGCGTGCGGTATCAGACCCGCGCTGGCATGTGTTCAATATGGCGCTGTCCGACCACGACGGCGTGGTGCCCTTCCACATCATGGCGGCCGACCAGTTCAGTTCGATCGAAAAGCCTGCTGAAGCGATGGAGGCGGTGTTCGTCGAGCGCAACAAGGTGGAGCGCGTGGTCGACATGCAATGCCGACGGCTGGACACGCTGCTTCCCGAACTGCGCGAACAGCATGGCTTCGCTCGGCCGTTCCTCAAGATGGATACGCAGGGCCATGACAAGGCCGTGTGCGACGGCGCGGGCGATCGGCTCGCGGATATGCTGGGCGTCCAGACCGAACTCGCCGTCCGGCGCCTGTATGCTGGGGGCACGGACTATCGCGCAATGATCGCCATGCTGGAGGAGCGCGGATTCGCCCCCAATGCGTTCTTTGCCAACAACAAGGGGCATTTCCCCCTGCTGGTCGAAATGGACGGAATTTTTGTGCGCGCCGATCTGACGGACGAGACGGCCTGATGCCGTCTGCGGCAGCGCGGTTGCTGCTGGCGAGCGCGGCTGTGCTGGCGCTGTGGCTGGGCGCGGCGTGGCTGATCGAGATGCTGTGGATCAAGGGGCAGACGCTTCCCTACGCGCTGTTTGCAAGACAGGACATGCCCGCGCTGTTGCTCGGCATTACCGGATTGGGCGTGGTGGCTGCCGTGCTTTGGCGCGAGCGGGGCGTGTCAGTAGGCCCAACCAATTGGGTATTGCAGGGGCGCATCGTTGGGGCGCTTATCGCGCTGTTCGCGCTCGCGGCGTGGGTGGGGCGCTATGCGCTGTTTGGCGATTATGCCCTGTCCCGCGATGAGCAGGTGGCGGAGTTTGGAAGCACGACGCTGCGCGATGGTTTGATCGGGCGCCCCATTCCGGCGGAGTGGATCGACTATCGTCGCGCGATCATGCCGGAATTTTTCTCGCCTTTCGGCGCGGATCATGTCTGGGCGTCCGCTTACCTGCCGGTGAACAGCGGCTTCCGGGCGCTGTGCGCGTGGATGGGCGACGCCAATCTCGCCGGGCCGCTGCTTCTCGTTATCGGGCTTGTCGCCCTGTGGAAGGTCGCGTTGCAGCTGTTCCCCGGCCGCAACGATGCGGTTGCGGTCACGATGATCCTGACGCTCACCTCCGCGCAGCTGCTTGTGACGGGGATGACGCCCTACGCCATGACCGGGCATTTCTCGCTCAACATGCTGTGGCTGGCGCTGGTGCTGCGTGACGACAGGCGAGGGCATATCGGCGCGGCGCTGGTGGCACTGCTGCTCGGGGGGATGCACCAGTGGCATTTTCCGCTGCTGTTCCTCGCGCCGTTCCTCCTGTGGTTCGCTTTGCAACGGCGCTGGGGTGTGCTGGCGTTCCATACGCTGGTGTTGGTGGTGATCGTGGGCGTGTGGGCGAAGCTGTGGCCCGCTTTCCTGCTCCACCATCTCGGGCAGCCCGCCGATGTGATGCCCGCAGCGGGCGTCGCTGACAAGCTGGGCAGCCTGATGGCGCGCCTCGAAAAATGGCGGCCGCTGCTGCATGTCGCGCGGTTCATGGCGTGGAACCATGTGCTGCTTGTACCGCTCGCGATTGTCGGCATGGCGATGATCCGCTGGCGGGAGGCATTGCGCGGGCAGACCGTCATGCTGCCACTCGCGCTGGGCGGGCTGGCCGTCACGGTGCTGGCGATCGATCAGGGCTATGGCTGGGGCTATCGCTATCTTCACGGGTATATCGGCAGTTTCGCGCTGCTCGCAGGCTATGGCTGGACGCGGTTGCGGCAAGTCTCATTGCGGCCGGTTTACGCCGCGACTCTGGTGACGCTGATGATGGCGAGCTTCCTTGCCCTGCGCGCGCACGATTATGTGCGTCCCTATCAGCAGAGCCACGCGATGATCATGGCGTCCAAGGCTGACGTCGTGCTGGTCGATCCACGCGGCGGGCGGTTTGTGACGGACGTGGTGCGGGGACGGGACGGCGATCCGCTGGGCCGCCCGATCGTGATGAACATCGGGATGCTGAAGCGTGCGAGCCTGGATCGGCTGTGCGACCGCTACAGCATAGCGGTGTTCGACCGGCGGAATTTCCTGCCGCTTGGTGTCGGTGTGGTGAACTGGGGTAGCCCCCACATCGCCGCCCTGCGCGCCCATATGGCGGAGCGCGACTGCGGCCGTCCTATTTCGTAAGGATCTGTCGCCCGCCGACCCAGATTTCCAGCACCTGTGTCCCGGCAATTTCGGCAGGCGCGGCGGTCGTGATATCCCGGTCGATCAGCAGGAAGTCGGCGCGCTGCCCGGTTTCGAGCGCGCCAAACTCCTTGTCCGCATATGCGGCGTAAGCGGGCTGGCGGGTGAGGGCGGTAAGCGCGGCGCCCCGGCTGGCCGCATCCTCGGGCTTCACCATCATCGCGAGCAGCGCGAACGGGCCGGGGCGTGATGCCGGACTGCCGGACCCCATCGAGCCGCGCGTGAGGACTGCGGGAGCGGAATACAGGAAGGTGATCGATTTGACCGGCTGTGACGGTGCGTCCGGGGGTAGCAGATCCAGCCGCCAGCGTCGGTCGCCCTTATAGGTCGCGTCCATTTCGGTAAACATGTCGAGCGCGGCATCGCGGAGCGCGGGGGCGTCGGTTGGCCCCATGTCCAGCCCGACCTGAAACCCGTCCATCGCCGCGCGGCTCATCTGGTTGAGGAGCGCGGTTGCTTGCGGCGAAGTGGGTGCGGGTGCGGGCGCGCGCAGCCGGAAACTGGCCCCGACCAGCCGCAGCCGTCCATCGTACAGCCAGGGCGTCGGCTCTGGCCCGGCAATCGTGACGAGATCGGCGAGCGAACGCGCATAACCCGCTACACGCAGGCGCAGCGCACCCCGGTCACCGGCGCGGCGCAGGCTCTGCCAGTCCTCGATGGAGAGCGCTGTGTCGACCACCGCGCCATAGCCCGCCGCCAGGAACAGCCGCTGCGCCTTGTCGAGCGCGAGGTCACGGTCCTTGGGCGCCGGTTGCGGTGCTGCCGAGCGCAGACGGCGTTGCATTTCGTCCACCGCCATGGCCTTGGTTACGCCAGCGGCCCGCAATGCGGCGCTGTTGGCCCACAGGCTCTCCCCATCGGCGCTCGTCAGCAATGCAGGCGTGCCGCCGGTCACTCCGTCGAGATCGGCGGCGGAAGGCGGTGCAGCAAGGCCCCAGCGTTTCGCGTCCCAGCCGCGCCCCAGGATCCATTTGCGGTCGGGAGTGGCGCGCAGATCTTCGGTGATTTTTGTCTGCGCTTCGGCAAGCGAGCGTGCGCCCGAAAGGTCGACGGTCATCAGTGTCAGCCCGGTCTCGACGAGATGCGCCTGCGCGTCGACAAAGGCGGGGATGAGTGTCCGCCCCTTGCCGTCCAGCTTGAAACGGGGATAGGCCGGGCGCTGATCCCCTGCCGCCAATCGCGACACGACGCGCCCATCGTCGTCGATCATCAGCCCGGTAAAGCGCTCCAGACGGCCCATCGCGTCGGTGGTGATGCCGTTGACATTGTCGATCAACCCGCCCGAAGGCGTGGGGGCGGGAGGGGGCGCCTTCTTGCGGGCGAGCGCAGGCGTCGCCGTGATCAGCAGGGCGGTGCAGAGAGCGGCTATGCCCCCTCGTCGGGAGATGATCACCGTTTCGGTATCCGCCGGATGATCGCGCTGGTGTCCTGCCGTCCGCCGCCCATCGCCTGCACGTCGGCGTAGAACTGATCGATCATGGCCGTGGTGGGTAACGTCGCGCCGTTCGCCCGTGCTTCCTCGATCGCGAGGCTCAAATCCTTGCGCATCCAGTCGACCGCGAACCCGAAATCGAAACTGTCCTCCGCCATCGTCTTCCAGCGGTTGTCCATCTGCCAGCTCTGCGCGGCGCCGCCCGAAATCGCCTCGAACACCTTGTCGAGATCGAGTTTCGCCGCCTGTGCGAAGCGCATTCCCTCGGCCAGCGACTGGATGATGCCCGCGAAGGTGATCTGGTTGACCATTTTGGTGGTTTGCCCGGCGCCCGCGCCACCGACATGGACGATCCGGCTGGTGTACGGCTTCATGACGATCCGCGCCGTCTCCACCGCAGGCTGAGTCCCGCCGCACATGATGGCGAGCGTGCCGTTCTCCGCGCCCGCCTGCCCTCCGGTCACGGGTGCGTCGACACAGTGGATGCCGCGGCTCTCGCCTTCGACGAAGAGCTGCCGGGCGATACGCGCCGACACCGTCGTATGGTCGATGAACAGCGTGCCCTTTGTCATCGTACGGAACGCGCCCTCACGGCCCAGAGTGACCGAGGCAAGGTCATCGTCGGTGCCCACGCAGGCGATGACGACATCCGCGCCTTCAGCCGCCTTTGCGGCGTTGACGGCCACTTCACCGCCATGCGCTTCGCCCCAGGCCTTCGCCTTGCCCATGCTCCGGTTGTACACGGTGAGGTTGTGCCCCGCCTTCGCCAGGTGCCCGGCGATAGCACCGCCCATCACGCCCAGTCCGATAAACGCTATGTTTGCCATGCGTCCTGCATAGACATTGGCGCGCTTCCCGCATAGGGCGAGTTTTCACCAAAATTGAATGAGGCCGGATAAAGGACGATGACCCAGTTAAGCGCGCAGACCAGTGTCGAACCGTTGCCGGTGACACTGTCGGATATTCGGGCCGCTCATGCCCGGATAGCGCCGTCCATTGTCCGCACGCCGACGTTGCACAGCCGGACGCTGTCCAACATGCTGGGCGCCAAGGTCTATCTGAAGTTTGAAAATCTCCAGTTTACCGCCGCCTACAAGGAACGGGGCGCGCTCAACCGGCTGCTTTTGCTGAGCGACGAAGCGCGCAGCAAGGGTGTCATTGCCGCGTCGGCGGGCAATCATGCGCAGGGGCTTGCTTATCACGGCGCGCGTCTGGGCGTCCCCGTCACGATCGTGATGCCGCGCACCACGCCGATGGTGAAGGTCATGCAGACCGAAGGGCATGGCGCGACAGTCGTGCTCCACGGCGAGAAGTTCGAAGAAGCCTATGAACATGCGCGCAAGCTCGAAGGCGAGCGCGGCCTGACCTTCGTGCATCCTTTCGATGAGCCGGATATCATCGCCGGACAGGGCACCATTGCGCTCGAAATGCTTGAGGACGTGCCCGACATTGATACTCTGGTCGTGCCGATCGGCGGCGGCGGGCTGTTTTCCGGCGTGGGCATCGCCGCCCGCGCGCTCAAGCCCGAGATGCAGCTGTTCGGTGTTCAGGCGGAGCTGTATCCGTCGATGTACGCCTATGTGAAGGGCGCGGACCTTGCCTGCGATGGCGATACGCTGGCCGAAGGCATTGCGGTCAAGCAACCGGGCTTCATGACCCGCAAGGTGGTCGAAGCACTCGCCGACGATGTGCTGCTGGTGAGCGAACGCGCGCTGGAGGAGGCGGTCAGCCTGCTTCTCCAGATCGAAAAGACGGTGGTCGAGGGGGCCGGGGCGGCTGGCCTTGCGGCCATGCTGACGCATAAGGAACTGTTCGCGGGGCGCACCGTGGGGCTGGTGCTGTGCGGTGGCAATATCGACACGCGCCTGCTGGCCAACGTGCTGCTGCGCGATCTCGCCCGGTCGGGCCGTCTGGCGCGTCTGCGTATCCGGCTGCAGGATCGGCCCGGTTCGCTCTTCCATGTCGCTCGCATCTTCGATGAAGAGCAGGTCAACATCATCGAGGTTTATCACCAGCGCGTGTTCACCAGCCTGCCCGCCAAGGGACTGATTGCCGACATCGAATGCGAGACGCGCGACAGTGCTCATCTGGAGCGGCTGATGGACGCGCTGAACGCGGGTGGATATGAGGTGTCCCAAGTCGAGGCGGCCTGAGAACAGGATTCTTTCGGTCCGTTGACGAAATCGAGGTAAATGCCCTTTTAAACAGGGCAGGGTCCAGCCATAATGGGTGCCAGGCGGGTCACAGCAGCGGTTGAGAGGGCATAAGCATTGAGCGCACCGTTTCGTTTTCCTCGCTTTTTTGTGACAAGCCCCAGCCCGTGCCCCTATCTTCCGGGCCGCAGCGAGCGCAAGGTTTTCACAGAATTGTCGGGAACACATGCGGCGGAACTGAACGACGCTCTCGGGCGCATCGGTTTCCGGCGCAGCCAGAACGTTGCCTATCGCCCGAGCTGCGCCGATTGCTCCGCGTGCGTGTCCGTTCGCGTCGTGGCCGACGGGTTCAAGCCCAACGCCACGCAGCGCAAACTCATCAAGCGCAACAGCGATCTCGTCATTACGGCATGCAAGCCGTGGTCGACCGAAGAACAATATGCGCTGCTGCAAAGCTATCTCCACGCCCGCCATCCGGGCGGCGGAATGACGGAGATGGACGAGATCGATTATGCCGACATGGTCGAGCATACGCCGGTCGACAGCTATGTGATTGAATATCGCGAACCGTCCGTGAATGGACTGCCGGGCAAGCTGATCGGCGCGTGCCTCAGCGACCGGCAGGATGACGGGCTGTCGATGATCTACAGCTTCTTCGATCCGGAGAATGAACAGCGGCCCGGCATGGGCAACTTCATCATCGTCGATCACATCCTGCGCGCGCAAAAGGCGGGTCTGCCCTATGTCTATCTAGGCTATTGGGTCGAAGGATCGCAGCGCATGCAGTACAAGATCCGCTACCGCCCGCTCGAACGGCTAGGGCCGGGCGGATGGACCGCTTTCGAGAACGGTCAGAGCGATAGCGCGCCTGCGCCGTCGCCGGTGCGCAACACGGCAATCGAGCCGAAGGAACTCTCGGGCCTGTTTCGCAAATAGCCGTCCCGAGCGCTCTAGAACTCTTCCCAACCCTCTTCTTGGGAAGCGGCCATCGCCAGATTGCCCTGAATGCGCGGAGCGGGTCGACGCGATCCTCCAGCAGCCGCGCGCTTGGCGGGGGGTGTCGCTGGCGCAGCAGGGGAGGTCTGGTTCGGGCGTTTCGGGCTGCTTACATTTCTGTCCTGTTCGACACGAAACCGTTCTACCATCGTGGAGAGCGTGGAAGCATGACTGACGAGGCCGCGCGATGCAGCGGTCGACTCTTCCACAAGGGCGGCATTTTGCTGGGTGATCTTGTCGAGATCGGTCACCGCTACCGTTATTTGCTGAAGCGATGCGGCCTGTTCGACGGCGGACTCAGCAATTTCGTTGATCATGCTCGCCAGACCGGTTGCGTTCTCGCGGATCAACTGGAGAGTTTCGCCAGCGCGATTGACGGAATTGACGCCCGTAGTGACATATTCGCTGCTGGCGTCGATGAGAGTCTTGATCTCCTGCGCCGCGCTGGCCGAGCGCTGCGAGAGCGAGCGCACCTCATTTGCGACGACCGCAAAACCGTTGCCCGCATTGCCGGCCCGCGCAGCTTCGATGCTGGCATTGAGCGCAAGCAGATTGGTCTGGAACGCGATGCTGTCGATCATCTGGACAATTGTTTCCATCTCGCCGCTCGACTTGGCAACCGATCCCATCGCCTGAACAGCCTGATCGACGATCTTGCTGCTTTCCTCGGCGTGATGCTGGGCATCCAGAGCGGATTGCGATGCCGCTTCGGCGGCGCGGGCTGAGTTGGTTACGGTCCCCGAAAGCTGGCTGACCGCTGCCGATGTTTCTTCCAGCGAAGCGGCCTGACGTTCGGTACGTTGCGAGAGGTCGTCCGCTGCCGAGGAAATTTCTTCCGCGCCGTTGCTGACTGTTCCGGTGGTGGAGATCACGGTGCAAATCACGGTGTTCAGCTCGACGATCGTGTCGTTGAAATCGGTCCGCAGCACCTCGTATTCGGTCGGGAACGCGTCCGTTATCCGGTGGGTGAGGTTGCCGGCTTTCAGCGCAGCCAGGCCCTGGCCGAGCGCGCTCACAATCTTGCCCTGGATTTCCGCTTGGCGTTGGGCTTCCGCCTGTGCCCGATGGGTGATGCCGACACGGATCGCATCGAGCGCCCGGGCGATGTCCCCCAGCTCGTCCTTCTTGCCGCTTCCCGGTATCGCGATGTCGTATTGGCCTTCCGCCATCGTGCCCATGGTTTCGGTAAGCTGAGCCAAGGGCGAAGTGACACGGCGAATCAGCAGCGTGACGATCGCGCCCACGATGGTGCAGATGACGACAGCAAGGCCGATGTTGGTTCGGAACGATGTTGCGATCGTCTCGTCGCCCAATTTCCCAATCTGATTGTTGAGATCGTGGTTATAACGGACTTGCACCCGCAGTGCTTCCTCGATGGCCAGGGCATCTTGCCGCTGGGTCCCAACGAAGATCGCGGTGGCATCGGCGGTGCGCAGATCCAGGGATAATCGGCGGACTTTATCGGTATCTTCGATCCACTGTGCCCATTTTTGTTTTACGGTTTCGAACAGGCGCCGTTCCTTGTCGTCTGACAGAAGGGGCGTATATTTGTCCAGTTGGGCGTTCATCTCCGCTATTTTGGTGGTCAGTTGCTGGTCGATCGCGGCGGTTTCTTCGCGCGTAGGGGCCAGGATATGTTGACCGACCAAGCCCTGCAATGATGCGGCATCCGTGGCAATTTCGCCAAGCGCCTCCATGCTGGGTATTCCGTTGTCCGTCACTTCGTTGAGCTGGTTACCGAGCTTATTGCCCGTCCAAATCGACGATGCCGTCTGGACTGTGATGCACAGGGCCATGAACAGCATGCAGCTGATGACCAGGGGTTTGATGCGGATATTGGCCAACACGGACGGTACCCTCTCACAGAAACGATGTTTTATCTGTCCCTGCATTATAGGAGTATGGTTGCCGAAAGATGATGATTCCAAAAAAAATTAAATCGATATCATTGACCTGGGGGCCGCTTCTTCCACAGGCCGAGCGGGGTGAATTCCAGCACCTTCTGATCCTTCTGGTTGAAGACGCTGACCCGTGTCTTGACGATGCCGATGGTGGGCATGGAGCGAGGTTCGCTCTTCTCGGTCACCATGGTTTCGCACCGCAGGACATCGCCCGGATAGACGGGCAGGAGCCAGCGCAGTCCCTCCAGGCCCATGCCGCCGACGCTCGCTTCCTGCTGGCCGGGGATGGACTGCCAGTGCCGCACCATCATCCCCATGGTGATTGCGGTAGTGTGCCACCCGCTCGCCGCCAGCTGGCCAAAGATCGTGTCCGCCGCGCCCTCATCGGACAAATGGAACGGCTGGGGATCATAGCGTGAGGCAAAGGCAATGACCTCTTCGCGCGTGACTTCGTGGCTTCCGAAACGCTCGGTCGATCCGACCTCGAAATCCTCAAAATAGAAGGGCATGGCTCAGACTTTCAGAAAGGAAGGGAATGACGTTCCGGATTTTGCCATGCCCGATGCATCAGCTGTGCAGGAAATGCATCACGTCGCCGTCCTGCACGACATAGGCTTTGCCCTCGGCGCGCAGCTTGCCCGCCTCGCGCGCCTTTGACTCGCCGCCAAGGGAGATGAAGTCGTCATACGCGATGGTTTCCGCCCGGATGAAGCCTTTCTCGAAGTCCGAATGGATTTCCCCGGCCGCGTTGGGGGCGGTCGCACCCTGATGGACGGTCCACGCGCGCGCTTCCTTCGGCCCTACGGTAAAGAAGGTCAGCAGGTGGAGCAGTTCATAGCCTGCGCGGATGACCCGGGCCAGGCCGGTTTCGTGCAGGCCCATTTCCTCCAGGAATTCCATCCGCTCCGTTGCGTCCATGCCCACCAGATCGGCTTCGATCGCGGCGGAGACCACGACCGCCTGTGCGCCTTCTGCCGCAGCCTTCGCGAAGACCTGCGCGGAGAATGCGTTGCCGTCCGCCGCGCTGTCTTCATCGACGTTGCAGACATAGAGGACCGGTTTCGACGTCAGCAGCTGGGCTTGGCGGAAGACACGGCGTTCCTCGTCATCCGCAGGCACGGTCAGGCGGGCCGGTTTGCCCTCCCTGAGAAGGTCGAGCGCCTGACCCAGCACGGATGCGGTGATCTTCGACTCCTTGTCGCCCTGCGCGGCTTTCTTCTGCGCAGCGGGCACCCGCTTTTCGAGCGATTCGAGGTCAGAGAGCATCAGTTCCGTCTCGACCGTCTCGGCATCCGCGATCGGATCGACCTTGTTCTCGACGTGCTGGATGTCGTCATTTTCGAAGCAACGCAGCACATGGACGATCGCGTCGACCTCGCGGATATTGCCCAGGAACTGGTTGCCCAGCCCTTCGCCTTTCGATGCGCCACGCACCAGACCGGCGATGTCCACAAACGCCAGCTGCGTCGGGATGATTTTCTGGCTGCCCGCAATGGCGGCGAGCTTGTCCAGCCGGGGGTCGGGGACGGCGACGTTGCCGACGTTCGGCTCGATCGTGCAGAACGGATAGTTCGCCGCCTGCGCCGCCTGCGTTTCCGTCAGCGCGTTGAACAGAGTCGATTTGCCGACGTTGGGAAGGCCGACGATACCGCATTTGAAACCCATATGATGCCCCAATGGTGATGAGATGCAGCGCGCATAGCGCCAACGCGCGCAACATGCTATGGGATTGCCATGCGTGTGGGACCGTTCGTGCTTCTTGTCGTGCTTGCGGCGCCGCTATCGCCGGTGAACGCCGACTTCTATCGACGGCAGGACGTCAAGGACCAGTGCTCCGGCGTTTATGGCGGTAATGTGGAACCGGGGGACAAGGCGCTCGTCACCAACATCGTGCAGCAGCGCTGCGATATGTATCTGCTCGGGATTGTGGACGGCATCGAGATGCAGCGGTCGGAGGATGGCAAAAAATCCTGTATCCCCGCCGGTCTCGACGGACGCGCGGTGCTCAATCCGATCAAGGCGGAACTGATGAAACCCAGCAAGGACGCCTATGGCACGTCGAAGCTGGTCCGTCGCGTCTTGAAGACCCGCTTCGGGTGTGAGTAAGCGGGCTCAGTCCGCCAGGCGCATCGCGACGTCGTTCATGAATCGCACGTCGTCATCCTTCGCGAGCCATTCGGCTTCCGCGCCGATCGCGCCCAGCATGTCGGTCAGCGGGTCGATTTCTGCCTTGGCGTAGTTGCTGAGGACATAGCCGTGCACCTTGTCCTTGTGGCCGGGATGGCCGATACCGATCCGTACCCGGCGGAAATCTGCGCCGATATGCGCGATCATCGAGCGGATGCCGTTGTGCCCGGCCGCACCCCCGCCGCGCTTGACCTTCACCTTCATGGGGACGAGGTCCAACTCATCGTGAAAGGCGGTAACCGCTTCCGGCTCCCCCTTGTAGAAATCCAGTGCGGCGCGGACGCTGCGTCCGCTTTCGTTCATGAACGTGGCGGGCTTGAGAAGGAGGATCCTGACGGTCCCGATCCGTCCTTCGGCAGTCCAGCCCTGGAACTGCTTCTTCCACGGCGCGAAGCCATGGATATCCGCGATCGTGTCGAGCGCCATGAACCCGACATTGTGGCGGTGGAGCGCATATTGCGGTCCGGGATTGCCGAGGCCGACCCAGATTTGCATATACGCTCCCCCAGAGTTGACCACAAACTGTCAGAGCGCACCGCGTCCGGGTGAACGCAGTGCGCTCTGGAGGATTACTCCCCTTCGCCTTCCGTAGTGGCTTCGCCGTCGCTGCTCTTCAGCGCGGACGGAGCAACAATGGTCGCCAGTGTGAAATCGCGATCGTCGATCGCGGTCTTGGCGCCCGCAGGCAGGGTCACGACGCTGATGTGCACCGAATCGCCGACATCGAAGCCGGTCAGGTCGACCACCACATCGTCGGGAATTTCCGCCGCGTCGCAGATCAGCTCGACTTCATGGCGTACAACGTTGAGAACGCCGCCGCGCTTCAGACCGGGCGACTTCTCTTCGTTGATGAAGCGGACGGGGACTTCCACGTGCACAGTCGCATGTTCCGACACGCGCAGGAAGTCGGCGTGCAGCGGGCGATCCGTAACCGGGTGGAAAGCAACATCCTTGGGCAGGGTGCGGATCGGCTTGCCGTCCACTTCGACCATGACCACGGAGTTGAAGAAATGGCCGGTGCCGAGCAGCTTGTTCAGCAGCTTTTCCTCGACGTGAACCATGGTGGGTTCTTCGTTATTCCCATAAATGACGGCGGGTACGCGGCCCTCACGGCGGAGAGCGCGGGAGGCTCCCTTGCCAGCCCGATCGCGTGCCACGGCCGACAGCGTAAGCGTATCGCTCATTGCGTGTCTCCAGAAGCGTTCAGTTTCAAAACTCCGTCACGCCTCCAGGGATGACCATGACGGAAGCGGGGCGCATAGCAGGATTGGCGCGGAAAGCAAGGGTTGGCAATTCCAGCCGTTCGTGCTGAGGTGCCATTGAGCGTGTCGAAGTGGCGTATCGAAGCACCCTTCGATACGGGCCTGCTTTATTTTATCCCGAAGTCCTTCTTGCCGATCCGCCGGGCGTCGAGGCCCAGCGCCTGCAATTTCTCCTGCACGCTGCCCTTGCCGGCCAGATGCCCCGCGCCGACCGCAATGAACACAGTGCCCGGCTTGGCCATCCGCGCCCTGATCCACTGCGCCCAGCGGGCGTTGCGGTCATAGAGCAGGATTTTGGCGAGTTCCGGCGTCTCCTCGAGCGAGCTGTTCATCTCGCGTGCCAGACCCTTCACATTGCCGCGTGACCAGTCGGTGATCAGGCGGGAGAACTGCTTGTCGACGCCCGCCATATCCTTGACCGTCGCGTTCAGAAACGCGAGTTGCAGGGGGCGTGGCATCGTATCGAAATAGCCGAGTTGCTGTTCGACCGTCTCCAGCCCCGACATGCGCTTCCCCGCCGCCTTCGCGGCATTTTCCAACACTGTTTCGGACCCGTCCTGCTGTGTGTAACCCAGCTTCATCAAGGGAAGGATCGAGAGGGTGATCGCGGCTTTCCACGGGTCGGACCGCTCGAGCGTTTCGGGCGGGATATCGATGCTCGCGAGCGCTTTCAGATAACGCGCGCGCTCTTTTTCGCTCAGCATTTGCGACAGGGCGGGGCCGGTGGGATTGGCGCCGAGCTTCTGCACCTGGCTTGCCATCGCGGCGGGGTTGGGCTGGGCGATTTCGGTCACCAGTTCGTCCGCCTGATCGAACGCGGCCCTGATCTCGTCGTCGAACCAGACCGCACCCGGCTTCATCATATGCACGGTGCCGAACAGGTAGATGGTAGTGTCCGCGTCCTTTACGACCCACAACGCGGGATCGGCGGAGGCGGGATGCGCCGTATTCTCCGCCCGCGCGCACCCGGCAAGAGCGAGCAAGCCCAGTGAAATCAGGGAGGAAAGGCGTCGTATCATGCGGAAATCCTGGCTGAGCATTCCGCTTCATGGTCGCTGTACCAGCGCGGTGCAAGTACCAACATGGTGCCGTTATCCCTTGACCGCAACCGGGTCCTGCGCCAAGGCACTGCGCCACGGAACTTGGCGGCATAGGCGAAGGGTGCGATGGCCGAAACGGTGGGAATTCTCAGCTTTCAGGACCTGATCCTGACCCTGCACGATTATTGGAGCAAGCAGGGCTGCGTCATCCTCCAGCCCTATGACATGGAAGTCGGCGCGGGCACGTTCCATCCCGCAACGACGCTGCGCTCACTGGGGCCGCAGCCCTGGAACGCGGCCTATGTGCAGCCGAGCCGCCGCCCGACCGACGGGCGCTATGGCGAGAACCCGAACCGGCTCCAGCATTATTACCAGTATCAGGTGATCATGAAGCCGTCCCCGCCGGACCTTCAGGAACTCTATCTGGGCAGCCTCGCCGCGATCGGCATCGATCCGCTGGTGCACGACATCCGCTTTGTCGAGGACGACTGGGAAAGCCCGACGCTGGGCGCCTGGGGGCTGGGCTGGGAAGTCTGGTGCGACGGCATGGAGGTGACGCAGTTTACCTATTTCCAGCAGATGGGCGGGTTTGATTGCAAGCCGGTGGCGGGCGAGCTGACCTACGGCCTCGAACGGCTCGCCATGTATATTCAGGGCGTCGACAGCGTCTATGACCTGGCGTTCAATACGCCGGTCAACGGGAAACCGGCTGTGACCTATGGGGACGTGTTCCTCGCCAACGAGCAGCAGATGTCGAAATGGAATTTCGAGGTCGCCGACACCGAAAAGCTGTTCCGCTGGTTCCGCGATGCCGAGGCCGAGTGTCAGGCGAGCATCGCCGCGGGCGTGCCTCTCGCTGCCTATGACCAGGCGATCAAGGCGAGCCATGTGTTCAACCTGCTTCAGGCGCGTGGCGTCATCTCGGTTCAAGAGCGCGCGAGCTACATCGGCCGCGTGCGCGATCTCGCCAAGGGAAGCTGCGAGGCGTGGATCGCGCATAACAAGGCGGGCTGGGAAGCGCAGTTTCCGGGGTGGAGCATATGATGGCCGCCGCTGAATTCCTCCTCGAACTGCGCTGCGAGGAAATCCCCGCACGCATGCAGGCCAAGGCGTCGGAGGATCTGGCGCGCCTGTTTACCGAAAGGCTGGCGGACGCGGGTCTCACGCCTGACCGCATCACGTCCTATGTGACGCCGCGCCGCCTCGCGCTGATCGCCCATGGCCTGCCGCTCCAGACGGAGGCGGTGAGCGAGGAGTTCAAGGGGCCGCGTACGTCCGCGCCCGATCAGGCGCTCGACGGCTTCCTGCGCAAGACCGGGCTGACCAAGGACCAGCTGCAGGACCGTGACGGCGTGTGGTTCGCGGTGGTGGAGCGGCCTGGCCGGGCGACGGCGGATGTCCTCGCCGAGGCCGTTCCGGCAGTGATCCGCGCGTTCCCGTGGCCCAAGTCGATGCGCTGGGGCGACGCCAGCACCTCCACCGAGAGTCTGCGCTGGGTCCGCCCGTTGCAGGGGATCGTGGCGATTTTCGGAGACGATCTCGTCCCGTGCAGCGTCGACGGGGTGGAAAGTGGCTTTGCAACGCTGGGCCATCGGTTTCATCACTTGGGCGTTATAACGATCGGCAACGCGCATGATTATGCGGAAAAGCTGCGCGCCTGCCATGTAATTGTCGATGCGCAGGAACGCGCGCAGATTATTGAGGAACGGGCGAAAGCGCTGGCCGCTGCTGCGGGCTTGAGCCTGATCGAGGATGCGGGGCTGGTCGCTGAGAATGCGGGGCTAACCGAATGGCCGGTGCCGCTGCTGGGATGGTTTGATCCGGCGTTCCTCGACGTGCCGCCCGAGGTGATCCAGCTCACGCTGCGTACCAACCAGAAATATTTCGTGCTGCGCGACGCGGCGGGCAAGCTTGCCCCGGCGTTCATCTGCACCGCGAATATCGAGGCGAAGGACGGCGGCGCGGCGATCGTCGCGGGCAACGGCAAGGTGCTCGCCGCGCGCCTCTCCGACGCGCGCTTCTTCTGGGAACAGGACAAGAAGACGCCGCTGGCCGTGCACGCGGAGAAGCTGGGGCGGATTACGTTTCACGAGAAACTGGGGACGGTCGCCGACAAGGTCGAGCGCGTCGCCAAACTAGCCCGCTGGCTGGCATCGCCGGATTCTGAAACGGGCAAGGCGGTTGTTCCTGGATGCGATCCCGATCTTGCCGAGCAGGCTGCCCGTCTGTGCAAGGCCGACCTCGTTACCGAGATGGTCGGAGAATTCCCCGAACTGCAAGGTTTGATGGGCGGCTACTACGCCCGCGCCGAAGGTCTGCCCGATGCCGTCGCCGACGCGATCCGCGACCATTACAAGCCGGTGGGGCAGGGCGATGACGTGCCCACCGCGCCGGTGACGGTGGCAGTGAGTTTGGCGGATAAGCTGGATAGCTTCCATGAATTTTTCGGCTCTGACATGCAGCCGACCGGTTCTAAAGATCCTTTTGCTCTGCGTCGAACAGGTTTGGGTATCATTGCTCTGATGACTGTAAACGGGGTTCGGTATCCGGTCGGCGACGCCCACGGGCAATGGGATTTTATTGTTGACCGTCTGAAAGTCCAGCAACGTGAGGCAGGTGTTCGGCATGACGTGATCGACGCAGTTGTCTCCCTTGGCGGAGAAAATCTGATCGTCCGCCTGCTCGCCCGCGTCCATGCGCTGCAATCCTTTATCGCCACCGAAGACGGTGCGAACCTGCTCGCCGGGTACAAGCGGGCGGCGAATATCCTGAAGAAGGAAGAGCGCGACCCGACAATCACGCCGGCCGCACCATCCGAACCCGCCGAAGCGGCTCTCGCAAGCGCACTCGAATCGGCCGAGCCCCGCGCCGATGCGGCCATTGCGGCCGAGGATTTCGAAGGTGCGATGGCCGCTCTTGCCACGCTGCGCGCGCCCATCGACGGGTTTTTTGAGACGGTGACCGTCAACGCCCCGGAACAAGAAAAGCGCTCCGCGCGTCTGGCCCTGCTGGAGAGGGTGCGTGTTGCGGTGCACAAAGTTGCTGATTTTTCCAAAATCGAAGGCTAAAGGGACCGAACGCCAGCGGTGCAGCGCATGGGCATGTTGAAACCGATAAGAAACAGGGCTGACTGATGACCAAATATGTCTATCGCTTTGGCGGCGGAGCGGATGATGGGGGCAATGGCGACAAGAACCTCCTTGGCGGCAAGGGCGCGAACCTCGACGGCATGGCCGCGATCGGTTTGCCGGTTCCTCCTGGTTTCACCATCACGACCGAGATGTGCACCCGCTATTATGTGGATGGCGAGGTCTTCCCGGACAGCCTGCGCGAGGAAGTCGCGACCGGCATTGCTCATATCGAGGGCGTGACGGGCAAGAGCTTCGGCGACGCGGCGGACCCGCTGCTGGTCTCGGTGCGCTCCGGCGCGCGGGTTTCCATGCCGGGGATGATGGACACGGTGCTGAACCTTGGCCTCAACGACCAGACGGTCGAGGGGTTGGCGGCAACGAGCGGTGACGAGCGCTTTGCGTGGGACAGCTATCGCCGGTTCATCCAGATGTATTCCGACGTGGTGCTGGAACTTGACCATGGCGCGTTCGAGGAAGCGCTGGAAATCGCCAAGGAAGACCAGGGCTATCATCTCGACACGGAACTGAGCGCTGCCGACTGGAAAGCGCTGGTCGGTGAGTACAAGAAGCTCGTCGAGCAGCAGTGGGGCAAGCCGTTCCCGCAGGACGTGCACGACCAGCTCTGGGGCGCAATCGCGGCGGTGTTCGGATCGTGGCAGGCGGACCGCGCGAAGGTCTATCGCCGCCTGAACGACATTCCCGGCGACTGGGGTACAGCCGTCAACGTGCAGGCGATGGTGTTCGGCAATATGGGCGACACGTCGGCGACCGGCGTGGCGTTCACGCGTGATCCCTCGACCGGCGAAAACACCTATTATGGCGAATATCTCATCAACGCGCAGGGCGAGGACGTCGTCGCGGGCATCCGCACGCCGCAATATCTGACGCTGGCCGCGCGGGAGCGGGCCGGGGCCAAGGCGCTGTCGATGGAAGAGGCGATGCCGGAAACCTATGCCGAGCTGGCGAAGGTGTTCCAGATCCTCGAAACCCATTACCGCGACATGCAGGACATCGAGTTCACGGTGCAGCAGGGCAAGCTGTGGATGCTCCAGACGCGCTCGGGCAAGCGGACGGCCAAGGCTGCGCTCAAGATCGCGGTCGACATGGCGGCGGAAGGGCTGATCACCGAGGAAGAGGCCGTCGCGCGGGTGGATCCGTCTGCGCTCGACCAACTGCTTCACCCAACACTCGACCCGAAGGCGCCGCGCGACGTGCTGACGAAGGGCTTGCCCGCTTCGCCAGGCGCGGCGAGCGGCATTCTGGTGTTCGACGCGGACACGGCAGAAAAGCGCAGCGAGCTGGGCGACGCGGTGATCCTGGTGCGGATCGAGACGTCTCCCGAAGACATTCACGGCATGCATGCGGCCAAGGGCATTCTGACGGCGCGCGGCGGCATGACGTCACACGCCGCCGTGGTTGCGCGCGGCATGGGCCGTCCGTGCGTGTCGGGCGCGGGCAGCCTCGCTATCGATGCGAAGGCGAAGACACTGCGCGTGGCGGGCCGCGAACTGGTTGAGGGCGACATCATCACCATCGACGGCGCGACCGGCGAAGTGATGGCGGGCGAAGTGCCGACTGTGCAGCCGGAACTGGCGGGCGATTTCGGCACGCTGATGGTCTGGGCCGACAAGGTCCGCCGCCTGAAGGTGCGCGCCAACGCCGAAACGCCGCTCGATTGCCGCACCGCGCGGGAATTCGGCGCCGAGGGCGTCGGCCTGTGCCGCACCGAACATATGTTCTTTGACGCCGGGCGGATCACGTCCGTGCGCCAGATGATCCTGGCCGACAGCGAGAAGGGGCGGCGCGAGGCGCTGGCCAAGCTGCTGCCCGAGCAGCGCAGCGACTTCACCGAGATTTTCGAGGTGATGGCGGGCCTGCCGGTGACGATCCGCCTGCTCGATCCGCCGCTGCACGAATTCCTGCCGCATGAAGAGGTGGATTTCGAGGAAGTTGCCAAGGCCGCCGGTGTGGGCATCGAGACGCTGAAGCAGCGGGCGAGTGAGCTGCACGAGTTCAACCCGATGCTGGGCCATCGCGGATGCCGCCTCGGCGTGACCTATCCCGAGATCTACGAGATGCAGGCGCGGGCGATCTTCGAGGCGGCGATCGACGTTGCCGACAAGACCGGCGAGGCGCCGATCCCCGAAGTCATGATCCCGCTGGTCGCCACACGGCGCGAGCTGGAACTGATGAAGGCGATCGTCGATGCGCAGGCTCAGGCGGTGTTTGCCGAGCGTGGCAAGACCATCGAATATCTCGTCGGCACCATGATCGAACTGCCGCGCGCTGCGCTCAAAGCGGGCGAGATTGCCGAAGTGGGTGAGTTCTTCTCGTTCGGCACCAACGACCTGACGCAGACGACCATCGGCATTTCGCGCGACGACGCGGGGCGGTTCCTGGGCAGCTATGTGGACAAGGGGATCTTCCCGCGCGATCCGTTCGTCAGCCTCGACATAGAGGGCGTGGGCGAGCTGATCCAGATCGCTGCGGAACGGGGAAGAGCGACCCGTCCCGGCATCAAGCTGGGCATCTGCGGCGAGCATGGCGGTGACCCGTCGTCCATCGCGTTCTGCGAGCAGACTGGCCTCGATTATGTGTCGGCATCGCCCTATCGCGTGCCGATCGCGCGGCTGGCGGCGGCGCAGGCGGCGCTCAAGAACCGGGGCTGAACCGGCAGCGCAATAATTGCAGAAAGGGGGTTGCCAGACCCGGCTCCCCCCTCTATCTGCGGCACTCCCGGCGGGCCTTGCGCCCGCCCCGAAATGGCAAGCACCCGTAGCTCAGCTGGATAGAGCATCAGACTACGAATCTGAGGGCCGGGCGTTCGAATCGCTCCGGGTGCACCATTTTGGATCGGCTTCGCCGGTCTCAATCCCACATCGGTATAGTTGGGCTCGGCAGGATGCGCGGGTTGGCGCACCCTGCCAGCGCACGCTAGTCGAGGAACTTAGGAAACGCGGGCATGGCTGCGAAATCTTCCGGGGCATGCTGGATCACCACGCGGGCCCGCAGATTGGTCGCAAGGCGGTTGAAGCGCTGTTCAGACGCTACTGTGTCCGCCCGGCTCAGGTTCACGGCGGGCACCAGCTGTTTTTCGTAATTCTGGCGGGTGTGGAAGAGATCGCCCGATATCAGAACATTGCCGGTTTTGGGCAGCTTGACGAGCAGCATCCGTGAGCCGGGCGTATGGCCGGGCGCTTTGAGAATGCGCACGGTGCCGTCTTTGAACACGTCGCGGTCATCATCCGACGCGTCGACTTTCGCGCGGGCCAGGGGAGCAATCGCGGGGGCATCGACGCCGAATGGCGTGGGCTTGGTGCGTGCCCATGACAATTCGGCCGAAGAAATCAGGAAGGTGGCTTTCGGGAACAGCCCGATATTGCCGGTATGATCCTGATGCAGATGGGAAATGGCGACGTAACGGATGTCGTCAGGCTTCAGGCCCAGCATGGCGAGCTGCCCCGCCAATGTCTGTTTGACGGTAAAGCGCCCGCCGAATTTCGTTTTGCCGCCGGGCTGCGAGGCGAGGCTGTCGCCATTACCGGTGTCCCACAACAGCCAGTCAGAGCCGTGCCGGATGAGATAGCAGGGCGTGGGAAGGGCGAGGGCCTTGCCGTCATATTCGCCCGTGTCGGAAAAATAGGAAGCGTCTGCAAACTCCGTCAGCCCGCAATCAAGAGTGTAGAGTTCGACTGTGCCGGGGGATGGCGCCGTGCTTTTCGTCTGCTGCGCCGACGACGGGGCGGCTCCTACCGAGAGGACCGCTGCCAGGGTCGAGATCAGGCCTATAAATGGTTTCATGGTTTATGCTCCTGTTTAAGATTGTCGGGTGACGTCAGGGTCGTGGGAATGCCCCCTGCGCTTTGGGTAGATCAGGTGGTCCGATCGACGATCGGATCATGTGCTGCGTCCAGCCAGCTGCCGAT
Source organism: Sphingobium subterraneum (assembly GCF_014199435.1). GTDB lineage: Bacteria > Pseudomonadota > Alphaproteobacteria > Sphingomonadales > Sphingomonadaceae > Sphingobium > Sphingobium subterraneum. The sequence goes on along the minus strand of NZ_JACIJP010000001.1, from coordinate 493,856 downwards.
TTTCGCGACATCGCCTGTGACGCGCATCTCGCCCGTGTTCAGAAAGGCGGTGCGTACGGCCTCATAATCGGGAGATGAGTTGTGGAGTGCGTTGAGCTTGCGCGCCGCCGCTGCCGTGACTTCCACTGTAACGTCCGCGCTCTCATTTTCTTGAGCACCAACCCGGAAGGAGGGGCGGCCATCGATGATTTCGATGCGGATGCCCTGGACAAGGCCATTCGACATCACCGTCCCATCGGTATAGCGCTCGACCAGCGAGAAATTTTCGGAGGGCGATACTCCAGCATCTTCAATGGCCTGAACGATGACAGAGCCGGCCATGTAAAACCACTCCTCTGTCCCCTGCCGGATTTTTGCGTGAACGTCGTTTGCGGTCGTCATGACGTGCTCCTCTTCGGTGATGCGTTGGGCGGTGGAACCGGGCGAATTGCCTGATGCGTGCATCATCATTCCCTTTCTCCCGGGTTGCTCTTAAACGGAGCAGTGATCCGGATATTGGTCTCGGGCATCGGGCGTTCAAGCTGCGGCAAAGCGCCTGAACCCGGAAAATGCTCCAACCATCTGGGATCGCGGTGGTTGCATGGGCCAAAATGCGCCAACGGGAACCGAGAGAGGCCCTTCCGCATTTTTCGCTTGCAAAGCCCGCTGGCTGCGGCAGTATGTTGCAGCGCACAATAAGTGTGGCCCGGCCTGGGGGGAGATCACGCGCCTTGTCTTTTAATGAGATGCTAGAGTCGGACGGGTCAGTCCGCGAATGCTACTCTCAGGTCCAGCAATGGGTGGAAAGCACTGGCATCGCCGGGCTGAACCGAAGGCTGGAGGAAGCCGAGGCGATTTTCCGACGGATTGGCATCACCTTCGCGGTCTACGGCGAGGGGGGCGATCCGGAACGGCTCATCCCGTTCGATCTCTTGCCCCGGATCTTTACGGCGCGCGAATGGCGCACGCTCGACCGGGGGATCCGGCAACGGGCAAGGGCGCTCAATGCGTTTCTACATGACGTCTATCATCGTGGCGAGATCATCCGCGCGGGCATCATCCCCGGCGATATCGTCTACCGCAATGACGCCTACAAGCTGGAGATGGTGGGTTTCACGCCGCCCGGCCGGGTGTACAGCCATATCGTCGGGATCGACATCGTGCGTACCGGCCCCGCAAGCTTCGAGGTGCTGGAGGACAACTGCCGGACGCCGTCGGGCGTGTCCTATATGCTCGAAAACCGCGAGATCATGACGCGCATGTTCCCGGACCTGTTCGCGCAGGGTCTGGTCGCGCCGGTCGACGACTATCCCGACCAGTTGCTCGCTACGCTGCGCGATGTCGCGCCGCCCGCATGCAAGGGGGAACCGGTGGTGGTCGTCCTGACGCCCGGATCGCTCAACAGCGCCTATTACGAACACAGCTTCCTTGCCGACCTGATGGGTGTGGAGCTGGTGGAACCGGCCGACCTGTTCGTCGACGAAGGACGTGTGTGGATGAAGACGACCTATGGGCCGAAGATCGTGGATGTCATCTACCGCCGCATCGATGACGATTACCTCGATCCGCTAACCTTCCGGCCGGATTCGATGCTGGGGATACCGGGGATCTTCAATGTCTATCGGAACGGCGGGGTCACGCTCTGTTCCGCGCCGGGTGCCGGGATCGCCGATGACAAGGCGGTTTATATCTACGTGCCGGACATGATCCGCTTTTACCTCAACGAAAAGCCGATCCTCGCCAATATCCCGACGTGGCAATGCGGCAAGGCGGATGAGCGCGCTTATGTGCTCGACAATCTCCATGAACTGGTGGCGAAGGAAGTGCATGGATCCGGCGGCTATGGCATGCTGATCGGCCCGCAGTCGACCAAAAGCGAGGTGGAAGCCTATGCCAACCGCATCCGCGCCAATCCCGACCAGTTCATTGCCCAGCCGACATTGGACCTGTCGACCGTCCCGACCCTGGGGCCGGCGAGCGTTGTCGAGCGGCACGCCGATTTCCGTCCCTTCTGTCTGGTCGGCAAGCAGATCCGGCTGGTGCCGGGCGGGTTGACCCGGGTAGCGTTGACCGAAGGGTCGCTGGTCGTGAACTCCAGCCAGGGCGGCGGAGTGAAGGACAGCTGGGTGTTGCAGGATTGATGAGGAAGCCATGCTGAGCCGCGCCGCCGCGAACCTCTACTGGATGGCCCGTTACATGGAACGGGCGGAAGCGACCGCGCGCCTCATCACCATGGGACAGCGCATGGCGATCCTGCCCGGTGCGCACCATCGCGACGAATGGCGATCGGTGGTGAAGGTCACGGGCTGCGAGGATCATTTTCCTCCAGAGGCGATCGTCAAAGAGTCCGACATCGTCGCGTATCTGCTGCTCGATCTCGACAATCCCTCGTCCGTGCGGTCGTGCCTGTCCCGCGCGCGGGCGAACGGCAAGTCGATCCGGACCGCTCTGACGCAGGATATGTGGGAAGCGCTGAACGAGGGTTGGCGGAAACTCGACAGCTATGATGTCGCCGATGCACGGCAGCAGCTTCCGGCGCTCATCGACTGGATCAAGACGCGAGCGATGACCTTCCGGGGTGCGGCGGACGCCGGACAGCTCCGTAACGAGGGCCATGATTTTCTGCGTATCGGCGGATCGATCGAGCGGGCGCAAATGACGCTCCGCCTGCTCGACGTCAAATATTATGTGCTGCTGCCCGAGACCGAAGTCGTGGGCGGGACACGCGACCATTATCAATGGACGTCGGTGCTGCACGCGCTGTCGGGCAGCCGGGCCTATCATCATGTTTACGGCGGGGCCTATACGCCGTGGCAGATCACCGATTTCCTGATGCTCAACACGCTGTTCCCCCGTTCAGTCGCCTATTGCTACCGGCAGATTGCCTACCGGCTGGCGCGGCTCGCCGAATCGCATAACGGGTTGAAACCCTGTCATGAGACCATTGCGCAGATGGTCGGCAGCCTGGATGGTATCAACAGCGGCGAAATTTTCCGCATCGGTCTGCATAAGAGCGTAGTGGTGGGCCTGGGGATGACGAACCGGCTGGCGGCGGAGATCGCCGAGGCCTATCACTTCGATTGAGTTGCAGGAGCAGCAGGCCGTGAGACTCGTCGTCAGACATCAGACCATCTATCGTTACGGATCGGGGAGCAGCCGGGTCGCGATGCTGCTGAAGCTGTGGCCAAGCGAGCATGAGGGGCAGCGGGTCGAGAGCTGGTCCGTCACCGTCAACGATGAGCCGGTGGCGCAATTTGTCCCCAATGGCCATGGTGACAAAGATGTGCTGTGGATCCGCCATGACCGCATGGACGAAGCGAACATCGTGGCGAGCGGGGTCGTCGACACGCGCGATACGGCAGGCGTCATGACCGGACTGCCGCAGGGTGCCGATCCACTCTGCTATCTCCGTGCGACACCGCTCACGCCTGTCTCAGCACCAATGCGAGAGGCCCTGGCAGCGCTTGAGCACGCGGACGATCTCGCCCGGCTGCACGCGCTGTCGCAATTGGTGCGTGACCGGGTTGCATACCGCGCGGGGGTGACGGTGGCGGGGACGAGCGCGGCCGAGGCGTTCGATCTGGGCGCAGGCGTATGCCAGGACCACGCGCAAATCTTCATCGCCATGGCGCGTTCGATGGGCATTCCCGCGCGCTATGTCAGTGGGTATCTGCTGGCGGACGACGATGCCGGGGCGCTGCACGAAACCCATGCCTGGGCTGAAGCACGAGTGCCCGCGCTCGGCTGGGTGGGGTTCGATGTGTCGAACGGCCTGTGCGTGACGGAGCGCTATATTCGGCTGGCAGCCGGGCTGGATGCGCATGATGCCGCTCCCGTCCGTGGGAACGCGGTCGCGGCCGGGGCCATCACTGTCGACGCCGACGTGCGGATCGACGACAGCGAACTTTCCGGGGGTGATGCCCGCATCCAGCAGTTGCAGGAGCAGCAACAACAACAGTAAGAGCATGGCTTGGGGAAGAGGGGCCATGGCGTGGGTGGATTCGTTGCGGGGGAGGAGTGCGTCTTGACCTATTGTGTGGCTATTCGTGTTAACGAAGGGCTGGTCCTGCTATCTGACACGCGCACCAATGCGGGCATGGATAATATCGCGCGTTTCCGGAAAACCTTCACCTATGAAGTGCCCGGAGAACGTGCGATCGCGCTGATGTGCTCGGGCAATCTGTCGATCACGCAGGAGGTGAAGGCGACTCTGTCCCACGCGATCAAGCGGGAGAAGTCCGATCCCGAAGTGGAGACGATTCTCAACTGCGATACCATGCACCGGGTCGCGCAGATCGTGGGGGACGCGATGGCGTCGGTGCAGAAGCGCTATCGTTCGACCATCGAAATGCAGGGTGCGGGTGCGGACGCGAATATCCTGATCGCCGGGCAGCGCAAGGGTGGTAAAGCGCGTCTCTACATGATCTATTCCGCCGGAAATTTTATCGAAGCGACCGCCGACACGCCCTTTTTCCAGATCGGCGAGCACAAATATGGCAAGCCGATCCTCGATCGCATCGTCAAGCCGGAAACGACGCTGGAAGAAGCCGCCAAGGCCGCGTGCGTTTCCATGGATTCGACATTGCGGTCCAATCTTTCTGTGGGAATGCCCCTCGATTTGACGGTCATCGAGCGAGACAGTTATACGTTTCGCGTGCGGCGCAGGATTGAGGCGGACGACGTGGAGTTCGGCCGGATCTCGCAAAGCTGGGGCGCGGCCCTGCGGCGGGGGTTTGAGGATCTGCCGTCCGTGCTGGATTGATCGCTATCGCGACCCCAAGATAATCTTGCCGGGCGGCGAAGGCGCCATGCTCTTGCGTCTTATCAGCAACAGCCTATTTCGTAGGGACGCGAATCCTCTGTGAAAGCCGCTCTATGACCACGCCCGTTCATACTCGTATGCTCATCCTTGGTTCCGGCCCTGCGGGATTGTCCGCTGCGATCTACGGCGCGAGGGCGGGTCTGAAGCCCATCGTCGTGCAGGGCATGCAGCCGGGTGGGCAGCTGACGATCACCACGGATGTCGAGAATTATCCCGGCTTTCGCGACGTGATCCAGGGGCCATGGCTGATGGAAGAGATGCAGGCGCAGGCCGAGCATGTCGGCACCACGATGATCTGGGACCAGATCGTCGATATCGACCTATCCCATCGTCCGTTCCGCCTCACGGGTGACGGCGGCGCGACCTATATCGCCGATACTCTGGTCATCTGCACCGGCGCACAGGCCAAGTGGCTGGGCGTCGAGGGCGAGGAGCGGCTGGGCGGCAAGGGCGTTTCCGCCTGCGCGACCTGCGACGGGTTCTTCTATCGCGGCAAGAAGGTCGTGGTGATCGGCGGCGGCAACACGGCCGTGGAGGAGGCCCTGTACCTCACCAACCATTCGCCCGACGTAACGCTGATCCACCGGCGCGACAGCCTGCGGTCCGAACGGATCCTGCAGGATCGGTTGTTCTCGCACCCCAATGTCTCGGTGCTCTGGAACAAGGCGGTTGAACGCTTCGTCGGCGGAGGTGATCCCGAGGGTCTGGTCGGCGTCGACCTGATCGACACGCTCACTGGCCAGAAATCGCATGTGCCGACTGATGGTGCGTTCGTGGCGATCGGCCACCACCCGTCGACCGAGCTGTTCCGCGACAAGCTGCTGCTCGATGATGGCTATATCGTGGTGGAGAAGGGCACCGCCAAAACCGGGATACCCGGCGTTTTCGCGGCTGGGGACGTCACCGACAAGGTGTATCGTCAGGCGGTGACGGCGGCAGGCATGGGCTGCATGGCGGCGCTCGATGTCGAGCGTTTTCTGGCCGAGGCTGACTACGAAGCGGCGCAGGCGGCCGAGTAAGGGTCAGCCTTTCTTCGCCGGCTGTTCGGCTGGGGCCGACCGTACATCCAGTAAGGGTTCGAAGTCGCCCGCAACGGACGCCGTGGGTATGGCTGCCATCGCGCGTGCGATGCTCTCGGACGTCATCGCGTCAACCGGGCCGGTGAGAAGGGCAAAGGCGGGTCCGGACGGAAGCCGAGTGAATGCCGCACCGTAGCGGGCGCGCAACGCAGCGAGTTCGGGCTCGCGCCCGAGCATCGCAAGCGCCACCGCTTGCCGCAGAATAACCGCCTGATCGACGGCGCCCAACTGGCGGGAAGGGGATGCGGTTCCGAGCCGCGCCACCAGCCCCTGCCAGTCCCGCCGCCGCCAGAGCATTTCGCTGCGCAACCGCTCTGTACCGGGCACATCGTCGAGCAACGCCATCGCCTGGTCCGCGCGACCAAGCTGATAGAGGGCGACCGCTTCGATCCGGTGGCGCGCGTCGAGCATCGCGGCGGGATAAGCAGGCTGGTCGCTTTCCCGCAGCGCGAGGATCGCCTTATCGGGTTTGGCGGCAAGGATATAGAGCCGGGCCACACGTTCCGACACCGGCCCCTTTTCGATGTCGCGTGCGCGTTCGCGCATCTGGTAGCCCAGAAGATCGGCAGCGCGTTCGTAGAGGCTCGCTTCGACAAGCCGGTCGACGAGCATGAGCAGCAGTGCATCGCCCTGTTGCCCCGGTGGCGCCAGATCGCGATTGTCCCAGAACAACCCGGCGGCGCCGGTCAGCGTCATACGGCTGTCGCGCGAAAGCGCGGAGACAATTTGCTGCTGGCAGGTGGCGAGCATCGTGGTCGCGTCCGCGCCCATGTCGAAATAGCGGATCAAGATGCCCCCGGTTGCCAATATGTGGCGGCTGTCCTGTGCTTTCAGCGCCAGCGCGTAACCCAGACGAAGCGCCCGTTCCTCTATGGCGTCACCCCGCCAGGTAAAGCCGATCCGGTCGAGCGTGGCGAGCGCGTCGTTTATGGGCATCAGGTGACGCGGCACCAGTGCGGCGATGAGTTCAAGATCAGCCTCGGCCTGTTCGCGTGGCGAGGCGTTGACCTTGACCCGCTCGAGGCGCAAGCGGCCTTGGGCGATGTCGCCCTGTCCGATGAGCGCTCTCCCGCGCAGCAGGTTGGCGGTGCTCTCACGGTCGGGGAATTGCCGGAGCCATCGCATGGCGCGGGCGTATTGGCGTTGCGCGATCGCCGACCGGGCAGCGGCCAGGATGAACGGCCGCGACCGATTGAGCGGGCGCTGGTTGATGGCATGGACGGCGCAGCCGATTTCCGCGAGGGCGGCGTCGGCTTGGCCCGCCTGTTCCCGTGCCATCATCCGCCACAGGCATGCTTCGGGATTAGCGGCGAGCATCGGGTCGGTCAGCATGGCCAGCGCTTCGACGGGGCGGTTCGCACCCGCCAGAGCCGTCCCGCGCGCAAGGCGAAAAGCGGAAACGAGGAGCAGATCGGGGTCGTCCTGCGCCATGACGTCCAGCACACCGAGCGCCGCGCTGGAGTCGCCCTGTCCGATCAGACTGAGGGCGTAGGACCAGCGAGCGGGCTGACGCGCGAAGGGTTGGGCAATGGCCAGCGCCTCCCACGCTTCGTCGCGGGGAATGACATGCCAGCCGGATGGGTCGGTGATCTCCGGCATCTGGGCGAGCTGGGCGGCAAAACCGGGGAGAAGCGTCGCGGGGGGAGGGGAAGCATTGGCCTCTTCTGTCGGAGCTGCACCGATCAACAAGGGCGCCACGCACAGGAGGAGCATGCAGGATAGGACTCGGGGCATGGTCATCCTCTCAGAACCGCCCCGGAAGGATGTGCGGCAATGCAGCGAGTCCAGCCCCACCCAGCGCGCAGCCGAGCAGGAAAACGAACTTTCCGGCAACGGCCCGGCGTGCCGGAGCGGCCGCTGCGGCAAGCGCGGCGGTGCTTTCTTCCACGTCTCCGGCATTCTCCGGCCCTGATCCGGGGAGACCATCCCTGCTGGAAACGGCACGGACGCGGGCGGGTTTCTGGTCCTGGCTCATGATCGACCCCATGGTTACGGCTTTGTCCTATTATAGGGAGAGTGCGGCCCTCGGCGGGCACCAACGGCAGGGCAGGTGGCATGGTGGGCAAGGGGCGGAGTTGGACGCGATCGATCGCTGCACTCGCTTTGCTGTCTGGATGGGCGCTTGCGCCCTGCGCGGATGCCGAGGAAGGGGGTGGAGCGCTCGACCCGAGTTTCATGCCGATGGCGGAAATTGCTGTTCCGATTATCGACGGCAGCCGAATCGAGGGCGTATTGCGCTTCACTCTTGTCCTGCGTGCCAGGGATGCCGCCGGCGCGGCAGAGATGGTGCGCGATGCCGCGCGGCTGCGGGCGGTGGCGGTGGGTGCCGGGCTGGATTTCGCACGGTTGCGCTCGTCGCCCTATCGCGCCGTCGATTGTGCCCGATTGGCAGACAGCCTTGATGTAGCGTTCCGCGCCGCGATTCCGGGCTTTGATCGGGCGCTGATCGTCAAGGTGAGCGCGTCGCCCCAATAGCCGATGTGCGTGACGCGTCCGGCTCCTTGCGCAGAGGCTTGCGGCCCGCGAGCGCCATGGTTAGCCGCGCCGCGCCGCTCGGTGACATCGCCGCGAGCAGCATGGCCGTCGACCGCTCCCGCATCTTCTTCGCGACTAGATACTGCACTTCCAGATCGAGCGCCTCGAACACCGGGGCGGCCTTGGCGGGTTTCATCGCCTGATAGATTTTGGCGAGCGCGTCATATTGGTCGGGCGCGGAAGGGTCCGCCGCCGGGCCACTGTCCTGCTGCTGTTTCGCCGCGAGGGTCGCGCTGAGCCGTGCCTGCGCCGCCTTGGCCGCCTGTTCGCGCAGGTCGAGCGCACGCATGTTTGCCGTGGCCATGCGGTCGCGGCTGGCGATGGCGTCGTCGATCGTGGCCGCCATCCGGTTCTGCGGCGCAGGGGCGGCGGCGGGAGGGGGCGCCGTTGCCCCCACCACGCCCGCCACGGCGGACAGCGCGGCGGCACCGGTCAGCATGATCAACAGCAAGGGCCTCTGGCGGGCCGGGGAGCGGGCGAGCACCGACGTCATGCCGCGTCCTCAACGATGTCGGCCAGCCTGTCGAGCACGGCGCTGTCGAGCGCTTCGGGTTCGGAAAATGGGCGGGCGGAGCGGCTGCGTCGCGCTGTTCTTTTGGGCGCCTGGCCTGCCTCCACAAGGCGATCCGCCATGGAATTGGCGATGCCGATGAGGACCGTGAGTTCCTCGCGCAGTTCACGGGCGGCGGCTACGTCCTGCGCCACGGCGGCACCGTCTATGCTGAGCGTCGAGCGCAGACCGGCGAGGACGGTGGAGGCCTGAGAGGTCGCGCGGTCGAGGGCGTTGACCATCGTGCCGAGCTGTCCGTCCGACACGAGACGCAGGCGGCGCATCATGCGTATCGACTGCACGATAACGCCAACGCACAGCATCGCCGTGACGACATTGCTCATGAGCGTGAGGGACATCAGCGGACTCCTTTTCCGATCGGGCTGGCGAGGCTGACGGCGACATTGCCCCGGCGCTGGCCCGGGAGGGCGTGGGCCAGGGCTATACTGCCGCACTGGATCGCCATCGGCTGGTCGGGCTGGGCGTAGAAGGGCAGGCTTTGGCCGACTTCCAGCGATTTGACCTGTGCGAGTGAGAGCGTCGCGCACCCCAGGATTACCTCGATTTCGATCTGGGTGTGCCGTATCTGCTGCTCCATATGCGCCTGCCAGATATTCTCCCGCCCCAGCTTTTCGCCCATGAAGCGCTGGATCAGCTTGTCGCGGATGGGTTCCAGCGTGGCGTAGGGCAGCACCATCGAAAACCGCCCACCACGTCCGTCGATGTCGACGCGGAAGGTACAGATCGCGGCGATGTTGCTGGGCCGCGCGATAGCCGCGAAGCGAGGGTTGGTCTCGATCCGCTCCAGGACCATCGTAACTGGCGCGATCGGGGCGAGCGCGGCGCTGAACTCATCAATCGCAAGCTCCAGCATCCGCGAGACCAACGCTGTTTCGATCGTCGTATATTCCCGTCCGTCGATCAGTACCTCGCCCGATCGACGACCGCCGAGCAGCGCATCAACGACGGCGTAGATCAGTCCGGAATCGATCGTGATCAGCCCGTAATTCTGCCATTCCTCCACGCGGGTCACGGCGATCATGGCTGGAAGGGTGACGCGGTCCATAAAGTCACCGAAACGGGCGGTCGTTACATCGTCGAGGCTAACTTCGATGCTGTCGGATGTCAGATTGCGCATGGAGGAGGAAAAGGCGCGAACCATGCGTTCGCACACCACCTCCAGCATGGGCAGGCGTTCGTGCCGGATGCTTTCGGATTCGATGACGGCGCGCAGGCCGCTGCGGTTGGAATGCACCGGGCCGACATCCCCGAACAGCGCGTCTATGCCCGCCTGGTCGAACTTCTCCAGTCCCATGGCGCTGGCGACGGGCGGCTCGGGAAGGTCGAACTCCTCGAACGGATCGCTACTCATCGGCCTCGCCTCATTGCTGGACAAGATCCTGAATCAGAATGTCCTTCACCATGCCGGATCCGACGGCGGCAGTGGCGCGAGAGAGCAGTTCCTCCTTGATACGGAACACCGCAGCTGATCCAGACAGGTCTTCCGGGCGCAATTCCCGCAGGAAGGGCTGATAGCTGTCGATGATGGCGGGGAGTTTGGCCTTGAGCGGTTCGACCTTCGCACTGGAGCGGGCTTCGATCATGAAACGGATCTTGAGGTAGCGGGGCTGCCCGCCGGCGGTGCGCATATTCACGATCATGGCGGGGACATCGACCAGCGGGAGTTCGCCGCCTTCTGCCTCACCTTCCCCTTCGGCTTCCTCTTCCGCGGAGGCCTTTTCTTCGTGCTTATCGGCGCCGGGCTTTTCTCCACCGCTCATGAGGAGTGCGACACCGCCTCCGCCTCCCAGCAGGAGGAGGGCACCCGCCGCCGCGATGATCTTCTGCTTCGAGCCGAAGCGCGGGGGTTTTGCCCCTGCGAGCTCCTCTGGCGTGAGATCCTCGATACCGATATCCTCCGCAGCATCCTTCACCGGTGCGGGGGGAGCCTTCTTGCCTGCCATATGTCGTGTCCTGCCTCTTGCAAAAAGGAGCGGCCGCAATCCGACCAGCCGATTTCCTCCTATTATAGGACCGGGAGGCGGCAAAAATTGCCTGCCCTCCAACCGGACTGCGAAAATTTTGCCGGGGTGGTGATGGATATTTCGAGCTACATCTTGTTGAGCCACGAGCAGGCGCTGCGGCGCAGGCTCGACATTGCGGCGAACAACATGGCGAACGCCAGCACGGTCGGTTTTCACCGCGAGCGGCCGGTGTTCCACGAATATGTCGAACGGGCGAAAGACGCGATGGTCCCCGATGCGAAGGCCGCGTCGTTCGTCCTCGATTACCGGGCGGCCCAGGACACGCGTCCTGGAGCGTTCGAGGCGACGGGCAATCCGCTGGACGTGATGATCGACGGGCCGGGATATTTCGCGGTGGAGGCCCCGGGCGGCGGGACGGCCTATACACGCGCCGGGTTTATCAAGGTCAATGACAGTGGCGATCTTGTGACATCCGGTGGCCAGAAGATTCTCGACGATGGCGGTCGTCCGCTGTCTGTCCCGCCCGACGCGCTAGCCAGTCTGTCCATCGGCGCCGACGGCACGGTGCTCTCGAAGGACGGGCCGCTGGGTCGCATCGGCGTGACCGTGTTTGGGGACGATGGCGCCCTGACGCCGCGCGGCGACGGCATGATGAACGGCGCGGGTGGCCGGGTGTTGGGCGCCAGCGAGACACGCCTGCGTTCCGGCGGGGTGGAGGGATCGAACGTCCAGCCGATCGTCGAGACCACCGAGCTGGTCGACATCCTGCGCAGCTATCAGTCGAGCATGAAAATCGCCGATGCGATCAACGATATGCGCAGCCGTGCAATCCAGCGGCTGGGACGGATCGGCTGACCCCGTCCGCAGAGACCATTTCAGAAGGAGCCTGACCCATGCGTTCCCTTTCCATCGCGGCGACCGGCATGCTGGCGCAGCAAACCAATGTCGACGTGATTTCGAACAACATCGCCAACATGAACACCACAGGGTTCAAACGGCAACGGGCCGAGTTTCAGGATCTGCTGTATCAGCAGGAAGCCCGACCGGGTGCGGCGTCCGGCGGGAATGAAGCAAAGGTTCCGTCGGGCATCCAGATCGGTGCGGGCGTGAAGACCGGTGCGATCTACCGCATCGCGCAACAGGGCGCGCTGGCGCAGACCGGCAATCGTTATGACATCGCCATACAGGGGCGGGGATACTTCCCGGTGACGCTGCCGTCCGGGCAGACCGGGTATACACGTGACGGATCATTCCAGCTTTCCGATCAGGGCGAACTGGTGACGGCGCAGGGTTTGGCGGTCCAGCCGGGCATTACCATTCCGCAAAACGCAGTGGATGTGTCGATCTCGGCGACCGGCGAAGTGCAGGTGAAGACGGCCGACAGTCCGGATTTGCAGACTGTGGGGCAGCTTCAGCTGGCGACGTTTATCAACGATGCGGGTCTGGAGGCGCAAGGCGACAACCTGTTTGTGGAAACCAGCGCGTCGGGTCAGGCCAATCTGGCTTCGCCGGGTGAGCCGGGCTTCGGCACGGTCACGCAGGGCTTCGTCGAGGCGTCCAACGTCAATCCGGTCGAGGAGATCACCGCGCTCATTTCCGCGCAACGCGCCTATGAGATGAACAGCCGGGTCGTGAAGACGGTCGACGAAATGCTCGGCACGTCGAGCCAGTTGCGATGAGAATGCTGCTGGTACTGGGCGCGGGGGCGCTGGCGTTCTTCGCGCAAGGGCGGGCGCAGGACGTGCCTGTGGGGCAGGCGCAGGCCGACGTGCTGGTGCGCCCGGTTGCACGGGGCGCGGTGTTGCAGGTCGAGGACTTCGAGCGGCGGACACTGCCGCCGATGGCGGCGCGGGTGGCGTTGCGCGCGGTTGACATCGCCGGACAGGAGGCGCGGCGCGCCTTGCCGGCGGGCACAACGGTCCGGTCCGGCGACGTCGGGGCCCCCTTGCTGGTACGGCGGGGCGATCTCGTGACGCTGGAGGTCCGCTCCGGGGCTTTGCGCATCTCTGCACCGGGACGCGCGTTGGGCGACGGCGCCAGCGGGGCAGCGGTGCGGGCGGTCAACCTTTCGACCAGTCGAACACTGGACGGCCGGGTGTCGGGCAGCGGCATGATCGCGGTGACGGCTCCATGAGCGCCAGGACAGGGAGCGCGCTGCGCATCGCGTCACTCGGTGCGCTGGGGCTGCTGGCCGGATGTGGGACAGCGGGGCGGCTGGGGTCAATCGGACGCGCGCCTAAGATGAGCCCCGTCGAGCAGGTCGGTACGCCCCAGAGCATAGACTCGCTGGCGACCGTTCGAGGGGATCCGGCTTCGCCCGCGCCGGAGAGCGTTATCCCCTCGGCATCCCTGTTCCGTACCGGAGCCGGAGCGCTGTTTCAGGACCAGCGCGCTGGACGGGTGGGCGATATTCTGACCATCCGGGTCAACGTTTCGGACAAGGCGGTGGTGGACACCTCCACCGCGCGCAGCCGGGACGGTTCCGAAAGCGGGGGCGCGAGCGCGTTGTTCGGTCTGGAGAAAATCGTGAAGAAGCTTGCCGGGGTCGACACATCGAAGCTGGTCGAGAGCGCCAGCACCTCAAAGTCGAGCGGGTCGGGCAACACCAGCCGCAGCGAAACCGTCACCATGACGATTGCCGCTGTGGTGACGGCGGTGCTGCCCAATGGCAATCTGCTGATCCGGGGTCGGCAGGAAACGCGCGTCAATTTCGAGCTGCGCGAGCTGCTCGTCAGCGGCATCGTGCGCCCGCAGGACATCGCGCGCGACAACTCCATCCGCCACACCCAGATCGCCGAGGCGCGGATCAGCTATGGCGGGCGCGGCCAGCTCACCGACGCGCAGCAGGCCCGCTGGGGGCAGCAGTTGATGGACGTGTTGTCGCCGTTTTGAGGGGGGTGGGGGCGATATACCGCCATATAAAAGAATGAGGTCTTGTCCGAAACGGAGTGACCGCGGTTCAATTATTGCCTTTCTCGGGACCGGCATCAAAGATGACCTTCATGGCAGCGCGATATGCATTGCCGAGGTCTGCAGCATGAGTGCCTCCTTCTACGTCGATGAACCTTGCTTTCCACGGAAGGTCGGCCCGGGACGCGAATCGATCTCTCCATTCTAGCGCGGTGCCACGGAGGTAATCGCGATCATGAGACCCTGACGCTACGATCAAATATCCGCCTTGTGTGCTTGCTGGCACATCTCGATCCATACCGTACAAAAGCTTCGTGTCGGGCTCGCGTCCGGGATTGCTGGCGATATGCGCCCAAGATAGCCGCGGCTTAAGCCATGCAGCCTGCAGAACGGCGCTTCCTCCCCGGCTCTGGCCAACTAGGACACGCCGCGCCGGATCGGTGCGGAACCGCCGATCAATACGGGGGATCAGTTCCTTTTCGAGCATCGACAGGAATTGCAACGCACCACCACGGCTACCGTCATCCATCACCGTTCGAAAATCGAAATGACGCATGTTAACGTCGGGTTCAAAACTACCGTAGGCAATGCCTACTATAATCGTCTCAGGGATTTGATCATCGTAATGCATGAAAAGATGCAATGGCGCGAGCATCGGAAACGTCGAGTCGCCATCGAGAAGATAGACCGTAGGAAATCGTTGATTCTTGGTCTTTTCATACCCTTCAGGAAGACGAACGTAGATATGATATTTTCTTCCGACTTCCGCCGAATGCAATGAAAAATAGTCACCACGAAGCGAAGGCAAATACGCGACTGATCCGTCAACTTTCTTCTCTTCCTGCGAACAGGCGGTATTAGCGAAAGTCAGCAAGCTGGCGGTGAAAATCGTCAGTACCGAATACGAGAAGCGACAGAACATACTTCAACAATACGGTAATAAGACCCTGATGCAAGGTCATCGGTTTCTTCCCAAAAAATCCCACCCTCTAAACCCGCCCCATAGTTACCCCCCATTAACCACCAATTTTTCTCCACCCATTTTGGCCCGCCCAACTTCCTTCCCAGAATGAGCAGGCAGGGCGCATTTTGCGCTTTGCCGGTGGGCCAGCGCTTCTGGTCCGGGGCCGCAGAAGGCGGCCTCCTGCCCGAGAAAGGGAATATGTCATGGGTTTTTCAGTAAACACCAACCTCGGCGCGATGGCCGCGCTGCAGAGCCTGAGCGACACCAACCGCAATCTTGCCCAGGTCCAGACCCGCATCAACACGGGTCTGTCCGTCTCGTCGACCAAGGATGACTCCGCGTCCTTCGCCATCGCCCAGACATTGCGCAGCGATGTGGGCGGCCTCAAGGCGGTGAGCTCATCCCTGAACCGTGCCAAGAGCGTGACGGACGTCGCGGTCGCGGGTGCGGAACAGATTTCCGACGTCATCAACCAGATGAAGGCAAAGGCCTATCAGTCTGCCGACGCCGGGATCGACGCGAACAGCCGCGCCGCGATCAACCAGGATTTCGTTGCCCTGCGCGACCAGATCACCACGATCGTCAATTCGTCCGAATTCAACGGCACCAATCTGTTGAAGTCGGGCGGCGGTACGGTAACCGCGTTGCAGTCTTTGAAAGACGGCGACAGCGTGGCGGCCAACTATCAGCCGGACTCGCTGTCGGTGGCGAACCAGGCACTCGACCTGGGCGGTTCCGTCGTGACCGTTGGCGCCACGGGCCAGGTTGACACGCAGGCGAACGCGCAGGCGATGATCGACACGCTCACCACCACTCAGAGCAATCTGGCGACTTCGCTCAGCACGCTGGGCGCGGCATCGCGCAAGATCGAGGCGCAGCAGACCTTCACCAGCAAGCTCAGCGATGTCGTGGAGGCCGGTATCGGCAACCTCGTCGATGCAGATCTAGCCAAGGAGTCAGCCAAGTTGCAGGCGCTGCAGGTCAAGCAGCAGCTCGGCGTGCAGGCCCTGTCGATCGCCAACCAGGCGCCGTCGACGATCATCTCGCTGTTCCGTTAAACGCCTCATGCAGGGCTGTGATGCCCCGCATGGTGCCGGAACCGAAAGGGGGCTGGGGTCTCGCCCCGGCCCCCTTTATCCATCGAAGCGCCAGCCGGTGACAAGGGCTGCGCGACTGCGAGGTCGAGATGTTTTCACGGATCAGAGATATTGAGGATGCTTCAGGCACATGCCTGCGCATCAGTGTGGCTCCCCATCCCTGCGGCGCGGTTGTCGCACTGGAGCGGCGGGATGACGAGCACAAGGGCGAGCGGATCATGCTCAGCCTTTATGGTGCGGAGATCCTGTCCGGTTTCATCATGTCGGCGCGGCTGACCGTGCCGGGGTCGATGCCGGACGAGCAGACTGAGGGCGTTTTTCCCGCCCGATTCCATCTTTCCTATGGACACGAGCCGACGATCGCTCTGGCGCAGGATGGCGGCCATCGAACGATCGGCATTTCGTTTCGCCTCTGGGACCGGCTCTACGCGGAGCTGTGTCTGGTCACCGCCCATGCGCGTGAACTCGCCCGGCGTGGAGAGGTCGTCATGCACTGACCCTCCGTACGAACCCTTAGCGGGCTTGCACATATTGTTAACCACGCCACGCGGGAGCACCCTGTTGTCTGAGGATAGCCAGAAAAAAGGGCACTTCGGGCAGCGAAAAGAGCGACACGTCATCGGGAGAGACGATGTGGAGTTACAGGAACGATCGCCGACGTACACATCTGGACAGGGATCGAGCACCGATGCCGACCGGTTCGATATCCGGATCAAGCTTAGTGTCAGGGATGCCGCATTGCTGTGGCGCATGGCCGCCGCCCACGCCCTCGCGCAGCCGGGGCTGGAACAGGAGGATGTCGAGGACATCATCGGACCGATGGACGATCCTTCAGTGGCGGATTGCCTGGGCCTGCTGCTTGCGCCTCGGGCCATTGCAGGATGCTGCTGTACCGACCCCGAAGCCACCCACCGATCGCAAGATGGAGAGGTGCCCTCGCCGCCCAAGTCGACCGACGCAGCGCTGCCCACCGTAATGGCCACCGTCACACCGTCGCCTACACAGAGCGCTGAACCCCCGGTGCCTCAGCCCTCCGGTCCGCCCCCGCAGAAGTCCACCCGGCCAGCGGGCGTATCTGCTGGAAAAGCTGTGGGGCCGCAAGTGCCCCCTCCCGCCACCGATGCGTCACCGGCTCCGCCCGGAAACGCGGAACCTTCCGTTTCCTTTCCCTTGGCGAACCGCCCCGTGGAAAGGCTCGCCGCCGAGACGCCCACCCCCGTCATTTCCGCCCGCCCCTCGCACATCGGCCGGGAACTGGGGGTCGAAATCGCGCGCCACATCGGGCAGGACGAGCACGACACGCTGACCGTTCGGCTCGATCCCGCGCACCACGGGCGGATCGAGGTCAGGATGCAGTTTGACGACACAGGCCAGCTCCGCGCTACGCTGACAGCCACCAACCCCGCCACGCTCGACATGCTGCGCCGTGACAGCGCAGAGCTTACCCGCGCGTTGGGCGACGCAGGAATCAACGCCGATGCCGGATCATTCCGGTTCGACAGCGCGCCTGGGCGCGGCGAGAACCCGCATGCGTCCGACCGACGCGATCGCCCACCCCGCTTTTCCGATCCCGAGCCACCCCCGCCATCGGGTCCGATCTCCCGCTCCATCATGGACGGGGGCCGCGTCAATCTCGTCGCCTGACCCGTCAAGGAGTTTTCCCCATGACACCGACCACGCCCATCACGTCCGTTTCGACTGCACCGTCGGCCAGCAACGCACTTGCGAAGCTCAGTGGCGACTACACGCTGTTTCTCAAGCTGCTGACGAGCCAGATGACCAACCAGGATCCGCTCGATCCGATGGATACATCGCAATACACGCAGCAACTCGTGCAATATTCGCAGGTCGAACAGTCGATCCAGCAGTCGGGCACGCTGAAAGATATCCTCGCCCGCCTTTCCAGCCAGGACATGATTCAGGCATCGTCCCTCATCGGCCGTGCAGTCAGCTTTGACGGTTCGACCGCGGGGCTGACCTCCGCCGCTCCGGCGCGCTGGACCTGGACCACCGCGCAACGCCCGACCACATTGTCGGCGACGATCACCGATGCTTCGGGCGCGGTCGTCGACAGTCGTATTCTCGATCCCGCCAGCACATCGCTGGACTGGGACGGGATGCTCCCCCATGGCATGCGCGCACCGGACGGGGCGTATATCCTGGCGCTTCAGGCGCTCGACGCGGGCGGGACAAGCCTTCCTGTCACCATGTCGAGCAGAGGCACGGTCAGCGCGGTGTTCGTGGTCGCGCTCGATCCCCTGAGCGGCGCACAGCTCTCCGTCCGCCAGTTCGGGCAGGTGGCGCAGCGGACGGAGGCGGTGCGGGTGTCCGCCGCACCAGGCGTGGCAAGCGCTCTGGGCGCGATGGGTCTGGCGCGGGGGACGCTGACCCCGCTCAATTCGCCGACATTGGTAGCGCAAACCTCCCTGAGAGCCGGGGACAGCTTCTCCGTGCGCCTGACCGGTGGCGCGATCCGCAAGATTGCCATAACGGCCGACGATACGTTGACGAGCCTCGCCGATAAGGTGCGCAAGGCGCTGGGGCGCACGGCAAGTGTGACGACGCCGACCGTCGACGGAATGAAGCGGTTGCGGGTCGAAGCAAAGGCGGGCGCCGACGTCGAACTGATCGCCGGGCCGGAAGGGACGGATGCGCTCGGGAAGCTTGGCCTTGCCCCAACGCGACTCAGCGTGCCGGAGATCGCGGGGAAGAAAGACCCGAAAGTGAAGCCCGGCGGGACATTCGGTCTGGCGCTGAGTGACGCGCTGTCGATCGCCACCCCCAAGGATGCCGCGGTTGCCGTCAAGCAGATCAAGGAGGCGATCTCGACCAGCCAGACCGCCTATCGCTCGCTCTATTGGGACGACGGCAAGGCGGCGCTGGTCAACAGCTATGGCGGCGGCGGACGGGTATCTGCCTATCAGGCGAAACAGGTCGCACGCTATCAGGATGCGCTGACCCGTATCAGCGCGATCACTGGATCTCTGGGAGGCTGAGCATGGCGGATACTCTTCCGATCATCGACGCCATCGGCGCCGCGATGAAGCATCTGGGCGCGCGTCAGCAGGTGATTGCGCAGAACATCGCCAATAGCGACACGCCCGGTTTCAAGGCAAAGGACATTGCCGCGCCCGATTTCGCGGCGTTTCTGGGTGGCGACGGGGGCGGGCATGTCACCCGGCCCGTGGTGCATGTCAGCGAGGGGATGCAGCGGCTCGGCGCGCGGGGCGGTAGCGTGGCCATGATCGCCGATACGGATATTTCCGAAACGAAACCCGATGGCAACACGGTGACGCTGGAAGATCAGGTGATGAAGATGGGTCAGATCCAGGCCGATTTCGCGGCGCTCACCAGCCTGTACCGCAAGCAGATCGGCATGCTGAAAGCCGCGCTGGGCAAGGGCGGAGTGGTCTAGCCCCCTTGGGCGGCCATCTTCGCCTGAACAAAGGCAATGAGCGAACCCAGCGTCTCGAATGTTTCGCCATCGACATCGTCGTCGTCGATCACGACATCGCAACGATCCTCAATACCGGTGAGCAATTCGGCCACCGCCATCGAATCGAGTTCCGGCAGGGCACCGAACAAGGCGGTTGCGTGATCGAACGCCGCGACACGGTCCGCCTCCAGTCCCAGCACATCGCGTAGCAGGGAGCGGACGAGTGCATCGGCAGGCTGGCCGTGCGAAGTTTCCTCAGGATGGGCACGCATAGTGCGCGCTCCCTATAGCCTCGCGGAGCCTCCGACAAGCGCCGAAATCGATGCGCGGGCGGCGGGCAGCCAAGCGGCGGGCACGCGCGGGTCGTAGCAGTCGAGCCGGATCATCGGGCGTTGCGATTCCATCCAGTCGCGCTTGTAGCCGTTGCTGCCCGTGCCATAGTCGATACGGGCTACGCGATCCTGATCGATCACATGCTGGAACATATGGTGGCTGAGCAGCGTGCCGGGTGACAGGGAGTCAAGGCTTCGGTCATGGGCAATTTTGTGGATATAGGCGGTGTCGCCCTCCACCGTCCAGAACTGTACGGCCGCCGGGCGGCCCTGATCCCGCGCGAAACCCAGGCGGAGCGTGCCGCGCAGCCCCGCATCGCGCGCCATGTCGCGAATCATGGCGGGGTACGGTTCGGGTTCCTTCCAGCTCGCGCCGTAAATGGCCGAATAATCCTCCCACAGGGCATCGGTAACGCCGTGATGGATTTCGAAGCGGTAGGGGCTCTTGCCGCCCTTGCGTTTCACCTGTTTCCGCAGGGCGCCGGGCCGACCGGACCAATATTGCGCGAAGCTGCGATCCCCGACATCAAGCGAGTAATTGAGACCCTGCGGACGGGCGACGGTCAACCACCCCGCCTTTCGGAACGCACGCACGACCATCCCAGGCGTAGGGCTGCCGTCACCGATCACCGGGTAGAGGCTTAGTCGGTGGTGGACGCCATGCAGCGCCCGGGCGAGGCGGGTGAGCAGATCGGCTTGCTTGGCGCTGTCCTGCGTCCCCAGAAACAGCGGAGCGAACGAAAAGCTGTACCAGTTGGCCAACGCATTCAGGCCCGTATTGTCCAGCAGCAACGGCATCCAGGCGCTCGCCCCCTCCTCCTCCGCGTGCGCGACGTGAACACGGGCATCGGGAAAGCAATGCCTGGCGAGAAGGTCGAACCATTCGGGCCGCTGGAAAGGCGATAGTGCATCCGCCGACGGGCTTTCCTGCACGCGGGTGCGAAGATCGTCCAGCGACAATCCTTCCCTTTGCGAACGGAGTTCCGTATTCGGCGTCATAACAGCGCGATAATAGGGATTGGTGCAGATGAGGTTAAGCGACATCCCGGTTCGGCCCATCGACCATCTGCCCCAGATGGGCGCACCTGCGCACGGGGCGTTGGCCGGACGCGCCGGGCGGCTGACTTTCGCAGAGCTGGAGAGCGAGACAGCAAGGCTGGCCGCGTGGCTGGCGGGGTTCGGATTCGCGGCGGGATCGCGGGTGGCAAGCTGGGTCGCCAAGGGACAGGTCGCGGCCATCATGCCATTGGCCGCCGCGCGTGCGGGGCTGGTGCACGTACCGGTCAACCCGCTGCTCAAACGCGCGCAGGTGGCGCATATTCTGGCCGACAGTGGTGCATCCCTGTTGGTCGCGACGGCGAGCCGGATCGCGACGCTGGATCCGGCCGATCTGCCCGCCGGGTGCGAGGCGCATGGCGAGGCGGATGTCGCCTGCGCGCTGACCGGTGGGGAGGGGCTTCCCCCCAGCGACGCTGCGCCCGATGCCCTCGCGGCCATTCTTTACACAAGCGGTTCGACGGGGCGGCCCAAGGGCGTGATGCTGAGCCACGCCAATTTGTGGCTCGGCGCGGTGGCGGTGGCGGATTATCTGCGCCTGACGTCAGAAGACCGTGTGCTCGCGGTGCTGCCGTTCAGCTTCGATTATGGGCAGAACCAGCTCTTGTCGACCTGGGCGGCGGGGGGAACCGTCGTACCGCTCGACTATCTGACCGCGCGGGATGTCATCAAGGCGGTGGCGGCGGAGCGGATCACGACGCTCGCGGGCGTGCCGCCGCTCTGGGTGCAGCTGGTCGAAGCCGAGTGGCCGACAGAAACGGCCGCGATGCTGCAACGCCTGACCAACAGCGGCGGGGCACTGGGGCGGGCGCTGGTCCGAAAGCTGCGAACGCTGTTCCCGCAAGCGGATCTCTATCCGATGTACGGACTGACCGAGGCCTTCCGCTCGACCTATCTGCCCCCAGCGCTCGTCGATGCGCACCCGGAAAGCATGGGACGGGCAATCCCGCATGCGGAGATCCTGGTGTGCCGCCCGGACGGCAGCGTGACCGACGACGACGAGCCGGGCGAACTGGTGCATTGCGGGCCGCTGGTGGCGCAGGGCTACTGGAACGATCCGGAGCGAACGGCGGAGCGGTTCCGCCCCGCGCCTGCCGCCTCGCAATATGGCGGCATGGCCGTGTGGTCCGGTGATACCGTGCGGCGGGACGCGGAGGGGTTGCTCACCTTTGTGGGGCGCGATGACGCCATGATCAAATCCGCGGGCAACCGGATCAGCCCCACGGAAGTGGAAGAGGCGGCGCAGGCGATACCCGGCGTGGCCGAGGCAGTGGCGCTGGGTGTACGGGATGAGCGGCTCGGGCAGGCGGTGCACATGCTGGTGCGCTTTGTCGGCGGTATTGATACGGACGCGGCGGAGGACGAACTGCGCGCCGGTCTGCGTATCGCCCTGCCCAATTTCATGATGCCCAAAGAGATTATCGTGATCGACAGCTTTCCCCGGACCCCCAACGGCAAGATCGACCGGGTCCTCCTCGCGCACAATTATGGTGCGGCCATGATGGAGGCGAGCGCATGAAGCCGACCGGCCCGATACCCGACTGGTTCGCTGAGGAAGATGGCATGTTGCTGATCGGGGGATGCGGTGCGCTCTCGCTGATCGACGAGGCGGGGGACACGCCGCTGTTCGTCTACGACATGGGCATCGTCCGCGCCACGGTGGACCGGCTGCGCGCCGCGATGCCCGAGGGGCTCGATATCCATTACGCAATCAAGGCCAACCCATACGCGCCACTGCTGGGGCGGATGGTGGGGCTTGTGGACGGTTTCGATGTGGCGTCTGCGGGCGAGCTGGACGCAGCGCTCAAGGCGGGCATGCGGGCGGACGCGATCAGCTTTGCCGGACCGGGCAAGCGCGACGCGGAGCTGCGTGCGGCGATTCAGGCTGGCGTCACCATCAATCTCGAGTCGGAAGGCGAGGCGGAACGCGCGCTCCGGATCGGCGCAGAGATTGCGGCGCGACCGCGGCTGGCGGTGCGCGTCAACCCGGATTTCGATCTTAAAGGGTCGGGCATGAAGATGGGCGGCGGCGCGAAGCCTTTCGGCGTGGATGCTGACCGCGCGGCAGCGCTGGCGCGTCGGGTGATCGCATCGGGCGCAGAGTGGCGGGGCTGGCATATTTTCGCGGGCAGTCAGGCGCTGAATCCGGGAAGCCTCATCGAGGCGCAGGCACAGACACTGGCGCTGGCCGCTCGCCTGTCGGAAGACGTGGGAGCATCGCCGCCGATCATCAATCTGGGCGGTGGCTTTGGCGTCGCCTATTTCCCCGGCGACATGCCGCTTGATCCGCGCCCGGTCGGTGTGGCGCTGGAAGAGGCACTGGAAAATCGGCCATCCATTCTCAAGAATACGCACTTTGCGATTGAATTAGGGCGATTTTTAGTAGCCGAATCGGGGGTTTACCTGACCCGCGTCATTGACGTTAAAGACAGCCATGGGGAGCGATTCGCGGTGGTCGATGGCGGGCTGCATCATCAACTCGCGGCGAGCGGCAATTTCGGGACCGTGGTCCGGCGCAACTATCCCATAGCCGTGGCGAACCGCTTCGGCCGCCCTGTTTCAGCAGAACCGGTGAGCGTTGTCGGCTGCCTGTGCACACCGCTCGATCGGCTGGGCGACAAGGTGGTCCTCCCCCCCATCGAGGTCGGTGATGTGATCGCCCTGTTCCTTGCCGGTGCCTATGGCGCTTCCGCGTCACCGGCGGCGTTCCTTGGGCACGACCCTGCGCGCGAATTGCTGCTGGACTGATATCGTTCCACGCTGACGAATGGCGGTAATCCCAAATAATGGACGCGGTCCGCCGCGTTTTCCGGTCAATCCTAACGCTATTTTCACCCTTTCCGATCACAAGGGCACGATGCGAAGAGGCATGACGTGGGTGGCCCGCTGGGTCCGCGCGCCGGTGCCGCATCGCGGTGCAGAAGGTGACGGACATGAATTTCGGGCGAGTTTCCAGAAGTGTTGCGGCCGTGTCGCTGCTTGCGGTGATGGTGTCGGGCTGCGCGAGCAATGGCGGTGGAAAACAGCTTCCGCCCGCATCGTTCGTATCAACCCAGCAGGGCCCGAGTGAGGAATATGTCATCGGTCCGCTCGACGAGCTGACGGTATTCGTGTGGCGCAATCCGGAACTAGGCGCGAAGGTCCAGGTGCGGCCCGACGGGCGTATTACGACGCCGCTGATCACGGACATGCCCGCCGTCGGCAAGACCCCGGCGATGCTCGCCGACGACATCAAGCTGGCGCTCACCCAATATATCGAAAAGCCGCTGGTGTCGGTGATCGTCAACAATTTCTCCGGCACGTTCAGCCAGCAGGTGCGGATCGTGGGAGCGACGGACAAGCCCGCGTCGATCCCGTACCGCGCGAACATGACGCTGCTCGACGCGATGATCGCGGTCGGCGGCCTTAACGAATATGCGGCCGGAAACCGCGCGCGGCTGGTCCGTTTTGACAAGCAGACGGCAAAGCAGACGGAATTCGCGCTGCGCCTCAACGACCTCATCAAGAAAGGCGACACGCGCGCCAATGTCCTCCTTGCTCCTGGCGATGTCATCATCATCCCCGAGAGCATGTTCTGACGCGCAGTCGTGAAGTGAGCCAAGCCTGATGCCATCGAGCCTGTATGACGAATTGTTGATTGCGCTGCACGGCGTGTGGAACCGGCGCTGGGTGGCGCTGGCGGTGGCCTGGGGCGTGTGTGTGCTCGGCTGGCTGGCCGTCGCAATGGTCCCCAACAGCTACGAGTCAAAAGCTCGAGTTTTTGTCCAAACACAATCCTATCTACAGGATAAGGTTGGAATTTCTCCGTTGGAGCAGCAGAAAAATCTTGATTCCATCCGCCAAACGCTGACGAGCGCCGCCAATCTCGAGAAAGTCGTGCGTGGCACCGACCTTGCCGGAACGGTGGCGAGCGACCGCGACATGGCCGGGCGTGTCGGGATGCTGCGCGACAAGATCAAGGTTGTCGCTGATCAGGACAATCTCATCTCGGTCAGCGCGGCGATGTCCGACAGTTCGATGTCCGACCGTGCGAATGCCAAGGTCGCGACGCAGGTGGTGCAGAAGCTGATCGATATTTTCCAGGAAGCCAATATCGACGGCGACCGGGACGAGGCGAAGCAGAGCGTGGCCTTCCTCGACCAGCAGATCGCGGGTCTGGGGCGCCAGTTGCAGGCTGCCGAACAGAAACGCGTGGAGTTTGCCCAGAAATATGTCGGGCTGCTGCCCGGTGCGGGATCGATCAGCCAGCGGATGGACGCGGCGCGAACGGAACTCAACCAGATCGAATCGCAACTCATGGGCGCGCAGAGCGCCCTTGCCGCGATGAACGGCCAGCTTGCCGGTACGCCGCCCAGCCTTTCGGGCCCGGGCGGGGGCGGTGCTCTGGCATCGGCTCAGGCGGAACTGGCCGGAATGCGCGCACGGGGATGGACCGAAAAGCACCCCGATGTCGTGGCGCTGCAACGGCAGATCGCGGCGCTGCGGGCGCAGGGCGGCAGCGTGGCGGGCGGCGGTACGCCCAACCCGGCCTATCTATCGCTGAAGTCCATGCAGGCGGAACGTGCGGCAACGGCCCAGGCGTTGCAGGCGCGCAAGGCGCAGATTCAGGCCGATCTCAACGCCATGGCGTCGCGCCAGACGGAAGAGCCGGGTATCGCCGCCGAGCAGGAACGCTTGGACCGCGACTATGACGTCATCAAGGATCAGTACGACAAGCTGCTCGCATCGCGTGAGGATGTGCGGCTGCGCGGCGATGTGAAATCCGAAACGCGCAACATTTCCTTCCGCGTGATCGACCCGCCAAGCGTGTCGGGTACTCCGGCCTCGCCCAACCGGCCGTTGTTGCTGGTTGGTGTGCTGATTGTCGGGATCGGCGCGGGCGTCGGTACGGCGTTTGGGCTGGGGCAAGTTCGCGCCACCTTCCCTACGGCGGCCCGCTTGCAGAAGGCGGCCGGTCTGGCGGTGATCGGTTCGGTGACGGAAACACTCAATCCCGCGCAACTCGTTGAACGCAAGCGCAGGCTCAAGCTGTTCGCAGGCGGCAGCGGGGCGCTGGTCGGCGCGTGCGCGCTCCTGATCGTCGTCGAATTTGTTCAGCGCAGTCTGGCGTGAGGGGAGCGATATGACCAAGCATAGCCCTATCCCCGGCAAGGGTCTGCTCGAACGCGCGGCGGACCTTTATGATTTTGGCGCGGCGCTGCGGGGCAAGGGATTGCCGCCGGTGACGATCCCCGCCGACGCCATGCCGCCCGTCACGCCCGAGCCTGCCGTTGTGCAGGATACGACGGTTTCCTTCGCCAAGCCTCGTGCGCGCGACTGGACTCGCCCGGTTCAGCCGCTTGACCGCGGTAAAATGGCCGAGGCGGGCTATCTCGTCCCCGGTGGCCCCGTCAGCGGGGTCAGCGAAGAGTTCCGCATCATCAAGCGCGCGCTGCTCGCGACGATTCGCGGCACCAAGCATCAGGACGCGCTGCCCAATGGCAACCTGATCCTCGTTGCTTCGGCGCATCCGGGGGACGGCAAGACATTCTGCGCGATCAACCTCGCTGTCTCGCTGGCGGCGGAGAGCGATCTGGAAGTGCTGCTGGTCGACGCGGATTTCGGCAAGCCTTCTATCCCGGCGGCGCTGGGCCTTTCCGGTGAAACCGGGATGATGGACGCTCTGGTCGACCCGCGCGTGGCGATCGAGGATTGCGTGCTGCGCACCGATGTGCCGTCATTTAGTGTGCTGCCCGCCGGGACCGCTACCCACAACGACAGTGAGCATCTCGCGTCCACGCGGACCGACGCGATCCTTGATGCGCTGGTCGCGGGACGGCCCGAGCGGGTGGTGATCTTCGATTCGCCGCCGCTGCTGTCCGCCTCTCCCGCCTCGGTGCTGGCCAGCCATGTCGGGCAGACGCTGCTGGTGGTGCGGGCCGACCGGACGACCGAGACGACCTTGCGTGATGCCGCCGACCTGCTGCGCGGCTGCGGGCATATCGAGCTGCTGCTCAACGGGGTGAAATTCTCTGCCAGCGGACGCCGCTTCGGCAGCTATTACGGGAAGGGGGGCTGACCATGTTCGGCCGAGCAATGTTGCGCGCCATCGCGCCGGGGCTGGTGCTATGCGCCGCTGGAGCAGAGGCGCAGGCGCGCACGCGCACCACGATCTCGCCCTATATCGAGGTTGACCAGACGGTCGTCACGGACCTGAAAGGTGGCAATGGCGACGTCCTCACCTATACCTCGGTCGTTGCCGGGGTCAGTGCGAACATCGCCACGCGGCGCGCGGAAGCACAGATCGACGTGCAATATGAGCATCAGTTCGGATGGAACCGCGCCACGCCCGATCAGGACGTGCTGTCCGGCATTGCCAGCGCGCGCTATAGCCTGATTCCCGATAAACTCAGCATTGAGGGCGGGGCACTTGCCACGCGGGCGCGGACGGACGGGTTCAACTTGGGCAACGGCGCGAGCGCCGGTTCGTCCACCACACAGGTGTATTCTGCCTATGTCGGCCCGACGTTCACCAGCCGGATTGGCGAGTTTTCGGTCAACGCCGCTTATCGCCTGGGCTATGCGCGGGTGGAGGACGACGTCAACTTCGCGGGCCCCAGCGGCCTGGGGGCGTTCAGCGACAGCGTGTTCCAGTCGGCAACGGCGTCAATCGGGATGCAGCCGGGCGTGCTGCCGTTTGGCTGGGCACTGGGCGCGGGCTGGGACCATGAGGACACGAGCGAACTCGACCAGCGTTATGACGACAAATGGATACGCGGCGACGTGACCGTGCCGGTCGCGCCGACGCTCGCGCTTGTTGGTGGCGTCGGATATGAGAGGATAAGGATCAGCCAGCGCGGCGCCTTGCTCGACAATAATGGCTTTCCGGTTCTGGGAAGCGGCGGGCGACTGGTGACAGACCCGACCTCGCCGCGCCTGCTCGCTTATGACAGCGATGGCCTCATTTGGGACGCAGGCGTGTTGTGGCGGCCAAGCCGTCGTACCTCGCTCGAACTGCGGGTCGGGCGGCGTTATGATTCGATGCATTATGTGGGGAGCTTCAGCTGGCAACCGAGCCCGAACAGCGCGGTCAATATCGCTTTGTTCGATACGGTCGACAGCTTCGGCCGCGCGCTGGGGCGCAATCTCGACGACCTGCCGACCAGCTTTGACGCGCGCCGCAATCCTTTCAGCGGCGACCTGACGGGCTGCGTCAACGGCGATCAGGGTGGCGGCGCGTGCTTCAACGACGCACTTACCGGCATCACGTCGGCCAACTATCATCATCGCGGCATTGCCGGGCAATATAGCCGTACGGCAGGCCGGTGGAGCATGGGCGCGGGCGCGGGCTATGCGCAGCGCAAATTCATCGCGCCGAACAGCAGCGTCTTTGCCGCGATCAACGGCGCGAAGGACGAAAATTATTACGCCGACCTGTTCGCCGGTTACCGGTTCGACAATGACGCCTCGCTGGATGCGACGGTTTACGGCAATTTCTACAATGCGGGGCGGGGGGGCATCGATGTCACCAACCTCGGCAGCTATGTCACCTACAGCCGCAGCTTTGGCCGCCGTCTGAGCGCGCAGGCGTCCCTGGGCGTGGATTCCGTCGATCCCGCCGGGCTCGACGCGATCATCTCCGCGCTCGGCCAGGTCGGCATGCGGTATCAGTTCTAGGAGTTCACGCGATGTACGATCAATTCTATGAACTGAAGGGGCGGCCGTTCCAGCTCACCCCAGACCCGCATTTCTATTTCGAGAGCGCGACGCATCGGAAGGCCTTGTCCTACCTCGGCTATGGCCTTGCGCAGGGCGAAGGGTTCATCGTCATCACCGGTGACATCGGCGCGGGCAAGACCACGCTGGTCGGGCATCTGATGGCGACCATCGATCCGCAGCGGCTGACGGCGGTCAAGATCGTGTCGACGCAGGTGGAGGGCGACGACATGCTGCGCCTTGCCGCGCAGAATTTCGGGATCGCCACGGACGGCGTCGCAAAAGGGCAGCTGTTGCAGAAGATCGAGGCGTTCCTGCACAGCCAGGCGCGCAAGGGGCTGCGCACGCTGCTGATCGTCGACGAAGGGCAGAACCTGCCAGTGTCCGCACTGGAAGAGCTGCGCATGCTGAGCAATTTTCAGCTGGGCGGACAGGCTCTGCTGCAGATTTTCCTGCTGGGGCAGCCGGAGTTCCGCGATCTGCTGAAATCCCCCGAACTGGAGCAGCTGCGCCAGCGTGTCATTGCCACCCATCATCTCGATCCGATGCTGGCGAGCGAGGTGGAACCCTATATCGCGCATCGCCTTTCGCTTGTCGGGTGGCAGGGCAATCCCCGCTTCACCGCCGACGCTTTTGCGTCAGTATATGCGGCGACCGACGGCATTCCGCGCCGGATCAACGCGCTGATGAGCCGCGTGCTGCTGCTCGGCGCGATCGACCGGCTGCATGAGATTGACGGGCCGGTGGTACAGGCCGTCGCGGCCGACATGGGTCTGGATGCCGACGCCATGCCGGAAGCGGTGCGGAGTTCTGTGCTCGATGACGCGGCAGAGCCCGATATGGCCGAAGGGGAAATCGAGACCCAGATGGCATTCGTCGAGCTGGAACCGGAAGGCGAGCGGGTCGCTCCCGTGCGGCCAACGCTCGATACGGATATTCAGCTGGAACTGCACCGCATGCGCGATGAGCTGGACGAGCTGCGCCGTGCTATCACCCTGACTGCGCAGCTTGGCGCAGGCAGCGATCATGTGTTGAGCCGGGTCGAACAGATGGAGCAGCGGGTAAACGCGGCCGAAGCCCGGGGCGAGGAGCAGGAGCTTGCGCTGCGTCGCGTCTTGACCTTGCTGGTCGACTGGGTCGAAAGCGATGGGACGAACAATCTGGCCGCGTAATCGCTATGCGCAGAACAGGGAGGCATGATGTCATCTGTTATCAATGCCTTGTCTGTTGATATTGAGGATTGGTTTCAGGTCGGTGCGTTCGAATCGACGCTGGACCGGGCGGACTGGCCGTCGTTCGAGCACAGGGTCGAACGCAATACAGACGCTGTACTGGCGATGTTCGACGATGCCGGAGCGAAGGGCACCTTCTTTACGCTGGCATGGGTGGCGGAGCGCTATCCGGCGCTGATCCGCCGAATTGTTGCGGCGGGGCACGAATTGGCGAGCCACGGCTACGACCATCAGCGGGTGTTCACCTTGTCGGCGGAAGCTTTCCGGGCCGATCTGCGGAAATCACGGCGACTGCTTGAAGATGCCGGGGGAGTCGCGGTCACCGGCTATCGCGCGCCGAGTTTTTCGATCGACCAGCAGACGCCATGGGCGCACGCTGTGCTGGCCGAGGAAGGCTACGCCTATTCGAGCAGCGTCGCGCCCGTTCGACACGATCATTATGGCTGGGCGGGCTCGCCGCGCTTTGGCTGGCGTCCGGTGGATGGAAGCGGCCTGTTGGAGCTTCCGGTCACCACAGCGCGACTGGCCGGTCGGACGCTGGCGGCGGGCGGCGGAGGGTTTTTTCGCATGCTGCCCTATGAATTTTCGCGCTGGGCGGTCCGCCAGGTCAACGCCGAGGGCCACCCGGCCGTGCTCTATTTTCATCCATGGGAAATCGACCCCGGCCAGCCCCGCGTTCCGAACGCGCCGCTGCGGTCGAAAGTCCGTCATTACGCCAACCTCTCCGCGATGGAAGGCAAGCTGCGCCGACTGCTGCGCGATTTCCGCTGGGGGCGGGTCGATGCGCTGGTGGAGGGAATGACGGCATGACCGCGGGCCTTCGCATCGCGCCTCTGCGGCTGGACGACGCCGATGAAGTCGCGGCGATCGATGCGTGGGTTTGCGCGCGCGCGGATTCGGCGCCGTTTCATCGCCCCATCTGGTCTATGGCGGTGGAGAAAGGCACGGGGCAGGAGGCACTCTCGCTGGTCGCGTGGCGGTCGGGTGCCATCGCGGGAGTCCTGCCGCTGACGTTGGTCCATTCGCCGCTGTTCGGTCGCGCGCTGGTGTCGAGCGGCTTTGCGGTGGACGGCGGCATTCTGGCGGATGATCGGGCCGTTGCGAATGCTCTGGCCGATGCGTGCTGGGCGCTGGCCGAGAGCCATAGTTGCCCGACGGCGGAACTGCGCGGCGGACTGCTGCCCGATACGGGTTGGGCACGCAAGGCGGACAGTTATCTCGGGTTTGCCAAGGCGCTGGAGGCGGACGACGAGGCGCAATTGCTCGCCGTGCCGCGCAAGCACCGTGCAGAGCTGCGCAAGGGACTGGAGAACGGCCTCGACATCCGCATCGGCAATGACGTGGATCTGCTCGACATCCACTATCGGCTTTATGCGGAGAACGTGCACCGTCTGGGCACGCCCGTTTTCCCGAAGGCGCTGTTTGCGGCCGTTCTGCATGGCTTTGGCGATGATGCGGACATTATCATGGTTTCCAAGGACGGGGAGCCGGTCACCACGATCCTAAGCCTGTATCACAATGGCGCGTGCATGCCGTACTGGCACGGCGCACGGGCGGTGGCGCGGGGGCTGCGATCCAATGAAGTCGCTTATTACGCCCTGATGAATCACGCGCGTGCGCGTGGCTGCACAACGTTCGATTTCGGGCGTTCGAAGGTCGGTACCGGTCCGGCGGCGTGGAAGAAGACATGGGGCTTTGACGGCGTTCCCCTGACCTATGCCATGCGCGCGGCTGCGGGGCAGGAAGTCCGTGATATCAATCCTTTGTCGCCGCAATATCAGAAAAAGGTGGAACTTTGGAAGAAGCTTCCCCTGCCGCTTGCGAGCTGGATCGGTCCGCATATCGCGCGCGGGCTGGGCTGAGGGGCGGCGTCATGACCTCGCCGGGCGAAATCTTGTTTCTGTGCCACCGGATTCCCTTCCCGCCGGATCGCGGCGACAAGATCCGATCCTATCATCTGCTCCAGGCGCTGAGTGCCATCGCGCCCGTGCATGTCGGCTGCTTTGCCGATGATACGCGCGATCTGGGCTTTGCCGACGCCATGGCGGAAATCACGGCCAGCCAGTGCGTCACGATGCGCGACCGATCGCGCGTAGCCGCAGGTGTTGCGGGGATTGCAAAGGGTCAACCCCTTCTCGTTTCCCTCTATGACAAGCCGGACCTGCACCGCTGGGTGGCGCGAACGATGGCCGAGCGGCCGATCCGCTGGGTTGTCGGCTATTCCGTGCAGATGGCGCATTATGTGCCCGCCTTGCCCGAAGGTGTGCGGTTCGTGATGGATTTCGTCGACTTCGACAGTGCCAAATACAGCGCTTATGGATTGAGCCAGCGCGGGCCGATGGGCTGGATCAACCGGCGGGAAGGACGCAAGCTGTTTGCGTTCGAACGCGCGGTCGCGCAGCGCGCCGACCTTTCCCTGTTTGTGAGCGAGGCGGAAGCGGCGCTGTTCCGCGCCGAGGCCGGATTCGACCCCATCACCGTGCGCGCACTGGAAAACGGGGTCGACCTTGGTTTCTTCAATCCGTCGGCGGATTTTCCGGCTCTTTCGAAGGAGGAGCGGGGAGAGGGTCCGCTGATCGTCTTTACCGGCCAGATGGATTATCGCCCGAACATCGAGGCTGTGACCCATTTCGTGCGCGAGGCCTTGCCGTCGATCCGGGCCGCCTATCCCGACGCCCGCTTTGCCATCGTCGGACGCAATCCCGCCCCGTCGGTGCTGGCCTTGGGACCTACGCCCGGCGTTTTTGTGACGGGAGCAGTGGCCGACGTACGCGGCTGGCTGGCCGCAGCCGATGTTGTCGTCGCGCCCCTGCGCATCGCGCGCGGCATCCAGAACAAGGTGCTTGAGGCGATGGCGATGGGACGCCCTGTCGTGGCGTCTCCGGATGCCGCAGCCGGGATCGATGCGCACGATGGAGAGCATCTGCTGGTCGCACCGGACAGCGCGACCGAGGCGGCAAACGTGATCGCTCTGATTGCGCAGCGTGATCTGGCCGGAGCGCTTGGGCGGGCGGCGCGGGCGCGAATGGAAGAGCGCTACGCCTGGTCCGCGAAGCTCGCAGCTTTGCCGGCAATGCTGTCTGGAAACACAGGGTCGTGAGAGCGCTTGCCGGTCACCTCATGGATGCGGGCCGCATCGACCTGCGCGATACCTGGACGCGCCATCTTGCCGGGCTGTTGGCGGTGGCGGCAGCGATCTTGATCCTGTTCGCGCATGACGTCTTCGATCTCGTGACGATCTGGTGGACGTCCTCGACCTTCAGCCATTGCCTGTTCGTGCCGCTGCTGATCGGCTGGTTGGTGCAGCAACGCCGTGCGGCGCTGCGGATGATCGATCCGACAGTCTGGATGCCGGGGCTGGCATGGGTGGCGGCGGGCAATTTTGCCTGGCTGGTGGGTGACGCGGCGGGCGTGGGCATGATCCGCCATTTCGGGCTAGTCATGATGATACAGGGCGCGGTGCTGGGGATGCTGGGGCCAGCGGTCGGTCGCGGGCTGGTGTTTCCGCTCTGCTATGCGTTCTTCATGGTGCCGTTCGGGGCCGAGATCGTGCCGCCCCTGCAATTGCTGACCGCGAAGATCGCCATGGCTCTGCTGGGCATGGTGGGGGTGCCCGCGCATATCGAGGGCATCTTTATCACCATCCCCAGCGGATATTTCGAGGTGGCCGAGGCCTGTTCCGGCGCGAAATTCGTGATCGCGATGGCGGCCTATGGCGTGCTCGTGTGCCATGTCTGCTTCCGATCGTGGACGAGGCGGGCGCTGTTTCTGGCGAGTGCGTTGGGCCTGTCGGTGCTGGCGAATGGCGTGCGGGCGTTCGCGACGATCTACGTAGCCCACAAGACGAGCGTCGATGCGGCCGTGGGGTTCGATCATGTCGTCTATGGCTGGCTGTTCTTCGGTCTGGTCATGGCGGCGGTGATGGCGACGGCATGGCCGTTCTTCGATCGCAAGCCCGGCGAGGTGCCGTTCGATCCGCGCAACATCCCACTCGCGGGGGTGGTGGCACGACCGGTATCCAGCACGGTTGGTATGGCCCTCGCGCTGCTGCTCGCCGGTCCCGCGTGGAGCATGGTGTCGGCGGTGCGCAGCCAGCCTCTGCCCGTTGCTTTCGGTCTGCCCACTATTACGGGTTGGCAGCGGAGCGCCATGCCGCAAGCCTATCCCTGGAAACCGCGCTTCGATGGCGCCGACGGGTTCGTGCAGGGGCGCTTTGCCGATGCCCGCGGCCATGTCGTGGATGTGGTCATTGCCCGTTACGCGCGGCAGGGGGAGGGGCGCGAACTGGTGGGCTTCGGGCAGGGCGCGGCCGACCCGGACAGCGAATGGGTCTGGTCGTCGCCCGCATCCGCGCCCGGGCAAGCACGGGGGGAACAGATCACCGCCCCCGGCCCCGTCGTGCGGCATGTAGTCAGTTTCTATCGCGTCGGCCGGGGACCGCTCACGGGCAGCGCTGCGCAGGTCAAGCTCGCAACGTTGCGCGCGCGGCTGCTTGCCGATGACCAGCGTGCCGTGGCGATCCTTGTTTCCGCGGAGGACAGCGAACGGCACAATGCGGATGCAGCGATCGGTGCGTTTCTGCACGATGCGGGCAGGGTCGAGGATTTGGCTGACGCGGCGATAGCGATCCGCTAAGGCCGTCTCCATGTGTGGGATCGCGGGTATATTTCATCTCGAGACGGCCAAGCCTGTCGATCCGGCGCGCGTGCGCTCCATGATCGACGCGTCGGCCTATCGCGGGCCGGATGGAGCGGGGGTGTGGACCGCACCGGGTGTGGGGCTGGGGCACCGTAGGCTGTCGATCATCGACCTTGCAGGCGGCGCGCAGCCAATGGCCAATGCCGACGAAAGCCTGATCGTCACGTATAATGGCGAGATTTACAACTTCGCCGAGATCCGCCGCGAGCTGGAAGGCAAGGGCCACCGTTTCGACAGCCACAGCGATACGGAGGTCATCCTCCACGCCTATCGCCAATGGGGCGAAGACTGCGTCCATCGCTTCAACGGCATGTTTGCCTTTGCACTGTTTGACCGGTCGACCCAGTCGCTGTGGCTGGTGCGCGACCGGCTGGGAGTGAAGCCGCTCCATTATGCGCAGGTGTCGGACGGCAGCGTGATCTTCGGGTCCGAACTCAAGAACCTGCTTGCGCATCCCCTGCTCCGGCGGGAACCGGATGTCCGGGCGGTCGAGGATTTCCTCGCCCTCGGCTATGTGCCGGACGACGCCTGCATCGTGGCGGGCGTAAAGAAGCTGGGCGCGGGGCAGACCCTGCGGCTCGTGCGCGGTCGCCCCTTGCCCGAACCGAGCCGCTACTGGGATATCAGCTTTGCCGACCGCGCGACCGCAAAGCCCGCCGCGCTGCAGGAAGAACTGACGGCGCTGATGCGCGACGCGGTACGGATGCGGATGGTGGCCGACGTGCCGCTGGGCGCATTCCTCTCCGGGGGCGTGGACAGTTCGAGCGTCGTTGCGCTGATGGCGGAGACGTCGAAGCAGGCGGTCAAGACCTGTACCATTGGGTTCGATGTCGCGGGCCTCGACGAAACGGCCTATGCCGATCAGGTTGCGCGCCGCTTTGCGACTGATCATCGCACGCGCATCGTGTCGCCCGATGATTATGGGCTGATCGATACGCTCGCCGCACATTTTGACGAGCCCTTTGCGGACGCGTCGGCGCTGCCCACCTATCGCGTGTGTGAGCTGGCGCGCGAGACTGTGACGGTCGCGCTATCAGGGGACGGGGCGGATGAGGCGTTCGCGGGCTATCGCCGACACCGGTTTCAGATGCGGGGGGAAAAGGTCCGTGCGCTGATGCCCGCAGGTCTGCGGCACGGCCTGTTCGGCACGCTGGGTCGGGTCTATCCGAAGGCCGACTGGGCGCCGCGCATGTTTCGGGCGAAAAGCACGTTCCTCGAACTGGCGCAGAGTGGGGCGGAGGCCTATGCGCGTTCTGTCGGCATCGTGCCGCCCGAGCTGCGGCAACGGCTCTATACCGATGGCTTCCGTAGGGCGCTTGGGCAGCACCGGGCCGAGGACCGTATCGTGCAGACGATGGAGAACGCGCCGGCGCGCGATCCGCTGGACCGCGCGCAATATGCCGACATGAAAATCTGGCTACCCGGCGATATCCTCACCAAGACAGACCGGATGAGCATGGCGGTCAGCCTAGAAGCGCGTGAACCCTTGCTGGACTATCGACTGATGGAATTCGCCGCGCGGCTGCCGGTCAGCCAGCGCATACATGGCAATAGCGGCAAATATCTGATGAAGCGGGCGATGGAAGCCTATCTTCCCAACGAGATCCTCTATCGCGACAAGATGGGGTTCGTAACGCCTATAGCGCACTGGTTCCGGGGGCCGCTTGCCGGAGAAGCGGCAGCGGTCGCGGGAGGTTCGACACTGGCGCGAACGGGCTGGATCGACCCCAAGGCGATGGCGAAGGCGGCCAGCGACCACAAGAGCGGGATTGCCGATCATGGCCGGTTGTTGTGGCAACTGCTGATGCTGGACAAGAGCCTCACGCGGCTGTTCGGCTGAGTCGAATTAAAATATTGGTAAGGATGCAGCGTTAAAGAGAGCGGACCCACGCGGAACCTGTAACGATGATCAAATTTCCCGCCGTAGATGCGCTCAAAGGCGCGCTCATCGTACTGGTGATCGTCGGTCATGTTGCCGAAGTGGTGCATTACGATAACATTTTGTTCTGGATCGGTGCCGGTTTTCGCATGCCGCTCATGTTCGGCATTTCCGGCTTTCTGCTCAATCTTGAGCGAATTCGGCAGTCCCCCCTCGTCGACATAGCCAAGCAATATTGGAAGCGGATGATCCTGGCATGGCTGGTGGCGTCGTGCGCCTATGCGATGGCGGTCGCTGCATCGCTGAGCTGGGCCACGCCGCTGGATATGATCCTGCGTCCCGACTTTCACCTCTGGTACGTCCCGGTCCTCGCCGCGATGATTTTGATGGCGCGCACAGCTCCGCCGTGGCCCTTGGGTGTTGCTGTGTTGTCGGCACCGATTGGGATCGGTCTGTTCTACGCCAATCCGTTCGGCCATGGTCTCGTCGGGGAAGGGGTTTTCGCGTGGGATGGCCGCTTTCTGGCCTATCCGCTTTTCTTCTTTTTCGGTGGCGCCGTGGCGCGGGCAAGGCCCACTGCCACCCTGCACAGCATATCGGGCCTGGTCGCGGGGTGCGGTCTGCTCGGTTGGTGCTTCCTCTACCAGAGCGACAACGAACTGTTGAAGCTGTTGACCTATCTGGCCATGGATCTGGGGCTGATTGCGCTGCTCCCGCTGCTCGCGCGCTTGCCCATCCGGATCTCGCCGCTGAACGCGATTGGCCAGGCCAGCCTCTTCTACTACCTCTGGCACCCGATGGTCATCGCCCTCGCGATCGCTCACGGCGCCTCTCCGTTGCTTACGTTGGTGTTGACCCTGACGGCTCTTTGCGTGATGCACCGCCTTCTGACTAACGCGCCGTTGCCCGCCCAGGTTTTCGGCGTACCTCAGCGGTATTCCGCTGCGACGAAATACAGCCCGTCCGGCGGCGCGTTGAGCCCCAGCCTGGACCGGTCCGCTGCCTCCAGCGCGTCGCCCATATCCGCCACGCTCCACCGTTTCATGCCGACCAGCGCCAGACAGCCGACCATCGAACGCACCTGATGATGAAGAAAGCTGCGCGCGCGGGCGTGAATGGCGACTTGCTCGCTGTCACGCACGACGTCCAGCGCCGAGAGCGTCTTGACCGCAGACGCCGACTGGCAATGGGCCGACCGGAAGGTGGTGAAGTCATGCTTTCCCACCAATAATTGCGCCGCTTCGTGCATGGCGTCCGTGTCGAGATGCTGGGAAACCTGCCAGACTAGCCCCTTTTCGAAGGTCAGCGGCGCGCGCCGGTTGGTGATGCGGTAGACGTAGGAACGGCCGGTGCAGGAAAAGCGGGCATGCCAGTCATCCGGCATGACGGTGCAATGGAGGATCGCAACCGGAGCCGGGCGCAAATGGGCATTCAATGCTTCCATCAGGCGGAAGGGCGTCATGTCCTTTGCGATGTCCCCGTGGGCCCGCATGGCGAGGCCGTGCACGCCCGCATCGGTCCGGCCCGCTGCGTGGAGCGTGACGGTTTCGCCGGTGACTGCATGGATCGCATCCTCGATCGCCTGTTGCACTGTCGGGCCGTGCGCCTGCCGCTGCCAGCCCATGAACGGGCGGCCGTCGAATTCGACCGTGAAAGCGAAGCGCGTCACGACAGCTGCGTGCCCGGCGGGATGGGCAGGCCGCGCAGCAGATCCGCCACGGGCATTGCCCCTTTGCCTGCGCGCTGGATAAGGACCGGGCGCAGGCTGTTCGCGCCGCATCCGATACACAGCGCATCATCGAGTACGATGCCGGGTTCGCCGCTTTGATCCGCAATTTGCGCGGCAAGAATCCGGAACCGTTCGTCCCGGAAGAGGAAGAAGGCGCCTGGCGCAGGATGAAACGCGCGCACCTGCCGCTCGACCTGAATCGCGCCCACCGTGAAATCGATACGGGCCTCGGCCTTGTCAATCTTGGCGGCGTAGGTGACGCCCTCCTCGGGTTGGGGCACGGGCGGATAGGCGGGCAGGTCCGCCAGCACCTCGACCATCAACCGAGCGCCTGCGCGGGCCAGCTCCTCCGTCAATGCCCCCGCCGTCTTGGCGTCTACCGGCGTACGAAAGCTCGCGCGCACCGGGCCGGTATCCAGCCCTGCCTCCATCTGCATGATCATCACGCCGGTCTCATCGTCCCCCGCCAGGATCGCACGCTGGACCGGCGCGGCCCCCCGCCAGCGCGGCAGCAGCGATCCATGGATGTTGAGGCAGCCGTGCCGGGGCGCGTCCAACACAGCGCGTGGAAGGATCAGACCATAGGCCGCGACGACCGCCACATCGGCGTCGAGCGCGGCGAATTCCGCCTGCACGGCTGCGTCCTTAAGCGACACCGGCGTGCGCACCTTCAGCCCCAGCGCATCCGCCCGCGCGTGAACGGGGGAGGGGCGCAGCGCCTTTCCCCGTCCGGCGGGGCGGGGCGGCTGGCTGTACACCGCCACGATCTCGTGCCCCGCATCGACCAGCGCATCGAGCGCGGGGACGGCAAAATCGGGGGTGCCCATCAGGATGATCTTCATGGTCTCCTCTCAACCCCTTGTGCAGGACAAGTGCAAGCCCCTATGTGAACGTCATGGCTTCACCGGAAATCGATGCGCTGACGCAGGCCCTGTCCCGTTTGCCGGGGCTGGGTCCGCGATCGGCGAGGCGCGCAGTGCTGCATCTGCTGAAGCGGCGTGAGACGGCGCTGGAACCCCTGCTGCGCGCACTTGGCGGCGTCAATGATCGGCTGGCCACCTGCGGGACGTGCGGCAATGTCGATACGACCAACCCCTGTGGCATCTGCGCCGACCCGCGCCGCGACGACCGCTCGTTGTGCGTCGTGGAGGACGTGCCGGATCTATGGGCGCTGGAAAAATCCCGCCTCTTTCCGGGCCGATTCCACGTTCTGGGTGGGCGCCTGTCCGCGCTGGAAGGGGTGCGGCCGGACGATCTCTCGATCGACAGCCTGATCGCCCGCGTGTCGGCGGGCGGCATCGACGAGGTAGTGCTTGCGATGAACGCCACGCTGGAGGGGCAGACAACCGCCCATTACATTGCCGAGCGGCTGGAGAATCTGCCGGTGCGCCTTACGCAGCTCGCCCATGGCCTGCCGGTGGGGGGCGAACTTGACTATCTGGATGAGGGAACCCTGGCGCAGGCGCTGCGGGCACGGCGTCCGGTGGGATAGATCTCCCTCCTTTGTTCCCTTCCGCTTGATATTCCCGTCTGCCTCCCA
Organism: Sphingobium subterraneum; assembly: GCF_014199435.1. GTDB lineage: Bacteria > Pseudomonadota > Alphaproteobacteria > Sphingomonadales > Sphingomonadaceae > Sphingobium > Sphingobium subterraneum. The sequence continues at coordinate 454,338 of NZ_JACIJP010000001.1, read as the reverse complement.
TATTTTGAAGCCATGGCCATTCTTCCGATCCTTGAGACGCCCGATCCACTGCTGCGCACGATTTCCACTCCCGTGGACGCGATCGATGCGGAACTGCAAACGCTGATCGATGACATGTTCGACACCATGTACGACGCGCCGGGCATCGGTCTCGCGGCGATTCAGGTGGGCGTGCCCAAGCGCGTGCTGGTGATCGACCTGCAGGAACCGGAATCCGACGAGGAGAACGCTCCTGCGGTGAAGAACCCGCGTGTGTTCATCAACCCGCAGATCCTGGAAGGGTCGCCGGAAGTCTCGATCTACAGCGAGGGCTGCCTGTCCGTGCCGGAGCAATATGCGGAAGTGGAACGCCCCAAGATCGTCCGCGCCAGCTGGATGGACCGCGAGGGTCGCATCCATGAGGAAACGATCACCGGGCTGCTCGCCACCTGCCTTCAGCACGAGATGGACCATCTCGACGGTATCCTTTTCATCGATCATCTCTCGCGTCTGAAACGGGAGATGCTGCTTAAGAAGCTTACGAAGTCGCGCCGCGCGGCGTGACGCTCGGGGCCCCAAGTCGGGCCCTTGCCAGCGAAAGCGTTAGCGGGTATGTTCTCATTTTGTTCTGATTGGAAATGGGGGTCTTGTCCTGCTCATGGATGGCTTTGCCGTACTGCTGATAATCCTCGCGCTCGCCGTCGGCCTTGGTCTGGGCTGGGTGCTGGCGAACCTATCCACCGCAGAATTGCGGCGGCAGGTGACGGACGCGGCCCAACGGGCTGATGCCCTCGGCGAGCAGCGCAACGCTGCGTTGCGCGACCTGGCGGTGGAAAAAGAGCGCGCGGATCAAGCGGCGGCGCTGCGTGACCGGTTGGATCAGGCGACAGCGGAGCGCGAGGGCGCATTGCGTGAGCTGGCGGCGCTGCGGTCCGATATTCAGGCGCGGACGGAGAGTTTCGAGGCACAATTGCGCACGCTGACGGACGCCAAGGAGCAGTTATCCGCTCAGTTCAGCGAAATTGGCGGGAAGCTGTTGGGCCAGGCGCAGCAGGCTTTCCTTGAACGGGCCGACCAACGGTTCAGTCAGGCGCATGAAAAGAGCGAAGCGCAGTTGCGCACCTTGCTCCAGCCGGTCAACGAAACCATCCGTCAATATGACCAGAAGATCAGCCAGATCGAGCAGCAGCGGACGGAGGCCTATGGCAACCTCACCGGCCTGATCGATTCGATGCGGATCGGGCAGGAAGCCGTGCGGAGTGAGGCCCAGCGCATCGTCACCACCTTGCGTGGAGCGTCCAAGGTGCGCGGCAACTGGGGCGAACAGCAGCTGCGTACAGTGCTCGAAAATTGCGGTCTGTCCGAACACGCGGATTTTCGCACCGAAGTCAGTGTGGAGGGGGAGGAGGGACGCCTTCGTCCCGATGTCATCATCAAGGTGCCCGGTGGGCGGGCGCTCGTCATCGACGCCAAGGTGTCGCTGAACGCCTATCAGGACGCGTTCAGCGCGGAAACGGACGAGCTGAAGCAGGCGCATTTGCGCCGCCACGCTTTGTCGATGAAAACCCATGTCGAGCAGCTGGGTCGCAAGGAATATCACCGGCAGTTCGAGGATGCGCCGGAATATGTCATCATGTTCGTGCCGGGCGAACATTTTCTGTCCGCCGCGCTCGACGAGGATCCCAATCTCTGGGAATATGCCTTTGCCAAGCGGGTGTTGCTGGCCACGCCGACCAACTTGATCGCGATTGCCCGCACCGTCGAGGCCGTCTGGCGGCAGGAAAAGATGGCCGAGGAAGCCAAGCGCATCGGCCATCTGGGGAAAGAACTGTATGAGCGACTGGCGGTCGCGGCGGGCGCGCTCAAGAAGCTTGGCAATCGTCTGAATGGCGCGGTCAGCGACTACAACGCCTTCACTTCGAGCTTTGAAAGCCGGGTGCTGGTGACGGGCCGCAAGTTCCGCGATCTCAATATCGAGACGGGCGGCCGGGAGATCGAGACGAGCGAGCCGATCGATGTGCTAGCGCGGGAACCCGCGTCACCCGAAGCGGTGCGTGCCTTGTCCGGCGCGCCGGATTCCGTTGATGGCCCGGACAGGAACCGTACGCTGGAGCAGGCTGCCGAATAAGCCGTGTACGTCGTCCCTGGACAATAGACGGCCAAAGTGTGGGCACAGCCTTGCAGTACCTAAAATGGTGCCGCCGCTCGCTAACGGTCGACGCCCTTCACCTTGCCCCATGTGCGCGCCGCCGTGTAGCCGAGATATCCGGTCCCGAACAGCGTATAGAGCGGCTCCGGGATCCCCGAGAGATAGGCGTTCATACCATGTGCGATCGCCTCTGCCATGGCGGGCTGGGTGCCGGCAATCAACCCCATCGGGATTGCCCATAAGAGCAGCGCATACATGACATAGAGGAACGCAGGGCGCGCGCGGCTGGTCCAGGGATCCGGGGATTGCGCCTCGGTCAGGATGGCGGACAATTGCGTGCGCAAGGCCTCCATTTCCTGCCCGCCCTGTAGCTTGAGCAATTCGAGTTTTGCGGTTTCGCGCGCCTTGGGATCGGGGATGATCTTGTCCAGCAACCCGGCGACGGGGCCGATCAGGCCTGCGAGGATCGACATGCTTTCTTCTCCTGATGAGGGGATGTCGTTCAACCGATGCGGTTGGCAATCCAGCCATAGACAAAGGCTTCGCTGGCGGGACGGCTCTCGGCGAGAGCGATATATCGCTCACCCTGCAATGCTTCGACCGCCTTGATAAGCACGGCTTCGCCTTTCTCGCCGCGCGTTCCGAGAAAGGCATTGAGCGCGGCGAGAGTTGCCGGGCCGATCCGACGATCCAGCGCGAGATCGGCGTAGTCGCGCCCGCTGCGGTTGAGCGCGTTGAGCGCACGCTGCAGAAATCCGACCGCGGTCTCCGGACCCATGTTGACCGCGGTGTCGAACAGTTCTGCCGCCAAGCCCGGTGCGGGGACTGCCACCGCGTCAAGCTGCGGAGTTTCCCAATAGAGGCGGCGGTAGATCGCTACGGCGTCGGCGCGCGGAAGCGCCTGCATGTCGCCCTTGTACCCATGCATACGGGCCACGGCCTGGGTGATCCCCCAGCGCGTAGGACCGCCCCTGTCATGAGGGTGGTCGACATAGCCGCCCTCCCTCGCAATGACCGCGTCAATCAGCATCGCGACCGAATCCGTTTTGTCCGTAATAGGCATATGTTCCTCCCCGCGCGATGAGCGTGTTAACCTATATGGTTATATGTAGGACAGAGGAAAGTCGGCACGGCGTCTTACGTGCCGTGGGGATGAAGCAGCTGCGCAATGCCTATTGCAGGAGTACCGCAGCCTGACGGAGAACAACGAGAATTATAAGGAGTACGACGGCGTTACTGGGCACACACCATAAGCCATGTTCGTGCCAGAGCGGAGATCGTCCCGCGCGGAGACTCCAGCCTCCGCGACTGTCGTTGTCACACCCTGCATCTTCAGATACTATATCGCGCATGAACGAAGCACCGGTCAATCTGAAAGCCCGTACCCGCAGGATTATTCAGAACGAAATTGCCGATACGGCAAAGGCGTTGTTTGCCAAAAAGGGTTACGGGAACACCACGGTAGAAGATATTGCGGCCGTTGTCGGCATGTCCCAGCGGACCATCTTCCGGTATTTCACCTCGAAAGAGGACATACTTCTCGGCAAATTCGATTATGTTGCGGGCGAGATGCTCGATTGTCTGCGTTCGCGGCCCACCGACGAGCCGGCATGGGATTCTCTTCGCGAGATGCTGGGGTCTGCTGTCTATGAGGCCGACGGACCCGATCATCGATCCGTCGCCGAATCGATCCATATCGTCTTCGACAACCCGGCGCTTTTTGCGAGCTATCTGCAAAAGCTGCAGCCGTTGCAGGGCAAGGTTATCGAGATATTGATCGAGCGGGCGAAAGCCAACGGCAAACCCTATGCCGTTGATGATCCTGCTCCCTATGCTCTGGCTGCGGCGGCGTTTGGGTGTTTCGTCGCCGCACAGTGCTCGTGGGACGCGAGCGGCGCCAAACGTTCCTTTGCGGAAGCCCTGGGCCGCGCCATGGCGACCCTCATCCCGGCCTGAACCAAACCCGGCTTCGTCTCTAGAAGCAGTGACGCAGCGCGTTGATGCTGTGTGATCCAAGCCACGCGTCCTGGTGATCAGAGGCGACTTTCGACCCACACGTGCGACGCCGTGAATGCCTTCTTTCCCATCATAGCGGGGTTCTGGGGGCGCTGGCTCGGGTCATAAAATTTCGGCCAGAATGGTCAACGGCAGCTGTCTCACAAACAGATTGATATGTCAGTTGTTGACACAAGCGGCATATACGGACAATCAGACGGGCGACGATGCAAAAGGACGGGCCGACGATGCCCGGAAATGTGGAGCTGCGAACCGTGGATGGACATCAAGTGCCCCAATATCACGCTGCCGGGAAAGGCACAAAGCACGGCCATGCCTGCCCCGAGGGCCTTTCGATGTGCGCCCTTTCACGGCTTGATCAGAGCGGGATAATCACATGATCGTCATTACGTCCGCTTCGGGCCGGTACGGGCGGCTGGTCGTCGAATCGCTCCTGCGTCGGGGCGTGGCTGGTCCGCAGATCGTGGCGGCGGTGCGTCGGCCCGACGCCGTCGCCGATCTCGCGGCGCAGGGTGTGGAGGTGCGTCACGCGGACTATGACCAAGCCGAGACATTGGGGGCTGCCTTTGCTGGTGCGGACAAGCTTTTGCTTATCCCATCGGCCTCGATCGGTCGGCGGTTCGAGCAGATCGAGCGGGCCGTGACAGCCGCCAGCGAGGCGAGGGTTGGCGTCGTCGCCTATGCGGGCTTCGTCAACGGCGATACCAGCACGCTGCGTCTGGGTGACGAGCACAAGCAAGCCGAGGCACTGATCCGCCGATCGAAGCTGCGGTACATTTTCATGCGCAATGCCACCTATATCGAAACCTATGCGGGTGACATGAGGAACATCCCGGCCGCGCTTGCGGCGGGCAAGATCATCAATGCGGTCGGCCCTGGCAAGATGTCCGGCGCAAGCCGTGGCGATCTTGCCGAAGCCGCTGCGGCGGCTCTGACCACCGATACGCCGGGCGACAAGGTGTACGAGCTTGGCGGCGCTCCCTTCACGATGGCGGACGTTGCCGCCGCGATTTCGCGCCTGACAGGCAAACCGCTCGTCTATGAGGATGTGCCGCCAGCGCAATACGCCGCGAGCCTCGTCGAGATGGGCTTGCCGCCCGCCATGGCCGAGATGGCTGCCGATGCTGTGCAGGCGGAACATTGGTACACGGAAAGCACCGATCTTGCGCGTTTGCTGGGCCGGCCGTCCACTCCGCTCGAGGATGTCGTTGCTGCCACGCTTACGCGCCACGGAATACTCTGAGCTCTTCCCATTCCATAACCGTCAGGACAGGATGCTACCATGATCACCGAAATCGCCACCGTTGAAATCAAGCCGGGCACCGAACAGGAATTCGAAGCGGCTGTCGAGAAAGCCTCCGCCATCTCGGGTGTGCCGGGCAATTACGGCGTGCAGCTGCACCGGTCGATTCAGAATCCCACGCGCTATCGGGTGATGTCGCGCTGGGAGAGCGTCGCCCATCACCACGCGTTTCGCGATTCCCCGCAGGCGCAGGAATATTTCGCGCTGGTCGGTCCCTTTCTGATGGGAACGCCCGAGGTTGAGCACACCGAAACGGTCCTTGCCACTTTCTAGCGTCGTTCGCATTGCTGGAACCGGCCTTTCCAAGCGAGGGATAGTCGGACGCGGTCGTGATGACCCCAGCCCCTGGGGGCTGCCGTCATAGCGCGGTTCCATCAGAGATTTGCCCCGTGCCGAAGCAGGCTCGGGCACCAGTACGCCTTCTACGCTCGTTCGGCATCGCGTGAACCCGGCGGCCGACTATCCCTGTTGCCGACGGAGTGACGATATGGTGACCCAGACGAGCGCAATGAGAGAATGGCGCGAGCACTGGCCGGTTGTTGCCGCGGCGGCGATCGGCTGCGCCATCGCGCAGATCTATCTGCAGTCGATGGGCGTGATGATCGCGCCGTTGGAGGCGGAGTTCGGCTGGTCGCGTACGCAAATCACCTCGGGCCTGCTGATCGTCGCACTGCTGACCTTGCCGTTGTCGCCCGTGGTGGGCATTGCGATCGATCGGTTCGGTCCCCGACGCATCGCCCTGACAGGCATCGTCGTCTACAGTGTCTCCTTCGCCTGCCTCGGATTGGCTCAGTCATCGATATGGAGCTGGTGGCTTCTCTGGTTACCCCTTGCGCTGGGCGTGCTGTGCCTCAATCCCACCGTCTGGGTCACGGCGATCTCAACATTGTTCGTTGCGAGCCGGGGGCTGGCGATCGCGGTGTCGATGGGTGCGATTGGCGTGATCGCGATCATCGCTCCCGTCGTCACGAATGCATTTGTCGATACTTTCGGGTGGCGGGCGGCTTACATCATCTGGGGGTCCTTGGCCGGCCTGATTGCCTTTCCCGTCACCTTTCTCGTCTTCCGCAGCGTTAAGGACATAAGGCCCAGCGGTTCGATGTCGGGTTCTCGCACGGCAAAGACACGGGCGCTGACGGGTTTTTCGCTGAGGGACGGTCTGCGTTCGCGCGCCTTTGTCCGGTTGGCGACGGTCGCGATCTGCATGTCGATCGCGAGCCTCGCGTTGATGATCAATTTCGTCCCCATCCTCGCGTCACTCGGCATGACCAAGGCCGCTGCGGCGGCGACCGCAGGCCTCGTGGGCATCACCCAGTTGATCGGGCGCTTCGGCGGCGGCTTTTTGCTCGATCGCTTCAACGCCCGTGTCGTCGGCGCCATGATGGCCTGCTTGCCCATCGCCACCTGCCTGCTGTTCCTCGGCCTAGGGCCTTCGCCGCTGTTTGCGAGCCTTGCCGTACTGATTTTCGGCCTAGCGATGGGGGCCGAGGTCGACGTGATCGCCTATCTTTCAGCACGTTATTTCGGGGTAAAAAACTTCGGGGCGCTGTTCGGGATCATCGTCGGACTGCTGACGATCGGTATCGGCGTTGGTCCAGCTTTCGCCAGCCTGGTCTATGACATAACCAAGTCCTATGTGCTTGTGCTGTGGATGATCATTCCGCTGTTCTTGGCGAGCGGCCTGTTGCTGCTCACCATGGGTCCCTATCCCTCGTTCGACGACTGATCCTTCTTCTCCCCTGAACGCACGACGGCGATCGCTCGGTTCCCATGCAGGATGGATGGCGACCTCCCGCTTTTCTTAGTCGGGTGTCAGAAGCATGCCATTGTCACGGAAGAAGCCGCGCTGGATATTCTCGTCGAAAGCGCTGAGCATCGCGGCATAGGTCTTGTGCGATTCCTGACCGCCTTCGACATGAGGGAAGTCGGTGGCAAAGCAATAGACACTCGCCATATCTGGATAAACCCGCAAGTAGCGATCGATCGGCTCGAACGGGAAGGGCGTTACCCGCACGTTCCGCGCCAGATATTTGGATGGCTCCATGCGCAGCGTGCCCGCTAGCCGCTCCTGGAATTGACTGGCAACGATATCGAGGCGCTCGGCCAAAGGTCCTACCCAATGCGCCGTTGCCTCCACGACACCGACGACCAGACCGGGATGCCGTTCGAAAACGCCGCCGAGCACCATGGTCGTAAGATAATTCTCATAGCAGAAATTGAGCGTCGCCGTCCGATAGGGTTCGACCTGGAACTCCAGGCTGGATTTCGGCGACGGATTGAATTCCGGTGCGTTCGACCAGGCCATCGAGGCGAGTAGCGCAGATTCGCTGCCGAGATGGAAGGTGAGGGGGATGTTGTGGCTGGCCAGCAGGGCCCAGAAGGGATCGAGCGCACGATCGGCGGGTGATGTGTTGGCGGGGGGCAGCCCGGCGGACAGGAGCATCGCGCGGACGCCATAGTCGATCTGCTCCTCCGCTTGTCGGATCATGCCATCGATGTCGTCAGGGAGGATAATGCTGACCGGGCGCACTCTGCCTTCGCTGCTCTCCGTGATCGCGGCCGCCCAGCGATTGTGAGCATCACAGCCTTCACTGCCCAGTTGCCGAAGATCCAGGCCGCTCGGGTCAAACCCCAGTAGACGGTGTGCTTCCGGGTTGGAGGCCAGCAACAGCGCGACCAGCGCAAAGCTCGGAAAGACCAGTTGCCGCTCGATGCCCATTGCGTCCATAACCTCGACACGCCGGTTCAGGTCGATGCCGCTCGGAGCACTTGGGCCTTTCTTGACCCAGACATTCTCGTAAGAAATAGGCTCCATATCGCCTGTCAGGTCAGGGCGCTTCAGCGAATTGCCGGGGGCCATCAGGGCCAGCATCTGCAGATCCGCATAGCGTTGCCCGGCGTCGCCGAAATAGGTGCTCCACATTTCCATCGGGATCATCTCATGGCTGTCGAGATCGATCATGCGGCCTGTCCAGTCGGGCGCGTTCGCTATCGGGGTTTCCCATTCTGCGACGATACTATCGGTCATTTCCACTCTCCTCTTTTGTCTGCAAGGGCACGCAGGCCTAGAGACCAGACCGTGCAATCTGGGCAGACCCGATGAGGTGCTGACCCGCGGCACCCGACAGGGCTGCATCGATAAGAAACGCCGCAACCGCGGATGCCGGGTTGATCCGGATGCTCGGCGGGAGGATCGGTCCCGCACGGCTCAGAAAACCGCCCATGAGCCGTTCGATAAAGCGGCTTTCGTCCCGCTCGCCACCGAGCGGGCCAGCGCGGATGATCGTGTAGGAGGAAAAGCCCAGCTGCGCGATGGCCTCCTCGATCTCACCCTTGACGCGCAGGTAGAAACTGCGCGAACGCGCATTGGCCCCCATCGATGACGTAAGCGCGAAACGCTTTACCCCCGCTTCGCGCAGCTGGCGCGCGATCGCCAGTGTATAATCGAAGTCGATTGCGCGAAACGCGGCGGCGGATCCCGCCTTTGCCCGGGTCGTGCCGAGTGCGGACAGGGCGCCGTCGACCGCCCACCATGGCGCATCGAGCGGCAAATGATTGCTGTCGATCAGCGGGTTCAGGAGTTTGGGATGCGCGGCAAGCGGTCGCCGCGTGGGTGCGACCAACTGCGTCACGCGGTCGTCGGCCAGCGCCTGGAGCAGGGCGTGCCGGCCGACCAGTCCTGTCGCACCCGCAATCAGCAGCTTGGCCATGCCGGATACTCCTCTATCAGCGCATCAGTTCGCCGGACTCGAGGGCGACTGTAAAGCTTCCATGCGCGGCAGCCTTACGCCCAGTCTGTTCGCCATGAAGTCATAATAAAACTGCAGGATTTCATCCGGCCTCGTGTGCCCCGCCGCCATCGCTCCGAGGCTGGGATTCGAACGAAAAGCAAGCGGCAACAATCGGGCAAGCAGCCAGGCCGGCAGGATACGAAATGGCGTATACTCGCCCTGCTTGGTCACATCCACGCCTCGCGCGGTCAATACCTTCGCTGCCTCACGGATGTTGAGGATCGCTTCCTTGGCCTGGTGCGGATCGGTCATCAGCTTGATCATGGAGCCAGCGCGGAGAATCTGGCCTGAAAAGCCCGCATGATTGGCGAAATGGGTCCACAGCCAGGCGCGGAAATCGCGGTTCTCCTTTATGGTGAACCCGGCATCTTGGAACAGCGCGCGCACCGCGCGTTCGCGCTCGTTCGGTTCGGTCCCGAACGTGCCGAAGGTCATCGCCTTGAGGAAACCGCCGCGCAAGACACCCGCGTCGTTGATACCGCCGCCAGCAGACGGAAAACCCCAAGCAAGCTGCTGTTGCGGCAGTGGGGCTGCGGCCTTTTGGGGGTCGCCCCAGAAGTTTGTTGCAACAAAAATTGTGGCGTGCGCCGCGCGGGTCGAAAGAAACGACGCGGCCTCCGCAAACTGATGTTCGTGAATGGAGATAAAGATGAGGTCATAATCGTGATCGACAGGCAGATCCTCCCTCAGGCGCGAGCGCCATGGACCGGTAACGAGCCGATCCGGCTTCTTCTGTCGAGGATCGTAAATGTCGAGCGTCAGTGTTGACGGGAGCGTAGCGATGCGGCCGGGACGAACGTAGAAGTCGACTTCGTGGCCCGCCGTCTCCAGTGCCCAGCCATAGAGCGAGGCGACGGCGCCCCGTCCGAACATGAGTATTTTCATCTTCACCTCGTCCTCATTCGCGAGCTGTTTCTGCGTAACGCAAAAGGCTCTTTGCGCCGGAATTCCGCCAAGAGCGGGAACTCGTTTCCGCTTCCGCCCGCCATTTTTGTCGGTTGACAGCCTATGACATATCAGGCACCTTAAGCGCTAAGGGACATTAAATGTCAACAAAATGGGGAGGGGAATATCAAAAGAGTGATGTATGGCGTCGTGGCGCCAATGGCGCTCGCTGCAGGTGCCTTTTCCCTGATCTCCGCCACGAACCCGCGTCGCCCTGCTGCGGTGGATCAAGCGCGGCTCGAGCAGGCGGATGCCGATCCCGCCAACTGGATGACGCACGGCCGAACTTTCAACGAGGATCGCTATTCTCCGCTGGGTGCCATCAATAGGCAGAATGTTTCGAAGCTCGGCGTTGCGTGGAGCTACGAAATGCGGGAATCGCGCGGCGTGGAAGCGACGCCGATCGTCGTGGACGGGGTCATGTACATCACGTCGGCGTGGAGCATCGTTCACGCCATCGACGCAACCAACGGAAAGGAATTGTGGGTTTATGACCCCGAAGTCCCCCGTATCACGGGCACGAAGGCCTGCTGCGACGCGATTAGCCGTGGCGTCACCGTCTGGAACGGCAAGGTTTATGTAGCAACGCTTGATGGTCGGCTTGTGGCGATCGATGCGCGCAATGGGCGCAAGGTCTGGGAACAGGTCACTCTCGACCGATCGAAGCCCTATACGATTACCGGTGCGCCGCGCGCCGCGCGCGGTTTGATCTATATCGGCAACAGTGGTTCCGAATATGGCGTGCGCGGATTCGTAAGCGCTTATGACGCCGAAACCGGGAAGTTGCGCTGGCGCTTCTATATTACCCCCAATCCGAAGGGGCCAGACGGGGCGGCCTCGGACTCAGTCCGCGATCGCGCTCTGGAGACCTGGAACACGGCCGCTGGCGAATGGCTGCGGTCGGGCGGTGGCGGCGCATCCTGGGATGCGCTGGTCTTCGACAAGGAAACCAACACGCTGTGGATCGGTACCGGCAATGGCGGGCCATGGAACAGGGAACTTCGTTCGCCGTCGATACCCGGCCGGAACAACGATAATCTGTATCTTTCGTCTGTGTTGGGCGTGGATCCCGATACCGGCGCCTATAAATGCCATTATCAGGAAACGCCCGGCGAGACGTGGGATTTTACCGCGACACAGCCCATGATCCTGACCACGCTCAAGATCGGCGGCAGTGACCGTCGCGTGCTGCTCCACGCACCCAAGAATGGCTTCTTTTATGTCATCGATCGCACGAATTGCGGGCTGATCTCGGCTAAGCCCTTTGTGCCGGTGAGCTGGGCGACGGGCGTCGATCCGAAGAGCGGCCGCCCTATCGAAAATCCCGAAGCGCGCTTCCAATCTGCGCCCTTCCTGGTCTCGCCGTCCGGTTGGGGTGGCCATAACTGGCATCCGATGTCCATGTCTCGCCAGACCGGGCTCGTTTATATCCCGGTTCGTGACGCTCCGGTGCATTATGCCGCTGACCCGGCCTTCGTGCATCGGGAAGGCAGCTACAACACCGGTACGGCCTACACCGCCTTCCCGGAGGGTCCCGCTGCTCGCGAAATGATACGCAAGCTGCTGAAGGGGTATCTGCTTGCCTGGGATCCGGTGCAGCAGAAGGAGGCATGGCGTGTGCCGCTGCCTGGCATCGACAATGGCGGCACGCTCGCGACAGCTGGCGGCCTTGTCTTCCAGGGCACCGTCGATGGAAGGCTGCGGGCTTATAACGCCCGCACCGGCGCCATCTTGTGGGATATTGACAATGGTGCGCCTGCCTTTGGAGGACCGATCTCCTATTCGGTCAAAGGCAGGCAATATCTGGCGGTGACCGCGAGTTTCGGAACCCCGGCCTACCTGACCGGTGCGATCCTGTCGACGAAGGTGGGCGACATGCGCAAGTCGCGCGTCAACGTCTACCGGCTTGGCGGTGCGCCCATTCCGAAACGGCCGGTGGTGGAAAACCCCACTCCGGAACCGCCGGTGATCGCGGCAAGCGAAGAAATGCTGCAGGCCGGTTCGCTCAACTATTCGCATTACTGCCTGGGTTGCCACGGCATGTCTGCGGTATCCGGTGGCGCAACGCCCGATCTTCGTCGCACGCCCTATCTGCAGGACGGGGAATCGTTCCGCGCGGTCGTCCACGGTGCGCTGGCGACATCGGGTATGCCGAATTTCTCGGCCTGGCTGAAGGACGCCGATGTGGAGGCGATCCGCGCATACATCGCGGGGCGGGCCAGGGATGCCTTTCAGGAAGAGCAAAAACGGAAACACGCACCCGTGAAATAGGAGCTGCGGATAACGGAGTTACCTGTCGTTTGCCCATGCCACGCTGCGCGGGAAGACCAGCAAAATGGGCGAATGACATCGATTATAACACGTCAAATGGGGAGGACAGGAAATGAAGGTAGAAAACGCATTGTGCTTATATGGTCCGAAGGCGCTCGTTCTTGCGAACGCATCGGTAGGAGCCTTGGCCATGGCCATGTTCGCCGTCGCATCACCGGCGCACGCACAGGCACCGACGCAGGCGCAGGACATCCAGGAAATCGTCGTCACCGCGCAGAAGCGTGAACAGTCGCTTATCGACGTACCGCTGGCTGTGACGGCCATTGGTGGCTCCAAGCTTCAGGAGGCCAATGTCGGCAGTATCCCTGCGATTGTACAGCAAGTGCCCAGTTTCACGGTTTCCTATGCGTTCGGCGAGAATTCCACGCCGAACTTCAGTATCCGTGGCGTCACCGGCGATGGCCTGGGGTCGCGCCTGAACGAGAGTTCCGTGGCGATCTACAAGGACGATGTGTATCTGGGCGATGAGAGCATGCTCAGCGGTCAGGTCTTCGACGTCCACCGGGCGGAGGTCCTGCGCGGGCCGCAGGGTACCCTGTTCGGTCGCAACACGACCGCTGGCCTTGTTCATTTCATCTCGGCATCGCCGACGAACGAGTTTGCCGGTTATGGCAGCGCGCTCTACGGCTCGGACAACAACGTCATCCTCGAAGGCGCGGTCAGTGGGCCGATCGCGGACAGCGTTCGGGTACGCGTTGCCGGTAAGTGGGATCGCCATGACGGCCATTTCAACAATTATTATCTGGGTGCTGGCACCGGCGGGATACCGAAGAAGCTCGGAGCGCGCGACGTATGGGGCGGGCGCGCAACCATCGACGTGGACCTGAGCGAAAAGACACTCTTCCGTCTTATCGGCGAGTATTCGGAAACCCACTCGGAGATCGATCCTGGTAACCTTCTTGGCAGTCTCAAGCCTGGCACCGGTCCGAAGGCGGGTTATTCCCGTGCCGATCAATGTGCGCCCAAGCAGGTTATGGACGGAGCATGCTGGGAAATCGCGCAGGTTCTGGGCGGTGCTCCGCATCCACGCCGGGTTGCCAGCCAAGGTGCAGTGGGCTTGCCGTCGAGCTTGCTTGCGGCCACCGGTAAGTCGGGGCTTATTACCGGAAAGCTGACCCACGATTTCGACTGGGCGACCTTCACCTCGATCACAAACTATGGGTTTAGCCGCTTCAGTCAGGGGATCGAGGCAGGGCGTGCCTCACCGACGATCGGTGTTGATCCGGTCATTCGGGTGCCCCGGTTTAATCTGTCGCACCAGGTCAGCCAGGAAATTCGGCTCAATGGGACGACCGAGTCGTTCGATTGGGTCGTCGGTGCGTTCTACTACACGGATCACAAATTTCACCGCCAGCGGACCGAGGTCAGTTTCCCTGGGCAGCCGTTCGTCCAACAGCTGGCCACCGCAACCGTTGACTCCCGCTCCTATGCTTTGTTCGGCCAGCTGGATAACCGGATCGCGGAGCAGTTCACACTTAGCATCGGCGCGCGGTACACCGGCGACAAGCGCGATCTCAAAAATGCAATAACGTCTGACAATTTCGGCGATTTCCAGGATGTTCGCAGCTACATGATCGCCAATGGATTTCCGGTGACATCCAACTCGCGGGACATGACGGGTAAAATCAGTCTGACCTGGAAGCCGTCCGATGACCTGAGCTCCTATTTTAGCTTCTCACGCGGCATCAAGGGTGCCGGTTTTAACGCGGGCTTCAATCCCACAGGCGTTACAATCTTTCCGACCCCTGAATTACGCGCCGCCGCCCAGCGCGCAAATGCGCTGCTGACGGGGCCGGTCGGCCAGGAAGTTCTCGACTCCTGGGAGCTTGGCCTGAAGACGCGGATGTTCGACCGTAAATTGTCGATCAACACGGCAGCATTCTTCTATCAGTACAAAGGCAAGCAGATCAGCGTGCCGGTCTTAAACCCGGCGTCCAACACCGCTGTATTCAACTTCGTTAACGTGGGTGATGCAGAGGTGTGGGGCCTCGAGACGGAAGTGGCATTCCGTCCCAGCGATCGCTTTGATATCAATTTGGCCGCCGGTTGGCTGCACAACAAGATCGTAAAGTCGAACGTGACGGTCGTCGATGGGTTCGGCGCCGCGATCCCGCTTAAGGGCAAGCATCTTCTCGGCACGCCGAAGTGGACGTTTAACGGAACAGCGGCGTACCATATCCCGGCCGGGGATATGGGGCGTTTCACCCTGCAAGCCGAAGCGAACGCCCTTTCCCGGCGCAACTATTCGGTCACGGGAGACCCTCTGGCCGATGACCCAGCCTACATCCTCACGAATTTGCGGGTGCTGTGGGCCTCGGCGGATGGGAAATATAACTTCCAAGCGTTCGTGACCAACGTGTTTAACCAGCGCTGGGCGTCGTTTGTCGAGCCCACCTCGGCGGCGGCCCTCGGTGCGGTGAACGTTACCGAAGGCGTCGGTCGTCTCTGGGGCGTCAAGGCTGGCGTAAATTTCTAAGAACGGCTTGGCCCGGACCTTCCCGGCATCGCGTTGACGATGTTGGGAAGGTTCCGACCAAGGTGCGCGAACAGGATTGAATTCGGTTACCCGGTGAACGGCCAGTCTGGTCCTGTAAATTCCTGAATTCAGCAAAGGATTCCATCGTTGAAAATTACCGTCAACGGCACGGCCCATCTCGTAGATGTCGAAGACGACATGCCTTTGCTCTGGGTCCTGCGCGACGAGTTGAAAATCAAAGGGCCGAAATATGGCTGCGGCATGGCGCTCTGCCGCGCGTGCACCGTCCACATCGACGGCGAGGCGGTGCCCTCCTGTTCCATTCCGGTCAAACAGGCTGAAAACCGGAACATAACCACAATTGAAGGGCTGGGTACGCCCGTCGCCCATCACATCGTGCAGCAGGCCTGGATCGAGCAGCAGGTCGCCCAGTGCGGCTACTGCCAATCCGGGCAAATCATGACGGCCGCCGCTTTCCTGGAGAAAAATCCCCGGCCCACCGATGCGGAGATAGATGAAGCGATGTCGCCCAATCTTTGCCGATGCGGGACCTATTCACGGATTCGCGCCGCAGTGAAATCGGCTGCGGCGAAAATGGCGGAGCGCTGAGATGAATTCATCGACCGAAACCGAGGCGCAGAAACCGGCGTCCAAAAGCAAACTTCGGACCTTTGGCCGCCGCGCCTTTCTTGTGGGATCGATTGCCGTGGCGGGGGGCGTCGCGTTTGGCTATTACGTCGTGCGCAAGCCCCACGACAATCCGTTGCTGGACGATCTGGGCGCCGATGAAGCGACCTTCAACCCGTGGGTCAAGATTTCGCCGACGACCATTACGCTGATCACGCCCCATGTTGATTTGGGGCAGGGCGTGGCCTCGATGCAGGCGGCGCTGATTGCCGAGGAACTCGATCTGGAACTCGGCCAGTTCACCACCGCGTCCGGCAAGCCCAGTCCGGCCTATTACAACACGGCGATGGCGAACGACACCGTTCCCTTTCGATCGACCGATCACGGTTTCGAGGCGGAGGCCATGCGCGGCGTCATGGGTGCCGCGGTGAAAGTCATGGGAATGCAGTCCACCGGGGGCTCAAGCTCCACTGCGGACAGCTTCGACAAGCTCCGCGCGGCGGGGGCAGTCGCCCGGGAAACGCTGAAACAGGCGGCGTCGAACCGGACCCAGATACCGGTCGCGCGTTTGCGGACGGCTGCGGGGGCGGTCATCCTGCCGAACGGATCGAAAATCCCGTATACGGACCTTGCAAAGGAGGCGGCGAAGATCCCGGCCGTCACACAGGTGACGCTGCGTCCTCCCTCGCAATGGCGGCTGATCGGCAAGCCGATGGAGCGGCTCGATATCGTTGCGAAGTCGACCGGCACACAAATCTACGGCATCGACGTGGACTTCGAGGATATGCTGTACGCGGCGGTGAAGGTCAGCCCCCGCATCGGCGCTGGCCTCGTTCGCTACGACGCTTCCGCTGCAAAACAGATGCGTGGCGTGAAACGTATTTTGGACATTCCCAACGGTGTGGCTGTGATTGCGGACAATACTTGGCGGGCTTTCCAGGCGGCGAACGCGATCATCTTCGAATGGGCGGCATCCAAGGCGCCTGAGCAAGCGGAGCATTGGAAGGAGGTCGGCCGATCGTTTACTGAAGAGCGGTTGGACAAGGAATGGCGCAACGACGGTGATGTCGCCCAGGCGATGAAGCAGGAGAAGATCGTCTCGGCTGAATATCGTGCGCCCTATGTCGCCCACCAGCCGCTGGAGCCGCTCAATGCCGTCATCAGGGTGACAGGCGATAGGGTCGATATCTGGACATCCCATCAGGCGCCCGGCGTGGCTCAGCAGAAGATTGCCGAAGTAACCGGGCTCCCCGTCGAGGGAGTTCGTCTGCATAATCAATATGCCGGTGGCAGCTTCGGCCATCGGCTCGAATTCGATTATATCATCCTTGCCGCCGAAATCGGTCGGCAGATGAAAAACAAGACGATCAAACTGACCTTCTCGCGCGAGGAGGATTTTGTGCACGACTATCCACGCCAGATATCGATGGCCCGCCCACGCGGATCCGTGAAAAACGGACGAGTGGAGAGCTACGATCTTCCTATCGCCGCCGTGTCGGCTGCGCGATCCTATACCAAGCGGCTGGGTATGCCGGTGCCCGGCCCCGATCTGATGTTGGCCGCCGGCGCGTGGGACATGCCGTATAATATCCCCAATTTCCGGGTCACCGCCTATGCCGTGCCCGAAATCGTACCGACGAGTTCCTGGCGCTCGGTCGGCGCGTCCACATCCGGTTTCTTTGCCGACGCGTTTCTCGACGAGCTGATCCACGCTGCTGGCGCCGATCCGATGGCGGAAAGGCTACGGCTGGTGAACGACATTTCGGCCCGCCGGGTGCTGGAGGCGGTCGCTAAAATGTCGAAATGGGGATCGGCACTGGGGCCGAACCGTGGTCGCGGTGTCGCCATGGTCACCGCGTTTGGTGTGCCCGTCGCCGAAGTGATCGAAGTGCTGGCCACTCCGGAAGGAGTCAAGATCGAAAAGGTCTATGTCGCTGCGGAGGTGGGTCGGATCGTCGATCCAGTCAATTTCGAGAACCATGTGCAGGGCGCCGTCGTGTGGGGCCTTGGCCACGCGATGAACTGCGAGATCACCTATTCCAACGGACAGATCCAGCAGGAGAATTATCACGCGCATGAGGCAATGCGGTTGCACCAATGTCCGGAGATCATCGTCCAGGGCCTCGAAAATGGCGGAGAGATCAAGGGCATCGGTGAGCCTCCCGTTCCACCGGCCGCACCCGCCCTTGCCAATGCCATCTTCGCTGCGACCGGCAAGCGGATTCGGGAAATGCCGTTCAACAAGCATATCGCCTTCGTCTAGGCGTTGTGGTTATTGGGTCGGGCAACCCTTCGGCTTCACTGCAGCGAGGGGGGCACTCCTACCTGCCTGACGCTGTGCAGCGCCTCGCGCCTTTGGGTGCGGGGCGTTGCTGTGTCCTTTATTTGACGGGCTCCAGTGTATAGAAAATCGTTATCTTAACGGAGGCGCGAATGGATTGGGGTGAACGTGAAGATCGTTATGTCGAACCAGGCACTAAGGTGCGACTAGACAACCACTGGGATGGAGCCGACGTGCCCACGCCGGAATACGGAATTGTTGTTCATTGCTGGAAAGACGGCGAGTTGGGCATGTACGATTGCTACATCGCTTTCTTCGGAGATGACTTTCCCGAGGGCAAGCCCGACGAGAAGCCTTACATCCTTCGATATGCCGCAGCCTCTTTAAGGCCAGCCGCATAGGGGCGCATTCTTACACCTCTCTTACACAGCGCGCACTCACGGACATGGGCAGCTTTCGCTGCCCATGTAACCCATTGAAAATTCTTGGTATTTTTGGTCGGGACGAGAGGATTCGAACCTCCGACCCCCACACCCCCAGTGTGATGCGCTACCAGGCTGCGCTACGTCCCGACCGAGGGGCGGCGTTTAGGCTGATCGGGTGGAAGTTGCAAGCCCCATCGGTCCTAGAAGAACACGGCGTGGGGCGGCGCAATCGGGTGCGCATATTTCGCGGGATTTTCGGTCCCGCCGCGCGGCAATCGCCTGTTGCCCGTTGCGTATCCGGCATGATGTGTGTTAGCCGCGCGCCTTCTGACCTCCGTGCTGCCTCATCGCAGTACGACGCATGATGAAAGAGTGTTTTCATGTTTGTAACACCGGCCTTTGCGCAGACTGCTGCGGCCGCACCGGGCGGCACATCGGGTCTGCTGGTGCAGATCCTGCCGCTGGCGCTGATCTTCGTGGTGTTCTGGTTCCTGATCATCCGCCCGCAAAGCAAGCGGATGAAGGAGCACAAGGCAAAGATCGACGCTGTGAAGCGCAATGATCAGGTGGTCACCGGCGGTGGTCTGGTCGGCAAGGTAACGAAGGTGGAGGATGCCTTTGTCGAGGTGGAACTGGCGCCCAACGTCAAGGTGCGCGCGGTGAAGTCTACGCTGAGCGAGGTAATCGATCCCGCATCCGCCAAGCCCGCGAACGATTGATCCGATGCTCGACTTTCCCCGCTGGAAGATCTGGCTCATCTCGCTTACGATCCTGCTGGGTCTGGCCTTCGCGATCCCGACATTCCTGCCAGAACGCGTTTTCAACCAGTTGCCCCGCGCTATGCAGACGCGGGTCAATCTGGGCCTCGACCTTTCGGGGGGAAGCCATCTGCTGCTCGAAGCAAGCACGGCGGACATTGCCAAGATGCGTCTCGTCAACATGGAAGAGCAGGTCCGCACCGAGCTTCGCCGGGGCGACAGCAAAATCCCGATCGGCGATATTTCCAGCCAGAATGGCAAGCTGAGCTTCATGGTGCGCAATGCGGCGCAGGTTGACGCCGCCGTGGAGCGTATCCGCCCGCTGACACAGGGCGCGGGCATGACCGGCCAGCGCGATTTCAATGTCGAGGTTGTGGACAGCAGCACCATCGTGCTGACGCCGACCGAAGCAGGTATCGACAATGCGGTAAATCAGGCGATGGACGTCGCCAAGGAAGTGATCGACCGGCGCATCAACGAGCTGGGCACGCGCGAACCCACGATCATCCGCCAGGGTACGAACCGCATCGTGGTGCAGGTACCCGGCCTTCAGGATCCGGGCGCGCTCAAGAACCTGTTGGGGCAGACCGCAAAGCTCGAGTTCAAGCTGGTGGATACGACGGCGGATCCGACCGAGGTCGCACAGGGGCGTGCGCCGGTGGGTAGCGAGATCCTGCCCTATCCCGGCAATCCGTCCGGTATACCGGTGATTGCCGTCAAGCGGCAGGTGATGGTGTCGGGCGACGAGCTGACCGACGCGACGCAAGGGTTCGATACGCAGAACGGCAACCAGGCGGTGGTCAACATCCGCTTCAACGGTGCCGGAGGGCGCAAGTTCGGCCGGGTGACGACGGAGAACGTCAACCGCCCGTTTGCGATCATCCTCGATGGCAAGGTGCTGTCGGCGCCGAATATCAATGAGCCCATCCTGGGTGGGTCGGCGCAGATTTCCGGTAACTTCACGGTGGAAAGCGCCAATCAGCTGGGTATCGCGCTGCGATCAGGTAAGCTGCCGGTTGCGCTCAAGGTGATCGAGGAACGCACCGTCGGGCCGCAGCTTGGTGCGGACTCGATCCGGGCGGGCATCATCGCCTCGTGCATTGCGGCGCTCGGCGTTATCCTCTTCATGCTGGTCAGCTATGGCCGGTTCGGCATGTATGCGAACATCGCCGTGGTCATCAATATCTTCGTGATCCTGGGGGTCATGGGCCTGCTGAACGCAACGCTCACGCTGCCGGGAATTGCCGGTTTCGTGCTGACCATCGGTACGGCGGTAGACGCGAACGTGCTAATCTATGAACGCATCCGTGAAGAGCGTCGACGCGGCCGGAGCGTCATGCAATCGGTCGAATTCGGGTACAAGGAAGCCAGCCGAACGATCTTCGAGGCGAACGTCACCCACGCCATCGCCGGCGGCATCATGCTGGTGCTGGGATCCGGACCCGTCAAGGGATTCGCCATCGTGCTGTTGATCGGTATCGCGACATCGGTGTTCACGGCCGTGACCTTCACCCGGATGATCGTCGTGAATTGGTTGCGGCGCACGCGTCCGACCGAAATTACCATTTGATGAGGAACTGAAAGTCCATGCGTCTCCTCAAGCTCGTCCCCGACAATACCAACATCGGTTTTGTGGCGGTCCGCAAGATCGCGTTCGCGCTGACGGTGCTGCTGACGATTCTTGCCGTCGCGGCGGTGGGCGCGCGCGGCCTCAACCTCGGCGTGGATTTCGTGGGCGGCTTGATGATGGAGGCGAAGTTTGACAGCCCGCCTCCGCTGGACCGGGTGCGCAAGGACATCGACCGGCTGAATGTCGGGGACGTTTCCTTGCAGCAGTTCGGCGACCCGCGCACCGTCTCGATCCGGTTGCCCTTGCCGGAGAGCAGCGACGAGGGCGCGACGAACGCGCTGGTCGCCAAGGTGCAGGGCGCGATCAAGGCCGAATATCCCGGTGTGAGCTTCAGTCGCTATGACGCGGTGTCCGGCAAGGTTTCGGACGAGCTGATCTGGAATGGCATATTGGCCGTGATGCTGGCGGTGGTCGGCATCGCGATTTTCAGCTGGTTTCGATACGAGTGGCAGTTCGGTGTGTCGACCTTCGTCGCGATCATGCATGACGTGCTGATGACGCTGGGCTTTTTCGCGATTACGCAGCTCGAATTCGATCTCAATATCGTCGCGGCGGTGCTGACGATCATCGGCTATTCGATCAACGACAAGATGGTGATCGACGACCGTATCCGGGAAAATATGCGCAAGTACCGCAAGATGGACATGAAAGCGCTGATCGATCTGTCGGTCAACGAAACCCTGCCGCGCACGGTCATGACGTCGCTGACGGTCACGCTGGCGCTGGGCGCGCTGCTGATTTTTGGCGGGCATGTGCTGCGTGGCTTCTCGGCGGCGATGCTGCTCGGGATCGTTGTGGGAACCTATTCGTCGGTCTATGTGTCCTCGTCACTGCTGATCTCGCTTGGCCTCAAGCCGCAAATTCTGGACCGCAAGGCGACCGGCCTTGCGGCGGAGGGCGAGCGGGTGACGGCACGGGCGCCGGTGGATGGTGCCCGTCCCTGATAGAGGCTCCGGATCGGGTTGGCGGAACGGTTGATGGAATTTCGACGCAAGGATGCGGTCAGTGGGCCGGTCGTGGCCGGGTTTTCCTCGGGCGGTGGATTTCGCCTGCGCGATGAGGCCGGGATGGCCGAAGAGCGCCTGTGCGGCGGCGGCGTGCTGTTGACGCCGGTCTCCGCACTGGACTGGAGTTTTGCCGGGGCGATCGACGCGTTGGACGAGGCGGACTTCCGGCCGTTGTTCGATCTGGAACCAGCGCCGGAGTTTTTGTTGCTCGGCACGGGAACGGTGGTCTGTCCGCCGCCTCCACGGCTTGCGCGCGCGCTGGACAGGCGGGGCATCGGGATCGAGGCGATGGACAGCCGCGCGGCGGCGCGGGCCTGGGGCGTGCTGCGCGCGGAAGAGCGCTGGATCGTGGCGGCCTTGCTGCCGTTGGCAGGCTAACTCAGAGGGGTTTGCCCGCGAGTTTCGTAAGGTGCGCGAACAAAGCATCGCCATTTGCCTGCCACGTGAAGCGCAGCGCGGCCGACCGGGTGGCCTCACGATCGGGGGGGGAGAGCAGAAGCGCGCGGATAGCCTCGGCGATGGCGTCCGGCGTCCGTTCGACAATGCGTCCTGCCGTGTCGTTCGTTACCAGCTCCCGAGCGCCGCCCACATCGCTGATGACGATCGGCGTTCCACAGGCGAGCGCTTCCACCCAGGCATTGGCCAGCCCCTCCGACGCGGAGGGCAGTGCCATGATATCCGCAGCGTTAAAGAGGGCAGGCAGTTCCGCATGGGCCACGGCACCCAGCATTCCCACACGCGTGCTGACACCGAGATCCTCCGCAAGGCGGGTGTAGTGCGTGGCTTCCGGACCGGCACCTGCGAGCAGAAGTGTCACATCCGGCAGCTGCGGCAGGGCGCGGATCAGCAATTCCTGGCCCTTGCGCTCAATGAGCGCTCCGACGCACAGGACAACCGGACCGGATAGATGCCGCGCCGCCTTGGCAGCCGGACGGTCAGTCGGAATAAAGCGATCGAGGTCCACGCCGGTGTAATGCACGTCGATCTTGTCCGCATCCATGCCGAGCGCGACCATCGAACGCTTCATGGCTTCCGATACGGCTAGAAGGCCGGTCGCCTCGCGCCCTGCGCGCAGGACGGCGGAGCGGGTCGCGGGCGTGCGACCCCAATAATGGATGTCCGCGCCGCGCGCCTTCACCGAAAACGGTATGGCAAGCGCTCGGGCAATGTTGGCTGCGACCGGGCCATCGGGGTAAAAGAAGCTGGCGTCGATGACGTCGAAGGGCTGTTGTTCGTGGAGACGACGGACCAGCGGTAGGATCGCCCGCGTCATCATCCGCACATGAAAGCGGCCGCCGATCTTCGGGATCAGCGGAAAGCGTGGACGGTATACGGTCATACGCTGCCACTGTTCCTTATCGGGCAGCGCGCGCAGGGTACGGTAAGGCGCTAATGCGGAAAGCGGCCAGGGCGCTATGCCAATCGGCGCGATGACAGTGACATCCGTCCCCTCACGTCCTGCGAGTTCGCGGGTTTGCCGCTCCACAAACACGCCGAAATTCGGCCGTGTCTGGTCGGGAAACAAGGTCGAGAGAGTGAGGACGCGTAGAACCATAGCCGCCATTATAGCGCAAGATGGTTAACATGTCCGTGTCGTATCGGCCTTATAGCGCGCGGATGAGGCGTGTCGCCACGGCGGCCCACGGAGGATCGGTCAGCACCTGCTGGCGCGCTCCGGCGGTCAAGGGAAGGATGTGCACCCGGTCTCCTTCTCGCCCGATCAGCCGACCGAAGAGGAAGCGTCCACCGGGGCGGGGGAACAGAACATCGCGGTTCAACGCCGTGGCGTATGCGACGGGCAGGATGCGGGTGCACCAGATTTCATCGCCCGCCCGATAGTCACCGATACTCGCGGCCACCCGCAGGCCGATCATGTCGCCTGTGATGGCGGGAGTGACGAATTTGTGGGGCTGCCCCGCCGCATGAGCGCCATTCGCACCCAGAACTGCCGCGACGGCAATGCTTTCCTGCCCCGGAAGATCGACAAGGTCGGCGGCCGTCACGCCCAGAGCATCGGCGATACGGTTGAGCCAGTTGACTGACACCGTACGCGTTCCGGTTTCCAGCCGCCCGATCGTCTGAGCGGTCGTGGGTGGATTGCATCGTCGACCGACGTCTTCGAGCGTCAGGCCCTTGGCCCGACGCACTTCGCGAATGCGGGTGATCATAAAGGTTGCCCCTAACCTATATGGTTTATCTTTCCTACACATTAACGATCGTGGCAAGGGAAATTTGGTCCAGTTGTGAAGGAAATAATCGATGTTGCTCACGCGTGATGTCACAAAGCGACAAAATGATCGGGTGTCGGAGAGAAGCGCTACCTCGCTACGCACCGGGCTGACCGAGCGCATTCTGGAAGGACCGGACGGGTCACCGAAAAAGGTCGTGGTGAACACAGCAGAATCGCCGCTGACATGGCTGCACGCCCGTGGGCATATCAGTAACCGCCTGTTTCTGGCGAGCGAGTACCTGCGGCGGGATTGGGAGGCCGCGGGACTGGGCGCCCGCGTAACCATGCGCTGGGATGCGGCACCCCGCACGCAGCGCACCCATCCTGCTGCGGACCCGACGATGCGGCAATTATCCGCCCGTGAACGCTTCGATGGCGCGCTTACGCTGGCCGGATCGGGACTTGCCGACATTTTGTGGCGGGTCGTCTGCGCCGGCGAAGGTCTGACGGCAGCGGAAAAGGCGCTCGGCTGGCCCACGCGCGCGGGCAAGTTGGTGCTGACGCTCGCGCTGGAGCGGGTAGCGGATTATTACCGGGTGCCGGGGTGACCGAGTGGAGGCGCCGTCACAGCGAGCCACCCTTTTCCTTGGGCGGATAGCGTTTTTGCAAGGTCAGCGCGCCAGCGTCTCCAGCTGTTCGGCGAGGTCGAGCCAGCGCTCCTCCGCCGCGTCCTTTTCGGCGCGGGCCTTTTCGATGGCGGCGCTCAGCGCGGCAAAACGGGCGGGATTGCTTGTGTAAAGGTCGGGATCGGACAGCAGCTGCTCATCGCGGGCGATGGCCGCCTCGATCTCCTCGATCCGGCGGGGCAGAAGTTCGTAATCCCGCTGATCCTTGTAACTGAGCTTGGTTTGCGCTTTGGGAGCGGCAGGCGAAGCCGCTTGGATCGCCTTGGATGCGGCCTTGGGCGCCGTCCGCTGAATGCGCTGCGCCTGCCAGTCCGCATAGCCGCCCGCGACAATATCGACCGTGCCGGAGCCGTCGAGGCCGAGCGTGATTGTTACCGTCTTGTCGAGGAAATCGCGGTCGTGGCTGACGATCAGCACGGTCCCGGCGTAGTCGGCAATCACTTCCTGAAGCAGGTCGAGCGTTTCGAGATCGAGGTCGTTGGTCGGCTCGTCCAGCACCAACAGGTTCGATTCGCGCGCAAATTCACGCGCGAGCAACAGGCGGGAGCGCTCGCCGCCCGACAAGGTGCCGACCTTCGCCTCGGCAAGAGCCGGGTCGAACAGAAATTCCTTGAGATAACCGTGCACATGCTTGCGTACGCCGCGCACGTCGATCCAGTCGCCGCCCTCCGCAAGGACGTCGCGCACGCGCTTGTCGGGCGCCATCAACTTGCGCTGCTGGTCGATGACGATGCCGTCGAGCGTCGCGGCACGTTTGATGATACCGCTGTCCGGTTCGATCTCACCCGTCAGCAGGCGAAGCAGGGTCGTCTTGCCCGCACCATTGCCGCCCACGACGCCGATGCGGTCGCCCCGCTGGATACGTAGCGAAAAGTCGCGAATGATCGTCCGCTGCGTGTCGCCTTCGTCAAAGCTTTTCGTGACATGTTCGGCGGTGATGACGCTCTTGGTCTTGCTGTCGTCGTTGACCATTGCAAGTTTGGCGGTCCCTTGTGGGCCGATCATCGCGGCGCGCTGGGCGCGCATTTCGTGCAGCTTGGCCAGACGGCCCTGATTGCGCTTGCGCCGGGCGGTGACGCCGCGTTCGAGCCAGTGGGCCTCGATCTTCAGCTTCGCGTCGAGCTTGTTCGCGGCGCGCGCTTCTTCGGCGTACACCGCCTCCATCCACGCATCGAAGCCGCCGAATCCGATCTCGTTACGGCGCAGGCTGCCCCGGTCCAGCCACAATGTCTGGCGCGTGAGGCGGGTGAGGAAGGTGCGATCGTGGCTGATTGCGACGAACGCGCCGTTGTAACGCGCGAGCCAGCTTTCCAGCCAGTCGATCGCCGCGATGTCGAGATGGTTGGTCGGCTCGTCCAGCAGCAGGATGTCAGGTTCCGACGCCAGCGCGCGGCATATGGCGGCGCGTCGGCGCTCGCCCCCGCTTGCGGTGGCCGCATCGCGCGACAGGTCAATGCCGATCTGATCGGCAATGGCTTCGACGTCATGCAGCGCCGGAGGATTGGGACCCTTGACGGCGAAATCGCGCAAGGTCGTGAAACCGGCGACGTCCGGGTCCTGTTCCAATATCACGACGTTCGTTCCCGGTACGATCGACCGCTTGCCCCGGTCGGCCTCGATCTGCCCCGCGATCAGCCGGAGCAGGGTCGTTTTGCCCGCGCCGTTACGTCCGATGAGGGCGAGCCGGTCTTTGGGGCCGATATGGATGTTCAGCCCCTGAAACAGCCAGCCGCCGCCCTGAATAAGGCCGAGATCTTCGAAGGAGAGAATGGGTGCCGCCATGATGCAAGGGCAGCTAGGCGCTTGGCGCGCGCACGGCAAGCCTTACAGCGGGCTGACAGGATCATTCACCACCTGTTCAATGCGGAAAAGCTATGCCATGGACATGAAAATGAGCTTTCGCCTCCTGTTTGCTGCTGTTCTCGCGCCGCTGGGCGTGCTCGGGATGGGCATGCCCGATGCGTCCGCGCTCGGTCCCAAGGACGAACAGGATGCAGCGCGCAGGGCGATGCTCGACGGCCGGGTCATGCCCTTCGCGATTATCAAGCGGCGCGTTGAACGCGAGATGGGCGATGCGACCTATCTCGGATCGGAATTTCACGAGCATTCCAACCGGTATCGCCTGAAATATGTGCGGGACGGCCGGGTGGTGTGGGTCGATGTCGATGGCCGGACGGGTGAAATAGCAGGCTGGGCGCGCTAAGAGGAGAGGGCTGCAACATGCGGTTATTGATTGTCGAGGACGAACCGAATCTGGGTCAGCAGCTCAAGTCCACGCTGGAAGGCGCGGGCTATGCCGTGGATCTTGCCGCCGATGGCGAGGACGGCCATTTTCTGGGCAGCACCGAGAGCTATGACGCGATCGTGCTGGATCTCGGCTTGCCGGAAATCGACGGGTTGACGGTGCTCGACCGCTGGCGGCGGGAAGGAAAGACCTTTCCTGTCCTGGTGCTGACCGCGCGCGACAGCTGGTCCGACAAGGTCGCTGGGCTCGATGCCGGCGCGGACGATTACCTCGCCAAGCCGTTCCAGAGCGAGGAACTTATCGCCCGCCTGCGTGCGCTTATCCGCCGCGCCTCTGGCAACGCGTCGAGCGAGCTGATCGCGGGCGACGTGCGGCTCGACACGCGTTCGGGCAAAGTGACGCTCAAGGGCGAACCGGTAAAGCTCACCGCGCAGGAATATAAGCTCCTGTCCTATCTTATCCACCACAAGGGCAAGGTGGTCAGCCGCACCGAATTGATCGAGCATATCTACGATCAGGATTTCGACCGGGACTCCAACACCATCGAGGTGTTCGTCACGCGTATCCGTAAAAAATTGGGGCCGGACGTCATCACGACGATCCGGGGGCTGGGATATAGTCTGGAAGAACCGGTCGCCTAAGCGGACTACGCGCGCTAATGTCGCGCACGATGGATAGTGGTACGTCTCCGGCGCGGGTGCGCTCAACCGGCTCGCTGAGCCGCCGGATGATCGGCATCGCGGCGCTGTGGATCGCGGTGCTGCTGCTGGGGGGCGGCGTGGCGCTCGACCGGGTGCTGCGTGATGCAGTGACACGCAATTTCGACGACGGCATGTCCTACGTCCTGACCGCCATGATCGCGTCGGCGGAGATTGGGCCGGAAGGCGAGGTGTTTTTCAACCGGGCGCTCGCCGACCAGCGGTTCCTCGAACCCAATAGCGGCCTCTATTACCAGATCAGCGCGCCGGGGCATGAGGACTGGCGGTCCCGCTCGCTGTGGGACCGGGCGTTGAAACTGGACACCGTGCACCCGGCGAAAGACTTGCGGGTCTATGACAGCAGCCAGTTCCCGGACGAGAGCCTGCGCGTCATGGAACGGACGATCATGCTGCCGGGGTCGAAGGTCCGCTGGACCTTCGCTGTTGCTCAGGCGCGGGCGAGCCTGGACGGGCAGATCCGTACATTGCGTTCCACGCTGGTCGAGAGTTTTGCGTTGCTGGGCCTGGGGTTGTTCATCCTGGCCACGCTGCAGACATTCTACGGTCTGCGGCCCTTGCGCGCAGTCCGGCGGGAAATCGTGCGGATGCGCACCGGTGCCAAGACCCGCGTGACCGAACCGATGCCGTCCGAAGTTTTGCCGATGGTTGAGGAACTGAACGCCCTGCTCGCCCATAATGAGAGCCAGGCGGAAGAGGCGCGCGCGCATGCGGGCAACCTTGCCCACGCGCTCAAGACGCCGCTCACTGTCATCATGAACGCAGCCAGCGCACACGCACCGGATCTCGATGAGACGGTGATGCGTGAGGCGATGACGATGCGGCGACAGGTCGACCATCATCTTGCCCGCGCCCGAGCGGTGGGTCGGCGCGGCACGGCGCAGGCGCGCGCGGATGTGTGGCCAAGTCTGACTGCCGTCGAGCGCGCCATTGCCCGCCTCTTCCCGGACGCGCGGATCGACATGGACGGCGACCAGAGCGCCGTCGTGCGCATCGAACGGCAGGACCTCGACGAACTGCTCGGCAACCTGATTGAGAACGCCGCGAAATATGGCGGCGGCAGCGTGTTCGCCACCGTACGGCGGACGGGCGAATGGGTGGAAATCGACGTGGAGGACGACGGTCCGGGCATTCCTGTCGCGGACCGGGAGCGGATCTTCGACCGGGGCGTGCGGCTCGATACGAGTAAGCCAGGCACGGGGCTTGGCCTCGCCATCGTGCGCGACGTGGCGGAAATTTACGGCGGGACAGTGGAACTCGACGAGAGCGAGGACCTAGGCGGGCTGCTGGTGCGTCTCAGGCTACCGCCAGCGGGGTAGGCGTTTCAACATTCAGTACCATTAAGACGCGATTGGTATATCGCCGGATCACAACCCTATTTCTGCGGTAAAATGCCGCTATAATCCCCACTTTGGACCGCCAGCCGTCAGTTGAATGGGAATAGGATCACCGCATACCGTCACAGACGGTCCTCCAAGCTCGTTCCAACGGAACAAATTTAGGTGCCAACCATCCGGGATCATTCGCGAACGATCAATGATGCCGTCTGCGTCAATGGCCCGCGCTGCATCCGCGTTCAGCCAAGAGGGCGGCTGCTCTCCGGCCGCCAAAGATTGTCGCCATGGACGGTTTGACAATTCTCGATCTATCCCAAGGCTCCGGCAGGCTTCTTCATCATGCTGGTCAAACACATGGGCCTCGCTCACCCTAAGAGGGATCACTACGCGGGGTCGACCATCTTCACGAATATATCCAGACACCGCGATAATTGCCCATTCAAGCTCCGGACTCATATACAGGATCGGCTGCCCCGGGCGGTGGTAACGGCCTGCGCTTGTTGGCGTTGGCAAGGCCAACACATCTGACACTCGATCAGTCGTGACCGACCGAAAAAATGTTCCGCTCACTGTTCTCAACTGGGGTCGGGGAGGGTTGGTATAATCCATAGCGTTGTTACCCTTACCGGGCGGCAGTCGATTAAGATTCACGCCCCCCGCATGCTCTCATGATGCCGGATCACCTCATCGATGATGAAGCGCAGGAACTTCTCGGTGAAATCCGGGTCCAGTTTTGCGTCCACCGCAAGCTGGCGCAGGCGGGCGATCTGGCGTTCCTCGCGGCCGGGGTCGGCGGGGGGGAGGGCGTTCTTGGCCTTGTACGCGCCGACCGCTTGGGTGACCTTGAATCGCTCGGCCAGCATGAAGACCAGCGCCGCGTCGATATTGTCGATGCTTTGCCGATAGCGTTCCAGCGATTCGTCCACCTGATCCTCCACCCGTTCCGTGCAGCGCTTTTTGCCGGATGTGGAGGGCAAGGCAAGCTATTCCGCTTGCGTTTGTCGCGCGGCATCGCCAAATCGGCCCCGTCATGACCGCCACCATCCACCGCATCGGGCGCGATACGCCGCCCTCCCTCGACCCGCTGATGACCCTCGTCGCGCAGGACATGAACAGTGTGAACGCCGTCATCCTCGACAGGATGCAATCGCGCATTCCGCTGATCCCGGAACTGGCGGGACATCTGATCGCTGGCGGTGGCAAACGGATGCGGCCGATGCTGACGCTGGCGTGTGGGCGCTTGCTGGAATATTCGGGCGTGCGGCACCATAAGCTGGCGGCGGCGGTCGAGTTTATTCACACCGCGACGTTGCTGCACGACGATGTCGTCGATGGGTCGGGGATGCGGCGCGGACGCAAGACGGCGAACATCATCTGGGGTAACAGCGCGAGCGTGCTCGTCGGCGATTTCCTGTTCAGCCGCAGTTTCGAACTGATGGTCGAGGATGGATCGCTCAAGGTACTCAAGATCCTGTCGCACGCGTCGGCGGTAATCGCGGAAGGCGAGGTTAACCAGCTGACCGCGCAGCGCCGCATCGACACGGACGAAGAACAGTATCTCGACATCATCGGCGCAAAAACGGCAGCCCTGTTCGCCGCCGCGTGCCGGATCGCGGCGGTTGTCGCGGAACGGAGCGAGGCGCAGGAACTGGCGCTGGACGCTTATGGACGGAACCTCGGTATCGCGTTCCAGCTTGTCGATGACGCCATCGATTATGCTTCGGACGGCGCGACGATGGGCAAGGACGTCGGCGACGATTTCCGCGACGGCAAGGTTACGCTGCCCGTCATCCTCGCCTATGCGCGCGGCAATGATGAGGAACGCAGGTTCTGGAAAGACGCGATCGCCGGGCACCGCACATCCGACGAAGACCTTGCTCACGCCAACACGCTGATCGCGCAGCGCGGCGCGATTGCCGATACGCTCGACCGCGCCCGCCATTATGGCCAGCGGGCGATCGATGCTCTTGGCCCGTTCGCCAACGGTGCCGCCAAGGACGCGCTGGTCGAGGCGGTCGAGTTCGCCATTGCGCGGGCTTATTGATCCCGGTTCTGTGAACGGGCAGGCGGCCTGATGTCGCTGCCCATCCATGCTGTCCTACCCGATTTGCTCGCCGTTTTGCGCGTGGGGAGTAACGCCGTGCTGGTCGCGCCACCGGGTGCGGGCAAAACTACGGCGGTCGCGCCTGCTCTGCTCAGCGAGCCGTGGTGCGATGGGCAGATCCTGCTGCTCTCTCCCCGCAGGTTGGCGGCGCGCGCCGCGGCGGAGCGCATGGCGGAACTGGCCGGCGAGGCGGTGGGGGGCACGATCGGCTATGCCACGCGGATGGATAGCCGACGGTCGGCGCACACACGCATTCTTGTCATTACGGAAGGCATTTTCCGCAACCGGATCCAGGACGACCCGGAATTGTCGGGGATTTCAGCTGTCCTGTTCGACGAGGTGCATGAGCGCAGCCTCGACAGCGACTTCGGGTTGGCGCTCGCTCTGGACGCGCAGGCGGCATTGCGACCCGATCTGCGTCTGGTGGCAATGTCGGCGACGCTCGACGGCGGGCGCTTTTCGGCCCTGATGCATGATGCGCCGGTGGTGGAAAGTGAGGGGCGCTCCTATCCGCTCGACCTGCGCCACATCGGACGGCGGGCCGAATCGCGGATTGAAGACGAGATGGCGGCCGCGATCCGCCGGGCAATGACCGACGAGGAGGAAGGCGACATCCTCGCCTTCCTGCCGGGAGTGGCGGAGATCGAACGGACCGCCGAACGGATCGAGGGCCTGCCCGGCGCGTTGGTGCACCGGCTGCACGGGTCGCTCGAGCCGGCAGCGCAGCGGGCCGCGATCCGTGCGGACACAGGCGGAAAACGCAAGGTCATCCTCGCCACAAGTATTGCGGAAACGAGCCTGACGATCGACGGCGTTCGCATCGTGATCGATAGCGGGCTCGCGCGGCGGCCGCGTTATGACCGGTCGGCCGGGCTGACGCGGCTGGTGACCGAGAAAGCGAGCCAGGCGGCTGCGACGCAGCGGGCGGGACGTGCTGCGCGGCAGGGGCCGGGCATCGCCTATCGGCTGTGGGAGGCGGCCGCAACGAGCGGCATGCCCCCGTTCGATCCGCCGGAGATCGTAGAAAGCGACCTCTCGTCGCTGCTGCTCGAGTGCGGGGAATGGGGTGTGAACGACCCGGCCACCCTGCGCTGGATCGATCCTCCGCCCTCTGCGGCGCTGGAGGAAGCGCGCGGGCGCTTGGGTGGTCTGGGTGCGCTGGACGGTGAGGGACGCATTACTGCCCATGGACGCGCAATTGCCCGCCTGCCGCTGGAACCCCGGATCGCGCATATGCTGGTGCGCGCGCACGAATGGGAACTTGGGGGGCTGGCGGCAGAAATCGCTGTCCTGCATGGCGAGCGGGGGCTGGGCGGACCGGACGTCGACCTGACCACGCGTTTGCGGCGCTGGCGGACGGAGCGCGGCGCGAGGGCGGAAGGTGCACGGCAACTGGCGCGGCGCTGGGCCGGACTGGTGGAGGCGAAGCCCACAGGCTCGTATGACGATGTAGATGTCGGGCGGTGCCTTGCGCTGGCCTTTCCGGACCGCGTGGCGAAGCGCCGCTCGACGGACGGCGCGGACTGGACCAGCGTTGGCGGACGTGGCTTCCGGCTCGATGCGGCAGGCGCACTGGCGCGAGAGGACTGGCTGGCTGTAGGTGAGGTGCAGGGTCGCGCCGCCGGCGCGCGCATCCTGTCCGCCGCGCCACTGACCGAAGCGGACGTGGTGGCGCTGTTCGCGGACCGCATTAAGGTGGAGCGGACGGTGCGCTATCGCGGCGACACCGGAGGGGTTGAGGCGCTGCGCCAGACGCGGCTGGGCGCGGTAGCGCTGAGTTCGGGCGGAGACGATGCCCCCGATCCGGCGATGATCGTCGCGGCGTTGGTGCAGGGGGTGCAGGAGAGTGGACTGAATCTCCTCCCGTGGTCTGCGCGCGCATCTGCGTTGCGGCAGCGGGCGGCCTTTGCGGGGCTGGATGCGCTCGGTGACACAGCCCTGCTTGCCGATCTTGACGAATGGCTGCCGCCGTTGCTGGCGGGGAAGCGGCGGCTGTCTGACATCGACGCGTCGGCGCTGTCCAACCTGCTCGACCTGCGGCTGGGTTGGGACGAGCGCAAACGGATCGACGCGCTTGCGCCGGAAAGCTTCACTTCACCCGCAGGGAGCCACCACGCGATCGATTATGCCGCTCCGGGTGGCCCGGAGGTTGATGTGCGGGTGCAGGCCCTGTTCGGTCTGGCGGAGCATCCGTGCATCGGGCAAGGGCGGATACCGTTGCGACTCAACCTCACTTCACCAGCCGGACGGCCGATCCAGACGACGAGCGACCTGCCCGGTTTCTGGCGCGGAAGCTGGGGCGAGGTGGCCAAGGAAATGCGCGGGCGCTATCCCCGCCATCCGTGGCCCGACGATCCGGCGGCGGCCAGCGCGACGCTCCGCACAAAGCGCGCCGATGCACGCCGCCCGGGCTGACGGCGTTCTTGACAGTTTAACGCTTTTTGGCGCAATGCCGACCCCGTCATTCCGTCCGGGTTCGGACATGCAGGAAACGGTCATGAGCGCCCATATCTATCAAATGCCCAAGAACGCGATGCAGTCCGGCAAGGCACGGGTGCAGACATGGGTGCTGGAATTCGAGCCGACCGAGGCGAAGCGCGCAGATCCGCTGATGGGCTGGGCTGGATCGGGCGACACGATGCAGCAGCTTCGGCTTACTTTCCCGTCGATCGACGCTGCGAAGGCCTATGCGGAGCGGGTAGGGATCGCCTATCATGTAACGCTGCCCGCGCCCAAAACGCTGAAAATTCAGGCGTATGCCGACAATTTCCGCTAAGATCGTCACGTAGCCCGGCCGTTCAGGCCGCGACCATCCCGGATCCCAGAGTGACCAGCAGCTTGACGTCGATAGCCAGTCCCTCCTCCCGGCGTTCCGCCACGAAAGCGGGGAGGGTGGCGAGCGGAACGCGGCGCACCGTGATGTTTTCCCCGGCAATGCCACCGCCGTCATGCACGCGGACCAGGCCTTCGGCGCGGAACAGGGTGAAGCTTTCCGAGACCATGCCCGGCGAGCTATGATAGTCGCCAAGGTCCGTCATGCGGGCCGCGCGATAGCCGGTTTCCTCCTCCAGCTCCCGCAGCGCGGCAGTGCTGGCGTCCTCTCCGGCGCTGTCGTCGCCGACCAGGCCTGCCGGCAGTTCCAGACATATGCGGTCCAGCGGCACCCGGAATTGTTCGACTAAGATGATGTGACGGCCGTCGTCGGCGTCCTCGATGGCCAGAATGACGGCCGCGCGAATGCCCCGGCTGCGCGAGACATATTCCCAAGGACCCTTGCGCTTGGCGGTGATATATTTTCCCGCCCACATGATTTCCTCTGTGGGAGTGGTGCTGTCGGTCATGGAGGTCCTGTTACAGTTCGATGAGGCCGTCGGGCAACTCATTGGGGTTGTCGGTGCCCGGCGGCAGATGCTCGGTGAGAATCGCGCCAATCGCTTCGACGGCCTGAATGATCCCCGTCGCAGGATCTCCTGCGCGCAAATGCCGGATCAACGCCGCCATGGCATCGCCCCAGCGTTCCGGCGCGACCTGCGCGGTGATCGCTTCATCCGCTACGATTTCGGCGCGGTGTTCGGCCAGCGAGAGATAGAGCAGAATGCCCGTGCGGCGCCGTGTGCGACCCTGCGCAGCAGCGCGGAAAATGGCGATCGCCTGCCGCCGGACCCGACGCTCTTTCGTGGCCGAGGGTGTGAGCGCCATACGCAGCGGCATCCACGCAAGAGCGTACCGCACAACCAGGAAAAGCGCGATGATAACGCCTAGCAGAACTGTGAGATGCGCGCGCAACGAAAGATGATGGTCCCACCCACCGAGCAGGGAATCGGCGGTAGCCGCAAATGCCAGCGGCCACGCGGCGACTGCCGCGAGGAAAAGGGCCATGGCCGCGACCGCATAATGCAGCCCGACGTCGTGATAGGCATCCGACCGGGGGGCAATGACGGTGACGATCTCGCCGTCGCTGCGACGTTCGGCTAGTCCCACCGCCGCCGCGATACGCGCGTGATCATCGGGTGAAAGGTCAAGCGTGTGCCGTTGCGCCATCTTACCAGCTCCCCGATGATCCGCCGCCGCCGAAGCTGCCACCACCACCACCACCAAAGCCGCCTCCTCCTCCGCCCCAGCCCCCGCCGCCGCTGCCCCAGCCGGACGAACGATCGCCGCCGCCGAGCATGGATCCCCACAGGACGACCGGCAGCGCGCTGTCGCCATAGCGGCGGCGTCCACGCCCCCGTCGGAAGAACATGGGCAGTACGAAGAACAGCAGGAACAGGATGAACACGAAAGGCACCCCGCCGGAGCCGGATTGGGCATTTTGCTGTTCGGCTGCTGCTGCTGCAGCCTGCCTGCGCGCTTCTTCGGGCGGCAGGGCAAGCAGGGTGGCGATTGACTGGGTTCCCGCGATAATGCCGCCGGGATAGTCGTTAGCCTTGAAATGCGGCACGATATCGTTGCGGATGATGCGGGAAGACAGGGCATCCGTCAGAATGCCTTCCAGACCGTAGCCCACCTCGATCCGGACCTCGCGTTCCTTGGGCGCGACAATCAGCAGCGCGCCGTCGTTCTTGTCCTTCGACCCAATGCCCCACGCCCGCCCCAGGCGATAGCCATAGTCCGAAATGTCATGATCCCCGAGGTCCGGGATCGTCGCCACGACCAGTTGTCGCCCGCTCTGCTGCTCCAGCGTCGCCAGCCGGGTCGTCAGTTGCGCTTCCTGCGCAGGATCGAGCAGGTTGGCAGCGTCAACTACCCGACCGGTGAGCTTAGGGAAACTCTGGGCGTGCAGCGGCCCAGCCAGCACGAAAGCGAGCCAACACAGCAGAACGAGGCCGAGGCGCTTCATGCGCGGATCACGTACCGAAATTGACCTTCGGTGCCACTTCCGCGCCCGGCGTCGCCGCCTGATAGGGGGCCATCACTTCCGCGCCGCGGATTTTCGCGCCAATCATGGTCGGGAAGGTGCGGACCTGCGTGTTATAGGCGCGAACCGCCTCGTTATAGTCGCGGATCGACACCGCAATCCGGTTTTCCGTTCCTTCCAGCTGAGACTGGAGGGTGAGGAAATTCTCGTTCGCCTTGAGGTTGGGATAAGCCTCAACCGTCGCGAGCAGGCGACCAAGCGACTGTGATAAGGCGCCCTGAGCCTGGGCAAATTGCGCGATCTTGGCCGGATCGCCCAGATCCGCAGCGTTTACCTGAACCGAGGTTGCCTTCGCCCGGGCTTCGGTCACGCCGCGCAGCGTGCTTTCTTCATGCGCCGCAGCGGCTTTTACCGTGGCGACAAGGTTGTCGACCAGATTGGCGCGCCGCTGAAAATTGGCCTGCACGTCACCCCATTTCGCCTTCACTTCCTCCTGCGCGGTCGGCACGCTGTTGATACCACAACTGGCAAGGGAAAGCGTCGCAAGGGCAAGGAGAAACGGACGCAGCCAGCGGTGCAACAAGGTCGGACGGTTCATGACGGCTCTCCCCGAAAGGCAATGCAAACGCGGACAAGGTAGGGGGTCGCGGGATCGTGCGCAACTGGACAAGGGTGGATCGCGCTGTATTTAATGGCGCGACTATCAATGTGGGGGGAGTATGAAATGGCCATTTTCAATGAATTTCGGGATTTCGTCGCGCGCGGAAATGTGATCGACCTGGCGGTCGGCGTCATCATCGGCGGTGCTTTCGGAACGATCACGACGTCGCTGACGCAGGATATCATCATGCCTTTCGTCGGGTGGCTGTTCGGCGGTGTCGATTTTTCCAGCCACTTTGTGCGACTGGGCGCGGTGCCAGATGGTTTCAAGGGATCGGTTACGAGCTATACGGACCTGAAAGCTGCTGGCGTGCCGATGCTGGGCTGGGGACAGTTTATCACTGTTGCGATCAATTTCCTGATCCTGGCCTTCGTTATTTTCCTGATCGTGCGGGCGGTGAACCGCATGCTGCCGAAGGAAGCACCAGCACCGGCTGCCACGCCTGAAGATATCACGCTGCTGCGGGAAATTCGCGACTCGCTGCGCAAATAATGCGATCGATCCATCGCATAATGGCTCCAGGGCAGGAACAAATCCCGCCTCTTGCTGTTTGACGTTCATCCTGCCCCTCGTCGCGCACCTTCCCGCTTTGGTGCGCAGACGAGGGGTTTCAGGTGTAACACTGCCCCAGGGGCAATACAGGAGGCTGTTAGCGTGAAGAAATTTGCCATGATTATGGGCATCGCCGCCCTCATGAGTGTCGCCGCGTGCGATTCCAAGAAGGAAGATGCGATCGAGAATGCTGCCGACAACCAGGCGGACATGCTCGACAACCAGGCCAGCAATCTGGAAGACCAGGCCGATAACATGGTGGGCGCAGCCGCTGATCGTGTGGATAACGCCGCCGACGTCATCAAGAACAAGGCTGACGCCGTGCGCGACGCGGGCGATAATGCGGCCGACAAGGTCGATTAAACGACAGATTTGCTCCCAGGCAAAGGGCGTCGGGGTTACTCCCCGGCGCTTTTTTTATGCGTCACGGCCCTTCCTTTTGGGCAGTCGTGCGCCTATATCGGGAGTGTCGGCGCAAGCCGACTATGGTGATAAACGGTGGCGTGAAATAGACGCAGCGGACCCGGGGGCGGTACCCGGCGGCTCCACCACAGGCAGCGATACAGAAATGTGCCGATGTCCGTGACGGGGCCGAACTAGGATCGACGTGTGTTCAAAGACGACATTTTTGCCCGGGCTGAGTAACCCGTTCAAGGCTCAAAACCCAATAAGTGCCAACGATAACGAAGCACTTGCTCTTGCAGCGTAATTGAGGGGCGCAAGCCCTGACATTATCCTAATAGAACGCGGCTGAACCCGCCGGGCAACAGAAGGGAATTCAGCGGCCGCCGGGGGGCCGGGCAACAGAACCCCCGGCACTCCTCCTTGTTCGAAATCGGACCAGACCCTTGCGCGCGTTAACGCGGAAGCAACGGATGCGGGTTAGCTCGTTCCGATGGTCGGGCGGGCTTGCGCTGCCGCGCAGGAACGTCCACAAATGAGACAGTTCGCCGGTTGCGGCGGTTTGACGTTCGGGAGAAGAAAGTGGGCGACCTCAGTGCGGTGTTGCGGCGGGCGAAGCGCCAACTTGGCTCAGGCCGCCGTTTGGCCGTAAGGGTATCCCCTGCTCGCAAGCGCTCTGAGGACGGCTTCACCTCCTTCAGGCGTTCCGCCGAAGACGGCTTCACTCTGGTCGAACTGATGGTGGTCATCGTCATCATCGGGCTGCTGGCAACGATTGTGGCGATCAACGTCTTGCCCGCTTCCGACAAGGCGCGGGTTGAGAAGGCCAAGGCCGATATCGCAACAATCGAACAGGCGCTGGAACAGTATCGGCTCGACAACATAACCTACCCCGACGCGGTACAGGGTCTGCATGCGCTGATCGCGCCGCCGCCCGGGCTCGCCCAGCCGGAACGCTATCGCCGGGGCGGCTATATCCGCAAACTGCCGGACGATCCGTGGGGCCACGCCTATCTCTACGCGGTGCCGGGAAAATCCGGTCCGTTCGATATCATCTCGCTGGGGTCGGATGGCAAGCCGGGTGGTAAAGATGATGCGCAAGACATTGAATCGTCTGCGCTCTAGTCTTTTCGTGATTGGTGCGATGCGGCTCCCGGAGAGCAAGCGCATCGCCGCTGTTCCTCTCTGTTACACCGGCCGTGGCGCCCCGCGAGTGAGGCGTTCGCCGGACCACGGCTTCGCCCTCTTTAGGCGTTCTCCTGAAAGCGGCTTCACGCTGGTCGAACTGATGGTGGTAATCGCGGTCATTGGGCTGCTGTCGACGGCGGTGATGTTTGCGCTGCCCGATCCGCGCGGACGACTTGTGGAAGACGCCGACCGTTTCGCGGCCCGGGTGGCAGCCCTGCGCGACGCAGCGGTCGTTACGTCCCAGCCGATGGGGCTTTGGGTGTCGCCCAGCGGCTATGGTTTTGAGCGCAGGCTTGCCGGTCGGTGGGAAACGATCGATGAAAAGCCATTTCGCACAACCGATTGGAAGGAGCGCACCGTAGCACGGGCGGCGGTGCAATCGACAAGTGACGCGCGCGAGGACGGGCCCCAAGCTTCGGATCGGATCGTGCTGCATTTTGACAGTACCGGCCTGCCCAGTGACGCCGCGCGCGTGGTACTGCATCGGGAGGCCGAGCAGCTCGCGGTGCGCATCGACGCGGACGGCAGGGTGAAGGTCGGTGACTGAACGGCGCGGGGCGTCGCCCCAACACGGCTTTACCTTGATCGAAATGCTGGTGGCGCTGGCGGTGTTCGCGCTCGCGGCGCTGGCGCTGCTGCGTTTGCAGGCGGTGTCGCTACGCACCGCGAGCGAACTCGATGAACGCCAGATGGCGCAGATCGTCGCGCACAATCTGATGGTCGAGCGGCTGACCGATCCGGCACTCCCTCCGCTTGGGCAGCGGCAGGGCGACAGCCAGAATGGCGGACGGCGCTGGCACTGGACGGAATCGGTGAGCGCAGGTGGCGCGCCGGATGTGGTACGCGTCGACGTGGTGGTCGAGGCGCAGGGCAGTGGCAGCAGCCGCGCCACGCTCTCATTCCTGCGAGGGCAGCCATGACGCGTCGGTCTGTCGGATACGGATTTACTCCCCCGCGACGTTCCGTCGTAAATGGCTTTACGCTGATCGAACTGATGGTCGCGTTGGTGATCTTCGCCATGCTGTCGTCGGCGGGCGTGTATCTGTTGCACGGCGCGGTATCGGCGCAGGGAGCAGTGCGGGAGCATCTGGACACGCAGGCTTCGCTTATCCGCACGCACAAGTTGATGGAGCAGGATCTCGCGCAGGCGGTCAGCCGGATCAGCCGAACGGAGACAGGGACGCTCGCTCCTGCATTCTACGGGCGCGGAGTGCAGGGGGATCTGCCCCTCATCGAGTTCGTGCGCGGGGGCTGGTCCAACCTCGACAACGCGCCGCGTCCGAATCTGCAGAAGATTGCCTACTGGTTTCGCGAAGAAGGCCCCGGCGGCCCACGGCTGGAACGACAGACGACAGGACAGGTCGATGGCGCGGTGCCGGGTGCGCCTGTCAATCTGATCGATCGTGTCAGCAAGCTGGATATCGCCTATCGCGACGAGACTGGCGCGTGGCTGCCCGACTGGCAGAATAAGGGCGCGAAGGACATGCCGACCGCCGTCCGCCTGATCGTAACACGCGACAAGGAACCGTCGCTGACGCTGTTGTTCGTTGTCGGGAATGGTGCGCAGCCCAAGCAAACCGAACCGATCATCCAGGTCCCAACCGGGCCGGTAACGGATGGTCCGACGCGCCAGACGCCGGTCGCGCCGCCGATGCCGGGGGTTCCCGGTGCCTGACCGCCGGACGACCCGTGCGCGCGAGCGGGGTGCCGCGCTGCTCACCGTGCTGTTGCTCGTTGCCATCATGGCGGTCATTGCGGCGGCGGCGATGGAGCGGCTGACCATCGCAACGCGTCTTTCGGCCAATGTGGTGGCGGGCGATCAAGCGCAGGCTACTGCCGACAGCGCCTCTGTCCTCGTTGCGCACCGCCTCGATGCTCTGAT
Source organism: Sphingobium subterraneum (assembly GCF_014199435.1). Taxonomy (GTDB): domain Bacteria; phylum Pseudomonadota; class Alphaproteobacteria; order Sphingomonadales; family Sphingomonadaceae; genus Sphingobium; species Sphingobium subterraneum. The sequence continues at coordinate 413,819 of NZ_JACIJP010000001.1, read as the reverse complement.
TGCTGACAATCCCACCCGGCTGACGTTGCAGAGCGGATGGATGGGCCGGGCCATGCCTATCGACATTGGCGCGGGCCAGGGCACAATCACACTGGTCGATGGAGGGAATTGCTTCAACCTCAACAGTCTGGTGGCTGGTTCGGATGAGAGTGACCTTTCCGTGCGGCCGGTGGGTGTCACGCAATTCCGGACGCTGATGCAGCTTCTGGGGGTCGACGCCCGGGCGGCGACGCGGATCGCCGCGGCCACAGCCGATTGGATCGACACAGACGACAAGCCGCAGGATGGCGGGGCGGAGGACGAGACCTATCAACGTGCCCCAAGCCCCTATCGCACCGCCAACCGCTTCATGGCGGACGAAAGCGAGCTGCGCGCGGTCGCGGGCGTGACACCCGCCGTTTTTGCGCTGCTGCGGCCTTGGATTTGCGCGCTGCCGACCAACGGATTGTCACCGATCAACATCAACACTTTGCTTCCCGAACAGGCGCCCCTGCTGGCGATGATGGTGCCGGGTCAGCTGTCTGTCGACGCCGCACGGCAGATGTTGGCGCAGCGGCCCATAGCGGGCTATGAGAGCCCTGCTGCATTCTGGCGGGTACCGGCGCTGGCGGGCTTGACTCCGCCCGCCGAGGTAGCCGAGCAGGTGCGGGTGGTGACGATGTGGTTCCGGGCGGAGGTTCAAGTGAACATGGGAGGGACTACCGCCGCGACAGACGCGCTTTATTATGCAAGGGTGACGCCGGTACGGCTGATCCGCCGAACGCGCGGTACAGGGGAATGAGCATGAGCGAGGGGGAAGCCTGCATTGCGGTATTGCCCAGCCGGGCGGACGATACGCCGGTGTGGCTGAAGGTCGCAGACGGGCGCATTTCTGCGCGGTCGACCGGCGCGACCCTTGCGTGGTACGACCGGGATGAGGACGCGCCCGTGACCCTGCTCGTCCTGCCACCCGGCGCGAGCTCGCTGCATCGCTTCAGCCTGCCCGATCTGCCGCACAAGCAGGGGAGCGCCGTCGCCCGTCGCATGGCGATGGAGGCAAGCATCGGTGGTCCGACATCTGTCCACGCTGTCGCCCTGTCCGGAGCCACGCCGGATGGCGAGCACGAAATCGCTGTCGTTTCGCGCGAGGATATGGCGCATTTTATCGCCTGGGGCCGCCAGCATGGGGTGGATGCCGATATCATCGTTCCCGCCGCCGCATTGCTGCCGGAGCCGGAGAAAGGCTTTGCCAGCGCCACGGTGGGCGGGCAGCAGGTGTTGCGCGGCGAAGGCCTGTGCCTGTCGGCGGACGAGAGTTTCGCAGCAGCGGTAGTTGGCGATGCCCAGGTCGAACGGACCAAGCCCGGCGCGATCGACTCAGCGATTGTCGCGGCATTGAGCGATCCATCGTGCAACCTGCGGTCGGGCGAATTCGCGAAGGTCGAAAGCTCCGCCCTGGATCCTCAGCAACTGGTCCGGATAGCGGTGTGGATCGGCTTCATCGCGCTGGGCGCTCTGCTTGTCAGCCTCGTCATGATCGCCAAACTCCACTGGGACAGTGCAAGTCTTGACGCGCGGAGCGTGGAAATAGCACGTTCCGTTCTGCCTGCTGCGTACGATTCGGCGCTGGTAGAAAACGAACTCGATGCCCGACTGGCCGCCACGGGCACAGGTAACGGTAGCTTCACCGGTCCGCTGTCGGCCCTTATGCAGGCCATGCAGCCGACCCCTTCGGTCAGCCTGACGCTGCTGGAGCGGCGCTCGGACGGGACGCTCCGCGCCAATCTCGCTTCCGCCAAGCCGGAAGACATCAATACGGTGCTGCTCGCCATCCAGACGGCGGGCTTTGTCATAACCGCGACATCCTCGGTCGATCCGACCGGCCGGGTGATTGCCGACATCACGGTGGCATCATGATCGACAGCCTGACCCTCTGGTGGAACCAGCGCGCGCCGCGCGAGCGGTGGTTGCTTTCCATCATGGGCGTGCTTCTCGCGGGGTTGATCTTGTGGCTGGGCGTTTATCGCCCGGTCAGTGCTGCGCTCGCCAGCGCCTATACGCAACATGACGAGGCGGTTGTCCGCTTCGGTGCGGTCGGGGCAAAAGTAAAGGCATTGCAGGCCGTGCGCGGAGGCGGTCCCGCACCAAGCCGCGCGCCGATCGCGCAGATCGTCGGCCAGAGTGCGGGCGAGGCCGGGTTTACGTTGGAACAGATCGCGCCCCAGGGTCCGGGCCGCCTGTCGCTCACCATCGCGACGGCGCGCCCTCCCGCCCTGTTCAGCTGGATTGCCCAGCTGGAACGCAAGGGCGTGGTGGTCGATACCATCCGCATCACACCATCGGGCGTGACCGGAACCGTCAGCGTGCAGGCCGTCTTCATGACGCCGGGTGCCGGGTCGGGAGCAGGAACATGAAGAGCCTGACGGGAAGCATGCGCATGTCGCGGCGTGGGCGGATCGGCCTTATCGTCGTTTTCGTACTCGCGCTGGTATTGCTGTTTCCGCTTCGGCTTGCCGTGATGCTGTCGGGCCTGGACGACCGCGGGGTGAGCGCGTCGCAGGTCAATGGCAGCGTGTGGGGCGGCATGTTCGGGGACCTGATGCTCGGCAATGTACGCATCGGTAACGTCTACGCGGCGTTGTCGCCGGTACAGTTGGTGGTGGCGCGCATCCGCATGGACATATGGCGCGAGAATGAAACGGCCGGATCGCTGAAAGGCGCGATGACCGTGGGGTTCAACGCGCGCGGGATCGACGATGTGACGGGCCGTGTTCCGGTCGGGCTGGCCTTCGCGCCCCTGCCGGTGAGCAATTTGGAAATGGAAAAGGTGACCGTCCACTTCGCCGCGGAAAGCTGCGCGAAGGCGGGGGGGCGGGTGCGCGCTCGCCTAGCGAGTTCGATCGCCGGGTTGAACCTGACGCAGGGGATGAGCGGGATCGCCCAGTGCGATGGGCAGGCTGTGCTGTTTCCGCTGGTGAGCCAGACCGGTCTTGAGCGTCTGTCGCTCCGTATCTGGCGTGACGGACGGACGAGCGCGCAGATGCTCGTTCGGTCCGGTGACGGCGTCAACGCTGCGGCTTTGGAAGCCATGGGCTTCCGGCGCTCGGGCGGCAATCATGTCCTGACCGTTTCCGGCGCATTGTGAACCCCATCCTGCTGGCCATGGCGGGTGCCGGGGCGGGAGCGATCCTCGGCAGTTTTTTTGCAACCTTGATCCTGCGCTGGCCGGAGGGACGGGCACTGGACGGCCGGTCCCGATGCGATGGATGCGGACGGGCGCTGGTGGCGTGGGAGCTGGTGCCGCTGGCGAGTACGCTTATGCAGGGGATGCGATGCCGGACGTGTCGTGCGCGGATCGATCCGCTGCATTTTCGGGTGGAACTTGCCTGCGCATGCATCGGGGGATTGGCGCTGGTGCTGTCGCCGTTACCCGCCGCGCTGGGCTGGGCGGTGCTGGGATGGATGCTGCTGACACTCGCCATTCTGGACGCGCGGCACTTCTGGCTGCCGGACAAGCTCACTCTGCCGCTTGCCGCGACGGGTCTTTGTGTCGCACCCTGGGTGACGGGGGTTCCATGGGAAGACGCAGGGATCGGCGCGGTCGCGGGCTATGGCAGCCTGATGCTGATTTCCCTCGGCTATCGCGCGCTGCGGGGACGCGAGGGGCTGGGCATGGGCGATGCCAAGCTGTTGGGCGCCATCGGCGCGTGGATGGGGTGGCAAGCGCTGCCTGTTGTCGTAACACTGGCGGCCTGTGCGGGGCTCGTCTGGGCGGGATGGTTCGCGCTTCGCCGAGGGGGCGTAACAGCGCACACGATGGTCCCGCTCGGGACTTTTCTTGCTGTCGCCGCGATTCCCGGCTGGCTGGCGAGCCAATGGCTGTTTGCGTTCCCGTCGCATTAAAGCCGCGTTAACGACGCATGGTAACGCCGCAACTGCTTTTGGGCGGCCATATCCACGGAGGGCACTAAACAGACGGTTGCACCCACTAAATGCGGTGGCGGGACCAGATGCGGAGAAGTGAACTCCGATCTGGTGAAAAGGGTTGTTGAAATTTCATGGTAAACGCGACAGGAAGGGTCATCCGCACGCAATATCTGTGCCATGGTGAGGGACCGTCTTAAAATGGGAATGGCTTCGGACGGACGGGAGCGCTTCAGTCTGTGGCGCAGGGCAGCGGGTTCCGCTGCCGCGCGGAAAAGAGGGGGTGATCTTGCCACTCTGGAATGGCTGCTGCTCGCTGTGGTCGCGGTACAGGCTGCACGTCTTCTGTGGGTGGTGGTGACGCCGGTGTCGCCGCTGCCGCAATGGCGCGCGGCGCAGGCGACACTAATGCCGACCGAGGCACGGATGGCGCTGTTCCGGGGATTTGATCCGTTCAATGCCCAGTCGGCCGCTGCAGGACCGGCGAACCAGACGGTGACCTCGCTCGCGCTGGTGCTGTATGGGGTTCGGGTGAACGAGGGGTCGGGGCAGGGCTCCGCCATCCTGGCCGGACCGGACGGCCAGCAACAAAGTTTCGCGATTGGTGACGAAGTGCTGCCGGGCGTCACGCTCAAGGCGGTGGCGTTTGATCATGTGACGATCGATCGGGGCGGTCGCGAGGAGACGGTCTTCCTCGACCAGTCGCGCCCGATCGACCCGGTGCAGGCTGGTCCTGTCGACCCCGGTGCTGCCGGAGCAACAGCGCCGGTGCCCGCAGGCACTGTCGCGCCATCTCCTGTGCGGCCGCCGCCGGTTGCGGGCGGCAATAGTCAGCCCACGATGTCGCGGGATGCGGAGATATTCCGCTCCTCCATCGGGTTCGGGATGCAGCAGAGTACCGGGCGGACGCGGGGAATAACCGTCAACGCCCAGGGGCCGGCTTTTGCCTCGTCCGGCCTGCGTGCCGGTGATGTCATCACCCGGATTAATGGGCGGGAAGTCGTCGCTGCGGATGATCTGGGCGCGCTTCAGCAGGCGATGGTGCCGGGCGCGCGGATTAACGTGACGGTCGACCGGGGCGGCAAGAGCGTGCCCGTGACGCTGGCGGTGCCCGGATCATGAGACTGCACATGATGAAATGGGGCAGTGCGCTCTGCCTGTGTCTTTCCACGGCCCTTCCGACCCTAGCGGTCGCGCAGCAGACCCTGAATGTGCGTGATGCGGATATCCGCGCGTTCATTCAGGACGCCGCGCGCGTGACCGGGCGGACGTTCATCATCGACAACCGGGTGCAGGGAAAGGTCTCGGTCGTGACCGACCGGCCGCTCAGCCGCTCGGAATATTTCGAGATCGTGCTGTCGACGCTGCGCGCCAACGGGCTGGTCGCGGTTCCGTCCTCCGGGGGTGCCTATCGCATTCAGCCAGCGGAAGGAGCCGCAGGACAACCCAGTTCCGTGGGTCGCTCGGCGAGCCGCAACCAGTTCGTGACCGAGGTGTTCCGCCTGCGGTCGATCGATGCGACGAGCGCCCTTGAAACCCTGCGGCCCCTTGTCAGCCGCGATGGATCGGTCACCGCCAACCGGGCGGGCAATAGTATCGTGGTCGCTGATTATGCCGACAACATCAGCCGTATCCGGCAGGTGTTGGCGCAGATCGACCGCGACACAGCGGCGACACAGGTGGTGCCGCTGCGCAATGCGGGTGCGCGGGAAGTCGCGACGTCTCTTCAGGCGCTCGTGGGTGGCGGGGGCGGGGCGGCCGATTCGGGCTCGTCCGCGACCGTCGTGGCGATCGACGCCAGTAACAGCATTGCCATTCGCGGGCAGCCGGGCACGGTGTCGCGCCTGGCCGCTATGGCGCGTGATCTCGACCGGCAGGCCGCATCCGGGACCGAAATCCGCGTCTACTGGCTCGAACATGCCGATGCGGAAAAACTGCTGCCCGTGCTGGAGCGGCTGGTCGGGCAGGCGGGCGCTTCGGTATCGTCGAGCGCCTCCCCGGCGGGCGGTGGTGCGGCAGCAGCGGCACCCAGCATTCCCGTCTCATCGGGCGGGGGCAGCGGGAGCATTTCGAACCGTGGACCGGCCATCGTCACCCGCTACGAGGGCGCAAACGCGATCATCGTTGCCGCCAATAGCGACGTGCAGCGCATGCTCGGCGAAACGATCCGCCAGATCGACACGCGGCGCGAACAGGTGCTGGTCGAGGCGATCATTGTCGAGATCAGCGACGCGGCCGCGCGCAAGCTGGGCGTGCAGTTCCTGTTGGGCAGCACCAACACGGGCTTTGCGGCAACCAATTACAGCAACGCCAATCCGAATATCCTGACGCTGGCGGGCGCCATCGCGGCGACCAAGCTCAACCAGACGACGACGACCGTCAACGGCACGACCACGGTCACGCAGGACTCCAGCCAGCTTGGCACCACCTTGCAGGACGCAGCGGTCAGCTCGCTGCTGACGGCGACGGGTGGGTTCGCGGGAGCGTCGACCGGCATCGGACGGAATGGAATCTTCGCAGCGATCATCAACGCCGTGCGCAGCGACACGGACAGCAACATCCTGTCCACGCCTTCCGTCATGACGCTCGACAACCAGAAAGCGAGCATCCTGGTCGGGCAGGAAGTGCCGGTCACGACCGGTGAGGCGCTGAGCCAGAATTTCGATAACAAGTTCCGCACCGTGCAGCGCCAGAATGTGGGTATCCAGCTGGAGGTGAAGCCCCAGATCAACACCGGCGGTGCGATCAAGCTATTCCTGCGTCAGGAAGTCAGCAGCATCGCCGGGCCGGTGTCCAACAATTCGAGCGACCTCATCATCAACAAGCGCGAGATCGAGACCACAGTCACGGTGGACGATGGCGAGATCCTGGCGCTCGGCGGCCTGCTCGATGACAATGAGCGCAAGACGATCGAGCGGATCCCGCTGCTGTCCGACATTCCGGGGCTGGGAGAATTGTTCAAGTCGCGCAGCCGCAGCCACACCAAGACCAACCTGATGGTCTTTATCCGCCCGACAATCCTGCGCAGCAAGGAAGACGCGCAGCGCCTCACCGCGCAGCGGTACGGCTATATTCGCGGACAGCAGTTGCTGAAGGATCCCGATTCCGAACCGGCGCTGGATCAGCTGGTTCGCGAATATATGGGCACCGTGCCACCCGGTTCCGAGCAGGTTCGTCCGGATGATCAGGTCGTGGGGGCGGTGGGTACGCCGGCAGCACCGGCAGCCGCGCCGCAGGTGCATGTGCCCAATGTCCGCAAGTCGACCACGGTCGTCCGCCCCGTCGAGGTGCCGCCGGGGAACAGCGCGCCATGACCGGCGGGTGCAGGGACGAGGATTTCGGCTTTGACGAGACGAAGCCGGAAGGTCTGATCGGCCAGAGTGGAGTTTCCGCCGCCGCTGCGCTGGCGCGGGCTGCGCGCCCGCAGGATTTTGATGATGTTTCCGCTCTTGCCCGCCCGGCCCCCCTGCCGCCCTCGTCGGAGCTGCTGGCAGCGCTTGCCCCCATCCAGGAAACGCCCACCAGCCCATCCGAACCAGTGTTGCCCTTGGCCCCGCTCCCTGGGCCGCGCCCTGCCGACATTCCCTACGCTTTCGCGCGCAAGCACGGCATTGTGGTGCTGGGGGAGGAGGGCGACGCACGGTTGCAGATCGCCATGCGCCAGACCGGCGACCGGCACGCGCTGGTCGAGGTCCGGCGGCACCTTGCCCGCGATTTCGATGTGCATATCGTCGAGGACGTGCAGTTCGACCGGCATCTGTCCGATCATTATGCGATGGACGGGAGCGCGGCGGCAATGGCGGGTGCGATGGAGGTGGGTGCGGATGAGCTTGACCTGATCGCAGGGGACTTGCCCAGCGCGGACGACCTGCTCGACAGCGCTGACGACGCCCCCGCCATCCGCCTTATCAACGGTATCATCGCCGAAGCCGCGCGGCAGGGGGTTTCGGACATCCACGTCGAACCGTATGAGACCGGGCTGGTCGTGCGCATGCGGATCGACGGCGTATTGCGTGAGACGCTGCGGATGCCGCCGCATGTCGCGCAGGTGCTGGTCAGCCGTATCAAGGTCATGGCGCGGCTCGATATTGCCGAGCGGCGCGTGCCGCAGGATGGGCGTATCGGCCTGACGCTCGGTGGCAAGCTGCTGGACGTGCGCGTCTCCACGCTGCCAAGCCGGGCAGGCGAGCGGGTGGTGCTGCGTATCCTCGACAAGGAGAATGCGGGCATCTCGTTGAACGGATTGGGGATGAGTGCGCTGGCCGATAAAGCCTTCCGCGACGCGCTCGGCGAGCCCAATGGCATCATCCTTGTTACCGGCCCGACCGGATCGGGCAAGACGACGACGCTTTACGCAGGGCTTCGTGAACTCAATGACGGCAGCCGCAATATTCTGACGGTCGAGGATCCTGTCGAATATGCGGTCGACGGCGTCGGCCAGACACAGGTCAATCCCAAGGTCGGGTTGACCTTCGCGGCCGGGCTGCGCGCCATTCTCCGCCAGGACCCCGATGTCGTGATGGTCGGCGAAATTCGGGACCACGAAACGGCAGAGATCGCTGTGCAGGCGTCCCTGACCGGCCATCTGGTGCTCTCGACGGTGCACACCAACGACGCGGTTGGCGCGATCACGCGGTTGCGCGACATGAAGGTCGAGCCGTTCCTGCTCGCATCGACCCTGCGCGCGGTGATCGCCCAGCGGCTTGTCCGGCGGTTGTGCCGGTCGTGCCGCACCGCGCATCCTGCTGACGACGCGACCAGTGCCTTGCTGGGATTGCCCGTGGGAACGCCCATCTACCGTGCGGTGGGATGTGCCGATTGCTCGCAGTCGGGATACAAGGGACGCATTGGGGTGTTCGAATGCGTACGCGTCGACGAGACCATCCGCCAGCTCATCCATGATGGTGGGGACGAAACGCTGATTGCGCGCCATGCTTTCGCCCACGCGCCCGATCTTGGCGAGGCGGTGCGCGAACTCGTGCGGTCGGGTGACACCACTGCGGAAGAGGCAATCCGCATTACCCGGCGCGAAAGCGAGCCCATGCTCGATGAGTTGATGGCTACGCAGGTCGACCATGCCTGAATTCGCTTATATCGCGATCGACGCCGAGGGCCGCGAACGCGAGGGGCAACTGCGGGGCAACAGCCTGGATGACGTCAAGGCTGCACTTGACGCCAAGCGGCTGTTCGTCGTGCGCATCGAGCAGCAGCAGGGAAGCCCCGAGCGTACTGCAGGTGTGCGGGCGCGGGCGCTGTTCTCGCTTTCCCGGACGCGGCTGTCGCCCAAGGAACTGACGTTGTTCACGCGGCAGCTCTCGACCCTCGCCGAAGTCAGCCCCCTCGAAGAAGCACTGCGCACGATCGCGCGGCAGAGCGAGCATGAACATGCCCGCGCGATCATCGGCACGGTCCACAGCGGCGTGATGGAAGGCCGCCGTCTGGCCGACGCGATGGCGTTCGACCCGCGCAGCTTCCCGCCGCTCTACCGCGCGATGGTCTCGGCGGGGGAAAACTCCGGGAGCCTGCCAACGATTCTCGCGCGGCTGTCCCTCCTCCTGGAACGGCAGGCGAAGATCCGGGCGAAGGTCATTACGGCCGTTGCCTATCCGTCGGTGCTGGCGGTTTTTGCCGTGCTGGTGGTGACGGCTCTGATGCTGTTCGTGGTGCCGAAGGTCGTCGAACAGTTCGATACCGTTGGCCAGACATTGCCGTTCCTGACGCGCTTCGTCATTGGGCTGTCGGACATACTCGTGCATGGCTGGTGGATCATCGCGGGCGTGCTGGTTGCCGCCGGGTTTGTTGCTCGTACCCTGCTGCGGCAGGACGGCCCGCGCACGCGCTTCGATGGATGGCTGCTGCGCCTGCCGATCCTGGGACGGCTGATCCGCGATCTTCACGCCGCGCGCATGGCTCGGACGCTCGCGACCATGGTGGCAAGCAAGCTGCCGCTGCTCGACGGGCTAACCCTGACGACGCAGACGGTCCACAACCGCGTGCTGCGCCGCGCGTCGCAGGACATCGTCGAGGCGATCCGGGGCGGCGGCAGTCTGTCGGCAGCATTGCGCCGTTCGGGCGTGTTTCCGCCATTGCTGGTCTATCTGTCGGCAAGTGGCGAATCGGCTGGGCGTCTCGATGAGATGCTGGAACGGGCGGCCGACACGCTGGAACAGGAATTTGATACCTTCACCACCACGGCATTGTCACTGCTTGAGCCGGTGATCATCATCGCCATGGGCGCGATCGTCGCCGTGGTAATCCTCGCGATTCTGCTGCCGATCCTGCAACTTCAAAGCCTGACGGGATTATGACCGTGTCGAAAATGGACCATCCGAATGCGGCGCCGACGGGACTTGAGATGTTCCAATATGGGGCAGGTGCTGATAGGCATCAGCATCAGGTGGGACGAATCGCAACCAACGCGCGAGCGCAGGGAGACCGGGACATGGCCTATCGCACTATGCTGCCGCCACCATATAACCCCTTTGCGCACCGCCATAATCCCGCCGACGGGCACGCCATGGACCGCCTGCGCAGCCACGTTTCTGGCAGCGACAACGCGCTGGTGGTGCGACCGATGGATATGCTGGCGGTGAGCGAGTTCGGCCGGGCCGAAATCTATCCGCGCGAGGTGCACCGTACCGCCGATGCGGACGCATTTGACCTCTCCATGCGGCGTACGCATTTTCGGCTGGGGGCGCTTGAGTTTTCGTTTGAGAGTGCCCGGCGGTTTTCTCGTGGCCGCACGTTGCAACCCTATGTGGAACGGCAGACGACGCGGCCGTCGCTGCTTGATCGCATGTTCGGGTTGGTTGGACTGGTGGCGACTCTCGTGTGTGTCGCGGTCGGATCGATTACGCTCTGGTCTATGAAGTCCAACGCCGATGTAAAGGCAAAGCCGGAGAACTGGTCGATTGTCGAAAATGCGTCGCAGGTACGCCAGCGTCCTGTTGCTGCTCCCGGCGTGGCCCCCATAGGCGTTGCGGCAGCGCCTGCCGAAAAGCCGAAACTTGCCTTTGCGCCGGTTCCGCTGGCCATGCCGTCCGAAAAGCGGAGCGTGGAGGACGCTCCGTCGCAGGCGCTTTCCCCCTCCGCCAGCCTGGAGATGGTCGACACCCCGCTCGACGGGCGGCCGCTCGATCAGATTCCTGCGGTGCGCGATGCGATCAAGCGCGCTCTCGCGACGGGCGATATGCAGCAATGGGATTACGGCACGCTGACCGGCTTTGTGGTGGTGGGACCGGCGCAAGTCGGCGCGGGCAATTGCCGGAGGGGATCGATCCTCGCGCGAAACGGCGGTTTCGTGGGTCGTACGCAAGCGTTCGAGCGCTGCGGATAAACTTCCGCGACGTTGCGCGGGGGTCAGGCCGCCTTGGCGTTGCGGTCGAGGATGGCGCGCCACCAGCCCTCATGGCCCAGATACCAGGCGAGTGTTTCGGCGAAACCTTCCGCGAAGGTGCGGCGGGGGGCATAGCCCAGCTCGCCACGTATCTTGGTCTCGTCGATGGCGTAACGGCGGTCGTGCCCCTGCCGATCGGTCACAAAGGTCTTGAGCGTGTCGGATGTCTTGCCCTGCGCGGCGGGCGCGTCGGGGAAGCGCGCCGCCAGCGACGGATCCGATACAAAGGCTGCGTCGACGGTCGCGCAGATCTGCTCAATGACAGTGAGGTTGGGCAGTTCCTGCCCGCCCCCGACATTGTAGGTCTCGCCGATCCGGCCGTTGAGGATGATCTTCTCAATCCCGAAGCAATGGTCCTCGACATGCAGCCAGTCGCGCACGTTCATGCCGTCACCGTAAATGGGCAAGGCGCGGCCATGGAGGCAGTTGAGAAGGAAGAGCGGTATCAACTTCTCGGGGAACTGGAACGGGCCATAGTTATTCGAGCAGTTGCTGGTCGTCGTTTCCAGCCCGTAAGTGTGGTGATAGGCGCGCACCAGATGATCCGACCCGGCCTTTGACGCCGAATAGGGCGAGTTGGGTGCGTAGGGCGTAGTTTCCGAAAAGGCGGGGTCATGCGGCCCGAGCGAGCCATAGACTTCGTCGGTCGAGACGTGGTGGAAGCGGTGCGGCTGACCGCTGCCGCTGTCGAGCCACACTTTCTTGGCCGCCTTCAGCAGACTGTGCGTGCCGATGATATTGGTGGTGACAAAGGCGTCCGGTCCGGTGATCGAGCGGTCGACATGGCTTTCCGCCGCGAAATGGACGACCGTGCTGATCGTCCGCTCGGTCAGCAGCCGCGTTACCAGCTCGGTGTCGCAAATATCTCCGACGACCAGATCGACCTGATCCAGACCATCTAGATTGGCTGGATTGCCCGCATAGGTCAGGCTGTCGAGCACGGTTACGCTGTCCTGCGGATGATGCTTGCGCCAATAATGCACGAAGTTTGCGCCGATGAAACCGGCGCCGCCGGTGACGAGCAGTTCAGCCATGGTGTTTGATCTCTTCCAGAACGAGACGAAGATTGGCCCGCCAATGCGGGGCGGGCAACCCGAGCACGCCGATGGTACGGGATTTGTCGAGCACAGAATAAGCCGGGCGGCGCGCGGGTGTGGGATAGTCGCTTGTGGCGATCGGGATGACCGGAACCGTGCGTTTGAGTAGCCCGAGCGCAAACGCCTCTTCCTGAATGGCGACGGCAAAGTCGTACCAGCTTGCCGCTCCGCTGTCGGTATAATGGAACAGGCCGCTCGCGCCCGCCGTGTGCAGTTGCCAGAGCGCGCCTGCGAGCGAGACGGCCGAGGTGGGTGTGCCGATCTGATCAGCGACAACGCGCACTTCGTCGCGCTCGGCCATCAAACGAAGCATGGTGCGCACGAAATTGGCGCCGGTGTTGCCATAGACCCAGGCGGTGCGGACGACGAGGGCATCGGTGCCCGCCGCCTGTTCTCCCGCCAGTTTGGACTGCCCGTAGATGCCAAGCGGGTTGACTGGCGCATCGACGGGGTAGGGGCTGCTGCTGCTCCCGTCGAACACGAAGTCGGTCGAGATGTGGACCAGCTTCGCGCCGACCGAACGGGCGGAATCGGCCAGATAACCCGGTGCGGCGCCGTTGATCCGCATTGCGCCATCAGCCTCGGTTTCGGCCTTGTCGACGGCGGTATAGGCGGCCGCGTTGAGGATGACGTCCGGGCGGAGCTCCGCGACCTGTTCCGCGACAGCCTCTGCATCACCGATATCGAGTTCCCCCGAACCCAGCGCGACAATGTCCGCGCCCGCCGGAGCAGTGGCTTGCAGCGCACGGCCGACCTGACCGTTTGCTCCGGTGATCAGCGCCTTCACGGAAAGGTCACCGCGTCGGCCAACGGCTTGCCGGCAATATCCTTGGCGGAGAGCTGCGGTGTAATGCCATCGAGGGGCCACTCAATACCGAGCGCCGGGTCGTTCCAGAGCAGGCTGTGTTCCTGCTGCGGGCGGTAAAAAGACGTACATTTGTAGAGGAAATCCGTGCCGTCTTCCAAGCACAGGAAGCCGTGCGCGAGGCCGGGCGGAACCCAGAACATGCGCTTGTTGGCCGCACTCAGTTCGACGCCCACCCACTGCCCGAAGGTCGGCGAAGACCGGCGGATGTCGACGGCAACATCGAACACCGCGCCATTTGCGACACGCACGAGCTTTCCCTGCGGATCGGGCTGCTGATAATGCAGCCCGCGCAGCACGCCCTTTGACGAGCGGCTGTGGTTGTCCTGCACAAAGCGGAGGTCCAGCCCCAGCGACGCAAAGGTTTCCGCGTTCCAGCTCTCGAGGAAGAAACCGCGGTCGTCGCCGAACACCTTGGGTTCGATGATGAAGACGTCGGCAATTTTCGTCGGAACGAGTTTCACTTGATCGTCCGTTTCAGAAGGTCGAGCAGATATTGGCCGTAGCCCGATTTTACCAGCGGGGCGGCAATCCGCTCCAGCTGTGCGTCGTCAATGAATCCCATGCGCCAGGCCAGTTCTTCCGGACAGCAGATTTTGAGGCCCTGCCGCTCTTCCGTGATGCGCACATAATTGGCTGCATCGAGCAGCGACGCGTGTGTTCCGGTATCGAGCCAGGCATAGCCGCGCCCCATGATCTCCACCGAAAGCTTTCCGGCTTCGAGATACATGCGATTGAGATCGGTGATTTCCAGTTCACCACGCGGAGATGGCTTGATCTGGTGGGCATAATCCACAGCATTGCCATCATAATAATAGAGGCCGGTGACCGCATAATGCGATTTGGGCTGAGCGGGCTTTTCCTCGATCGTTTCCGCGTTGCCGTTGGCGTCGAACGACACCACGCCATAAGCGGTGGCATCTTTTACATAATAACCAAAAACGGTCGCGCCATCGGTCCGGGCCGAAGCGCTGGTGAGCAAGTCAGTCAGGCCGTGGCCGTAGAATATATTGTCGCCCAGCACGAGCACGGATGGATCGGTGCCCACGAAATCCGCCCCGATGTGATAGGCCTGCGCCAGGCCGCCGGGATCGGGCTGAACGGCATAACTGATCGAAATACCCCAATCGTTTCCGTTGCCAAGGAGACGCTGGAACTGCTCCTGATCAGCCGGCGTAGTGATGATCAGGATATCGCGCACGCCGCTCATGATAAGGACCGACAGCGGATAATAGATCATCGGCTTGTCGAACACTGGCACCAGCTGCTTCGATACCGAACGGGTCAGGGGATAGAGCCGGGTACCGGAACCGCCCGCCAATATGATGCCTTTACGCATGAACCTGTCGAACCTTCCGTACGAATAATCAGCGCGCCTTGATACCGAGCATGATCCAGCGCGCAAGCACGATAACCACTTTTTTGCGACGCAGCATAGACCTCGCGTCCGATTTGCTCTGGTATCGCGGCCGCATGACGCTTTTTATGCGATTGGGCGTTCCTATATGGACCCAGACCGGTCATAATCGGTTTGTACATCATCCTGACGCATCGCCCGATGCATAAATAGGTAATAGACGAGAGTTCATGAGCTTTACCCGCACCGTTACCCCTGTGATCCTTTCTGGAGGATCCGGCACCCGTCTTTGGCCCCTCTCGCGCTCCGGCCGACCCAAGCAGTTTCTGCAATTTACTGAGGGCGGCACCATGCTGGAGCTGACCTTGCAACGGACCGGGGAACCGACCCGCTTCACCTCTGCGATCGTGGTGGGCAATGCCGGACATGCGGAGTTGTTGGCAAGTCAGTGTGGCGATGGCGCACGCTGCTTCATCCTGGAGCCGCTTGCCCGGAATACCGCGCCAGCCATTGCGCTGGCGGCGCTGGAGGCGGCACCGGATGATCTGTTGCTGATCAGCCCGAGTGATCATCTCATCGCGGATGTCGAAGCCTTTCACACGGCGGTGGCGAAGGCGCTCCCGCTGGCCGAGGACGGGTGGCTGGTGACATTCGGCATCATGCCGACCGGACCGGAAACCGGCTATGGCTATATCCGCCGTGGTGAAGAACTGGCGGACGGGGCGTTCCGTGTTGAGCGCTTCGTCGAAAAGCCTAATGTGGACGTCGCTCAGGGCTATCTGGATGAGGGCGGCTATAGCTGGAATGCGGGCATATTCCTGTTCCGGGCGGACGTGTATCTTGCGGCCATGCGCGAACATGCCCCGGCTATGCTGGAAGCAGCGCAAGCTGCGCTGGAACAGGCTCATCGTGCCGGACTGATGATTTCGCCCAATGCCGAGGCGTTTGCACGTTCGCCGTCGGATTCGATCGACTATGCGGTGATGGAGCGGGCGGAAAAGGTTGCGGTCGTCCCGGTCGACATGGGCTGGTCCGACATTGGCAGCTGGGACGCGCTTTACGACATCCTCGACAAGGATTCCGACGGGAATGCGCATGTTGGCGATGTTGCCAGCATCGGATCAAGCGGTTGCCTCATCCGTTCGGAGGGACCGGTCGTCACCGTTGCCGGGGTGCAGGATCTGATCGTGATCGCGACGGGCGACGCGGTGATGATCCTGCCGCGCGGGTCGAGCCAGGAGACGAAAACCATCGTCGAGCATTTGAAGCAGCGTGAGCATGTGACGCTCAGCCGCGCAGTGCCCGATCCGAGTTAATAAGTTAGGCGGCGGCGCGACCCAGGCGGTCGTTGATCGCCGCGCCGAGATCTGTTGACGGGATTGGGGCCACGGCAATGCGGCTGTGCGCGCTCGCGTCGGCGCGGTGGAGCGCGGCGAAAAGATGGGCCGCCGCCTCGACAAGGTCGCCCGTCTTACTGAGATTTTCGTCGCCATCATGCTCTCCGAAGCCGATGCGATATTCGTCATCCCGCCACTCCGTCGCGTTGAGACGGAGAGGTTTGCTGGGCGCATAATGGCTGGCGAGCTGGCCGGGAGCCTCAATTGAACTACTCTCGTTACGCGATACGGGGAGGCCGGAGGCGTCTTCCAGCATCGGGATCGTGATCGGGCCGGGACGCAGCACGCGCACAGCCTGTGGGGACGTCGCAACAATCGTCGATTCTACGCCCTTTTCCGTCGGCCCCGCATCGACAATCAGCGAAATGCGGCCGCCCAGACTGCGTAGGACATGTTCGGCAGAGGTCGGGCTGATAGTCCCGCTCCGGTTGGCGGATGGCGCAGCAAGCGGAACGCCGCACGCGCGGATGAGCTCAGCTATGGCGGGATGAGCAGGCATGCGCAGCGCCACGGTGGGCAGCCCGGCGGTCACCAGCGCCGAAAGACCCGAATCCGTGCGCACAGGCAGCACAAGCGTCAGAGGCCCCGGCCAAAAACGGTCCGCAAGCGCGCGAGCCACAGGATCGAAAACCGCCAGCTGATCGGCCATCGCAAAGTCCGCGACATGTACGATCAGCGGGTTGAAACGGGGGCGCCCTTTGGCCGCGTAGATGCGCGCAACCGCCTCCGATTCGCAGGCGTTGGCGGCGAGCCCATAGACGGTTTCGGTCGGCACCGCGACACATTCGCCTGCCCGAATGACGTCCGCCGCCTGCCGGATCCCCTCTGTGCCGTAGCGGCAAGTTCTTGTATGAAAGGGCGAGGCAGGGCTGGACATTGACAGCGCTATAGGCGCGCAACAATAGACGCAAAAGCATAAAGCGACTGGGCCGGTGCCCGGGGAAGGAAAAGCATGACGTATATCGCACCCACCCGTGAACAGCTTTTCGTGCTCGACCATGTTGTGGGCATGGCGGAGCTGCGCGCGTCAGAGCGTTTTTCGAGTGCCGAAGCCGACATGGTCGAAGCCATTGTCGACGGAGCCGGCCGCTTCGCCGAGGGCGAGTTCGCGCCGCTCAACACTGTGGGCGACCGGGAAGGGGTAAAGCTGTTCGAGGGGCAGGTGCGCATGCCCGCCGGTTTTGGGGAGGCCTATCGCGCCTATGTCGACAATGGCTGGGGCAGTATCGCCGCACCCGCCGATTTCGGGGGACAGGGGATGCCCGTGTCGCTGGCGACCGTCGCGCAGGAATGCCTTGGCAGCGCGAACATGGCGTTTGCGCTTTGCCCGATGCTGACCGTTGGCGCGATCGAGGCGTTGACCCACCACGGTTCGGCGGATCAGCAGGCGCAGTATCTGCCTCATCTCTCCTCCGGTAACTGGACGGGGACGATGAACCTGACCGAGCCGCAGGCCGGATCGGACGTGGGAGCGTTGCGGACGATGGCGACGCCCGTCGGCGACGGCAGTTTCAAGATCAAGGGCACGAAGATCTTTATTACGTTCGGCGACCACGACATGACCGAGAATATCGTGCATCTGGTGCTCGCCCGCACGCCGGGCGCCCCGGCAGGAACGAAGGGCATCTCGTTGTTCCTGGTGCCCAAATACAGGCTGGATGCGGACGGCAAGCCGGGCGCGTTCAACGATGTGCGGCCCGCATCGGTCGAGCACAAGCTCGGTATCCACGCGTCACCCACCTGTGTGCTGTCGTTCGGCGATGATGACGACTGCATCGGCCATTTGATCGGAGCAGAGGGCGCGGGGATGCGCGCCATGTTCACGATGATGAACAACGCCCGGCTGAACGTGGGTCTCCAGGGCGTGCAGGTTGCCGAACGGGCAAGCCAGCAGGCGCTTGCCTATGCGCGTGACCGGGTGCAGTCCGCCCGGGCGGGCAGCGGATCGCACACATCGGTCGCCATTATCGAGCACCCCGACGTGCGCCGCATGCTGCTGCGGTCCCGCGCGCTGACGCAGGCCATCCGTGCGCTGGTCTACTACGCCTTCGGCCAACTCGACCGGGCTGCGCTGGGCGACACGGAGGCTGCGCGACGGCTGGAACTGCTGACCCCGTTGGCGAAGGCCTATGGCACGGATATCGGCACCGAGGTCGCTTCGCTCAATGTGCAGGTGCACGGCGGCATGGGCTTCATTGAGGAGACCGGCGCTGCCCAGCATTATCGCGATATCCGCATCGCGGCGATCTACGAAGGGACCAACGGCATCCAGGCGGCCGATCTTGTCGGACGCAAGCTGGGGCTGGAGGGCGGCGCGACCGTCGCGCGGCTGTTGCACGACATCCGGGCGGATGCAGGGCACGAGGTGCACCTGCTGCGATTGGCCGAATTGGTCAGCGAGGTCGTTGCGTGGATGCATTCGCATGATTCGGTCGATGACCGGTTGGCGGGAAGCTATCCGCTGCTGACGATGCTGTCGGTTGCCACTGCCGGGTGGCTGATGGCGCGGCAGGAACATGTCGCTACGGCCATGCTCAATGCGGGCGAGGGCGATCCGACATTCCTGAAAAACAAGATCGCCGCTGCGCGCTATTATTGCGACGTTATTGTGCCGGAAGCATGCGGGCTGGCGGTGGCGGCACGGGCGGGCGCCGGGGCGCTCTATGCGCTGTCCGACGAGGAACTGGCTGCCTGACACGACTTGCTGCTTTGCTCGCCCGCCGATAGGAGGGCGACATGAACGACGAGACACTCGCACGCCTGATCACCGCTATCGAACGGCTGGCGCCTGCGCTGCCCGTGCAGGCCGATCTCCACGCTGCGCCTGCTTATGTCTGGGACGGGGCGAGCGCGCAGGCGGTCGAGGCTTTCGCGCCGGTCGCTTATGCGCTCCTCGCCGGAATCGACGCACAAAAGGCGACCCTGCTCGAAAACACCCGCCGCCATGCCGACGGGCTGCCCGCTCATGACGCGCTCCTGTGGGGCGCGCGGGGCACAGGCAAGTCGGCGAGCGTCGGCGCTGTCGTGGGCGCGTTGCAGAGCGAAGGGAAAGACATCGCCCTCATGCAGTGCGATGGCGACAGCCTTGCCAGCCTGCCCCGCCTGTTCTCGCTCCTGCGGGCGGCCAAGCGGCGGTTTGTGCTGTTCATCGACGATCTGGGATTTGACGATGCGGGTGGTGACGCGCGGGTGCTGCGGTCCCTGCTGGATGGAGGAGCAAGTTCGCGTCCAGCCAATGTGCGGCTCTATGTCACGTCCAATCGGCGGCATATCGTCCCGCGCCACCTGTCGGAGCAGGATGATCCGATCAACCAGCGCGATGTGGTCGACGACAAGCTGGCGCTATCCGATCGTTTCGGGCTGAGTCTCGGTTTCCATGTGCTCGATCAGGATGCCTATGCAGGGATCGTCGCGGGCTATGCGGCGCGGTTTGGCCTGGCCTTCGATCCGCTCGATGCGATCCAGTGGGCGACGCAGCGTGGCAGCCGATCGGGCCGCGTGGCATGGCAATATGTGGTGGAACTCGCCGGGCGACAGGGGAAAGCGCTCTAACGCCTTTCCTGACTGGAGCTTGGCTTAGCGCACGGTCGCGCGGTAGCTGATCTGGCCCATATCGCCGGGACGCAGCGGCGCACGGACGAGCCAGCGGACATGAGTGACGTCCTCCGCCATCGCAGGACGTGTCCCGCCAAGGCCGCTCGGCACGTTTAGTCGGTCGATGGTGCCCCAGCTGCGTCCGCCGTCGACGGACACTTCCATGCCCGGAACGGTTGGATCGATGCTGACATGGCGGGATACGGCGTTGGTGAGGGCGAAGTGGTTGACCGGCTGGCTGCCGGAGTTGCGGTAGCGGACAATGAAGATCAGGCGGTCGCCGGGTTCCAGCCGATCCGCTGCTTTGATGATGCGGCGCTGGTTGCCGTTCACGTCGGTCACGGTGCGTTCGACATAGCTTTGCGCCTGCCACTGGACGGGCTGAGCCTGGGCCGTCGCCGGGAGCAGGGCAGTGAAAATGGCAAGAGCCGGAATACGCATCGAAATTTCCTGAGACACTGATGCGATTCTTCTGCACCCGGACGGCAAATATATGGTTAACGGACGTTATAGCGGAGGCGGTTGACCGGCGCGGGTACCAGCGGCAATGCTGCTCCACGGCTTACCGTCCATCGGCGAGGATGAGGCCGTGTGGCGACAGGGATGGACATGAGCAAAGAGCGGGAAACGCGAAAAGACATCGACCAACGGCGCGATCGCCTCCTGGCTTCGCTGGCGTTGACGTCAGGCGTGGGGTTGGCGCTGGCGCTGCCGTTCGCGCTGAAGGCCGGTGCGGAATTCTTTCTGCCGCTGACCGCCGCGATTGTCATTGCCATCGCTTTGGTGCCTTTTCTCGAATGGATGGAGCGGCGTCGAATTCCGTCCGCGCTGGCCGCCTTGGTGTGCCTGATTGCCTTTCTGGTAGTTGCCAATACCGCGCTGGTGCTGATCATCGTTCCTGCAACGGACTGGTTTCGCGTCCTGCCCGAGCGGATCGGCCATATTCAGGCGAATCTTTCGCCGCTGATCGACTTCTATTCGCAGCTGCAGAAGTTCATCGACGAAACGCTCCAGATGCTGGCCAGTGGCCCCGTCGCCGCTGCGCAGACTGTGGCGGTGGAGGCACCCCGGTCCCTGCTGCAGCTGGCTGCGACATCGGCCCCGGCGGCGATCGTCCAGATGATGTTCGCCATGCTGGTCATCTATTTCTTCCTTGCCGGTTGGTCACGCCTGCGCCGCAATGCGATCCAGAGCCGCGACAGTTTTAACGGCGCCATGGCGATGGCGCAGGTGATCCAGAAACTGGTCGAGGCGACATCGGCCTATGTCTTAACGATTTCGGTCATCAACCTGTGCCTTGGCCTGTCCGTCGCCATCGCGCTGGCGCTGATCGGCATGCCTTCGCCGCTGATGTGGGGCGGTATCGTCGCGCTGCTGAACTTCATTCCCTATTTCGGGCCGGTTCTGGCTGCAGTGCTGCTCGGGCTGGGCGGATTGATGGTGTTCGACAATATCTGGATGGCGCTTGCTCCGGCTGCGGTGCAGATCGCCTGTCATCTGGTCGAGGCGAACATGATCACGCCTTTGGTGCTCGGGCGAAAGCTGACGATGAACCCCATCCTGATCCTCATCTCGCTCAGCTTCTGGGGATGGGTATGGGGAACACCGGGCGCACTGCTCGCTGTGCCGCTGCTGATCATCGTCCAGACAGTCATATCGGCGGCCGGAAAGCCGGATATCGCCGGTTTCCTCTTCGAGCAGGGGACGTTGACGGCGGTTCCGCGACGGGAAAATCTCGATAATGAAGATAGTGGGGCTGAGGAGAGTTGACAGCGCGTTTCGCTTCTTATAGCTGCGCGGCTCCACACCGAACGCGGGTGTAGCTCAGTTGGTTAGAGCGCCGGCCTGTCACGCCGGAGGTCGCGGGTTCAAGTCCCGTCACTCGCGCCATTCTCCTTAAGAGGAGTTGGTGTTTCCCGCAGAATTGATGTGTTTCAGGCCCTGTGCGGACGGGTCGGTCTGCTATCGCCAGCGCCCGGTTTCCATCCAGCGCAACAGCGGCTTCAACGGCGCAATCCATACGATCCCGGTGAAAATATACACCGCCGCCTGCACCAAACCCGGCAAGCGGGCGAGATGCTCCGACAGGCTGCCGATCAAAAACGCCCAGAATGCAATCAGCCCAAGGATGATGAACATTCCCGCCGGTTTACGCCAGCTGGGTTCTTCGGGGCGGATCATGCGGCGGGCTCCCTGTCTGATTCTATGAAGCTGCGCTCTGTCAGCACGGCGTGGAGCGGCAGATCCCACGGATCCACCGGAAGGTCGTCCATTTGCTGCACACTCCAGGCAAGGCCGATGCGTAGCGCCTGCTCGTAGCGCGCGAATGCCCGGTCATAATAGCCCCCACCTTGCCCGAGCCGCGTCATGGCGGCATCGAATGCAATGAGCGGCGCGATAATGGCATCAGGGTGGAGCGCTTCGGCGCCTTCTGCCGGGTGGCGGGTGCCGAAGCGCCCTTCGTCCAGGGGATCGCCCGGCATCCATGCCCGAAAATCCATCGTTCCTATCCGGTCGATGACACGCGGGAGGCACAGCCGTTTGCCGGACGCCACCAGTGCCTCGGCAAGACGCAGGGCGGGGGCCTCGTCGTCCTTCGGCACATACAGCGCTACGGTGTTGGCATCGTCGAGCATGACACGCAGCGGCGTGGGCAATGCGCGGAAGGCGAGGCGGTGGGCCATCGGATCGAGATCGGCGACGAATGCGCTGCGAAGTCCACGGGCTTGCAGGCGCAGGGCGGCTTTGTCGGTCAGGGAAACGTCTCCGTCAGAATTCGGGCGGAAGAAGCGGAAGGGCGGGGTGGCGGGACCGCCTTGGTCGTTTGCTGGAAAATCCTCTGACGCCTTTAACGTCAGGTGGGGACCATGTATCACGGGCCAGGGCCCGAACAGGGACAGTCCCCTTGGATGATGATATCGCCTCAGGGATGTTCGCTAAAGCTCGTGCCAGGCAGTACCCGCCACCTGTCAATTTAGGGGTCCGCGCGCGCAATAGCAAGGACTGGGGCAAGGTCAGGGATACAGACAGACCACGTTTATCCGGCAAGTTGTCCGGCGAGCGCCTCGATCCGTTCCGCCATGTGGTTGAGCCGCGCGGCGAGAGCATCTTCGCCGTCGCTGTCGACTGGGCGCAGGTCGAGGCTGCTCTGTTCGCCACGAGCACGGGATTTCTCGTCATGCAACTCGTCCGCCAGCAGAATCGCGGCGAACAGGAGCTGTCGCACTTCCGTCAGGCCGGGCGAAGCCTGTCGTGCGCTGGCGACCTTCGTGTCCACCAGCTCGGCGAGTCGGGACAGATGGATTTCGTCACCATCGCGGCAATGCATGGCATATTGGCGCCCGCCCACCGAGATCTGTACTTCAGCCATTTTCAGCGGCCTTCAGGTCGGAAATCAGGCTGTCAAGCTGTGCAAGGGCGCGGCGCACGCTGGCGTCGCGCGTCGAGCTGTCCGGTGCAGGCGGCGTGGCACGTGCATCCAATGCATCGGCACAAGCGCTCTCGGCATGGGCGATGGCCTGATCCAGTCGGCTGATGGCCTGAAGAAGTGCGGCGCCCGGCATTGCCATTTCATAGCAAGAAGCAGCGCCAATGCAAAAACTTCTGTTGGAGAAGGAGTATGCAGAGCAACGCGCCTGGAACCGGAGGAATCCCGAAGCTTTCCCGCCATCCGTCCCTCCGCCGGTTGACGATTCGGCGATTGGTCGACAAAGGGGTGCGGCAAACGACTCGCGGCCCCGGCGGCCCTTGCCACGAAAGAACCGGAATTTCATGACGCAACCGGAAAAGATGCTCGCCAACGCGATCCGCGTATTGTCGATGGACGCGGTGCAGGCGGCAAACAGTGGGCATCCTGGGATGCCGATGGGCATGGCTGATGTCGCGACGGTGCTCTTCAGCGACTATCTGAAATATGATCCGGCCCATCCGCACTGGGCCGACCGGGACCGCTTCGTGCTGTCCGCCGGTCATGGCTCGATGCTGATCTATGCGCTGCTCCACCTCACCGGCTATGCGCGTCCGACGATCGAGGATATCCGCAATTTCCGCCAGCTGCACAGCCCGTGCGCCGGTCACCCTGAAAATTTCGAACTGGCGGGCGTGGAAACGACCACCGGGCCGCTGGGGCAGGGCTTCGCCACCGCCGTGGGCATGGCGATCGCCGAGCGGCACCTGAATGCGACCTTCGGGGACGATCTCGTTGACCACCGCACATGGGTGATTGCGGGCGATGGGTGCCTGATGGAAGGCATCAACCATGAAGCGGTCGGGCTGGCCGGGCATCTGGGCATGGGGCGCCTGAACGTGTTGTGGGACGATAACCGCATTACCATCGACGGCGCCGTCTCCATGTCGTCGAGCGAGGATATTCCGGCGCGTTATCGCGCCTCGGGCTGGCATGTCGCGGAGTGCGACGGGCATGATTTTGCCGATATCCGCCGCGCGATGGACGAAGCGCTCGCCGATCCGCGCCCGTCGCTGATCGCGTGCCGCACGATCATCGGCTATGGCGCGCCCAACAAGCAAGGCAGCCATGCGGTGCACGGCGCGCCGCTGGGAGGTGACGAGATCACCGCCGCGCGGCAGGAGCTGGGCTGGAGTGCGGCTCCGTTCGAAATTCCCAGTGAGATCAAGGATCAATGGCTTGCCCTTGGCAGGCGCTCTCAGGATACGCGCGCGCAATGGGAACAGCGCCTTGCCGCCCATGCCCAGCGTGGCGAGTTCGAGCGGCGCATGGCAGGTACGCTCGACGCCGCGACCCCGACGAAGGCGTTCATCGCCGACCTGCTCGCGTCCCCCCAGAAGGTAGCGACCCGCAAGGCGTCGGAAATGGCGCTCGGTCCGTTGACGGCTGCTCTCCCAGAAATGCTGGGCGGATCGGCCGACCTCACTGGTTCCAACAACACCAAGACGGCCGCCACCAAGCCGTTGAGCAAGGATGATTATTCCGGCCGCTACGTCTATTACGGCATTCGTGAATTCGGCATGGCTGCGGCGATGAATGGCATGGCGCTGCATGGCGGCGTGGTGCCGTATGGCGGCACTTTCCTCGTCTTCAGCGACTATTGCCGCAACGCGATCCGCATGTCCGCGCTTCAGCGTGCGCGGGTCGTCTATGTCCTGACCCATGACAGCATCGGCCTGGGCGAAGATGGTCCGACGCATCAGCCTATCGAGCACATCATGTCGATGCGCATGATCCCCAATCTCGACGTGCTCCGGCCGTGCGATGTGGTGGAAACCGCCGAATGCTGGCAGCTGGCCCTGGAAAATGCCGAGGGCCCGTCGGTGCTCGCGCTGACCCGCCAAAACCTCCCGCAGCTGCGCGACAGCGCGGACGAGAACCGCTCGGCAAAAGGCGCATATCGCCTCCATGCCGCAGAGGCGAACCGCCGTGTCGTCATTGTCGCTACCGGATCGGAAGTCGAAATCGCGATCGCCGTCGCGAAGCAGCTCGACGCGCAGGGCATCGGCACGGACGTCGTTTCCATGCCGAGCTGGTCGCGCTTCGCCGCCCAACCGGCATCCTATCGCGACGACATCCTGCCGCACGACGTGCTGCGCGTGTCGATCGAGGCGGGGACGACCTTCGGCTGGGAGGCCATCACCGGTATCTCCGGCCTGCGCTTCGGCATCGACAGCTTTGGCGCATCGGCCCCGATCGAGGCGCTGTACGATCATTTCGGCCTGACGGCGGAGAAGATCGCGCCGCAGATCGTTGCGGCATTGAACGGATAAACAGACAACATCTCGAACTATCACAGGAGCACGAACAGTGGCTGTCAAAGTAGCAATCAACGGTTTTGGACGCATCGGACGGCTGGTCGCCCGCGCCATTCTCCAGCGCACCGACCATGACCTCGAACTGGTCAGCATCAACGACCTGGGCGACGCCAAGTCCAACGCGCTCCTGTTCAAGCGTGACAGCGTGCACGGCAATTTCCCCGGCACCGTGGAAGTCGACGGCAATGACCTGATTATCAACGGCAAGCGCATCCATGTGTCGGCCGAGCGTGACCCCGCCAACCTGCCGCACGCCGCGAACGGCGTCGATATCGCGCTGGAATGCACCGGCATCTTCGCGGACAAGGCCAAGGCCAGCGCGCATTTGACCGCTGGCGCGAAGCGCGTCGTCATCTCCGCGCCCGCAACCGGTGTCGACAAGACGGTGGTGTTCGGCGTCAATCATGACACGCTGAGCGCAGCAGATGTCGTTATCTCCAACGCGAGCTGCACGACCAACTGCCTCGCGCCGCTCGCCAAGGTGCTGCACGATGCCATCGGCATCGAAAAGGGCTTCATGACGACGATCCACAGCTACACCAACGACCAGAACACACTGGACCAGTTGCACAAGGACATGCGCCGCGCCCGTGCCGCCGCTGTCTCGATGATCCCGACCACCACCGGCGCTGCCCGCGCAGTGGGCGAAGTGCTGCCCGAACTGAAGGGCAAGCTTGACGGTTCGTCCGTGCGCGTGCCGACGCCCAACGTGTCGGTCGTCGACCTCAAGTTCATCGCCAACCGAGCGACGACGGTCGAGGAAGTCAACAGCCTGCTGAAGGCGGCATCGGAATCCGGCCCGCTCAAGGGCGTGCTCGGCTATTCGGACGAGCCGCTGGTGTCGATCGACTACAACACCGATCCGCGTAGCTCGACGGTCGACAGCCTCGAAACGGCCGTCGTCGACGGCAACCTCGTGCGCGTACTGAGCTGGTACGACAATGAATGGGGCTTCTCCAACCGGATGATCGACACCACCGGCGTGGTGGCAAAGTTCCTGTAAACCAATACCGTTCGTGCTGAGTAGAGGCCGAGCCTGTCGAAGCCTCGTATCGAAGTACCGCGACCCTTCGATACGCCACTTCGACAGGCTCAGTGGCTACTCAGGGCGAACGGAAAAAAGGACTGGTCCGTGGCAAAACCCTTCAAGACCCTCGACGATATGGGCGATATCACTGGCAAGCGCGTTCTGGTGCGCGAGGATCTCAACGTGCCGATGCAGGACGGCGCGGTGAGTGACGACACGCGGCTGCGCGCGGCGATGCCGACGATCAACGAGTTGTCCGATCGCGGCGCGAAGGTGCTGGTTCTCGCGCATTTTGGGCGGCCCAAGGGCCAGCCCAGCGCGGAATTCTCGCTAGAGAAGATCGCGGGTCCGCTCAGCCATGTGCTGGGTCGTCCGGTCCGCTATATCGACTGGGAGGGGGATGCCGCAGCGATCGAGAGCCTGCAGCCCGGCGACATCGCGGTGCTCGAGAACACGCGGTTCTTCGGCGGCGAGGAGAAGAACGATCCTGCTGTTGTTGCACGGTTCGCGAAGCTGGGTAATCTTTATGTGAACGACGCCTTCTCCGCGGCGCACCGTGCCCATGCTTCGACCGAGGGGCTGGCCCATGTTCTGCCCGCCTTCGCCGGGCGCGCGATGGAAAAGGAACTTGATGCGCTGACCGCTGCGCTGGGCAGCCCGGTCAAGCCGGTCGCCGCGGTTGTGGGGGGCGCAAAGGTCTCCACCAAGCTCGACGTGCTGACCAACCTGATGAGCAAGGTCGACCACCTGATCATCGGCGGGGGCATGGCCAACACCTTCCTTGCGGCGCGCGGCGTCGATGTCGGGAAGTCGCTGTGCGAGCATGATCTTGCCGAAACCGCGGAAAAAATCATGAATGCGGCGGATGCCGCCGGATGCACCATCCATCTGCCCTATGACGTGGTGGTAGCCAAGGAATTTGCCGCCAATCCGCCGTCGGTGCGGACTTGCAATGTCCATGAAGTTGCGGCGGACGAGATGATCCTCGATGTCGGCCCCTCGGCGGTCGAGGCGCTGGGCGATGTGCTTAAGACCTGCAAGACGCTGGTGTGGAACGGCCCGCTCGGCGCGTTCGAAATCGCCCCGTTCGATACCGCGACGGTCGCGCTTGCCCGCACGGCCGCGGCGTTGACGCGGGAAGGCTCGCTGGTCTCCGTCGCGGGCGGCGGGGACACCGTGGCAGCGTTGAACCATGCTGGTGCCGCGGCGGACTTCACGTTCGTTTCGACGGCCGGAGGTGCCTTCCTTGAATGGATGGAAGGCAAGGATCTGCCGGGCGTCACAGCGTTAATGGCGGCCTAACCCGTTAACTCTCTTTGTTGCGATGCAGCATTGAGCAGCGGGGAAGTTTGCGCTACGCGCAGGGCACTTAATCGAACATTCCTTTGGTGCAGGACAAGGACCGACACATGAACTTTACGGAAATGCACGACAAGATTGGCGCGGGCAAAGGCTTTATCGCTGCGCTCGACCAGAGCGGCGGTTCGACGCCTAAGGCACTGAAGGGGTACGGCGTCGAGGAAGGCGCCTGGTCGACCGACGAGGAAATGTTCGGCCTGATTCACGACATGCGCGCGCGCATCATCACGTCACCCTGCTTTACGGGAGAGAAAGTGATCGGCGCGATCCTGTTCGAGCGCACGATGGACGGCCAGGTCGACGGCAAGCCGACCCCGCAGGCGTTGGTCGAGCGCGGCGTTGTCCCCTTCATCAAGATCGACAAGGGCCTCGAGGACGAAGCCAATGGCGTTCAGATGATGAAGCCAATGCCGGAACTCGATGTACTCCTGAAGCGCGCCAAGGCGCTGGGCGTGTTCGGCACCAAGGAACGGTCCGTTATCAATCTGGCCAATCGCGAAGGCATTGCCGCGATCGTCGCGCAGCAGTTCGAAGTCGGGCAACAGGTGCTGGCCGCCGGACTGATGCCGATGCTGGAGCCGGAAATCAACATTCAGAGCCCCGAGCGGGCGCAGGCGGACCAGATCCTTCTGGAAGAGACGCTCAAGGCGCTCGACGCGATGCCGGGCACCGATAAGGTGATGCTCAAGCTCTCCATCCCTGCGACATCGGGTCTGTATGATCCGCTGGTCGATCACCCGCGCGTGCTGCGCGTCGTGGCGCTCTCCGGCGGGTACAGCCGGCCGGATGCGTGCGCAGAACTGGCGAAGAACCGTGGAATGATCGCGAGCTTCAGTCGCGCGCTTCTCGAGGATCTTCGCCACCCGATGAGCGCGGACGAGTTCGACGGCTCGCTCGGCGGCGCGATCGACGAGATCTATACGGCGTCGACCGTCAAGGCCTGAACTGGCGGTCCTTGGGAATAGACGAGGGCGGGGCCATTGCTCCGCCCTTTTCGTTTCCATCGCCGCAGGCTTGGTCTAAAAGGCGGCCGATGAACGACTTTACGCCCGAAGAACTCGCGCTCGACCCTGGCTTTGCGGACCGGTTTGAAAAAGAGCGCCGTCCCCCCTGCCAGCTCTACCTGATCTCGCCTCCGACGATCGACACAGGCTTCGTGAATACGCTGGCGCGCGCGCTCGATGGCGGGCCGGTGGCTGCCTTTCAATTACGGCTTAAGGGGATGGACGAGGACGCAATTGCAGCGCTTGCACTCCCGTTGCAGCGCCTGTGCGCGCAGCGGGAAGTGGCGTTTATCATCAACGACAGCGCTGCACTCGCGCATCGGCTCGGCGCGGACGGTGTGCATTTGGGGCAGGGCGATGGCAAGGTTGCTGAAGCCCGCAAGCTGCTCGGTCGCGAAGCGCAGATCGGCGTGACGTGCCACGATAGCCGACACCTTGCGATGGAGGCGGGTGAAGCGGGCGCGGATTATGTCGCGTTTGGCGCCTTCTATCCGACGACGACGAAAGAGACCGAATATCGCCCCGATCCGTCACTTCTGTCATGGTGGACAACCGTGTTCGGACTACCGTGCGTCGCCATCGGCGGGATTACGCCAGACAATGCCCAGCCCTTGATCAACGCCGGGACGGACTTCATTGCAGTGAGCAGCGCTGTGTGGAAGTACCCGGAAGGGCCGGAATCCGGCGTCGCGGCGTTTAGCGCGCTATTGGGTGCGGACAAAAGAAAAGGGGCGCGGCCACTGTAAACCGCACCCCTCATAAACGCGTTCAGATGGGCTGAACCGCGATTATTTCTCATTGTCCTTCACGCCCACAACGGGAACGTCGATTTCGGTCTTTTCCGTCTCGATCTTAGGAACGTCTACGCTGGTCGACTTGGTGCCGACGACGACTTCCTTAGACTGCATGTCGACATCGGGCAAAGCTCCACCCTTGGCGCTCACGTCGACGTCGGGAAGCGCGCCGCCCTGAACATCGGCTTTCCAGAAACCGGTGGCGAACAAGATGCCGACCACGATCAACGCAAGAACAACGATGATGGCAAGTGTGCGGCCGAAGCCACTCCGGCGTTCGACCACGGTCACGTTAGGATCATTTCTGTAGTCGGCCATAAATTCCTCCTCTGCAAGATGAGACAGAAAACCAGAACGAAGGCGAAATGTTCCATGAACGCGACCACCAGCGGATCGTTCAGCCTATTGCCACCGGAACGACCAGCCGCTAAAGGCGCACCCGGCTCTTTCCACCCTTTCAACCACAGGCAGTAACGCGATGGCTAAGATCAGCGGCGTCGAAATCCGTCCCGGCAACAATATCGAATATGAAGGCGGCCTGTGGCGCGCGGTGAAGATTCAGCACACCCAGCCTGGTAAGGGCGGCGCCTATATGCAGGTGGAGCTGAAGAATCTGATCGACGGGCGCAAGAACAACGTCCGTTTCCGCTCCGCCGAAAGCGTCGAGCGGATCCGGCTCGATACCAAGGATTTCCAGTATCTCTACGCCGAAGGCGACATGCTGGTGTTCATGGATCAGGAAACCTACGAGCAGATCAATCTGCCCGCCGAATTGTTGGGCGATGCGGCCGATTTCCTGCAGGACGGCATGGAAGTGACCCTCGAAATGTATGATGAGCGCCCGATTTCGGTGCAGCTGCCAGATACGATCGAGGCGACCGTCGTGGAAGCCGACGCCGTGGTGAAGGGGCAGACGGCCTCGGCATCGTACAAGCCGGCGATCCTCGATAACGGCGTACGCGTCATGGTGCCGCCGCATATCGTATCGGGCACGCGCATCGTTGTGGATGTCTATGCCCGCGAATATGTGAAACGCGCGGATTAATCCTTGTCAGCCCCTCATTGTGAGGGGAGGGGTGGGGCCGTCTGACGGCTCGGCTTCATATCGTAATCACCCCCGACCCCTCCCTTGAAAGGGACGGCGGAGAACAATATGGTATCGCATTCAGGCCTGCTCACCGTCATGGAACGCGCCGCGCGTAAGGCAGCGCCGCGATTGCGCCGTGACTTTGGCGAGGTCGAGCATCTGCAAGTCAGCCGCAAGGGGCCAGCCGACTTTGTCAGCCTCGCCGACAAGCGCTGCGAGGATGCCCTCGTTGCGGAGTTGAAGAATGCGCGCCCCGACTGGGGTTTCCTGCTGGAGGAAGGCGGCGAGATCAAGGGTGATCCCACCAAACCTCGCTGGATCATCGATCCGCTCGACGGCACGACGAATTTTCTCCACGGCATCCCGCATTTCGCGATCTCGATCGCGGTGGAGGAGCCGATGCCCAATGGCAAGCGCGAGATCACCACGGGCCTTATCTATCAGCCGATCACCGACGAAAGCTATTGGGCGGAACGTTCGCGCGGGGCCTGGCTGCATGACCGGCGGCTGCGTGTGTCGGCACGGCGCGACCTGGCCGACTGCCTGATCGCGACGGGCATCCCCTTTTTGGGTCATGGCGACATGGCCGAGTGGAGTCGCATTTTCGGTGCTGTCGCACCCTCGGTCGCGGGCATCCGCCGCTTTGGATCGGCGGCGCTCGATCTCGCCCACGTCGCCTCAGGTCGCTATGACGGCTTCTGGGAAAGCGGTCTGCAGCCCTGGGATGTCGCGGCCGGGCTGCTCCTTGTGCGGGAAGCGGGCGGTTTCGCCACCGATTTCCGGGGCGGCGATCAGCCGATCGAGCGGCGTCAGGTGATCGCGGGCAACGACGCTGTTCACAGCAAATTGCACAAGATCGTTGCGGGCGCCTTGCGCTAGGCACGCCGCGGCTGTCTTACCCGCTTGAAAAGTTCAATTGCGATTCATTCTCAGTGCTTCCTCCCCTTGCTTCGCAGGTGCAGCGGTCCTAAAGCCGCATCGTTAACCCAACGTCCTTTGTCTGGGGAAATTCCTTGGTCGACCTCGCGCAATATCTGCCGATTCTGATTTTTCTGGGTATCGCCCTCGCGCTGTCGAGCGCATTCGTGTTCCTGCCCATGGCGGTCGGCCGCCTGACGGGGGCGCACAAGCCAGATCCCGAGAAACTGAGCGAATATGAATGCGGCTTTCCCGCGTTCGAGGATCCGCGCAGCCAGTTCGACGTGCGCTTCTATCTGGTGGCGATCCTGTTCATTATTTTCGATCTGGAAGCCGCATTTCTGTTCCCCTGGGCGGTCAGCCTGGACCAGATCGGCTGGGCGGGCTGGGCGACGATGATGGTGTTTATCGGTGAGCTGGTGCTCGGCCTGATCTATGCGTGGAAGAAGGGAGCACTCGATTGGGAGTAGAGCTTGAGCGTCCGGCCATGGTCCCGGCGACCGCGCCCGACCAGGATTTCTTCAACGCGCTGACCGGCGAAGTCAACGACAAGGGGTTTCTCGTCACATCGACAGAGGAGCTGTTCCAGTGGGCGCGTACCGGCTCGCTCTGGTGGATGACCTTTGGTCTGGCCTGCTGCGCGGTCGAGATGATCCACGTCAACATGCCGCGTTATGACATGGAGCGTTTCGGTGCGGCTCCGCGCGCATCCCCGCGCCAGAGCGACGTCATGATCGTCGCGGGCACGCTCTGCAACAAGATGGCTCCGGCGCTGCGCAAGGTCTATGACCAGATGAGCGAGCCGAAATATGTGATTTCCATGGGCAGCTGTGCGAATGGCGGGGGCTATTACCACTACAGCTATTCCGTGGTGCGCGGGTGCGATCGCATCGTGCCGGTCGACATCTACGTTCCCGGATGCCCGCCGACCGCCGAAGCGTTGCTCTACGGCGTGATGCAGTTGCAGCGGAAGATCCGCCGCATTGGCACGATCGAGCGCTGAGGGGGCAGGCATGGCACATTCGGCACCCCGGATCGCAACGATCGATGGTATTGCAGAAGACCTTAGCGCATTGATCGGCGCGGACCTGATCGACTTGAAGGACGCCGCAGACGAGCTGACCTTTGTCGTTCGGCGCGACAGCATTGTTTCCGTCATGACGCGCCTGCGCGACGAGGCGCAGTATCAGCAGTTGATGGAAATCGCGGGGGTCGACTATCTCGACCGGCCGGAGCGGTTCGAGGTGGTGTATCACCTGCTGAGCGTCACCCGCAATCACCGCATCCGTATCAAGCTGTCGACCGACGAGGACATGCCCGTTCCGTCCGTCACCGGTATCTGGCCGGTTGCGGGCTGGCTGGAACGCGAAGTGTTCGACATGTACGGCGTGATCTTCTCGGGCAACACCGACCTGCGCCGGATCCTCACCGACTACGGTTTCCGTGGCCATCCGCAGCGCAAGGACTTCCCGCTCACCGGTCATGTCGAGCTGCGTTATTCCGAGGAGGAAAAGCGCGTAGTGTATGAGCCAGTCCAGCTGGCGCAGGACTTCCGCAGCTTCGATTTCCTCTCGCCCTGGGAAGGCGCGCAATATGTGCTGCCCGGTGACGAGAAGGCTCCGCAGGCGCCCGGTGCGCCGTCGCCCGTGCCCGCTGCGCCACCGCCGCCTCCACCGTCACCCACTGCGCCTGTGACGACGCCGAAGGTGACGGAAAAGCCGGAGCATACCGGGGCAGGGGAGGCCGCCAATACGGCCTCGAAGAAGCGTTCGCCCGCCGTCAGGAAGGGCAGCGCCAGCGCCGGTGGCGCGAAGTCCGCTGCCGGGACGTCTCGGGATGCGGTTCCCTCCGCGTCCGACAAGCCCAAGCGCACGCGCAAGCCCAAGACCGAGGATAAGGCATGAGCGAGGCCCTCGACATCATCGACGTCGCCCCCGGTGGCGAGGTGGATATTCAGAACTATACGATCAACTTCGGCCCGCAGCATCCGGCGGCGCACGGCGTGCTGCGCCTCGTGCTGGAACTGGACGGCGAGATCATCGAGCGCGTCGATCCGCATATCGGCCTGCTCCATCGCGGCACCGAAAAGCTGATCGAGTACAAGACATACCTGCAGGCGCTGCCCTATTTCGACCGGCTCGATTATTGCTCGCCGCTCGGCATGGAGCACAGCTATGTGCTGGCGATCGAGAAGCTGCTGAACCTCGAAGTGCCGCTGCGCGCGCAATATCTGCGCGTGTTCTTCGCGGAGCTGACGCGCATCTGCAACCATATGCTCAACCTCGGGTCGCACGTCATGGACGTCGGCGCGATGACGCCGAATCTGTGGCTGTTCGAAATCCGCGAGGATTGCCTCAACTTCTTCGAGCGCGCGTCCGGCGCGCGGATGCACAGCGCCTATTTTCGTCCCGGCGGTGTGCATCAGGATGTACCGCTCAAGCTGCTGGCCGACATCGCCGACTGGCTCGATACGCGTTTGCCACGATTGTTCGAGGACGCGATCAGCCTTGTGGCCGACAACCGCATCTTCAAGCAGCGCAACGTCGACATTGCCGTCGTCTCCAAGGAAGACGCGCTCAAATGGGGCTTCTCCGGCCCGATGATCCGGGGCTCGGGCATTCCGTGGGACATCCGCAAATCGCAGCCCTATGACGTGTACGACCGGATGGAATTCGATGTGCCCGTCGGCACCCGCTACGATTGTTACGATCGTTTCATGGTCCGGGTCGAGGAAGTGCGCCAGTCCGCGCGCATCATGAAGCAGTGCCTGAATGATATGCCCGAAGGCCCGATCGCCAGCTTCGACCGCAAGGTCGTGCCGCCCAAGCGCGGTGAAATGAAGCAGTCGATGGAAGCGCTCATCCACCACTTCAAACTCTATACCGAGGGCTTCCACGTGCCCGCGGGCGAAGTCTATGTCGCGACCGAAAGCCCCAAGGGC
Source organism: Sphingobium subterraneum (assembly GCF_014199435.1). Classification (GTDB taxonomy): domain Bacteria; phylum Pseudomonadota; class Alphaproteobacteria; order Sphingomonadales; family Sphingomonadaceae; genus Sphingobium; species Sphingobium subterraneum. The sequence goes on along the minus strand of NZ_JACIJP010000001.1, from coordinate 379,296 downwards.
GAGTTCGGCGTTTATCTGGTGAGCGACGGGTCCAACAAACCCTATCGCTGCAAGATCCGCCCGACGGCGTTCAGCCACCTGCAGGCGATGGACTTCATGATGAAGGGCCACATGCTCGCCGACGTCACCGCTGTATTGGGCGCAATGGACATCGTGTTTGGGGAGTGTGACCGGTGAGGATAATCGGTTTTATTATCGCGACGTTAGCGATGGCATTATGCCTTTTTTCGGTGTTTATCGTGTTTTCCAAAGGGCTCGATTATGCAAAGGCGACGATGCCCCTGATAATAGCTGGCGCTATGGTTGGGATCGCGTGGGCTTTACGCCCGAGTACATGGGGAAGATAAATGGCTGACGCACCCCATATCCCCGATGAAACCGAAACCCGCGCCCGCTGGGGTGGCTTCGCGTGGACGGCCGAAAACGCCGAGCAGGCCAAGAAGGTCATCGCGCGCTATCCCGCCGGGCGGCAGCAGTCGGCGATCATGCCGTTGCTCGACCTCGCCCAGCGGCAGGTCGGCGCGGAAACGAACACGCAAGGCTGGCTCCCCGTGCCGGTGATCGAATATGTCGCTGCGCAACTCGATATGCCCTACATGCGCGCCTATGAGGTCGCGACCTTCTACACCATGTACAATCTCGCGCCTGTGGGCCGCTATCATGTGCAGGTGTGCGGCACGACGCCGTGCATGCTGCGCGGGTCGGACGATGTGCTCGCCGCGTGCAAGAACAAGGGTCTGGTCAAGGGCCACACCACGCCTGACGGCCTCTTCACCCTCACCGAAGTCGAGTGTCTGGGTGCCTGCGCCAATGCGCCGATGGTGCAGATCAACGACGACAATTACGAAGACCTGACCTATGACAGCATGAGCGCGGTGCTCGATACGCTCGCGAGCGGCGGCCAGCCCAAGATTGGCCCGCAGATCGACCGCCAGACCAGCGCGCCGGAGGGTGGCCCGACCACGCTCAAGGAAATGGTCAGCGAAAATCACGATTACCGGGGGGCTTGGTGATGAACCTTATCCATTACCGTTCGTCCAGAGTAGCCACTGAGCTTGTCGAAGTGGCGTATCGAAGGACTGATGCCGCGTGCGACCCTTCGATACGGGTCTTCGACTTGCTCAGACCCTACTCAGGGCGAACGGGTTCAGGCGCGAGGACGCGCGCGCATGACTGACGCACCGGCACCCGCAACCCCGCCCTCCTTCGTCGGCCCGCTCGCCGACAAGGACCGCATCTTCACCAACGTCCACGGCTTTCAGGACTGGGGCATCGACGCAGCGATGAAGCGCGGCGACTGGGACAACACCAAGGCACTCCTGGCGCTCGGCCAGGACGCGATCATCGACATCATCAAGGCGTCGAACCTGCGCGGACGCGGCGGTGCGGGCTTCCCCACCGGCATGAAATGGTCCTTCATGCCTAAGGAGAGCAAGGACGGCCGCCCCAGCTTCCTCGTCATCAACGCCGACGAGTCCGAACCGGGCAGCTGCAAGGACCGCGAGATCATCCGCCACGATCCGCACAAGCTGATCGAGGGCGCATTGGTCGCCGGTTTCGCGATGCGCGCGCGCGCCGCCTATATCTACATTCGCGGCGAGTTCATCTACGAGGCAAAGGTGCTGTTCGCCGCCGTGGAGCAGGCCTATGCCAAGGGATTCCTCGGCAAGAACGCCTGCGGTTCCGGCTATGATTTCGACGTGTTCGTCCATCGCGGCGCGGGCGCATACATCTGCGGCGAGGAAACCGCGCAGATCGAGAGCCTCGAAGGCAAGAAGGGCCAGCCACGCCTCAAGCCACCGTTCCCGGCGGGCGCGGGCCTTTATGGCTGCCCCACCACCGTCAACAATGTCGAGAGCATCGCGGTGTCGCCGACGATTCTGCGGCGCGGGGCGGCGTGGTTCAACGGCTTCGGGCGCGAGGGCAATCGTGGCACCAAGCTGTTCCAGATTTCCGGCCATGTGAACAAACCCTGCGTCGTCGAGGAATCGATGAGCATTCCGTTCAAGGAACTGATCGACCGGCATTGCGGCGGCATTCGCGGCGGCTGGGACAATCTGCTCGCGGTCATCCCCGGCGGATCGTCGGTGCCGCTGGTTCCCGCCGCGCAGATCATGGACGCGCCGATGGATTTCGACGGGCTGAAGGCGCTTGGGAGTGGCCTCGGCACTGCCGCCGTCATCGTGATGGACAAGTCCACCGACATCGTCCGCGCCATCTCCCGCCTCAGCTATTTCTACAAGCATGAAAGCTGCGGCCAGTGCACCCCCTGCCGCGAGGGAACGGGGTGGATGTGGCGTGTGATGGAACGCCTGCGCACCGGCGAGGCTGACATCAGCGAAATCGACATGCTGCAGGAAGTCACCAAGCAGGTCGAAGGCCACACCATCTGCGCGCTCGGCGACGCAGCCGCCTGGCCGATCCAGGGATTGATCCGCCATTTCCGCCCTGAGATCGAGCGACGTATTGTGGAAGCCAAGGGTGGCGCTGGCACGATGATGGAGGCGGCGGAGTGATGGTCGCCAACCTCTCCTCATCCACCGCCGTCACCCCGGCGAAAGCCGGAGTCCCGCTTTTGGTCGTCGATGTTGTGTCAGCATGTGGCGGAACCAAAGGCAGCGGGACCCCGGATCAAGTCCGGGGTGACGAGTTTGTGCGGGAGGCGGCGGAGTGAAACGCGCCCTGCCGATCCTTGCTGCCTTGTTTGTTGCAAACCCTGCGTTAGCGGCGAAAAAGGAAGATGCGTGGGCGCAATGTCTATGGAAAAACGTGCCGACGTCGTCAGCAAATTGGCTTGCCTTGAAGCCGCCAGTTGAAAAATCGCGTTTAGATGCGCCTGAAACTCCCGACGTTACTCTTCAATATCGTCTTCGCGCTTCGTGCGAGCGGGAGTTGACTCCTCTCGGAAAAAAATGGGCACCCACATTTAGTGCTGAAAAGGTTCGGGCGGCGTTGAGCGCAACACGTCCCGCCTCTATTGGCCCAGACCAAATGCAGCCAAAGGCTTTTCGTTGCGATTACTATTTTGAGGATGATCTACAGCTCAAAACTCGCGCGCGGTTTGAGTGGGGTTTCGAAGATGAAGCCGGTCGCCAGATTTGGTCATCGGTCGATTATGGCTTTGCGGGCACTAAAGGTGGAGCTGTATTTTTGACCAAAGGGGCAGGGATAAAAAAAATGCTTCGTCGTGCAGTCAAATGGGGTGCTAGTTGATGCCTAAACTCACCGTAGATGGCGTAGAGATCGAGGTTCCTGCTGGCGCGACCGTGCTGCAGGCGTGCGAGCTGGCGGGTAAGGAAATCCCGCGTTTCTGCTATCATGAGCGCCTGTCGATCGCGGGCAATTGCCGCATGTGTCTCGTCGAGGTCGCGCCCGGTCCGCCCAAGCCGCAAGCTTCCTGTGCGCTGCCCGCTGCCGAGGGGCAGACGATCCGCACCGACACGCCCATGGTCAAGAAGGCGCGTGAAGGGGTGATGGAGTTCCTCCTCATCAACCACCCGCTCGATTGCCCGATCTGCGATCAGGGCGGCGAGTGCGATTTGCAGGACCAGTCCGTCGCTTATGGCAAGGGCCGCAGCCGGTTCGATGAGAACAAGCGCGCCGTCACCGACAAATATATGGGGCCAATCGTCAAGACGACGATGACCCGCTGCATCCAGTGCACCCGCTGCGTGCGCTTTGCCGAGGAAGTCGCGGGCGTGCCGGAAATCGGCGCGATCTATCGCGGCGAGAATATGCAGATCACCACCTATCTGGAACATGCCGCCAAGAGCGAGCTGTCCGGCAATGTGGTCGACCTGTGCCCGGTCGGCGCGCTCACCTCCAAGCCCTATGCGTTCGAGGCGCGGCCCTGGGAGCTGAAAAAGACCTTCTCCATCGACGTGATGGACGCGCTCGGCACCAATATCCGCCTCGATAGTCGCGGGCGGCAGGTGCTGCGCGTTCTTCCGCGTGTCAACGATGATGTGAACGAGGAATGGGCGTCGGACAAAACGCGCCACCATGTCGACGGGCTCGTGCGTCGTCGGCTGGACAAGCCCTATGTGCGCCAGAACGGCAAGCTGGTCGAGGCAAGCTGGGACGAGGCGTTCGCCGCCATCGCCAAAGTCGCCAAGAGCGCGAAGGGCAGCGTTGCGGCCGTGGCGGGCGACATGCTCGATTGCGAGACGATGTACGCCGCGCGCGAACTGGTGACGTCGCTGGGCGGCACGATGCTCGAAGGGCGGCAGACCGGCCTTGCCTATGACGTTTCGAGCCTTGCGGCGGTCAATTTCAATTCGACCATCGCGGGGATCGAAACGGCGGACGTGATCCTGCTCGTCGGCACCAACCTGCGCTGGGAAGCGCCGCTCGTGAACACGCGGGTACGCAAGGCGGTGAAGAAGGGCGCGAAGGTTTTCGCCGTCGGCCCGACATTCGACCTGACCTATGCCGTGACGGCGCTGGGCAATGACGCGAGCCTGCTGGGCAAGCTGCCCCAGGACGTGCTCGATGCCTTTGCCGGGGCCAAGCGCCCCACAATGATCGTGGGCGGCGGCGTGCTGGCCAAGGAGGGCGCGCATGGCGCGACACTGGCGCTGGTCGAGACGCTGGGTCTCATCAAGGACGGCTGGAACGGCTATAACGTGCTGCACTTCGCGGCGGCACGGATGGGTGGCTTGATGCTGGGTTACGCCACCGATGGCGGGATCAAGGCGATCGCGGCGGCCAAACCGAAGCTGCTACTCTCGCTCGGCGCGGACGAAGTCGATTACACCGCCTTCGGTGACAGCTTCACGGTCTATATCGGTCACCATGGTGACACGGGCGCACACAACGCCGATGTCGTGCTGCCCGGTGCCAGCTATGCGGAGAAGCCCGGCACCTATGTGAACCTCGAAGGCCGCGTGCAGCGCGCCGAAAAGGCGGTGTTCCCGCCCGGCGATGCGCGCGAAGACTGGGCGATCCTGCGCGCACTGAGCCAGGTTCTCGGCAAGACGCTGCCGTTCGACAGCTTCGAGGCTCTGCAGGCCAAGATGTTCGCGGATGTCCCGGCATTGGCGAGCGAAGGACTGGTGCACTATCCGTGGTCTGCGCCGAAGCTCTCCGCCAAGCCGACGGGCGAACTGGGATCGCCGATCAAGGATTTCTACCTCACCAACAGCATTTGCCGGGCCAGCCCGACGATGCAGCGCTGCTCGGCGGAATTGCTCCACGGTGAAGAATTTGCGGAGGCTGCGGAATGACCGCCTTCTTCCAAGATTATCTCGGCCTGCCGTACGAAGGCGCGTGGCTGCTTTCAACGATTGTCGGCATTCTCGTGATTGCCCTGCCGCTGATGCTGGCGGTGGCGATGATCATCTATGCCGATCGCAAGATCTGGGCGGCGATGGCGTTGCGGCGTGGCCCCAATGTCGTTGGCCCCTTCGGTCTGCTCCAGAGCTTCGCGGACGGCCTCAAGGTCTTCCTGCAGGAAACCATTATCCCGAGCGCGGCGAACAAGGGCCTGTTCCTGATCGCGCCGATCATCACCTTCACCGTCGCGCTGATGGCGTGGGCGGTGGTTCCCTTCGGCGCGGGCGTGGTCCTCTCCGACATCAACGTTGGCCTGCTCTACATTCTCGCGATCAGTTCGCTGGGCGTTTACGGAGTCGTCATTGCTGGCTGGGCGTCGAACTCCAAATATCCGTTCTTTTCCGCGATGCGCGCGTCGGCGCAGATGATCAGCTACGAAGTCTCGATCGGCTTCATCCTGATCTGCGTCGTGCTGTGGGCGGGCAGCTTCAACCTTTCCACCATCGTGGAAAGCCAGAAGGGCTATTACGGCTTTTTGAACGGTAATGGCTTCAACCCGCTGCTCTTCCCGATGGCGGTGATGTTCCTGATCTCCTCCATGGCCGAAACCGCGCGCGCACCGTTCGACCTGACCGAGGCGGAAAGCGAACTGGTTGCCGGATACCAGACCGAATATTCGTCCATGGCGTTCGCGCTCTACTGGCTCGGCGAATATGCCAACGTCATCCTGATGTGCGCGCTGAACGCTATCCTGTTCTGGGGCGGCTATCTGCCCCCGGTCGACTGGGCGCCGCTCTATCTGGTGCCGGGCATCCTCTGGCTGTTCGCGAAGATCCTGTTCTTCTTCTTCGTATTCTCCTGGGTGAAGGCGACCGTGCCCCGTTACCGCTACGACCAGCTGATGCGGCTGGGCTGGAAAGTGTTTTTGCCGGTGTCGCTGTTTTTCGTTTTTCTCGTTTCCGGGTTCCTGATGCTGACCCGCTATGGAGTTGCGTCATGAGCGTCGCCCACGTCATCAAATCCTTCACCCTCTGGGAGTTCGTCAAAGCCCATTGGCTGACGTTGAAGTATTTCTTCAAGCCGAAGGCGACGATCAACTACCCCTATGAGAAGAACCCGATCTCGCCCCGTTTTCGCGGCGAACATGCGCTGCGTCGCTATCCCAATGGCGAAGAGCGCTGCATCGCGTGCAAGCTGTGCGAGGCGATCTGTCCCGCGCAGGCGATCACCATCGAGGCGCAGCCGCGTGACGATGGCTCCCGCCGAACGACGCGCTACGACATTGACATGACCAAGTGCATCTATTGTGGTTTCTGTCAGGAAGCCTGCCCGGTCGATGCGATCGTCGAGGGACCGAATTTCGAATTTGCGACGGAAACGCGCGAGGAACTGCTCTACGACAAGAACAAACTTCTCGAAAACGGGGACAAGTGGGAGCGCGCTATCGCCGCGAACCTTGCCGCCGACGCACCGTATCGTTAATGGGCGGTCAGTTTTCATATGATCCGTTCGGCCTAAGTAAGGACCGAGCTTGCCGAGGGCCTGTATCGAAGGCTATGGCGCGGCGATCCTTCGATATGCCGCTTCACCCTTCGACAGGCTCAGGGTATCAGCGGCTACTCGGGACGAACGGTTTTTGGGATCAGGGGGCACATTTCCAGTGATTCACGTCTTCGCCTTCTATCTCTTCGCCTGCATCATGATTGCGGCCGGAGCGTTGACGATCTTCGCGCGCAACCCGGTGCACAGCGTGCTGTGGCTGATCGTCGCGTTTTTCAACGCGGCGGGTCTGATGGTTCTGCTCGGCGCGGAGTTCATCGCGATGCTGCTCGTCATCGTTTATGTCGGCGCGGTCGCGGTGCTGTTCCTGTTTGTGGTCATGATGCTCGACATCGATTTCGCGGAATTGCGTGCGGGTTTCGTCGATTATCTCCCCTTCGGCGTGCTGATCGCGCTGGTGCTGCTGGCCGAAATCCTGTTGGGTGTCGGCATCTGGCAGGCCGGACCCATCGAACTCGCACAGCGCGCCGCGCCTGCGCCGACCGATGCGCATAATATCGAGGCAATCGGGGCACTGCTCTATACCCGGTATATCTTCCTGTTCGAAGCCGCGGGCATCATTCTGCTCGTCGCAATGATCGGCGCGATCGTGCTGACGCATCGGGCGCGCGCCGGGGTGCGCGGCCAGAATATCGACAGCCAGAACCGCCGCCGTCCGCAGGATGCCGTGGTGAACGTCAATCAGCCCGTTGGGCAGGGGGTGGAGCTGTGATCGGCCTGCAACATTATCTGGTGGTGAGCGCGATCCTGTTCGTGCTGGGGGTGCTCGGCATCTTCATCAACCGCAAGAACATCATCGTCATCCTGATGTCGATCGAACTGATCCTGCTGGCGGTCAACATCAACCTCGTCGCCTTCAGCGCGTTCCTGGGCGATCTTGTGGGACAGATTTTCAGCATGTTCGTGCTGACCGTCGCGGCGGGTGAAGCCGCCATCGGCCTCGCGATTCTCGTGATCTACTTCCGTTCGCGCGGCACCATTGCCGTCGATGACGTCAACCGGATGAAGGGCTGAAGTTCGGCATGATCGTATATATCGTCCTTCTTCCGCTCCTCGCCGCGATTATCGCGGGTCTGGGCAACAAGGTGCTGGGCAAGCTCCCCGCCAAGCTGGTGACGACCGGGGCGCTGTTCGCGTCGTGCGCGATGAGCTGGCCGATCTTCCTGTCCTATGTGGCAGGCGGGGCTGAGCCGACGACGGTGCCGCTGTTCACCTGGCTTCAGTCGGGCAGCTTCAATGCGATGTGGGAACTGCGCCTTGACGCCTTGACCGCCGTCATGCTGGTGGTGATCACCACCGTGTCCGCGCTCGTTCACCTCTACAGCTGGGGTTATATGGAGGAAGAGCCGGATCAGCCGCGCTTCTTCGCCTATCTCTCGCTTTTCACCTTCGCGATGCTGATGCTCGTGACGGCGAACAACCTGTTGCAGATGTTTTTTGGCTGGGAAGGCGTGGGGCTAGCCTCCTATCTCCTCATCGGGTTCTGGTTTCGCAAGCCGTCCGCGAGCGCTGCAGCGATCAAGGCATTCGTCGTCAACCGCGTCGGCGATCTGGGCTTTATGCTCGGGATTTTCGGGACCTATCTGGTGTTCGATACGATCTCCATCCCGGAGATTCTGGCCGCCGCCCCCTCGATGGCGGGATCGACCATCGGCTTTCTGGGCAGCCGGTTGGACACCATGACAGTGCTTTGTCTCCTGCTGTTCGTCGGCGCGTGCGGCAAGTCGGCGCAGCTGGGCCTGCACACGTGGTTGCCGGATGCGATGGAAGGCCCGACGCCTGTTTCCGCGCTCATTCACGCAGCGACGATGGTCACGGCGGGCGTGTTCATGGTGTGCCGCCTGTCGCCAATGTTCGAAACGAGCGAAACGGCGCTGCATGTCGTGACCTACGTGGGCGCGGCGACCTGTCTGTTCGCGGCGACGGTGGGCACGGTGCAGACCGACATCAAGCGCGTGATCGCCTATTCGACCTGTTCGCAGCTCGGCTACATGTTCTTCGCGGCGGGCGTCGGCGCCTATGGCGCGGCGATGTTCCACCTTTTCACGCACGCCTTCTTCAAGGCGCTGCTGTTCCTCGGCGCGGGCAGCGTGATCCACGCTATGCACCATGAGCAGGACATGCGCTATTACGGCGCGCTGCGGAAAGAGATCCCGATCACCTTTTGGGCGATGACGGCGGGTACGCTGGCGATTACCGGTGTTGGCATTCCCGGCACACTGTTCGGGTTCGCGGGTTTCTTTTCCAAGGATTCGATCATCGAGAGCGCCTATGCGGCAGGGGGACCGGGGACGACCGCGTTCATCATCGGCGTGTTCGCGGCGCTGCTGACCAGCTTCTACAGCTGGCGTCTGGTGTTCCTGACCTTCTTTGGAGCGCCGCGCTGGGCGGGTAGCGAGCATATCCAGCACGCCGTTCATGACGCGCATGGCCATGGTGATCATCATGACCATCCGGACGAAGAGGATGCGGGTCATCATGATAGCCCGTCGCACGCGCATAGCCAAGGGCCGGTCGTCGGCACGGCGGGCTATCATCCGCACGAAAGCCCTTGGGTCATGCTGCTGCCGCTCGTCGTGTTGTCGGCGGGCGCGGTGTTGGCCGGGTTCCTCTTCCACGGCGCGTTTATCGATCCGGAAGGCGGCGCGCAATTCTGGGACGCTTCGACGCTCGCGTTCAACGAACATCTCATGCACGCCAGCCACGAGGTGCCCAAATGGGTCAAGTGGTCACCGTTCGTGGTGATGTTGACAGGGCTCACTGTAGCCTGGCTCGCCTATATCCGCCATACGGACTGGCCAGCGCGCTTCACTGCGACTTTCCGTGAGCTGTACGCATTCCTGCTCAACAAATGGTATTTTGACGAGCTGTACGACGCCATCTTCGTCAAGCCCGCCTTCTCGATCGGCCGTTTCTTCTGGAAGCGGGGTGACATCGGCCTCATCGATCGCTTTGGGCCGAACGGTATGGCTGCGCTGGTTGTCGCCGGGGGGCGGGTCACACGCAGGCTGCAATCGGGCTATCTCTACACCTATGCGCTGGTGATGCTGATGGGGCTGGCAGCGGCAGTAACATGGGCGATCACACGATAATGAACGGCTTTCCACTCCTCTCGCTGATGCTTGGCGTACCGATGGCGGGTGCTGTCGCCTGTCTTTACAGCAATGCCGCGACGGCCCGCATGATCGCGCTGATCGCGACGGTTATCAACCTCGCGCTGGGCGTCGTTCTCTGGCTCAACTTCGACCAGTCGGCGAGCGCCGCGCAATGGCAGTTTCAGGAATACGCGCCGATCTTCGGGCGTTTTGCCTGGGCGCTGGGGATCGACGGCATCGCGCTCACATTGATCGCCCTTACGGTGTTCCTGATGCCGATCTGCATTCTGGCGAGCTGGGAAGCGATCGAGAAGCGCGTCGGCGAATATATGGCGGCGTTCCTGTTCATGGAAACGCTGATGATCGGCGTGTTCGGCGCGCAGGACATCTTCCTGTTCTACATCTTCTTCGAAGCCGGGCTGATCCCGATGTATCTGATCATCGGCATCTGGGGCGGGGTGGACCGCATTTACGCGAGCTACAAATTCTTCCTCTACACGCTGCTCGGATCGGTACTGATGCTGGTCGCGATGCTGTGGATGACGCGCGAGGCGGGCACGACGGACATCCCGACGCTGATGGCCTATGATTTCGATCCGCGGGTGCAGACATGGCTTTGGCTGGCGTTCTTCGCGAGCTTTGCCGTGAAGATGCCGATGTGGCCGGTGCACACCTGGTTGCCCGACGCGCACGTGCAGGCGCCCACGGCGGGTTCGGTCATTCTGGCGGGCGTGCTGCTCAAGATGGGCGGTTATGGCTTCATCCGTTTCTCGCTGCCGATGTTCCCGGACGCTTCGGCGCAGTTTGCATGGCTGGTGTTCGGCCTGTCGATGGTGGCGGTCATCTATACCTCGCTGGTCGCTCTGGTGCAGAGCGACATGAAGAAGCTGATCGCCTACTCGTCCGTGGCCCACATGGCGATCGTGACGGTGGGCCTGTTCGCGTTCAACCAGGCGGGGATCGAGGGCGCGATGATGGTGATGCTGGGCCATGGTCTGGTATCGGGCGCATTGTTCCTGTGCGTTGGCGTGATCTACGACCGGCTGCACACGCGTGAGATCGACCGTTACGGCGGCCTGTCGATCAACATGCCGAAATATGCGCTGTTGTTCCTGCTGTTCACCATGGCGTCGGTCGGCTTGCCGGGCACGAGCAATTTCGTGGGTGAGTTCCTGGCACTGATGGGCGTGTACGAAGCGAGCAGCCTCGTGGCGTTGGTCGCGACGACCGGCATCATTCTCGGCGCGGCTTATATGCTTTACCTCTATCGCCGCGTAGCCTTTGGCGATCTGACCAAGGACGACGTGCGGGCGATGCCGGACCTATCGGCCCGCGAGTTGGTAATGCTCGTGCCGATCGCACTCGCCGTGCTGTGGATGGGCGTCTATCCCGAGAGCTTTCTGCGTCCGATGCGGGCCGATGTGCAGGCGGTGGTCGCGCGGCTGGCGCACGCCAAGCCCGCCGGTGACGCGCATGTAACCGCAGGCAAGCCGCAGCACGCCGCCACCCATGGTGCACCCGAAACCCATGAAGCCGCCGGGGAGGCGCACTGATTATGGATACCGCTTCCCTGTTGATGACGGCGCCGGAGCTCATCCTGACCGGTGCGGGGCTGATCCTGATGCTGATCGCCGCTTATGCAGGCGACGGCAGCGCGCGCTTGGTCAGCGTGCTGGCGGTCGCGGCGCTTGCCGTGGCAGGGGTATCGCTGACGGGCATTGCGGGCCATGGCGGCGACGCGTTTGATGGCCTGTATGTGGCCGACGCGTTCGCGACCTTCGGCAAGGTGCTGATCTATGTTTCGGCGGCTGTCGCCATCATCATCGCGCCGCGTTTCTTTGCGGCGGGCCGGGCGATCCGTGCCGAATATCCGGTGCTGATCCTGTTTGCGACGGTGGGCATGGGCCTGATGGTCTCCGCGCGCGACATGCTGACGGTCTATATCGGGCTGGAACTGAACAGCCTTGCCGCCTATGTGCTGGCGAGCTTCATGCGGCAGGACAGCCGCTCGGCCGAGGCGGGCCTCAAATATTTCGTGCTCGGCGCGCTGGCGAGCGGCATCCTCCTCTACGGCATGTCGCTGCTGTACGGCTTCACCGGCAGCACATCCTTTGCCGGGATCGCGACCGCGATGGGCGATGGCCTTTCCAAGGGTGAGCTGTTCGGGCTTGTGTTCGTGCTCACTGGTCTTGCCTTCAAGATCAGCGCCGTGCCCTTCCACATGTGGACGCCGGACGTCTATGAAGGCGCGCCGACACCCGTCACCGCATTCTTCGCCAGCGCGCCCAAGGTCGCGGCGATGGGTGTAACCGTGCGTATTGCGATGGAGGCGATGGGCAGCGCGCTGCACAGCTGGCAGCAGATCGTGATCTTCGTGGCATTGGCCTCGATCATCTTCGGCGCCGTCGCCGCTATCGGCCAGACCAACATCAAGCGCCTGTTGGCCTATTCATCGATCAACAATGTCGGCTTCGCGCTGATCGGCCTCGCTGCCGGAACGGCCGAAGGCGTGGCTTCGGTGATGAGCTATCTCGCCATCTATGTCGTCATGACGATTGGGAGCTTCCTGTGCGTGCTCCAGATGCGTGACGTGAACGGCCAGCCGGTTGAGGAGATTGCGAGCCTGTCGGGCCTGTCGCAAAGCCGTAAGGGCCTTGCCGCCGCCATGGCGATCTTCATGTTCTCGCTCGCCGGTATTCCGCCGCTTATGGGCTTCTGGGCAAAGTTCCTGGTGTTTGATGCGGCCGTCGCCGCCGGGCTTACCGGGCTTGCGGCCTTCGGTATCGCGGCATCGGTGATCGGCGCATTCTACTATCTCAAGATCATCAAAACGATGTATTTCGATGCTCCGGCTGATGCCTACGCGCCAGCGGGCAGCCGGATCGAGAGCGCACTGATCGCCGTCTGCGCAGTGATCATCGTCATCGGCTATCTGCTCAATCCCCTGCTCGACACGGCGAGCGCGGCGGCGGCAGCGGCGCTGCAATGAGGCTCGACTGACCGCGCCTTCCATGATGGACATCCGCGTGATCCGGGAAACCGGTTCGACCAATGCCGACATGCTCGCCCTCGCGGGTGAGGGTGTACCGGAAGGCGTGTGGCTGCGGGCGGAACGGCAAACGTCCGGCAAGGGCCGCATGGGGCGGCAGTGGGAAGGCGACGAGGGCAATCTCTATGCCTCGACCCTCGTGCGGTTGCGCGACGGCGACCCGCCGGCCCCCTCGCTTGCGCTCGTTGCTGGCGTGGCGGTGCACGCCGCCCTGACACATTTTGCACCCGACAGTGGCCTCACGATCAAATGGCCCAACGACATCCTGGCCGACCAGGCAAAGATTGCAGGCATATTGCTGGAACGGGCGGGCGATGCGGTGGTGATCGGCATAGGCGTCAACGTCACGCATCACCCGCTGCTGACCGACCGTGCGACGACAAGCTTGCGCGCATTGGGTGTTTCCATGTGCGATGCCACCAGCCTGTGCGAGGAATTGGCTGGCCAATGTGTGCAGATGCTGGCGCTGTGGCGCAGCCACGGGCTGGACGCGATCCGGTCGCAGTGGTTGTCCCGTGCCCATCCACCGGGGTCGCCATTGCTCGCCCGGTTGCCCGATGGAACGCAGGTCGAGGGCCAGTTCGAGACGCTCGATCGTGACGGGGCGCTCATCCTGCGCTTGGCGAATGGGGCAAGAAGTGTCATTCATGCCGCCGACATCTTCCTGCTGTGATACGCAGCCGCACACGCATCTTCGGGACGGGAATAGACCATGCTTCTTGCCATTGACGCGGGAAATACCAACGTCGTCTTCGCTCTGATGGAAGGGCTGCAGATCCGTGCCCGCTGGCGGATCGCGACCGACGCGCGACGCACCGCGGATGAATATGCGGTCTGGCTCAACCAGTTGCTGCAGATCGAAGGTTTCGCCATGGCGGATGTCGACGCGGTCATTATTGCGACGGTTGTGCCGCGCGCCCTCCACAATCTGACCGTGCTGGCCACCAAATATTTCAAGGCCGATCCGCTGATCGCCGGTGCGGCCGGATGGGATATCGTGTTGGATGTCGAGGAACCGGCGTCCGTCGGCGCGGATCGTGTGGTCAACGCCATTGCCGCGCATGCGCTGGCGCAAGACGATCTGATCGTTATCGATTTCGGGACGGCGACCACATTCGATGTGGTCGATTATACCGGCGCATATAAGGGCGGCATCATCGCACCGGGCATCAATCTGTCGCTGGATGCGTTGGTTGCTGCGGCGGCCAAGCTGCCCCGCATCGCGATCGAAGCGCCTGCGAGCGCCTCGGTTATCGGGCGGACCACCGAAAGCCAGATGCACATCGGCGTCTTCTGGGGCTATGTCGCGATGATCGAGGGACTGGTTGCGCGCATGCGGAGCGAAATCGGCCGCCCCACCAAGGTGATCGCCACGGGCGGTCTCGCTGTGCTTTTCGACGAGCACACCAACATATTCGATATCATTGCGTCCGACCTTACCATACAGGGGCTGGCGATGATCCACCAACGGAGCGTGCAACACTGATGACACCTGGAGACGAGCTGATTTTCCTGGCCCTTGGCGGGTCGGGTGAAATTGGCATGAATGTGAACCTGTACGGGTGTCGCGGCAAATGGGTAATGGTGGACCTGGGGCTGACCTTCGCGGATCCGCAATATCCTGGTATCGAACTGGTGCTTCCGGACCTGACTTTCATCGAAGAGCGGCGCGATGACCTGCTCGGCATTGTGCTGACGCATGGACATGAAGACCATATCGGCGCCATCCCTTATCTCGCTGCCGACTTGGGTGTGCCGCTCTACGCGACGCCATTTACCGCGGGGCTGATCCGCGGCAAGCTGGAAGAAGAAGGGCTGAGCAACAAGGTCAAGCTGATCGTGGTGGAAAATGAGGGGAGCCTGACCCTTGGCGATTTTTCCTTCCGCTACGTACCGCTGGCGCATTCGATCGCGGAAGGCAACGCACTGCTGATCGACACGCCGTTCGGGCGGATTTTCCACACGGGCGACTGGAAGCTGGACGATCAGCCATTGCTGGGCGATCCGGCAACCGAGGCGCAGTTGCGCGCAATCGGGGACGAGGGTGTGCTCGCTTTGGTGTGCGACAGCACCAATGTATTCAATCCTGAAGCCAGCGGGTCCGAAGGCGATGTGCGCGACGGCCTGATGGACGTGGTGAAAGCCGCCACCGGGCGTGTCGTGGTAACGACCTTCGCGTCCAACGCCGCACGGGTGCAGACGCTGGGCGAGGTGGCAAAGGCGAGCGGTCGCGCGCTGTGCGTTGCCGGGCGCTCGCTCGATCGCATCATTACCGTTGCAAAGAGTTGCGGCTATCTGCGCAATTTCCCACCGATGGTCGACTGGGATACCGCAATGGATATGCCGGGGCGCAACGTGTTGATCGTCGCGACCGGCGGGCAGGGCGAAACACGCGCTGCGCTGGCGCGCATCGCAGGGGACAGTCACCCGATCAAGCTGGGCGAAGGCGACCTGGTCGTATTCTCGTCCAAGCAGATACCGGGCAATGAGATCGCTATCGGTAAAGTGCAGAACCAGCTCGCGGCCAAAAAAGTGACGATGATCACCGACCGGCAGGCGCATGTCCATGTATCGGGCCACCCCGGCCGTCCGGAACTGGCCGCCATGTACGCATGGATCCGGCCGGAGATCCTGCTGCCGGTGCATGGCGAAATGCGCCATATGGCCGAGCAGGGCCGCTTCGGTCTCGAACAGGGCATTCCCCATGCGGTGGTTCAGGGCAATGGCGACGTGGTTCGCCTCGCGCCCGGCCCGGCGAAGATCATCGGGCACGAAGCGACCGGACGGCTGGTGCTGGATGGCGACGTCATCCTTGCGGCGGACGGCGCTACGATGAACGAGCGGCGCAAGGTCGCGGCGCACGGGCAGATCAGCGTCGCTGTCGCACGCGATGGGCGCGGTCGGATAGCCGGGGAACCGGCGATCCGTCTTCAGGGCGTGCCCCTGGAAGAGGATCGCGAGGCATTCATCAGCGAAGCGACAGAGGAAGCCGCAACGGCGGCGGCTACAGGCAATGGCGACGAAGAGGCGCTGCGGGAACGCATCCGCCTTGCGGTGCGGCGCGTGGCAACGCGATGGACCGGCAAAAAGCCGATTGTCGACGTGCTGTTGCTGCGGGTATAAGCGGCCATGCGCTTCACCTCGATCCTCGCCATCTACCTGTTGTTCTGGGTGATGAGCGCGTTTCTGCTGCTGCCTTTCGGGGTGCGCACGCCGGATCAGACCGGTGATGCGCTGGTTCCGGGTCAGGCGCACAGCGCGCCGAGCAACTTCCGACCGGGGCGGCTGGCGATGCGGGCAACGATCCTCGCGCTCCTGCTGTTCGGACTGTTCTACGCCAATTATGTAAACGGTTGGATCGGCGTCTCGGATATAGATATCAGCAGCTATTTGCCGGGCCGACCCGAGGGATCCTAGTCCTCATATCCCGCACCGGGATATTCATCCTCGGCAAGATCGCTGAATTTGGTGATCTTCGCATCGAATTTCATGCGGACCTTGCCGGTGGAGCCATGGCGCTGCTTGGCGACGATCAGTTCGGCGAGGCCGTAGACGCGCTCCATTTCCATCGCCCATTTGGCGTGGTCCTCGTGCATCTTGGAATCGTCGCCTTCGAGCGGACGCTTGGGTTCTTTCGCCTGGATATAATAATCCTCGCGAAACACGAACCACACCATATCCGCGTCCTGCTCAATCGACCCTGATTCGCGCAGATCCGAGAGTTGCGGACGCTTATCCTCGCGCTGTTCGACGGCACGGCTGAGCTGGGACAGGGCGAGCACGGGAAGGTTCAGTTCCTTCGCCAGCGTCTTGAGGCCGCGCGAAATTTCGGAAATTTCCTGCACGCGATTGCCATCGCCCGATTTGCCGGTGCCCTGCAAAAGCTGAAGATAGTCGACGACAATGAATCCGATATCGTGCCGCCGCTTCAGACGCCGAGCGCGCGTGCGCAGTGCCGCGATGGTGAGGCCGGGTGTGTCATCGATAAACAGGGGAAGTTCCTGCAACTCGCGCGCGGCTCGAGACAGATTCTGAAAATCGGCGCGGCTGATCTTGCCCATGCGCAGCGCTTCGCCGCTGATCCCCGACTGTTCGGCCAATATGCGCGTAGCGAGCTGGTCAGCAGACATTTCGAGCGAGAAAAAAGCCGTTTTCGCGCCCATGTTCTTCGACGGGTCGATCCCATCGGCGTCGTCGCGCATCCAGCGCGAGGCCGCGTTATACGCGATATTCGTGGCGAGCGACGTCTTGCCCATGCCGGGGCGACCGGCCAGGATCATCAGATCGCTGTTGTGCAGGCCGCCGATTTTCTCGTTAAGGCTGGTGATGCCGGTGGTGATACCGGAGAGGTGGCCGCCGCTGTTGAGCGCCCGTTCGGCGACCTGCACCGCCATGGTGCTCGCCTGGAGGAAGTTCTTGACCGAACCCGTCTCGCCTTCGCCTTCGGAGACCTTGTAAAGCGCAACTTCGGCCGCCTCGATCTGCGCGCGTGGGTCGACATCCTCGCTGGTGTCGAGCGCCTGCTCCACCAGTTCCCGTCCCACGCCGACGAGCTGGCGCAACAGGGCGAGATCATAAATCTGGGTGGCAAAATCGCGCGCACCAATGAGGCTCGCGCCGCTGCCTGTCAGCTGAACAAGATAGGCCGATCCGCCGAGCTCCTTGAGCGCTGGGTCCTGATCCAGCATGGGTTTCAGCGTCACGGGACTGGCGACCATGTTGCGATCGAGCAGTTTCAGCACCGATTCGTAGATCCGCCCATGCACCGGCTCGAAGAAATGTTCGGGCCGCAGCTTCATCTGCACGTCTTCGGCGACTCGGTTGTCGATCAGCAAGGCACCGAGCAACGCCGCTTCCGCCTCGATATTGCGCGGGAGTTCGCGGGTTGTCCCTTCGGGAGAATCTACCAGTTTCAATGCTTCGGCCATGGCGCCATTGTCCTCTTCTGCGCATCGGAACGCAAGCGAGCTGTTGCGATAAAACTGGGGATAAGACCCGCGGCAAGGACGGGATGCACGGGGGGCCTTGATCTTTGCGCGTCATGGCCGCACTGCTGGGACGGACCATGGCAGACCCGCGCATCATCGATATCCAGCTCGACCAGCGGACCATCATCTGGCGCAACGCCGATGTGGAGCAGGAACGGCGCATCGCGATCTTTGACCTGCTTGAGGACAATTATTTCGCTCCGCAGCGGGACCACGAGGATGGCTATGCCGGGCCGTACAAGGTTCGGCTGAGTGTCGAGGAGGGCCGTCTGGTCATTGCTGTGGATCGGGAAGACGGCACCCCGCTAGAGCAGGTCATCCTGGGCCTTGGCCGCTTTCGTCGGCCCATCCGCGAATATTTTGCAATCTGCGACAGCTATTTTCAGGCGATCCGGCAGGCGACGGCACAGCAGATCGAGACTGTCGACATGGCGCGGCGGGCGATCCATAACGAGGCGGCGGAGACTTTGAAGGAGCGACTCGACGGCAAGATCGACGTGGATTTCGACACCGCCCGCCGCCTCTTCACGCTGATCTGCGTGCTGCATATCAAAGGGTGAACAAGAGATATGCGCCGTTCCCGTCGCCCCTCACGGACGCGCCTGCTCATTGCAGGCCTGGCGGTCCTTGCCACTCTCGCGGGCATATTGTGGTTCATTTGGACGCGGTGGACGCCTTCGCAAGACCGGTATCCCGTGCAGGGCATCTCCGTGTCGGAACGGCAGGGCGAAATCGAATGGCGCACTGTGCGGACCCAAGGGGCGGATTTTGCGTATATCCGCGCCACCACAGGTGTCGCGCATCGCGACCCCCGCTTCGCGGCGAACTGGGCAGGCGCGCGAGAAGCGGGGCTACGCTATGGCGCAGAACTGGCCTTCGACCTGTGCAAGCAAGCAAGCGATCAGGCGACGTCGTTCATCACCACCGTCCCGCGCGACAATGCGGCGCTGCCTCCGGCAATCCGGCTGGATTTCATGGAAGGCTGCGGTGCCCGGCCGAGTCGCGACACGGTGCTTTCTGAGCTTAACACGCTGCTCAATCTGGTGGAGGCCTATAGCGGGAAGCCTGCACTGCTGCGGGTAAGCGAACGCTTTGACGCGGCCTATGATCTCGGTTCCGGTATCAACCGGACTTTGTGGCTGGAAGGAAATCTGTTTCCTCCCGATTACGCGACACGGCCCTGGGTCATGTGGACGGCGTCCGATGCGCACCGGATGACCGGGGTATCGGGGCCTGTCGACTGGAACGTGGTCGCACCATGACAGGCCGCAACGCCCTGATCGATGCGGCGCGGGGCGCGATGCGTCACGCTTATGCGCCCTACAGCCAATTCGCCGTCGGCGCGGCGGTGGAGCTGATCGACGGCACCGTCTTCCTGGGCAGCAATATGGAAAATGCCAGCTATGGCCTCTCGCTCTGCGCAGAAGCGGTGGCGATCGCAAGCGCCAGTACAGCGGGCAAAATGGCCGATATCTGCACGATAGCAGTCGTGGGCGGCGGCGGTGATCCCATAGTGCCCTGTGGACGGTGCCGACAGCTGATCGCCGAGGTCCAGGCGGTGGCGGGACGGCCGGTTGCCGTGCATTGCAGTGCGTCCAGCGGCCAGGACGTGCGAAGTTTTATGCTGGATGCGTTGCTCCCTCATGCGTTTGGTCCGGCGGCCCTTGCCCCGGCGCACGAGCCGCGCCATACATCCGACCCGTCAACAGGAAACCTATAAGAGCATGTCCATCCTTTCCGACCGCTGGATCCGGCAACAGGCGCTGGAAACCAACATGATCGAGCCGTTCGTCGACGGGCAGAAGCGGGATGGATGCATCAGCTACGGCCTGTCGTCCTACGGATATGACGCGCGGGTGGCGGACGAGTTCAAGATTTTCACCAATGTCGACAGCGCGATCGTCGATCCGAAGGACTTCGCGGCGAACAGCTTCGTGGATCGCAAGACCGATATCTGCGTCATTCCGCCCAACAGCTTTGCGCTGGCGCGGACGGTGGAATATTTCCGCGTGCCGCGCGATGTGTTGGTGATCTGCCTGGGCAAATCGACCTATGCGCGTTGCGGCATCATCGTGAACGTAACGCCGTTGGAACCCGGCTGGGAAGGCCATGTGACGCTGGAATTTTCCAACACCACGCCTCTGCCCGCGCGGATCTACGCGAACGAGGGCGCGTGCCAGTTTCTGTTCCTGAAGGGCAATGAGCCGTGTGAGACCAGCTACGCGGACCGTGCGGGCAAATATATGGGCCAACAGGGCGTTACGCTGCCGAAGCTTTAAAGCGCGGGGCAGGGGCCTCTTCGTTGTTTCTCACGCCCCATTCCCGAACGAAATGAAAGACGCCGGTTTATCCGCGCAAACGGTCGATGGCCTGGGCCAGCGCGACATAGAGCTTGCCCATATCGGACGATAGCAGCGTAACGCCAAGGGCGCTTCCGTCGCGAGCCGACAGGATCGTCCGCAGCATGGCCTCAAAATCATGGATGTAGCGGTTCACATGATCGCGGAAGGCATCGTTGTCATCATAGAGCTGCGCCACCGAACGAGCCTCGGTCGCGTCGAGCAGGCGCACAGCGCGGCGGGTGAACACTCCGCGATCGCCCTTGAGATAGGCGGCCCAGCTTGAGTCGCTGACATCGCCGGAAAGAATCTTGGCGACATCGATCGACGCACTGTTGAGCGATTCGATCAGGACAGCCGAGCGTCGGGCGAAACTGTCACGATCGCGCGCCTCGGCGGCGTGTTCCGCTTCGGCAACACGCTTTTCAATGGCCGCGCTGGTGTCGGCGATCGTCAGGAGTTGGCGCATCAGCCGGTCCGATGCGACATGCGCCGCCTTGACTGCACGTTCAGCAACCTGCGCCACATTTTCAAGCTGGTCGTTGACGCGATCGCCCATGGCTTCACGCAACGCCTGTTCACTCGCTTCGCCCAGCTTTTCGGCGGCTTCGCTGATAGCGCGGCCCAGCGCCTGACGGGCGCGCTCTGCTGCCTGATCGGCGGTGTCCTTGACCCGCAGAAGTGCGGCAACGAGTTGCGGTCCTGCGCTGTCGGTCAGGCGGCGCGCGCTTTCATCCGCCGACTCCAGCGCCTGTTGCAGCGATGCGACCTGCTCCACATTTCCAGCAAGCGCGGCTTCGCTGCTGTCGAGCAGGCCGGAAAGGCTGCGCGCCTGTCCGCGTAGCAGTTCTTCGGCTTCCTGCGTCCGTCCCAGAATGGCGGAGGAAATGGCTTCGAGCTGCTCAATCTCCGGCGTGGCGGCGGCGATGAGCGCGCGGCTGTTGGCGATCCGTTCGTCGAGGCGGGTGAGCGCTCCGGGGTGGGTCTCGTCGAGTTCGCGCACGCTGGCGTCGAGCGCGAGCAATAGCGTCTCGGAGCGGGCGATCAGCTGTTCCGCCGTGCCGTTCCCTGTCCGCAGCGCCTGGTCGAGCCGCTCGGCGTGCAGTCCCATTGCGTCGATTGCGGCGCCCAGTCGCTCGTTGCGCTCCAGCCCGTCATCCTCGAACTGGTGGAAGCGTTCATCGACGCGGTCGATACGCGCGATCAGCGCTTGGTCAATCTCGGCGACCACCTGCTGCTGCCGATCGATAATGGCCGAAAGGGCGTGGAGGCGGGCCTCCAGATCGGATACCGTTTCGGCAAAGCCGTGGACGGATTGTTGGCCGATCGTTCCCACGGCGTTGCGTGACTGATCAATCAGCAGGTTGAGGTCCGTCATGCGCTGATCGAGATTGAGCCCGGTTTCTTCCACCGCCTGCCGCGCACGATCGATCGCCACGCCAATGCGGCTGGACGCAAGCTCGGCTAAGCCGGAAACCTCTTCCGATGCGGAACGCGTGGCATCCTGTACTTGAAGCAATTGGGCGGTCAGGCTTTGCGTCGCGGCCAGGGTACGCGCACGCGCATCCTCGGTGAGCTTCACGAGTGACGCGAGGCGCGTGTCGAGACCGTCGACCTTCTCCGAAAGAACATGGCTGCCATCGGCAAGCGTCACAGCCATGCGGGCGGCGCGATCTTCCAGCGCCGGCATAACGTCGATGAGCTGACCGAACTGGTGCGCCAGCGCGAGACCGGACCGCTCGATACTGCCCGACTGTTGCGCGGCACGCGCCGAATGCTCCGCCATATTCCGGGCTGCAACCTCCAGATTGGCGGTGGCGGATGCGCCGTAATGCTCCAGCGCCCGCGCCTGATCCTGCATGGCCTGCCTTGCGGTATCGAGCTGCTGGTTGACGATGGCCAGCCGCATGTCGAGGCTTTCCGCCTCCCGCCGCATGGCCGCGCTGACCCGCCCGAACCGGGTCGCTTCACCCAGGCTGGAGCGCATCAAGACAAGATAAAGGATGGCGATGCCGATCAAAGGGATCGAGAAATTGGCCAGCGCGGAAGGCGCGGCCTCCAATGCGGGGAGCACGAAATTACGCCGGGCGAGCAGGACCACGCCGAGTGCGATCCACGCTGCCGCCGTCAGACCAAGGGCGATCTGAGCCGCGGGCAACCACCAGGAGCGGACACCGGGTTCCAGATCTTCCGGAAAATCGAGCACATGCGAAAAGGGTGGCTTTTCGGGCTGCTCCGCCTCGATATTCAGGATCAGTTCGTCGTCGGGATCCATGTCCGGCCCCGGCGCGGATGATGCGCTGCGCATGAATTCGACTGCGTTGCTGCCCCTGTTCATGGCGGGACTGTAGCATGTTTTCCGGTTGCGCAAATCGCAAATTGCAACGCTTTGTTAACCCGCAAGGCGCTATTTGCCGATGATGTCTTTTGACTCCGGCAGTTTACATGCAGCGTTGGCTGCGGCAGTGGGCGACGACGCGGGCCTGATCGATGATTTGCGTCTGGCATTTCTCGAAAGCGCCGAGCGGCAGATCGACCTTCTCTCCCGCGCCCGGTGCGACGCGAACTGGGCCTTGGCGGCATGGCGGCTCAAGGGCCTGTGCGCCAGTTTCGGGGTCAACAGCATGATCGTGCTCGCCGAAGAAGCCGAGCAGGGCGCCCCTGGCGACCCTCGGATCCTGCGCCAGCTGCGCGCATCGCTGGATTCCCTTTCCCTCTGATACAGGGCGTATCCGTCGACCTGTAAGACCCGGCTTGCATATCCCTCGCGAGGTTGCGAAAGAGGGCTGCACAGCAATTAACGAACAGAACCATTAGAGTTCAGGCGGGTCCATTCCAATGCCCTTGGCAGCTATCATATGCGCGACCGCCGCTTCGGCCGACACGGGCGGAACTCCGCGCGGACAATTGCATTTCGCAGGACAAAGCCTGATGGAATATCAGGCACGGCAGGCTCGCGACATTGGCGTGGGGCATGTGCTTCTGCTGGTGGACGTGGTGACGCCCGCGCTGTCCCGGACCGTTGATGCGCTGAGCGCGGATGGCATGAAAGTGCAGCTGATTCGCGACATGGCGACCCTGGTGCGTGACGTACCACGCGACAGCGATGTGGTGCTGTTCGCCGATGGGGCGATCGCTGACCAGCGGTATATCGACATGCTCGCGCAGGGGAGCGGAAATATCGTGCTGGTCGCCGAAGATTCCGGATCGACCGGGCACTTCGAGCGGATCGACGGCATACATCGCTGGGTAGGTGTGGCGCGCATCGCGCCGGATGTGCTGTTCGGTACGCTGGACCTGATCGGCGACTGGGATTTCTCGCTCACGCTGCTGCGCGCGGCGGTGCAGGCGGGGGCGAAGCGGGTGACCGTCAACGCTGCCGATGTGCTGGACGGGCGCGTCGCACTGGTGGATCGGCAGGATACGGCGAATCTTGTCGCGCAGGCCCTGCTTGCACCAGCCTCGGTGGCGCAGGGGCGAAATGCGGGTGCCGAGCATTACCTTCTTGCTCCGGTCGCCGGGATGCTGACCGCCCGGCTGGTCCGTATGCAGATCCCGGCGGGGCGCGCGCGCGTCGGGGCAGGCGGGCTCGCCCTGTTTGGCCTGCTGATGGTCTATCCCGGATGGCTGTTTGTCGCTGGTCTGGTGTTTTTGGCTGCGCTGACCGCCAACCTGGTGGCCGACCAGCTGTCCGAGATGGGGCGGCGCAAGGATGGGGATGGGTGGCTCGCGCTGGTCCCTGTTTTGATTGTGCTGCCGGGGCTGGTCGCGATCGGCGCCTATGGCGGGCGATGGGATGCTGCGCTGTATCTTGCCCTGATGTCCCTTGTGATCCTGCTCGCCGTACGGCGGGGGCTGGGAGGCGCGATGCCGCGCTGGGCTGCGCTTACCCCGGGCAGTGCCCTGGTGCTGCTTCTCATCGGACTCATGCTGGCGAGCGAGCCCACCCTGGTGTTGCTCGCGACGTTGTGCGCCATCTTTTCGATTGGCCGGCTCCTGCTCCAAGCGGGAAAATCAGGCTGAAATGACAGCAGATTTCGCCAAGGTTTAGGCAATATTTACCGCGTCGCATTATATCGGGCCCGATGAGCGATCCTTCGCCACGTAACGACCGAGCGATCGCGCTCGACCTCAACTCGCTGGCGTTGCCGCTGGATGGGTCGTTTCAGCGTGCATCCGCACATGCGGTGTCGCTGAGTCGCTTCTTTCCTTCGCCGCTGCCCCCGTGGAGCGACGCGATGGTTATGCGTACGCGGCGACAGGTGGGCGGATGCGTGGCGGCGGTGGATGCCGCGCTGCGACAGGATATGAGCCGTCGGCTGCCACAGATTGAACCCGCGCTCGAGACCCTGGCCTCTGGGCATGTATGGAGCGTGATTTCCCAACATCCCGAGCTGATTAGCCCGGCGCTGTTTGCGCAATTCCGTCTGCGCGCGGCCATGGGCCTGCTGAGTGGGAGCGAAGATGGAGAGGCAGCCCGGCTGCTTCATGGTCTTGCTCAGGACGATCCGACGATTGCCGGGCAGTTGGCGACGTTGGTCACCACGCAGGCGCGGTGGAACGATCGGGGTGTGGAAGACGCTCCCATTGTCACCGACCTGCCCGCCGTTGCGATGGAGGAACTGGTCTCGCTCTGCTGTGCGGTGCTGGTGCAGGCGCTCATGTCGAGCGACATTGCACCGGTCGATCGTCTGCTCGATTGCGCGAACCACAGTTGCGATGCGATCCTCGCCCGGCATGATGAGGAGGCGGGTGCGCTTGGTGCGGCCGCCTGGCTGGCGCGGGCGATGGATGGACGCATGCTGGACGACGCCCTGCTGTGCGCGCTGGCGCAGGAGGGGCAGTTGCTGTTGTGCGCCATCCTGGCGCAGCGCTGTGCCGCGCCGCTTGATCAGGTCGGGCTAGCGTTGGTTGACGGGCGCGATGACGTCATGCTCGCATTGTGCAAAGTCGCGGACCTGCCGGACGAAGCCGCCATTCTGCTGCAGATGTATGTCGACCCGGTGCGTCCAACGCCTCGCGATGCTGCCCTGGCGGCGATGATCGACCGTTATGAAGCGATGACGGTCGAGGAGGCGCGCGCGCTGGTCGCGCCGCTGGCACTTCCCGCGAACCTCACCGACAAGATGGTCCTGATCGGCATGAAGGCGTCGGGATGACGCGGCCGTCTGCCCCGGGAACCCTGCACGCGCAGATCGGTGTCGATGGCAGGATCCTGTCGGCTGACGAAGGCGTGTTGCGCCTTCAGGCCGCGGCGGGAGGTTCTCCGGACGGGCGTTTGCTGGTGCCGCAGCTCGCCGCGATCGTGCGTCTGGCCGTACGCTTGCGCATTCTGATCGCGCGTCCCGTGGTGGCAGGCGGCGATGGGTATGACGTGAGCATGTGGGTGCGGGCGCGGCCGAGTGACGACGGCGTGCGCATGACACTGCACGACTGGCGTGAAGTACCGATGCGCGTGACGCCACCCGAAGTGGCAAGGGCACGGGCGGCGGACATCGCGCTCGCGGCGGATGGCTGGCGCTGGACGACCGACAGCGCGATGGTCTTTACGTTGGTGGAACAGTCGGCAGAACCGGGAAGCCCAAGTGCGGGCATGCCGTTCGCGGCGGCGTTCGATCTGGGCGACAAGGAAGATGGCGCAATCGTCCTGAGCCGGATCGCGGAGCGCCGCGCATTTTTTGGACAGATCGTCCGCGACGTGTTGCGTGCCGATTGTCACTATCACATTTCCGGCCACCCGGTGTTCGATCATCAGGGTGCGTTCGGTGGCTACGCAGGCAAGGCATTGTCAGTTCCGGCGCCTGCAGCCGCGGATCTCGTGGAGCCTCTGGATGCGGCGTCGGATCAGCCCGTGCTTGGCGCCATTCCCGATTTCGGCAAGCGACTGGATCTCGCGCTGCGTCAACCGCTCGGGCGCATTATCGCGAACGCCGAGACGATCAGCGGACAGCTCGAAGGGCCGCTCCGCCAGGATTATGCCGCCTATGCCGCCGATATCGCGCATGCGGGCAAGCATTTGATGGAACTGGTCGACGACCTCGCCGACCTGCAAGCCATCGACCGTCCCAACTTTCAGGTGGCGCGCGAAGAGATCGACCTCGCCGATATCGCACGGCGTACGGCCGGGCTGCTCAGCGTTAAAGGGCTGGACCGGGGTATTTCCATCGAAGCGCCGCGCAATGACGAGTCCGTTCCCGCAGTGGGCGAGTTCCGCCGGGTGTTGCAGATCTTGGTCAATCTGGTGGGCAACGCGATCCGTTACTCTCCGGAACATTCGCACATCTGGATCCGCACCGACGTCGCCGACGACATGGCCCACGTGGTGGTCGCCGATCAGGGACGCGGCATCCCGATCGAGGATCAGGAGCGCGTGTTCGAAAAGTTCGAACGGCTCGGACGGGACGATGTCGCCGGAAGCGGTCTCGGCCTCTACATCTCGCGCAGGCTCGCCCGCGCGATGGGCGGCGATATCCGCATCGACAGCGCGCCAGGTCAGGGCGCGCGCTTTATCTTGTCCGTTCCGCGCGTCTGACCGTCAACCGCCGAGCAAGGGCCAGAGCACCAGTACCAGGCCCACAAGACTCAGCATGAATGCGAACGAACGGATCAGCGGAACACCGAACCCGTAGAGCGGCAGATACACGACCCGCGCGCCCAGCCAGATCCACCCGCCAAGGATGGTCATGTCCGTCGATCGCCCGGCGAGCACGACGCCCAGCAGCGCGACGATGGCGATCGGGAAAGTTTCCTGATAATTGGCCTGCGCGCGCACCATGCGGCCCGCGACAGGCTCCAGCGGCGGAAGGGATTCGTCCCGCGCCCCCATGTTCCACTTGCTTCCATATTGCCGGGTCTTAAAATGAGCCGCGGCAAAAATGTGCACGAGAAGCAAAACCGCGCCCCACGCGGCAATGGTCAGTTCCGTCGACATCCTCTATCCCTCCACAATGCGGCGTATCTCGCCGCTGGGGATATCAAACGCCGAATGAAGAGGTGATGCAAAGAAAAAAGGCCAGCCCCGCAGGGCCGGCCTTCTTTGTCTGCTCAGACGAGAGGCTCAGCGCTTATCGACCGAGACATAATCGCGCTGCGTCGGACCCGTATAGAGCTGGCGCGGACGGCCGATGCGCTGCGCTGGATCGGAAATCATCTCGTTCCACTGCGCGACCCAGCCGACGGTGCGCGCGAGCGCAAACAGCACGGTGAACATTTCCGTTGGGAAGCCGATCGCCGAGAGGATCACGCCGCTGTAGAAATCGACGTTCGGATAGAGCTTCTTCTCGATGAAATAGGGATCGTTGAGCGCGATATGCTCCAGTTCCTTGGCAACATCGAGGACGGGATCGTTGAGGCCCAGCTTGTTGAGCACGTCGTTCGCCGTCTTCTGCATCACGGTCGCGCGCGGGTCATAGTTCTTGTACACGCGGTGGCCGAAGCCCATCAGGCGGAACGGATCGTCCTTGTTTTTGGCGCGGGCGATATATTCCGGAATGCGATCGACAGTGCCGATTTCACGCAGCATGTTGAGCGCGGCTTCGTTCGCGCCGCCATGCGCCGGACCCCACAAGCAGGCGATGCCCGCGGCGATGCATGCGAACGGATTGGCACCCGACGAGCCGGCAAGGCGCACGGTCGATGTCGACGCGTTCTGCTCATGATCCGCATGGAGGATGAAGATCTTGTCCATCGCGTCCTCGATCACCGGATCGATGACATATTCCTCCGCCGGGACCGAAAAGGTCATCCGCAGGAAATTGCCCGTGTAGCTGAGGTCGTTGCGCGGATAGACGAACGGCTGGCCGGTCGAATATTTATACGCCATCGCCGCGAGCGTCGGCATCTTCGCGATTAGCCGGTGGCTGGCGATCATCCGCTGCTTGGGATCATTGATGTCGGTCGAGTCATGATAGAACGAGGACAGCGCACCGACAACGCCGCACATGATCGCCATCGGGTGCGCATCACGACGGAAGCCACGGTAAAAGGTCGAGATCTGCTCATGCACCATTGTGTGACGTGTGATGGTCGTTTCGAAGTTTTCCAGCTCGGTCTTGTTGGGCAGTTCGCCGCGCAACAGCAGATAGGCGACTTCCATGAAGCTCGATTTCTCGGCAAGCTGATCGATGGGATAGCCACGATGCAGCAGGATACCCTTGTCGCCGTCGATATAGGTCAGACCGGATTCGCAGCTCGCGGTCGACGTGAACCCGGGATCATAGGTGAACATGTCCGTATCGGCATAAAGCTTGCGGATATCGATGACCTGCGGCCCGACCGAACCGTCGATCAGCTTATAGTCATATGTCGATCCGCCGACATTGAGTTTGGCAACACCATCCGCCATGCTTAGTCTCCCTGTATTCCTCCACCGGATATCGCCATTATAGCGTCCGACAGCCTGCCTAAAGTTTCGTCTTTCCCCAGGAGAAAGAGAACATCGAAGATGCCGGGGGAGGTCGTCCGCCCGGTCAATGCTGCCCGAAGCGGTTGGGCGACCTTGCCCAGCCCCAGGTCGGCGTTCTCTGCCACGCTGCGAATAGCCTGTTCTGTCGCCTCTAGCGTCCATTCGTTAAGAACGGACAAGGCATCGACGGACTTTGTCAAAAGCGCCAGCGCTGCCGCGTCTAGCAGAGATTGCGCCTTCTCGTCAAAATGCAAAGGGCGGTGTTCGAAAAGGAAGCGCGCGCCATCGGCGATCTCTTCCAGCGTCTTGGCGCGAGGCTTGAGCGAGGGCATCGCGCGGGACAGCAGGTCCACATCTTCGCTGCCCAATGGCGCACGCTGCATCAGCGCAGCAACGCGCGGCGCGACCAGCGTCGCGAGGCGCGCGTCATCCGCTTCCCGCAGGTAATGACCGTTGAGATTTTCCAGCTTCTTGATGTCGAAACGCGAAGGGGATCGGCCGACGCCCGTCAGATCGAACAGTTCGACCGCCCGGTCGCGCGAGATAATTTCCTCGTCGCCATGGCCCCAGCCAAGCCGCAACAGGTAATTGATCACGGCTTCCGGGAGCATGCCCATGTCGTCGCGATACGCATCGACGCCCAGCGCTCCATGCCGCTTGGACAGCTTGGCGCCGTCCGATCCGTGAATTAGCGGGATATGCGCATAGGTCGGCATGTCCCATCCCATTGCGCGGATGATTCCAAGCTGGCGGAATGCGTTGTTGAGATGGTCGTCGCCGCGAATCACATGGGTGACGCCCATGTCATGATCGTCGACCACCACCGCGAGCATATAGGTTGGCGTGCCGTCGGAGCGCAGCAGGATCATGTCGTCCAGCTCCGCATTCTGCACGACCACCCGGCCCTGCACGACGTCCTCGATGACGCTTTCGCCTTCCCGTGGCGCTTTCAGCCGGATCACGAACGGCGCGTCGGCGGGCGCATCGGACGGATCGCGGTCGCGCCAGCGCCCGTCATACCGCATCGGCTGCTTGGCCGCGCGCTGGGTCTCGCGCAGTTCGGCCAGTTCCTCTGCCGTGGCGTAACAGCGATACGCATGGCCGCTTTCCAGCATCGCATGCGCGACTTCTGCGTGTCGTTCGGCGCGGGCGAACTGATAAACGGGCGGTTCGTCCGGCATCAGGCCCAGCCAGTCGAGCCCATCCAGAATCGCGGCAATAGCCGGCTCCGTCGAGCGGGCACGATCGGTATCCTCGATCCTCAGCAGATAGGTGCCGCCATGGTGCCGCGCGAACAACCAGTTGAACAGTGCTGTGCGCGCGCCACCAATGTGCAGGAATCCGGTGGGCGAAGGCGCGAAGCGGGTAACGACAGGACGTGCTTCACCGGTTGCACTCACGCCAAAATTCTCCGACAAACGCAGCAACGGGGCGGAACACAGGGGGTGTCGCGCTTTCCGTGGCCGGGGAAAGGATTTGCCCCCCTAGCATGGGTTTTTCTTTGCCACAAATTGATGTTGCAGTGCACCGTGCGGTTGATCCCGATCTATGGGCAAGCGGGCTGGAAAGCTGGCTTGAGGAAGAGCGGGAGCAAATCGGTCTGTGGCTTCCCGTTGCACTGGGTGTGGGCGTGGTGGCGTGGTTTGCGCTGCCGAATCAATGGGGCTGGATCGGCTGGATCGCGGTGTGTTGCGGCGCGATGCTGTTGGCGCTGATCCTGCCCGCCGGAGGGCGAATACAGCGCGGACTGCTCGCAGGGGCTGTGCTGGGTGCGGCGGGATGCCTGCTCATATGGGGAAAGGCCCAGTGGGCGGGGGAGCGACCGATCGCGCGCGCCGCTTATGTCGAAATGACGGGGCGGGTGCTATCCCGGCAACTTGTTCCTGCGCAAGGCATGGAGCGGCTCATCATTGCACCAGAGCCGCTTCGTGCCGATCTCCCGCGTCGAATGCGTATCAACGTCATGGACAAGGATCATGTATCCGGACTTGATCGGGGTGCGCTGATCCACTTTCGCAGCCGGTTGATGCCGCCTGCGCCACCCGCCGTTCCGGGTGCCTATGACTTCGCCCGGAAAGCCTATTTCGATGGCATCGGCGCCACGGGTCGTGCGCTGCCGCCGGTCGCGGTGATCGAATCCGCGCCGGAGGGGGCATCTTCGTTTCGGCACCGGCTCTCTGCGCATATTCGCGCGCAACTGGCAGGGGGAAGCGGTGCCATCGCGGCGACGCTGGCGACAGGCGACACCGGCGCGATTCCGGAAGCCGATGCGGAGGCGATGCGGCGCAGCGGGCTGGCGCATCTCCTCTCGATCAGCGGGCTGCATGTCTCGGCGATGATCGGCGCAGTGATCCTGCTTGTTTACAGGACGCTGGCACTGAGCCGCAGGCTGGCCCTTAATTTGCCGCTGATGGCGATTGCGGCCGGAGCGGGTGCGTTGGCAGGTGTGGGATATACTATCCTCACCGGCGCGGAGGTGCCGACGATCCGTTCCTGCGTCGCCGCTCTGCTGGTGCTGGGCGGTCTGGCGATCGGTCGTGATTCCATTGGCTTGCGGCTCGTGGCAACAGGCGCGCTCGTTGTGTTGCTGTTCTGGCCCGAGGCACTGGTCGGACCGAGCTTCCAGATGAGCTTTCTGGCAGTGACGGTGCTGGTCGCACTGAGTGAGGCGCGATGGTACCGTGCGCTGACCGGTGCTCGTGACGAGGGTTGGGCGCGGAAATTTCTTCGATCGGTCGGCGCTTTGTTCATCACAGGACTGGCGATCGAGTGCGCGCTGATGCCGGTGGCGTTGTATCATTTTCACCAGGCGGGGCTGCTTGGGGCGTTCGCCAATCTGATCGCCATTCCGCTGACGACGGCGATCATCATGCCCGCAGAGGCCGGGGGACTGCTGCTCGATACGATCGGACTGGGCGCGCCGCTGTGGTGGATCGTCGGTCATGCACTCGACGCGATGCTGGCGCTGGCGCACTGGACCGCGGCGCAGCCGGGCGCGGTGCTGGCGCTGCCGTCATCCGCGCGCTGGGCTTTCGGCGCGGTGATGCTCGGCCTTCTCTGGATCCTGCTGTGGCGATCCCGCGCGCGGCGGTGGGGGATGGTGCCCGTCGTGCTCGGTTCGCTGGCGATTCTATGGGCTCCGGCGCCGGACCTGCTGGTGACGGGGGACGGGCGCCATATGGCCGTGCACCAACCCGACGGCAGCATGGCTCTGCTGCGCGGCAAGGCCGGGGACTATGTCCGCGACACGCTGGGCGGCGCGGCGGGGGAGGGCGCGGGAGACGGGCAGGACATGGCAGCGCTGGACAGCATTCCCGGAGGGAGATGCGGCCGCGATCTCTGTTCCCTGACCGTCGAACGCAGTGGCCGTAGCTGGCATATCCTCGCGACACGCAGCCGGGATCGATTGCCCTGGGCGCAGTTTGTCGCCGCCTGCGCGCAAGCCGACATCGTGGTCAGTGATCGGCGTCTGCCGCGGGGATGTACGCCGCGGTGGCTGAAGCTCGACCGTGCAAGCCTTAGCGAGAGCGGCGGTGTCGCTATCTATCTCGCGCGGGGCGAATGGACCAGCGTACGGCAGACGGGTGACGCGCACCCTTGGGTCATGCCGGTGCGTGGTTATAGCGGCGGCCGGCCCAGGATGGTGGCCCGCGCGGTGCCATGAAATATCAGGGAAGGAATGGCGCAATTCCGGCAGCGTATGTCTGGCGAAATGCCGGGCCCGGGTGTGCTCCGGTCCCGGCGGATACGTCCCTGTCAGTTGTACCGGCGCAGCAGCCCGGCGAGCTTGCCCTGAATGCGTACCTGACGCGGATCATAGATCTGTGGCTCATACGCGGCGTTAGCCGGGTCCAAGCGGACCTGCGCACCATTGCGGCGATAATATTTGAGTGTTGCCTCGCTGTCGTCGATCAGAGCGACCACGATCTGCCCCTCGCGCGCCACGTCCGTGCGCTGAATGAGCGCATAATCGCCATCCAGAATGCCCGCCTCGATCATCGAATCGCCCGACACTTCTAGCGCGTAATGATCGCCAGCGCCCAGCAGCGCAGCGGGAACAGACAGCATGGCCTGTCCCTCCAGCGCCTCGATCGGCACACCGGCAGCGATCCGGCCATGCAGCGGAATCTCGATCACATCGTTCGCTGCAATGGGCAGGGTTGCGGGCGGAGCGACAGGAGCGCTTTTGGGCAATGCGACCACCTTGCGCTGACGCTCTAAGCCATCCGGCAATTTCAACACCTCCAGCGCACGGGCGCGGTTGGGCAGACGTCGAATAAACCCACGTTCTTCCAGCGCGCTGATGAGCCGATGAATGCCAGACTTTGACTTGAGGTCGAGCGCGTCCTTCATCTCGTCGAACGAGGGGGACACACCACCTTCATCGAGCCTGCGCTGAATGAAAAGCAGCAGCTCCTGTTGTTTCGCGGTCAGCATGGGGCACCTCATATCGGGAACGAACGTAGAACGTATAGGAAACAGGTCTGTTCCTGTCAACTCGTTCGTTTCAGAGCCGCAGCACCTCTACGGGCTCGCCCGCTGCCGCGGGGTGTGACCCGGCAGGGCGGTGAATAAGCGCATCCGCGCGCGCCAGGGAGAGAACAGCGGCGCTGTCCTGCTGCGCGAGCGGGGCGACCGCTCCATCCACAACGCGGGCGCGCAGGAAATCGTCGCGTCCGCCGACTGCGGGCAGGGCAGCGGCCAGCGGCATCGGCGTAAAACGCGGCAACGGTTCGGGACAGCCACACAGGTGGCGGACCAGTGGCACGAGAAAGAGCCGCGCCGTTACGAACGCGGACACAGGGTTGCCCGGCAGCCCGAGGAAGAGCCCGTCGCCCAGCGTTCCGCTGATCAGCGGTTTGCCGGGTCGCATCCGGATCTTCCAGAAGTCAATCCTGCCTCCAGCCGCCTCCAACGCGGGGCGGACGAGATCATGGTCCCCGACAGACGCGCCGCCGGTGGTGACGATGATGTCGAACCCGCAGGCCGCTTCCATGGCGTCGCGCGTCGCGGCGAGATCATCGGGGATGATGCCGAGATTGGTGACGAAACAGGGAAGCTGGCGAAGAAGCGCGGCAAGCATCGGCGCGTTCGACGCGGGGAGCATTCCTTTCCGTGGCGGCTCACCGACCGGAGCCAGTTCCGAACCGGTAGAGAGGAGCGCGATGCGGGGCCGAACCGGCACGGGAACGGCGGCGTGCCCGGCAAGCGCCGCGAGCGCGATTTGACCGGCGTTAATGCGGGTTCCGGCGGTCAATATCGTTGCGCCTGCGTGAAAATCCGATCCGCGCGACCGGATATGGCGCGCGCGGGCGGCTGGTCCATCGCCGGTCAGGCGGATGGTCGCGCCATCCGCTGCGACATCTTCCTGCACGATCACCGTATCGGCACCCGCTGGCACCGGAGCACCTGTGAAGATGCGCACAGCGCTGCCCCCTGCGACCGCTGGCGGCGTCAGCGCTCCGGCGGCGCTTTCTCCGGTGAGGGTCCAGGGGCCGGGCATATCGTCGAACCGGATCGCATAGCCATCCATGGCGGAGAGATCGGCCCAAGGCTGGTCACGCAACGCGACGAGATCGGCCGCCAGCCAGCGTCCGGCAGCTTCTGTCAAAGAAGCCTGCTCGACAGGCAGGGCCTTGGCCATATCCAGCAGCCGCGCCTGCGCATCGGCAACCGGTAACAGGCTCATGCCGGCCCGCTTTCCCCGTCGCGCCGCCAGTCGCCCGATTTGCCGCCCGTTTTTTCAAGAAGGCGGATGGACCCGATGGTCATCGCCTTGTCGACCGCCTTGCCCATATCGTAAATGGTGAGAAGGGCGACGGAAACGGCCGTCAGCGCTTCCATTTCCACTCCGGTCTGGCCACGGGTGCGGACGGTTGCGGTGGCCGTCACGCCGGTCGCGTCGGGAACCAGATCAATACTGACCTTGGTGATCGGCAGCGGGTGGCACAAGGGTATGAGATCGGATGTTTTCTTCGCCGCCATGATCCCGGCGACGCGTGCAACGGCCAGAACATCACCCTTCTTCATCGTGCCAGCGGCGATGGCGGCGGCAGCGTCCCCGCTCATGGCGATTCGTCCCGATGCGATGGCCTGCCGGTCGGTATCTGTCTTGGCCGAGACATCGACCATATGTGCCGCGCCCGTTGCGTCGAGATGGGTCAGGTCGGTCATGCCGCCGCCAACAGGCGCCGGGTGGCCGCCTCGACATCGGCTTCACGCATCAGGGCCTCGCCCACCAGGAAGCAGCGCACGCCATGTTCCGCCATCGCATCGAGATCCGCGCGCGAGGAAAGCCCGCTTTCCGCGACAAAGGTTGAGCCTTCAGGCGCGTGGGCGATAAGATCATAGGTCCGTGCGAAATCGACCGTGAAATCGCGCAGATCGCGATTGTTGACGCCGATCAGGCGAGACCGCAGACGCGCGGCGCGCTCCATCTCTTCCGCGTCATGGACCTCAACCAGTACATCCATCCCGAGGTCCAGTGCGGTGGCCTCGATCTCAGCCATCTGACCGTCGTCCAGCGCGGCGACGATGATGAGAATGGCGTCCGCGCCGATCGAGCGGGCTTCCAGCACTTGCCAGGGATCGACCATGAAATCCTTGCGCAACACGGGCAGAGTGCAGGCTGCGCGCGCGGCTATGAGATAATCCTCGCTGCCCTGAAAGTACGGCGCGTCGGTGAGGACAGAGAGGCAGGCCGCGCCGCCCGCCTGATAGCTCGCCGCGTGAGCCGGGGGATTGAAGTCAGCACGGATCAGGCCCTTGGATGGGCTGGCCTTCTTGATTTCCGCAATCAGACCATAACCCGTAGCCGCAGCGGCATCGAGCGCGGCGCGGAATCCCCGCGGCGGGGTTTGCCGGGCGGCGCGATCCTGCAACTCGGCAATCGTCGTGCGCCCCTTGCGGTCGGCGACTTCGGTCCGCTTCGTCGCGCAGATTTCGATCAGCTTGTTGGTCATTGATAGGCAATCCAGCAGTTGAGCAGGGCGTTGGCAAGCCCCTTGTCGATGGCTTCGGCCGCTTCCTCCGCGCCATCGCGCCAGTCGGTGACCTTGCCCGCGACGATCAATGCCGCTGCCGTGTTGAACAGCACGGCGTCCCGATAAGCTCCGGTTTCCCCCTGAAGCAGGCGGCGCAGCGCAGCGGCATTGTAGGCCGCATCGCCACCCCTGATGGCATCGAGCGGCGCCGAGGGAAGGCCGGCGTCGGTGGCGGACACCCGCCGCATACCGATAATTCCCGTGCTTTCGATTTCGGCTACGTCATTGCCGCCCGCGAGCGAAAGCTCGTCCAGCCCCTCGTCCCCGGACACGATCATCGCATGGTCGACACCCAGGTCGCGCAGGGCTTCGGAATAGATCGGCACATAGGCGGGGCGTGCGATACCGATGAGTTGGCGCCGTACCCGCGCTGGATTGGCGAGCGGCCCCATCAGGTTAAAGATCGTCCGCCGGCCGATTGCCTTGCGGATCGGCCCGAGCCGTTTGAGCGCGGGGTGATGGTTTTGCGCGAACAGGAAGCAGATACCCAGGTCACTCAGCGTCGCTTCGGCATGGGCTGTCGCACTGTCGAGATCCAGCCCCAACGCCTCCAGCGTGTCCGCTCCGCCAGCCTTGGACGACGCCGCGCGGTTGCCATGCTTGGCGACCGGCACGTCACACGCCGCCGTTACGATCGCTACGGCCGTGGATACGTTGAGGCTATGCTGACCATCGCCCCCCGTGCCGCACACATCGATCGCCCCGGCAGGCGCTGCGATGGGGATCATCCGCTCGCGCATCGCGCGGGCTGCTGCGGCGATTTCGACGGCAGTTTCGCCCCTGTCCGAAAGAGCTATGAGGAAAGCGGAAATCTCGTCCTCTGTCCCCGCGCCATCGAGCATCGCACAAAAGGCTTCGGATGCCTCCGCTGCGCTCAAGGGACGGGTAGGATCGGGAAACGGCGTCATGGCCGCGCCATAGAGCGAGCGGCCCCGCCGAGTCGAGAGATTTGCAGCACCGAATCGGCGCTCAGGCCCGTTCTACGACCGGCAGGCCCGCAATCGTCAGGAAATTGGCCAGCATTTCATGCCCATATTCGGTGGCGATGCTTTCCGGATGGAACTGGACCGAATGGATGGGCAGGCTCGCATGCCGAAACGCCATCACAGAGCCATCGTCGCTGGTCGCGTTGACGATCAGGCAG
Organism: Sphingobium subterraneum; assembly: GCF_014199435.1. Taxonomy (GTDB): domain Bacteria; phylum Pseudomonadota; class Alphaproteobacteria; order Sphingomonadales; family Sphingomonadaceae; genus Sphingobium; species Sphingobium subterraneum. Next base: position 342,400 of record NZ_JACIJP010000001.1, on the reverse strand, counting down.
TCGGGAATATCCTCGACGATCAGCGAATGATAGCGGGTCGCTATGAAAGGCGACGGCAACCCGGCGAACAGCCCTGTGCCGTCATGGGCTACCGGCGATGTCTTTCCGTGCATCAACCCGCCGCGCACGACCTTGCCACCGAAATGCTGCCCGATCGACTGATGGCCGAGGCATACCCCGAGGAGCGGCTTAGCCGCGTCCGCACAGGCCGCGACGAGATCAAGGCTGATGCCCGCTTCATTGGGGGTGCAGGGGCCGGGAGAGAGCAGGAAAGCGTCCGCGCCGCTGGCCATCGCGTCGGCCGCGGTCAGCGCGTCATTGCGGACGACCTCAACCTGCGCGCCCAGTTCCATGAGATAATGGACGAGGTTCCAGGTGAAGCTGTCGTAATTGTCGATGACGAGGATCATGCCGCTTTACTGCCCGAATTTCGCCTGGCGCGCCAGCGCAACGGCTTCGCGCGCGGCAGCGATGAGGGCACCGGCCTTCGCTTGGCACTCTTTCTGCTCATAATCCGGCACGCTGTCCGCGACGATTCCCGCGCCTGCCTGCACATGCATCAATCCGTCCTTGAGGACCGCCGTGCGCAGCACGATGCAGCTGTCCATATTGCCGTTGGGTGCGAAATAGCCGACGCCGCCTGCATAGGCCCCGCGCGTTTCCGGTTCCAGCTCGGCAATGATCTCGCACGCGCGGACCTTGGGGGCACCGGAGACCGTTCCCGCCGGAAATCCGGCGAACAGCGCGTCTATGGCATCCTTGCCCGGCGCGAGGCGCCCGACGACGTTCGACACGATGTGCATGACATGGCTGTAGAATTCGACGGTGTAGCTGTCCGTCACGGTCACGCTGCCCGCGCTGGCGACGCGGCCCACATCGTTTCGGCCCAAATCCAGCAGCATCAGATGCTCGGCGCGTTCCTTGGGATCGGCGAGCAGGCTGTCGCGATTGGCGGCATCCTCGACGGCGTTTTTGCCCCTCGGACGGGTGCCCGCAATGGGCCGAATAGTCACTTCGCCGTCGCGCGAGCGGACAAGGATTTCCGGGCTGGAGCCCACGATCGCGAAACCGGGCAGGTCGAGATAATAGAGGAACGGCGAGGGATTGATCCGCCGCAGCGCACGGTAGAGCGACAGCGGAGGCAGCCTGAAAGGCGCGGTGAATCGCTGGGCCAGCACGACCTGAAAGATGTCACCCGCGCGGATATAATCCTGCGCGCGCAGCACCATGTCGTGGTAACGTTCTTCCGGCACGACCGGGCTGATCGTGATATCAGCCAGTTCCGGAATTGGCGGGGAAGCGGGCAGGGGCGCCGCGAGCTGAGCGGCTACGCTGTCGATGCGGTCCTGCGCCTGGGCGATCGCATCATCAGCATCGGTGAAACTGCCCTTCCAGATCGGTGCGACGAGATACAGCGCGTCGTCCAGTCGGTCGAACACCAGGATGACGGTAGGCCGAGCAAATAGCATGTCGGGCAGCTGGACCGGGCTTTCGGGCGGACGAGGCAGTTTCTCGACCAGACCGATCGTCTCATAGCCGAAATAGCCCACGAGGCAGGCGAGCGCAGAGGGAAGCGCCGGATCAATCGGAGCCTGACATTCGGCCACCAGCGCACGGAGCGCCGCAAGCGCTCCGCCCTCGATCGGAACGAACGCCCCGGTGTCTGTCTGCCAGTGGCGGTTGATCTGCGCCTCGTTGCCCTGCGCACGGAACATGAGATCCGGCGCGAGGCCGAGGAGACTGTAACGGCCGCGCACCGCCCCACCCTCGACCGACTCCAACAGAAAATCGCCCCGGCCCGGCTCGATCAGTTTGAGCGCGGCTGAGATGGGCGTGTCCGTATCGGCGATCTGCTTCCGCCAGAGCAGGGCGGATTGGCCCCGTGTCAGGTTTTCGCGGACTAATCCTTCATTGCCGGGGGAAACGGAGTGCATGGTCAGGGTGCGACCCCGCCGTTCGCCCGCCGCAATTCCTGCGTCACGCGCGCCACGGCCTGAGGGTTACGCTTCACATTGAGGTCACGCTCGATACCCCGCTCGAACTGCTGGGCATATTCGCCGGCAACAACGTTGGCGATGTCGGAACGGATGCGGTCAACAAGGCCGGGGACCGTGGCGGCATCACCCTGCTGGATGCGGTCGAGCTGCACGATGAAATAGCCCTGATCATTGCTGATGGGTACGACCTTGGCGGTGCCCACGGCCATCGCGAACAGCGTCGCAATGTGGGCGGGCGGACGCTGATCGCCGCGCATCAGGTCCGCACGACGGCCGCCGCCCTTCTGCACGGGAGGAAGGCTGATTCCGGCGCGCGCGGCAGCATCGGCCACCGCCTTTTCGAGCGGCGTGCCCTTGGCGACCTGTGCGCCGATGCTGTCGGCGAGCGTACGGGCGCGGGCTGCGCTTTCGCGAAGCTGGTACATCTGCGTGATGGCGGGCCGGACGGCATCGAGCGGCGGGGCTGCGGCGGGTATGATGTCGGTCACATCGAGCAGCGCATAACGCTTTTGCGCGATGATCTGGACCATTTGCGGATCGTCATCGGCATCCATGCTGAAGCCGGGCTTGAGCAGGGGGGCAACGTCGTCTCCAACCTTGTAGTTGCGGTCTGCAACATTCTGCCCGTTTGAGAGAAGGGCGGGGGCGGTGGCGACCTGCAGGCCATTGTCCTTTGCGACCTCGTCAAAGGTCGCGCCATCGGCTACCTGATCTTCGATCTTGGCCGAAAAATCGCTGAGCAGCTGGCCTTGCTTCTGCACGCGCAGCGCTTCCACGATCTCGCCGCGCACCTGATCGAGCGTGCGCTCGGGTGTCTTCTGGATAGCCGTTACCCGCAGCACGGCCCAGCCGAACGCTGTGCGAACCGGCCCGGTAATCTGACCCTGCGGACTAGCAAAGGCGATCCGGGCGGCATCCACCGATGTCTCGGCGGCCAGGTCCGTCTGCGATTTGGCGGCGATGCTATTGACGGAAAGTCCCGCCTTCTGCGCTGCTGCGGCAAGCGACGTGCCGCCTCCCACGACAGCGCGCGCCGCGCTTTCGTTCGGCAGAATCAGTTGTTCGATACTGCGCGTCTCACGGGCTGCATAGGCCGCCTTGTTGGTGGCATAAAAGCGCGCGACTTCTGCGTCGCTTGGTACCGATGCCCCGGCGAAACGGTCGGCATCGACAATCGCGTAACGCAGCTTGCGCTGTTCCGGCACGATAAATCGCTCGGCGTTGCGCGTGTAGAAATCCTTGAGCTGTGCATCGCTTGGCACACCGGTCGGCTTGAACGCGGTGGCCGGGATTGCGGCCACTCGGCCCTCCCGCGCTTCGAGAATCAGCGAGGCATAGGGAAGCACAAGACTGTCCGGCAGGGCGACACCGAGGCCAGCAGGCAAGATCAATTGTTTTCCGGTAAGGTCACGCGCGATGTCGGTGCGCAGCAACTGCTCGTTGATGCCCTGGCTCGACAGGAGCTGACGGAACAAGTCGGGGCTGAACTTGCCCGATGCGTCGTGGAAAGCCGGGATTGCGGCGATCTGCGCGTCGATCATCCGCTTGCTCAGGTACATGCCCTGATCTTGTGAAAATTCCGTGATCGCCAGGCCGGCAACCAACTGATTATAAATTTGGGAAACGGCGCCCATTTGCAGGAACGTGCCGATCTGCATGCCGGGATTCTCACGCCGCTGCTGCTCGAACACGCGCTGGACGCGGCTTTGCAGCTCGCTTTCCGACAGGCTGGACCCACCCACGCTTGCCGCCGCACCGCCCGTGCCCGGCAGGCTGAACCCGCCCTTGCGGTTGATGTCGCCCGCAGCGAAGGCGAACGCCACCAGCCCCAGAAACAGCAGGGCGAACACGGCGCCGAATTTGGAGCCTATGAACCGGCGGAAGAAACTGATCATGTCGCGTCCCGACAACAGAGTAAGGGCAAGTGTGCGAGCCGCTTTAGGGCGAGTAGCCCCAGGCATCAAGCGGGGACTGGACATTGGAGCGACAGGCGCTATCGCCTGCCCCACAACGATCCATTTGTGCAGGAGATACGCGCCCTATGACACGCAAGATGCTGGTGGCCGGCAACTGGAAGATGAACGGGCTGCGCGCCCATCTGGCCGATATAGCGGCGATCGGTGATGCGGCAAAGGCGCATCCGGGCGTTGAGGTGGGCCTCTATGTTCCCGCGACGCTGATCACGGCTGCGGCAGAGCGGGCGGACGGCATCTTCGTAGGCGCGCAGGATTGCCATGCGAAATCGACGGGCGCGCATACCGGGTGTCTGGGCGCGGCCATGCTCGGAGAAGCCGGTGCAACATCCGTGATCGTCGGCCATAGCGAGCGCCGGACCGACCAGCATGAGAGCGACGCCGATATCGCGGCGAAGGCGCTTGCGGCGCGGGCCGAGGATCTGTCCGTCGTCCTGTGCGTCGGCGAAAGTCTGGAAACGCGGGACAGCGGAAGCGCGGTGTCGTTCGTGCTGGATCAGTTGCTCGCGTCTCTGCCGGAAGGCGCAGCGGCGGACTGGCTCTCGATCGCATATGAACCTATCTGGGCAATCGGCACTGGTCGCATCCCTACCATGGAGCAGATCGCCGAAATGCACGGCGCGATTCGGGGGGCGCTCGCTGCGCGACTGGGTGCGGAAACGGCCGCAGCGATGCGGATCCTCTATGGTGGCTCGGTCAATGCGGGCAACGCCGCCGACATCTTCACCCTGGAGGATGTCGACGGCGGCCTGGTCGGCGGAGCGAGTCTCAAGGCCGAGACTTTTGGCCCGATCATCACGGCGGCCGACGCAGCGTCTTGACGCCTGGCCACTGCGCAGTTGAACCCAAAGGCCGTTCCGGCTAAGGGCGGGCACAGTTCTTATTAAGCGGATAACGCACAGCCATGTTCACTTTCATTCTCGTCGTTCAGGCCATCATCGCCGCGGCACTCGTGACGGTCATCCTGATGCAGCGGTCGGAAGGCGGCGGGCTGGGCGTCGGCGGCAGCCCATCGGGCCTGATGTCGGCACGGGGTGCGGCGGATTTCCTGACGCGGATGACGTCGATCCTTGCGACCATCTTTGTTGGGTTGTCCATTGTGCTGGCGGTCATGGCTTCGGTACGCGCAGGGCCGACAGCGATCGACACATCGCTGACGAAGTCGGCAGTGCCGGTTGGGGGCGCGCCTGCGCCCGTCACCGCGCCGACAAATGCCGATCCGCTCGCCGGGGCCGCGCAAAGCGTTGGAAATGCGGCCGCGCCGGCACCCGCACCTGCCCAGCAACCGGGCGTACCGATCGCGCAATAATCCGCCGTTTTCCAAGGCCCAAAGCTTTTCACCCACAGTTTTTTGCGGGCGTATGGATTCGTGCGCTTGCCCAACCCCCATTCATAAGGTTAAGCCTTCACTCCCATGGCGCGGTACATATTCATAACCGGCGGCGTGGTCTCCTCGCTTGGCAAAGGCCTGATGGCCGCAAGCCTTGCAGCTTTGCTGCAAGCACGGGGATTTCGCGTGCGGATTCGCAAGTTCGATCCCTATCTGAACGTCGATCCGGGCACGATGTCGCCCTATCAGCATGGCGAGGTCTATGTGACCGACGACGGGGCGGAAACGGACCTCGATCTGGGCCATTATGAACGCTTTACGGGGGTTTCCGCGCGCCAGTCCGACAATGTGACGCAGGGCCGCATCTACCAGACGATCATCGCCAAGGAGCGCCGGGGCGACTATCTGGGCGCGACTGTGCAGGTCATCCCGCACGTCACCGACGAGATCAAGGCATTCGCGATGCAGGATACCGACGATGTCGATTTCGTGCTGTGCGAGATCGGCGGCACCGTCGGCGATATTGAAAGCCTGCCGTTCATGGAGGCGATTCGCCAGCTCCACAATGATCTGGGCCGTGGCCAGTCGATCTTCATCCACGTTACGCTGGTGCCCTATATCGCGGCGGCGGGCGAACTGAAGACCAAGCCTACCCAGCACAGTGTGCGGGAACTGACCTCGCTCGGCATTCAGCCGGACATCCTGCTATGCCGGTGCGAGCAGCCCCTTCCCGAGAGCGAACGCGCCAAAATCGCGTTGTTCTGCAACGTACGGGCTCAGGCGGTGATCCCCGCACTCGACGCACCCAACATCTATTCCGTACCCGCGCAATATCATGCCGAAGGACTGGACGACGAAGTGCTGCGGGCATTCGGGATCGAAGGATCGCCCGCGCCGCGTCTCGATCGCTGGATCGACATCATGGATCGCTACGCCAATCCGGAAGGCGAAGTCACGATCGGCGTGGTGGGCAAATATGTCGGCCTGCCCGATGCGTACAAGTCATTACATGAGGCGCTTGTCCATGGCGGACTCGCCAACCGCGTTAAGGTCCATATCAAATGGATCGATGCCGAGCTGTTCGAGCAGGACGAGAGCATCGTCACCGCCCAACTGGAACCGATGCACGGCATCTTGGTGCCCGGCGGCTTCGGCGTGCGCGGCAGCGAGGGCAAGATCGCCAGCGTCCGCTTCGCGCGGGAACGCAATGTGCCGTTCTTCGGCATCTGCCTCGGGATGCAGATGGCCTGTATTGAGGGCGCGCGGCACACGGCGGGGATCGAGCGCGCATCGACCACCGAATTCGGCGAAACCAGTGAGCCGGTCGTGGGCCTCATCACCGAATGGATGAGCGCGGAAGGATTGCAGCAGCGCAGCGCTGAGGGCGATCTGGGCGGCACGATGCGCCTCGGGGCTTACCCTGCGACGCTCGCGGGCAACAGCGTCGTGGCGGGCATCTATGGTACGAATGCAATTCACGAGCGGCACCGCCATCGCTACGAGGTCAATGCAGGCTATCGCGAGCCGCTGGAGAAGGGCGGGCTGATCTTCTCCGGCTTGTCTCCGGACGGCACCCTGCCCGAAATCGTCGAGCGGCCTGACCACCCGTGGTTTGTCGGCGTGCAGTTTCACCCGGAGCTAAAGTCCAAGCCCTTCGATCCCCATCCGTTGTTCGCCAGCTTCATCGAAGCGGCGCTGAAGCAGAGCCGACTGGTTTAAGTCGGCCGTTTGGGCCCCGATCATCTTGGTGGAGAGGCCTACACTGTAGCGCTGTGACCTTGTGGGAATGGCGTCGCTGGCCGCGATCCCGGGCAGGTGGCGTGTGCGTTGGACGAAGCCGTCGTCTGGGGCGGTAAATCCCGACCATAGGGACAGCTTGGCGCGGCGGGCTCGCTCTGACCACAGGCTACAGTGAAGGCACACCAGGTTCTGGTAACAGAGGGGGTGCGGCACGGCACGACCGGCTGCCGATACTTAGAGATCCGACGATTATTCGCATGTCGATTCATAACGTTCGACAGCCGACAACACCGACAAATTCCGAGCGACAGGGCAGTACGAAAGGCGGTTGCGCGGACGGTGCAGATCCATGAGTGCGACCAGCGGGTCGTTCAGGGTGTCGCGTTGGGACCCATCGTTCTCTCTGATCCTCCGCGAGCATTTTGGCGCCGCCCTGAATATGTGAAGCGCTTAACAACGATGCAAGGCGAGGTGTACGACATACATCCCCATTGTCCCGATCGCTGTCGTTCGCACTCTATCGCGCGTATTCGCCATGGCATGCATGTCTCCGGTCCTTAGGCCGCAGACGGACCATCCCAGAGATACCTACCAAACCACAAACGAAAATCCCCGCCGAATGGCTTCGGCGGGGATAAACATGCTATGACGCTGAAATCAGATCGTCGAACGTTCAGGCCCGGACGATGCCGAGCCTAAGCAATCAGGCGAAGCTGACCTTCGTGCGCTGACGGCTGCGCATGGCGTAGCCAACCATGCCAAGGCCGACGATCATCATCGCCCAGGTCGAGGGCTCAGGAATCGCACCCTTGACGAGCAGGTTGTCGATTTCAAACGAATTCGTGCTGGAGGTCAGAACGATCCGCGAGAAACGCTCACCAGCCGTACCAAGCAGAGCGAACGCGCCGCTTGTCTGGCCGTCTGCCGGTGCCAAATCGCCCGGATTGGAGAACAACGCCAAGGGAGTAAACGAGGTGGAAAACGCACCACCACCATCATAGCCGAACACAGTGAGCGTGTTGTAGGTATCCAGCGTACCCCAATCGAAAGCAAGAGCTTCAACATTGGGGAGATCGATAATGGCTTCACCACCGCCAAGGACGGACAGATACGGGGTAGTATCGGTGCCCGACGTCGGAATCGCCGAGCCGCTGGTGCTCGAACCGGTCAAAAACTGAAAACCGCTGCCTCCAACACCGGCGGAACCGTCGAAATCGTTTTGCACCACAAACCCCGCACCCAGCAACGTGGATGCAGCTACGCCAGCATTGAATGTGAAGACAACCGCCGCATGTGCGGTAGAAGCGGTGAGAGCCGCAACAAGGCCCCCAATTCCCAGAATGGCTTTTTTCATACAGAATTCCCTGTTCGAGCGGAAAGAAGGTTGTGTCCTTGCGACCTTTATTGACGTCTTGTTAACACAAAATTTAGGATCGTCCAACAGCGGAAACGGCCGAAAAATCTCATTTTGGAACAGAAATTGGGCGCGATTTCGATCTTACAACCGATTTCGCAGGCTGCGTGGACGCACAGACAACACCCACCAAGGCCGTCAACATGCTGCATCGCGGCAATTTTCACGCTGCACACGCGTAAGTCGCGTTCCGTCCATGGCCGGAACGCATCAAGCGCATGTCGGGTAACATGCTGAAAAAATTTTTCTCCGATCGTTAACGTGGATACAAAATTCGTTCGATTGCTCCGAGCCGACTATAGATGGACCGAAACGCGACTCGAGTCGCGACTCGGGGGATGGGATGGACAGCAAGCAACTTCATGGCCGTTTGCCGGAGCAAAGCCTGCTTCATGCGCTGAGCGAAAGCGAACTGGCGCATTTGCTGCGTGATGCCCGGGAATGTCGCGCGCGCAAAGGCGACGTCCTGCTCGAACAGGGCGCGGACGGCGATTTCCTTGTCATTCTGCTGGAAGGCCAGGCGCGCGTTACAGTCTACACGGCCAACGGCCGCGAAATCGTGCTCGATTATGTGGGCGCGGGGAGCGTACTCGGCGAGATCGCGCTGCTCGACGGGGGTACGCGAACGGCCAGCGTCATCGCGATGGAGGCGTTGCGTTACCTGACGCTAGCGCGCCCCTTGTTTGAACGGGTGATGGCGGAAAACCATCAGATCGCTCTCCGCCTGATGCGGGAACTGGCGCAGCGGCTGCGCCGCGCCAATCAGACTATCGAAAGCGACCGGGCATATGGGGCAGCTCCGCGCCTGGCCCGCTTCCTGCTGAGGCTGTTGCAGGGCGAAGGACGTGAGGATGGCACCATTGGCCTCAGCCAGACCGAATTGGCCATGTTCGCCGGGATCAGTCGAGAGAACATCAACCGCCAGCTCGGGCTATGGGCACAGGCGGGGCTGGTCGTGCTCGATCACGGCAAGATCCGGGTTGTGGATGTCGACTGGCTGGAAGATGTTGCGGATGCGTCGGATTGAGCAATATGGTGCACCCGAAGGGAGCGCATTCGAACCCGGCAGGGTTCGCAAGGCCGAACGGCCGCCCGAGCTTATGCGAGGAAAGCCAAGGTCGCGGATGCGACCGCCCGGCGTCTGAGGGTAAACAAGAAATGGTGCACCCGACGGGATTCGAACCCATGGCCCTCAGATTAGGAATCTGATGCTCTATCCTGCTGAGCTACGGGTGCACGCGGACCGCTCTATTATGCGCACGTCTGGCGGTCAATGTGGCGATGGCGTGCGGCGGGTGAGGCCGAGCGCGATGAGGCTGATCGCGGCGGCGAGCGACATATAAAGGCCAACGGTGGCCACCCCGTACAGGCCGACGAGTTGCTGCGCGACGATGGGAGCGAGCGCGCCCCCCAATATTCCGCCCAGATTGAAACCGAAGGATGCACCTGTGTAGCGCAACCGGGTCGGGAAGAGCGAAGGCAGCCACGCACCGAGCGGGCCGTAGACAAAGCCCATGACAAACAGGGCGATACTCAGCGCCGCAAAAATGGCCGAATAATCGCCGCTTCCTAACAGGGTGCCGAAGACCGCTCCCATCGGCAGGGAGAACAGGCATCCCGCGATGAGGACGGTGCGGGGGCTGCTTCGATCGGCCCACCAGCCCGCGGTGATGATGCCCAGCGCCATGAACAGGATGGCCCCCAGTTGGAGACCCAGGAAATGTTCGCGGGGGATGGCGAGGGCCGTTGTCCCGTAACCCAAAGCAAAGGCTGTCGCGATGTAGAAGATCGCGAAACAGGCGACGACGGCAAATGTGCCGGAAAATGCCGCAGCGGTGTGCCCGCGAAACAGCGCCACCAGTGGGACATGCGTATCCGGACCTGACTCACCTGCCGCGAGAAATTCAGGCGTTTCCGTCAGTTTCAAGCGGATCCACAGCCCTAGGATGACGAGAACCGCGCTCGCGAGAAACGGGAGACGCCACCCCCAACTGTTGAATGCGGCGTCATCCATCATCGCGCCGAGCATCAGGAAAAGCCCGTTGGCCGCGAGAAAGCCGACCGGTGCGCCGAGCTGCGGAAACATGCCGAAGCGCGCGCGCCAGCCGGGCGGAGCGTTTTCCACTGCCAACAAGGCCGCGCCGCCCCATTCGCCGCCGAGACCGAAGCCCTGCCCAAAGCGCATCAGGCACAGGAGGAGCGGCGCCCACCAGCCGATCGCGGCGTAGGTCGGCAGGAAAGCGATCGCCAGCGTGGACCCGCCCATCAGCATGAGCGAGACGACCAGCGTGGACTTGCGTCCCACCCGATCGCCATAATGACCGAACACCGCCGCTCCCAGCGGCCGGGCGAAGAAGGCAACGGCAAAGCTGGCATAGGCCGCCAACAGCTGCGCGGAGGCTGAGCTGCTCGGAAAGAACAGAGGCCCGAAGACGAGCGACGCGGCCGTGGCGTAGATATAGAAATCGTAAAATTCCACCGCCGTGCCGATCAGGCTGGCGGCGAGCACCCGCTTGTGCTGCCACATGACGGCCAGTCCATTGGTCTGCGCCTGCTCGTTCATGCCCGCACCCTCCGCTGGTTGATGATCTCATACGCCATGACGGCAGTGGCGACGGCGGCGTTGAGGCTGTCGGCCTTCCCCAGCATCGGGATTTTGACGAGCAGATCGCATTCCGCCTCATATGCCGAAGGTAGCCCTTGCGCCTCGTTGCCGACGAGCAGGAAGGTTGGCGCGGCGTAACGCGGCGCCTGATAATCCTGGTCGGTACGCAGGCTGGTACCGACAAGCTGACCGGGGCCACTGCGCAGCCAGGTGAGGAACGCGTCCCAGCGGCATTGCACGATCGCCTGCGTGAACAGCGCCCCCATGCTGGCGCGGACGGCTTCAACCGAGAAGGGATCGACGCAGTCGTCGACCAAAATCAGCCCGCCCGCGCCGACCGCATCTCCGGTCCGCAAAATGGTGCCGAGATTGCCTGGGTCGCGCAGCGATTGCGCGACGATCCAGAGGCCCGAACCCGTGCGGTCAATCGCATCGAGCGGCACATCCTGGTCGCGATAGACCCCGACCAGAGCCTGTGGATTGTCCTTGCCACTGATCTTGGAAAGGATGTCGGCGCTGGTGACAATGACGTCGCGGCCCTCCGCTTCCATCTGCGCGATGAGCGCGATGGCCAGCGGATGGGACGCGCCTTCGTGGGCGTGGAACAGCATTTCCGGAAGGCGCCCCGCCTCGCGCGCCTCAGTCAGGATACGCAACCCCTCGGCCAGGAACAGCCCTTCCTGCTTGCGGTACTTTTTTTCGCGGAGTGAACGGACACGCTTGACCAGCGGGTTGGAAAATCCGGTTATTTCCCGTGTCACGCTGGTGCCCCCGTCTTGTGCCGAACGAACCGATTAGGGGCGGACGCTGACAGGATCAAGCAGTGCTTATTCTTCGCCGAACTTGTCCTCGACGAGGGCAACGAGCTGGCTCAGCGCTTCCTCCCGACCTTCGCCCGCGGCGGCGATCGTGATACTGTCGCCCATCGCCGCACCCAGCATCATCAGCCCCATGATCGAGGTACCGGTAACGGCGCTGCCGTCCTTCGACACCGTGACCTGCGCGGGCAGGCTGCTTGCGAGGGTGACGAACTTGGCGCTGGCGCGGGCGTGCAAACCGCGCCGGTTGGTGATGAACACTTCGCGGCTGATCTCGCTCATGGCGCATTCCCCAGCAATTCCGATGCGACGCTGATGTATTTCTGCCCGGCCTCGCGCGCGGCGGCAACCGCGTCGCGCACATTCATGACCTTTCGGGCGCTTTCCAGTCGGATCAGCATCGGCAGATTGACACCAGCGATCACCTCGATCTCGCCCGCCTTGAGCAGCGAGATCGCGAGGTTGGAGGGTGTCCCGCCGAACAGGTCGGTCAACAGGATCACGCCGGATCCGTCGTTCACCACATCGACAGCCGCAGCGATGTCAGCACGCCGCCCCTCCATATCGTCATCGGGTCCGATGCAGATGGTTTCGATGGCGGTCTGTGGGCCGACGACATGTTCCATGGCGACGCGAAATTCGCTGGCGAGTCGTCCGTGGGTAACCAGAACCAGTCCAATCATGAGGTTGCGATGCCCTGCATATTATCCATTATGGCGGCTCTTGTCCTCGTCGACCGCATTCTGGGGAGCCGATTCCATGTTGCGGTGCAAGACCGTGGGCGAAAATCCCGCCTGACGCAAGCGTCCGGCGACACGTTCGGCAACATGGACAGACCGATGTCTCCCTCCGGTACAACCGAATGCAATGGTAACATAGGCTTTTCCCTGCTCCTGATAGCGGGGCAGGAGGGTCAGCAGCAATTCCTCGATCTGTTCGAGCGAGCGATCGTAGACGGGATCTTGCGCGATATAGGCACCCACCGCGTCGGAGAGACCGGTCTGCGGACGCAGGGCATCATCCCAATGTGGGTTGCGCAGATAGCGCATGTCGAACACGAGATCGGCATTACGCGGCATCCCGCGCGAAAAACCAAACGAGAGGATTGTCAGCACAGACTGCACGGCCGAACCGCGATCGAAGCGGGATCGGATTTCCTGTTGCAGGGCGTTGGCCGACATCGCGGTCGTGTCGATCACCTGGCCAGACCAGCGGCGTAGAGGTTCGGTCAGCTCCCGCTCGCGCGCGATCCCATCGGCGGCAGGGCGGTCTTGCGCCAGCGGATGAAGACGACGGGTTTCGGCAAAGCGCCGCTCCAGTTCTGCCCCGGCACAGTCGAGGTAGAGGGTGTCGATGTCGAGCGCGCCGCTCTCGCGCAGGGCCTTGATGCGCTGGACGATGGCGGCGGCGTCGTAACCACGTGTGCGCGCGTCAATCCCGATGGCGAGCGGGCGGTCCTTGTCGCGCTGGTCCTGGGCCAAAGGTGCGGCAAGAAGCCGATCAAGCAACGTCAGCGGGAGATTGTCGACCACTTCCCAGCCCATGTCCTCCAGCGTCTTGAGCGCCGTTGTCTTGCCGGCGCCGGACATGCCGGAAACGAGCAGGATCGTCTTGGGTCCGTCGGCTGATTGCAGATCAGCCACAGGTTTCCTCCCCGGCGCGCAGCATCATTTCGGCCTTGATAGGGGCTGAAGCTTCGAAGGGCGAGAGTCGCATCAGGGGTAGGTCTACTCCGCCCAAGGCCAGCGTCAACGCAGTCATGGGATAACGCTCGACGCTGCCGGACAGTTCGATCGCGAGCGCAACCGGAACATCCGTGACAAAGGGTAGGGAGAGAATGCCGATGCCTCGCGCCTCGATTTGCCCTGCGATGGTCGGCGGCGGGCTGGCAATCAGCTGGCTACCGTCGCGGGCGAGCGTTGTCTGGTCGTCACTCACAAGCTGCGCACCCCGATCGATCAGGCGCAGGGCGAGGTCGGATTTTCCCGCCCCGCTCGGTCCCAGCAGCAGCAGCGCTCGGCCCGCGATCGCAACGCAACTCGCGTGGATGGTTTCCACCGGCACGATGCTGGCGGGGGGAGGGCGGCTCATTCCGACCCGATGCCCGGATCGCCCAGATGGGCGAGCGGCAGGTGCACATGGAAACAGGCGCCAGAGCGTGCATCGTCCCGATCCTCGATCGAAATACGGCCCTGATGCCCCTCCACGATGCTGCGCGCAATGGCGAGGCCGAGGCCGCTATGCTTGCCGAAGCTCTCCCCCTCCGGCCGGACGCTGTGGAAGCGGCGGAATACCGTCTCACGCTCTTCAGGCGGCACGCCGGGGCCTTCGTCCTCCACGCTGAGCAGCACCTCGTTATCCGCGACGGTGGCGGTCACCTGCACCAGTCCGCCGGGCGGAGAGAAGGACACCGCGTTGTCGAGAAGATTGTCGATGACGAGTGCAAGCCGCTGCTCCTCGCCCATGACCACCGCCACGTCGCGCCGGGGGCGGGCAAAGGCAAGGCGAACGGTGTTACCGACGCCGCGCTGCTCACGCGCAACGATCATCCGCTCGATCATCTGCCCCAGATCGACCGGCTCGAACCGTGTGCGCGACAATTGCGCGTCGATCCGCGAGGCTTCGGCGATGTCCGTCACGAGCCGGTCGAGGCGCCGCACATCGTCCTGCGCGATGGCAAGAAGGCGGGTCCGCAGCTCGGGCTGCTCGACCCGCTCCAGACTATCGAGCGCCGATCGCAGCGACGCGATGGGATTTTTGAGTTCATGGCTTACATCGGCGGCAAAGCTGTCGGTTGCGTCGATGCGGTGGCGCAGCGCTTGCGTCATATCCGATATCGCACGGGCCAGCGTGCCAATCTCATCGCGCCGGTCGGGCAGGCGCGGGACCGTCACCTGCCGCGCACGGCCCAAACGGACGCGCACAGCAGCATTGGCCAGCCGTTGCAGCGGCAGGACGATCGTGCGCGCAAGAAACAAGGAAAGCAGCACCGAGACGATGATCGTCACAGCAAGGACAATGCCCAGACTCAGGCGCTCCGCCCGAACGATGCGCGTAACGTCGCGCGCATTTTCGACGGCAAGCAGGGCGCTGCCATCCCGCAGAACCGTGGCGGCGGAAATCATCGGCGAGCGGTCGGGAGCGAAACGCGCCATGGCGACGGTGTCCCCACTCTTGCTGGCGCTTGCGATCTCGGACCAGCCTTGTGCATGATCCGGCTGTGGCTCAATATAATCGGGCAGCCGGTCCGCGCCGACCACCTTGTCGACGATCTTGTCCAGGAACCGTGCAACGTGCCGCTTATAGGGTTCGTCCTCCGGGCGAACGAGAGTGAACCGCGGGGCGCCAATGACAAAGGTATCGGTGACAAGCCCGCCCTTTGCATCATAGAAACGGATCCGGTCTCCCATCTTGCGCGCGAACGCGACGATGAGGGCATCGCGGCGGTCGGCGGGGGCAACATCGAGTGCGCTCGCGAGCAGGCTGAGTTCCCGCTTGGATTCCTCCAGCCGCGCATCGATGACGCGCGTGCGATAGCTGTCGATATAGAAGAACCCGCCTGCCAGCAGCGCGAGCGCGATGATGTTGACCGCCAGAATGCGCCAGCTCAGGCGTACGCCCCCGGTCCAGTGCAGCACGTGGCCGCTATTCTTCGGAGAAACGGTATCCGGCGCCATACAGGGTATCTATCGCATTGAATTGGGGATCGACCTCGCGGAACTTCCGGCGCAGGCGCTTTATATGGCTGTCGATAGTGCGGTCGTCGACATAGATGTCATCCTGATAAGCGACATCCATCAACTGGTTGCGGCTCTTGACGACGCCGGGCCTGTTGGCAAGGGTTTCGAGGATCAGAAGTTCCGTCACTGTCAGCGTAACGTCCTGCCCCGCCCATTTGACGCGGTGTCGCGCCGGGTCCATTTCCAAGCGGCCCCGCACGATAGGGTCGGACTTTTCCTCATCAACCTGCCCGTCCTTCTGCACCATCTCCGCGCGGCGCAGGATCGCCTTGATCCGCGCGATCAGCAGGCGCTGGGAAAAGGGTTTGGCGATATAATCGTCAGCGCCCATTGCCAGACCGAGAGCCTCGTCCAGTTCGTCGATCTTCGACGTCAGAAAGATGAACGGCATCCGGCTTTTCTCGCGCAGGCGGCGGAGCAGTTCGATACCGTCCATGCGCGGCATCTTGATATCGCACACGACGAGATCAGCCGGATTTTCGGACAGCGCCTTGAAGGCCGCCTCCGGGTCCGAATAAATGCGCGTCGCAAAGCCCTCAGCCTGGAGCGCAATCGATACCGAGGCGAGAATATTTTTGTCGTCGTCGACAAGGGCGATCGTGGACATCATCGGGTGTTCGTCTGGTCCGAAGGGGCTGCGGGAAAGGGAAGCAAGATGATAAGCCGTTGCCTTTTGAAGGTGAGCGGGATGTGCGCATCGACCTATCGCAATGCGCAACCAACCGCAACATTGTCCCGATGAGCCCATTTCCTCGCAGTTGCGAAGGAAATTCAGCCATTGTGTTAACCGCACTGATTTGACGGAAACGCTTTGAAGCCTTATGCGCAGCCGAGTCCATGACCTGTCGGCGAGAACAGGCGATCGGAGACAGGTGCGCCCGATTTCCCGCTCGGAAGTCGGCTTATTTAATCTTTCTACGGAGAAGCGCGTGCAGGCGAAATCCAATCACTCCCTGGCAGACCAGGGCATTATCACCAAAGCGGCCCAGCATTGGAACCTCGGCACGGCGCCGCTGGTCGAGGCGGCGGTCAGCAATGGCGAAGGCCGTTTGGCCAAGGACGGGCCATTGGTGGTCGAAACCGGGAAGCATACCGGCCGGTCGGCATCCGACAAGTTCATCGTCCGCGATGCTGAGACGGAAAGCACCGTCTGGTGGGGCAAGACCAACGTGCCGATGTCGCCGGAGCATTTCGCGGCGCTGAAGGCGGATTTCTTTGCCGCGCTGGGTGAGAAGGACAAGCTCTACGTCGCGGACCTGTTCGGTGGCTCGCAGCCGGAGCACCGCGTTAACGTGCGCGTGATCAACGAGCTCGCCTGGCACAATCTGTTCATTCGCACGCTGCTGGTCCGCCCGACCGCAGACCAACTCTCGGACTTCACACCCGAATACACTATCATCGATCTGCCGACCTTCCGCGCCGACCCGGTCCGCCATGGCAGCCGATCCGAGACGGTGATCGCCGTCAACTTTTCGGAAAAGCTCATCCTCATCGGCGGCACGCGTTATGCGGGCGAGATGAAGAAGTCGGTGTTCGGTATTTTGAACTATCTGCTGCCCGTCAAGGGTGTGATGCCGATGCATTGCTCGGCCAATATCGGTCCCAATGGCGACACAGCGGTGTTCTTCGGCCTGTCCGGCACCGGCAAGACCACGCTCTCTGCCGATGCGAGCCGCACGCTGATCGGTGATGACGAGCATGGCTGGTCCGATACGGCGGTCTTCAACTTCGAAGGCGGCTGCTACGCCAAGATGATCAATCTGTCGGAAGAAGCCGAGCCGGAAATCTTCGCCACCTCGAGGCGGTTCGGCACCGTTCTCGAAAACGTGGTCATGAACCCCGAAACGCGCGAACTCGACTTCAACGACAACAGCCTCGCGGAAAACAGCCGCGGTTCCTATCCGATCGACTTCATCCCGAATGCGTCGAAGGACAATCTGGGTCCGGTGCCGAAGAATATCATCTTCCTCACCGCCGACGCCTATGGCGTGCTGCCACCGATTTCGCGTCTGACGCCGGAACAGGCGATGTACCACTTCCTGTCCGGTTACACCGCGCGCGTTGCGGGAACCGAGATCGGCGTGACGGAGCCGAGTGCGACGTTCTCGACCTGCTTTGGCGCGCCGTTCATGCCCCGCCACCCGAGCGTCTACGGCAACCTGCTCAAGGAGCGGATCGCCAAGGGCGGCGTCACCTGCTGGTTGGTCAACACGGGCTGGACCGGTGGCAAATATGGCGTCGGTAGCCGCATGCCCATCAAGGTGACACGCGCGCTGCTGAACGCCGCGCTCGACGGCAGCCTCAATGATGCGACGTTCCGGACCGATCCGAACTTCGGGTTCGAGGTTCCGGTCGCGGTCGCAGGCGTCGAATCGCGCATTCTGGATCCCCGCGCGACGTGGGCGAATGGCGCAGCCTATGATGACACCGCCGCAAAGCTGGTCAAGCAGTTCGTCGAGAACTTCGCCCAGTTTGAGGATCATGTCGACCAGTCGGTGCGGGAAGCGGCGCTGACCGCCGCCTGATCCTTACGGTATCTATGCAAGAAGGGGCGTTCTCGGCGAGAGCGCCCCTTTTGCGTGAAAGGTCGGGTCATGCTACGTTGCGGGATCAGGCATGCCGCCTGCGCGGGGAGACTGGCAAATGTTGGAAAATCTTCTGGGAAGTCTGGGTGATATCGCGGGCAAGCTCGGTCTGCCCGCCGATCAGGTCGAATCGCTTGCCGCTTCACTCAAGGACAGGCTTGCACAAGGCGGTGATCCCGTGGCGACGGCGATGGAGCTTGCGCGGGAGCACGGCCTGCCCGTCGACAAGCTTCAGGAGATGCTGGGCGGTTCGGTCGGCACTGACGGGCTGCTCGGCAAGGTGGGCGACATGCTGGGTGGTGAAGGTAACGAAAATCCTCTGGGCAACCTCGGCGACCTCGCCAAGGGCTTGTTCAAGTAAGCACGGATCGCGAACCGGCCGAATGGCTGGCGCTTGACTGCTGCGCGATGATTCAATCGCCCATCGGACGGGTATCCACGGGCATCAGGCCGATGCCGATGGATGCGCGCAGCTGTTCACTTTCGGACGATGCGACCGGATAGGCCATGCGGTCGGCGGAATAGCTGCCGCCGGGACGACGATTGCCCGACACGCCGACTCCGCCCACCGGTGCGCCGGGGGAAACGGCGTGGGTCGTGCGGTTCCAGTTGATGATCCCGGCCGACAGGGACGACCAGAAGCGATCGAATTGCTCCGGAGATCCCCCGACCAGCGCGGCCGACAGCCCGAAATGGGTCGCCGCAGCCTCTGCAATGGCTGCGTCGAAGTCGGCGACCTGAATGACCTGCAACAAAGGCCCAAAGAGTTCGATATCCGGGCGTTCGTCAACATTGGTCACGTCGATGATGGCGGGCGAAAGATACGGCAGGTCGTCCTTGGGTCGCCCCATGTGGCGGAGTGGCCGACCGCCCCGGCTCATCAGGTACAGGAAACTTTCCGTGAGGCCGTCCGCAACCTGCGTGTCTATTACCGGTCCCATGAACGGCGCCGGGTCGGCGTGAGGATGATCGATGGCGAGCCGGTCCACCAGCTTCAGAATCTCGGCCAACAACTGTGCGGCGAGGCTGTCGCGCACGATCAGCCGGCGCGCGGCGGTGCACAGTTGCCCCGCACAGGCAAAGGCGGACTGCACAACCAGTATCGCGGCGGTCGCAAGGTCGGGCGTGTCCCATACGACGATGGCATTATTGCCGCCCATTTCCAGCGCAACCAATGTGCCCGGCTGCCCGGCGAGCGTGCGGTTGATCTCGATGCCGTTGCGCGCCGACCCGGTAAAGATCACTCCGTGGACGCCCGGATGCGTAGCGAGGGATTGACCGACATTCGGCCCACCGGCCAGCATCCGCAGCAAATCCTTCGGCACGCCCGCGCCGTGCATCAGGTCGACCAGCATCGCGGCGGTGGCCGGTGCCTTCTCCGAGGGCTTTAATACGACCCCGTTTCCGGCGATGAGTGCCGGAACGATGTGGCCGTTGGGTATACTCAGCGGATTGCTGAATGGGCTGATGACGGCAAGGACGCCATGGGGCTTGTGCCGCAATGCGTTGCGCCCACCCAGCGCGCCTTCCAGACGGCGCATGCCGGTACGCTCGGAATAGGCTGCGATCGCGCGTTCCACCTGCATGGCGGCAAGCTCAACTTCGGCGCGCGCCTCCCACAGGGGCTTGCCGACTTCGCGCGCGATCAGGTCCGCCAGGGCTTCTTCGCTCGCCAGCAAACCGTTGGCGTAGCGGCGTAACGTTTCCATGCGGAAGGTGATCGGCCGGGCGGCCCAATGGCCCCATGCTGACGCCGCGCGTTCCACTTCCGCATCGACGTCACCCACTTCGCCTTGCCACAGCAGCGCACCGGTTGCGGGTTCATGGGACAGGAGCGGTGGCGACATAGGGTCCGATATGGCGGATTCTTCGTGGGATGCCAACTGTTACACTATCGGCTGGCACCATCGTAATGCATGATCTCCAGCGTATCGAGGTCGATCCCATCCGCGCAGCGCAGGTTGATTTCTACCATGTCCGTCCCACCGGGAGTCTTGCCCTCGGCAAACGGCGCACAGCCACATGTCCGGCAAAAATGATGGGCAATGACGTGATGGTTGAATTTATACGTGCGGAGATCATCACGAGATCCCTGAAAGGCGAACTTCGCGGGCGTGGTAAAATGATGCAAAGGGGCCTGCCGACGGCAAATCGAGCAGTTGCAGCTCATCGCCTTGGTCGGCATGTCCTCGTCCACCGTATAACGGATCGTGCCACAGTGACAGCTCCCGGAAAACATGATGCCTCTCCCTTATCGTTTTCGAGCCTTTTGCTAAATACCGAAGCGGATATGATGTTCCGGATGGTTAGACGGGCGCAGGCGGATCGCCAAGTGCCTCTCCCATCGCCCGGATCGCAGCGACCTTGGCGTTGAGCGGTTCCCAGTCATCACGCTCCGCAATCGCCGACCAGATCGCCTCGACTTCGCCGATATACATGGAGCACGGGTCGGATTGCGCCCAATAGGCGTGAGCGACGTCGGCGTCCGGCCGACATGTGCCGAGTTGTTCCCGGAAGTCCGACCATGCCTCCCCGTCGTAGCAGGCCGCAGCTGCAGCTTCACGTAAAGCCCCACCCCTCCAGTCGAAGAAAAAACGATCGATGGGGATGTCGTCGGCAATCATGCCACGCACGGCGGCTTCAATCAGCGGAGATGCCAATTCCCGCTCCGGCGGTACGATCCCGAGACGCCAGCAAAAGCGCCGGATCATCGCCTGCGCATAAAGGTCCGGAAAACGTTCCAACTGGTCAACAAGCCCCTGCGTCTCCGTCAGCGAGCGGAGTGATATGGCAAGCTGCGCGACATCCCAGTGGATCGCTTCCGCCTGCCGTCCGAAGGCATAAAGGCCCTGATGATCGAAATATGCAGCCGTGAATTCCGGTGCCCACAAAGGCGTGAACCGCCAGGGCCCGTAATCGAAACTCTCGCCCGTAACGTTGATATTATCGCTGTTGAGCACGCCATGGACAAACCCGGCGATCATATAGCCGGCCGCCAAGTCGGCGGTCCGCTCAACGACCCGACCCAGCAACTGGACGGAGGGATCATCATCCGGCCTTTCGCCATAGAGCCTCCTCAGCGCATAGTCGCGCAGCGCAATCAGCAATTCGGTGTCGCCCAACGCTGCCGCACGCTGAAAGCTGCCAATGCGGATGTGCGAATGACTGAGGCGTACCAGCACCGCGGAGCGGGTGGGGGAGGGTTCGTCACCGCGCTCCAGTTGCTCGCCCGTCTCGATCAGCGAGAAGGTTTTGGAGGTGTGCACACCAAGCGCTTCGAGCATCTCGGTGGCGAGGATTTCCCGCACTCCGCCCTTGAGGGTCAACCGGCCATCGCCAAAGCGGCTATAGGGCGTCTGGCCCGAGCCTTTGGTGCCCAGATCCATCAGTCGGCCTGCCGCATCGCGCATCTGTGCGAACAGAAAGCCGCGTCCGTCGCCGATATCGGGATTGTACACCCGGAACTGATGCCCGTGATAGCGCAGCGCCAATGGCCGGGGCAACGTGTCGGGCAGGGGGATGAAACGCCCGAAATGCTCGATCCACTGTGCGTCGGACAGGGCACCCAGTCCCACGCTCGGCGCCCAGCGGTCGTTGCGGAACCGCAGGACGGTTTGCGGGAAATCGGCCGCCTCAACAGGATCGCCGATGTCAGGCAAGAACTCGATATCGCGGGCGGGGGTGTAATTCACGGGTTGCGGGCGCAGGATCATGCGGCAATATGGGGTGTGAACCGGGGAAGGATCAAGCGTGTCACGCTATACCGACGGATATTGGTGGTCCAAGGACGGGCTGCGGCTTCATTATCGTGATTATCCCGCCGATCCGGAGCACGCCAGTCGGCCCGCATTGCTCTGCCTGCCCGGTCTCACGCGTAACGCGCGGGACTTTTCGGCCTTGGCCGAGCGGTTATCTGGCCAATGGCGAGTAATTTGCGTGGAATTCCGCGGGCGGGCGGAAAGCGCTTACTCCAAGGACCCGATGACCTATGTCCCGCTGGTCTATGTGCAGGATCTCGAATGCCTGTTCGAAACGATCGGCCTCCACAAGTTCGTGGCGTTTGGCACTTCGCTGGGCGGCATTGTCACCATGCTGCTCGCCGCCAGCCGTCCGGAACGGCTTGCTGGTGCGCTGTTGAACGACATTGGCCCGGTGCTGGAACCCGCCGGACTGGACCGCATCCGCCAGCACACCGGAAGCGGTAGCGCGCATAGCACCTGGGTGCACGCCGCCCGCGCGCTCGCCGACAATAATCGAATGATCTTCCCCGACTATACGCTGGAAGACTGGCTTGCGATGGCCAAGCGCCTCTATCGCCTCAACAGCAGCGGGCGCGTCGTGCTCGATTACGACATGCGCATCGCAGAACCGTTCCGCGTCCCGGGCAACGAGGCGGGCTTCGATCTGTGGCCGACCATGGGGGCTTTCTGGGCCTTTCCCACTCTGATCGTACGCGGCGAACTGTCGGACCTGTTCAGCGATGCGACCGCACAGCGCATGGTGCGCGACATCGGGACCACTGCGGATCTGGTGACCGTCCCCCGCGTCGGCCATGCCCCCACGCTCGACGAGCCGGAGGCGGTGGCGGGCATCGACCGGCTCCTTGCACGTGTTCTCGCCCATGGCTGAACCGGCCGGGCGTACCCCGCGCATACTCCATTGCCACAGTGGCTTTGACTTGGGCGGCAAGGAGGCGCGCGCTGTCCGGCTGATGAATCACTGGGGCGGAAGGCTGCGTCACACGATCCTGAGCGCCATGCCGGACGCCATGGGTGCGCGGGCGATGATTGATCCGTCGGTCCCCTGCACTTTTCCGCAGGATGATCCCGCGAGCGATGCCCCCTCCCTTCAGGGGCTGCCTGCACCCGGCCGCTACTGGCAGTGGGCGCGGTATATGCAGCAGTTCGATCTGGTGCTGAGCTACAACTGGGGATCGATGGACGCGGTGATGGCGCACCGGATGTTTTCTCCCTGGATGCGCTTGCCCCCGCTTATCCATCACGAAGACGGCTTCAACGAGGACGAGGCGCAGGCGCGCAAGCCCAAACGCAACCATTTCCGCCACCTCGCCCTGGCCCGTGCGCACGCTCTGGTTGTCCCGTCGCAGATTTTACGGGGCATCGCGCACGGCGAATGGGGCCAGCCGGAGGCGCGCATTCGCGCTATTCCCAATGGCATTGATGTCGATTCTTATGCCTATCCCGCCGCCCCTGACGCAATCCCTGGCTTTGTACGGCAGCCCGGAAAAATCGTCGTCGGGACCTTGGCGGGGCTGCGTCGGGTCAAGAATTTGGCGCGGCTGGTGCGGGTCGTCGCGCCGCTCGCGGACAGGGTTCAGCTTGTCATCGTCGGGGAGGGGCCCGACCGCGAGGCTATTGCTGCGCAGGCGCGGGCAAGCGGCGTAACCGATGTCCACATGCCCGGCTTTCTGGCCCATCCGGCGCACTTCATGGGACTGTTCGACATTTTTGCGCTGTCCTCCGACAGCGAGCAGTTCCCCATTTCGCTGGTCGAGGCAATGGCCGCGGGCCTTCCCGCTCTGTCCACCGACGTGGGTGACGTCATGGCCATGGTGGCGGAGGAAAACCACGCCTTTGTCATCCCGCGTGACGAAGAATCGCGGATGACGGGGGCACTTGCGCAACTGGTCGATGACGCGCATCTCCGGCGCCGCGTGGGGGCTGCCAACCAAGCCAGGGCGCAGCGCGATTTTGCCGAAACGGTGATGATCGCGCGCTATGCCGCGCTCTACGGAACCGCGCTGAAACAAGGACTTGACTGAGGAAAGTTCGCTTTCCGCGAGTGCGGTTAAAATTTTCATCCGCCCACGGGAAAACTTGCTATAGGCGGAGATCACGGCACCCTGCGGGGTGTAGAAGTTTTAGGAGCAGCAGCGCGTGTTCAAGGGGTTGAAGCCCATCGTCTATGGCGGCCGGGAAGTGTGGCCACTGGTAGAAGGTGGCAAAGGGGTCGCGGTCTCCAATCACAGCAGCTCGGGGGCATGGGCTGCGGCGGGTGGGATCGGCACCGTATCGGCCGTGAATGCCGACAGCTACGATGCGTATGGCCACCCCATCCCGCAAACCTATGCGGGCCGCACACGCCGGGACCGGCACGAGGAGCTGGTTGCCTACGCTATCGAGGGTGCGGTCGAGCAAGTGAAGCGCGCGTTTGAAATTTCCAACGGCAAGGGCGCGATCAACATCAACGTGCTGTGGGAAATGGGCGGCGCGCAGCGGATCCTGCACGGCGTTCTGGAGCGGACGCGCGGTATGGTCGCGGGTGTTACCTGCGGCGCGGGCATGCCTTACAAGCTGTCGGAAATCGCTGCCCAATATGGCGTCAGCTATCTGCCCATCGTCAGTTCCGGCCGCGCCTTCCGCGCGCTGTGGAAGCGCGCCTATTCCAAGGCGGCTGAATGGCTGGCGGCCGTCGTCTACGAAGATCCGTGGCTTGCGGGCGGTCATAATGGTCTGTCTAACGCCGAAGACCCGCTGAAGCCCGAAGATCCCTATCCCCGCGTCAAGGCGTTGCGGGAAACGATGCGCGAAGGCGGCATTTCCGATGATGTGCCGATCGTGATGGCGGGCGGCGTCTGGTATCTGCGCGACTGGAACGACTGGATCGACAATCCGGAACTCGGCACGATTGCCTTCCAGTTTGGCACCCGTCCCCTGCTGACGCAGGAAAGCCCGATCCCGCAGGCGTGGAAGGACAAGCTGACTACGCTGGAGCCGGGCGATATCCTGCTCCACCGTTTTTCGCCGACCGGCTTCTACAGCTCGGCGGTGCGCACGCCGTTTCTGCGCAATCTGGAATCGCGTTCCGAACGGCAGATCGCGTTCAGCCTCGAACAGGCGGGCGACCATACCCACCAGCTCGACGCCGGGGTGAAGGGCAAGAATTTCTGGGTAACGCGCGGCGACCTGATGCGCGCGCGTGAGTGGGTTGGCAGGGGCTATGTCAGCGCGCTCAAGACGCCCGACAACACGCTTGTGTTCGTGACCGACGACGAAAAGGCAATTATCCGCAAGGACCAGACGGACTGCATGGGCTGCCTTTCGCAGTGCGCCTTTTCGAGCTGGATGGACAGCGACACCAACTCGACCGGCCGTCTGGCCGATCCGCGCAGTTTCTGCATCCAGAAGACCCTTCAGGACATTGCCCATGGGGGCGATCCGGAACAGAATCTGATGTTCGCCGGACATGGCGCCTATCGATTCAAGCAGGACCCGTTCTATTCCAACGGCTTCGTCCCTAGCGTCAAACAGCTGGTCGACCGCATCCTGACCGGCGACTGAGGCTCATTTCAGCGTGAAGTCGGCCCAGACCGGCAGGTGATCGGACGCATGGCGCGCTGTCGGGCTGGCATGGACGCCGCAGTCGACCAGGGTTAGCTCGCTGCTGTGCATGATCCGGTCGAGTTGCGCGATCGGGCGACTGGCGTGGTAACTGCGTCCGCACGCCGCGAACGCGTAATGTCGCGCGAAATCGGCAAGGCATCCCCGTGCCGCGCTCCATTCGTTGAGGTCGCCCATCAGCAGCGTCGGCATCGGCGGCAATTGGCTCGCCGAATGGATAATCGCACTCGCCTGCCGCCTCCGCCACAGGCCAGACAGATCGAGATGCATGCCGAAAAGGCGCACGGCCACGCCGTCATGCTCGACTTCCGCCATCACCGCGCCGCGCGGTTCCAGGCAGGGGATGTGCAGCGCCTCGCATCCCGTCACCTGCGCGGTTTTGCGCACCAGCACCGCGTTGCCATGCCAGCCCATGCTGTCGTTCATTCGGTTCAGGGGCACCGCGCGATAGGCGCTGTGATGCTCCAGCAAGGCGGGGGGAATCGCAGCGGCGCGCAATCCGAAGCGACGGTCCGCTTCCTGAAGGGCAACGACATCGGCATCGATCTCCGCCAGCACGGCAAGAATGCGTTCCGGGTTACGGCGGCGGTCGGTACCGATGGCCTTGCGAATATTATAACTGGCGACACGGAGAGTGGAACGGTTCATCGTCCGTAGCAATGCCGCAGTTAAGCCCCTGTTTCCACAGCGCTGCAAAAATAATGTTCCAAACCGCTTCAATAGCGCTGGTGTTCCGTTTATGTTCCCGGTAAATGGAGGATATGGCCAAGCTCAAGAAGAAGTTCGTGTGTCAGCAGTGCGGGTCCGACGCGCCCCGTTGGCAGGGCCAATGCGAGGATTGCGGCGGTTGGAACACGCTGGCCGAGGAATCGGGGGGCACGGTCTTCGCCGCACGCCACGATCTGCACAGCGGGGGCCGTGCGCTTGCACTGAGCAGTCTCGACAGCGCCATAGCCCTGCCGCCGCGTGAAACCACCGGTATTGCCGAACTGGACCGCGCACTGGGCGGCGGGCTGGTGGCCGGATCAGCGACACTCATCGGCGGTGATCCGGGCATCGGCAAGTCGACGCTGCTGCTTCAGGCCGCGGCGCGGATGGCGCTACGCGGGCTGGATGTCGCCTATATCAGCGGCGAGGAAGCGGCCGATCAGGTCCGGTTGCGGGCGCAGCGGCTGGGGCTGGGCAGTGCGCCGGTCCAGCTCGCCAGCGCGACATCGGTGCGCGATATTCTCACAACCTTGAGCAGGGGAGATCCGCCCGCGCTGCTCATCATCGATTCGATCCAGACGATGCACAGCGACCTGATCGAAGGTGCGCCTGGCACGGTCAGTCAGGTGCGCGCATCGGCGCAGGAACTGATCCGTTTTGCGAAGGAACGCGGGACCGCCGTCGTTCTCGTCGGCCATGTAACGAAGGACGGCAGCATCGCCGGACCGCGTGTGCTGGAGCATATGGTCGACACGGTACTGAGCTTCGAAGGGGAACGCAGTCATCAGTATCGCATCTTGCGTGCGATCAAGAACCGCTTCGGGGGAACCGATGAAATCGGCGTGTTCGCGATGGCGGAGCAGGGACTGGAGGAGGTCGAGAATCCCTCGGCGCTGTTCCTCACCCATCGCGACGAGAATGTGACCGGCGCGACGGTGTTCCCTGCGCTGGAAGGCACACGCCCGGTGTTGGTGGAGATTCAGGCGCTGACGGTGCGGCTGGCGAGTGGCGCAACGCCCCGGCGCGCTGTGGTCGGCTGGGATAGCGGTCGCCTTGCGATGATCCTGGCGGTATTGGAGGCGCGCTGCGGGCTCAGCTTTGCAACGTGCGAGGTCTATCTCAACATTGCCGGGGGCTACCGCATTTCCGACCCAGCGGCCGATCTCGCGGTGGCAGCGGCGCTGGTTTCGGCGTTGTCGGAACGACCGGTGCCGGCGAACGCCGTATACTTCGGCGAACTGGCGTTGTCGGGCGAAATCCGGCCCGTCGCCCATTCGGCGCTGCGCTTGCGCGAATCGGCCAAGCTTGGATTCGAGCGGGCGATGACACCCGCGAATGTGGCGCAGGAAAAGGACAGCGGCGGCATGCGCGTAGAGGGCTATCGCACTCTCGCTCTCTATGTTGACCAGATGCTGGGGCGCGGGTAGCGGTCAACCTCATGAGTGCGCTCGACATGGTCATGCTTCTAGTGCTGGGCGGCTGCGCGCTGTTCGGCTTCTCGCGTGGTTTTGTGCAGGAGGTGCTTTCGCTGTTGGCCTGGGTACTGGCGGTGTTCGCCGTACGCCTGTTCCTTGCGCCGGTCAGCGATCTTGTCGGCACGGTGATGGGGCAGGGCAACGCCGCCGCCATCGCTTCGTTCGCGCTGCTGTTCGGCGTTGCTTATGTCGGCGGACGCCTGCTGGCCCGCCGCGCGGGCAATCGGATGCGGACTTCGGTGCTGGGTCCGGTCGACCGGGTGCTCGGCGCGGGTTTCGGCGCGCTCAAGGGGCTGATCGGGATGACGCTCGTGTTCCTTGCCTTCACTCTTGCCTACGGAACATTGTTCGGCAATCGCGACGCGGATCTTCCCGTCTGGATGACATCGGCGCGCAGCTATCCGCTGCTCCGCGCGAGTGGCGACGCGATGAGCCAGTTTGTGCGCGAGCGTAATACGCCCGATCCCTTAGCGGCCAGTAGCGTCGATTAGGACGGAGCGCCTTTGCCCTTTCCATTGCGGGCCTTAGCCCCTAACTGACAGACATGTCCGCGCCGCTTTACAATTCCGAGATCCTGCGTCTCGCGGCGAACATCCCGCACCATCATCGGCTTGCCCAGCCGGACGCCACCGTCGAGCGCCGCTCGCCAACCTGCGGCAGCCGGGTGACGGTCGACGTGCGCCTTCGCGAAGATGGCGCGCTCGGTGATCTGGGGATGGAAGTGCGCGCCTGCGCGCTCGGACAGGCTTCCGCCGCGTTGATGGCGGGGCACGCGCCGGGCCTCGATGGCGCCGCGCTCGACAAGGCCGCCGGTTGCCTGCGCGCCCTGCTGCTCGGTGAGAGCGACGATACTGACTTCTGGCCCGGCGTTGCTGTTCTTGCCCGTGCCCGCGATTATCCGGCACGCCATCCGTCCATTCTGCTGGCGTTCGATGCAGTTGCCGAAGCGGTTCGTCTGGCCCGGTCGCAGGGTGCGGCTGCCTGATGCAGGACGCTGCTCCCACCGCCACCAGTCTGATCCTGAGCGAGGGCGTTATCCTTCTGGGTTTCGCGACCGTTTTCGTGCTGCTTTTCCGCCGCCTCGGGCTGGGTGCGGTGCTCGGCTACCTGATCGCGGGAGCGCTGGTCGGCCCGCATGGGCTGGCGCTGGTGGGCGGCGGCGAATCGAAACTCGACATCGCGGAGATCGGCATCGTCCTGCTGATGTTTATCGTCGGTCTGGAACTGCATCCGGCACGCCTCTGGCGGCTGAAGCGCGACATCTTTGGTCTGGGCCTCTCGCAGGTCGTGGTGGCAGGGCTCGTTTTGTCGACGCTCCTTTATTTCGGCACCGCGTTTACCGGCGGGGCTGCGCTGGCGCTTGGTCTGCCGCTCGCTTTGTCGTCCACGGCGCAGGTGCTGCCGGGATTGAAGAACAGCGGGCGCATCAACTCGCCTTTCGGGGAAAAGGCGTTTTCGATCCTGCTGTTCCAGGATCTCTCGATCGTCCCGCTCATCACCATCATCGCGGCACTGTCGCGCAATCCGGCCGACGTCGGCGGGCCGCCCGGCTGGATGCTGGCACTTTACACCGTCGCCGCGATTGCCGCGCTGGTGCTCGCCGGACGCTTCGTGCTCCGCCCGGTGTTGCACATCGTCGGCAAGCTGGGCGAACGGGAATTGTTCGTCGTCGTCGGCTTGTTCACGGTCATCGCCAGCGCCGCGCTGATGCACAGTCTGCACCTGTCGACCGCACTGGGCGCGTTTGTCGCGGGCGTGATCCTCGCTGATTCGCCCTATCGGCACGAGATCGAGGCGGACGTCGAGCCATTCCGGTCCATCCTGCTCGGACTGTTCTTCCTCGCGGTAGGCATGGTGCTGGATGTCGACGCCGTGCTCGCCAATCCCCTGTTCGTCCTAACCATGGCGGCGACGCTGGTGGCGGTAAAAGTGGCTGTGGTCTGGGTCCTTGCTCGGCTATTCGGATTTGGCGGTAAACCGGCTCTCGCACTGGGTCTGTTGCTGAGCCAGGGCGGCGAGTTCGGTTTCGTCCTGTTCGGTCAGGCGCGCGACGCGCTGCTCATCCGCCCGGAAGCCGCCAGCCTGTTCAGCGCCGTCGTCACTCTCTCGATGGCGACGACGCCGTTCCTGATGCTGTTCGCCCGAAGGCTCGAATTTGCCAAACCGCGTGCCGGACAGCTCGACGGACCGGAAGACAGCGAGCAGGGCGACGCCATCATCATCGGCTATGGCCGCTTCGGCCAGACGGTCGCGCAAATGCTGATGGGCAAAGGCTTCCGGTTGACTCTTGTCGACCGCAAACCCGCGCAAATCGAGCTTTCCAGCAAATTCGAGGCGAAAGTCTATTATGGCGATGGAACGCGCATCGATCTGCTCCGCCGGGCCGGTGCAGAGGAGGCGCGACTGATTGTCTTTTGCATCGACGACCCCTCGCTGGACGCCGCGCAGTTGCAGCCGGTGATGGAGGCGTTCCCCCAAGCCGCAATCCTTGTCCGGGTGTTTGACCGGCGTCATTTGCTGCGTCTTCGTCCCCTCGAACTGGCCGGGGTCATGCGCGAAGTCCACGAATCGGCCATTGCCATGGGGATCCTTGCGCTCAAGGAACTGGGCGTGGACGATGAAGATATTGGCGAGGTCGAACAGCAATATCGCGAGAACGACAAGGCCAGGCTTGACGTGCAGCAGGAACATGGCCTGATGGCGGGCAAGCATATGATGTACCGGCCAGGCCGCGAAATGGTCCTGCGCTCGCGGGAAAATACGGGGGAGGACGCATAATGATCGGTGTGTTAGCGGCCCTGAGCGCGGCGCTTGCCATTGCCGCTGGAGCATTCGGCGCCCATGGCGCGAGCGGCCCGCAGGCGGCGGAGTGGTTGCGCACGGGCGGGATGTATCAGCTTGTTCACGCGGTTGCGGCGCTGGTGGTTTTGCCCTTGGCGCGCGGTCCCGCCATGCTGATGCTCATCGGCGCGCTGATCTTCGCAGGGACGCTGTATCTGATGGCACTGGGTGGTCCGCGCTGGCTGGGCGCGATTACGCCGATCGGCGGTTCGGCGCTGATCGCCGCGTGGCTTTGGGCAGGATGGCTTTACTGGCGGGCGTGATGCCTTATCGCCCCGCCGTCCGCTCCTCATCCAGAAACGCAGCCACGTCGCCCAGGTCGACATCCTTTGCCAAGAACGTCTGCCCGATCCCGCGCGCCAAGAGGAAGGGGAGCTTGCCCGCAGCCATCTTCTTGTCGTGGAGCATATGCGTGACGAGGGCCGCACCTGACGCGTCTATCCCTGCACTCGCCAGCCCATGAGGGAGCCCGGCGTCGCGCAGATGCGCGGCGACCCTCTCGCTATCCTGCGCGGAACACAAACCGATTCGTGTTGAATAGCGGAATGCCAGCGCCATGCCTGCCGCCACACCCTCCCCGTGCAGAAGGCGGTCGGAAAAGCCCATCTCCGCCTCCAGCGCATGGCCGAAGGTATGCCCCAGGTTGAGCAGCGCGCGCCGTCCGCTCGTCTCGCGCTCATCGTCACCCACGATCGCGGCTTTGGCACGTACGCTGGTGACAATCGCGTGCGCGCGCGCCGCACTGTCTCCCGCGAGCAGTTCGGCCCCATGCGCCTCGCAATATTCGAAGAACGCGAAGTCGTCGATCAGGCCATATTTCACCACCTCCGCGTAGCCAGCGCGAACATCACGCGGCGGCAGCGTATCGAGGCTCGTCGGGTCGATCAGCACGAAAGCGGGCTGATAGAACGCACCAACGAGATTCTTGCCCGCTGGCGTGTTGATCGCGGTCTTGCCGCCCACCGAGCTGTCGACCTGCGCCAACAACGTCGTGGGCACCTGCACGAACGAACAGCCGCGCTTCAGGATCGATGCCGCAAAACCCACAAGATCGCCGATTACCCCGCCGCCCAGCGCGATGATATGGTCCGCGCGCTCCACTTCCAGCGCCAGCAGCCGGTCGGTCAATGCGGCCAGATGTTCCCAGCTTTTCGTACTCTCCCCGGCCGGAAGGACGATCGCTTCCACCCGCACGCCGGCACTCGCAAGGCTGCTTTCGAGCCTTGGCAGATGGGCCACAGCGACGTTCTGGTCGGTCACGACGACCAGTCGGCCCGTGCGCGCAAACCGGGCGAGGTGCTGGCCCGCCCGGTCAAGCGCGCCTTCCTCCACAAGAATGTCATAGCTGCGGTCCGCCAGCGCGACGGGAATGAGTGTCATGAGGAAGCGGCTTTCACGGTAAATTCGGGCGAGGCAAGAGCCTGGATAATGGCATCTACGGTCACTTCATGGGGTGTGGCGCTGCTAGTGATGTGCACCGGCGCGAGCGCGTAGACGGGGTTGCGTTGTTCAGCGAGGGCGGTGAGTACGGTGCGTGCGTCCTTGCCCTGAAGCATCGGACGCGTGTCGCGACGTCCGACCCGCTCGACCAGAACGTTGATATCGGCATCCAGCCAGATCGCGATACCGCGTTCCAGGATCAGCGCGCGGGTTTCTGCGTTCATGAAAGCGCCGCCGCCCGTCGCTATCACCTGCCGCTCCTGTTCGAGCAAGCGGGCGATGACGCGCCGCTCGCCATCGCGAAAATTCTCCTCGCCGAAACGGGCGAAGATATCGCTGATGGTCATGCCCGCCGCCTTTTCGATCTCCTCGTCGGCATCGACGAAGGGAAGGTGGAGGCGCAGGGCGAGTCGACGACCAATGGTAGACTTGCCCACGCCCATCATACCGATGAGCACGATCGGGCGATTGTCGGTCGCGTCGGAGGATTTGCTGTTTGCCTGCATGCTGCGCGCGGCTATACAGCCAGCCGTGTCAGGGTCAAAATGAGTTCTTACCCTGGAAGAGCAACTCCCCATCGCCGCGCCGGGTGCGCGCAGGAAACCGTTGGACATGAAGATCAAGAGAAGCAGCAGCGTTTTCGATTCTCCCCGCCGTCGCAGTTCGGTGCGCCTGCCGATCATCCCCATTGCCGTGATCGTCGTCGTGATCGCGCTTCTGATGCTGCTGTGGTCGCGAGGCGGGGAAAAGCCGCAGACCCGCGTTGAGAAAGCCATTCCCGCCGAGAAACTGGGCAAATAAGGGGCGGTCATGCGAGTGAGTGCGCGAATTCGCTGGACGTTGGGCGTCGCCGCATTGGGGCTCGCATTGCCGGTCGTCGCGCAGAAGTCGCCTACTTCGTTGCTGCCCCCCGGCTTTGGCGAGCCTGATAGCAGCCCTGCTCCACAGACCGAACCGACCCCTTCCTCCCCACGTCCAGCTTCCACCACACCCGGCGCGACACCCAATCTCAGGCTCGACATGAGCGCGATCACCGGCGCGCCTGCTCCGGCGACCAACGCGGCGGGAGAGTCGGAGGACGACGAGGAGCTGACTCCCGAAGAACTGGCCGAACAACAGGCGAAATACGATCTACCGGAGACCGCGCGGCGTTCGCTCGATCGAATCGGTCCGTTGACCCCTGCAACCGGCGGCATCCCGGCCAATGGTTTCGGCCGCCAGTCCGGACAGTTCCTTGCGACACTGATGCGGGTGAGCCGCGCACCGTTCGTCTCGCGCTGGGGATCGATCCTGCTGCGCCGCGTGCTGCTATCACAGACCGACACGCCCGGAGATATCGGCGGCGCGGAATGGGCCGCCGAGCGCGCTTGGCTGCTGGTGCGCATGGGCGAGGCGGATGCCGCGCGCCTCGTTGTGCAGAGCGTCGACAACGACCAATTCACGCCCCGCCTCTACGCGGTGGCGATGCAGACCTATCTGGCCAGCGCCGACCCCACCGGCCTGTGCCCGCTTTACGAACGCGCCGCCGCCGACAGCACATCGCCGAGCTGGCAGATGGCCCACGCGATGTGCGCGTCCTTCTCCGCTGACCAGGGTACCGCGAGCGCCCTCCTGAACGAGGCCCAACGGCGCGGTCGCGTGACCGGCATCGACTATCGCCTGACGGAAAAGGTCGTAGGCGCGGGCGCCAACTCCCGGCGCTCGGTCAAGATCGAGTGGGACGGCGTCGATCAACTGACCGCGTGGCGTTACGGCCTTGCGACGGCGATGAATGTCGATATTCCGCCCGCGCTCATGAACAGCGCCGGATCGCATGTCCGCGCGTGGCAGGCAAGCGCACCGATGCTCTCGCTGCCCACGCGTTTGCCCGCAGTCGAGGCGGCGGCGCGTCTCGGCGTGTTCTCCAGCAGTGCGCTGGTCGATTTCTACAGCCAGCTCGCCGCCGACGAAAGCGCACCTGACGAGTTCCGTGATCGGTCCGATGCGTTGCGCGCGGCCTATGCAGGCGGCACCATTGGTGACCGCGTCGAAGCCATGCGCAAGCTCTGGGGCGGCTCGGGCGAGGCTGCACACTTCGTGGGTCTGTTGGCGACCGCGCGGGCCGCTGCCGCGCTGCCGGTTGCCGATGCCGACCCGGCCGATGTCAACGCGCTTGTCGCCGCGATGCTGAGCGCGGGCTATGACAATAACGCCGCCAACTGG
Source organism: Sphingobium subterraneum (assembly GCF_014199435.1). Classification (GTDB taxonomy): domain Bacteria; phylum Pseudomonadota; class Alphaproteobacteria; order Sphingomonadales; family Sphingomonadaceae; genus Sphingobium; species Sphingobium subterraneum. The sequence continues at coordinate 308,171 of NZ_JACIJP010000001.1, read as the reverse complement.
TCGCGCGCTGTAGCCGCAGGCCAGGATGATGCGACGGCCGATGGCTGGGCGATGCTGGCAGTCGGCGCACCACGGCTGGTGGTGGACATCACGCCGGGGCGGGCAGGCAACTATGCCGAGGGACGTGGGGTCAAGGGGCAGTTTCTGATTGCGGGGCTGGCCGGTCTTGCGCGCATCGGCGGCGCGGAAGCCGCCCAGCTTGCCGCCGACAACGGGTTCAGCCTCCAGCCGCGCTCGTTGTGGGAACGGGCGATCGACGCTGCCGCGCAGCGCGGAGAACCGGGAACCGTTGCCCTGCTGGCGGCCATCGGGATGCAGGTGACCGACTGGCGCCGCATGCCCGCCGAGCATCTCTACCATATCGTCAGCGCGTTGCATCGCGTCGGCCTCGATCCCGAAGCGCGCATGATCGCCGCCGAAGCGATCATGCGGACCTGAACGATGGCGGACGGGGCGCAGGCTATGCCGACCGGCTCCGACCGTGACCTGATCGATCGCTTCGCCGAAATGCTGACCGCCGAGCAGGGCGTCGCGCGCAATACGCTGATCGCCTATCGCACCGACCTTGAATCCGCATCGGCCATTGTTGGAGGCCTGGCGGATGCCGACACGGCCGCACTCGCGAAATTGCAGGACGCCTGGGCACCGCTTGCCCCCTCCAGCGTGGCCCGCAAATTGTCGGCCATCCGCCGCTTCTACACCTTTCTCGAGGAAGAGGGGCACCGCGCCGACAATCCGGCAACGGCTCTGGTACGTCCGGGTACACGCCGACCTCTGCCCAAGATCCTGACTCTCACGGAAGTGGACGCGCTGTTCGTGGTGCTGGAAGAGCGCGCCACCAAGGAGCCGCCCGCACTGCTCGACCTGCGTCTGCTTGCGCTGGTGGAACTGCTTTATGGGTCGGGCCTGCGCGCGACCGAACTGGTCTCGCTACCGCGCCATGCCGTCCATCCAGACAGACCGTTCCTGATCCTGAAGGGCAAGGGCGGGCGGGAACGCCTCGTCCCCATCTCGGACCGTGCGCGCCAGGCCGTCGCCCGCTGGGGAGCTCATGTCCCCAAGGACAGCCCCTGGCTTTTCCCTTCGGGCAAGAGCCATGTGAGCCGCGTTCGCCTGTTCCAGATGGTGCGCGCGCTCGCCGCATCGGCCGGCATTCAACCCGAACGGGTCAGTCCGCATGTGCTGCGCCATGCCTTTGCCACTCATCTGCTGAGCGGCGGGGCGGATCTGCGTGCCTTACAGACAATGCTGGGTCATGCCGACATCGGAACGACGCAGATCTATACCCATGTCGACAGCGCTCGCCTCGTCGAACTGGTCAACAGCCGTCATCCGCTCGTTGACCTGAAGCGCGGGGCGTCCTAACGCCAGGGCATGGTTACGTTCCTCGATTTTGAAAAGCCGGTCGCCGCTCTGGAAGCGCGCATTTCCGAACTGCGCGAAACCGCGCAATCGGGCGAAATGGATATCGACGCGGAGATTGCCAAGCTGCAGCAGCGCTCGGACAAGATGCTGCGCGATACCTATGCGAAGCTGACCCCTTGGCAGAAGACGCAGGTGGCCCGGCATCCGGATCGTCCGCATTTCAAGCATTATGTGTCGGGCCTGTTTTCGGAATTCATCCCCCTTGCGGGTGATCGCGCCTTTGGAGACGATCAGGCGATTCTCGGCGGATTCGCGCGGCTGGGCAAGCGTCGCGTCATGGTCATCGGTCATGAAAAAGGCGATGACACGGCATCGCGCCTGCGCCACAATTTCGGGATGGGCAAACCAGAGGGCTACCGCAAGGCCATCCGCCTGATGGAACTGGCGGATCGCTTTGGCCTGCCAGTCGTGACACTGGTGGATACATCGGGCGCCTTTCCCGGCGTGCAGGCCGAAGAGCGGGGGCAGGCGGAAGCCATTGCCCGCTCGACCGAGCAATGTCTGGCGCTGGGCGTGCCGATGGTCGCGGCAATTGTCGGGGAAGGCGGATCGGGCGGCGCGATTGCGCTGGCGGCGGCAAACCGCGTGCTGATGTTCGAGCACGCGGTCTACTCCGTCATTTCACCGGAAGGTTGCGCCTCGATCCTCTGGCGCACAGCCGAAAAGGCGAGCGAAGCCGCCGCCGCGATGCAAGTGACGGCGCAGGACCTCAATGCCCTCAACGTCATCGATCGCATTGTGCCCGAGCCCGCTGGCGGTGCGCACCGCGACCCGGCGGGGGCCATTGCTGCGTTGGGTCAGGCAATTTCCGAGGAGCTGGACAGTCTCACGCGGCTCGATGCCAAGGCCCTCCGCAATGGTCGTGCGGAAAAGTTCCTTGCCATGGGCGGCTGATCCGCGAAAGATGGCACGGCCCTGGAACCCCAGGGCGTTGATACGGTTCTGCTGACAATGTGGGAGGAAGCGGAATGATGAACAAACGCGTCAGCGTATGCGCAGTGTTGGTTCTGGCGGCGGCATGCGGATCGGTCGTGTCGGGCAAGCCCAAAGAGCTGCAACTCGCAACATCCATCAGCGCGAAGGACAAAGCGGAAGGCGCGAAAGCCCATCCCGAACTGCTCAATGAATTCGGCGGTGCGTACAAAGGCCCGCAAGCGGCCTATGTTACGGCGGTCGGTCGCAAGATCGCCAGCCAGTCGAGCCTGTCGAATGTGCAAAGCGATTTCACCGTCACCCTGCTGAACTCGTCGGTTAACAACGCCTTCGCGATCCCTGGCGGCTATGTGTACATTACGCGGCAGTTGATGGCGCTCTGCAATGACGAAGCGGAGATGGCCGGTGTTCTGGGCCATGAAGTTGGCCATGTCGCAGCGATGCACAGTCAGCGACGCCAGAAGGCGGCAACGCGCACGGCGATCGGGGGCGTCCTGCTTCAGGTCCTGACCGGCGCGGTACTTGGCGATTCGACAATCGGCGGCCTGCTGCAGAAAGGGATCGGCAGCGGCGCCCAGCTTCTCACTCTTAAATTTTCACGCTCACAGGAATATGAGGCGGATGATCTGGGCGTTCGATACCTGACCAAGGCGGGCTATGATCCCAAGGCCTTGTCGAGCATGCTCGCCTCGCTAGCGGCGCAAAGCGCCCTCGATTCGCGGGCGTCAGGGCAGTCCGGCACCGTGCCCGAATGGGCGAGCACGCACCCCGATCCTGCGTCGCGTGTTGCTCGCGCGTTGCAGAACGCGAAGGCCACCGGGTCCGCCAACACGCTGCGTAACCGGGATCCCTTCCTCAATGCGCTGAACGGTGTGCTGTATGGCGATGATCCGCAGCAGGGGATCGTCGATCGTGCCCGATTCGTGCATCCGGAGCTGAAGATCGGCTTTACGGCTCCTACGGGGTACGGCATGTCGAACGGCACCAGCGCCGTCAGCATCGCTGGATCGGGCGGTCAGGCACAATTTACGGGCGCCGCTTATGCGGGCGATCTCGACGCCTATGTCCGCTCGGCCTTTGCCGCGCTGGCCAAGGATGGAAGCGTCAGCGGTGGCACGGTCAACCGAACGACTGTAAATGGCATACCCGCCGCGTTTTCTACCGCCCGCGCGAACACCCAGTCAGGACAGGTCGACGTAACAATCTTCGCTTATGAAATGGGGCCGCAGACCGCCTATCACTTCGTCTTGCTAGCGCCAGCGGGGCAGGGGGTCGGGCCGTTCAACGCGATGGTGCAATCCTTCCGCCGCCTTTCCACCCAGGAGGCCGCCGCAATCCAGCCGCGCAAAATATCCGTAGTGACGGTCAAATCCGGTGACACGGTGGCGACGCTCGCTGCGCGCATGGCCTATAATGATCTCAAGACCGAACGCTTTCTGACTTTGAACGGCCTTACCGCGTCCTCGAAGCTGTCCAATGGGCAGCGGGTCAAGCTCGTGACCTATTGAACAGATACAAAAAAGGCGGCGAGTTTCCTCGCCGCCTCTTGAGACAAAGCAGATCGAAAAAGCTTAGAGCTTGTTCGAAACGTTGTTGAAGGTGTTGTTCAGCTTGTTGCCGACGGTGCCCATCGCGCCGATAGCGGCGACGGCGATCAGAGCGGCGATCAGGCCGTATTCAATGGCGGTCGCGCCCTTGCTGTCCTTCAGCATGTTACGAAAATACTTCATGATAATCTCCTTATCGCGTTCAACTTCCCGGCCTGTTGGCAAGGCCAACTCAGCGCATCCGTTTTTAAGGGCTTCTGGTTTCCAACTTCTTAAAAGAGAGGCAGAAAATTAAGAATTGAAGGTTAATGCGCGATAACCGCGTTTGTGACGTTGCCCCACATGGACGTTGTCTTGTCGGCAACAGTGCCGAGTGCGGTCATCATGGCGATGACAATCAGGCTGACGATCAGGCCATATTCCACGGCCGTGGCAGCGCGCTGGCACACACGCACACGCTTGAGCTGATGAACAACCCTTCCTAATGACATGTGCATAATGCGGTCCCGTTCCATCATGGTTGCAAGGATACCGGGTCGACAGTTAAAGAAATATTTATGCCTCACCTTGCCCCATCGCAGCCCTTGCTAGTCGTCGCTGCGGCCCTTGTCGATCCGGACGGCCGCGTGCTGTTGCAGCAGCGCCCGCCGGGCAAGTCGCTTCCGGGCCTGTGGGAGTTTCCCGGCGGCAAGATCGAGCCGGGCGAAACACCCGAAGCCGCGCTGGTCCGCGAGCTGGAGGAGGAACTGGGTATCACCACATATGGAAATTGCCTTGCCCCGGCCGCCTTCGCCAGCGAAGCGCTCGGGGACAAGCATCTCCTTCTTTTGCTCTATGTGTGCCGCAAGTGGAGCGGTGTGGCCGAGCCGCGTCATGCCTCCGCGCTGAAATGGGTTCGTCCGGTGGAGATGTACACGCTGCCGATGCCGCCCGCGGACCTGCCGTTGATTGGTTTGCTGGACGCGCTGATCTAGCGCTTCGGTTCCAGCGCCGCGGCCAGCGACACCGTCGCGCTGCCCCTTCGCGCGGGCTGCGCCTGCGAAGGATCCGGTTTCCATCCGCTCAGATACAGGGTGGCGAAGCGCTCGCGCGTACGCCCATCCGACTCTGCTCTCCCGGCAAAGATCGTCGCCGCGCGTCCGAGTGTGGCGCGCAGGACCGGTCCACCCCGCCGCGTCAGGATGTTGCCCGCACCCATACCCCGCAGGTCGCGCAATAACCTGGCGAGCGACGAATAGCGCACGTCGAGTGTCTCACTGTCCGCCACCGGCATGGCATAGCCCGTCCGCGCAAGCAGATCACCAGCGGCGCGCACATCGATCTGTGGGTGGATGCGGGCGCTGGCGTGGTCGCCTTCCGCCTCCAGCAAGGTGGCGCGCAGGACGGGCAGCGAGCCTGCCCCGCAAAAGGCCGCGAGTAACAGGCCGTCGGGCCGCAGGCATCGGCGCATGACGACCAGTGCGCCGGGAAGGTCGTTCACGGTATCGAGGGTGCCGCAGGCAAGAATGAGATCGAAGCTGTTTTCCGCAAAGGGCAGGGCGTCTTCCTGTGCGTGCACGCCATCGTTCGCTGCAGCGTTACGGGCCGAAGGGTCGCAGCAGGTGACGCGCTTGCCCATCGCGACAAGGGCGTCACGGGCGCTGCTGTCCGGGCAACCGACGACCAGTACATCCTGAAAATCCCGCTTTACGTCGCCCAGCCGGTCGAGCAGCCCTTCCAGCATGTGGCGATACAGAAAATCGCTGTCGGGAAAGGACGCGGCGGCTCGATCGCGACGCTGCTGACGCAGGACAGGGTCAAATATGACGGGCGGGATGGCGGGAGTGTCCGGCATTTTGGGGCTTGTGCCCGCGCTGCGACCGCCCGACAAGCGGTTTATGACGCTTGCCACCACCCTCGTCCGCATCGCGCGTCCGTTGGTCGATTACGCTTTGCCGCCGCGCTGCCCGGGTTGCGGCGCGATCGTGCAGGAAGACCATAGTTTCTGCCTTTCCTGCTGGCAGGGCATGCGGCTGCTGGGCGCACCCTGCTGTGCGTGCTGTGGAGCGCCGTTCGAATGGGACGAGGGGGAGGGCGCCTTGTGCGGCCCATGCATCGAGAGCCCGCCTGCCTTTGACAGTGCCCGCGCGGTCATGGCCTATGGAGACGTTGCACGTACCGTGGCCATGCGGCTCAAATATGGACGGCGCACCGGGCTGGCGCGCCTGATGGGAAAGCATATGGCCCGCCTGCTGCCCGAGGGCGAGGACGCCCCGCGCGTGATCATTCCGGTTCCCTTGCACCGCTGGCGCCTGTGGTCGCGGGGGTTCAACCAGTCGGCTCTGATTGCCGACGATCTCGCCCGCCGCACCGGCCTCCCGGTCGACAAGCTTGTGCTCGTACGCAGCCGCCCAACCCGGCCGCTGCGCCAGATGAGCCCCGTCCAGCGCGCAAAAACGGTGCGGGGCGCCTTTTCCGTCGACCCGCGCCGCTCTGCGTCCATCCGGGGTAGGTCGGTGGTCCTGATCGACGACATCCATACGACCGGATCGACTGCACAGGAGTGCGTACGCACCTTGCAAAAGGCGGGAGCGCGGAGCGTGCATCTCATTTGCTGGGCGCGCGTTCTTGCCGAGCATACTCACGAATGGGAGGGGCCGGGGCGTTGACAAACCGCGCGTGGCTCCCGATGTCACTGTCAACAAGGAGTTAAGCCACCATGGCGCATGTCGAGATCTATACGAAGGCCTTTTGCGGTTACTGCGCGCGCGCGAAGGCGCTGCTCGATGAAAAGGGCATTGCCTATGATGAGTATGACATCACCATGGGTGGGCCAAAGCGCACTGAAATGCTGGAACGGGCCAACGGCGGATCCACCGTCCCGCAAATCTTCATTGATGGAAAGCATATTGGTGGCAGCGATCGGCTGATCGAGCTGGAACGCGCGGGCCAACTCGACGCTCTGGTAGGTGATTGAGAGCAGGATATTGCGCGCAGCCCTGTTACAGATGACGAGCGGCATCGATCCGACCGCGAATGCGGACCGGATCGCTAGGGCTGTTGCGGACGCAGCGTTGGGCGGCGCGGATATACTGTTCACTCCGGAGATGGTGGGTTATCTCGACCGCGACCGTCAACGCGCCGCTGCAACGCTGCGGAGCGAGGCGGACGATATCGTGCTCGCCCGTATTCGGGAAGAAGCCGCCCGACATGGCCTGTGGGTGCATCTCGGCTCGCTTGGCCTGCGGGACGAGCGCAGCGACGGGCGCTGGGTCAACCGCAGCTTCGTGATCGATTCCAGCGGCGCCATCCGCGCCCGCTACGACAAGGTCCATCTGTTCGATGTCGATCTGCCGAGCGGGGAAAGCTGGCGGGAGTCAGCCGTTTACGGTCCGGGTGAGGCGGTGGTCGCGGTGGACACGCCTTGGGCGCGGTTCGGCCTCACCATCTGCTACGACCTGCGCTTTCCTGACCTGTATCGGGCGTTGAGCGACGCGGGAGCAACCGTTCTGCTTGTCCCCGCAGCCTTCACCATTCCGACAGGGAAAGCGCATTGGCATACGCTGTTGCGCGCGCGCGCGATCGAGGCCGGGGCGTTTGTGATTGCGCCCGCACAGGTCGGGCGGCATGAGGACGGGCGGGAGACCTATGGGCACAGCCTTGTCATCGATCCGTGGGGGGATGTTTTGCTGGATATGGACTCCGCTCCCGACCTTGCCTTTGCGGAGATCGACCTCGCGCGTGTAGACGATGTACGTGCCCGCATTCCCGTGCTGGCTCACCGCCGCGCATTGCCCGATCCGGTGATCCTGTCATGATCGTGTTCGATCTTAAATGCGCACAAGGCGGGCATGTGTTCGAAGCCTGGTTCGGATCGAGCGCCGATTATGAAGGACAAAGGGAGCGGGGATTGCTCGTCTGCCCCCTGTGTGGTGATGCGGACATTGGCAAGGCCGTAATGGCGCCCGCCGTTCCCGTAAAAGGCAATCAGCGCTCCGAACGGCTTCCCGTGATCTCAGAGACGGAGCCGACACCCGCCACGCAGGTCGCCAATGCCGAGATCCCGCCTGAAAAGATGCGTGAGATGCTAACCAAGCTGGCGAAAGCGCAGACTGCAATGCTGGAAAACAGCCAGTGGGTCGGCCGCGACTTCGCGGAACAGGCGCGCGCCATGCATTATGGCGAGCGTGATGCGGCGCTCATTCATGGTGAAGTGGACGCGCAGGAAGCCCGTGCCCTGATGGACGAAGGGGTCGAAGTGGCACCGCTTTTGCTTCCCGTCGTGCCGCCGCGCGCTGCCAACTGACAGCCGCACGAACGGAAAGCCATCTTCACATCATTGCCGCAAAAACGTCTGGCATGGCCGCTCGCCCCATGCTAGTCGCTCGCAGCGCAGGCACCCGTAGCTCAGCTGGATAGAGCGTTGCCCTCCGAAGGCAAAGGCCACTGGTTCGAATCCAGTCGGGTGCACCATTCCCCAACAATCGGAAAATTGCAGGCACAGTCCTGGCCGTCCGCCTGTGCCTCAGGAAGGAATGTGAGATCACATCTTGATCCCACACCCAATAAGAACATAGAGTGAACAAATGCGATTCGCTCTTGCTCCTATCCGTCATACGGCGCTCCCTCAGCGCTTGAGGGCATGCGCCCGTCGCGTTCTGCCGCTGGAGACGGTCCTTACCGGAGGGCTGGCACCGGGGTGCGTGCACGAATTTTACGCGCGCGAAACCGATGACGCATCGGCGGTCGCGGGCTTTGTCATAGGGCTGGCTCTTCCCATGGCGGCGGGTCGGACAATCCTGTGGCTGCGGCCACGCCACGCGGCAAGGCGGGGCGGTATACTTCAGGCCAGTGGATGGGCGGAATTGGGGGGATCGCCGGGCGCCTGTCTGTTTGCCCTGCTCGCCGATGACAAGGCGCTGCTTCACGCCGCATTGGAAGGCGTGCGCTGCCCCGCCTTGGGCGCGGTGGTGGTGGAAAGCTGGGGCAGAATACGCGAGCTGGACCTGACCGCCAGCCGCCGCCTCGCCCTTGCCGCCGAAAAATCGGGTGTGCCCCTGTTTCTGCTGCGCGTCGATGCGCAGCCGGTGCCGAGCGCCGCGCAGACCCGCTGGCAGGTTGCTGCCGCGCCTTCCTGTGCCTTGCCCGGCAATGCGCCCGGCCTGCCAGCCTTCGATATCGAATTGTTACGCCAGCGCGGCGGCTCGGCGGGCGGGCGCTGGCGACTGGAGTGGGACCGTGAACGAAGTATTTTCCGCGAAGCGACGCATTCTGGCGCTGTGGTTTCCGTTCCTGCCCGCAGACCGGCTGCGGAAGGAGGAGCCAGACACGCGGCCTGATGCCCCGCTCGCGCTGGTGGAAAAGGTGCGGGGGGCGCTGCGGCTGGGCGCGGTCGACGCACGGGCGCTGGCTCTCGGCGTGACGGCGGGGCTGACGCTGGCGGATGCCCGGGTGCGCCTGCCCGAGCTGATCGTGGCGGACATGGATCCTGCGGCGGACCGGCACTGGCTCGATCGTCTGGGGCGGCACTGTGTCCGATGGTCCCCGCTGACCGCAGTCGCGCCGCCTGACGGCATCGTCATCGACATCTCTGGCTGCGCGCATCTTTTTGGCGGGGAAGAGGGGCTGATGGCGGCGGTCGAGGATGAAATGACCGCGCGTGGCATGACGATCCGCTGTGCCGCTTCTGCCACGGCCGAGGCGGCGCAGGCGCTGGCTCGCTATGCGCCTTTGCCGGTTGCAGACGAGGCCTCCGCACTGCGCGCCCTGCCGGTTGCGGCGCTGGGACTGGAGGCGGACGCGACGCAGGCGCTCCTGCGGGCGGGGCTGAAAACCGTGGGCGATGTTGCTCGGCGACCGGCGGCGACCATTGCCGGGCGCTTCGGCATGGGGGCCGTCACCGCGCTGCGCTGCCTGCTGGAAGAGGAGCAGTCCCCTCTCAATCCCCTGCCGCCACCAGTATCCTACCGGTTCGAGCGGCGCTTTGCCGAACCGATAGGCCATAGCGACGCCGTGGCCGCCTGCTTCCTCGAACTCCTGAACGAGGCAAGGCTCATTCTGGAAGAAAAGGATCTGGGCGGACGGCATTTCCGGTTGACCTTGTGCCGCAGCGATGGCGTCCGGAGGCATCTCGCCATCGAAACGGGCCTCCCCACCCGCGATCCGGCGCTCGTCCTCCGTCTGTTCGATGAACGGATCGAAACGCTGACCGATCCACTCGATCCGGGGTTCGGCTATGACAGCATACTTCTTGCCATCCTGTCCACAGAACCGCTGACGGCCGCCCAGCCCGCGCTGGTTGGCGATGCCGGGGAAGACGAACATGCACTCGCCGCGCTGATCGACCGGCTCAGCACCCGGCTGGGGGCGGAAAGTCTGGTTCGCCTCGCACCGCAGGACAATCATATCCCCGAGCAGGCGCAGCTTGCCCTTCCCGCCATACGCACCCCGGCCCCGATCCCCTGGCCCGCGGCCCCCGCAGACGAACCGCCCATGCGTCCGCTGTTCCTGTTCGACCCGCCCCAGCCCGTGGAGGTGATCGCGCAGGTTCCCGACGGTCCGCCCCATCGTTTCCGTTGGCGACGTACATTGCATGAGGTGCGCCTGTATGAAGGACCGGAGCGGATCGCCGGGGAATGGTGGCGGCGCAAGGGGGGCGAGTATCCGGGCGGGGCCGGCCTTACCCGCGACTATTACCGGGTAGAGGATGTGCGCGGACGGCGCTTCTGGATTTTTCGTCACGGCCTCTATGACGAAAAGCCGGATCCGCGCTGGTATCTCCATGGCCTGTTCGCATGAACGCGCCACCTCCTTTTGCGGAATGGGTCGCGGCGACGAACTATAGCTTCCTGCGTGGAGCATCGCATCCGGCGGATATGGTGGAGCATGCCCATGCGCTGGGCATGGCGGGCATCGGTATCGCGGATCGCAACACGGTGGCGGGCGTGGTGCGGGCGCATGTCGCGTGGCGGGAGCTGGGCGGGATGGCGAGCGGATTTCGCCTGATCGTGGGGGCGCGGCTGGTCTTTGCCGATGCGACGCCGGACATTATCGCCTATCCCGTGTCGCGCCATGGCTGGGGGCGGCTGACGCGCTTGCTGACGCTGGGCAACCGCCGGGCCGAAAAGGGCGACTGCATCCTGCATTTGCCCGACCTGCTCACCTATGCCGACGATCTGTTGCTGATCGTGACAGGACAGGACCGGGATGTGCTCCACAACCTCGCGGAGGCCTGCCCCGGCGCGGTCTGGCTCGCCGTTGCCATGAATCGCACCGGTGCGGATGCGCGGCGACTGGCACAGGCACAGGCACTCTCGGTGGAGACCGGCGTACCGCTGATCGCCACCAACGATGCGCTCTACACCACGCCGGAGTCTCGTCCGCTACACGACGTGATGACCTGCATCCGTGAAGGGGTCACCATTCAGGCCGCCGGTCGCCGCCTGCTGGCCAACGCGGAACGCTACCTCAAGCCTCCTGCCGAAATGGCGCGCCTGTTCGCCGCTTGCCCTGAAGCGATCACCGCGACGACCGAATTGCTGTCCCGGATCACATTCACGCTCGACGATCTGCATTATGAATATCCGCATGAACCGGTGCCGGAAGGGTGGGAGCCGCAGGCGTGGCTGGAGCATCTTGTGCGCGAAGGGGCTCGCGCCTTCTTCCCGAAGGGATTGCCCGCACCATATGAAGCGGTCCTGGAGGAGGAATTCACCCTGATCGGCATGCGGAATTATGCTTATTATTTCCTCACCGTTCACGACATTGTCTACCATGCTCGCAGCCTCGATCCCCCGATACTGTGTCAGGGGCGGGGCAGCGCGGCCAATTCGCTGGTCTGCTACTTCCTCGGCATCACACCGATCGATCCGGTACGCGAAAAGCTGCTCTTCTCCCGTTTTTTGTCCGAACAGCGCAACGAGCCGCCCGATATCGATGTGGATTTCGAGCATGAACGACGCGAGGAGATCATGCAGTATATCTATGCGCGTTATGGCCGCGAGCGGGCAGGCATCGCCGCAACCGTCATCCACTATCGGCCGCGCAGCACAATCCGCGAAGTCGGCAAGGCGCTGGGGTTGACCGAGGATGTGACGGCGCGGCTCGCCTCCACCATCTGGGGCAATTGGGGCGATGACGTACCGGAAAGCCGGGTGGAAGAGGCGGGCTTCACCATCGACAATCCGGAAATTGCACGGCTGAAGGCGCTGGTGGATCAATTGCTGTGCTTTCCCCGTCATTTGTCTCAGCATGTCGGCGGGTTCGTGCTGACCGAAGGGCGGCTGGACGAACTGGTGCCGATCCACAACGCCGCCATGCCCGACCGGACTTTTATCGAATGGGACAAGAACGATATCGATGCGCTGGGGTTGATGAAGGTCGATATTCTGGCGCTCGGCATGCTGACGTGCATCCGCAAGAGTTTCGACCTGCTGCGCACGCAGGGGATCGGCGATTTCACGCTCCAGAATGTGCCACTGGAAGATCCGGCTGTGTACCGGATGCTCCAACGCGGCGACAGCATCGGCACCTTCCAGGTCGAAAGCCGGGCACAGATCGCCATGCTGCCACGCATGAAACCCGATCGCCTTTACGATCTCGTCATTCAGGTCGCGATCGTCCGCCCTGGCCCCATTCAGGGCGGCATGGTTCACCCCTATTTGCGACGGCGCAACAAGGAAGAGGCGGTGGAATATCCGGCGCCCGCTCCCCCCCATGATCCCAACGAGCTGCGCAACGTGCTGGAAAAGACGCTGGGTGTGCCGCTGTTCCAGGAACAGGCGATGAAGCTCGCGATCACCGCCGCCGGTTTCACGCCCGCGCAGGCCGATGGTTTGCGCCGGGCGATGGCGACGTTTCGCAACCATGGCACCATTCACCGCTATCAGCAGCAGATGATCGAGGGCATGGTCGTGCGGGGCTACGATCCCGAGTTCGCCGAGCGCTGCTTCACGCAGATCAAGGGTTTTGGCGAATATGGCTTTCCCGAAAGCCATGCGCAGGCGTTTGGCTGGCTGGCCTATGTGTCTTCGTGGCTGAAATGCCGCCACCCGGCGGTGTTTACCTGCGCCTTGCTCAACAGTCAGCCCATGGGGTTCTACGCTCCCGCGCAACTGGTGCAGGACGTGCGTGCCCACGGGGTGGACGTGCGCGCGGTGGATGTGAACGCGAGCCTGTGGGACAGTGGGCTGGAGAGAACGGAAACCGGCGCTCTCGCCATCCGCCTCGGTTTTTCGCGGCTCGACGGATTTCGCGAAGAATGGGCGGAAGCGCTGGTCGCGGTCCGGGGCAGGAGCCTTTTCGCGAGCATCGAAGAAGTCGCCCACAGAGCCGCGCTGCCGCCCCGCGCGCTGCGCCTGCTCGCTGATGCGGATGCGTTCGGTTCGCTCGGGCAGAGCCGCCGCAAGGCCGGGTGGAACGTGCGGCGCATGCCGCCGGGGCAGCTTCCGTTGTTCGCGGCGCTGGATGCCCCGGAAATGGCGCAGGAGCCCGACGCCAACCTGCCAGTCATGCCGCTGCCGGAAGAGGTGGTGACGGATTATCAGACCGCGCGCCTGTCGCTCAAGGGGCATCCCATGCAGTTCCTGCGCGGGGTTCTCGACAGGGAAGGGGCGTTGTCCTGCGCCGCTGCCAACGTCGCCCCGGATGGGCGCAAGGTAAAGGTGGCGGGCGTCGTGCTGACCCGCCAGCGCCCGGGCAAGGGCAATGCCGTGTTCATCACCATCGAGGACGAGAGCGGCATCGTCAACGCCCTGCTGTGGGCGCGCGACATGGAGCGACAGCGCCGTGCGGTCATGTCTGCCCGCCTCATGATGATCGAAGGGACTATCCAGAAAAGCAAGGAAGGGGTTGTGCACCTGATGGCGGATAGGGTCATCGATCGCACGGCACTGCTCGATCATCTAACCCATGGCGGCATGCCGTCCCCGGCCGGTCGGGGCGACGAAGTGCTGCATCCCCAGCGACCACGCACCCACGGTCATCCTCGCGATGTACGCATCATCCCGCCGTCGCGGGATTTCCATTAATTCCATCAAACGACGGCGGCTCCGTCGACAAACCACTCCCGCCATATTGCTGATTTTGCCCAGTTTCCTATAGTCGGGTATTGGAACAGTTCAGGTCCGTCCGGCTTTCCCTCCTAGAGGCTCGATCCTCATCCCGCCAACCGACAGGAAATCATGCCTCATCATACCCCGCTCATAGGAACCATCGTCGCGGGGCTTGTCGTCGCATTTGCCATGGGTGCGCTCGCGCACCGGCTGCGAATTTCGCCGCTTGTGGGGTATCTCTTTGCAGGGGTCCTCATCGGACCGTTCACGCCGGGGTTCGTCGCCGATAGCGGCCTCGCCAACGAACTGGCCGAGCTGGGCGTCATCCTGCTGATGTTCGGCGTCGGGCTGCATTTCTCGCTGCGCGATCTCCTGTCCGTCAAGAACATCGCCGTTCCCGGAGCGATCGTGCAGATCGCGGCGGCGATCGCCATGGGCGCGCTCTTGGCGCTGGCAATGGGTTGGACACTCGCAACCGGCTTGGTGTTCGGCCTCGCGCTCTCGGTCGCGAGCACGGTTGTCTTGCTGCGGGCGTTGCAGGGGCGCAAGCTGGTCGACACACAGCAGGGGCGCATCGCCATCGGCTGGCTGATCGTCGAAGATCTCGTCATGGTCATTGCCATCGTGCTGTTGCCGGTGCTCGCCAGCATCATGAAGGGCGGCGCTGTTTCGACCGGCGACATCGCCTACACGCTGGGTGAGGCGCTGCTCAAGGTCGTCGGCTTCGTGGTCGTGATGCTGCTGATCGGGAAGCGGCTCATCCCCGCATTGCTCCACTGGGCGGCGCATTCCGGTTCGCGGGAGCTGTTCCGCCTCGCCGTGCTGGCCGTTGCGCTGGGCGTGGCTTTCGGGGCCTCGTTCATCTTCGATGTGTCCTTCGCGCTCGGCGCGTTCTTCGCGGGCATGATCCTGGGCGAAACGCCGCTAAGCCGCCGCGCCGCCGAAGAAACACTCCCGCTGCGCGACGCCTTTGCCGTGCTGTTCTTCGTCTCGGTCGGCATGCTCTTCAACCCGCACGTCGTGATCGAACAGCCCTGGCCGTTGCTAGGGACCGTCGCGATAATCCTGTTCGGCAAGTCCATCGTTGCGTTCATCATCGTTCGCGTTTTCGGCCACCCCAACCGCACGGCGCTGATCGTCTCGGCCAGCCTGGCGCAGATCGGCGAGTTCTCGTTCATCCTTGCCAGCCTCGGCACGGGCCTTGGCCTTATTCCTCCAGAAGCGCGCGACCTGATCCTGGGCGGCGCGATTATCTCGATCCTCGCCAACCCGGTGATCTTCGCCGTCGCGGCCGGATCGCTCGACAAGGCCCGTCATGTCGATGCGGCACGCGCCGCCGCCGTGGAGGTCGAGCGCGAGGCCGAACGCCGCGAGCATCTGGTCGTGATCGGCTATGGCGCGGTCGGGCGGCTCGTCGCCGCCGGAACGCGCGAGGCCGGGCGCGCCATCGTCATCGTGGAGGATCAGGACGACATCGCGCGGCAGGCGAAAGCGGACGGGTATGTCGTTGTCGTCGGCAACGCAGCTGACCCCGTCATCCTCGAAAAAGCAGGCATCCGCGCCGCCCGCAAGCTGATCATCGCTATCCCGGAAGGGTTCGAGGCGGGCGGCATCGCCGAACATGCGCGTCGCCTCAATCCCGACCTCGCCGTGATCGCGCGGGCACATTCCGACGCAGAAGTCCGCCACCTGAAAGCCCATGGCGCCCACAATGTGGTGCTGGGCGAACGCGAAATCGCCGACCGTATGCTGGCGCTCGCGGCGCAGCTGAGGGTGGGGTGAGGGTATGGCGGACAGGGTGGGATTCGAACCCACGGTGAGCTTCCACCCACGGCGGTTTTCAAGACCGCTGCCTTAAACCACTCGGCCACCTGTCCGCTGCCCGCGCGTGCGGAGCGCGGTCTTCATATCGGCGAGTGCGGGGAAACCCAAGCATTTCTTTGCAGGCCGACAGAGCGCGCCAAAGACGGGGCGAAAGAGGGATTCACCTTTGGCGGAGACTGTGCCACACTGCGCGTATGATCCGCTTTCGTCCCTCGCTTTCCGCCCTTTCGATCGCCTTGCTTTCGCTGATGCCGGGATCGGCTTCGATCGGCGTTAGCGCGGCTCTCGCGCAGGCCGATTCGGCGACTACGGCCGCGCCTCCTGTTGCCGCATTCGTTCCCGACGCAGCGTTCCAGTCCTATCTTGCCGGTTTGCGCCCGCGCGCGCAGGCGATGGGGATCAGCGGCGCGACGATTGACCGGGTCTTCCCCACGCTCACCCCCAATCCCCGCGTGGTCCAGCTCGATCAGGCGCAGCCCGGTGGACCGATCGATTCGCCGATCCCGGATTTCGAGCCGTATCGCCGCCAGCACATCAACACCGCGATCATTGCGGGGGGACGGCGGGTTTATGGCGCCAGCCGCGCGCAACTGATGCAGATCGAGCAGCAGACAGGCGTTCCGGAAAGCATCATGGTCGCAATCTTCGGCCATGAAACGAGCTACGGCAGCTATACCGGCACTTTCGACCTGCTGCGCTCGCTCGCGACTTTGGCCTACGAAGGGCGGAGGCGCGATCTGTTCGAGCCGGAGTTTCTCGCTGCATTGAAAATGCTCGATAATGGCGTGCCCCGTGAGCGGCTGGTGGGGAGCTGGGCCGGGGCGACCGGCTATCCGCAGTTCCTGCCCTCCGTCTATTTGCGCGTGGCGCGGGATGGGGATGGCGATGGGAAGATCGACATATGGACCAGCCAGGCCGATGCGCTTGCGTCCATCGCCAATTATTTCGTCGACGCCGGGTGGCGCAAGGGCCAGCCCTGGGGCGTTGCGGCGAGTGTTCCGGCTTCCTTCGATCGCACGAGCGTCGCCAATCATACGGTGCCCGCCCGCTGTCCCCGCGTGTTCGAGCGGCATAGCCGCTGGCTGACCATCGCCGAATGGCGTGCGCGGGGCGTGATGCCGATGGGGCCGTCCGCCATCGCGGATACGGCCTTCGCCACGCTGCTCGAACCGGACGGGCCGGGAAAAACCGCCTATCTGTTAACCAGTAATTATCGGGCGATCCTCGATTATAATTGTTCGAACTTCTACGGGCTATCGGTGGGGCTATTGGCGGATGCTGTCGACGATTAGGACTATAGCACTGCTCGGGGGAGCGGCGCTGGCGCTGGGGTCCTGTAGCGGGATCGTGGGAAAGCGGGAAGCCGGGCCGCCGCCCGCCGCACGTCCATCTCCACCCCGTGCCGTGGTGCAGGACTTACCCGTCAAGATCGGCAATCCCTATCAGGTTGGGAGCGTTACCTACACGCCCGCCGATCCGCCCAGCTACGACGAGGTCGGTTATGCGAGCTGGTATGGCGAGGAAGTCGGCGGCAACGCGACGGCCAATGGTGAGCGCTTCAACCCCGGCGGCATCAGCGGCGCGCACAAGACCCTGCCGCTGCCAAGCTATGTGGAGGTGACGGCGCTCGACAACGGGCGGACAATCCTGGTGCGATTGAACGATCGCGGTCCCTTTTCCAACGATCGGCTGATCGACCTGTCGCGCGGGGCGGCGGAGCAACTGGGGATTGCGGGTGGCGGGGCCGCCGCCGTGCGCGTGCGCCGCGTCAATCCACCGGATCAGGAACGGGCGACATTGCGCGCCGGAGGCAGGGCGGCTGAAAGACTCGAAACGCCCGCGCCTTTGCTTGTTGCCCTGCGCAGCAAGCTGCAGGCAGCACCGGGCAGCCTGCCTCCCGCGCCCGTGGTCGCGCTCGTTCCGCCCAAAGCTCAGGCGTCCGTTGCGCCGAAACCTGTTGCATTGCCCAAACCAGCCGTCCCGCAGGCCGGGATCTCCTATGTCGTACAGGCCGCCGCTTTCTCCTCGCGCGAACGGGCCGCAGCGGCGGCAAAACGTATCGGCGCTACCGCATCGCCATCCGGCGCGCTCTGGCGGGTCCGCTACGGCCCTTATCCCAGCGAAGCCGCAGCGGCCGAAGGCGTAAAGCGCGCCGCCGCGTCCGGCTTTCCCGGCGCGCGTATCATGGTAAACGAATAGCTGCACTTCGCGCTGCTCTGGCGTATAGCCCGGATTCGCAAACCGGAATTGCACCGCACCAGAGAGGCCCGATGAAGAAGCTCGCACTCGGCATATTGTTCCTGACCGTTTCGCTCGACCCGCTGGTCGCCAATGCGCCGCCCTATGAGAGCGCCGCGCCCATTGCCTATATGCAGGATCTCTCGTCCGGCGCGGTGCTCTACGACAAGGGGGCGGAGACCCGCATTCCGCCCGCGTCGATGGCGAAAATGATGACGGTGCATGTTGCCTTCAAGCTGATCAAGGAAGGCAAGCTTCGCCTCAACCAGATGATCACCGTGCGCCCGGAAACCTGGCAGCAATGGCATGGCCCGGCGGCGGGATCGACCATGTTCCTTTCGCCCAACGAACAGGTGTCGGTCGAAAATCTGCTGCACGGTATCGTTACCCTGTCGGGCAATGACGCGTGCGTTGTTCTGGCCGAAGGAATCGCCGGGACAGAGCAGGCCTTCACCGACCTCATGAACAAGGAAGCCGCACGGCTCGGTCTCGCCAACAGCCATTTCGGCACCAGCAACGGCTGGCCGGACGAAGGCCGCACCTATGTGACCGCGCGGGACCTGGCTCATCTGGCCGCCGCAACCGTTCAGGAAACACCGGATCTCTACCGCAAATTCTACGCCACGCGCTCCTTTACATGGGGCAAGACCATGGGCGGGAACGAGATCAAGCAGGATAACCGCAACCCGATCCTCGGAAAGATCGCGGGCGCGGACGGGCTGAAAACCGGCCACACGGAAGAAGCGGGCTATGGCTTCACTGGCTCTGCCGAGCAGAACGGCCGTCGCCTCGTTATGGTCGTCGCTGGCCTCACCAGTTTCAACGGTCGCATCGAGGAGTCCGTGCGCTTCATGGACTGGGGCTTCAAATCGTGGCGCGCGCAGCCCCTGTTCCGCCAAGGTGCGACGGTCGAGACCGCCGAGGTGCAGCAGGGCAGCGCCACCTCTGTACCGCTTGTCGCTCCGCGCAATCTTGCTGTCACCCTGCCGCTTTCGGCGTCCGGCAACATCAGCGTGAAGGTC
Organism: Sphingobium subterraneum; assembly: GCF_014199435.1. GTDB lineage: Bacteria > Pseudomonadota > Alphaproteobacteria > Sphingomonadales > Sphingomonadaceae > Sphingobium > Sphingobium subterraneum. The sequence continues at coordinate 289,151 of NZ_JACIJP010000001.1, read as the reverse complement.
GTCTACACCGGCCCGATCAAGGCGCCCATCGCCAAGGGACAGCAGATCGCCCAGCTGATCGTTTCGACCCCCGACACCGATCCGCAGGTCATGCCGCTCGTTGCGGGTGAAGATGTCGCCGAGGCCGGGTTCTTCGGCCGCCTGTGGAACGGCCTCAAGTCGCTGTTCGGGTGAGCCGCGGCCGCTTCATCACGCTGGAAGGCGGGGAGGGGGCCGGCAAGTCGACCCAGCTCCGCGCCCTTGCCACCTATCTGCGCGGGCAGGGCAAGGAAGTCGTGGAAACCCGCGAACCAGGCGGTAGCGAAGGCGCAGAGGCGATCCGCACGCTGCTGCTCACCGGCGATGCCGGGCGCTGGGGGCCGCGCGCCGAAGCGCTGCTGTTCGCCGCAGCGCGCGCCGACCATCTCGAAAAACGCATCGTCCCCGCTCTGGATGCCGGGCAATGGGTACTGTCCGACCGCTTCATCGACAGCAGCCGGGCGTACCAGAGCGGAGCCAGCGGCCTTGCCGATGACGACATCATGACGCTGCATCGCATCGGATCGCAGGGGCTGCTGCCCGACCGCACCTACATCCTCGCGCTCCCGCAGGACGAGGCGCTGGACCGCGCGCGGTGGCGCGATCAGGGTGCTAGCGACCGGTTCGGCGCGCGGGATGCCGCCTATCACCGCCGGGTGGCGGACGCCTTCGCCGCCTACGCCGCTGAGGATACCGTCCGCGTACGCATGATCGACGCCAGCGGCGCGCCCGATGCCGTCACCGCGCGGCTCATCGCGGATCTGGCGGATCTGCTGTCATGACGTCATTCTCACGCATTCTCGGCCATGATCTCCAGCGCGCGGAACTGCTCGACGCTGCGGCTTCGGGTCGCATGCATCACGGCTGGATTCTCGCGGGTTCGGAAGGCATCGGCAAGGCGAGCGTTGCCCGGTCGATCGCGCTCAGCCTGCTTGCCGGGGAGGCAGGCGAGGTTCCCGATCATCACCCCGCCGCCCATTTGTTCACCGCCGGGACCCACCCCGATTATGCCGAACTTTCACGCGTCGAAAAGGACAATGGCGATCTCGCCCGCAATATCAGCGTCGATCAGGTGCGCGGCCTGCATCGCCTGCTCGAAAGCGCGCCGTCGATTGCCAGCCGCCGCGTCATCCTCATTGATAGTGCGGACGACCTGGAACGCGGCGCCGCCAACGCTTTGCTCAAGAGCCTGGAAGAGCCGCCCCAGGGTGTCGTCTTTCTGCTGGTCAGCCACGCGCCCTCGCGCCTGCTCCCCACGATCCGCTCGCGCTGCCGCATGCTGCGTTTTTCCGCGCTGGACGAGAGCACGATGCGACGCGCTCTGGCCGATGCAAGGCCGGATCTACCCGATCACGAGCTTGCGGGTCTCATCGAAATTGGCAACGGATCGCCGGGCCGTGCGCTGGGCTTTGCCGGGCTCGGGATAGCGGAAATGAACGCCGCGCTGGCCCGCATCGCCGCCACCGGCGACCCCGACAATGCCGAACGTCTGACGCTCGCCCAATCCCTCGCCCTCAAAAGCGCGCGGCTCCGTTTCGTCGCCTTTCTGGAGCACGCCCCGGCCTTTATCGCGGCGCAGGCCCGTGCACGGCACGGCGATGCGCTCGCGACGTCGCTTGCCGCATGGGACGAAGCGCGCAGGCTCGCGGGCGGAGCGATCCTCCTGTCGCTCGATCCTGCAACGGTGGTGTTCGAGTTGTGTAGCCAGGTCGCCAGTCTTGCGCGGCAGACCGCAGAGGTCTGACCCTCTCGATAAACGCCTTGGACCGAGGTGAGACTGGCGCTAGAGGGACAAGAGATCCCTTCCTGCCAGCGAGCATATAGTCCCACATGGCCAAACCGTTCACGATCACTACCGCCATCAGCTACCCCAACGGGCGGCCGCATATCGGCCATGCCTATGAGGCGATCGCGACCGACGCCTTCGCGCGGTTCCAGCGGATGATGGGGCGCGATGTGTTCTTTCAGACGGGCACGGATGAGCATGGGCTGAAAATGGCGCAGGCCGCCCGCGCACGCGGGATCGAGCCGCTGGCGCTGGCGGACGAAATGTCCGCCTATTTCCGTCAGATGGATGATGCTCTTAACATTTCTTATGACCGCTTTATCCGCACGAGCGAGCCGGATCATCACCGCGCCAGCCAGGCCTTGTGGGCCGCGATGGAGGCGAATGGCGACCTCTATCTTGATCGCTACGAAGGCTGGTACTCGATCCGCGACGAAGCCTTTTACGACGAAAAGGAACTGGTCGAGGGGGAGGGCGGCGCCAAGCTCTCGCCGCAGGGGACGCCCGTCGAATGGAACGTGGAGGAAAGCTGGTTCTTCCGCCTGTCGAAATATCAGCAGCCTTTGCTCGATCTCTACGCCAGCCAGCCGGATTTCATCCAGCCGGATAGCCGCCGCAATGAAATCATGCGCTTCGTCGAGGGCGGCCTGTCCGACCTGAGCGTCTCCCGCACCAGCTTCGACTGGGGCGTCAAGGTACCCAATGGCGACAATCACGTCATGTATGTGTGGGTCGACGCGCTCACCAACTACCTCACCGGCAGCGGCTATCCCGACGACGCCGAACGCATGGCGAAATACTGGGCAGAAGGCGGCGATATTCTGCACATTATCGGCAAGGACATTGTACGCTTCCACGCGGTCTACTGGCCGGCATTCCTGATGAGCGCCAAGCTGCCGCTGCCCAGCCAAGTGTTCGGCCACGGTTTCCTCCTCAACCGGGGTGAGAAGATGTCAAAATCGGTGGGCAACGTTGCCGATCCACTGGAGCTGGCCGAGCGTTTCGGGGTGGACCAACTGCGCTATTTCCTGCTGTCCGAAGTCACTTTCGGAAATGATGGCAGCTATAGTGCAGAAGCAATTGTTCAGAGGGCAAATTCAGATCTCGCCAATAGCTTTGGTAATCTGGCGCAACGTACCTTGAGCTTTATTGCGAAGAATCTGGAGGGGCGGTTGCCCTGGGCGGTTGAAGGCAGTTCCCACACTGCGGATCATCAGCTTCAAGGCGTTGTCCAAGATGCATGTCATACTCTCGTCCCAAGGGAACTGGCAGGACTTGCCCCGTCAACGGCAATCGAAGAGTGGATGCGTGCTGTCTTCGCCTGCAATGCCTACATCGACGCGCAGGCGCCGTGGGCACTACGCAAGACCGACCCGGAACGAATGGAGGCGGTGCTTGCGGTGCTTTATAATGCAATCGGCCAACTTGCCATCGCGATCCAACCCATCATCCCGGCGAGCGCAGCCAATCTTCTTGACCAGATGGGCGTTCCTGCTGAGGCGCGGACCTATGAAGGACTGGCGTCCGACTGGTACGCCGACCTGCGTGCATCCGGGTTCACCCTGTCCCCACCCAAGCCGCTGTTCCCGCGCCTCGAACTCACCGAGGACGAAGCCGGAGCATGATCGATAGCCATTGCCATCTCAATTACAAAGGCTTGGTCGAGGATCCCAACGGCGTCCTGACGCGCGCGCGCGCCGCGGGCGTAACCGGTATGCTCAACATCTCGACCCGCGCGAGCGAGTGGGATGCGGTTATCGGTGCGGCGGAGCGGGAAGAGGATGTCTGGGCGAGCGTCGGTATTCACCCGCATGAGGCGGACGAACATCCCGATGTCGATAGGGCACAGCTCGTTACGCGAGCGGCGCACCCGCGGGTCGTCGGCATCGGGGAAACCGGCCTTGATTATTATTACGACAAGAGCGATCGCGCGCGCCAGCAGGCGAGTTTTCGCGCGCACATCGGCGCGGCGCGCGACACCGCACTTCCGATCATCATCCATACCCGTGATGCGGAGGAGGACACGATCGCTATCCTGCGCGACGAAATGGGGCAGGGTGCCTTCACGGGCGTGATCCACTGTTTCACCGCGTCCGGAGACTTTGCGGACGCCGCTATGGAACTGGGTCTGTTCATCAGTATTTCCGGGATTGTGACGTTCAAGAACGCCAAGGATCTTCAGGAGACCGCTGCGCGCCTGCCGCTCGACCGGCTGCTCATCGAGACGGACTCGCCGTTCCTCGCACCGGTACCACATCGGGGAAGGCCGTGCGAACCGGCGTTCGTAGCCGACACGGCGCGTTTTCTGGCGACCTTGCGTGGTGAAACGCTGGACGATCTGGTGGCGGCAACCACCACCAATTTCTTCGCGCTGTTTGCCAAGGCCGCATGACTCTGCGCGCGCGGATCTTGGGATGCGGCACCTCGTCCGGCGTGCCCCGTATCGGCAATGACTGGGGCGCATGCAACCCCGCCAACCCGAAGAACCGCCGCACGCGCGCGTCGATCCTTGTCGAAACCGACACCACGCGCATTCTTGTCGATACCTCACCCGATATGCGCGCGCAGCTTCTCGACGCCGATGTCGATGCGGTCGACGCGATCCTGTGGACGCACGATCATGCCGACCATTGCCATGGCATCGACGACGTTCGCCAACTTTTCCATAGCCGTCGCCAGCGGATCCCCGCCTTCGCCCGGCGCGAGCCGCTCGAGCTGCTTCAGCGCCGCTTCGCATACGCGTTTGACGGGCGGGATGGCTATCCACCGATCATCGACGCCGCCGTTCTGCCCGACGCATTGACGGTCGGCGACGTCGCGATCCGTTGCGTGGACCAGCCCCATGGTTCGATTTTCTCCACCGGTTTTCACTTTTCACACAATGGGAAGAGCGTGGCGTATTCTACAGATTTTCATGAAGTAACGAGCGCTATGGTGGCGTTATTTGCAGGGGTGGATGTCTGGATTGTCGATGCCTTGCGCGTCGCGCCGCACCCCACGCACGCGCATCTTGCGCTCACGCTCGATGCGATCGCCAAGCTGCAACCGGGCCGCGCGTTCCTGACGCATATGGACCAGAGCATGGATTATGATAGCCTGTGCGCGATGCTGCCCGACACCGTCCGCCCGGCCCATGACGGCCTGATCCTCGAGCCATGAACGCCGCCCAGAGCGCGGATGTCATTTGGTATGTTCTGGCCCTGGTGCTGGTCGGGTCCGCCCTGTTGTCGCGCCGTTTTTCGCTGCGAAGTGCGCTCGGAATGGTGCTCTCATGGATCGTTATTTTTGGCATCGCGCTGGTGATATTCAGCTATCGCAACGAACTGATGGGTGTTGCCAGCCGCGTCCGCAGCGAAGTGACCGGCCAGTCGATGCAGAAGGTCGTCGGCCAGACACTGCGCATCGCGCAGGCGCCTGACGGGCATTACTGGGCCGACGCGCAGATCAACGGCACCTCCACCCGTTTCCTGATCGACAGCGGCGCGACCATCACGGCCGTGGGGGTGGAAGACGCCAAGCGCGCGGGGCTCAACATCGATGCCTTTGCCCCACCGATGATGATGCAGACCGCCAATGGGGTGGTCGAAGCGCGGCGTTCGTCAATCGCGAGCCTTCATGTGGGGCCCATCCAAGCCAGCGATTTGGGCATTGTGGTTTCTGAAAGCCTGGGTGACGTCAACGTGCTCGGGATGAACTTCCTTTCGCGCCTGAAAAGTTGGCGGGTGGAAAATGGCGAGATGGTACTGGAACCCTAGCAATCTGCAGGGTCGGACAGGGACAGCGGCCCACCAGATGGGCCTGTCACATAACTGTAATAGATGTGTCACGATTCGGTCTCCGAATCTCCCTAGTGGCCGGTGAGACACTTCCGCAGGGGGAGTGACCATGGACCAAGAGGGCGAAATGAAGCTCAGCACCAAGATTTTTCTGGCCACCACGCTTGCCGCGGTCGTTGCCGTTCCCGCTTCCGCGCAGATGCGCCGCAACATCCGCGTCGTCGGCTCTTCGACGGTGTATCCGTTCACCAAAGCCGTGTCGGAACGCTTCGCCGCCGCCAACCGCAATGTCCCCGCGCCGATCGTCGAATCGACCGGTACTGGCGCTGGCGCCAAGCTGTTCTGTGCGGGTGTGGGCGCCCAGCACCCGGACATTCTGGATGCCTCGCGCCGCATGAAAGCGTCGGAATTCAAGACCTGCGCCGCGAATGGCGTATCGCAAATCACCGAAATCCAGGTTGGCCTCGACGGCCTGACGCTCGCCCAGACCAAGAACGGTCAGCTGCGCAACGTCAGCGTCAAGGACGTCTACATGGCGATCGCGGCCGCTCCGTTTGGCAAGCCGAACCGCGCGAAGACCTGGAAGGACGTGAATCCCAGCCTGCCTGCGTTGCCCATCCGCGTCTATGGTCCGCCAACGACCAGCGGCACGCGTTCCTCGATCGAGGATCTGCTGATGAACCCGGTGTGCGACACGAACCCGTCGGTCGTTGCATTAAAGAAAACCAACGAAGCCCAGTATAACAAGATCTGCAAGGGCATCCGCGAAGACGGCGCCTATATCAACGCAGGCGAGAACGACAACCTGATTGTGCAGAAGCTCGAAGGTGATCCGACGGCTGTAGGTTTCTTCGGCTACAGCTATCTGGAAGAGAACGCATCACGCCTGCGCGGCGTCTCTCTGAACGGGGTCGAGCCGACCTATGCGACGATCTCGACCTTCAAATATCCCGGCGCCCGCGCGCTCTACATCTACGTGAAGAATGCGCATGCGCAGGCCATTCCCGGCATCCGTCAGTTCGTCGCGGAATATGTGAAGGAGGGTACTTTCGGTCCCAATGGCTATCTCAAGAATGCCGGGATTGTGGCATCGCCGGACGCCATCCGCAGCCGCGCTGCCAAGTTTGGTACGACGCTGACGCCGATGAACGGCGCCGTGCTCAAATAACCGGAATCTCTGTCCCGCCCGCCACGACAAGCCGGGCGGGACAGATTGCTTATTTTTACGGGGGTTTTCGGGTCGGCAGGGAAAGTCACCGGCTCCCAACCCGCTCTAGCATTCTGACCCAAAGGGGGAATTTATGAACCGCACTGCTTTGCGAGCCCTTCTGCTCGTCTCCACCGCGTTCGCTTTGCCGACCGTCGCTTTTGCGCAGCAAGCCCCGCAGGAAGCCGAACCGCCGGCCGACGCTCCGTCGCCCGATGATCCATCGCTCCAGAGCGTCTCTGACGCCGAAGCCAAGACAAGCGACGCCGACGCCAAGATGGCGTTGCTTCAGGCCCAGCTCGAAGCCCTGCAAACGCAGGTTGACGAGATGAAGAAAGCGCAGGCCAAGAACACCCCCGCATGGAAGGGTGCTCCGCTGTTTGCTGACAATGATGCGGGTTTCACGTTCAAGGTGCGTGGGCGCTTCATGATGGACACGTCCTACATGAGCACGCCGGATTTCCAGAACCCGCGTGATTACGGCTTCAACACCCGCGTTCGTCGCATTCGCCTCGGAGTCGAAGGCACGCTCCCTGGCGAGTTCGGGTACAAGGCAGAAGTGGATTTTGCGAACAGCGCGGTAGGATTTGGCGACGTCGTGATGAGCTGGAACCCGAAGAAAGGTCCGCTCACCCTGACGCTGGGTAACCAGGAATCGCTCGATGGTATGGAGCAGATCACCAGCTCGCGCTGGTCGTCGTTCATCGAGCGCGCGCAGATCAACGACGCGTTCGGCAACACCCGTCGCCTTGGCCTCGTCGTCGGCTACAAGAGCAAAGACAATCTGTTCCGCCTCGACGGCGGTCTGTTTGCCGCGCACTCGATCGACGCCTCGCTCGATAACAAGGGATGGATCGGTGCAGCTCGCGCTACTTATACACCCTATGTCGGTCCGGGTTTTGTCCACATTGGACTGAACTGGCAGCATCGCGAGTTCCAGGAGAATAACGGCTCGACCGCCCTGACTGCGGGTGCGGGTTCGCCTTCCACCGGCCAGCTCGTCCAGTACCGCGCCCGCCCGTTCCTGCAGACGACCGGTCAGCGCTTTGCGGACACAACCAGCTTCGCGGCCAAGGGTGACGATATCTTCGGTGTTGAACTTTACGGCGTGTTCAATTCGCTGCATGTCGGCGGTGAAGCACAGTTGGTCAAGGTCCGGTCCTACAGCGCAGGCGATCGCCTTGTCAGCCGTGATCAGTTCACGACCAACACGCAGCTTGTCGCGAGCGGCAACCCGACCTTCTGGGGCGGACATTTCGAAGTTGGCTACTTCCTGACTGGCGAAACCCGCGGGTACAAGAATGGCACATGGGATCGCACCAAGGTGCTCAACCCCGTCGATAAGGGCGGCATGGGCGCATTCCAGATCCTGGGTCGTGTCGACTATCTCGACCTTAATTCGGATAAGCTGCAGATTGGGTTCAGCAACAATTTCACCACCGGCGTTGCGACCGCGTCGAACAGTCTCGCCCGTGGCGGTACGCAGACCGGATATCTGGCTGGTCTGACATGGATCCCGAACGATTATGTCCGGTTCCTGTTGAACTACATCCACACGGAAGTGGAGGGGGGTCCGAAGGCCGCGTCGGTCAAGCCGACGTCGACCAAGACAGTCGACAAACGGAGCTACTCGAGCGATGCGATCGCCCTACGCGCGCAGTTCGACTTCTGATAAGATCGGTTGACACTTTCCGCCTGTCTGGGCCAATCGGCCCGGCAGGCGGAAAGTGCTTGGATGGGCAGGGCGCCCGCCTGGAATATGGGGATATAGAGTGTCGAGCTTTCACATGTTCCTGATTGCAATACTGGCGGCGGTTGTGGCTTCGTTCCTCGGACGCCGCAAGGCGCAGGCGATCGGTCGTGCCAGTGGAGGAGGGGGCGACCCGCGTTCGCGGATGCCCGCTCTGCCCGGCCATTATGGCGCATTTCTTGCCTTGTGCACCGGCGGACCGGCGTTCGTCATGGCCTGCATCTGGCCGACCATTTCCGACACATTCGTCATGCGCGCCGTGCTCGCCAGCCCGGTCGCAAAGACCCTTCCGGCGGCGGAAATCGACCGCGAGGCGATCATTGGTGAGGCGAGGGGCCTTGCCGATGGCACGATCGAGGCGGCGTTCAATCCGGCATCCTACGAATTGGTGAAGCCGATCACCGCGGCGATCCAGCATTTCAACCTCATTGGCTTTATCCTCACGCTGGTGCTGGTGCTTGCCGGGTTTGCCGCGGGCTATCTGTGCATCCGCCGCGATTTCCGCGCCCGTGACCGTGTCGAAACGATCGTGATGGTCTGCCTGATGGCCGCGTCGCTCGTTGCCCTCGTCACGACCTTCGGTATTGTTGCGTCACTGCTGTTTGAAACCAGCCTGTTCTTTCGGCAGGTTCCGGTCACCGAGTTCCTGTTCGGTACCCACTGGTCGCCGACGACCGATATCGTCCCGGGCCAGACCAATGGTTTCGGCGCGGTGCCGCTCTTCTGGGGCACGGTATTTATCGGCGCGATCATCGCCATGATCATCGCGATCCCGATTGGCGTGCTGACGGCAATTTATCTCACCCAATACGCCCGCCCGACTGTCCGCAAATGGCTCAAGCCCACGCTCGAAGTCCTCGCGGGTATTCCGACGGTCGTCTACGGTTATTTCGCTGCGCTTACACTCGGCCCGGCGGTGCGCGAATTCGCGCTGATGCTTGGCATGGAAAACCCTACGTCCGAGAGCGCTTTGTCCGCAGGGCTCGTCATGGGCGTGATGATCATCCCGTTGATCTCGTCCATGTCGGACGACAGCATCGCCGCTGTCCCGGCCTCCATGCGCGATGGGGCACTGGCGCTGGGCGCGACCAAATCCGAAACGGTGCGCAAGGTGCTCGTTCCCGCTGCGCTGCCCGGTATCGTCGGCGGCATATTGCTCGCGGTCAGCCGCGCCATCGGCGAAACGATGATCGTGGTGATGGCCGCCGGCATGGCCGCCAACCTTTCGGCCAATCCGTTTGCCAGCGTCACCACCGTCACCACACAGATCGTGCAGCTGCTGACCGGCGATCAGGAATTCGACAGCGCCAAGACGCTCTCCGCCTTCGCGCTTGGGCTGGTGCTGTTCATCGTCACGCTGATCCTCAATGTCATCGCGCTCAGCATCGTGAAGCGCTATCGGGAGGCCTACGAATAATGACCGAACCCGCCTCCGCCATCGCCATCGCGACGAATATGGAACGCAAGCCGACCGATTGGTCTGCCTCGTCCAAGATGCGTCAGCGTCTCGCGAGCCGCAACCGCACGGAGAAAATGTTCCAGTTCACGGGCCTCGCCGCCGTGGTGCTTGCCGTGTTCTTTCTGGCCTTCCTCCTCTGGTCAATGCTGGCAGACGGCGTCCATGGCCTGAGCTGGCAGTTCCTGACCGGTACCGACTCCAGTGATCCGGAGACGGTCGGCATCTGGGGCGCGCTCAAGGGGTCGTTGCTGACCATGGCGGTCACGCTCGGCCTCAGCTTCCCGATCGGTGTGCTGACGGCGCTGTACCTGGAAGAATTTGCTCCGCGCAACATGTGGACGGACATCGTCGAGGTGTCGATCAACAACCTCGCCGCCGTTCCCTCGATCATTTTCGGTCTGCTGGGTCTCGCCGTGTTCCTCAATTTCATGCATCTGCCGCGCAGCGCGCCGGTGGTGGGCGGCCTGACGCTCGCACTGATGACCATGCCCGTGATCGTGATCGCCGGGCGCAACGCTATCAAGTCGGTGCCGCCGTCTATCCGCGACGCAGCGAGGGGCATTGGCGCGTCGCCTGTGCAGGTTGTGTTTCACCATGTCCTGCCGCTCGCGCTGCCGGGTATCATGACCGGGACGATCATCGGCATGGCGCGGGCTCTGGGTGAAACCGCCCCGCTGCTGATGATCGGCATGCGCGCCTTCATTCCGACGCCGCCCAGCAGCTTTACCGAGCCGGCGACCGTGCTCCCGGTACAGATCTTCCTCTGGTCGGACGAAATCTCGCAGGGGTTTGTCGAAAAAACCTCCGCCGCCATCATCGTGCTGCTTGCCGTCCTCATGACGATGAACAGCATCGCCATTATCCTCCGCAACAGGTTCGAACAGAAATGGTAGCCCTCGACATGACGACAGACACCGTTCCGGGCGACGCGGCTGTCGCCCAGCACAAGATGACGACACGCAATGTGAACGTCTATTATGGCGCCAAACAGGCGATCAAAGATGTGTCGATCGATATCGACATGGACAATGTCACCGCCTTCATCGGCCCATCGGGCTGCGGCAAATCCACCTTCCTGCGGACCCTCAACCGCATGAACGACACGGTCGCCAGCGCCCGCGTCACCGGAGAAATCACACTCGATGGAGAGGACATCTATGCGTCCTCGATGGACGTTGTGCAGTTGCGTGCTCGGGTTGGGATGGTGTTCCAGAAACCGAACCCGTTCCCCAAGTCGATCTACGACAACATCGCTTATGGCCCGCGTATCCACGGCCTCGCCACAAGCAAGGCGGACCTTGACGTGATCGTCGAAAGTTCGCTGCGCCGTGCCGGCCTGTGGGATGAGGTGAAGGACCGCCTGCGTGACAGCGGCACCGCTCTTTCGGGCGGGCAGCAGCAGCGCTTGTGTATCGGCCGCGCCATCGCGGTCGAGCCGGAAGTGATCCTGATGGACGAACCTTGCTCGGCGCTCGACCCTATCGCGACTGCCAAGATCGAGGAGCTGATCCACGCGCTACGTGGTCGCTACGCCATCGTCATCGTGACTCACAATATGCAGCAGGCCGCCCGCGTTTCGCAGCGCACAGCCTTTTTCCACCTGGGCGATCTCGTCGAATATGGCGTCACCACCGACATCTTCACCAATCCGCGCGAAGAACGCACCAAGGATTACATCACCGGCCGCTACGGCTGAGCCGCGTCGAAGGAGCAGAACACATGGCTGAACAGCATACCGTCTCCGCGTTTGACGACGAAATCAATCGCCTGCGCGGCTTGGTTGCCGAAATGGGTGGCCGCGTTGAGCTCGCACTTGACGAAGCGATGCAGGCGCTCGTCAAACAGGAACCGGGCCTTGCCGAGCGCGTCATCGAAGGCGATCTGCGCGTCGATGCGCTCGAGGCCGAGGTCGAAAAGTTGGTCGTGCAGATCATTGCCCTGCGCGCGCCCATGGCGAACGATCTGCGAGAAGTGATCGCTGCGCTGAAGATCGTCGGCGTGATCGAGCGGATTGGTGATTATGCCAAGAACATCGCCAAGCGCTCGCGCCAGATCAGCGGTCACCGCACGATCGAACCGATTTCGCTGTTGCCGTCTATGGCGCAGATCGCCGGGGAAATGGTTCACGACGCGCTCGACGCCTTCGCAACACGCAACGCCGTGCTGGCGTCTGCCGTGATCGAACGGGATGTGCTGGTCGACAATTTCTATAACAGCATCTTCCGGACGCTCGTCACCTATATGGTCGAAAATCCCAAGACGATCAGTGAGTGCGCGCACCTGCTGTTTGTGGCCAAGAATATCGAGCGTATCGGTGATCACGCCACCAACGTCGCCGAAATGGTCTATTATGCCGCGACGGGCGAATATCTTCCCGAACGCGACCGCGCCGCGCTGGCGGAGGGGTAAAGGGAGAGGGGAGGCGTCGTCACGTGACCCTCGCATAAATCCTCAACACCGGTTAACAGGTCGTTATGACCCGTTATCCCGTCAAAGTGCGCCTGCTAGCGGCCTGCCTTTCGGCGCTGGCGGGGTATATTGATGCGATCGGGTTTCTGGGCACGGGTGGCTTCTTCGTTTCCTTCATGAGCGGAAACTCGACCCGGCTCGGCGTTGGCCTTGCGCTCAGTGGACATTTTGCGGTGATTGCGGGTGCGCTGGTGGCTGCATTCGTCGCCGGGGTGGTTGGAGCCTCGCTGCTCGGCCGCGCGGCAAGAACCCACCGACCGCGCGCGATCCTGACGCTGGTTGCCGGTGCTCTAACACTCGGTGCTGCACTGGCCGGGATAGCGCCTCCGCTGGTAACCTTCGCTCTGGTTGCCTTTGCCATGGGCGCCGAGAACATGATTTTCGAGAGCGACGGCGAAGTGCGGTTCGGACTGACATATATGACCGGCACGCTGGTAAAGGTCGGCCAGAAGATTGCAGCGGCGCTAGCGGGAGGCGATCGATGGGCCTGGGCGCCATTTCTGCTGCTCTGGTCGGGTCTGATCGGCGGCGGTGTACTCGGTGCTATCAGCTATGCGTATCTCGGCGTCGCTGGCCTATGGCCTGCGGCCTGTGCAGCATTTCTTCTGGCAGTTGTGATTGGCCGGGTGCCGTTTCACGGCGACCATACAACGCAAGCTGCGTCACACTGAATTTAACATAATATATATTATCGGACTTAATGATGTCATCCTCCACAGGCCCTTTCGATATCAGCCCGCTCGTTACGATCATGGAACGGCTCCGCGACCCTGATAGCGGCTGTCCATGGGATGTCGCCCAGTCCTTCGCGACGATCGTGCCCTATACAATTGAAGAAGCTTATGAGGTCGCCGACGCCATTGCGCAGAATGACATGGTGGCGCTCCGTGACGAACTTGGTGACCTGCTGCTTCAGGTCGTGTTTCACGCGCGTATGGCTCAAGAAGCTGGCCACTTCACCTTGGGCGATGTCATCGCCAGCATCTGCGCGAAAATGACCCGCCGCCATCCCCATGTATTCGGCGATGGAACCGCATCCCCCGGCTGGGAAGCCATCAAGGCCGCGGAGCGTCGGGAGAAGTCCGATACCGATTCGAGCGCGCTCGCGGGTGTTGCCGCGGCGCTGCCTGCGTTGCTGCGCGCCGAAAAACTCCAAAAGCGTGCCGCACGCACCGGTTTCGATTGGCCGGACAGCCAAGGCGTGGTCGCCAAGATCCATGAGGAACTCGCTGAAGTGGCCGGTGCAACAAGCGCAACCGAGCGGCATGAGGAAATTGGTGACCTGCTTTTTGCCGTGGTCAATCTCGCCCGCCATTCCGGCGTGGATCCGGAAGCTGCACTGCGCGACGCCAACGGGAAATTTGGCCGCCGTTTTCGTGCCATGGAGCGAGCGGCTGGCGATGCATTCGCGGCACTCGATCTGGATGCCAAAGAAGCGCTCTGGCAGAGCGTCAAGGCCGCCGAACGTACCTGATACGCCCTACCGACGTGACAAAAACCGCGCATAGGCCGGTTCAGACAGCCGGACGGCCAGATGCATCGTCTGTTCGCCCGCATGGCTCGACAACACCTCGCCATGCTCATGCAGCCATGCGACCGCCGCGCCGTCATTCACTGCCACATCGATCTGATGCACATCATTGCCAGCCGTCATCCGGTCGCTGATTACCCGCTGGAGCCGGTCTATTCCTTCGCCGCTTACAGCGGAGATCAGCACCGCATCCCCTTCCCTCTGCGCCGCATGTTCCAGTTCTGTTCTGATTTCTGCGTCGAGGAGGTCGATCTTGTTCCACGCTTCCAGATAGTCCGGCCCGCCCTCGCCCGCTTCATCACCGAGCACCCCCAGCTCGCCCAGCACATCCATGACATCCGCCCGTTGTGCTTCGGTATCCGGATGCGCGATGTCCCGTACATGCACGATCAGGTCGGCGAACATCACCTCTTCGAGCGTCGCCCGGAATGCGGCGACAAGCTGCGTCGGCAAATCGGACACAAACCCCACGGTATCGGACAGAATAGCCTTATCGAGACCTGGCAAAGCGATCTGACGCATGGTCGGGTCAAGCGTCGCGAAGAGCATGTCTTGCGCCATGACCGTCGCGCCCGTCATCCGATTGAAAAGACTGGATTTCCCAGCATTGGTGTAGCCCACGAGCGCAATCACCGGCCAGGGCGCCCGTTGCCGCCGGGCGCGGTGCAGGCCGCGGGTTCGCGTCACCTGATCCAGTTCACGCCGGATGCGCGCCATTCGGTCGCGGATCATGCGCCGGTCTGCCTCGATCTGCGTTTCGCCGGGACCACCCAGAAAGCCGAAACCGCCGCGCTGCCGCTCAAGATGGGTCCAGCTGCGCACCAGCCGCCCCGCCTGATAATCGAGATGCGCCAGCTCCACCTGCAGGCGCCCCTCATTCGTCGCTGCGCGTTCCCCGAAAATCTCCAGGATCAACCCGGTCCGGTCGATGACCTTCGCCTCGCACGCCTTTTCAAGGTTGCTCTGCTGCACGGGACTCAACGCATTGTCGACGACGACAAGCTCGGCTCCATGCTGGCGGACGAGATCGGTGATCTGCTCCACCTGCCCGCTGCCGAACAGGGTCGCGGGCTTGACCTGCCGCACGCGAAAAGCCTGCGACGCCTTGACGTCGATGCCAATGGCAACCGCAAGGCCCTGTGCCTCCGCCAGCCGTGCATCAACATCGCGCCGGTCAAAGCCAGGAACGTCGGCACGCACGATAATAGCCGGCGCGCCCCGGGCCACATCGTCGCTGCTGTCGCGTTCAAATACACTCATGGCTGATCACCGGACGTTGGCACCTGCCCCCCGGCAAAGCATGGAAAAGCTCAGTCCTGATCGTCCTCGCCTTCAGCCGAGAGATCGAGCGGGCGCGAGGGCTGCACGGTCGATATCGCATGCTTGTAAACAAGCTGAACCATGGAATCGCGTTCCAGCAGCATGCAGAACAGATCAAACGCCGCGATTTCGCCCTGAAGCATCACGCCATTGACCAGGAACATCGTCACGCTGTCGCCCGAGCGACGCACCGCCGTCAGGAAAATTTCCTGCAACAGCTTGGACTTGCGATCCGATGCCGCATAAGCCGCGCGCACTTCCGTCAGGTCGACGGACTGAGAGGGCATCACGGTGGAAATTGCGTGCTTATATACCAGCTGGGACTGGCCATCGCGTCGAAGGAGCACCGAGAAATTGTCGAACCAGGTGATGATGCCCTGCAGCTTCACACCTTTTACCAGGAACATGGTGACCGGCGTCTTCGACTTGCGCAAAGTGTTCAGGAAAATGTCCTGAAGGTTGTTGGATTTATCGGCCATGTGATCCAGCCTTTCCTTATTGGCGGGATGTTACCCGCTCTTGCACCCATGCCGGGCGTCGTGCTTTCCCGGCGCTACCCGCCGAGACTCGTCTTTCATATCGCAGGTGCGAACAGACGTCCATCACCTTTCCGGCCCACATCTCTCAATTAATTGGCCGTCGGATAGCCATCATTCCTTGTCGTCGGATATTCCCAGCAATTTCAGTTTACGATGCAGCGCCGAACGCTCCATTCCGATAAATGTTGCCGTGCGGGAGATATTGCCCGAAAAGCGCTTGATCTGAATACGCAGATATTCCCGCTCGAAGCTCTCGCGCGCTTCGCGCAGGGGAGCACCCATGATGGCGCTCTGGCCGACGCTTTCCCCTCCTCCGCCGGACGTCGTTTCGGACGGCAGCATGTCGAGCTCGATCCGGGAAATCCGCTCGGTCGGCGCAAGTATCATTGTGCGCTCGATCACATTGCGCAGCTGACGGACGTTGCCCGGCCATTCCACCGCCTGTAGCGCCGCCATGGCGTCGCTCGCGACCTCAGGCGTCGGCACGCGCCGTTCAGCGGCGAAGCGGGCGATGTAATGCTCTACCAGAGGAGGGATATCGTCGCGCCTCTCGCTCAGGGGCGGAATGACCAGCGGAACGACGTTGAGGCGATAGAATAGATCCTCGCGGAACCGCTTTTCCTCAATCTCCTTCAGCAGGTCGGTCGCGGTAGAGGAGATGACCCGCACGTCGACCTTTACCTGCCGCTGGCCGCTGACCCGCGTAAAACTCTGGTCGGTCAGCACGCGCAGGATTTTTGCCTGTGTCGTCAGCGGCATGTCCGAGATTTCATCGAGATACAGCGTGCCGGTGTGGGCCTGTTCCAGAAATCCCGGCCGAACAAGGCCGCTGGGATCTTCCACACCGAACAATTCTTCCTCGACCCGTTCCGGGTCCATGCGTGCCGCCGCAACAATGATAAAGGGCGCTGTCGACCGGCTGCTCCAGTTGTGGAGCATGCGCGCCGCCACTTCCTTGCCTACGCCGGCCGGTCCGGAAATCAGCACACGGCTGCCGGTGGCGGCCACCTTCTTGATGGTGGCGCGCACGGCGTTGATGGCGCTGCTGTTGCCGGTCAGCTCGTCATCCTGCCCCACCTTCGCGCGCAGGTCCTGGTTCTCACGCCGCAACCGCTCCGTTTCCGTCGCCCGCGCGACAAGATGGAGCAGCCGGTCGGCCTCAAACGGCTTTTCGATGAAGTCGATTGCACCCTTGCGTATGGCGGCGACGGCCGTGTCGATATTGCCGTGGCCCGAAATCATGAGGACCGGGATCGACGGGTCGCGCCGCTTGATCTCCTCGAGGATTTCCAGCCCGTCCATGCGCGAGCCCTGCAGCCACACGTCGAGCAGCACCAGCGAAGGCCGCCGCGCCGCCAGCGCATCGAGCGCGGCATCGGCATTCGCGGCGGTGCGCGTCCCATAGCCCTCATCTTCCAGGACACCGGCGACGAGGTCGCGGATATCCTCTTCATCGTCGACGATTAGAATATCAAGCGCCATTGGCTGTCATTGCTCCCATGGATGGTTCTTCCTGATCCTCGTCAAGCCGGGCGAGGAATTCCGGATTCAGACATATGCGCACCCGTGTTCCGCCATCGGGCGCGTCGTGAAACGTCATACTGCCGCCATGCTCCTCGATAATCTTGTGCACGATCGCGAGGCCAAGGCCGGTGCCCTTTGTCCGTGTGGTCATATAAGGCTCAATGATGCGTTCGCGTTCCGCAGGCAGGCCAATACCGTTGTCGGTCAGCTCCAGTATGAGCTCGTCCGGTGCATGCGCGGCCAACGTCATCCGGATCTCTCCGCGCGGCAGCGCCCCTGTAACCGTGCGCGCCTCAACGGCCTCCACCGCGTTCTTGACGATGTTGGTAAGCGCCTGCGTCATCTGCCGCCGGTCGCACACGACGTCCTCGACCGGCCCGAACGCCTCGAAAGAGAAGCGGACATCCGGATGGGCCACTTCATGGAGGAACATGGAATGGCGGGCGATATCCGCAAGGGATTCAGGGCGAAACACGGGCTTGGGCATACGCGCGAACGACGAAAATTCGTCGACGATGCGCCGCAAGTCCCCCACCTGCCGAACAATCGTGCCGGTAAGGCGCGTGAAGGTGGCGGGATCGCTCGCAATTTCTTCCACATAGCGGCGCTGCAGGCGCTCGGCGGCCAGTTGGATGGGCGTCAAGGGGTTCTTGATTTCATGCGCAATCCGGCGGGCAACGTCCGACCATGCCGCGCGCCGCTGATCGGAAAGCTGTTGGGTGATATCGTCGAAGGTCAGCACATGACCGGATGGATCCCGCGCGATTTTGACGGCGAGCGTCCGCAGTTCCCCATGCGCGTGCACCTGCACGATGTCCGCCGCTTTTTCCTCGTCGAGCATGTCGGCAAGCTCGACGG
Organism: Sphingobium subterraneum; assembly: GCF_014199435.1. Taxonomy (GTDB): domain Bacteria; phylum Pseudomonadota; class Alphaproteobacteria; order Sphingomonadales; family Sphingomonadaceae; genus Sphingobium; species Sphingobium subterraneum. Next base: position 270,914 of record NZ_JACIJP010000001.1, on the reverse strand, counting down.
AGATCTCCCGCAGATGCCGATCCTGCATGACACCGCGGTCGGCAAGGATTGTCTGTGCCGAGCTGTTGTGCAGCCGGACATGCTGATCGTGATCGACCGCAACGACTCCCGCCGTTACACCCGAAAGGATCGCCTCGATAAAGGCGCGCCGGTTTTCAAGCTGGCTGTTCGCTGACACCAGCGCTCCGGTCTGCGCCTCAAGCCGCTGCGTCATGCGGTTGAACGCGCTCGCCAGCGTCCCGATTTCGTCGCGCGCATGCGGGCCGGACACACGCGTCGACAGATCGCCCTCCGTGATCCGCCGCGCCGCGTCGACCAGCTCATTCACCGGTCGCACCAGCCGATCCGCGACGCCCAGGGCAATCCAAACGGCGATACCGATGAGCATCAGCGACCCGATATACAGCGCGACGTTGAACTGAAGCTGCAACTGCCGGGACTGCTTGGAAAAGCTGTCGTAATCCGCCAGCACGGCCTGCGCACGCTCCACCTGACTGAACGCGGGCGCATCGGAATCACGCGTGGCGTAGAGGTATATCTGCCGATCCGGGTACAGCAAGGTCACTGCCTCGATCTGATCGGGCCGGGCACGCACAACGACGTCTTCGCCCTTCGCGAGGCGGCCGATCACGTCACGCGTCAGGATCTCGGTTGCGGGGCGGCGGTCCGGATCCACGGTCGCGGCCGTCCGCGCAACGCCGTCCTTGCCGATCTCGATGATGGCGGACCGATTGAGCTTCCGCGTAACGACTTGATAAATATAGCCTTCCGCAAAGGTCGGGCTGGTCACTTTCGACTGCCCAAGATAATCGCGCAGGTCGCTCGCCATCGTGAGGGTTTCGTCGCCGACCTCGCGCAAATTCTGCTCGTAATAGCCGCGTGCGAAGGTGCCCGCGTTTTGCAGCATTCCCCGCGCGCTGTCCGAAAACCAGAACTGCACGCCATATTGGAATAAAAGCGACGCGAATATCACCACGAGCAGCATCGGCACGCTCGCAATCAGCGAAAAGATCGCGACAAGGCGCACATGCAGCTGCCCATCGCTGCCGATGACCGAGCGCGCGGCTCTTCGGCGCGCGACTCTGCGCCCCAACAACACCAGCACCGCAATGGCAGGCACCAGGTTGGCGACGAGCAGCAGCGCGACGATCGGGGGGGTCAGCAAGGCCGATGACTGGTCCTGCCCTGCAACGAGCAGATATGTGCCGATTGCTACGGACACAAGCAGCACCAACGCACAGATTTCGGCCACCACAAAGAACCGCTGGGACTGCAGGAGATGCGACAGCACACGGCGGATGCGAATCATTGGCTGAGAGGTGCGCGACAATGCCTCGTTCATCGTTGCAACGATACAACAATGCCGTGCCAAATTAAACACATCAAATCAGATATTGCTGATCTCCATCTGCCGCAGCCGTGTCGGATCAAGGGCATAGTCGTTAAGCTTCTTGCGTAGCGTGTTGCGGTTGATACCCAGGAGGCTTGCGGCCCTGATCTGGTTTCCTTCCACCGCCAATAACGTCTCACGCAGCAGAACCGGTTCCACGATGGCAAGAAGGTCATCGTGCAAAACCCCCTCGCCCGCCGTCCCTGATATCGCGAGCCGACGCCGCGCCCATTCGCGCACAGCCACGTCGATGCCACCCAGTGTCGCACTGTCGCCCTCGACATTGGGCATCAGCAGGCCGAGATTCTGCCGCACCATGTCGGCGGAGATCACGTCCTCACGACTCAATACCGACATGCGTTGCATGACATTCTGGAGCTCGCGCACGTTGCCCGGCCAGTTGTAGAGCGTCAGCAACTGCGCCGCTTCACTATCGAGGGCCTTGCGAGGCAATCCGTCCTGCGCCGCCGTTTCCAGAAAATGGCGCGCGAGCAACGGGATATCATCGCGCCGTTCCCGAAGGCTGGGCAGGCTGATCGGCACCACATTGAGACGGTAGTAAAGATCCTCGCGGAAGCGGTTGTCAGCGATCAGGCGGGGCAGATCCTTGTTCGTCGCCGCGATGATGCGCACGTCGACCTTTACGGGACTTGACCCGCCGACCGTCGTCACCTCCCCGGACTGAAGCACGCGCAGCAACCGGGTCTGCGCTTCGAGCGGCATATCCCCGATCTCATCGAGAAAGAGCGTGCCTCCGTTGGCCTGCTCGAACTTGCCCGCCGTCCGGTTGAGCGCGCCGGTGAACGCCCCCTTCTCATACCCGAACAGGTCCGCCTCGATCAGCTCACGCGGGATGGCCGCCATGTTGACTGCGACGAACGGCCGGTCCCGCCGCTGTCCTAACCGGTGGATGGCTTGCGCTACCAGTTCCTTACCCGTGCCCGATTCGCCGAGTACCAGGATAGTAAGTTCGTTCGCCAGCACGCGCGCGATGGTGCGATACACTTCCTGCATCGCGGCGGACCGCCCCACGAGCGGAAGATCTTCTGTCGGGCCTTCCTCATCCTGGCTGTCACCCGTTGCGTGTTCAGTCTGCCGTCGCGAAACCAGCGCATCCCCCACGGCGCGGGTCAGCTCGTTGAGGTCGAAGGGCTTGGGCAGATATTCGAATGCGCCTTTCTCCGTCGCCCGCACCGCTGTGTTCAGGGTGTTCTGCGCGGACAGGATGATGATGCGGATCCGCGGATCGTCCTCCATGATGGTGACAATATCGTCGAGCCCATCCCCGTCGGGCAGCTTGATGTCGGTGACCAGAACCTCGGGATCGAAGCTGGAAAGCAGTTGTGTGCGTTCGGCGATCGTTCCGCCGATCTTCACGATATGCCCCGCGCGCCGCAGCGCTTCCCCCACGACAAGGCAGATCGCCTGATCATCGTCGATCACCAGGATACGGCCCGGAGCGATCGTCATACGGAAACTCCCATGGGTAAAAGCACGCGGAACGTCGTTTCTCCGCTGTTTCCGTCGCGCACATATTGGACAAAGCCGTTCATGTCCCGCGCCAGCTTGTCAACGAGCGCCAATCCGAGCCCCTGCCCGTCACGCTTACCGGAAATGAACGGATTGAACAGATGTTCCTGAATGGACTCGGGCACGCCCGGCCCGTTGTCGATCACCAATATTTCGATCGGCAAAATCGCGCTGCCCTTCGTTCCTCCCAGCATAACCGAGACGCCATGGCGGAACGCGGTCTCGATACGAATCGACGGCTTTTTTGATCCGTCAAGCGCTTCCGCGGCGTTCTTCAGCAGGTTGATCATGATCTGCACCAGGGCATCGCGATTGCACAGGGCGGGCGGCAGCGATGGATCGTAGCGGCGCACGATCTGCACCTTGTCCGCAAACCCGGCTGCTGCCAGTTCGGCGGCGCGATCGAGCAGCGGGTAGATGTTCTCCGGCTCGCACTCCAGCTCGCGCTCGGTGGTGAAGTCCTGCATCCGGTCGATCAACGCGGCAATCCGGTCCACCTCGTTGCAGATGAGCTGCGTCAGCGCCGCGCCACTTTCCCCCGCTCCGGCTTCCAGCAGTTGCGCCGCACCACGAATGCCCGACAGCGGGTTTTTGATCTCATGCGCCAGGATCGCGGCCGCGCCCATGGCCGACTGCGTGCCGCCCGTGGTGCGCCGCACGCCGATTTTATGCGCCTGGCTTTGGCCGTGGATCGACACCACGCGCCAGCCTTCCCGGTCGATGAGAGGGGCGATGATGAGGTCGGCCTTGATCGTCGCGGATCGCCCAGCATGGATTTCTATATCATAGGCCGCGACCGGGTTGGGCGACTGCCAGATGTCGAAGCGCGCGGCCATGTCGGCCAGACGGATCGTCCGCGCGACGTCGCTCCCGACAATCGCGGAGCGCGCCATGTTGAGAAGGGTTTCCGCGCTTACATTCGCATCGGTGATCTTGTTGCTGGCGTCGATTACCAGCACCGCAACACCCAGCGCCGCGATCAGCTCAGTCGCTTCCGGCCCGCCCTGGACCGTACGAGGAAGATGGCGCCGCCGGTCCGGCTCGCTCATGCCGCCGCGCGCGTCAACAACGGCTCGTAAAAGCGCGCCAACATGTCGAGTACCGTGCGGCTGTCCGGCACGCGGTTGACGTCATTCCGGAACTCAGCCGAACCGTTCAGCCCTTTGGTATACCAGCCGATATGCTTGCGCGCCATGTTGACGCCGGTGACTTCACCATAATGGTCGAGCATCGCGCGATAATGATCCACGATCAGTGCATATTGTTCGTCGATAGAGGGATCAGCGCGGCGCTGACCGGTGGCGAGCCAGTGCATCACCTGCCCGAGTAGCCACGGCCGGCCATAGGCGCCCCGCCCGATCATCAGCCCGTCCGCGCCGCTCTGTTCGAGCGCCTGATCGGCATCCTCGATCGAGCAGATGTCGCCATTGACGATCACAGGGATTTTCACCGCCTCTTTCACGCTGCGCACGAACGCCCAGTCCGCGCTGCCCTTGTACATCTGGTTGCGGGTACGGCCATGGACGGTGATCATCTTCGCGCCGAGATCCTGCGCGATCCGGGCGAGTTCCGGCGCATTGAGGCTGCTATGGTCCCAGCCCATCCGCATCTTGACCGTTACGGGCACGTCCACGGCTTCTACCGTGGCCTTGATGAGCGCGGCAGCGAGCGGCAGGTCGCGCATAAGGGCGCTCCCCGCATCGCCGTTGACGACCTTCTTGACCGGGCAGCCCATGTTGATGTCGATGATCGCCGCGCCTTTGTCGGCGTTGAGCTTTGCGGCCTCCGCCATTTCCGCGGGCACACAACCGGCGAGCTGGAGCGAGACCGGTTCCTCAACCGGATGCCAGGCGGCCTTCTGCATCGACTGGCGCGTCTGGCGGATCATCGCGGGCGACGCGATCATCTCCGTTACGTTGAGGCCCGACCCATAGCGGCGCACCAGCGTGCGGAAGGGCATGTCCGTCACACCGGTCATCGGTGCGAGGATCACGGGCGATTGCACCGTCACCGGGCCGATCTGAATGGGAGAAAGCGCGCGCATCGTCTGCCTGCCTAAAAAACAGGCACGCCATAGCGCCATCGCGCATCGGGAGCAAGGGCGGAACCGACGAACGCACATATCGTCAAAGTGCTGGCGTGGGGAAAGGGGTTGAGCTAAAGGCCCGCCGCATGCAGGGGAAGGCCGCCGCCATCATCGTTGCCGCCGGGCAAGGCTCGCGCGCAGGTGGCGCTTTGCCCAAGCAATTTGCAATATTGGGTGGCCTGCCTGTGCTTGCACACAGCGCCCGTGCGCTCACAGAGCATCCTGCCATTGGCCAGGTCTTCGTTGTCATCGGTGAAGGTCAAGAAAATTGGGCGCGTGCGGCCCTCTCCTCGTTGGCCGTCGCGCCAACACTGGTGACGGGCGGGGCAACCCGTCAGCTTTCCGTTCAAGCGGGGTTGTCAGCTGTCCGAGCGAATGGCCGCTGTTACCGGGTTCTCATCCATGATGCCGCTCGGCCGTTTCTCCATCCGGCGGTGATCGACCGACTGCTCAATGCTCTTGAGCACGACAAGGGCGCGATTCCCGTCCTGCCTGTCGTCGACACATTGGCGCGCGGTGCGAACGCGGTGCTGGGCGATGGAGTCGATCGGGATCGGCTCTATCGTGTTCAGACACCACAAGCATTTCATCTGGACGTCATATGGGCGGCGCACCATGCGGGAAGCACAATGGATGCGACGGACGACGCCGGTCTGGTACGCAGCCTCGGCCACGCAGTCGCCCTTGTCGAAGGAGACAGTGCACTGGAAAAGCTCACTCATCCCGCCGACTTCGCCCGCGCGCAGGCGCAATTGTCCGCGAGGTTGATGCCCCGCACGGGCATGGGGTATGATGTGCATCGGTTGGTCGAGGGCAAGCCGTTATGGCTCGGCGGCGTCGAAATCCCCCATGATCGAGGCCTGTCCGGGCATAGCGACGCCGATGTTGCGCTCCATGCGCTCGTTGATGCGCTGCTGGGCGCACTCGCAGAGGGCGATATCGGCACCCATTTTCCCCCATCCGATCCGCAATGGCGCGGTGCGGCCTCGCACCGCTTCCTCAGCTTCGCGCGCGAACGGGTCGAGGCGCGCGGCGGTCGCATCACCCATGTCGACCTTACCATCATCTGCGAAGCGCCGAAAATCGGGCCGCACCGCGATGCTATCCGCACCCGCATTGCGGAACTTCTTGCTCTTTCTCCCGATCGTGTGAGCGTGAAGGCAACCACGACCGAGCAACTGGGTTTTACCGGAAGGGCCGAGGGAATTGCAGCGCATGCAATCGCCACCATCCTGTTACCGGACTTATAAGGCACATCACATGACCCAAAGCATCCTCGCCCCCGAGCTGGTCGAACTCGCCGCGCGCGTTGTCGCGGCCAACCGGCGGATCGGGCGCACGATCTCGGTTGCGGAAAGCTGCACCGGGGGCCTTGTCTCCGCCGCGATTACGGAAATCCCGGGATCGTCGGAAGTGTTTGAAGCCGGATTCGTCACCTATTCCAATGAGATAAAAAGCGAACTTCTCAAAGTGTCGCAGGACGTTCTGGAAACCTTCGGCGCTGTGTCCATCGCCACCGCGTGGGCCATGGCGCAGGGCGCGCTCCACAAGAGCCATGCCCAGGTCGCCGTGGCCATCACCGGCATTGCGGGGCCCGCGGGCGGGAGCGAACAGAAACCGGTCGGCACCGTCGTTTTCGCCCGGGCCGAACGTGGCGAGAGCCCCGACAAGGTCGTCGCCGACATGCGCACGTTCGAAAATAACGGCCGTTCCGGTATCCGGCTTCAGGCGGCGCTGTGCGCGCTCGAACTGCTGTTGCCTGACTCCGACGGACCATAAAGCGCCGCAGCCCGATCCTCGAACGCGCCTATCATCTTGCGGAGCGCTACGTCGAACATCTGCCCGGCAATTGCCTCGAACAGGCGGTTCTTGAAGGCGAAGTCCACTTCGAAATCCACCAGCACGCCGCCCTGCCCGTCCGACCGGAACGTCCAGTCGTTGGTGAGATGCTTGAGGGGGCCATCGAGATAGTCGACATGCACCGATTCCGGTCGCACTTTCCGCACGCGCGACGTGAACGTTTCCCGCAGCCCCTTGAACCCGACAATCATGTCGGCGACCATTTCCGTCGTGCTGTTGGACCGCACCCGGATCGCACTGACCCACGGCAGGAATATTTCGTAGGACTGCACGTCCGCGACCAGATCGAACATCTGTTCCGGACTGTAAGGCAGGTGTCGCGTCTCGTTATGCCGGGGCATGACCGCCTGCCGCCGCGCCTGCTTTTGCCAGCTTCGCTTCCCGCGCCGCCCGCATCTGTGCGAAGTCCTCGCCCGCATGATAGCTCGACCGGGTAAGCGGGCTGGCCGCCACCTGCAGGAAGCCCTTCGCGCGCGCGATGGCAGCATAGCCTCCAAATGCGGCGGGCGTCACGAACTCGATGACCTTGGTGTGCTTGGGGGTGGGCTGAAGATACTGGCCCATCGTCAGGAAATCGATGTCGGCCGAGCGCATATCGTCCATCACCTGATGCACTTCCAGCCGCTCCTCGCCCAGCCCGAGCATGATGCCGGACTTGGTGAAGATCGAGGGATCGAGCCGCTTGACGGTTTCCAGCAGCCGCAGCGAGGCATAATAGCGCGCCCCGGGGCGGATCGTCGGATAGAGGCGCGGCACGGTTTCCAGATTATGGTTGTAGACATCCGGCCGAGCCGCGACGATCGCTTCCACCGCCGCCATATGCTTGTTACGGAAATCGGGCGTCAGGATCTCGATCGTCGTGTTCGGCGTCGTGCGACGCAGTGCCTCGATGACTTTCACGAACTGCCCCGCCCCGCCGTCCGGCAGGTCATCCCGGTCGACCGACGTGATGACAATATGCTCCAGCCCCATTTCCGCGGCGGCATCGGCCAGGTTCTGCGGCTCGGCAGGATCGACCCTGCGCGGCATGCCGGTCTTGACGTTGCAGAAGGCGCAGGCGCGCGTGCACACGTCGCCCAGGATCATCACCGTGGCGTGCTTTTTCGTCCAGCACTCTCCGATGTTTGGGCAGGCAGCCTCCTCGCATACCGTCGCGAGGCCTTTTTCCCGCATCAGGCGCTTGGTTTCGGCATAGCCCGCACTGGTGGGGGCCTTGACACGGATCCAGTCAGGCTTGCGGACGCGCGGCGCACTTTCCGCCACGACAGGGGTTGCATTATCGCTCATCGCGTTCAGATAGCGTTCGGCACCGGCACTTGCCAGTGCAGATTGCATCGCGAGGAGGGATAATGACCGATTTTGCCGACATGCTGAACGGATATCGTCGCTTTCGTCAGACCGGATGGCAGCAGCAGCGCGAGCGGTGGGATGAACTGCGCGACGGGCAGAGCCCCAAGGTGATGATCATCGCTTGTTCGGACAGCCGGGTCGATCCGACGCAGATTTTCGATACTAATCCCGGCGAAACCTTTGTCGTGCGCAATGTCGCCGCACTGGTTCCGCCGTACGAGCAGACCCCCGGCCACCATGGCGTCTCTGCCGCGCTGGAATTTGCGGTGCAGGTGCTCGGAGTGTCGGAAATCCTCGTCATGGGCCATGGGCTGTGCGGTGGCTGCAACGCGGCGCTGACGCAGGAGTTGAAGGACGCGCCGCGCGGCGCTGGCGGTTTCGTCGCCGACTGGATCCGCATGCTCGATGAACCACGCGCGCGGGTGCTGGCGCACTATGGCCATGATCACAGCCGCGATGCCCAGCGTGCCATGGAAAACGAAGCCGTGCGGCTCAGCCTCACCAATCTGCGTACCTTCCCGTGGATTGCCGAGAAAGAAGCCGCCGGCACGCTCCGTTTGATCGGCGCGCGCTTCGCGATAAGCGATGGCGTCCTGCATATTCTGGACGAGGCGTCAGGAGAATTCGCTCCCGCCTGATCCACGCATCTTGAACCTGTCGGGGCGAGCGCCAGATTAGGCGCTCCCTTCGGCAGGAGATCAGCGATGCGCATGACCGGCAATACAATTTTGATCACCGGCGGCGGATCCGGCATCGGACGGGGCCTCGCCGAAGCGTTTCATCGCCTAGGCAACCGGGTGATCATCACCGGCCGCCGGACCTCTGTCCTGGACGAAGTGGTCGCCGCCAACCCCGGCATGATCCGTTATGCACTCGACGTGACCGATCCCGCCGCGATCGCAGAATTCGGGAGGCAGGTGGTCGCGGACAACCCTGAACTCAACGTGCTCATCAACAATGCGGGGATGATGGAGCGTGATGAGCTGACGCCCGATGCGCTCGATCTCCCGGCGAGTGAGGCGACCATCATCACCAATCTGCTGGGGCCGGTTCGCATGACGGCCGCGCTTCTACCACATATGCGGGGGCAGCCAAACGCAGCGATTGTCAATGTGACGTCAGGTCTTGCTTTCGTTCCGCTTGCCAACACGGCGGCTTATTCCGCGACCAAGGCGGGATTGCATAGCTACACCCTTTCCTTGCGGCGACAACTGGAGGCCAGCGGGGTTGAGGTCATTGAGCTGGCCCCGCCTGGCGTGCAGACCGACCTGACCCCCGGACAGTCGAGCTTCGCTGCTTACATGCCGCTCGACGCATTTATCGATGAGGTCATGACCCTTTTCGCGCAGGAGCCGACGCCCGACGAGATTCTCGTCACCAACGTTAAGCGCCTGCGCCATGCCGAGGCGGACGGGACCTTCGACAAGATGTTCGCCCTCCTGAACCCGCCGCACGGCTGAGCGGCGCGGAGGGAAAGCCTTACCGCGTCAGTTTCTTGTAGGCGAGGCGGGTCGGCCGGTCGGCGGCATCGCCCAGGCGGCGGCGCTTGTCTTCCTCATAGCTCTCGAAATTGCCTTCGAACCATTCGACATGGCTATCCCCCTCAAACGCAAGGATGTGCGTCGCGAGGCGATCGAGGAAGAAGCGATCGTGGCTGATGACCACGGCGCAACCCGCAAATTCTTCCAGCGCTTCTTCGAGAGCGCGCAGCGTTTCGACGTCGAGGTCATTGGTCGGTTCGTCGAGCAGCAGCACGTTGCCGCCCTCTTTCAGCATCTTGGCGAGGTGGACGCGGTTGCGCTCACCGCCCGACAGCTGACCGACCTTCTTTTGCTGGTCCGGCCCCTTGAAGTTGAAGGCGCCAACATAGGCGCGGGTCTGAATCTCGTGCTTGCCGATCGTCATCAGGTCATGCCCGCCTGAGATTTCCTCCCAAACATTGTGATTGGCGTCGAGGGAATCGCGGCTCTGGTCAACATAACCCAGCTGTACCGTCTCGCCGACCTCGATCGTGCCGCTGTCGGGCTGTTCCTGCCCGGTGATGAGGCGAAACAAGGTCGATTTACCCGCACCATTCGGCCCGATCACCCCGACGATGCCGCCGGGGGGCAGCAGGAATTCAAGGTTCTCGAACAGCAGCTTGTCGCCGTAGGACTTGGTGAGCCCCTTGGCCTCAATGACTTTGCCGCCCAGGCGCTTGGGCGTCTGGATAACGATCTGCGCCTTGCCCGGTGCGCGATTTTCCTGCCGCTCGACCAGTTCGTCGAACGCGCGGATACGCGCCTTGCTTTTGGTCTGGCGCGCCTTGGGCGACTGACGGATCCACTCCAGCTCTTCCTTGATCGCCTTCTGGCGACCGGCGTCTTCGCGCTCTTCCAGCTCCATGCGCTTGGCCTTGGCGTCGAGCCAGTTGGAATAGTTGCCCTCATAGGGGATACCGCGCCCGCGATCGAGTTCGAGCACCCAGCCCACGACATTATCGAGGAAATAGCGGTCATGGGTGACGAGGATGACGTTGCCGGCATAGTTGATCAGATGCTGTTCCAGCCACTGCACGCTTTCCGCGTCGAGATGGTTGGTCGGTTCGTCGAGCAGCAGGATGTCGGGCTTTTCGAGCAGCAGGCGGCACAGCGCGATGCGGCGCTTTTCACCGCCGGACAGATTTTCCACCGCCCAGTCACCCGGCGGGCAGCGCAGCGCTTCCATCGCGATTTCGAGCTGGTTGTCGAGCGTCCACCCGTCGACCGCGTCGATCTTTTCCTGCAACTCGCCCATTTCGGTCATCAGCGCGTCGAAATCGCAATCCTCTGGCGGATCGCCCATGATCTCACTGATCTTGTTGAACCGCTCCATCATGTCCGCGACGGGGCGCACGCCGTCCATCACGTTTTCCTTGACCGTCTTGCTGTTGTCGAGCTGAGGCTCCTGCGCAAGATAGCCGACGCGCAACCCCTCCGCCGCCCAGGCCTCGCCCTGGAAATCGGTGTCCATGCCGGCCATGACCTTCATCAGGGTCGACTTACCCGCACCGTTGACGCCGATGATCGCGATCTTCGTGCCTGGCAGAAACTGAAGATGGATGTTGTTGAAAAGCGGCTTGTTCGCGCCGGGGAAGGTCTTGGTCAGACCTTTCATGACAAAACTGTACTGGACGGCCATCAGGCAGACTCCGAAACAAAGGCATATGGGATGTTGGCGCCCGGTTACTCCAGCGGGCATGCATTGGCAAATCCGGAAATGCTCCTTATGCTCCGCCCATGAAAATTAGCTCTTTTCGCGTCCTTGGTCTGCTGCTGTGTTCGGCAGTCCTTCCTTCCGCCCCTGTCTTCGCGCAAGCCCCGCCAGGCTCCTCTGATGTCGCGTCCCTACGCGCGCAGGCGCTGGGCGATACGGTGGCGTGGGACATCGTCGAGGGGATCACGACCGAAGTCGGTCCGCGCCCTGCGGCCAGTCCTAAAGAAGCGCTCGCCCGGGAATGGGCCGTTGCCGAACTGAAATCCTTGGGGTTCGCGAATGTCCGGAGCGAACCATATACCATGAAGGCGTGGGTACGGGGTGAGGAACGCGCGCAGGTCGTCGCGCCGTTCGAGCAGCCGCTCGTCATTGCCACGCTGGGCAACAGCGGCTCGACAGGACCCAAAGGGCTGGACGCGGAAGTCGTCCTGTTTTCCGATCTTGCTGCGCTGACTGCGGCGCCGGATGGCAGTCTTAAAGGCAAGATCGCCTATGTCACCCACACGATGAAGGCCAACCAGGATGGATCGGGCTATGGCCCTTACGGGCAGGTCCGCCGCGCTGGTCCCAATATTGCGGCCAAGAAGGGGGCAAGCGCGATTCTTATCCGCTCCATCGGCACGGACAGCCATCGCGTTGCGCATACGGGCGTCACCACTTTCGAACCGGGTGTCACACCCATTCCCGCCGCCGCGCTTTCCATACCCGATGCCGACAATATCGAACGGATGGCCAAGCGCGGCAAGCCGTTGCGCGTTCATCTGCTGCTGACGCCAAAGATCCTCGAAAACCAGCCGTCCGGCAATGTCATCGCTGAAGTACCCGGTTCCGACCCGGATGCGGGCATCATCGTCGTGGCCGGGCATCTCGACAGCTGGGATCAGGGAACCGGTGCGGTCGACGACGGCGCTGGCATCGCCATCGTCGCTGCGGCGGCCAAGCGCATCATGGACGCGGGTCAGCCCCGGCGGACAATCCGCATTTTGTGGGCTGGTGCAGAAGAAGTCGGCGGCGACGGCGCGCGTGCCTATTTCGCCCGGCACAGCAGCGAGAAACATGTACTGGCCATGGAATCCGATTTCGGTGCGGACCGGGTGTGGCGGGTCAACTTCGCCCTGCCCGAAAGCGCCAAGGCGGTGCAAGAACGCATCAGTGCCGCACTGGCACCATTAGGGATTGTGGTCGGGCATGACAAAGCTGGTGACGGCGCCGACATCGAGCCGCTTATCGCGTCTGGCGTGTCGGGAATCGATCTTGGACAAGAGGGGACACGTTATTTTGATCTGCACCACACGCCCGATGACACGTTGGACAAGATCGACCCGGCCCAGCTCGCGCAAAACGTTGCAGCATGGGTGACAGTCCTTGCCGTCGCCGCAAATGCGCAAGAGCCCTTGCGTTGATAGCATACTTCTATAGTAGACAACGGGTCGTCGCATGATTCATGCGGTTCGTCGGCGGCAAAAAAAAGTTGATTTGTGCATTGCACCCGTTATTGCGGGCACTCGCGTAGGACAAATTACGAGTTTGCATGCGCGGAACATGCTATGGGAGCCTACTAAGATGAAGAAAATCGCTGTTGTTTTCGCTTCGGCCGGCCTTCTGGCTCTTGCCGCTTGCGGTGAGAAGCCTGCTGAAGAAGCCAACAACGCCAACGCCGTTGTCGAGAACGTTGTTGTCGACAACGCCATGAACGCGGTTGCCAACGCTTCGAACGTTGCGGAAAACGCCACGAACGCTGCTAACGCAACGAACGCGATGTAATTTCGCTTCTGCGAAACATCAAAGGAGGGTGGCCGCTACCAGCGCGCCACCCTTTTTTGTGCCTGGCATGTTTGCTCGGATCTCGGCTTAACGCCCGTCCGTTTTTCCCGGCGCAACTCCGGTCCGCTCCAGAAACTGCTCGATCGTGCGCCAGCTATGGACATTGGTACCCTCCCCCGCAAAGCGGTGCGTCTGGCCGGGATAGAGCATCACCTCGAACGGTCGTGCCTTCGCCTGCATCGCGCTCATGAACGCCGTGGAATGCTCCAGCACCACATTGTCGTCAGCCATGCCGTGAATAAGCAGCAGTGGATCGGCGATCTTTTCGACATCGGCCAGAGCGTTCGCCGCGGGATAGGCGCTGTTCTTCGCCTTCGGATCACCCAGATACCGCTCCGTATAATGGGTGTCGTAAAGCTCCCACTTCGTCACCGGCGCACCTGACACGCCCGCTGCAAACAGCCCTGGCGCCTTCTCCAGCAGCTTGATCGTCAGATAGCCGCCATAGGACCAGCCATAGGTTGCAATCCGCGCCGGATCGACAAATTCCTGTGCCTTGAGCCAGTTCACTCCGGCGACCTGATCCTCGACCTCGACAGTGCCCATGGCGCGATAGAGCGCGTCCTCGAACGCCTTGCCGCGATCGGGCGTGCCACGATTGTCGATGGCGAACACCACCCAGCCTTGCTGCACAAGATATTGCTGGATGGCGCCGCCCCACTGGTTCGTGACCTGTCGTCCGGCGCCTGGCCCGCCGTAGTGGATCATGAACACGGGATGGCGCGTGCCCGCCGCGCCTTTGGGCATCAGCAGCTTGTAGTGAAGCGGTGTTCCGTCCACGGCCTTGATCGTGCCGAACTGCGTGCGAGCGTGCGCCTGTAGATAGGGCGCATAGGGATGCCGAGCATCAAGCGCATTCTCGGACAGCCAGCGCAACCGTTTGCCCTCCGTATCCGCAAGGTAGACCTGCATCGGCTGCTCGCTGTTCGACCGGCTGACGATCAGACGCGTCGCCCGCCCATCCATGACGGCCGCGTTCCAATATCCCGACCCGGTGAGCTGGCGCGGCGCGGCGTAGCGATCGATCGGTGCGCTGAAAACCTGCTGTTCCAGCGGGTTCTGCGCATTGCTGGTAAAATATACCAGCCCACGCGCCTCATCGAGACCGACGACATCGGCGACCTCCCCTTCCCCCTTGGTCAGCTCGGTCCACTTCCCGTTCTTCACGCGGTAGAGTTGCCCCTGCCCGCCCCGTTCCGACCACCACAGGAAGCTGCCATCGTTCAGAGGCCGAAAGTTGTTCGACAGGTTGATCCAGGTCTTCGCGGTCTCGGTCAGCACAATTCTCGACGCGCCCGTCGCGGGATCGACCGCCAGCAGATCAAGCCGTTTCTGATCCCGACTTTCGCGTTGCACGTAGAGCGTGCGCCCATCTTTCGCCCAGTTCACCCGCGCCAGATAGATGTCCCGCTCCGGTCCCAGATCAACCTTCACCCGGCCCGATCCGTCCGGGTTCATCACATAGAGATCAACCACCGCATTGGGCGTGCCTGCGGCCGGATAGCGCTGCGCGAAAATCTTTGTGCCCTCCGCGCCGATGGCTGCGCGATTGACGATCCCGACACCGCTTTCATCGACCCGCGCCACGGCAATCCGGCTGTCGTCCGGCGACCACCAGTGCCCGGTGAAACGATCCATCTCCTCCTGCGCGACAAATTCCGCGACGCCCCAGCTCAGCGTCTCGCTCGCGTCACTGGTCAATTGCTTCTCGGTCCGGTCCGCGATCCGCGTGACGAAGACATTGCCGTCCCGCACGGAGGAGAGGAAAGTGCCCTTGGGGCTGACCGTCGCATTCAACGCGCCCTGTGGACTGTTGGTCAGGCGGACGACGCCGCCCGACAAGTCCGCCAGAAACAGGTCGCCATCGATCGGCACCAGGATATGCTTGCCGTCTGCGGCCCAGTCATAGCTGACGATGCCGCGTGTTCCGCCAATGCGCGCGCGCTCACGCTGCATCTTTTCCGCCTCGGACAGTTCCGCCCCGCTCCCGAGCTTAAGCGAATCGACCAGCATGCGTTCCGCGCCCGTGGTCGTGTCGATCGCCCAGAGGTCATAACGCTCGCGGTCATCCGCGCGATTGCGCAGCAGGGTAACGAGCGTTCCGTCCGGCGACAACTTGACGCCGCGCGGCTGCGCTCCGGCGAGATCGGGGCTGGCGAAAATGCGCTCCAGCGTAAGAGGGCGAGGTGCGGGCATGGCATCCTTGGCGTTCACGGGCGAGCTCCCCCAGAACGCCAGCCCGGCCAGCAGGAGGACAAGAGCAGTACGGAGTGGGGGGTGGCGAACAGGATGCATCCCTTCTTCTATCATCGGTTGCACGGCAGAAAAGCCCTATGCGGCGGAACGCGGACGCGATGCAAGACATTGACCCGTTCGTTCTCTGCCGCCAAAGCAATCCCGTTCCCCCTGTATCTGGAAAATCCCCTATGTCCGTAGGCCTGATCGCCCTCCTCGATGATATCGCCGCGCTTGCAAAGCTCGCTGCAGCTTCCCTCGACGATGTGGGCGCCGCCGCGGGCAAGGCGAGCGCAAAAGCGGCGGGCGTGGTTATTGACGATGCCGCCGTGACGCCACGCTACGTGACCGGCCTCAGCCCTGAACGCGAGTTACCGATCATCGCGCGGATCGCCATTGGCTCCCTCCGAAACAAGCTGCTTATCTTGCTCCCCGCCGCATTGCTGCTCAGCGCCTTTGCGCCCTGGGCTCTCACCCCACTGCTGATGCTTGGCGGGTCGTATCTTTGCTTTGAGGGGGCGGAAAAGCTGATCGAGAAATGGCTGCCGCATGGCGACGGACATGACGATGATGCTCCGGTCAGCGACGATCCCACCCATATCGAACAGTCCACCATATCGGGCGCGGTGCGCACGGACCTCATCCTGTCCGCCGAAATCATGGCGATCGCGCTGGCGAGCGTCGCGCACTTGCCGCTCTGGGAACAGGCCGTCATTCTGGTCGTGGTCAGCCTGCTCATTACCGTGGGCGTTTATGGGGTCGTGGCGTTGATCGTGAAGCTCGACGATATCGGCCTGCATCTGTGCAAGGGGGAGACCGCCGCGTTGCAGCCCGTGGGGCGCGGACTGGTGCAGGCGATGCCCCATGTGCTGACGGCCCTGACGGTAGCGGGGACCGCAGCGATGCTTTGGGTCGGCGGCGGAATTGTGGTGCACGGGTTGGAAACGCTGGGGATTGGATTTCCCGGTCACCAGATCGCGGAACTGGCGCATCACCTGTCGGAAGGCACCGGTGCGTTTGCGCCCGTTGCCGAGTGGTTCGTCCATGCGTTCGGCTCGGCCCTTGCCGGACTGGTGCTGGGTGGCATGATCGCCTTGCTATGGATGGGCTTCAACAGGCTGCGGCGCTAGGGCAGACCCGCCTACCGCTTGACCTTACCACGCGGATTGTTGCTGTGCCGGATATTCTTCGGCCGCCCCTGCCGCTTGAAAGGACGAGTGCCGCCGGGCTTTCTGTCCCGCCCGCCCCGCATCGGCAAATGACTGGCTCCTTCGGGCAGCTCGAAACGCAGTGTCCCGCCGATCGGATCAGCCTCAACCAGCCGTAGCGCGATGTGCTGGCCAACCGTGTAGGTATCGCCACTGCTCTCCCCCTCCAGCGTGCGGGACGCTTCGTCATAGCGGAAGCGCTCTGCCCCCAGCGTGGACACCGGCACCAGACCGTCCCCGCCCAGGTCCTTGATCGTGGCAAAAAACCCGAAGCTCTGCACACCGGTGATCTTCGTATCCATCACCGTACCGACATGCTCCGAAAGATAGGCGGCAACGTAACGGTCCACCGTCTCCCGCTCGGCTTCCATCGCGCGCCGCTCATGCTGGCTGATGAGCTCGCCTATCCGCGCCATATGCGAGCGGTCTTCACCGCTCAGCCAGCTATGCTCCGGGATCGAGCGGTCCTGTGGCGCGGGCATTTCCAGATCATAGGCGCCGACGAGCGCGCGGTGCACCAGCAGATCCGCATAACGCCGGATGGGCGACGTGAAATGCGCATAGCTCCCCAGCGCAAGCCCGAAATGTCCGGCGTTCTGTGGGCTATAATAGGCCTGCGTTTGGCTGCGCAATATCTGCTCCATTGCGGGCAGGCGCTGTTCCGTTTCGGCGAGCTTGTGGATCAGCCGGTTGAACGTACCCGGCGTCACAACCTGGCCCAGTGCAAAGGGCACGTCGATGCTTGCGAGATATTCCTTCAACGCGACGAGCTTCTCGCGCGAGGGCGGTTCGTGCACGCGATACATCACCGGCGCGACCTTGGCCTCCAGCGCCTTGGCCGCGGCGACGTTCGCCGCGATCATATACTCCTCGATCAGCCGGTGCGCGTCCAGGCGCTCGCGCACCGCAACGCTCATGATCCGCCCCGCCTCGTCCAGCACCACGCGCCGTTCAGGCAGGTCAAGTTCCAACGGCCCACGCGCATCCCGCGTCTTGGCCAGCACGTGCCAGCAGGCCCATAAAGGGCGCAGAGCGACATCAGTGAGGTCATGCGGCTTTGTGCCGTCAATGGCGGCCTGTGCATCCTCATAGGGAATGTTCGCGGCAACACGGATGACAGCGCGCGAAAAGCGCCAGCTCTTCAGCTTCCCCTTTTCATCGATGGTGAGGTGGCACGCGAGCGCTGCCCGGTCCTCACCCGCGCGTAGCGAGCATTTGTCCGACGAGAGCGCATGCGGCAGCATCGGCACCACAAGATCGGGGAAATAGACGCTGTTGCCACGCTTGCGCGCCTCGCGGTCGATCAGGCTGCCAGGCCGCACATAATAGGACACATCGGCAATCGCGACGATCGCGCGAAACCCGCCGGGATTGCCCACATCCTCGTCCTCGGCGGCCCACACCGCGTCGTCGAAGTCGCGCGCGTCGACCGGATCGATCGCGACGATCGGCAGATGACGCAGATCCTCCCGCTTGTCGTTCGCGACGGGCAGCGCTGACACCCGCCGCGCTTCGTCTTCCACACCCTCGGCAAAAACGTTGGGAATATTGTACTTGTGGATTGCGATCATGCTGAAGGATCGTGGCGCGAACGGATCACCCAGGATCGTATCGACCCGCGCACTGAGGCGCGGCGGTCGTCCGCTGACCTCTGCCAGCACAAGGTCGCCGTGTTGCGCACCATTAAGATCGGCAATGTGCGGGCGGACGCGGATCTTCTTGTCCACCGCGCGCAGATAGGGACGCTGGTCCTCGCCGACCTCGACGACGCCGAGGAAAAGCTCCTCACTTTTGGCGAGCACCTTCATCGGGTGCGCGATCATGCCGTTGCCCGCTTCCTCAGTACGCGCGAGAATGCGGTCGCCCACGGCGAGCGCTCCGCTGCGGCGCCCCCGTTCGATGACCCGAAGGCGCGGCGGCGCCATGCCTTCGGCTTCCCACCGCTCCGGTACGGCAAGTGGCTGACTTCCGTCGATGTCGACGATGCGCAGCACCGTGACCTTGGGCACGCCGCCGAGCTTATGGAACGCACGCCCCGGGCCAATGTCGATCAGCCCCTCGTCCGCCATATCCTTGAGCAGCGCCTTGAGCAGGATCTTTTCCTGCCCGTGCAATCCGAACGCCTTGGCGATCTCACGCTTGCCGGCGGGGGTACTGCTGGACTGGATGAACTCCATCACGTCTTGCCGTGACGGCATTCCTGCGGGACGGATTTTGGAGGATTTTGGCCGGGCAGACTTGCCGACGCCAGACTTGGGAGGATTGGGCATGACCCGGTATAGGAAGGCGCGTGCCCCCTGACCAGCCCCTCACCCACTGTTGCCGGGGAAACAGGTGGCCTAGACTTCGCTCTCGATGCAGCCGTACCAGCCGAGCCCCGCATAGGTCTCGTACCCCGGCGTTAGGGCATAGGACACCAGTCGCTTGCCATTTTGGTAGAAACCCATCGGGCCTGTGGGCTTGAGCGGATAGGTTTCATTGAGCTGGCACTCGCCGATCGATGACGCGATGATCTGGTGCTTGGCGTTCAGGAGCATCACCCGGGTCTTCGTCCGCTCCTCGTCCGTGAGGGCGACGCCCTCCACGATATCGCGTGCCTGCGGTTCCCAGTCAAAGAAGATGCCAAGCACACCCAGCGGCCGCCCGTTGACCCGCCCACCCTCGCGGATGGCGGTCGAGTAGATCGCCGTCTGTGCATTTTGCAACGCGGTCGTGCGGGTGATATCGCACACTGCGAAATCATCGCCGTTGCTGGTTTGCATGCCCTTGCGAAACCACTCGTTGGCTGAAACATTCTGGCCGATCACCCCGCCGTAGCGGTCACCCCGCCCGTGCGCCACGATGCGCCCTTCTCGATCGGCGATCCAAAGGTCAAGATAGACGGTGTAGGATCGCAGGATGGTGGCCAGCCGTTCGCTTGCATAGGCGCGCGCATCGTCGGTCGGGTCCGCGACCGCGTTTACCACCGCGCTGTCGGTCGCCCACCAGCGCACGTCGCATGACCGTTCGTAGAGGTTGCGGTCGATGATCTCGACCACATTGCGGGACATGTCGGCAAACCGCTGCCCGCGAAAATCAATCATCATCTGCCGTCCGGCGGTCTCAATCTGCGCCGTGTTATTGGCGATCTCGCTTTGCAACTGCGAGGACAACAGGTTCACTTCGCCCGCAACGACACCCATTTCCCGCGCCACCACGGCAAAGCCCTGCCCTGCCGTTCCCGCACGCGCCGCTTCCAGCCGCGCGTTCATCGACAGCATTTGCGTGCGCGTCATGATCCGGTCGAGGACCGAGATCTTTTCCTGCGTGACCTTAGCGACTTCGAAAGCGAGTTTGAGAACGTCGTCTTGCATAATTTAAGATCCATCCCAGCGATGAATCCTCATCCTGATGTTCCCGCTCTTTGGCGGATGACATCAGGCTATCGTGTCATTGGTTAAAATCCAATAACCATGCAGACAAAAACGATCTTCAAGTCCCTGAAATCGCAATGCAATGGTTTGCATTGTCGCGTTGCGGTGACAAGTATCAGTAGCTGCGACCCACGAGCACCCGTTCAACGGCTACATTTCCGGTGAAGATGCATGTGCCGCTCGCCGGAAGCGCATCGACCGGCACGTTCCGCAAAGTCAATTTGCGTGCTTTCAGCCATTCGACCACCGCGTCCAATTCTGCTCCGGTCGGCTTGCTCCAATTCACCTCAGCCCAGCCCGGACGCGGGCTTGCTTCAAAGAAGGCCGAGAGCGCATCGGCGTCGAGGATGTCGCGCACAATGTTGGCGTCCAGCCGCTCCCGCGCCGTGCGGTACAGGCTCGACTGGATATCGGCCAGTTGCGCAGACAGACCGGCGACAAAGTCCCCGCGCGCCATCACTGCGCTATCCAGCTTGCCTGCCTCATTGTAGAGCCGGTCCCGCCGGATGACCGAAACATTGCCGCCCGCCATATCGCGTCCGCCGACCTCTACGATCACGGGAGCGCCTTTTTTGACCCAGCCCCAGCGCTTGTTGGTTGCCTTGGCTGCCTTGCGGTCGAGCAGCACACGCACCGGCTCGCGGAATGCGTCCTGCGCCTCGATCTCCCGCGCGATCTCCGCGCAATAGGCAAGCAGCGCGTCGTCTTCCGCCGTGTCGCGCAGCATCGGCACGATCACGACCTGCCATGGCGCGAGGCGCGGCGGCACGCACAGGCCGTCATCATCGCCATGCGTCATGATAAGGCCGCCAATCATGCGGGTCGACACACCCCAGCTTGTCGTCTGCGCCAGTTCCTGCGCGCCTTCGCTGTTCTGGAACCGGATGTTCTGAGCGGCGGAGAAGGTAGTGCCAAGGAAATGGGATGTCCCGGCCTGCAGCGCCTTGCCATCCTGCATCATCGCTTCGATGCTGTAGGTCGACACCGCACCGGGGAAACGCTCATTCTCCGGTTTCTCGCCCGCCACTACCGGCATGGCAACGATGTCCTCGGCAAAGCGGCGATAGACTTCCAGCATTCGGAGGGTTTCCTCGCGTGCTTCGGCTTCGGTAGCATGGGCAGTATGCCCCTCCTGCCAGAGGAATTCGGTGGTGCGCAGGAACATGCGGGTGCGCATTTCCCAGCGCACGACATTGGCCCACTGGTTGATGAGTACCGGCAGGTCGCGCCAGCTCTGCACCCAGCGCGAAAAGGCCGCGCCGATCACCGTCTCCGATGTCGGCCGTACAACCAGCGGCTCCTCCAGCTTCGCATCCGGATCCGGAACCAGCCGCCCATCCTTCTGGATCAACCGGTGGTGGGTGACGACAGCCATTTCCTTGGCAAAGCCATCGACATGCTCGGCTTCCTTCTCGAAGTAGGACAGCGGGATGAACAGTGGGAAATAGCAGTTCTCGTGCCCGGTCCGCTTGATTTCCGCGTCGAGCTGCCGCTGCATCTGTTCCCATATGCCATAGCCCCACGGGCGGATGACCATGCACCCACGCACACCGGATTCTTCCGCCATGTCGGCTTCGCTGACGACCGCCTGATACCAGGCGGCGAAATCCTGTTCACGAGTAACGGAAAGAGCGTGTTTCAAGACGAAAGACCTGTTGTCGGGAGTTGCGGACATGACGCCCATAAGCAACCGGACGCGCCAAGTCGAGGGGCCGGATTTCGCGCGCCCCTTCCCGGCAAACAGCGATCCCCATAGAGGTCGCTATTCAGGGTTCGAGGCAGCGTTTTGAACTCCCGCCCCCCGCTTGGACGGTGATAATGGAGAAGGACTGGAAGCGGGTTGCGTTCAGCCCAGCTTGTCGATCTTGGCGTTCAGCGCTTCGAGTTGCGACTTAAGCTGAGCGATCTCGTCGTCCTTGTCTTCCGCGCTGGTCTTGGGCGCGACGGGCATCGCTGGGACAACACCCTTGAAGGCGCTGGTCGCAGCTTCGAACATTTCCATATTCCGCTTGGTGATCTCGGCGAGCGGGCCGGTGGCGAATGCACCCTTCATCGCTTCCTGAAACTGGAGCTGGTTCTTGCGGAACGCTTCCATGGACGCTTCGAGATATTGCGGAACCATCGACTGCATCGAGTCGCCATACATAGAAATCAACTGGCGCAGAAAATTGACCGGCAGCATGTTCTTGCCGCGCTGCTCTTCTTCCATGATGATCTGCGTCAGGACGTTGTGGGTGATGTCCTCGTTCGTTTTCGCGTCTACGACGACAAATTCGCGTCCCTCGCGTGTCATCTGCGAAAGAAGTTCGAGAGTGATGTAGCTCGACGTCTCGGTATTATAAAGGCGACGGTTCGCGTATTTTTTAATAGTGACGGGAGTCGAATCTCCTGCGACCTTATTTTGTGCCATGTCTGAAACTCCTGAACGCCATGATCCTGCAATAGCATTAAATAATGTCGCGCCGCAACATGGCCCGCGACCCCTCCCGCTATTTCTCGCGATGCTTTGGGAGGAAACGCAAAACCATCCCGAAACGAGACAATCCGCCTTGATCGGACTGCGCAAATATCAGGAAGCGTTGCGGCACCGCGATACGACGGACCGTCCCATCCATGCTGCGCAAAAACGCGCAAAAATTCATCACCTTGGAACAGACGGGTCGAGAAAGGAGCGCACACCGATCGTGCTCGTTCCGTCGCTCGTCAACCCGCCATCCATTCTCGACCTCTCGTCGCGCAAGTCACTGGCCCGGTTTCTTGCCGCGCAGGGGCACGACCCGTGGCTGGTCGATTGGGGCACGCCGGGGCCGGAAGACGCCATGCTCGACCTGGCCGGGCATGTCGAACAACTGCTGCTGCCTCTCCTCGCGACGCTGGATCACCCCCCGATCCTCGTTGGCTATTGCCTGGGGGGCACACTTGCCCTGGCCGCGGCGGGGCCGTCCGCTGCGCGGGCCGTCGTCACCGTCGCCACACCTTGGGACTTCACCGGCTATCCCGATACGGAGCGTGAACGCCTCGCCCGATTGTGGAACAACGCTAAGGAACAGTGCGAACGCCTGGGCTATGTCCCGATGGAGGTACTGCAGTCCGGCTTCTGGGCGCTGGATCCGGCGCGGACCATTCGCAAATATGCCCATTTCGCCCAACTGGACGAGGCGAGCGAAGCCGCCCGCGCCTTCGTCACGGTCGAGGACTGGGCCAATGACGGACCCCCGCTCACCTGGGCTGCCGCACGGGACCTGTTCGTGCGGTTCTATTCCGAAAACGCGACCGGCACCGGGTCGTGGGACGTGATGGGATCGATCGTCGATCCTGCCGCACTTGCCTGTCCCACCCTCTCGATCCGTTCGACCACCGACCGCATTGTTCCCGCTGCCGCCGCCCCCATATTACAGGAACGGCTCGATCTCGGGCTCGGCCATGTCGGCATGATCGTGAGCGATCGCGCGCCTGCAACGCTGTGGGAACCCCTCTCCGCATGGCTATCCAAATGGGATCGATGTTGCTAAAGGGCGCCGCATCAGCGGTCGCTGCCCTTCATCTCAGGAGTTTGGTCTATGTCCGATATCGTCGTCACCGCCGCAAAGCGCACTGCCGTCGGCAGTTTCCTGGGCGCCTTTGCCGCAACGCCTGCGCATGAGCTCGGCCGCGTTGCGATCGAGGCCGCCATTGCTCAGGCAGGCATAGAGCCAGGCGATGTCGATGAAGTGATCCTGGGGCAGATCCTCACCGCGGGGCAAGGCCAGAACCCTGCGCGTCAGGCGGCGGTCAACGCCGGCATACCGGTCGAGCGCACTGCGATCGGCATCAACCAGATTTGCGGATCGGGCCTGCGCGCGGTAGCCCTCGCAGCGCAGTCGATCGCGGTCGGCGACACGAAGATCATGCTCGCCGGAGGACAGGAAAGCATGTCCATGGCGCAGCATGCGCAGAACCTGCGGAGCGGTATTAAAATGGGCAACGCCAGTCTGGTGGACACGATGGTTTTCGACGGCCTGACCGACGCGTTCAACAACTATCACATGGGCATGACGGCGGAAAATCTGGCCGAACAGTACCAGATTACGCGCGACGCGCAGGACGCGTTTGCGGTCGCAAGCCAGAACAAGGCAGAAGCCGCGCGCTCGGCGGGCCGCTTTGTGGACGAAATCACGCCGGTAACGATCAAGGGCCGCAAGGGCGACACTATCGTCGACCAGGACGAATATATCCGCTCGGGCGCCACGCTCGAAGCAATGCAGGCGCTGCGTCCCGCGTTCAAGAAGGATGGTACGGTGACTGCCGGGAACGCGAGCGGTATCAACGACGGCGCGGCGGCGCTCGTTCTGATGTCTGCGGACGAAGCGGCCCGCCGCGGCTCGACGGTTCTGGGCCGGATCGCGTCCTGGGCGACCTGCGGCGTCGATCCTTCGGTCATGGGCATCGGTCCCGCACCCGCCAGCCGCCGAGCGCTGGCAAAGGCAGGCTGGACCGTCGACGATCTGGACCTGATCGAAGCCAATGAAGCCTTTGCGGCGCAAGCACTTGCGGTCGGCAAGGAGCTGGGCTGGAACCCGGAAAAGGTGAACGTCAACGGCGGCGCGATCGCAATCGGCCATCCCATCGGCGCTTCGGGCGCGCGCGTCCTTACCACGCTGCTCTACGAAATGGGCCGTCGTGATGCGAAGAAGGGCCTAGCCACGCTCTGCATCGGTGGTGGCATGGGCATCGCCATGTGCATCGAGCGGTAACAGCCGCATGTATTTTTGAAGCGCTCCGTCCCGGGCAGGAACACAAGCGTACAACACCTACTCGGTGGAGGTGCGTCTTTGATGGGCAAATGTCTTCCGGGGCGCGCGTCTGTATCGTGTCTTTAAAATGGCGATGAGACATACGCATCTAGATTGACGTGATTTACGTCGTGTTTAGCATATTTGTGCATAGGCTCGCGGTAAATAGTCACGGGCTTACATCATGCGCTATGAGAATTTTCTCCATTGGTCGGTCTTCATCGCGGGCACCATTGTGTTGATCGGGATGCTGATGACCGGCTTGGGGGTAAGTATCGGCCAAGTTTCTTCTGTTGCAGTGAACTACGGTGCTTCGTCTCTTGCCGCTGCGAGATTCCGTCCTGTCAATCTGATCTGGTTCACACGGCTCATTCATAGCCTCGAAAGTTTGAGCGTTTTTTTCATAATCACGTTTTTTGGAATTGTTGCTTCCTACATGGCAGCACAAGTGAGCGAAGGCTGGCGGGATCACCAATTATTGTCAGTGGATCGAAATATGGGTTTTAACTGGCGCTCATATTGGAATTTCACAATGAGTCATGACATTTATCGATTGGCACTTGATTTAGGCTATACTTCCATAAACATATTACCTGTTTTTCTAATTATAGCTCTCAACATTTTTAACAAGAGATCGGTCGCTGCGCATTTCATTCTTACATATGCACTATCACTTGGTATCACAGTTATCATTTTTCTATTTTTTCCAGCAAAGTCAGCTGCCGTTGAAATACTCGGAATGTCGACGCCAAATCTTCCGAGAGCTGGCACCGAACACATACCGATCATCGAGGCGCTCAGGAATGGAGAGATGACGAACGTGGCACTTGAACGGAGTTCGGGACTGATAGACTTTCCGAGCTTCCACGCCTCCTGCGCTGTCATGTTCGCATGGTTCGCATGGCGGCTACCGGGAATAAGATGGGTATATCTCGTGCTTTGCGGGCTGATGTATCTTGCTACTCCCATACAAGGCGGTCACTATTTCATTGATGTGCTGGCAGGCACGGTGATAGCCTTCCTGTGCATCAAAGGCGTGCCCCTGATAATTTCCCGTATAAACGTCGCTGACGTTCACGCAGTCGAATCAACGATCCAATCCGGTCTGGTTTCTGGTGGGCTTACGGCTGCTGCGTCGGCACCACGGTCGGCGCGGGGGTGACATCCTTGGCGCTGAGCGCCGCCTGCGGCGCGGCGCGCTTGTCGATCATCGTTTCGAGCTGTGCCACCTGCGGGCAGGGGCCACGGCACAGCGTCTTGACCTTGGACAGCGCCTCGCGCGCCTTCGCTATTGCGCCCTTTTCGGCCAGAGCCTGCACGGTTCCACCCAGCGCGTCCATGTCGGCAGGATCGAGCGTCAGCGCGCCGTCGTAAAGCCGCAGCGCCTTCCCCTGCAAACCCTGCAGCCGCGCCACTTCGGCGAGTGCGATGAAGGCTTTGCGGTTGCGTGGGTCAACAGCAAGCGCGCTTTCATAGGCATCGTTGGCTTCTTGCAACGATCCCGCCGCGCGCGCTGCATTGCCCTTGGCCAGCCATTCGAGCGACAGCGGCGTAATCTGCGAATCCGGGCGCTGGCTGACGCCGACGCTCGATACCGTCGCGAGTAGCGCCGCCAGTGCCAAAGTCGCCGGGGTAAAGCGCATTATCGTCTCCCACATGTCCCGCTTGCCAGTTCCGCCTGCCGAGAACCGCTCGTTCGTCATCCCTGCACCAGCGCCGCAATGAAGAACCCATCCGTGCCATCATGCGCAGGGCTTAGCAAGCGCCCTTGGCCCCATTCGCGCCCGATTTGCGTCGAAATCGGCTCGGCTTGCCAATCGGGGTGCCGGGCGAGAAACGCGTCGACCTGCGCCCGCCCCTCTGCATCGGTGAGTGCGCAGACCGCGTAAACCAGTCGTCCGCCCCTCTTCACCAGCGGCACGGCAAGATCGAGGATACGCGCCTGTTCCGCAACCAGCCGGTCCAGCCGCTCAGGCGTTAGCCGCCAGCGGGCTTCGGGATTGCGCCGCCAGGTACCCGTCCCCGAGCAGGGCGCGTCGATCAACACGACATCCGCCTGTCCCGAGAAGGGAGACAGGCTCTCCGCTTCCCGTCGAATATCGAGCAACAGCGTCTCGATATTCCCGGCCCCTGCCCGCCGCGCCCGGTCGGGCAGGCGCGAGAGGCGTGCGCGGGATGTGTCCGCCGCAACGATCCGCCCCTCGCCTCCCATGGCAGCGGCAAGCGCGAGCGTCTTGCCGCCCGCCCCGGCGCACAGATCGATGACGGTCATGCCAGGCCGCGTTTGGCAGATCTGTGCGATCACCTGGCTGCCCGCATCCTGCACCTCGGCGAAGCCAGCGGCATAAGCAGCCGATTGCTCGACCTTTGTGCCGTCCGGCAAACGAAGCGCGTAGGGAACGCCATCCACGGCTACCGCCTCGGGAAACTCGGCTCGCACGGCGTCCGGATCCGCTTTCAACCTGTTGACGCGGATGTCGAGCGGCGCGCGCTGGAGCAGCGCCATCTGCTCCCCCTCATCGATCAGCGGCGCAAGATGCCCCCTGATCCAGCCCGGCAGCACAGTGAGCGGCGTTCCCTCCTCGCCTTCCCCTCGGGGCGCGGCGCCATAGGGCGATCCGTCGAACAGTTCATCGAGAGCGGAATCATCATCAGCCAGCCCCAGCATCGCAGCGCGCCCCGAAGCCGGGCGCTCGCCGCTGCGACGGATCGCGCGATAGACCAAATCGGTGACGAACCGGCGGTCCTTCGACCCCGCATAGCGCCGCGCCTTGAAATAGCGCACGATAAGGGTATCGGCCGCCGCCCCGCCATCGCGCGCAGCTGCGATGATCTCGTCAAGCAGCTCGATCGCGGCCTGAACCCGTGCGGCCGGTGTCATCGAACAGGCTCAGCGGGTCGGATAATTGGGCGCTTCCCGGGTGATGGTAACGTCGTGCACATGGCTTTCCGACAAGCCGGCATTGGTGATCTGCACAAAGCGCGCGCGCTCCTGCAAATCCTTGATCGTGCGGCTACCGGTATAGCCCATCGCGGCCTTCACGCCGCCAACGAGCTGATGAATGACATCGCGCGCCGGCCCCTTGAACGGCACCTGCCCCTCGATCCCCTCGGGAACCAGCTTCATCTGGTCCTTGATGTCCTGCTGGAAATAGCGGTCGGCGCTGCCGCGCGCCATCGCGCCGACACTGCCCATGCCGCGATAGCTCTTGTAGGCGCGACCCTGATAGAGGAACGTTTCGCCCGGCGCTTCTTCGGTCCCGGCCAGCAGCGACCCGATCATCACGCAACCCGCGCCCGCCGCCAGCGCTTTTGCCACGTCGCCGCTCGTCCTCAGACCGCCGTCGGCAATCACCGGGATACCTGATTTAGCCGCTTCTTCCGCCGCATCCATCACCGCCGTCAACTGGGGCACACCCACGCCCGCGACCACGCGCGTGGTGCAGATCGATCCGGGTCCGATGCCAACCTTCACGCAGTCCGCCCCGGCATCGATCAGCGCCCGGGCTGCTTCGGCGGTGGCAACATTCCCCGCGACCACCTGCACATGGTTCGACAGTTTTTTCACCGCGTCGACCGCCGCCGAAACCATCTTGCTGTGGCCATGAGCGGTATCGATAACGATGAGGTCGCATTCCGCGTCGATCAGCGCTTCGGTCCGTTCCAGCCCCTTGTCGCCCACGGTGGTCGCTGCGGCGACGCGCAGACGTCCGGAGGCATCCTTGGTCGCCTTCGGATAGGTGACGGCTTTTTCGATGTCCTTCACCGTGATGAGCCCGATGCAGCGATAGGCATCGTCAACTACCAGCAACTTTTCGATCCGGCGTTGATGCAGCAGGCGGCGCGCTTCTTCCTGTCCCACACCCGGTCCAACCGTTGCCAGGTTTTCGTGCGTCATCAGCTCACTGACCGGCTGCTGCGGGTTTTCTGCAAAGCGTGTGTCGCGATGGGTGAGAATACCGACAAGCTTGCCGCTGTCCTCAACGACAGGAATACCGGAAATGCGATGCCGCACCATCAGGGTCTGCGCATCGGCAAGTGTCGCGTTGGGGGTGATCGTGATCGGGTTGACGACCATCCCGCTTTCGAACCGCTTTACTGCGCGGACCGCCGCCGCCTGCTCCTCGACCGAAAGGTTACGGTGCAGCACCCCGATGCCACCCAGCTGCGCCATGACGATCGCCATATCGGCTTCGGTGACAGTATCCATCGCCGAGGAAAGAATCGGTATATTGAGCCGGATGCTCTTGGTTACCTGCGTGCTGGTATCCGCCTGGCTCGGAAGAACGTCGGATTCGCCCGGTTGCAGCAACACATCATCAAAGGTGAGGCCAAGGCGGATATCCATGGAAATGCCACTCTTTCATACCAGCAGGGTTAACGTGGCGGCCCATGTAACCATTTCGGCTGCGCGGGGCTAGTGGCTGCGCATACAAATTTCCCGAACAGGCCTACCCGTCGCCCCGGTTCGCCTCCGCGCGGGCGATCAGCGCGCGGGCTTGCTCGACATGCATGGCCTCGATCATCTGCCCTTCATGCCGTTCCGCGCCGCCGGTCGCCGCAGCGATCAGCCGCCGCGCGGTTTCCAGTTCTTCCTCCGACGCCCCGAAAACCGCGTTTGCCGGGCCGATCTGGTTCGGGTGAACGAGCGTCTTGCCGTCAAAACCGATCACCCGCCCTGCGCGACATTCCGCTTCGAAGCCCACCGCATCATCGATCCGGTTAAAGACGCCGTCGAACACCGCGACGCCCGCCAGCCGCGCGGCGAGGATGACCGACTGCATCGCATAGGTCAGGCCTTCGCGACCCGCATCCAGCGGAATGCGCAGATCGCGCCGAAGATCGTTGTTTCCCATAAATAGCCCCACGACCCCCGGCGCCTGCGCGATCTCCCGTGCGTTTGCCACGCCGAGAGGCGATTCGATCATCGCAATCACCGGCTTTTCAAGGGCGCCATGGACCGCCTGCACGTCACGGGGATGCTCAGCCTTCGGCAAGACGATGATATCGGCCTGAATCCCGCGCACTGCAGCAAGATCATCGGCATGAAACGGGCTGTCCACCGCGTTGATCCGCACGGCCCCGATCCGATCACCAAATCCCGCCGCAAACGCTTCCGCCAGAGCGGTGCGCGCTTCACCCTTCCGTTCGTCCGGCACCGCGTCCTCCAGATCGAGGATCACCATGTCGCACGGCAGGCCTCTGGCTTTATCGATGGCGCGCGCGTTGGAGGCAGGCAGGAACAGCAACGAACGGGCGTGCGACAACAGCATCGGGGGCATCCTCCGGCATGGACCGTAATATCGCTTCCCCCCTCTCCCAAATAGCGGCATAGTTAAAGCGAATTTTCAGGGGAGAGATCGTGATGGGCGCGACAGCCGCATTCATGCTGGTACTGCTGGTGATGATCTATCTCGCCGCCAGCATCAAGATCGTCCGGCAGGGCTATCAATACACGATCGAGCGATTCGGCCGCTTCACCGAAGTCGCGCGGCCCGGCCTCAATTTCTATCCCGCCTTTTTCTACAATGTCGGCCGCAAGATCAACATGATGGAGCAGGTCGTCGACATCCCGGGGCAGGAGATCATCACGAAGGACAACGCGATGGTCAGCGTGGACGGCGTGGTGTTCTTTCAGGTGCTCGACGCGGCCAAGGCAGCCTATGAAGTGTCCGAACTCTATGTTGCGATCATGCAGCTTGCGACCACCAATCTGCGCACCGTGATGGGTTCGATGGATCTGGACGAAACTCTGTCCAAGCGAGACGAGATCAACGCCCGCCTGCTTTCGGTGGTCGATCACGCCACTAACGCCTGGGGCATCAAGATTACCCGGGTGGAGCTGAAGGACATCCGTCCCCCTGCCGATATCGTCAACGCGATGGGACGACAGATGAAGGCGGAGCGGGAAAAGCGCGCGTCCATTCTTGAATCCGAAGGCATGCGTGCATCGGAAATCCTGCGCGCCGAGGGGCAGAAGGCGGCCCAGATCCTCGAAGCCGAGGGGCGCCGCGAGGCTGCCTTTCGCGATTCGGAAGCCCGCGAACGCGAAGCGGAGGCCGAAGCCAAGGCAACGCAAATGGTGTCCGACGCGATCGCGGCCGGCAATCCGCAGGCGCTTAATTACTTCATTGCGCAAAAATATGTCGATGCCATCAGCCAGTTCGCAACATCGCCCAACGCCAAGACGATCCTGTTCCCGGTCGAGGCGACCCAGCTCATCGGCACGCTCGGTGGCATCGGTGAGCTGGCGCGGGAAGTGATAGGAAGCGGCACGCCGCCAACGGGTGGATCATTGGGGGCAGACAAAGCAACTCCGCCCACGCGTCGCGGCCCGTTCGAGAAGGCATAACTATGCCCTTCCTTACCTCAGTCGATTTCCATGATCACTGGTGGTGGCTGATCCTCGCTGTCGTTCTGGCGATCGGCGAAGTGTTCATGCCCGGCATCTTCCTGATCTGGGTGGCCATCGCGGCGGCGCTCACGGGCCTGATCGCCATGGGCATCGACATCAGCCTGACGGTGCAGTTTCTGCTGTTCGCCGTGCTGTGCCTTTTGGCGACATGGGGCGGACGGCGCTGGTATGCTGACAACCCGGTTCCGTCGCAAGACCCCCTGCTCAACGATCGCACCGCCCGTATGATCGGTGAGGTGGTGATGGTCGTCGACGCGATTGACGGCGGCCATGGGCGCGTGCGGGTGGGCGACAGTGTTTGGAACTGCAAGGGTCCGGATGCGCCGGTTGGCACGCACGTGCGGGTTGCCGGAGGGGACGGCGCTACTCTGATTGTAGAACCGATCTGACGTTTCGCGCGGCACTGAAACATTTCCTATACCGTCCAACAGCCATAATCATTTGCGGTTTTTCGTCGACATCGCCATTTGGCCAGCATGGCTGAAGCTCCATCTTCTTCTGCAGGTACGGTCTATCTCGTCGGCGCGGGTCCGGGCGATCCCGATCTGCTGACGCTGCGCGCCGCGCGCTTGATCGGCGCGGCGAGGCTGGTGGTGCATGACGGGCTGGTCGATGCCGCAATTCTGGCGCTCGCACCCGCCGACGCGGAAAAGATCTCCGTCGCGAAGAGCCGGGACCGCCACACGCTGCCGCAGGACGCCATCAACGCGTTGATCGTGCGCGAGGCGCTGGCGGGCCGGGACGTTATCCGCCTGAAGGGCGGCGATCCGTTTGTATTCGGGCGTGGTGGCGAGGAAATGGAAGCCTGTCGCGCGGCTGGCGTTCCTGTCGAAGTGGTTCCCGGGATCAGCGCGGCAATCGGCTGCGCAGCGCAGGCGCAGCTGCCGCTGACGCATCGGGGCCGGGCCAGCGCGGTGACATTCGTCGCCGGGCAATGCAAGGGCCTGACCGACCAGAACTGGGCGGGCCTCACCGGGCCGGACCGCACCCTCGTCATCTATATGGGCATCGCGACAGCGGCCGATGTCGTCGCCAAGCTGATCGGCGATGGCCTGTCTCCGGATACGCCCGTCGCCGTCATCGAGAAGGGCACACGCAGTGACAGCCGCGTGCTGCGCACCAGCCTCGTCGATCTGGCTCCGGTTATTGCGCAGGAAAGGGTGCAGAGCCCCGCCCTGATCGTGGTAGGCGATGTCGTCCAGGACGCGATTGCACAGGACATTTGGGCGGACCTGCCCGCGAAAATGGAGAAATTTGCGTGAAGTTGCTAACGGGGAATGATCTGGCGAGCGGCGATGTGATCTGGTGGACCGGGTCCGGCTGGTCGCGCCATGTGGCTGATGCCGTCGATGTCGGTGCGGAGGGCGATGCCCTGCTGGCAAGCGAAAGTGCCGCACGGCGCGTTAACGCCGCCTATGTCATCGACGCCGAAGCGACTACCGCCGGCCCCCTGCCCCTCCACATCAAGGAGCGCATTCGCGCCAGCGGGCCGACGGTGCGCGCCGATCTTGCCATCAACACTGAAATTCCGATCGTAAAGGCCTGACTATGTATAGCTATGACAAATTCGATCAGGCGATCGTAAACGCCCGTGTCGAGGAATTCCGTGATCAGGCGCGCCGTCGCCTTGCTGGGGAACTGACCGAGGATCAGTTCAAGCCGCTCCGCCTGACGAACGGCCTCTATCTGCAGCTTCACGCCTATATGCTGCGCGTCGCGGTGCCCTATGGCACACTGTCCGGCCCGCAGATGCGGATGCTCGGGTCCATCGCGCGCAAATATGACAAGGGCTATGGGCATTTTACCACCCGGCAGAACATCCAGTATAACTGGATCAAGCTGGAGGACGCGGCCGACATCCTCGCCGATCTGGCGACGGTCGAGATGCACGCCATCCAGACCAGCGGTAATTGCATCCGCAACATCTCCGCCGACCAATATGCCGGTGTGGCCGCCGACGAAATAACCGATCCCCGTCCCTGGGCCGAGCTGCTGCGCCAATGGTCGAGCTTCCACCCGGAATTCAGCTATCTGCCGCGCAAGTTCAAGATCGCGGTGATCGCGTCCACGCAAGACCGTGCGGCGATGCGCCTGCACGACATCGGGCTGGAACTGGTCGAGCGCGACGGTGTGGTCGGCGCGCGGGTGTTCGTCGGTGGCGGCATGGGCCGCACGCCGATGGTCGCCCCGGAAATACGCGACTTCGTGACTGAGGACGAGATCATTTCCTATGTCGAGGCATGCCTGCGCGTCTACAACCGCTATGGCCGCCGCGACAACAAGTACAAGGCGCGGATCAAGATCCTTGTCCACGAACTGGGCGCCGACGAATATCGCCGTCAGGTCGAGGAAGAGTTTGCGCAGATGAAGGCGCTCAAGCTCGATCCTCCCGTCGAGGAACTGGCACGCATTCGCGCGCATTTTGCCGATCCGGCCTACGAAACCGGACTGTCGGATACCATCGACCGTTCGGACCCGGACTTCGCCCTGTGGGTCGACCAGAATGTCGCCGCCCATAAGCAACCCGGCTATTCGATCGTGAACATCAGCCTGAAACCCGTAGGCGGTATCCCCGGCGATGCGTCGGCCGATCAGATCGAGTTGATGGCCGACCTCGCCGAACGCTATTCGCTCAACGAACTGCGCGTGACCCATGCGCAAAACATTGTGCTGCCCTATGTAAAGACGGCGGATCTGAAGGCGCTGTGGACCGAGCTGGACGCGGCGGGGCTCGCTCCGGCGAACCTCGACCTCATTACCGATATCATTGCCTGCCCCGGCCTCGATTATTGCAGTCTTGCCAATGCGCGCTCGATCCCGGTCGCGCAGAAGATCGCCAAGCGCTTCACGGACAGCGGCAAGGAGAAGACGATCGGCGAGCTGAAGCTGAAGATTTCGGGCTGCATCAATGCCTGCGGCCACCATCATGCCGGGCACATCGGCATATTGGGCGTCGACCGGAAGGGCACGGAGAATTACCAGCTGCTGCTCGGCGGATCGGGCGCGGAGGATGCGTCGCTCGGTACGATCACCGGCCCCGGCTTTGATGAAAACGGTATCGTCGATGCGATCGAAAAGGTGACCGACCTTTATCTCGCGCAACGTGAGGGGGACGAACGGTTCCTCGATACCTACCGCCGTCTGGGCATGGCTCCGTTCAAGGAGGTGATTTATGGGTGAGATTGTGAACTTTCGCGAGGACGCGCCCGCGTCCGAAGTGCCGGTATCGCTCGAAGCGTTTCTGGGTGCGTCAAATGCGACGGCCGTGCGGATCGAGCCGGGCGAAGACGCGCGCGCACTCCTGCCGCAGCTGGACCGGATCGCCCTGATCGAGGTGAGCTTCCCCGCCTTTGGCGACGGGCGCGGCTATTCCTCCGCACGCATCCTGCGGGAAGCTGGCTACACCGGCGAACTGCGCGCATCCGGCGATGTGCTGGTCGATCAGGTTCCGGCAATGCGCCGCGTAGGATTCGATACGCTCGCGCCCAACGCGCCCATTGACCGCGCGGTGATGGACCGGATGCTGACCCTCTACGATGACGTCTATCAGAAGACCGTCGATGGCCGTGTGCCCGTCTGGGCGAAGCGGCACCCCGAGGCCGCTCATGGGTGAAGCCATTCGCACACGCGACATCATTGATGCCCGTCCCGTCTTCACGCAGGAGCAGGCCGATGCCCTGAATGCGCGGTTTGAAGGTGTCGACACGCCCACGATGCTGCGCGCCCTGTTCCGCGAAAGAACGCTGGGCCGGGTCGCGGTGGTCTCGTCGTTCGGTACGGAGAGCGCCGTGCTGCTGCATCTGGTCGCCCAGGCGGACCGGAACGTGCCGGTGATCTTCGTGGACACGCTCAAGATGTTTCCCGAAACGCTGGCCTATCGCGAAACGCTCATCAAGGCGTTCGGCATCACGCACAGCGAAGTGGTCACGCCGCTCGCCGACGTCATTGCGGCAAAGGATGCCAATGGCCTGCGCTGGTCGTTCGACCCGGACGGCTGCTGCGAGATCCGCAAGGTCGAGCCACTGGCCCGTGCCAAGCAGGGGCTGGATACCTGGATTTCAGGGCGCAAGGCGTTTCAGTCGCAGACACGCCAAAACCTGCCCCGGTTCGAGATCGAGGACGGCCGTTTGAAGCTCAACCCGCTGGGCGACTGGACCAAGGATGATCTGGAAGCCTATTTCGCGGAATATGATTTGCCGCGCCATCCGCTGGAAGCGCAGGGCTATCTGTCGATCGGTTGCGAACCGTGCACCTCCAAGGTGATGCCCGGTGAAGACCCGCGCGCGGGCCGCTGGCGCGGATGGGACAAGGTGGAGTGTGGTATCCACACGCCGCTGCCCGGACAGGCGGATCCCGATGATCCGGCCAATATGCCGGTATTCTGAAGGCGGGTTCTTACGCCCACACAATCACTGTTCGTGTCGAGCGCGGTCGAGACAGGTTACGCACCTGGTTCTCGACTGCGCTCGAACCGAACGGAGCCAGGAAGCGTAGCCCGCTCCGCTCTTCGCCCTTGCCAAACCTTGCCTGTCACGCCATAGCGCGCCGCAGCAACAGGTTCCCGGAAACGGGATTCAAAGGGAACCCGGAAGCGGCTTTGCCGTAATCCGGGGCTGCCCCCGCAACTGTAATCGGCGAGTTTGCGCTCGTTCATGCCACTGGGCCAACAGCCTGGGAAGGTGGAGCGCCGACGATAACCCGAGAGCCAGGAGACCTGCCTGTCGCTGTCGTTCTTTCGCGCGGGCGGGGTGTACCGGGTGAACGAGGGACTTTCCTCGCGTGACGACAGAACGGGTCGTTGGCGAAGGACAATGCACACAGCATCGGTCGGCGTCGCGATCCTTTTGATGGTTATCAAAGGGGGATTTCCCATGCGTACTTTATTCTGGATTTCATCTTTAGCACTTACGTCCTTGTCCACACCCGCCTTCGCCGAGCCTGATGCCGGAGCGGGCGATGCCATCGTGGTCACTGCCGGGCGCACCGAGCAGCCGCTTTCGCAGGTCGGGTCGTCCGTCACGGTCATCGACGCCGCACAGATCGAGCAGCGGCAGACCGCCGTCGTGCTCGATCTGTTGCGTACCGTGCCGGGAACAACCATCGCGCGCAACGGAGGGGTCGGTAACCTGTCCTCCGTGTTTCTGCGCGGTGCATCTGCGGACCATACGGTGGCGTTGATCGACGGGGTGAAAATCAACGATCCGTCCGCCACCGCTGCGGGCTATGATTTCGGACGCATGCTGATCGGCAATATCGACCGGATCGAGATCGTGCGCGGATCGCAATCCGTCCTGTGGGGCAGCCAGGCGATCGGCGGCGTGGTCAACATGATCACCCGAGAACCCACTGAGGACGTGCATGCCACCGGGCGGGCCGAATATGGCTACCGCAACACCGCCGATGTGGTCGGCAACGTGTCGGGCAAGTTCGGCCCCGTATCGGCCAGCGTGGGCGGCGGATATTACCGGACGGACGGCGTCTCTGCCTTCAACGAAGACCGCGGCGGCCGGGAGAAGGACGGCTATCGCCAGTTTGGCGCCAATGCCAAGGTCTCTGTCGCTTTGTCCGAGGCGATTTCGGTCGACCTGCGCGGATGGTACACGGACGACCGCGCGGAGATCGACGGGTTCGCCTCCACTCCGCCCTTCGCGTTTGGGGATACGGACGCATACACCAAGAACAAGCAGTTGGTCGGATATTCCGGACTCGACGTGGCGCTGTTCGACGGCAAATTCCGCAACCGTTTCGGCTATGCCTATACCCGTATCGACCGCGACAGTTATGACCCGGCAGGCACGCCGAAGCTTCAGGATGATGCACGCGGCCGCAATGAACGCTGGGAATATCAGGGTGTCGCGGATCTGACCCAGGGCGTGCTCGCCACGTTTGGCGCGGAAACCGAAGAGTCGGCATTCCGCGATGTGTCGGACTTTGGCTTCGGTGCTGACCGGGTGTCGGGCCGTTCGCGCCTGACGAGTGTTTATGGCCAGCTAAGCGTCACGCCAACGGCGGGGCTGACGCTCACCGGCGGCGCGCGTTATGACCACCACAACGACTTCGGCGGCAAGACGAGCTTCGCGGGAAATGTCGTGTATAGCCCGAACGGCGGATCGACGACCCTGCGCGCCAGCTATGGAGAAGGGTTCAAGGCACCGTCGCTCTATCAACTCTCCAGTATTTACGGCAACACGGCGCTGCGGCCGGAAACATCGAAAAGCTGGGACGTGGGCGTAACGCAGCAGGCGCTGGACGGCGCGATCGTGGCGAGTGCCACGTGGTTCGATCGCAAGACACGCAACCTCATCGACTTCACGTTCTGCAACGCACTTAACGATCCGTCTCCGCTGTGCGTCAACACCGGTTTTGGCGTGCTGTTCGGCTTTTACGACAATGTCCGCGCGGCCAAAGCGCACGGGCTGGAGCTGACGCTCACGCTGAAGCCGGTCGAGGCCCTGACCCTGCAATCGAACTACAGCTACGTTGCGTCGACAGACCGGACAACCGGCCTCGACCTGCAGCGCCGCCCGCGCCATTCGGTCAACAGCGCGATCGATTATCGCTGGCCGTTCGGACTTTCGACCGGGGCGACGATCACCCATGTCGGAGCGAGCTTTGACGATGTCGCGAACAACCGCAAGTTACAGGGCTATGTGCTCGTCGACCTGCGCGCTTCCTTCCCGTTGACGCAACAGCTGGACGTCTACGGTCGCGTCGAAAATCTGTTCGACAGTGAATATGAGACGGCGCGGCTTTATGGCTCGCTGGGGCGCGCCGCCTATGTGGGTGTGCGGCTGCGCTATTGACGCAAGCATCGGGCGGCGCGACCCTCGAGAGCCGCGCCGCCTCCTTTTCAGGGAACTGCCGACTGATGCGATTCGCCCTCCTCTTTCTCGCCTTTGTGCTTGCCGGTTGCGGCAGCCGAGGGACGAACCGGATCGTGCAGCAGGACCGTGCCGTGCCCCAGCGAATCGTATCGATGAACCCGTGCGTCGACGCGGTGCTGATGGAAATCGCCGATCCCGCGACGATTGCCGGAATCAGCCATTATTCGCAGGATCCCCGCGCCACATCGATCCCTCTCGATCAGGCGCGCCGCTTTTCGGCCGTGTCGGATGAGGCGGAGGATATTGTAGCGCTGCGTCCCGATCTGGTCATCGCGGGCAGCCATGTTTCCATTCAGACAATCGCCGCGCTGAAGCGTCTCGGTATCCCTCTGATGCAGCTCGGTGTGCCGGCCAGTGTGGCGGAAGACAAGGCCCAGATCAGCATGATTGCGGCGCGGATCGGTCGTAAGCCGCAGGGCGAACGCCTGAATGCAGCTATCGCGCGCGCTCTCGCCGCCGCGTCTCCGCCAGAAGGCAAACCCATATCGGCGATGATTTGGCAGAGCAGTGGACTGGTTCCGGGCACCGGAACACTGGCCGACGATCTGCTCACGCGGACGGGGTTCAGCAATGAGAGCGCCCGCATGGGCCTGCACCAATGGGACATATTGCCGCTGGAAGATCTGTTGACCCGTCCGCCCCCGGTCCTGCTCTCCGGCACGGCGTCCATGGACCTGGGCGATGCCGACGCGAACCGGATGCTGAACCACCCGGCGCTGCGCATGGCGGGCAAGCGTATTCGCACGGCGGACTATCCGGCAAACCTGCTTCATTGCGGGGGTCCGGTGATCATTCGAGCGGCGGCGCGCCTGGCAACGATCCGCCGAAATGTACAGGACACGACCGGATGAGTCGCGCGGTAAAGCTCAATCTGACGCTGGCCGTTGCGACCGGCCTTGCGATGCTGCTGTCGCTGATGGCAGGGCGGCACTGGATACCCTTCGACCATTGGTGGGGCGGCGATCTCTCTTCGCTTGTTATCATGCAATTGCGCCTGCCCCGCGCTTGTGTCGGCCTGCTGGTCGGGGCGAGCCTCGGCATGGCGGGGGCGGCGATGCAAGGCTATCTGCGAAATCCCCTCGCCGATCCGGGCCTGTTCGGTATCTCATCGAGCGCGGCGCTGGGCGCGGTGGCATCGCTCTATTTCGGTTATGTGGCCTCGCCGCTGATCCTTCCCTTCTTCGCGCTCATCGGCGCGGCGGGTGGCATGGGCGCGCTATCCCTGCTGGCGGGGCGATCGGGGAGCCTGACGCTGTTCACCCTTTCGGGCGTGATCCTCTCCAGCCTGACCGGCGCGCTCACCAGCCTGCTCATCAGCCTTGCTCCCACGCCCTTTGCGTCCTCCGAGATCGTGACATGGCTGATGGGTGCTTTGGTTGACCGGAGCTGGGACGATGTGCGCATCGCCATCCTACCGATGGCGCTGGGGATGGTGGCGCTGCTATGGGCCGGGCGCAGCCTCGACGCGCTCACGCTGGGTGAGACCACGGCGCGCTCGCTTGGTATCGACCTGCGTCACCTGCAGTGGCTAATGCTGGCTGGCGTCGGCCTGACGGTCGGGGCATCCGTGGCGATTACCGGCATTATTGGATTTGTGGGACTGGTCGTGCCGCATCTGGTGCGCCCGCTGGTCTGCAACCGGCCCTCGGCGCTGCTGGTCCCTTCGGCATTTGCCGGGGCACTGCTCGTCATTCTGGCCGATAGCGCGGTGCGGATCCTGCCGAGCGCGTCGGAAGTGCGGCTCGGCATCGCGATGTCAGCGCTGGGGACGCCCTTCTTCCTGGCGCTGCTCTACAAGATGCGGCGGGACATCGCGTGATGGACCTGCGGGCCGAGCATCTCACTTTCACGCGGCGCGGGCGAACAATCCTGCGCGATGTGTCACTGCGTATGGAACGCGGCACGGTGTCCGTCATCATCGGTCCCAATGGCGCGGGGAAATCGACCCTGCTGTCGTGTCTCGCGGGCCTCCACATCCCCTCAAGCGGTGATGTGCGGCTCGGCAACGCATCGCTGGGCAGCCTGACGCACCGTGACCGGGCGCGGCGGATCGGGCTTCTTGACCAGAAGGCGGATATCCACTGGAACATCGAGGCGCGCTCGCTGGTGGCGCTGGGCAGACTGCCACATCAGGGCCGCTGGGGACCGGACGCGACGGACGAGGCGGCCATCGATCAGGCAATGGCACGCACAGACTGTGTCCATCTCGCCCACCGTCCGGCGCAGCAGCTTTCCGGCGGAGAGCAGGGCCGCGTGTTGCTGGCGCGCGTTCTAGCGGGAGAACCGGAATGGCTGCTCGCCGACGAACCCCTCGCAAACCTCGATCCGGTCCACCAGATCGACGCCATGGCTTGCCTGCGCGATGTCGCGGCGAGCGGTGTCGGCGTGGTCATGGTCCTCCATGATCTCACGCAAGCCGCGCGGATCGCCGACCAAGTCATTGTCATCGATCAGGGACAAGTGGCCGCCGCCGGACCTCCCGATGCCGTCCTGACGCCGGACCTGTTCGGCGACGTTTTCCGGGTCCGGGTGCATGTCGATACGGGGCCGGACGGACGGCCGATCCTGACGCCCATCGGTCGCGCGGATTAGCCGCGCTCAGTTCTTCTGCAGCTCGACGATGACGTGGCTGGTAAGATATTCTCCCAGCCACGGGATCCGCGCCAGCACGCGCGTGAACCGGCCCAGAGAAGGGCGGCTGCTGAACAGGCCGTGCCGCTCGAACCGGATGAAGCGGAAGCCGACTTTTGCCGCCATTGCGCGAAACTGCGCCGTGGTCAGCTCGTTGACATAGCCCTGCTCTGAAAAGCTTCGCCATTGTCGCCATTTGTTGGGCAGCTTCTCGCCCCGCGCGTCGAGATCCCAATGGCGCGGCTGGAACGCCGGATCATCGTACAGCGCCTCGCACGCCTCAAACAACGCCCGTTCGCCGAAGAGCACATGCGCCCATGGCAGGGGGATCAGCGCATCCATATGCGGGCCGAACGGGCCGCGAAAGGGAAACCACTCGATCAGCACCTTGCCGCCGGGCCGCAGCACACGCGCCCATTCGCCAAGGATCGCCTGCGGCTCCATGACGTGCTCCAGACAGTCGAACGCAAGGATTGTATCATAGGCGGCTTCCGCGAGCGGCATGCCGTCCGCGCCGCCCACGATAAAACGGACGGGGACGGCGGGTTGTGGCTCCATGACGGCAAGCGCGGCGCGCGCCCGTTCGATCGCCTCCACATAAAGATCGACGCCGGTGATGCTTTCCGGGTCGCGCGTCGCCGCGAGGAACAGCGACAGAGGGCCGTTGCCGCAACCGAAATCGAGCACATCGCGCCGGTCGACATCGGCATCGGAAAAACGCGCCCAGCTTTGCGCGAGCGACGCGTTACGCCATACCTGATAATCGTTGATCGCCGCTGTCTCTGCCGCGACCGGACGCTTGAGCATCGGTCGGCACAATGACGCACACAGCCGCCCGCGCAGCGACGGGCGCGCCGGGTGCGTGGATCGGGAAGCGGCAGGGGCGTTCATTGCCGCCCCATAGCAGCCCGCCCTTTAAGATTTTGCAACAGCGGTGCGTGTCTCACAAATTCCTTGCAAAGCGCCGCGCAGCGTCCAATCCCGGTATGTCTGCCAAGCAAGCGAGGAATCACGATGGAGAGCAGCCCGCCGCCCACCTTCCGCGAATTGCTGGTGGTGTTCGCCCGCATTGGTTGCCTCAGCTTTGGCGGACCGGCAGGACAGATCGGCCTGATGCACCGCGAGATCGTCGAGGATCGCCGCTGGATCGAGGAAAGCGCCTATCTGCGCGCGCTCAATTTCTGCCATCTTCTTCCCGGGCCGGAAGCACAACAGCTCGCCACCTGGATCGGCTGGCGCCTGCATGGCGTCGCTGGCGGGCTGGCGGCAGGGTTGCTGTTCGTGATCCCCGGCGCACTGGTCATGCTGCTGCTCTCACTGTTCTACGCCATGGCAACGGGCCAGGCCTGGGTCGCGGCCCTGTTCCTCGGCATCAAGGTGGCGGTGCTCGCCGTCGTCGTGCAAGCCCTGCTACGCATTGCGCGGCGGGCGCTCGACACTGCTCTCAAGCGCGTGCTTGCCTGCGCTTCATTCGCTGCACTGTTTTTCTTTGCCCTGCCCTTCCCGGTGATCGTGCTGGGTGCTGGCGTAGTGGGCATATTTGCAGCGCGGCTCTGGCCGCACGCGCTGGGGAGGCACATGCCCGGACCCGACGCACCAGAGCGGCGACCACTAGCGGCCGGGATCAGTCTGACGCTGCGCACCCTGGCGACCGGGCTGGTGCTTTGGGGTGCGCCGATGCTCGTCATCCTGCTCGTGCTCGGCCCCGATCATGTGCTGTGGAACATCGGCGCGTTCTTCGCAAAGCTCGCCGTGGTGACGTTCGGCGGCGCCTATGCGGTCCTTAGCTACATGGCGCAACAAGCGGTGCAGGTGCATGGCTGGCTTGGCGCGCGCGAGATGGCCGACGGGCTTGGACTTGCGGAGACCACGCCCGGCCCGCTGATCATGGTGACGCAGTTCGTCGGCACGATCGCCGCCTGGCGCGCGCCGGAGCCCTTTTCGCCGCTACTCGCCGGAATCATCGGCGCCGCCCTTACGACCTGGATGACGTTTGTGCCATGCTTCCTGTGGATCTTCACCTTCGCGCCGTGGATGGAGCGTTTGGAGAATGTGCGCTGGCTGCAGAGCGGCCTCGCGGCGCTTACAGCGGCGGTCGTGGGTGTCATCGCAAACCTGAGCCTGTGGTTCGCGCTGCATGTGCTCTTCACGCGGGTTGCGGAGGTGCGCTCCGGTCCGCTGCATCTGTCGATACCGGAATGGGCCAGCCTGGACTGGCGCGCTGCCGGGCTGGCGCTGCTGGGCGCGGTGCTGCTGTTCCGGGCGCGCTGGCCGGTTTGGGCGGTTCTGGGCGTATGTGCAGCCTGCGGGCTGGTATTGCGCAGCGTCGCCTGATTCGTCCCAGGCTTATCCCAGCCGTTCCAGCGCCGCCGCAAGCCGCGTCGCTTCGGCAGATTTCTCCGCATGGTCGGCCCGCGCCTTTTCGACCGCCTCGGGCTTGGCTTTCTCGACAAAGGCGGGGTTGTTGAGGCGCCCTTCCAGCGA
This sequence comes from Sphingobium subterraneum, assembly GCF_014199435.1. Lineage (GTDB taxonomy): Bacteria > Pseudomonadota > Alphaproteobacteria > Sphingomonadales > Sphingomonadaceae > Sphingobium > Sphingobium subterraneum. Next base: position 227,598 of record NZ_JACIJP010000001.1, on the reverse strand, counting down.
TTTCGCTTCCTTGGTGGCAGCCTCCATCGCCTTGGTCAAACGCGCCTTTTCAGCGGCGATGTCGATGATGCCTTCGAGAGGGAGGACATATGTTGCTTCATCCACCACGACCTGCGCCGATCCTCCGGTGGGCGCAGGATCGAACGACCAACCTTCGATGCGCGCAAGGCGCGACACCGCGGGCTTAAGACGGTCGATGCGGTCGCGCGTCGCAGGTTTCGCGTCGCGCACGTGCACAGCAAGCTTTGCCCCCGGCGCGATGTTGAGTTCCGCCCGCGCGGCCCGGATCTGGCTGACGACGTCGATCAGCCATTCGATCTCCGCTTTCGCGGTCGTATCCACCGCCACATCGGCCTCGGGCCAGCGCGCGACGATCAGGTCATTGTCCCGCTTGCCGAGCGCATGCCACAATTCTTCCGTAATGAACGGCATGAACGGGTGGAGCATCACGAGGATCTGGTCGAGCACCCAGCCCGCAACGGCCTTGGTCTCATCGTCAATCGCGCCCTTGATCAGTTCGAGATACCAGTCGCAGAAACTGTTCCACACAAACGCGTAGATGGCATTGGCCGCCGCGTCGAAGCGCAGGTCGGCAAGCGCCTTGTCCAGCGCGGCGACGGTTTCGGCCACTTCGCCAATGATCCAGCGGTTGACGGCAAGCGTGGCAGACGGCGCTTCGTGCGTTACCGAAGCGCCGATGCCGTTGCTCATGGCGAAGCGGGTCGCGTTCCACAGCTTGGTCGCGAAGTTGCGATAGCCCTCGACCCGCCTGTCATCCATCTTGATGTCGCGGCCCTGGCTTTCCATCGCGCTCATGAAGAAACGCAGCGCATCCGCGCCATAGCGGTCGATCAGGCCGAGCGGATCAACGACATTGCCCTTGGACTTGGACATCTTTGCCCCGTCCGCCGCGCGCACGAGGCCGTGGAGGTAAAGCTTGCGCCACGGGACGCTCTGGTCCAGCGGCTTCGCGCCATGCTCGCCCATGAACTCGATGCCCTGCATCAGCATCCGCGCATCCCAGAAGAACAGGATGTCGAAGCCGGAAATGAGCAGGTCGTTGGGGTAGTGCTTGGCGAGGAGGGATGTCCCCTCACCCGTTCGCTCGGCACGAACGGTGGAGATGTGGTCCTCCGGCCAGCCCAGCGTGGCGAAAGGCCAGAGGGCGGAGGAGAACCAGGTGTCGAGGACATCTTCGTCGCGGGTCAAAGCCCTTTCGCCCGCGAGCGCCCGCGCTGCTTCTTCGGTTTCGGCGACGAAGACGTTTCCATCGGTGTCATACCAAACCGGGATCCGGTGCCCCCACCACAACTGGCGGCTGACGCACCAGGGCTGGATATTCTCCATCCAGTTGAAAAAGGTTTTTTCCCAGTTCTTGGGCACGATCTCGACGGCGCCGGAGCGAACGACCTCCATCGCGGGCTTGGCCAGCGTCGCGGCGTCGACATACCATTGGTCGGTCAGCCACGGCTCGATGACGACGCCGGAGCGGTCACCATAAGGCGTCTGGATGACGCGGTCCTCGATCTTCTCCTGCTTGCGGGTTTCCGGGCCATCCTCGCCCTCGACCGTGACCATCGCAAAATCGAGCCGGTCGAGCACACGCATCGCGTCCACGACTTTCGCGCGCGCATCGAAGCGATCAAGACCGAGGTAATCCGCCGGGATCAGGCCGTCCGCCGTCTGCACGACCTTTGCGTCGGCATCGAGCATGTTGAGCATGTCCGCGGGCGCGATCCCCGCGCGCTTGCCGACTTCGAAGTCGTTGAAATCATGCCCCGGCGTGATCTTAACAGCGCCTGACCCAAGTTCCGGGTCGGCATGGTCGTCCGCGACGATCGGGATACGCCGTCCGGTGATGGGCAGCTCGACGAACTTGCCCACGACCGAGGCATAGCGCGGATCCGCGCCGTTCACCGCCACCGCCATGTCCGCGAGCATCGTTTCCGGGCGTGTGGTCGCGACGACGATGTAATCGCGTCCGTCATCCAGCCTCACACCGTCGGCCAGCGGATAACGGAAGTGCCAGAACTTGCCCTGAACCTCGCGGGTTTCGACCTCCAGATCCGAAATCGCCGTCTTGAGACCCGGATCCCAGTTGACGAGGCGCTTGTCGCGGTAGAGCAGCCCGCGATTGTAGAGATCGACGAACACCTTGGTGACCGCGCGGGAGAAATGCGGGTCCATGGTGAACTGCTCCCGGCTCCAGTCCATGGAGCAACCGAGGCGGCGAAGCTGGCCGGTGATCGTGCCGCCGCTTTCACGCTTCCATTCCCACACTTTCTCGATGAACTGCTCGCGCGAGTAGTTCGTGCGCCTGTCTTGCCGCTCGGCCATCTGCCGCTCGACAACCATTTGCGTGGCGATGCCCGCATGATCGGTGCCGACGACCCACAGCGCATCCTTGCCGCGCAGCCGTTCATAGCGGATCATGATATCCTGCAGCGTGTTGTCCAGAGCGTGGCCGATATGCAGGCTGCCCGTGACGTTCGGCGGCGGATTGACGATGGTATAGGGGGCAGCACTCGGGCGTTCGGGCCGGAACAGCCCTTCCCTCTCCCAGTGCGCGTACCATTTCGCCTCAATTGCGGCGGGATCAAAAGTCTTGGGAAGCTCGGTCATGGCCGAGCCTTTAACGGCTGTGCCGCACAGGTCAAATGCGAAGCGCGGGGACGGCTTATCCCCGCCCGTCACCCATCAAAGCGCGCGTCCGGTAATGCGCGCAATTTCCTTGGCGACCATACCCTCGACCAATTCCGGGAGATGGGCGTCGAGCCATTCCTTGAGGAGTGGACGCAGCATAGCGCGCACCAGGCCTTCGAGCGTATTGTCCCCGCCTTCCGGTTCGGGCTTGACGATCATTTGCGAGAGTGTAGCGAGCGATGCTCGAGCCGCGCTTTCGCTGGCTGGTGAAACAATCCCGGCCGTCGGCTGGGTAACCGTTTCGGACTTGATGGTCCGCTTGATCGGGGCGTTTTGGCTCATGGCCGTTTCCAACGCTTCGAATTCCGCGTCGACATCCTGATCGATCTCGGGAAGGCTGTCATCCGCATCATATGGAACGGCTGCCTCGCTCGTCAGCTCGAGAATTTCGTCGACCATCGAAGGCGGATTGTCCTGCACAGACCCCTTCTTGCCCGAGTCGCGTGCGCTGCGCGCTCGCCGTTCGCGGGGTGCGACGGCGGCTTCGGCATCATCGCCATCCTCCGCAATGATACGCTTTATCGACGAAAGTATCTCTTCCATCGACGGTTCCTTGCTCATATCCCCCATCCTGCGACCCTTGTATTAACCATTAATTCCCATGATTTTGCGGGAGAATGGCAGTTTGCGCTGGCGAGTCAACGGTTCTCGTTGCAATCGGTTGCGGCGTGGCATCAAAATCAAAGTCGACCCACTTGCCGCTGACCCGCTTGTAATTGACATTGGGATCGTACAGCGGCCCGCCATCGAGCCCCAGATCGTCCGCCTCGGCGTGCCCCATGGCGGCGAGCAGCGAGAAGCCCGCGACATAGGCGTTACGTTGGGCGACCGCATATTGAACGCGGGCGTTGAGCGCCTCACGCTGCGCGTCGAGAATGTCGAGAATGGTCCGGGTGCCCGCACTGTTCTCCGCGCGCACGCCTTCGAGCGAGAGCGATGTGGAGTCGATCGCCGACCGGGTGGATTCAATCGCCCGCAAGGACGCGCGATGGCTGGCAAACGCAGAACGCGTCTGCGCAATGACGTCCCGTTCGGTCGCGATTTCGCCCTCGATCGCTTGCGCTTCGCGGGCTGTACCCTGCCGTGCGAGCGCCGCAGGCCGTCCACCCTGATAAAGCGGGATCGTAATGTTTGCTCCAACGATGGCCTGGCTGACGGACCCGGAAGGACGCGCCGCGACCACGATCCCGCGTTCGCTGTTCAGATAATCCTGATAGCTGCCCTGCGTGAAGGCGGAGATGCGCGGCAAAACCTGCGCCTTGGCGACGCGCACGTCATAGGCGGCCGCATCGCGAGCCTTCTTCGCGGCCAGAATGTCCGGATTGTCGGTGAGGGCGACCGCTACGGCTGCTTCGGGTGTTTCCGGAAGGCCGGGCAACGGCGGCGGCGTCTCCAGATTCTCCGGCGCACTGCCGACCAGCGCGATGTAATTTTCCCGTGAAGCGATCAGGTTGGCCTGCGCGTTTTCCAGATCGGCCCGCGCGATAGCGAGACGCGATTGCGATTGCGCCACGTCCGTGCGGGTCAGATCGCCGACCTCAAACCGGTCGCTGCTCGCCTGAAGGTTGACGCCCAGCGCGTTCACGTTGTCGAGGTTGAACACGACAATTTCCTGATCACGGATGACGTCGAGATAAGCAGCGACGACGCGCGTGAAGACCGATGCTTCCGTACCGCGCAGGTCCTGCTGGCCAGCCTCTACCCGCAGTTTTGCGGCATTAACGGCGTTGCGGACCGCTCCACCCGAATAGAGCGGCACGTTAATCGTGCTGGACGCGCTTACACTCCGTCGTGGCGTAAAAACACTCGGGCGGTCGAGCAATTCGGCATATTCACCATTGGCCCCGGCGTTCGGCCGCCCATCCGCCTTCTCGATCGCGACATTCTCGTCGATCGCCCGCTGTTGCGCCCGCGCGCCCGTAAGCAATGGATTAGTGCGATACGCCTTGGCAAGCGCCTCGCGCAGTGTTTCCGCGCTGGCCGGAGCGCCCGCCAGCAGCGTCACGGCCATCGCGACCCCAGCTGCCTTGTGAAATCCGTTTGCCTTGCGCATCATGTTACCTTGGAAACGAAGAAACCCGCGGGGATCGCTCCCTGCTTCAGAATGTGAAGGCTTTCGGCCGGACGAAGCCCGGCAGCACGACCATGTCGATGTCCGCCCGCCGCGCGAGACCGATCACGCCACCCGCTTTCCGGCCAACGCACAGGCGCGTCACATTGTTCTCGACGATACCGACGCAGATCCGCGCATCATCGGCCAACTGCGCGGCCAGCGCTGCCGGTATTTCCTCGATCGCTCCGTCGATGATGAGCACATCATAAGGCACCCCTTTGGCCGCGCCCTTTTCGAGCGGTCCGCTAATGGTGGTAACACCCGCACGTGCTTTGGCACCAAGCGAGGTATCCGATTCCACGCTCGTGACCTGCGCGCCCATTTCGGCCAGGACCGCCGCACAATAGCCGGACGCGCCGCCGATCAGCAGCACCTTGTCCCCGGGATTGATCTGCGCCTCGGTCAGCAAACGTCCGGTCGCGAGCGGTGGATTGAGCGCCCGCCCGTTGCCCAGCGACACGGGGCGGTCGATATAGGCCGACGCCCGCCGCTCGTTCGGCACGAAGTCCTCGCGCGCGACACTGCCCATGGCGGCGATGACGGCCGGATCGTTGACGTCGCTGGTCCGCAGCTGGCTGTCCACCATCGCCGACCGCATTGCCGCAAAATCCGTGTCGCCCAATCGAGCCTCCCTTTTAATCCATCATCCGGATCGCACCGCCTCTAATGCAGGACGCGGGCAAGACCAAGCGCGTTTTGCGATCGGCCCTGCATCAGGCGTACTGTCACTGCGCCGTCCAGCCGCCATCCACCGAAATATTTGCGCCGGTAATGTTCGCCGCGGCGTCTGAACAGAGAAACAAGGCGGTCGCCGCGACCTGCTCGACCGTGACGAACTGCTTGGTCGGCTGGCTGGCGAGCAGCACGTCGTTCATCACCTGCTCGCGGGTCATGTTCCGCGCTTTCATCGTGTCGGGGATCTGCCCCTCGACCAGCGGCGTCCACACATAGCCGGGAGAGATGCAGTTGGCCGTGATGCCAAAAGTCGCCGTCTCCAGCGCAATCGTCTTTGTCAGTCCCGCAAGACCGTGCTTGGCCGTCACATAGGCGCTCTTGAAGGGCGAGGCGGTGAGCGAGTGGGCCGACGCCGTCTGGATGATCCTGCCCCATTTCTTCTGCTTCATATAGGGAACGGCGAGCCGGGATGTGTGAAACGCCGAATTAAGGTTGAGTGCGATGATGAGGTTCCACTTGTCGACGGGAAACTCCTCGATCGGGGCGACATGCTGTACTCCGGCATTATTGATGAGAATGTCGACGCCGCCGAACGCATCGGCTGCCTGCTTCATCATTGCCTCGATCTCGTCCGTCTTGGTCAGGTCATGACCGCTGTAGAGCGCCTTCGCGCCGCTCGCCTGTTCCAATGCGACCCGCTCCGCTTCGATCGCCGTCGCGTCGCCAAAACCGTTGATGACCACGTTCGCGCCTTCGCCCGCCAGCGCTTTAGCGTAGGCAAGGCCGATGCCCGACGTCGAACCGGTGATGAGGGCAGTTTTGCCTGTGAGCGTCATACGGGCTTCTCCTTCAGGTGATCGGGGGCGTCAAGATCGAACGCGGCGCTGCGACCGCTCAGGATATTGCGGGCGATCAGGTCACCCTTGTGCATGACGCCGTCAATGGCGCTCTTGCCCTGTTCCCAATGGTCCTGCATCGTTGCGCGTGAGAACTCGAAGTCGCGGGCGCCCCCTTCCCACTCGCGCGTGCGATAGATCAGATGGACGATATTCGCCGATCCGCAGTCCGCCATGGCCCGCGCACTCTGCACATCGGGATCGTCAGCCATTTCGGGCGGTAACTTGTCGAGCACCTTGCCCATCGCCTCTCGATAACGTTGCAGGCGCAGATAGGTGTCGGTGACCTGACGGGTGCGGCTGCTGTACTGGATATCTTTGGCGCGATTATACACATCGCTGAGCTGCTGGGGCAGCGGCCCTTCGGCGGGAAACAGGTCGACCTGAAACGCGAGCAGGTCTCCGCTGCGATGATCGATCACATGAGCAAGCGGCGTGTTCGACACCAGTCCGCCGTCCCAATAATAGTCTCCGTCGATCTCCACGGCCGGAAGTCCGGGCGGCAACGCGCCCGACGCCATGATATGCCGCGCGTCCAGGCGCTTGCCGTGCTTTTCGTGTGTATCGAAATACGCAAAATTGCCGTTGCGCACATTGACCGCCCCGACCGACAGCCGCACGGGTCCGTCGTTGAGCAGATCCCAGTCGATCAGCGCATTGAGCGTGTCCCGTAGCGGCGTGGTGTCGTAGAGGCTGGTCGCCTCGGCACTCCCGGGCGCAGACCAGAAACTGGGCCACAAATGCGGACGAAAGAACCCGGGGACGCCGCCCATCGCCACCGCGGCAGCGGAGGCAATGTGTGATGCCTCGCGGATATGGTCGTTATCGGGAAGCCAGCCGTTCAGGAGCCCTTCGGATACCTGATCCCAAAAGGCGCGCAAGCGCTCGACCCGGCGCTCGGGCGGATTGCCTGCAATCAGTGCGGCGTTGACGGCCCCGATCGAGATGCCCGCCACCCAGTCGATCGTAATGCCCAGCGCCGCAAGCCGCTCATAGACGCCCGCCTGATAGGACCCGAGCGCTCCACCGCCCTGCAGCAGCAGCGCAACCTGATCGGGCAGCGGCATGGCGGCACGGCTCGCCCGACGAACTGGTTGTGGCTGCATATCCATGGTGCACTGCAATATAGGACACTCAGGGCGATCGCCAAGGCATATACGCCACGGTGCACAAAATTCTCCTGATCTCCCGCTCGCGTCACCTTTCTTTGCCACGCGCGTTTCGTCGGGTTAGAACAGTGCCCATCTGTGAAGAAAGGAAGCCGATGCGCCTCGACGACGAACCGGAAAGCTCGAATTTCGAGGTGCAAAGCGGCCATTCCGGCGGCGGGGGCTTTGGAGGCGGCGGTAATCTGCTGGGATTCCTCCTGCCGATGATTGGCAGCCGATTCGGATGCGGCGGCATCGCCGTCGTGCTGGTCCTGTTCGCGGTCATGGGCGGCGGGCTGAACCTCGGTTCGCTGGTGAGCGGGGGAAGCGGCGGCGGGCAGCAGGTCGCCCCCGGCTCAACCGACGCCAGCCAGTTGACGCCGGTCCAGCACTGGTCCCTGAAAGTGCTGAAATCCACCGAGGATGTCTGGGGCAATGTCTTCGCGCAGAGCGGACAGCGGTATGAGCCGACGACGCTCGTCTTCTACACCCAGAACGGCATGTCGGGATGTGGCGCCGCGCAATCGGCCATGGGACCGTTCTACTGCCCCAACGATCGCAAGGTCTATCTCGACACGACCTTTTTCGACGAACTGACCCAACGCTTCGGATCGCCCGGCGACTTCGCGCAGGCCTATGTCATTGCGCATGAGGTCGGGCATCATATTCAGGATCTCGAAGGCACGCTGGGCAAAGTCAATGCGCAGCAGCGGCAGGTGAGCGAAAAGGAAGGCAATGCCCTGCAGGTGCGCGTGGAGTTGCAGGCAGACTGCTATGCAGGCGTGTGGGCGAAGGCGACCGGCCGAATGGAGCCTGGCGATCTGGAAGAAGGCATGACTGCCGCACATGCCATCGGCGATGACACACTCCAGCGCGACGCGGGCCGAACCCCTATGCCCGACAGCTTCACCCATGGCAGCAGCGAAGAACGCATGAAGTGGCTGAAGCGCGGGCTGGACACGGGCGACCCGGCGCAGTGCGACACGTTTTCTGGAGTCTGATCGGTAAAAGGCTGAGTCATGCAGATCGCAGTTTTAACTTTTGATGGCTTTAACGAACTCGACTCATTCATTGCCGCAACGATTCTGAACCGGATGAAACCGTTTGGTTGGTCAGCGCATATCACATCGCCAACGGCGCGGGTCACATCGATGAACGGCGTTACCGTCGAACGGCAGAAGCCCTTGGCATTCGCCAACGAAGCCGATGCCGTATTAATTGGGAGCGGTATAAATACGCGCGCTATTGCCACGGACGCCGAGTTAATGTCGCAAATTAACTTGGACCCGTCGCGCCAAATTATTGGTGCACAATGCTCTGGCACACTCTTGCTCGCGAGGCTTGGATTGATCGGTGATCTGCCGGCATGCACCGATCTGACGACCAAACCATGGGTTATTGAGGCGGGTGTGAATGTGATCGACACGCCCTTTGTAGCCCATGGAAACGTTGCGACTGCTGGCGGGTGCCTCGCATCCCAGTACCTCGCGTTTTGGGTGATAGCGCGCGGTGCATCGCCCAGCGACGCGGAGAATGCGATCTATTACGTCGCGCCGGTTGGTCAAAAAACGCACTACGTTGAGCAGGCAGTGACTGCCGTTAAGCCCTATCTTACTGCCGACACAGAAACGCTAGCCGACTCGGCTGACCCGCGCGCGGGCCTTTCGTAAGTTACCAGCAAAAAAGGCGGACCTTCCGGCCCGCCCTTTCGTTCAATTTCACACCAATCTCAGTAAACCCGCGCCTTCGGCTTGATATACTCGATCTCGTCGGTCAGCGTATATTCGTGGACCGGGCGGGTATCGAGCGTGACGGTGCCGCCCTTGCCGCCCCAGCCGTCGAACCAGCTGATCGTGTGCTTCATCCAGTTCGCGTCGTCGCGATCGGGATAATCCTCGTGCATGTGGGCGCCGCGGCTTTCCTTGCGGTTGTATGCGCCCTCGATGATGCAGCAGGCCTGGCTGACGAGGTTGTCGAGCTCCAGCGTTTCGACCAGATCGGTGTTCCAGATCAGCGAGCGATCCGTCACGGCGATATCGGACATGCTGGCATAGACCTGCTTCATCTTCTCGACGCCCTCGGACAGCAGCTTGTCGTCGCGGAACACGGCGGCGTGCTTCTGCATCGTCTTCTGCATGTCGAGCCGGATCTTCGCGGTCGGCGATCCGCCCTTTGCGTTGCGGAAATGATCGAGCCGGGCGAGCGACAGGTCGGCGCTGTCGCTCGGCAACGCCTTGTGCGCGGTCCCAGCCTTCGTGATGTCGGCAATCCGCTTGCCCGTCGCGCGGCCGAACACCACGAGATCGATGAGCGAGTTCGAGCCAAGGCGGTTCGCGCCATGGACGGACACACACGCCGCTTCACCCACGGCGAACAGGCCGGGGACGACCGTATCCGGGTTCCCGTCCTTCAGCGTCACGACCTCACCATGATAATTGGTCGGGATGCCACCCATGTTATAATGGACGGTCGGCACCACCGGCAGCGGCTGACGCGTCAGGTCGACATTGGCAAACACCTTGCCGGTTTCGGTAATGCCGGGCAGGCGTTCGGCCAGGATCTTCGGATCAATATGGTCGAGATGGAGGAAGATATGGTCCCCATCCTTGCCGACGCCGCGTCCTTCGCGGATTTCCATCGCCATCGAGCGCGACACCACGTCGCGGCTGGCGAGATCCTTCGCGGACGGCGCATAGCGCTCCATGAAGCGCTCGCCTTGGGCGTTGGTGAGGTAACCGCCCTCGCCGCGTGCGCCCTCGGTGATGAGCACCCCCGCGCCGTAGATGCCTGTCGGGTGGAACTGGACGAACTCCATGTCCTGCAGCGGCAGGCCCGCGCGCAGCACCATCGCGTTGCCGTCGCCCGTGCAGGTGTGCGCCGACGTCGCCGAGAAATAGCAGCGGCCCGATCCGCCGGTTGCCAGCACGACATTATGCGCGCGGAAGCGATGGATTGATCCGTCCTCCATGCACAGCGCAATTACACCCCGGCATTCGCCATTTTCCATGATGAGGTCGAGCGCGAAATATTCGACAAAGAAATCAGCGGCATATTTCAGCGACTGCTGGTAAAGCGAATGGAGCATCGCGTGGCCGGTGCGGTCGGCCGCGGCGCAGGTGCGCTGTACCGGCGGACCGGCGCCCATGTTCTGCATGTGCCCGCCGAACGGGCGCTGATAGATGGTGCCGTCGTCGTTGCGGCTGAACGGCAGGCCCGCATGTTCCAGCTCGTATACCGCCGCCGGAGCTTCACGCACCAGATATTCGATCGCGTCCTGATCGCCCAGCCAGTCCGATCCCTTGACGGTGTCGTACATGTGCCAGGACCAGTGATCGGGCGAGTTGTTGCCCAGCGAAGCCGCAATGCCGCCCTGTGCGGCGACCGTGTGGCTGCGCGTCGGGAAAACCTTGGTGATGCAGGCGGTCTTGAGGCCGCTTTCGGCGATCCCCATGGTCGCGCGCAGGCCCGATCCGCCCGCGCCCACGACCACGGCGTCATAGGTGTGATCGATGATCTTGTAAGCGTCGCTCATGCTGCCGGAGCCCCCGTGAATGCAATCTTGGCGATGGCGAAGATGCCGAGCGCGGCCCCGCCAATCGCGTAGAAGTTGAGAAGCACGAACACGCCGAACTTCAGGCCGTCTTCATGCACATAATCCTCGATCATCACCTGCAGACCAAGGCGCAGGTGCCAGAACACACTGATCAGCATCAGCATCATCGGCACAGCGACCAGCGGCGCGGACAGCCACGTCCGCACGCTTTCGTAATCGAGGCCGGGCATGCGCAGGATGCTGATGATCATCCATAGCACCAGCAGGATGTTACCCGCCGCCGTGAAACGCTGAAGCAGCCAGTGATGGGTACCCGACTTTGCCGAGCCAAGACCCCGGACGCGGCCAATGTTCGTACCGTTACCCATCAGATTTTCCCCGCCAGAATGGAGAACCAGATCATCGCCGTTACCGCGATAGCCGCCACCGGGATCAGCAAAGACCAGCTCTTGTTCGTTTTAAGCTCATAGCCCGCGCCGACATCGAGCACGAGGTGACGAAGGCCCGAGAACAGGTGCTGGAAAAACGCCCAGGTCAGGCCGATCATCACAACATAGCCATACCAGGAAGTGGCATGGCCCAGGAACGAGTCGTACGCTTCCTTGCCGCTGGCAGCCGCGACGAGCCACCAGACAACGCTGGCTGCACCGACGATCGCCATTCCGTCACCGGTGACCCGGTGCAAGATGGAAATGGCCATGTGCGGCCCCCATTTCCAGATGGAAAGATGCGGCGACAATGGGCGGCTACGCGGCCCGTTCGATGCGCTTGCCATGCGGTGTCAATTCCCCTGAACGATCTGAATCGGACCCCTTTAGCGCGGGCTTTACCGCGGCGCAAACAATGAAATGGCGGAAAACCTGCCACGGTTGTTATCGCGCAAGGGCGGATATGTGCAGTAAAAAATCACCAAAGATTAACCCCGTTCCTTTATCATCCCCGGTGAACAACGCGAAACGCGAACGACGAGGCGCAGGAACAGCGATGTCAGTCATGCTCGGTTTAAAGGCAGATGCTACGATGAAAGAACGCTTGGCGCAATTCGACCTGGAGAACCGGCTCGCTGACGATGTCCGTGCGCTCAGTGTCCTGCTCACCAACGATTACGACGTCGCCACAGAGCATTTTTTCGATGCGTATGTTTTGCACGGAAATCTGAAAAGCATCCTTAGCGAGCAGGCGCTCGCCACACTCAAAAAGGAATATCGGACCTTCCTCGTCCAGCGTATGACCGATTTCGGCGGCGAAGGCTGGGGAAAGACGATCCGCGACTGTGTCGCACACATGCACAAGCACAACATCCCTGTGCGCGCCCTGCTGATCGCCGTTACGGAGGCAAACGACTTCATAACGGGTATCCTGTGGGAAAAGACCGGAGAAAACGAGGATCTCCGTCGAAGCATGGTGCATACGATGCTTCACGTCGGCATGGTCGAGTCCGAGCTCATCTGGTCCACGGTTGCAGAACGCATCGCCGTCAATGACGAGCAGAACCGCAAGCAAACCACATCGCTTTTCGAGCAGCACATCGCCACAGAAGTCTCCGATGCTTCGCGCCTCGGCGAAAGCCTGAGGGAACAGGCGAAGGACGCGTCGACCGCAACGCGCGGCATGCTGGACAAGGTATCCGAAGTCGCTGCGGCAGCAGAACAGTCCGCCCTTGCCATGCGGGAAGCAGCGCACATCTCGGCGGGGCTGATCCGGGCGATTGACGACACCCGCACGCAGGTCGATAGCGCCGCCGCGGTCGCCCAGCGCGCCGCCGGTCAGGCCGGGGATGCGGTCAGCATGTCCGTTACGCTGTCGGACAATGCGCAGGCGATCGAATCGATTCTCGGCCTGATCCGCGATATCGCGGGGCAAACCAACCTCCTCGCCCTCAACGCGACGATCGAGGCAGCGCGGGCCGGAGACGCAGGCCGTGGCTTCGCGGTCGTCGCGCAGGAGGTCAAGTCGCTCGCCAGCCAGACGGCCCGCGCGACCGACGACATTGCAAGCAAGATTATCGCGATCCAGACGTCCACGCGCCAGTCTCTCGACACCAACCATCGCATTCAGGACACCGTGAACGAGGTCAAGGACGCGGCGGACCGCATCCTCTCCGCCATGGATCAGCAGGCGCAGACCGTCACGATGATCACCGCCGCCGTCGACGAAACGGCGCAGGCTGCCCACTCCATGTCATCCACCGTCGCGACAATCCGCAAGGATACAGAGGTTGTGGCGTCAGAGATCGACCATCTGGAACAGGGCTTCCGCAACGTCGAAGACAAGCTGCGTACACTCAGCACCGCATCGGCCGAATTCGCGCGCAAGGTAGCCTGACACTCGCTTCCGTGCGGTTGACGCCTCCCCAGTCCCGTGGGATGGAGGCGCCATGAGCCAGAGCTGGAAACTGACCCTCCCCTGCACCCGAGCAGAAGCCGAAACACTGAGCGAGGATATGGGACCGCTAGCGGATCTTCCTAACCCGCCGGTGCTGATGACCAGCGAGGTGGTCGAAGACGATCCCCAACAGTGGCAATTGGACGCCTATTTCGATGGCAAGCCGAACGCCCGGACGATCGCGATGGTGCGGCATCTAGTTCCCAGCAGCGAGCACCAGCCTCACGTCCTTGAGAAGCTTCCCGACGAAGACTGGGTGAAAATCAGTCAGGAAGGACTGGCGCCCGTGATCGCTGGCCGTTTTCATGTGCGCAACAGCCTGCATGACCCGATAACGCCGGGTTACATCCCGTTTCTGATCGGCGCCGGGCGGGCGTTCGGCACCGGCCAGCACGAAACCACGAGCGGTTGCCTCGCGATGATCGATTGCTGCCGACGCACCGGCGCGCGCTTTGGCAATATCGCCGATGTGGGAACCGGGACAGGCATCCTAGCCTTCGCGGCCATGCACCTGTGGCCGCAGGCCTATGCCACGGCATCGGACATTGACCCGGCGTCCGTCGAAATCGCGGCGGAAAATGCCGCAATCAATCATGTCCGCCTGGGACCGGGCCTCGGCAGGCTGCGGGTCGTGCAGGCGGCAGGTGTCGACCATGCCGTCATCCAGACACGCGCGCGCTATGATCTGCTCATCGCCAACATCCTGGCAGGGCCGCTGATCGAACTTGCACCATCGCTCTGCGCGGTGTTGGAGGAAGGCGGCACGTTGATTCTTGCCGGGCTGCTCGACACGCAGGCCGATCGCGTGATCGCTGCCTACCGTCGGCAGGGCATGCGGCTGGCCGACCGAATCGATAACGGACAATGGCCTACCCTGCGCTTGCGCAAGCGCCCGACGATCGGCTGGAAACGTCCACGTCGCTGGGCAGCGGAGGATGTCGGCGAAGCGCCGGGTTTCGGAAGCTGGTAGACGCCTATACCGCGACCGGCGCGGCAACATGGCTTTGTGGCGCATAATCGACCACGGCGAAGTCCTCGATCCGGTAATCGAACATGCTCTCCGGCCGACGGGTGAGCTTCAGCCTGGGCGCGCCGGACGGCGTACGTGCAAGTTGCGTTTCAACAAGGTCCGCATGGTTCAGATAGAGGTGAACATCCCCACCATTCCAGATCGCCTCACCCGGCTCCAGATCACACTGCTGCGCGAGCATCCGGGTAATCATCGCCAAAGCAAAGATGTTGAAGGCAAAGCCGAGCCCCAGATCGCAACTGCGTTGAAACAGAAGACCAGACAGGCGTCCATCGGCTACGTGAAACTGATAGGTCATGTGACAGGGCGGCAACGCCATCCCGGCGAGTTCCGCCACGTTCCATCCCGTGAACAGCAGGCGGCGTGATCCCGGATTGCTGCGGATCATTGCAACGAGGTCAGCAATCTGGTTGTGCCCCCGCTCCGCCCGCCGAAACAGCCCCCCCTCCACCGGCTCATAGCGTGGCCAGTCGACCCATTGCGCACCATAGACCGGGCCAAGGTCACCCCATCGCGCGGCGAATGCGTTATCGTTTATAATCCGCTGCTCGAACGCATCACGATCAATCGCCTCGCCCGTCTCGCGCCGATAGTTGTCGAGCGGCCAGTCGGTCCAGATATGCACACCCTGCTCCACCAGCGGCCGAATGTTGGTGTTGCCCGACAGGAACCACAGCATCTCCCGCGCGGCGACCTTCCAATAGATGCGCTTGGTGGTCAGCAGCGGCACGGCCTCGTCGGCCAGCGAGAATCGCATGGTCGCCCCGAAGACCGAGCGCGTGCCAACCCCCGTCCGGTCGATCCGCTCGTCCCCCTCCTCCCAAATGCGCCGCATCAGGTCGAGATATTGCTGCTCATAATGGGGAGTTACGGTCACGATGCCTGGATTCCTGTATAACGGTGGGCACGGTCTAGCCCGCATAGATCGGGAAATCCATGGGGTCGGGGCTTGCTGTCCTCCTCACGTCGCAACTTCCTCCATTTCGGAGGGAAGGAGGGTTCGAAACGGATCAGGAAATGCTGGCGGAACGATATCCTCAGCGATGATGATCGCCGCATGTTCGCGCACGTTCTCTCCCACTTTCACAGCCGCCGAAACGCCGAGATGTCCGTTTTCATCTTCCTGTCCGCACGCGGCGAGGTGGTAGACGTGATGATCCAGGAGGGCGTGATCGACGCCCTGCCCGTTCCCGTCGATCACGTCATTGCGCGAGCACTTGCCGTGCGTGCGCCCCGCCTGCTGATCGGCCATACCCACCCCTCGGGCGACCCCCGGCCAAGCGATCGCGATATCCGGACCACCCGCCAACTGTGCGCAAGGCTTCGGCGGTGCGGAATCACCGTCGCCGACCACATCATCCTCGCCCAAGACAGCTATTTCAGTTTCCGGATGCATCGCCTGCTTTGACGCCTGTCATCGCTCAAAACAATATTCCCCCAGGCGCTTGCATAGCACCAACTCGGCCTCTATAGGCTGCCGCCTGCCTTGCCGGGATCCGCAACGATCCTGGCCCGGTCGGGGAGTAGCTCAGCCTGGTAGAGCACTGTCTTCGGGAGGCAGGGGCCGGAGGTTCGAATCCTCTCTCCCCGACCATTTATCTTCACCGCTACGGTAAGCCGCCTGCGTCGCCGATCCCGGGTACGCGGAGCGGCCGGAGGTCGGCTGATGACGGGTGAAACTTTCTCTATTGTGAGCGCAAAAACTTGTGTCGGACCGGTCCCTTGACAGAACACGCCTTGTCGGGGACTGACCGCAACATGACAAGTGGGGCATGACGATGATCGAACTGATGCATATTCTGCCCGCGCTTGCGCCTTTCATATTGATCGGATTCGCGGCGCAGATGGTAGATGGAGCCTTGGGCATGGCCTATGGCGTCATTTCCAGCACGCTCCTCATCACGATGGGTGTGCATCCAAAGGCAGCCTCCGCCGGCGTGCATGCCGCGGAGACATGCACGACCGCCGTGTCGGCAATAAGCCATATCTATCATCGCAATCTGGACTGGAAACTCTTCGTCCGCCTCGTCATTCCGGGCATCATCGGCGGTGTCAGCGGAGCCTATCTCCTCTCCAACATTGACAGCAGCGCGGTGAAGCCGCTGGTCCAGACCTATCTCGCGGCCATCGGCCTCTGGCTGCTTTGGCGCAGCACCCATGTCATCCACCCAACCGGAAACCCCAAGATCGTCGGCCCGCTCGGGCTGATCGGCGGATTTCTGGATGCTTCGGGCGGCGGCGGATGGGGACCGGTCGTTACCTCGAATTTGCTGCTCCAGGGCAGCAACCCGCGCATGACTATTGGAACGGTCAACACCGCAGAGTTTCTCCTGACGCTCAGCATCAGCGCGACATTTCTCGTCAATCTGGGCTGGCAGGCGTTCACACTCGCGACCACGGGCCTCCTGATCGGCGGTGTCATCGCCGCGCCCTTCGGCGCTTATCTCGCCAAGCGCATTCCTAGTAACCGGCTGCTCTTTCTCGTCGGCACGGTATTGACGCTTACCTCTGCCTATGGCGTGGCAAAGTCACTCGGAGTCCTTGGCTAACCGGCAGACGCGATACACTCCGGACAACAGAAACCCCGCGTAGCCGAAGCCGCGCGGGGTTCGTCACATCCGGGATTGGTTCAATCGCGGGCGGGCGTGTCGAACAAGCGATCCGCTTCGGAGCGATATTCGGGCACCGGCACTTCGCCTTCGTCCGCCACGCGGGCAGCGTCGTCGCGCTCGCGGCGCAGTTCCTCGATCAAGGCCGCGCGCGCGCCGTCCAGGCGCACGTCGGTCGGCGCCTCGAGGCCCGCCTTCTTCGCCGCCTTAGCGACGATCGCGTCCAGTTCCCGTTGCGAGCAAAGCCCCAGGGTGACCGGGTCCTTGGGCACGATGTTGGCGATGTTCCAATGGCTGCGATCGCGGATCGCGGCGATGGTCGTGCGGGTGGTGCCAATCAGCTTGCCGATCGCACCGTCCGAGATTTCCGGGTGGTTCCGCAGGATCCATGCGATGCCGTCGGGCTTGTCCTGACGCTTGCTCACCGGGGTATAGCGCGGCCCCTTGGTGCGGCGAACCGGCTCGCTGCCCTTGGAAATCTTCAGCACATAGTCCGGATCCGCCTCGCCGCGATGGATTTCCTCGACGGTCAGTTCATGCGCGCGAACAGGATCGCGCGGCGTGTACTTGATGCTTGCCGTATCGTCGGCGATCGCCTGCACCTCAAGAATGTGCAGGCCGCAGAACTCGGCAATCTGCGAGAAGCTGAGGCCGGTGTTTTCGATCAGCCAGCAGGCGGTCGCATGGGGCATAAGCGGCTGTGACAAGGGTACGCTCCGGTTCTGGATACAATAAGGGCCACCCAATCCGGGTGGCCGTTTCCGGGAGGAAGATAGGACAAAGTGCGTGCAAGAGCAAGAGGAAGCTGCCGCCACCCAACCTGTATGGCCCGAGCCTATTCCACAGTCAGCACGATCTTCCCCACATGCCCGCCCTCTTCCATCCGTGCATGCGCGTCGGCGGCGCGGGTGAGCGGAAAGCGGCTGTCCATCGCTGGGCGCAACTGACCCGATTCGACAAAGGGCCACACGCTGCGCGCGAGTTCGTCCGCCACCACGCTCTTGAACGCCACGGAGCGCGGCCGCAGGGTTGACCCGGTGATGGTCAGGCGCTTGCTCATGATCTCGGGAATGATGATCTGGGCCTTCGCTCCACCAAGCATGGCGATCGACACATGCCGTCCGTCTGGCGCCAGACATTGCAGATTGCGAGGCAGATAGTCTCCGCCGACCATGTCGAGCACGGCCTCACACCCCTTGCCGCCCGTGATACGCGCGACTTCCGCCACATAATCCTGCGTGCGGTAATTGATGGCGTGGTGAGCGCCCCAATTCTGGGCGGCCGCGCATTTGTCGTCCGATCCGCAGGTAACGATGATCGTCACATCGAACAGGCGGCACAGGGAGATAGCCATGGTCCCAATTCCGCTCGTCCCTCCATGAACCAACACCGTATCGCCCTCGACCGCATAGGCACGCTCGAAGAGGTTGGTCCACACCGTGAAAAGCGTTTCGGGGAGGCAGGCGGCCTCGACCAGATCATAGCCACCCGGAACAGGCAGGCATTGGCCCGCCGGAGCCACGGCATATTCGGCATAGCCGCCGCCAGCAAGCAGCGCACACACCTGCTGCCCGACCATTGCTTCCGTCACACCCGGACCAACGGCCACAACGGTGCCCGCCACCTCCAGCCCCGGATAGGGTGATCCGCCCGGCGGCACCGGATAGCGTCCCATTCGTTGCAGCACATCGGGGCGGTTCACCCCCGCAGCCGCTACGCGGATCAGCACTTCTCCCACACCCGCAGCTGGCACGGGCGCAGTTACGGGCCGCAATACTTCCGGGCCACCGGGCTCGGCTATGGTAATAGCGGTCATCGTCTGCGGTACAGCTTCCACCAATGTCCCACCCGTTTCTGCCCGGGGCCTCCATGCGATAGAGCGCACGAAAAAGGCCGAAAATTCCTTGAACGCCTTATTGACAGAACGGGCGAACGGGTCAACATTTCCCCCATGGACATGGAAGAATATTCGCCGCGGAAGGCGGATGATCCGCTGGCCCTGCTCTTGAAGCAGGACCTCGACCCGTTGTCCGTTTCCGAACTGACCGAGCGCATCGCGCGGCTCGAAGGCGAAATCGTCCGCACCCGGTCTAAAATGGACTTGGCCGTTAACCATAAGGCAAGCGCGGACGCGCTATTCCGAAAATGAAATCGGCCCGCCCTCTCTGCGTGACGATCGATACGCAAGGGCGGTGCAAAAGTTTGACGGCATTCCACGGGGTGGACCTTGATCCTCCCTGCGGGGATGACGACATAGTTAAGGCAATGGGGTGAAAGCCGTTGTCTTGAAGCAAGGACATCTGCTCAGGATGTCAGGAGAACCGTAATGCCGTCGTTTGCCTCTGCCCTGGAAACCACGCTGCACAATGCGTTGACCCACGCATCGGAGCGGCACCATGAATATGCGACGCTCGAACATCTGCTACTCGCGCTGATCGATGACGAGCATGCATCCAAGGTGATGCAAGCCTGCGGCGTCGATATGGGTGAACTGGGGGATGCGGTGACGCATTATCTCGACACCGAACTCGACAGCCTGAAGGTCGAGGGCGACACCGACCCCTCCCCCACCAGCGGTTTCCAGCGCGTCGTCCAACGCGCGATCCTGCACGTACAGTCCTCGGGCAAGGATGAAGTGACCGGCGCAAACGTGCTGGTGGCTCTCTTCTCCGAGCGGGAAAGCTACGCCGTCTACTTCCTGCAGCAGCAGGACATGAGCCGCCTCGATGCGGTGAGCTATCTCTCGCACGGCGTCGGCAAGGGCACGCCTCAGCCCGAAGCACGTCCGGAAAAGGCGGCCGAGGAAGAAAAGAAGCCCGCCGACAAGAACAAGAAGGACAGCGCGCTCGATCAGTTCACGGTGAACCTCAACGAGAAGGCGAAAGAGGGCAAGGTCGATCCGCTGATCGGCCGTTCCTCCGAAGTCGATCGCACGATCCAGATCCTGTGCCGCCGTTCGAAGAACAACCCGCTCTATGTTGGTGATCCGGGCGTGGGCAAGACCGCTATCGCGGAAGGGCTCGCGCGCAAGATCGTCGAGGGGCAGGTCCCCGAGGTGCTGAAGAACGCCGTCATCTATTCGCTCGACATGGGCGCTCTGCTCGCGGGAACCCGCTATCGCGGCGATTTCGAGGAGCGGCTGAAGGCGGTCGTCAACGAGCTGGAAAAGATGCCCGACGCCGTGCTGTTCATCGACGAGATTCACACGGTTATTGGCGCGGGCGCGACCAGCGGCGGCGCGATGGATGCGTCGAACCTGCTGAAGCCCGCTCTGTCGGGTGGTACGATCCGCTGCATCGGTTCGACCACCTACAAGGAGTTCCGCAACCATTTCGAGAAGGATCGCGCCTTGCTGCGCCGGTTCCAGAAGATCGACGTCAACGAGCCGTCGGTCGAGGATACCGTCAAGATCCTGACCGGCCTGCGCTCCGCCTTCGAAGGGCATCATCACGTCAAGTACACGCCGGACGCGATCAAGGCGGCGGTGGAGCTGTCGGCGCGTTACATCAATGACCGCAAGCTGCCCGACAAGGCACTCGATGTGATCGACGAGGTGGGCGCGATGCAGATGCTCGTGCCGCCGAACAAGCGCAAGAAGACGATCACGCCCAAGGAGATCGAACAGGTCATCGCTACGATGGCGCGCATCCCTCCCAAGACCGTTTCGTCAGACGACAAGACCGTGCTCAGCACGATCGAGGCGGACCTGAAGCGGGTGGTGTTCGGGCAGGAAAAGGCAATCGAGGTCTTGTCCAGTGCGATCAAGCTATCGCGTGCGGGCCTACGTGATCCCGACAAGCCGATCGGCAACTATCTGTTTTCCGGCCCCACGGGCGTCGGCAAGACGGAGGTTGCGCGCCAGCTCGCCCATCTGCTCGGCATTCCGCTACAGCGGTTCGACATGTCCGAATATATGGAGCGCCATTCGGTCAGCCGCCTGATCGGTGCGCCTCCGGGCTATGTTGGCTATGACCAGGGCGGCCTACTGACCGATGCGATCGACCAGAACCCGCATTGCGTGCTGCTGCTCGATGAGGTGGAGAAAGCCCATCCGGACCTGTTCAACATCCTGTTGCAGGTAATGGACAACGGCCGGCTGACCGATCACCACGGCAAGACGGTGGATTTCCGCAACGTCATCCTGATCATGACGACCAACGCGGGTGCATCCGACATGGCGCGCGAGGGCATCGGCTTCGGCAATGTCATCAGCAAGGAGGATGCGGGCGACGAGGCGGTGAAAAAGCTTTTCACGCCGGAATTCCGCAACCGTCTCGATGCAATCGTGCCGTTCGGCTATCTGCCGCCCGAAGTGGTCGCACGCGTGGTCGACAAGTTCGTCCTCCAGCTGGAACTGCAACTGGCCGACCGCGACGTCCACATCACGCTCGACGATGCCAGCCGCGCCTGGTTGACCGAGCGGGGCTATGACAAGCTCTACGGTGCGCGCCCGATGGGTCGCCTGATGCAGGAGAAGATCAAGCAGCCGCTGGCCGAGGAACTGCTGTTCGGCAAACTCGTCCACGGCGGCGAGGTCGCGATCCGGCTGAAGGACGATGCCCTGGCGTTCGAGATCACGCCTGCTGCGCCGAAGGCGAAGAAGGGTGCGAAGGCTCCGGTTAAAGACCCGGCAAGGCCTGCGCCCAAGGCGCCGCGGTCCAGAAAGGCGTCGCCTGAAGGATCAAAGCGCGGGTGAGCCTCCTCACACGGCGGGCGGTGGCGGGCAGTTGCCTCGCCACCGTCGCCACCGTTCTTTGCTCTCCCATGACACGCGCTGCGGGATCGGCGGCGGCGGACGGGAAACGCGGCCTGCCGGATGCGCTCGAACTCGCGCTGCCCGGCATGGAGCGCATTGCCTATAATGTCTGGGTCGCACCGGCGGCGAAGGACGTGTGGATCACCAGCTTTACCGGATGGCTGGACGGCCGGATGTGGTATCCTGCCAACGGCTTGATCGTGCGCGGCGCGGATGGGCTGACGCTGATCGATCCGGGCTGGGACCGTGACAGCGGCGAAGCGATCATTGCCTATGCGCGCACCACGATCGGCGGGACCATAGCGCGCGGTATCGCCACCCATTTCCATACTGACCGCGTGGGCGGCGTTCCCGCACTCCGACGAGCCGGCATTCCCGCCCTCGCCGGGCCGCTCACGGTCGCGCTCGCCCGCGCCTATGGCACATCCGAACCGGATCCGATCGCCGCGCTCGCGACGGGCGTGGCGCAGATCGGGCCGGTCGAACTGTTCCTCCCCGGTGCAGGACATACGCGCGACAATATCAGCGTTTGGCACGCGCCCACCCGGACACTCTTCGGCGGGTGCCTCCTGAAGTCTATTACGGCCGATGATCTCGGCAACATGGAGGACGGCGATCCTGCCGCCTACGGCTCGTCGCTTGCGGCACTCAGAGCGCGCTATCCCGATCGCCGCATGACGGTGCCGGGGCATGGGACGGTCGCGGGCGATCCCCTGGCGCACAGCCAGACGTTGGCGGCACGCGCTACGGCAACACGGTATGACCGCTAGTCAGCCGGTTGCGCTGTTGCTCCATGGCTGGATGTCGCATCCCGTCGCGTGGGCCGCACTGGCGCGGGATTTGCGCACAAACGGTTATCGTGTCGAAGCGCCGTTCTATCCCAGCCGCCGCCTGCCACTCTCCCGGATAGCGGCCCGGTTGGCGCAGTGGATGACGGTTCAGGGGCTGGAGAGCGCCCCACGTCTCGACATCATCGGCCACAGCATGGGCGGCCTTGTTGCGCGCGCGCTGATCGCCACGCACCGTCCGCCCAATCTCGGCAGCGTGGTGATGCTCGGTACGCCCAACGCAGGCAGTGAAATCGCCGACTGGCTCAACACGCATCCCGCAGGTCGCATGTTGCTGGGTCGCGCTGCGCCGGTGCTCGTAACACGCCGGGAAGAATGGCTTCTCACCCATCTCGGGCCGGTCGACTATCCGCTTGGCGTCATTGCGGGCAGCCAGGCGCTGTTCGAATCTCCGTTCACCCGCAACCTGCCCAAACCGCATGATGGCAAGGTCAGCGTCGCAGCGACCCATCTGGAGGGACAGAGCGACCATATCGTGTTGCCGATCACCCACAGCATGCTGCCCTTCCACCGTGCCTCAAGGGAACAGGCGCTGCATTTTCTCGCACAGGGCGCTTTTCACTAACGCCTTTGGACGCCCACCCATGTTGCGCTATGCTCCGCGTATCGACCCGCGGAGTATAAGCCATGGACGCACTGATTTTTTACACCAATCCCATGTCGCGCGGGCAGATTGTCCGGTGGATGCTCGAAGAAGTGGGCGTCTCTTATGAACAGCGCCTGCTCGATTACCCATCCGGTATGAAGTCGGCCGAATATCTGGCAATAAATCCCATGGGTAAAGTGCCCGCTATTGTTCACGACGGGAGAGTGGTGACCGAGTGCGCTGCGATCTGCGCCTATCTCGCCGATGCATTTCCCGAAGCCGGACTCGCCCCGCCAACATCCGATCGCGCCGACTATTATCGCTGGCTCTTTTTCGCTGCGGGGCCTGTGGAGAACGCCGTCACCAACCACGCGATGCAATGGAATCCGTCACCGGACCAAAGCCGCACGGTGGGGTATGGATCGTATGAAACGACCATCGACGCGCTGGAGACGGCGGTAGCGGGCAAAAGCTTTGTCGCTAACGACACGTTTTCCGCTGCCGACGTTTACCTTGGGTCCCATATCGACTGGGGGATGCAGTTCGGTACCATTCCCCAGCGCCCCGTCTTCGAACGCTATATCGCTCCGCTGCGGGAACGAGCCGCTTATCGGCGTGCGAAGGAGATTGACGGCGCACTTATCGCCAAGGCCCAACGCCCCGCAGACCGCTAATTATCGCGAACTTGGAACGACGACCGATACGCTCGCTTAGTCGTTCTTGCCCACGTAATAGTCCGCATATTGCCCGCCATATCGGCCGCCATAGCCATAAGGATCACTGAACCCGCCCTCGTAACGGTTCAATATCGTCCCGAGGCACGGCGTGGGCTGAAGTAGGCGCAGGCTGTCCTTCACCTGCTTGCGGTTGGTAACGCCCTGTTCGACCACCAGCATGAACGCGTCGAGGCTCTGCGAGATGATCATCGCATCATCATTGGCGAAGACCGGCGGAAGATCGCAGATAATGGTGGCATTTGAGGGGAGCGCACGCATCGCCTTCACAAGGGCCGCAAACTCTTCCCCCGCCAGAAGCTGCATCGATTCCAGGTCCGTCGGATAGGTGGGAAAGATGCTGAGGTTTGTACCGCTGACTTGCTGACCGACTTCCCGCAGATCCGTGACATCACCGTTCAGGAAATCCGCAATGCCCGCCTTGCCGGACAGACCGAAATAATGCGCCTGCGACGCGCGACGAATGTCAAGATCGAAAAGATAGGTCTCCCGCCCCGGAACGCGCGACAGGGTGGCGGCCAGATTGGCGGAAAGAAAGGACTTGCCCGCCCCCGGCGAAGACGACGTGATGCCGATAAGCTTCCAGCCATTGGCCTGAAGCTTTTTTTCCACCTGCGTGCGTAGCAGGCTGAACGGGCGGGCAGCAATATGCCGCGCCTTGAAGCCCACGATCCGCGTGTCTTTCAGATGGGTCGCGTCAGGCACGAATTCCGGCAATTCTTCCGCACCGGGGATCCGGACGGGGCGCGCCGAAACCGACGAGGACGCAACGTTATTGTCTGACACGCCAACGACTCCTGTACTGCCTGCTCTCGGGCGGTTGGTTTCCAAACTCATGCCATTTTTTCCCGCCGCCCGAACGGCCATAGCCGCCGGTACCAGGCAAGCTTCTGTTCCTTGAGCGCGCGCACGGTCGGCACCACGACGAGCGGCGGTTCACCGAGGATTTCCTGAAGCGCGTCGACGTCACGGATGGGACGAAGCAGGATTTCAATGCCCAGTACCAACATCAGGCCCAGCCCCAGGCCCCCGGCCAGCCCCCCTGCCATCAACATCGGACGGTTGGGCGAAATCGGCTTGTCAGGCACCACGGGAGGATCGATGACGGAAAGGCGTTCGCCCTGTTGCGAGTCCTCAGCCTTCTTACCGGCCTGCGCGTTCAGCAACCGGCCGGAAATTCCCTGATATTGCGAATAGAGCGTATCGAGCCGCTGCTGGAGTTGCGCTATCTGCTCGGTGACCACCGGTGCCTTGGACTGCGCGCCCATGGCAGCCGACATTCGCGCGGAATCCTGTGCCCGTGCCGACTGTAGCGCGGCGATCTGGCGATTGTTGAACGCGATCTGCTCGTTGATATCGTCCACGGGCTGCTTCGTTTGGTTGCTGGAAGCCAGACGGCGCGCCTCGGCCAGTCGCTGTTTGGCCAGCACCACGTCGGGATGGCTTTCGGAATAGCTTGCCCGCGCCGATGCCAACGCGGCCTCTGCCGATGACACCACAGGGTCGCGATCCGCCGACGTCCTTGCCATAGACCGCTGGCTGTTGAGTACCGAATTGTCACGCTGGAGAGCGGCAATCTGTGCATCATAGCTGCCGCTGTTCCCGCCGATCATCGTCATGCCGGCGCTGGACAGGACCGACCCGTTACGCGCCTTGATGCCCGAGATTTGCGTCTCGAGCACCGAAATCTGGGCCTGCACATCGGCCGCCTGGTCGGTCAGGAATTGCACGGTGTTGGCAGCCTGTTCGGCGGTCGCGGTGGAATCGATCTCCAGCACGCGCTCCGTCAACGCCTGCGCGACAGCCTGCGCCTTGACCGGATCAGAATAGAGATACTGCATCGAGAAGGCGATGGTGCTCTTGCGACCACTGCCCGCCTGCTGGATTTCCGCCGTCACCGGATCGATCTGGATCGACCCCCGCATCTGCTCGATCACTTCCGAAAGCGAGGAGCGCCGCAGTTCATCGCTGTACAATCCGTTCGTCTGGATCAACTCAATCAATTGCGGGCGGCTCATCACCTGCTGGCGGATTTTCGCCATGCGCTGGTCCACTACCCCTGACGTGTCGGCATCAGTCACCGCTTCGGGAAGCAGCGGAGCTTCGACGAGCAGAACGGCTCGTGACTGATACTTGACCGGAAGCACGAATGCCGCAACCACGCCCACCAGCGCAAAAACGATCGCGGGGATGATGAGGAACCATTTGCGCTGCTTGAGAATCGCCGGAATGTGCGAGAGCAGCGATCCACCCTCAACCTGCGCCTCAATCCGGTCTGATACGTCAAGATAGGAATTCATCGCAGGCTTCCGATCCTCATTTTTACCCCGACACTACCGAAATAATTAGCCGGACGATTCACCACCGACTTGAAGCTATCCGTGTATCCCGCCGAAACAAAGGCGCTCAGCCGTGGGGAAAGCCGCCGACTGAGCGATGCGTTGCTGGACAGATAATCGAGCGTGCTCGCGCCCGTACCGTTCGATTCTGAAGAGCGGGAATAGGACGCAAAAAGGCTGGCGGTCGTGCGTTCCGAAAGGCGACGGCTGTAGGAGGCACCGAGCGAAGTCTGCGTCGAAAGGCCAGCGAGTGACGAGGGCACAACGGAACGGGACGCCGTGATGCACAGGCTGCCGAGACTCTGCAACTCGCAGGCGGACAAGGAGCCGGAAAAGGACGTCGTCTGCTCCTTGCCAACAATATTATGCTGGTCGGAGAGGCTTACGCCCGCTGCCGCATTGATGGTCCAGCGGCTGTTGGGCTGCCAGTTTACGGTCAGCTGCGGCGAATAAATCGTGCCATCACCCTGACGGCGCGACAAATAATCCGACACGGCGACACTCATCGATGCACCGATAGACAGGCGCGCATTGAGCGAGCGTTGATAGCCGATCTGCCCCCGGCCGTAATTATACTCGCGCAGATTACCATTATTGCCATTGAACCGCGTAGCAGCGCCGGAAATTCCAACGTTCACACGGTCGCGCGCGGACAGCGCACGATCGATCGATGCGTCGCCCTGGTACGTGATCTGCCGATCCCGGAACCCATTTGCGAGCACAGGATCGAGGACCGGAGGAAGGTTCGGATCGACGATGCCGCCATTGCCGACCACCGGGCTCAGCGCCAACTGGTTCGAATTAAGGATCGCGCTCGAAAAGCCGAGACCAAACCGAAGACCGGTGCGCGGATCAAGCTTGGTGTCTACGGCAAGGTTTGCGCCGAAATTTGTCGTGCTGTCATAGATCCGCGAATATTCGGTGTGGTTGATGTTGCCCGAGAGCCGCGTGGTGCTCTTTTCGGTACGCCACAGCACGAACGGGTCGGCGGACACCACCGCGCTCGCGGACGACGCCTTGCCGGTTGTGGATGAATAGGGGTTGCTCGAATATTGTGCGTTGGCCGAAACATCGGCCCCAATCATCGTTTCCCCGATAGCCTGCGATGTCCCTGCCAGCGAGCAGAGCAGCGCAGTTCCTTTGACCAGACGCGTAACCATGCCCAGCCTCTCCCCTTTGTTGTTATGAATATCTGACATCACGGAACGATAACCGTATCACCGCTTTCGATGTCCGGAATAATCCCCCTGGCGAGATCCTGCTGCGAGACATTGCCCTTGAGCACCGATCCCAGCCGCCCCTTGATGATGACGGGGCCGTTTGCGGTCTTACGGATGATCGAGATGTTATCGAGGTTCGCAAACTCATCCGCGCCGCCCGCGAGGCTGAGCGCCTCCAGCAGGTTGACGAAACGTCCGGGCGTGAATGTGCCCGCACCCTTGACTTTACCGACGACGGAAAATTGCAGACCCGACGGGGACTTCACCGAAACGGTAACCTGCGGAACCTGGCCGCGATACTGGCTTTCCAGCCCCTTCGAGATGGCTGCCTCGAGCTGCGAAGGCAGTTGCCCCTGCGCCATGATCTGACCGGCTAGCGGGAACGAGAACGTACCGTCCGGGAGCACCCGGATCACGCGCTGCAAACGCTCTTCGCCCCAGACATACACTTCGATCTCGTCACCGGCATTAATGCGGTAGGACGGCGAACCCGGCTGCGCCCGCGCAGCGGCTTGCTGCGCAGCAGCAACATTCGGAGTCAAAGCAAGCAGGCTCGCTGCTGCCGCCACGATAATAGCTTTCGACACTTTTTCTAATCCTTGTATCGTTCAAAACGGCTCGTGACCGGCTATATATCACAGCCTCATAGACTTGCTATCCAAAAGCGAGGTTAACGTCCATTCCGCCGATATATCGGCAGTCTGGCAGATGTCATGTTGCGATGCCATGTAATTTGCGCTTAGAGAATAACGGCTTTTGCGTCAGGACAATTGGTCGAACATGCCCCGGGTTTCAGGTTGGAAAATTTGCCGTGCTGCTTTTGTCGCCTCCCTCGGGCTGCTCGCAGCGTGCGGGCATTCCCAGGAGCAGGCAGCGCAGGACGCAATGCTTGCCCAGACGCTGCTGGAAGCGGGCAACCTGCCTGGGGCAAACATCATCATCATGAGAGCGATCAGCGAGCGGGACGATGTGGCCGACTATTATGTCCTGCAAGGTCGCATAAACCTGGCGCTCAAAAAAAACGACGCCGCACTGCAATCCTATTCCCAGGCACTGGATCTCGACGCCAGCAATGTGGACGCGCTGACGCAGTTTGCGTTGCTCAACGCACAATATGGGCAAACACAGGCGGCCAATGACGCGGCGGACCGCCTGCTTGTTCTGCAACCGCAGTCGCTCGTGGGGCATCAGGTCAAGGCACTAGCCGCCCTCACCCGCAACCGCTTTGCTGATGCCACAGAATATGCCGACAAGGCCCTCGCCCTGGCTCCGGGCGACGAAGGCGCCAGCGCGATCAAGGCGCGTATTCTGGCGAAGCAGGGCAAGATCCCCGAAGCACGCGCGCTGATCGACACGGCGCTTATCAGCAAAGGCGAAACGCCGCTGCTGCTGACGACGCTTCTCAACATCAACCGGAAGGCTGGTGACGCGCAGAAGATGGTGGCCAATTACCAGCGCCTGATGCCGATCGTAGAAGATGATCTGGATGCGCAGGTCGATTATGCCAATTTCCTTTACAAGACCGGCAAGGCGGATACCGCGCGGCCCATATCGGCCCGCGTGCTTGCTATCCCGACGGTCACATCGGCCCAGGCAGAACAGGTCTTTCGCATGTGGTCGGAATATGATTCCGATCCGCTGGACGCCAAAACCCAGCGCGCCATCGGCGCATCGCCCAATCTTCCGGTCGTCAGGGCGACCCTGCGTACCTTGCTGCTCAATGGTCTTCCCGACGCCGCTCTCGGGGTAATGAATGCGGTGCCAGCGGACAAGAGCCAGGGGATCAGCGCGATCCGCGCCCAGGCGCTCTACGCCAAAGGGGATATCTCCGGGGCTAAGTCTCTGATGCTGCAGGCTCTCCGGGAGGATAAGAACAACCCCGACGCGCTGCTGTTGCGCGGGATGATGGAGTTGCGGTTCCGGAACACGCCAAAGGCTATCGTGGATCTGCAATCGGTGATAAGCGATGATCCGCTCAATCCGGCCGCTTATGACAGTTTGGCCAAGGCATTTGCTGCCCAGCGGCGCCAGTGGCGCTCGCGGCAGCTTTATGAAGAGGCTCTTCAGAAAATGCCGCAAAACCTGTTTTTATTAAAACAATATTTGCAGTTTCTACACAGTTCCGGTGATAACAGCCGTGCGATGAACGTCGCACGTCAGTTCACACGCACGAGCCCCGCTTCGGTCCGGGCCTGGAGCGAGTTCGCCGCACAATGCCGCGCGAACAACGATGCTTCCTGCTTGCGGGAAGCTCAAGCCGGAAACGCGACCGCCGCCACGCTCTTTGCTCTGGACGATCCGCCCGGCGTGTCATCCAGGCGTGGCCTGTTCGGAAAAATATAATGATCCCAGCCGATCTCAACAAACCCAAGCGTAACAAATATGTGCGCTTCACGTCGAACGTGCTCCGCTCGGGCGGTATCATCAACGACGTCCTGTGCTTCCTGCTGTCGTTCGGGCTCGCCCGTCTCTATTATTCCTGGTATTGGGGCTATTATCTCGACGTGCATCTGCACGTCACCGCAGCCATCGTCATGGCGATCAACTTCTTCCTGATCCGCATTTCCCGCGACGCGTACTCGGCGCTGCGCGGCGAAGGCGACGACATGGGTCGGGGCACGCTGGTCGACTTTCTCGTCGCAATCACGCTGACAGCGTTTACCATCACGCAATTCGGCATGATCCGCGAATTTTCGATCCGCTTCGGTCTGATCTTCATCGGATGCAGCTTCATTATGCTGTTGCTGAGCCGCATGATGCTACGCCGCCTGATGTGGCGGATGATGCGCGCAGGGCATATCGGCCAGCGCGTTGCCATTTATGGAGCGGACCGCGAGATCACGGGGCGGGTTCTTGAGTTGCTGGAGATCGAGCGGCTGCCGCACATCAACGTTATCGGCTTTGCAGACGACCGCAAATCGCGCGTGGATACCGCCGCACTGGATAACGTTCCCTATCTGGGCGGCTTCGACAGCCTTTTGGCTCTGGCCCGTGAAGGCAGGCTGGACCAGCTCATTGTTGCCCTCCCCCACGTCCGGGATGACCGGCTGAAAGAAATCGTTGCACAGCTTAGCGCCGGAGCCATTGACGTGTGCATTATGCCGCGCGAATTCCTCATCCTGCGTGACCGCTATCGGGTCAATTATATCGGCTCGCTTCCCGTGCTCAATGTATGGCAGCAACCGATGCGCGATTTCGATGGAGTTCTGAAGGAGTTTCAGGACCGCGTCCTTGCCCTCATTGCGCTCATCCTGCTTTCGCCGCTGCTGATCGCCACGGCCATTGCGATCAAGATTGACAGCCCTGGCCCGCTGCTGTTCCGTCAGAAGCGCTTTGGCTTCAACAATCTTGAGATCGACGTTCTCAAATTCCGGTCGATGTACGTCAACAAGCAGGACGTCAGCGGAGCGCAGCGAACGCGCAAGGGCGACCCGCGCGTCACCCGGGTAGGCCGGTTCATCCGCCGGTTCAGCATTGACGAGTTGCCCCAGCTCATCAACGTGTTACGTGGCGAGATGTCGATTGTGGGGCCGCGGCCCCATGCGACGGAAATGCGTGTGGGGGACAGCTTCTATTACGATGCCGTCCATGGCTACGCCGCCCGCCATAGGGTGAAGCCCGGCATTACCGGCCTGGCGCAGGTGCGCGGGCTACGCGGCGAAATCGATACGATGGACCGTGCCAAGAAGCGCGTCGAATACGATATCTATTACATCGAAAACTGGTCGCCGCTGTTCGACATGCGCATCATCCTGGAAACCTGTATCAAGCTGGTCTGGGATCGGCATGCCTATTGATGCGGCGTCAGGCCGTGACGCAACAACAGCCATTACTCCAGACTGGAGCCGGGAGCACAAGCGGGCGTTGCAATGGTATCCGTCTCGTTCGTTCCTTGCCGCGATCCGGAGCCACCAGCGCTGGTCGGGCCATAACCTGTTCCACGGGTTCATGCGTAAAATCGCGAAATGGCGCCACCGGTTCTGGTCCGTGGTTACCGGGTGCGACATCCCGCTGGACGCCAAAATCGGTGGAGGTCTGCTGATCCCCCATCCCCATGGCATTGTAATCCATCCCAACAGCGTCGTCGGACCGAATTGTCTGATCTTCCAGCAGGTGACGCTCGGCTCCAACAGCAGAGGGGTGCCAGTGCTGGGCGCGCATGTCGATGTCGGAGCGGGCGCGAAAATCATCGGGCCGGTCACGATCGGCAATTACGCCCGGATTGGCGCGAATGCAGTGGTTGTCGACGACGTTCCGGAAGGCGCGACGGTTGTGGGTATCCCGGCGAGGGTCGTGGCGCGGTGACCGGGTCGATGCCCTCCTGTGCGGTGGTGATGGTCAACTACCGCACGCCGGACGAGAGCATAGCGTGCATTCGCTCGCTCGTCGCGGAGCGGGAGAACGTGCCGGACCTGACGGTCACGCTGGTCGACAATGCATCCGGAGACGGCTCTCCCGACATTCTCGCCCTCGCGCTCTCGGACCTCATCGCCGACGGCTTCGTCACGCTGTTGCCGCTCGCGCTCAACGGTGGTTTTGGCTGGGCGAACAACCAGGCGATACTGAGGCTGTTGGCAACTGACGCACGGCCCGACTTCGTGATGGTCCTTAACCCGGACTGCATTATCGAGCCCGGTGCGATAAGAGCCTTGATCGACGACATGCGCGATCATCCCCACGGCGGCGCGTGCGGCAGTCTCCTGCTGAACCCGGACGGGGGCAAGGCCGGCTCGGCCTTCCGCGACCACAGTATCGCCACCGAGTTTGTCCGGGGCACCCGGTCACACAGGATCGGCCGGATGCTCGGTCTTCGGCCGATCTTCGTCGACACCGACGAACCTGCCGACGTGGCCTGGGTCGCGGGGGCAGCCTGCCTGTTCCGCACCGCTGCGCTGGAACAGGCAGGCTTGTTCGACGACGGCTTCTTCCTGTATTTCGAAGAAGTGGAGTTACTGCACCGCTTGCGGCAGCACGGCTGGTCGGTCCGCTACGTCCCCACGAGCCGGGTCATGCACATTGGCGGTGTCTCGACGGGTGTCCGGTCCGGGGATGGGCCGAGTGCGAAGGCCCTTCCCCGTTACTGGTTCGAATCGCGCAGGCGGTATCTGGCCCGTACATCGGGCGCGGGCACCCTGTTCACCGCGAACATCGCCTGGCTAGTGGGCGACCTGATCGCCCGTGTGACATCCTTCCTGCCCCCGTCCCGCCGTCGATCCTTTTCCGGACGGGGTGACCGGGCACAGTTGCTCGCAAGCGGGTTGACGCCCCGGCCGCAGGATGCAGTTGATGCCATTGCCCGTGTGGGCGATGCTCCCGGCGCCCCTCCCCGCTGGCAGTCGTTCAAAGCATGAGCCTCCCCCCGTCATCGGACGCCGGGTCCGTCGGCATCGTCGCCATCGGGCGGAACGAGGGTGCGCGGTTCGTCGCCTGTCTCGCTTCCCTGCCGCGCGGCCTGCCGGTCGTCTATGTCGATTCCGGGTCGACTGACGGAAGCCTCAAGCGCGCGCGGGAAAGCGGCGCGTCGGTCGTCAATCTGGATACATCAACAGGCTTTACCGCAGCACGGGCCCGTAACGCCGGGCTTTATCGGCTGCTCGCCGACCATCCTTCCATCCAATATGTGCAGTTCATCGACGGCGATTGCGCTCTCGATGCCGATTGGCTAACTGCTGGGCTGGCCGCACTGACCAAGGAGCCGGGCTTGGCGGTCGTATTTGGACGCCGTCGCGAAATGCATCCTGAAGCCAGCATCTATAACGCACAATGTGACCGCGAATGGGATGTCCCGGTCGGCGAAGTGCGCGCCTGTGGTGGGGATGCGCTGATGCGTGTCGCTGCGGTGACGGCGGTTGGTGGTTATACCGAGGCGCTGATCGCTGGAGAGGAACCCGACCTTTGCCTCCGCATGCGGGCCAAGGGGTGGAAGATCCGTCGCATCGCGGCGGAGATGACGCGGCATGATGCCGATATCCACGACATCCGTTCCTGGTGGCGCCGAACCAAGCGGTCCGGACATGCCTATGCCGAACATGTCTGGATCCACGGCAAGAATGCCGATCCCTCCTGGGTCAGGCAATGTGCGAGCTTGGCGATCTGGGGGCTGGCATTTCCTGCATTCGCCCTAGTTGGTCTTTTTGCGGCGTTGGTTGCGCCGGTTGCGCTGGTCGTTCCCACCGCCATTCTGATGCTTTACCTCGTGCAATTCGCCCGGCTGCGCGCCCATCTGCGTAGGGGTGGACTAACGCCGGGCGCCGCGCGAGCGGACGCGGCACTCCTCCTCTTGGGAAAAGTCGCCCAGGTTTCTGGCGCACTGAGTTTTCTCTGGCACCGGCTTACGCGACGGCGCTCCGCCCTCATCGAGTACAAAAGATGACAGGGCCCCATCCGACCGAGCCATCATCGGCAACCGGCGTTCCCGGCCTGTGGACCCTCATCCGCGAAGATTATCGCAGCCATAACCGCGACTGGACACTTCCCGGTTTTCGCACTCTCGCCGTCTACCGCTTCGGCGTGTGGCGCATGGGAGTTCGCTTCCTGCCGTTGCGCGCGCTTTTCCGCATTGCTTACCGGGCGATGTTTCGTCACTGTCGCAATGTTTACGGGATCGAACTTCCCTACACCGCCCGGATCGGGCGCGGCGTCATTATCGAGCATCAGGGCGGCATCGTCATCCATGGTAACACAGTGATCGGCGACAACACGATAATCCGGCAGGGTTGTACTTTCGGAGTGCGCCGGATTGATCGCCCAGGTGAAGCGCCGGTCGTCGGCTGCAACGTCAATATCGGGGCAGGTGCGGCGCTGCTCGGCGCGATCCACGTAGGCGACAATGCCGCGATCGGCGCCAATGCCGTGGTTCTCCACGATGTGCCGGCAGGTGCGCTGGTTGTTGGCATGCCCGCGCGGGTGGTCGAATGCGGGAACAGGGCGCCTCATGCCAAATAAGATTGCCTATGCCGCGCTGCTGCTTTGGCCGATCATTACGATCATCCTTTTTCAGGCGATGCCGCTGCGGCGCGCACTGATCTGGTCGTTACTGGGCGCTTACATGTTTCTGCCCGTGCGTACGGGTTTCGATCTGCCCGGACTGCCCAATCTCGACAAGAGCACCATTCCCAACGTTTGCACGCTGGTGTGCGTCGTGCTCTTCAGCCGGGAAAAATATCTGCGGATGCCCAAGAGCGGAACAGTGGTTCTGCTGATGGCGATCTTCTTCATTTCCCCGCTGCTGACCGGTTTCAACAATCGGGATCCGATCATCCTGTCGCAAAGCTCCATACCGGGAATGACGATGTATGACTCGCTGAGTGCAATGTTCACCCAAGCGTGCACGCTCATTCCGTTCATTCTCGGCTATTCGCTGTTGAGCCGGAGCAGCGATCATCAGGAAGTCTTGCGGGCGCTGGTGATTGCCGGGCTGATCTATTCCCTTCCGACCCTGTGGGAGGTCCGCTTCAGCCCGCAGCTGCATGTCCAGCTCTACGGATTCTTTCCGCATGAATTTATCCAGGCGATCCGCAGCAACGGCTATCGCGCGATCGTCTTCATGGGGCACGGCCTGCTTGTTTCCATCTTCACGTGCATGTGCCTTCTCGCGGCCGTCGGGCTGTGGCGTCAAAAGGTTGCGATCCGTCGCGTTCCGCCTCCGGCGGTAGCAGGCTGGCTTTCCTTTGTGCTGGTCATGGCCAAATCCAGTGGCGCGATCATGTTCGGCACCATTTTCGCACCCATGCTGCTCTTCATGCGGGCGCGACCCTTGTTGACGATCATGACGGGTCTCGCCCTCGTCCTGTTGACCTATCCGGCCCTCCGTGGAACGGGCATTATCCCGGTGAAGGAGATATTGTCCGCCACCGCAAGCGTCAGCCAGGACCGCGCGGACTCGCTTGGCATCCGGATCTACAATGAGGAAAATCTGCTTGCCAAGGCTAACCAGCGGCCATTTTTCGGCTGGGGGACCTGGGGCCGCAACCAGATTTATGCGACTGGCTGGACAGGTGACGGCCAAGCCTCGATTACGGACGGCGTGTGGATCATCGTCGTGGGTCAATATGGCTGGGTCGGTTACACCGCCTGCTTTGGCCTACTGTGTGGAGCGTTTCTAATTGCCTATCGTGCGCGACGAACCCTAGGGAACGCCTATGCCACAATCAGCCTCCTCATGGTGCTCATGGTCAATCTGCTCGATCTCATTCCCAACTCTTCGCTTAATCCCTTTACCTGGCTGCTTGCCGGGTCGCTCAGCGGCCTCAGCCCACATATGATCCGCCGCGTACGTCGCCAACGCGCCGCGCCGCCTGGCGCTCCCATCAGCGAAAGCCTCCAACCGGGGAAGATTGCCTGAATGCCTGTTCCGTCCGATACCCCCCGCAAGATCTATGTGGTGATGAGCGCCCGCTCGCTGCCTTACGCGCAATGCTGCCTCGAAAGCCTTGCGCGTAACGCCATCGAGCCGATCGACGTAACTCTGATCACCGACGACCCGTCGGATAAAAAGGCTCTGACCACCGTTGTCGAAGCTTTCGGCAAAAATCCCGGTCAGCGTTGGACCGTGTTCGACAAGGCCGATGCGGACGATCGTGCCTCTCTACTGTACGCCGATTTTCCAGCGATCCGGCAGTTCCGCGAGGGGCACCCGTGTTGGCGCAAGATTACCGATCCACCCCTGTTCGCGCAGGCGGGCGAGGAGATGATCATTCTCGATCCCGACGTGTATTTCCCCAACCGGTTCTGCTTTGAACCCACGCCCGCCCAGGGCCTTTTGTTGATGTGGCAACGTCCCAACTGCCTGTTGCCCGAGGCGACTGTGCGGACAGCGTTCGAAGCAGATATCCCGATGGCCGATCACACCGACATCGGTGTCGCCCATGCTCGCTTCCCACTCGACTGGGCCTTCCTCAATCGGCTGATCGTCGAACTCGGCGGGGACGCTCTTCCCCGGTCCATGCATGTGGAATCGATCATATGGGCGGCTCTCGCCAAGGAGAGCGGCGGGGCCTATCTTGATCCTGCAACCTGGTATTGCTTCGCGAACAGCGTCCCTTCCCGCCTGCGCCGCCGGTTTGGGCAAAGCGGCAACGACACGCTGGCTGCGCTTGACATCGCGCATTTCAAGTGCATCCACGGCGGGGGTGTGGCGAAAAATTGGTTCCCCGAAGCGGAGCGCGCGGGCATCCTCTCAGGCAAGGCGACGCTTGATGCTCCCACGCCCGCCAAACCCTATGTGGATTTCCCCCGCGCGAAGTTCGAACGTAAGTTTGCCTTGCGTCGGTTGGCTGCGCGGCTCGGATTATACCGGATTCTGGGTAGCGAATGATGCATCCATCGGCCGATGAGCCGGGGCAGCTGGAACGGCCCCGCATCCTTCTGGTGGCGCCGAATATTTCCCGCCGCATGGGTGGCGAGGCGATCAAGGCACTGATGATTCTGGAGGGTCTTCTCGCCATGGGATGCGACGTGGTGCAAATTACGCATGCGCGGGTGCGCGATGAGATGCGCGCCACGAACGCCAACCTCAATGTCCATTATGTCGAAGACGGACCGGTGCAGAAGCTTCTGTATCGCCTGCGGTTGGACTGGGCGCTACTCTGGCTGGGCGCATGGCTTCTTCACCGCAAGGCGCGACAGGTCGCACGCGACTTCCAGCCTTGGATCGTCCATTTCACCTCGCCGATCTCACCCAATATTCCCTATTTCCGGTTTCCTGGAGTGTCGGTGGTCATTGGGCCACTCAATGGCAATATCCTTCATCCGCCCACCTTTGCCGATCGCGAGACTTGGGCCAAGCGCGTCGGACAGAAGATCCTTGCACCCGTGCAAAAAATTTCGGGCCTTTTCTTTCGCGGAAAACGCTCTGCTTGCCTCCTCATTTCAGGAGGGGAGCGCACGGTCGACGCTTTGATGCTGGGTGGATGCCGCCGCGAACAGATGGTGTTCACACTCGACAGCGGGGTCGACCCCCAGCTCGTTACCTGCCCCGCAATGACTCATGACGGTCCCAACTTCCGTTTCGTGTTTCTCGGTCGGCTCGTTCGCTACAAGGGGTGCGACCTGGCAATCCGCGCGCTGAAATCCGTTCCGCAGGCGCAGCTCGATATTATCGGCGATGGAGAGGAGCGGCGAGCTCTCGAAGACCTGGCGCGCAACGATGGCGTCCAGGATCGTGTTCGCTTTCTGGGATGGGTGCCTGGTGGCGCGCAGCTATTCGACCGTCTGCGGTCCTATCGCGCCTTTGTGTTCCCGTCGCTCGCGGAAGCCAATGGGATCGTCGTGCAGGAAGCAATGATGCTCGGCCTCCCGGTTATCGCGGTGAATTGGGGTGGTCCCGCCGAACTTCTCGATGACGATACGGGGGTCCTTATCGAGCCGGTGGACGAGGCGCGCGTAATCTCTGAATTGGCCGTTGCAATGGCCCGCCTGGGGGCGGACGGAGAAGCGGCAAACCAACTCGCGGTGGCCGCACGCGACAAGGCAGAGCGCGCCGGGTTTAGCTGGCCGGATCTGCTCCATCACTGGCTAACTATTTATGACGCCGCCACACTGCCAAGCGCGAGCCGCAGTTTTGCGCAAGCGTTAGAGCTGCTTAGGCGCGCGCAACTTAACCCTGAAAAATAATCCGGCGACCGGCGGGCGTTGTGCTGGCCCACAAATCGTTCGCAAACCGCTTGAGTTTTGGAAGGGCGTCCTCAATCCGAGGCTGAATGGAAGACATGCGGACGAGCACACCATCGGGATAATAACCCGCAACATTATCTTCCAGCATGGCGATTCGCTGCTCGCCCCAATTTAGCGGGTATTTCTTCCCCACACGGGTCCAGTAAAGGATGTTTTCCTTCCGCTGCATAGACTGGGCTTCCACAACGCGCGATGCGACCTGCGGGCCACCGGGGATCGCCACGTTTGTCGGGGTCGAACTCAGAATGTCGAATCCGGCCACGCGATAGCAGACTTCCGGACGATGAACCTGTACTTCATCAATCTGTCGGCTATTGTACGCCACCAGAAACATCACGGCTTCACCCGCATCATTGCTGTAAACGCGCGTAACGATGTGCTCGTACAGTTTCTTGGAGAGTTCATCCTGTGGGGGCATGATCAAAGCGCCACTGTCCGCTGCATGCCAGCCTCGAAACAACTTCGGCAGCATCGCTTCCAGTTGAGCCTTACTGATATAGGGGTAGCGACGCTGAGGCATGCGTGCACGGGCCACGCCACCCGTGGCGAGCAGAGCGCAGCCCATCAAAAGGCTGCGACGGGAGAAACCAAATCCGCCCTGAGCCGTCGATTCGTCGTTCAAACTGGCAACCTCACCCATATTTTTCAGATTGTGGCAGATATTGTTAAAGATATTAGCAGCAGCAACAGCACAACGGAAGATTTATTCGCAGTTTTCGCGCAGGCCCTGTCTCATTCTGGATCACCACCCCAGCACCGTCGCAACCGAAATATAGCGCAAACCGTGCACTGTCCGCCAGTCTTGGGTGCACGTAAGTAAAAGGTTAATATGAGGTTCACGTGTCTATGACATGAACCCGCCAAGGGAGCCGGGGTTAATTTTTTTTAACGAATTCTGCTTTGAGTTCCAGCAACTTCAGGCTTTTCCGCGGTTTTGCGGATGCCGCGCTGCCGACATTTCGGGCGTGCGGGCTTAACAACCTTTTAACCAGGTTTCTCCATGCCGGATTATAAGTTGCCGGGATACAGATACACCGAGCCGATGGGCGGCTGATCACTGTAACGAACGGATTGATGCATGTCTTCAACATCGACAAACAAATTGACGGCGCGCCTAAAAAATGGTGCAAGTACGCGTAGTATGCTCATAGCGGCCATTTCTATTGCTGTTATCGGCACCGGATACGCCGAAGTAACAACAAGTCAGTCAAGCACCATGGCGAGAACTATTGTAGCAATTCCTGTTAGCTTTGCGACGTTCCTATCGATGATGCTGGGCGGATCGGGAAGTGTAACTCTTAACCCGTCAAAACCCACCCCGGTCGTGCAGAATCCACCGGTACTCACGCCGACGCCTGCTCCCAAACCGGCGGGGGTTGGCATGCAGTTGGGTGTCAACGTCAACGCCCAGTCTTACTGGAGTGGTCAGCGATCATTTTCAAACCTCTTGTACGCCTCAACCTGGGCGCTGGCCGAAACCAAGAAGGGCATCTACTTCGAAGCCATGCCTGCCGAACGGCTCGATGCGAGCGGCAACGTGAAATTCCTGAATCCCGGCGACTACGGTATTAAGCTGATCACGCCCCCGCCAGCGCTGCGCTTTGGCAAACCCGTCAATATTCGGTGCACGTTCCTGGGCAAGGGTGAACTGAGCGCGGGCAATGGCCCGGTCAACAATGTCGTAACACAGAGCAATGGTGTAACATTCACTTGGCATCCTGTTGCTGGCGCCGACCCCACCGCCTACATTGAACCGATCCATCTTCGTGTTGTGGCAACAGATCCAAGCAACCCAGTCCGTCGGCTCGATTGCCGGGAAACAACAGCTTCGCCTGACGCCATTTTCGATCCTGCCTTTATCGCTTCGTTCGCACCATATCGTGTGGTGCGGTTCATGGAATGGCAGGGGGTAAACTCCAACAACAAGGTCACATGGGCAACCCGCGCGACGGTGAACACCGAAAATCTCTCAGGACCGGATGGTCCCCCGTTGGAATATCTGGTCGCGTTGGCCAATCAGGCGAATGTGGATCC
The DNA here is from genome assembly GCF_014199435.1 of Sphingobium subterraneum. GTDB lineage: Bacteria > Pseudomonadota > Alphaproteobacteria > Sphingomonadales > Sphingomonadaceae > Sphingobium > Sphingobium subterraneum. The sequence goes on along the minus strand of NZ_JACIJP010000001.1, from coordinate 187,295 downwards.
CTGGTTCTCCATCTCGTGGAACGCCGACGATGATTATGTGCGTCGTTACGCAACCTATGTTCGCGATAATGTCGATCCGTCACACAAGATTTACGTCGAGCTGTCGAACGAGGTCTGGAACGGACAGTTCCCTGTTTATCGCCAGGCTGCCACTGAAGGACTCGCGGCAAAGCTTGCTGGGGACGAGTTCAAGGCCGCCATGTTGCGCTATGCACAAAAGACCACTTCGTTCATGAAAATCTGGACGGAAGTATTCGCGCAACAGCCGAACCGTATTGTCCGCGTTGTTTCCAGCCAGAACGCCAACCCGTGGGTGGCAGAGCAGATACTCTCGTTCCCGGGCACCGCAGATTATGTCGACGCGTTGGCGACGGCACCGTATTTCGGCCACGACGCCTTCAACGGCGCGAACGCGACAGCCCAAGATCTGGGAGCGCTTTTCGCATCGCTGAAGACTAGCATGGATGCTGCTTTCACGTCCTCACAGGGCAACGCTGACCTCGCCGCAAAGTACAAGAAACGCTTCATCGCCTATGAAGCGGGCCAGCACCTGGTGTCGAATACCGACGAACGTCACCTCGTCATGAACCGCGATCCGCGTATGGGTGAGATGTACGCCCGTTATCTCGCGGCGTGGAAGGCCCGGTTCAACGACGTGATGATGCTCTATTCGGACACGGGCAGCTATTCCCGATACGGCGCCTTCCCGATGATGGAATATCCTGGTCAGCCGCTCGCGCAAGCGCCCAAGGCTGCTGCGGTGAAGACCTTCGCCTCGACGCTGAAATAAGGCGAGGCCCGCACACACACATAGAACGCCGGGGTGGAGCGATCCTCCCCGGCATTTTTTTGTCCGTCGCAGGAATTCAGTCTCCGCGCCCCGTGCGCTTCCATTGGGTTTCGGGCGCCCGAACCAGCTTGAGATAGACCGGCAGCTTCCACGCGATGTAGAGCGGGATACGCAGCAGCATCGCCCCTCTCAACATCTGTCGGCCATTGACGGCCCAGGCCGCCACCAGCGCCAGTCCACTCGCCCCCAGCAGCAACGAAAGGGTGATCAGGGGTATCTCGCTCGCCCCCAGCAGCCATAATATGGCGGCGACACCCCAGACCCCCACCGCAACCATCATCAGCAGTGCCAGCGGCGGCACGCACAGATTGAGCGCCAGCCATAACCGGCGCGGCGAACCCGTACGGACTGCCTCCCCCAGCAACGGGATAGCCGTGCGTCTCGCCGTGTCGATGAAGCCGTGCTCCCAGCGGGTACGCTGCTCCAGCGTGTCCTCGCCTGACGCAGCCCGGCTCCATGTCCGAGCATGCTCGAGGAAGCGGGGTGTGTGGCCCTTCCGGGTCATTTCGATCCCGAGTGCAAGATCCTCCACCAGATCGCCGGAGGCGAGCGGTGCGGTCGAAAAAATGGTCCACGGAAAGGCCATGCCTGTGCCGCCAAGAACAGCTGGCGCGCCCAGTCGCGCCGCCCCCCGCTGCCGTACCAAATTCTTGACCAGAAACGCAAAGTTGGAAATCTGCACCATTGCCGCACCATCGGGTTGCGGCCGCATGAGATAGCAGGATTGCACCGGAACACCGTACTCGACTGCCGCCTGCGCGAGTTGCGTCAGGGCGTCGTCCTCTACCTCGCAATCGGCGTCCAGAACAATCACGCATTCGGGCGGATCGCCCGCCAGTGCATCCCGACCATATGCCAGCGCGTAGCCTTTCCCCCGACGGTCGGTATCCTGCCGTTCCACCACATCTGCGCCCAGACCACGGGCGACAGCCGCCGTGTCGTCGCTGCAATTGTCCGCGACAACCAGCAGACGCATGTCATCATTCAGAGCGGGGGCGAGGGCAGAGATAATCGCCGGGATCCCGCGCGCTTCATTGTGGGCGGGCATCAGGATCGCAGTGCGGAGGCGTGCCCCTTGCTTGTTCTCATCGGGACGGCGGCGACTGGGCACAACCCCAAGTGTGACCTCCACCAACAGCACCCAGAGTGCGGCTCCCACAGGGGCAACCAGCATCCAGGAAAGCGCGGACAAGGCAATCAATGTGCGTGCTCCATAGCTGCGGAACGAATAAGCTCAAGCATCTGCGCACCGTTCTTTCCGGCATCATGGCGTGCTAGCACCCGGCCGCGCCCGACTTGACCCATAGTCGCGAGCCGGTCGACGGGCGCTTCCAATGCTTCGACCATGGCATCGGCCAGCGCGTTGACATCCCCAGCCGGAACAAGCCATCCGCACTGATTATCCACCAGTTCCGGCGTACCCGCAATCGCACTCACGATTACAGGGCGTTCCAGCGCCAGCGCTTCCATGATGACGACCGGCAGCCCTTCAGCAAAGCTCGGCAGCACCATCGCGCGGGCCGCGCCGATCTCGTGACGGACGCGATCGGCACTCGCCCACCCTGTGATCGTGATGCTGTCACCAAGACCCAGTGCCGCGATGCGCACTTCGATTTCGCCGCGCATCTCGCCGTCGCCCACCAATGTGAGGTGAAAATCGATGCCACGCGCCTTTACAGCCGCTGCGGCCTCGATCAGCAGCGGAAGGCCCTTCTGCGCCGATAGCCGCGCTACGCAACACAAACGATGCTCTTCCGGTAAGGGAGTGGTCGCCATCGGCGCCGTGAAAATCCCATCCACACCGCAGCGGACAACTTCGATGCGAGGCCAGTCTTTATAGGCGCTCCACCGCATCAGCTGGCTACGACCAAAGCTGCTGATGCCCACGCAGAACGCCGCATCGGTAATCTTGCCACGGAGGTCAAACTCGCGGGGATTGTCGAACTCGTCGGGCCCATGAACCGTAAAGCTGTAACGCGCTCCACCCAGCAAACGCACCAGTCGCGCCACGGCGGTCGGATTGGTGCCGAAATGAACGTGCAGATGCTCGATCCCCTCGGCCCGCAGGCGTTGCGCCAGCCATGCGGCTTCCACCAAATAGGCGCAGTGCCGCACGAATGTCCGCCCGCTCGCGCGGTACATGCGAAACGCGCACCCGACCGCACGAAGAAAGGCCCCGGGTCGCAGCAAAGCCGTTGTGATCGTCGCGCTCAGCAGTGCGACAGCCCCCTGCCCCAGGACGACTTGGGTGAGCGCGGCCTCTGCACGGTCTGTGGGATCCGGCAGCTCGGATGCGGGACGGCGTATCGAATAGCGCTTCACCTCCGCGCCAGCCGCCTCGACCGCGAGAATCTCCCGCCGGATAAAACTGTGGCTGACAGCGGGATATTGAGTGGTGAGGTATGCGATTTTCATAGCAGCACCCCGATCGCCAGATCCGCGCCATGCCTTCCAGACAATAGCTTCATATGCTCCTCCGCGCCCACGCCGGAAGTTGCCAATGCTTCAGGTACCCCATCACCCGTGCCTTCAAGGGAGCCAGCACCGGATCGAACCAGAAAACCGCCAATGCCAGCGCGCAATAAAATGCTCCTAGCCCCATACCCCGCAGGACAATCTGTACAAACCCGATCGCGCCAAGCGGATCGGGGACGAAGCGCATGTAGACTGCGATCGTCACCACACCGCACAGCACGAAAGGCAACACCACCCGATAATAATCACGCTGGCGCACCACATCGGCCCTGAACGCTAGATAGACGCTGATCGGAAGCGTCACCAGCATCACGACCGAGTAGGCAGCCGCCATCGCGACAACGCCGAAACGCAGCGAAACAAGGAACGCGACCGCGAAAAGGGCCGTCGTGATCGCCCCGGACCATAGGAGGCCCCTCATATCCCGCCGCGCCATGAAAACGGCGTTCAGCACGGACGTGTTGAACAGCATGATCGAGGGCGCCAGATACAGGATTACCATGCCCGATTTATCCCAGCCGGGGCCCAGCAGGAAATGAACCATGGCTACTGACAGGCAGGTGAACACCGCCGCGACCAGCCCGTTCCCCATCGATGCCACGGCAGCCGCATCGAGCACATTGCGCTTCCAATAGTCAGCGTCGTGCTGCGACCGGCTCAGCAGAGGCATCAGCACCATCGCGATCGGCAGACTGGCAAAGAGCTGCAAGGTGTAGAAAAGATTATAACCGCGGCTGTAAAATCCCAGTTCCCGGGCGCCCCACCACCAGCCGATCAGACCATTGTCGAGCTGCCTCTGAAAATAATTGTTGATACCGTTCCCGGTAATCCCGACGCCCATGCTCACTTCCTGCCGGGCCATGCTCCAGTCAAGCGTCCAACTAGGCCGCCAGTCGCAGAAGCGCCACGACAAAAAGGTGGATATCAAGGCCCCTATCACCGCCTGCATCACGAGGCCCCAATAGCCGATACTGGTGAAGCTGATGAACAGGATCGCAGTGATCAGGCCGATGAGCTGCCCGACGATGGACGCGCATTGGATGGCGAACCAGTTCATGCTGCGCGACAGCAGCGCGTTGTGTTGCGCCCCCGCGGCCGTTATCGGCAGGGCAACGGCCAGCGCCATGGTGATTAACGTCACGCGCGGGTCGCTGAACACCCAGGCCGCAACCGGCGCCACCGCCATTGTCACCGCCATGAGTGCCAACCCGATCCCGATATTGATAAACATGAGCGTGCTGACCCATGTCTGTCCGATACTGGGCCGCTGAACGGTGGAGGTCGAAAGGCCCATGTCGGCGAACATGCTTACAAAACTCGTAATCGTGCCCGCCATGGCGATCAGCCCGAAATCGGACGGTCCCAGTAAGCGAGAGAGAACTGCCGTTCCGCCAATCGCAATGACCATGCGGACGACCTGTGCCGATATCGAAATAACGCCGCCGCGTACGGCGCGCTTTCCCCAGCCGCCGCCTTCCGTCGAGGCGTTGAGCACCCGGGCATTGCGTTCGTCGCGGGTCAGGAAGGGCTTCATCAAAGACCTGCTCAAAGAGTACCATCAACCTGAAGCAGCGCGCACCTTAGCGCTGTCTGGGCGTTGGTCACGGCGCTATTCGTGTTGCGTTGCAAACACAATGGAATTTACCAAAGCCCTCCCGCTGCCGCGCAGAATAATGCATGTTGGCACTGCACTGGGCATATCTCCATTACGCTGCACCTTTCGCAACGAACACTAGAAACAGCACAGAAGCGGTGATCATCACCAGCGTCGCTCCCCAGCCCCACGCGCGCTGCCTGCGCGAGGCCGTCAATCGCCCCATCGCGCGCGGGTTGGCAACGATCATCATCATCATGACCATCAGCGGTCCTGCCAGCACGCCATTGACAACTGCCGCCCAGTAGAGTGCCCGCGCCGGATCGATGCCGATGACATTGAGAGATGCCCCCGCCAGCGTCGTGGCAGCAATGGTCCCGTAAAACAGCCGGGCAGAGAGCGGCTTGGCATCGAGGCTTCCGGCGATCCCCGCCATCTCCGTCACCGCATAGGCCGCCGACCCAGCGAGTACGGGAACCGCGAGCAACCCGGTTCCGATGATGCCGACGGCGAACATCGCGAAGGCAAACGGACCGGCGATCGGCCGCAGCGCTTCGGCCGCCTGCGACGATGTCGTAATGTTGTGCACGCCACTGGCGTTCAGTGTTGCCGCCGTCGCAAACACGATAGCGAGCGAGATGATCGTGCTGAACGCCATGCCCGTCAGCGTATCCACCTGGATGCGCCGCAATTCCGGCCCCGCCGTCCGGGGCGTCAGACAGAGAGGCTTGGCGTGATGGCGATGCTGTTCCTCGATCTCCTGTCCGGCCTGCCAGAAAAAGAGATAGGGGCTGATCGTGGTACCCAAGATCGCGACGAAGGCCGTGGCATAGGCCACATTAAGCTGGATTTCGGGAACCACCAACGACCGGATCGCATGAAGCCAGGGGACATGAGCGACCACCACAACGGCCACATAAGTAAAGAGCGTAAGCGTCGTCCATTTAAGGATCGACGCGTAGCGGGGGTAGTTCAGCACCACCTCGAGGACGACGCACATGATGCCGAACAACAAGGTGTAAAGGCCAGGATTGCCGCCGACAAGAAGTTCGAGCGCCGCCCCCATTGCACTGAGGTCCGCGCCCAAATTAACGATGTTGGCCACCAGCAGCAGCGACACCATCGTCCACAGCACCGGGCGTGGGTAATGACGCCGCAGATTGCGCGCGATGCCCGCGCCCGTCACCCGTCCGATCTCCGCCGCAATCTGCTGAATCACGACCATCAGCGGGAAACTCAGGACGAACGTCCAGGCAAGGCCATAGCCGAATTCCGCGCCGATCTGGCTGTGTGTGCCGATACCGCTGGGATCATCATCCGCGGCGCCGGTAATCAGCCCAGGTCCGAGCGACTTCAAGAACAAGCGGACGCGGGACGGCCCGTTGTCACTGGTCGATGCGGGGCTGTTCATGACACGAGAGTGGCACGCGCGTCGACGCGCTGCAATGGCGCCGGCACAAGAGACTAGCGTTTAGTCCTACACAGTTGCGATCGTAGCGATGCGCGCTGAATTACACCCTTCATCACAAAAAAAGAGGCGCCGGTCCGCAGACCGACGCCCATTCCGCTCACCTGAACAGGGATTCAGGCGAAACTGACCGCAACACGGCGGCGGCGACGCAGGGCAACACCCATGGCGCCGAAACCAGCCAGCATCATCGCCCACGTCGTGGGCTCAGGAACAGCATTGGTCGCAAGGTTATCAAATTCGAACGAATTGCCGCCAGACCGAAAGATCGCACCGATGATCGACGGATCGCCCGCTTCGACCGAATAGTTTACGCGACCATTCGAACCGATGCTGGTCTGGCTACCGGAAGCAACACCCAGACCATTTACAATCTGGCTACCCGACAAAAGGGTCGAAGGACCGCTCGAAAAGAGCAACTCAAGCGAGTTGTACTGGTCAAGCGAACCCAGCACGAAAGAGAACAGCGTCGATGCTGCAAAGTTGATCTCGTAGACGCCGCCGGTCAGCACCGTTCCAAAACCGCCCGTGCTGTCGAAAGCCGGACGGGCTGCCTGGCCCGACACATTCGTATCGTACACCGTTGCATTGGTGCCGAGCGACGAGCCCGGAGCCAGTGCATCGAAGTTCTGAATGACGGTCGTTCCGACCGGTTGCGCGGACGCACCGCCCGTATAGCCAACCACCAGAGCAGCGTGCGCCGGAGCCACCACTGCCGCAGAACTCAACAGAGCAACTGCAAAAAATTTCTTCATACTCAATCTCCAGAATTGCTGGCTTTTTAACTTACGAACGCCTGTGGGCCCTCAATGAACGCGACGTCGGCTCGTTAATCAATGGCCGGTTAGGCTCTAAAACTACCGGAAAAGGGAGATGTGTCCATAAAGAATCGGTTAACTATGTCCTTTTGTGGGACAGTCTGCCCCCAAAAGGGGACGAAATGCATATGGAACCTTTTTGGTTTTGTGCGTTGCAGCATCGTTTACCAAAGCCCCTCGCTTTTCATGCTGCAACGCATTAACGGCGGCAAACATGGATCATCACATACACATTATCGGTGGCGGACTAGCGGGATCGGAAGCGGCGTGGCAATTGGCCCGTGCAGGCTTTTCTGTACGCCTTTCGGAGATGCGCGGATCGGGTGAAATGACCCCCGCTCACCAGACCGACAGCCTCGCCGAACTGGTCTGCTCCAACAGTTTTCGTTCGGATGACGCTACCAAAAACGCCGTCGGACTGCTGCACCAGGAAATGCGCGACCTCGACTCACTTGTAATGGCCCAGGCGCATGAGGCGCGTGTGCCGGCCGGATCAGCCCTCGCGGTCGACCGTGATATCTTTTCCGCCCGGGTTACCCAGGCTTTATCCGCTCATCCCGGGATCACGATCGTGCGGGAGCGTGTCGATACGCTACCCCTTTCCGGCCCAACGATCGTCGCGACGGGGCCCCTCACCGCAGCGCCCTTGGCCGAAACGATTGGCGCGGCAACGGGGATGGATGCGCTCGCCTTTTTCGATGCCATCGCGCCTATCGTGTACCGTGACAGCGTCGACATGAGCATTTGCTGGATGCAATCACGCTGGGACAAGGTCGGCCCGGACGGCGACGGCAAGGACTATATCAACTGTCCGATGGACAAGGCCCAATATGACGCCTTCGTTCAGGGCCTGCTCGACGGCGAGAAAACCGAGTTTAAACAATGGGAGAAGGACACGCCCTATTTCGAAGGGTGCATGCCCATTGAGGTCATGGCGTCGCGCGGTACGGAGACACTACGCCACGGCCCGATGAAACCCGTGGGGCTGGACAATCCGCGCACCGGCCGTTGGCCCTATGCCGTGGTTCAGTTGCGTCAGGACAACGCGTTGGGCACGTTATGGAACATGGTTGGCTTCCAGACCAAGCTCAAGCACGGGGCGCAGGTCGAGCTGTTCCGCACGATCCCCGGGCTGGAACGGGCGGAATTTGCCCGACTGGGCGGTCTTCACCGCAACACGTTCATCCAGAGCCCCAAGCTGCTCGATCCGACGCTGCGCCTCAAATCCGCGCCCCATATCCGTTTTGCGGGACAGATGACGGGGTGCGAAGGCTATGTCGAGAGCAGCGCGATCGGCCTTCTCGCCGCGCGGTTCGCCATCGCCGAGCTGACCGGTCGTCCCCTTGCCCCGCCACCGGTGACGACGGCAATGGGCGCGCTCCTGTCCCATGTAACGGGCGGGGCCGATGCGGAAACGTTCCAGCCGATGAACGTCAATTTCGGGCTGTTCCCGCCTCCAGAGGGGAAGGTCCGCAAAAACCAGCGCAAGGAAGCCTACACGGCTCGGGCGCGGACGGATTTCAGCGAGTGGATCAGAGCGCAAGGTTTGCTGGAGACCGCCTGAACTCCTTCACGACCCGCTGCATTTGCAGTGGGGCTTTGCCGACCGCTTCGGTGCCGTTATGGCAAATTCTGCAGGCGTCAGTTTGCCGTCGCGGTTAACATCCGCGCCGTCGAAACGATCGGCCGTCGCCACAGCCCATTCCTCGAACGAGAGCAGATTGTTTCCGTCAGCGTCGAGCTTCTTGAAATCTTTCGTCCGGGACGACAACATCTCCGTGCGGGTGATGGTTCCATCGCGATTGCGATCATAGCGTCCGAAGCGCCGCGCCTCCCGATCCTGCGGCCGTGCTTCGGGCAGCAGAGGCGGTGGTGCCCCGAACGCGTTTTCCGTCCCTTCCGGCAGAAGCTCATCAGCCGCGCTGATGGCCGATAGCGGGCGGGGAAACGGGCGCGCGCTGTCCGCGCGGGTCTGCCACCACAGCAGCCCGCCGGTTACCAGCAGCAAACACGCGATCACTCCCGCAACAAAGCGTCCCATTGCCATACTCCCCTGCCCCGTTTTCTACCCTTGCTCACCGCCTTTAGCGACCCAGAAATTGCGCACGCAGCACCCTCGCGTAGAGACCCGGCGTCATATGCGACGGGCTTGGGCGGCCGCGCGCAACATCCTTATGGCTCAACAGCGCAAGAATGCGGGTCGGGCGGGGCAATGCACGACCGTCCGCGGACAAAGCGAACGAGGCGGCCTGCCGAAGCACAATATCCCGCCGCTCGCCCGGTCCGAGCTGCCCGGCCAGATCCCAGAGCGCCCACGCCGCGCCGGCCTTCTCATTCTGGGGCCCTATCGCTTCCTCGGCGGCTCCGACTGCGCCGAACAGCCCGCCCCCCCGCAACCGCGCGAAGGCCGTGACCGCCTCTTCCCAGCCCTCTCCGCTGTCTCCCGCCACACAAAGTTCCTCCCAGCCGTCGACGATACGCACGAGGTGGTCCTCACATGCGGGAAACGCCGACGCGCTGCGCAACGCATCGGCGAGCGGTTCTCCTCGCCCCTTTGTCCCGTCGCGCAACACATCCCGCCACCACGCGAGGCGCATCTGCCCGATGATCGGCTCGCGTACTGAAAGCACGATGCGTCCGCATTTCCGGTCCAGAGCAAAGATCCGTCGTAACATCAGCGGGTTACGCCGGGCGGCCGCGGCAACGAGCCAATCCAATGGCGTCAAGCTCTTGAAACTGTCCCGCACGGCTGTCCTTCTAACCTTTTGTTAACCCGATCCGCCTAAGTTCCACGCGCGGTTCCGTGGCATATCGCGGATACGGGGCATGTCTGTCCAGCTTATGCAATCGGCCGCGCGGTGGGAAATGGAACTCGCGAATGGCACGAACGAAGATCGCTCAAAAGGGATTTCTTGCCCGTCTGGCCCGCAGCCAGAGCGGCAACGTCATGGCGATGACCGCCGCAGCCATATTCCCAATGATGGGCCTGATCGGCGCAGCGGTCGACATGGGTCGCGTTTACGCCGTCAAGTCGCGCCTACAGGCGGGCTGCGACGCGGGCGCACTCGCGGGACGCCGCACCATGGGCACCGGCCAGTGGAGCGATAACAGCGGCCTTGCCAACACCGTTGCACTGAAAACCTTCGACCTCAACTTCCCGAGCGGAACATTCGGGTCGGACGCGCCGACGCGCAGTTTTACCGAAAGCGATGGCACTGTGACGGGCACGGCCACCGTAGCTGTGCCCATGACCCTGATGCGGCTGTTCGACAAGCCGACCAAGACTATCACGGTGACCTGTGACGGGCAGATGCGTATTCCCAATACGGACGTGATGTTCGTGCTCGATAACTCCGGGTCGATGAGCCAGGTCATTCCTGGAGACACCACCGGCCGGACCAAGATCGTCGGACTGCGCCTCGCGATCAAATGCTTCTATGAGGCGCTGGCGAAACGCAATATTGACGACGTGACCCACGATGAGTGCGGCACCGATGCGGATCCCAGCGGCGGCCTGTCGTCTCAAGTGCAGCTGCGCTTCGGTTTCGTAAACTACGACCATATGGTCAATGTCGGCAAATTGCTGCCCAACGACTATATGGTCGACAGCGCCACTTATCAGTCGCGCGTCGCAAACACAGAACAGGTTTGGGCCTGGACACTGGGAACGGCCACAACGCCGAACTATGGGGCGTGGAGCGCCACACCCGACGGCTACTCCGACCCGTCCTCGTACGGCAGCACATACACGGTCGTTTCGGCTGCGAACACGACGCTGGCTGACCTACTCAGCTATCCTAAGCAAAACACATCGGTCAATTCCGCGACCTGCGATCTGCTCAATCAGTATGGCAGCCATAACAAGTTGGTAGGCATAACCGAATCATACGGAACGCCGGCGACCCCCACCTACACTCCGTCTGATAATGATCCTCCTGTATACCCAGCAACGGCGCAGAACCAGAATGTCAGCCGGACACGGACCACGACAGTGTCAAAGGGCTTTCGCTACCGCTGGTTTAAAAATGGTTCGACGACGAGTTGCTGGCTCGAAAGCGCTAATGCAAACACTGCGAGCAACGCGCACAAATACACCCAGACGCAAACCGGCACCGCGTCTAAGCCGATCAACTGGACCCCCTACAACCGCATTGTCGACTGGACGTACAAGCCGGTCACGTTCACCGTATCCTCCCTGAAACTGGGCGACAGCAGCTGGGGTAGCAGCGTTTCGCTGCCGATCGGCCAGTCTAGCGCGACCTCTGTCAAGCTCTCTGGATCGAACACATCGACGTCCATCCGGCAGGTCGCCAACACCTCGGTTGCCTGGAACGGCTGCATCGAGGAACGGCATACCTTCAAGAACACCGATGGCGACGGTTCCGACGACTGGCCTATTGGCTGGACAAACAACCCCTCGACACCAGGCGACGCGACAGACATGGATATCAAGATGACGCCGTCGATCGCGGACGACAACACTCGCTGGAAACCGGCCCTTCACGCTGCCGTATGGGGTCGGCAGACCACGCTGGACAGCTCTGGAAACTGGAGCGGTGGCTGGACGCATAACAACGTTACGGGCGCGATTTCTTCGAATCGTAACCTATCGTCCAACAGCTGTGTCGCCGCCTCGCGCAAGCTCGCTGCCTATCCCGACGATGCGGGTGCGGCCAACTTCAAAGCCTATATCAACAGCCTTACGCCTAACGGCAACACCTATCACGACATTGGCCTGCTCTGGGGTGCGCGGCTGATGTGGCCCGACGGCATTTTCCGCAGCGAAAATGAAACGACGCCCGGCGGCGCGCAGATTACCCGGCACATGATCTTCATGACGGACGGTGACACGGCGAACACACCCAACAACTATACCAGCTATGGCATTGATTGGTGGGACCAACGTCAATTTAACACCGACGTGACTGCCGCCCAAATGGAAGCTAACAATAATGCGCGCTCCAAAGCCCTGTGCAAAGCAATCAAGAACAAAAACATCACTCTATGGGTGATTTCGTACGGAAACGGCGCAAACGTCGATACGAATAATCGTCTGAAGGAATGCTCCTCTGGGGATGCCTATTTTTTCTCGGCAGCCGACACCACGCAGTTGATCAAAAAGTTCCGCGAGATCGCCGACCGTATCGCCAACCTGAGACTGACGGGCTGAGGTGGGTATGAAGAAATTCTGGCCTGCACTGAAACAGGATGAAAAGGGCGCGGCGGCAGTGGAATTTGCCGTAGTCAGCACCGCGTTTCTGACGCTGCTGATGGGCGGCTTCGACATGGGCCACACCCTCTATACGCAGGCCGTGATGCAAGGGATCGTGCAGAAGGCGGCACGAAATTCGTCGCTAGAGACGGGGACCAGCGCCGCCAAGCAGGATGAACTCGACGCGGAGGTACGCGCGGCTGTCAAAGACCTCAATAAAAGTCTAACCGACAACGACATCCAGATTACCCGAAATTATTATCATGATTTTACAACCGCTGCAGCGAAGACGCCGGAGGACGTGGGCGGCGATGGCGTATGCAGCCCGGGCGAGAAATATTTCGACCGCAACTTCAGCGGTTCGTATGATTCGGATGGCGGCGCTAACGGCCAAGGCGGAGCAAAGGACGCCGTCGTCTACAGCGTCTCCACCACCTATCCGCGACTCTTTCCCGTGGCGACGCTGGTCGGCGCCTCACCCAATGTAACCATCACCGCAACCACGCTGCTTGCAAACCAGCCCTACGGTGAGCAAGCGAGCGGCGCGATCCCGCAACTGGATTGCCCATGAGGAGCACCATCGCTCCTCGCCGCGTCATGCGTACCCTGCGCCGCCTGCGCCGCGACACCAGTGGCCTCGCGCTCGTGGAATTCGCCTATGTGACGCCCATCATGCTGCTGCTGATCTGCGCGGGCGGCGAGTTGGCCAACTATTCGATCACGGCCATGCGGCTGTCGTCGCTCGCGCTTCAGGTGGCGGATAACTCCGCACGTATCGGCACAGGCGACCCGAGCCAGGTGAAGGTCATTACGGAAGCGCAGGTCAACGACATATTGCAGGGTGCGCTCGCACAGGCGGGCAACCTCAATATCAACGGAACCTATACGGAGAAGCAGGCGGACAACACGACCCAGGTCAAGAACAAGGCCCGGATCATCATTTCCAGCCTGGAACCCGACCCGGTTAACGCCGGGAAGAATTACATCCACTGGCAGCGCTGCTACGGTCTCGCCACCGACTACACACCCCAATATGGTGAGGAGGGCGACGACAATCTCGACGGCATGGGTCCGGCGGGGCGGCAAGTTACAGCACCGACGGGCACCTCCATCATGTTCGTGGAAGTCCACTATCGCTACGAACCGCTTTTCCCGGTCCTGCGATCGGGCATGTTCGGCCTGATGACCTATCGCAATTTCGATTCCGTCGCGGCGATGGTGGTGCGCGACGATCGCAACACCACCCTCGACAACACGGCGGGCGCACCCGTCTCGACCTGCACCTGACCGGACCGAAGCCCGGCCAGCTCCATCAGCGGTAACACACCTTCTTCGCCGCCGCGATTACGCGCGCGCTGTCAATCAGCGCCGCTTTCTCGAGATTGGCGGCATAGGGCAACGGCACGTCTTCGTTCGTGACGCGCAGCAGCGGCGCGTCGAGGTCGTCGAAACCCTGTTCCATCACCACCGCGGCTAGCTCGCTCGCGATCGAGCAGGTCGGCCAGCCTTCCTCGACCACCACGATGCGGTTGGTCTTTTTCAGGCTTTCGAGCACCGTCGCGGTATCGAGCGGGCGCAGCGTGCGCAGGTCGATGACCTCCGCGTCGATCCCGTCACCCGCCAGCGTCTCCGCCGCTTCGAGCGCAAGGCCGACGCCGATTGAGTAGCTCACCAGCGTCACATCCTTACCCGGCCGCATGATCCGCGCCTTGCCGATCGGCAGGACGAAGTCGTCGATCTCCGGGACGTCGAAGCTGCGGCCATAGAGCAGCTCGTTTTCCAGGAACACCACCGGGTCCTGGCTGCGGATCGCCGCCTTCAGCAGGCCCTTGGCGTCGGCCGCATCATAGGGCGAGATGACGATCAGGCCCGGCACGCTGGCGTACCAGGGCGCGTAATTCTGGCTATGCTGCGCGCCCACACGGCTCGCCGCGCCGTTGGGGCCGCGGAACACGATGGGGCAGCGCATCTGGCCGCCCGACATATAGTTGGTCTTTGCGGCAGAGTTGATGATGTGGTCGATCGCCTGCATCGCGAAGTTGAACGTCATGAACTCGACGATCGGGCGCAATCCGCCCATCGCCGCGCCCGTGCCGACACCGGCAAAGCCATATTCCGTAATCGGCGTATCGATGACCCGACGGGCGCCGAATTCCTCCAGCAAGCCCTGGGTCACCTTGTACGCGCCCTGATACTCGGCGACTTCCTCGCCCATCACGAACACCCGGTCGTCAGCGCGCATTTCCTCGGCCATCGCGTCGCGCAGCGCCTCGCGTACCGTGAGCTTGACCAGTTTCGTGCCATCCGGGATCGTCGGATCGGTCACGGCCTTCGCCTCGCTGGCAAGATTTGCTGTGCCGGATTCCGCCTTCTTCGGCGCGGGAGCCGCTTCAGGAGCGGCGGGTGGCGCGCTCTCCTTCGCAGCGGGCGCGGGCGGGGACGCGGCCTCTGCCGCCCCTGCCCCCCCTGCCTCACCCTGCATCGTCGCGATGACGGTGCCGACCTTCACGCCCTCTGCGCCTTCGGGCACCAGAATCTCGCCGATCACGCCCTCGTCGACCGCTTCGAATTCCATCGTCGCCTTGTCGGTTTCAATCTCGGCGAGCAGGTCGCCCGATTTCACATCATCGCCAGCCTTGACCAGCCACTTCGCCAGCGTTCCCTCTTCCATCGTGGGGGACAGCGCCGGCATCTTGATTTCAATTGCCATCAATATTGCTCCACCAGCACGTCGGTATACAGTTCGGACGGATCGGGCTCGGGCGATGATTCCGCGAAATCAGCGCTTTCGGTTACGATCTTGCGGATGGACTGATCGATGGATTTGAGCTCGTCGGCAGACACGCCAGCAGCTTCAAGATATTTCTTCACGCCCTCGATCGGGTCGGATTTATCGCGCATTTCCTGCACTTCCTCACGCGAGCGGTACTTCGCCGGATCGGACATGGAGTGGCCGCGATACCTGTAGGTTTTCATTTCCAGCAAGATTGGCCCGTTGCCCCCGCGCACCCATTTGAGCGCTTCTTCGGTGGCGCCGCGCACCGCCAGCACATCCATGCCGTTGACCTGGAGTCCGGGAATGCGAAAGCTTTCGCCACGCCGGTAGAGCAGATCCTCCGCCGACGAGCGGTTCACTGACGTGCCCATGGCATACTGGTTGTTCTCGATCACGAAAATGATCGGCAGCTTCCACAGCTCTGCCATGTTGAAGCTCTCGTACACCTGGCCCTGGTTGCTGGCGCCGTCGCCGAAATAGGCGACACACACGCCGCCATCGCCGCGATATTTATGCGCGAAGCCCAGCCCCGTGCCCAGCCCGACCTGCGCGCCGACGATGCCATGGCCGCCGTAGAACTTGTGGTCGACGCTGAACATGTGCATCGACCCGCCCTTGCCGCGGGAAATGCCCGCCTCCCGACCGGTCAGTTCGGCCATGATGACATTGGGATCGATCCCATAGGCGAGCATATGGCCATGGTCGCGATAGCCGGTGATCACGCTGTCCTTGCCCGGTTCCAGAGCGGACTGGATACCGACGGCCACGGCTTCCTGACCGATATAGAGGTGGCAGAAGCCGCCAATCAGACCGAGGCCGTAAAGCTGGCCCGCTTTCTCTTCAAACCGGCGGATGAGCACCATCTGGCGGTAGAACTCGAGCAACTCGTCCTTGCTCGCCTTATAGTCCTGCGGAGTATCGGGAACGGGGCGGTTATGATCGCCGCCCGCAGACGCGCCTGCCGCCGTTTTAGGCTTGGCTGTGCGCGGTGTGGTGGATTTGGCCAAAGGAGGAACCCTTCGTGGTTTTCATGGGGAGGAACGTCCCCATTATCAGCCCACCGCCAAAAATCCAACGCATTCTGACGCACAAAACTGCGCCATATCGCTCTATTTCAGGGGAACGACGACCTCGTCCGGGTGCCCGACGTTCAGTTCACGGCGGACCAGCTCGTCAACCATGTCGGGGTCGACGTGCCGCGGGTCGAGCCGCTCCACCCGGTTGGCGATGCGGGCGCGCTCGGCCTGCACAACCTTCAGCTCGGCGCGGCTGTCATGCAGCTGACGCGTGTAATCGCCCCACGCAAGAATGCCATTGGAACCCAGCACCGCATAGCCGAGCAGCACCGCGAGCAACAGGATCGCCAACGTCGGCCCAAAGGCCGACGTGAAAAGCATCCGAAGTTTTGCAAGCTGCGCCATAGACCTTTTGAATCACAGCCTGATTCCGCTGGCAACCGAAAAATGGTTAACAGCGCGATTTTACGACAGATTGATGACGGCGCAGGCCACGCCTCGCCCTATCCGATCACCGAAAGATCGACCGCCCCGCATACACCGCGATGTCGCCCAGCTCTTCCTCGATGCGGATCAGCTGGTTGTATTTCGCCAAGCGGTCGGACCGCGCGAGCGATCCGGTCTTGATCTGGCCGCAGTTGGTGGCGACAGCGAGGTCGGCGATGGTCGCGTCCTCGGTCTCGCCCGAACGGTGAGACATGACGGCGGTGTAGCGGGCGCGCTGCGCAAGCTGCACAGCGGCCAGCGTCTCGGTCAGCGTGCCGATCTGGTTGACCTTCACCAGCAGCGAGTTCGCCAGCCCCTGCTCGATACCCATGGCGAGACGCTTGGGGTTGGTGACGAACAGGTCGTCACCAACCAGCTGGCATGTGCTTCCAATCTTGTCGGTGAGCGCCTTCCAGCCCTCGAAATCGTCTTCGCCCATGCCGTCCTCGATCGACTTGATCGGATAGCGGGCGACGAGATCGGCAAGGTAGTCCGCCATTTCCAGCGGCGATAGGCTCTTGCCCTCACCCACCATCTCGTACTTGCCGTTCTTGAAGAATTCGGTCGAAGCGCAATCGAGCGCCAGCACCACATCGTCACCCGGCGTGTACCCCGCCTTTTCGATCGACTGCATGATGAAATCGAGCGCGTCGGTAGTCGAAGCGAGATTGGGCGCAAAGCCGCCCTCATCACCCACCGACGTCGCCAGCCCCTTGTCGTGCAGGCCCTTCTTGAGCGTGTGGAAGATCTCCGCACCGATCCGCACCGCATCGGCTAGGCTGTCCGCACCGACCGGCATGATCATGAATTCCTGGAAATCGATCGGGTTGTCAGCATGCTCGCCGCCGTTGATGATGTTCATCATCGGAACGGGCAGCACGTGCGCGGACACACCGCCGACATAACGATACAGGGGAAGGCCGCGCGCATCCGCCGCCGCCTTTGCGACCGCAAGGCTCACGCCGAGGATCGCATTCGCGCCAAGACGGCTCTTGTTGTCCGTTCCATCGAGCGCGATCATCGCCGCGTCGACTTCACCCTGGTCTTCCGCGTCGAGACCGATCACGGCTTCCGAAATCTCGCTGTTGACGGCTTCGACCGCCTGCAACACGCCCTTGCCGAGGTAGACGCTCTTGTCCCCATCGCGCTTTTCGACCGCTTCATAGGCTCCTGTCGACGCGCCCGAGGGCACTGCCGCGCGGCCGAAGCTGCCGTCTTCCAGCATGACGTCCACTTCAACCGTGGGATTGCCCCGGCTATCAAGGATTTGGCGGGCGTGAATGTCGAGAATGGCGGTCATGAAAATCCCCTTGATCGGCAGGCGTTCGTGCCCGGATGAACACGGCGGCAGAGCGGCCGCGTCCGGCTTTTGCTGGGCGCCCGCTTAGCCAGCACGCGCCGTCTTGGCAATGCGTCGGTCTCGCTTGCCGACAAAAATCATGGTAAAAATCGCAGGAAAATTGCCAGCCATGATGTTAATCAAGCTCGGAACCCTTATTTGACGTTATGCATTCTAAAGACCACGCCCGTTTAACAGAGGAAGTCGCCATGGCCGAACCCGTCATCCCCACCGCCCGCAAGCCCCGCTCCGCCAAGTCCGCGCAGACGAGTGTGGACGGAACCGGCGCACCCAAGAAGAGCACCCGCGCAAAAATCTCCGCTGCAGCATCCGATGTCACCGAAAAGGTGACGGAGACCGTGAAGAGCGCGGCCGAGAAATCTGGTATCGACTGGAACAAGCAGGGCGAGCAAATCAAGTCGCAGGCTACCAAAACCGCCTACACTGTCGCCGATGTCGCCAAAGGCAAAACCGGCGCCGCGATGGAAGGCCTTGCCAAGCTTATCACGGATACCGCCGGGACTGTCGATGCCAAGCTCGGCCCGCAATATGGCGACTATGCCCGTCAGGCTGCCGAAGCGGTGGCGGGCGCCGCCAAGTCGCTCGACAGCAAGGACATCGACCAGTTGCTGGGGGAAGCGCGCGATTTCGTGCGCAAGAGCCCCGCGGTCGCAATCGGCGCTGCCGCGGTCGCAGGTTATGTGCTGATGCGCCTTGCCAAGGGTTCGGGCGACACCGACGCCTGATCTCCGGCGTACGAAAGGCTCGTTTCCATGACAGCGGACCCCCGCATCAGTGATGCCGATCCCGTGCCGGAGAGCAGCGGATGGTCGCCTGAGCGCGATATGAACGTCGATGCCCCACCGGGGCAGGACGGGTCTATTGTCGCGCTTATTCGACGCGCTGTCGCCGAGGGGAAGATCTACGCCAGCGCAGAAGCCAGCAGGCAAAAGCTGCGCGCCGCCCATTATGTGCGCATGGCGATCCGCATTGCGGTGCTCGGTATCGTGGCACTTGTACTGCTGATCGGTGCGCTGGTTGCGCTGCTTGTAGGGCTAATCGTCGCGCTGGCCCCGGTGGTGGGCGCGGGATGGGCGACGCTCCTTGTGATTGCCGGGACGTTTGTTGTCATCGCCATTCTGGGCCTCATCGCAAAGGCGCGGGTGCGGGCGCTGGTCGCCTCCATCGCGTCGGGGAAGACGGCGGCATGACGGATACCGATCCCCGCATCGCGGCTGCCGATGCCGAGGCGCACCAGCGCCGCATCGCCTTCCTTTCGACGGTTGCTCTCGCCAAGGACCGGCTCACGCCTGCGAGCCTGAAGGCCGAGGCCACCAACACCGTGCTCGACGCTGCGCTCGATGGCATCGAAGATGCCAAGCAGATCGCACGCGACAATCCGTTCAAGGTGTTAGCTTTTGTTGCCGCACTGGGAGCGATCGCCGCACGCCGCCCGCTTTGGGCGTTGACCCGCGATCTGTGGGCAAAGGGGCGTGAAACCTACCGCGAATATTCCGCCAAATTCACAGCCGAGGATGATCATGCCCAACAATGACAAAACCCTGTCCGCCCAGCCCAAGCTGGAGCGTGTACGCGAGATCGCAGGCGATACCGCCGATCAGGCAATCAAGACGGTGCGCAAGGGCGCCACGGCGGCCCGTAAGCAGACGCAGCGAGCGGCGGAAGGCCTGGATCATGCGCGTATCGAAGCAGGTAAGGCCGTTAACAACGCCAATCGCCTAATCACCGAGCATCCGCTTGCTGCGACCGCCGCGGCGGTCGCCGTTGGCGCGCTGTTCGCCTACGCGTTCCCCCGCAGTGCCCGCACTCTCCGCAATGCCGCGCCCCGGCTGCTCGACGCGGTCGCGACCCGCGCGAGGGAAGCACAAGATGCCGCCAAGTCCGCCCTTCCCATCGCCGAGGTTGCCTCGCTCGCCGAAGCGGCCGCTGACGCCGCGCGCAAGGCGCCCGCTGCGATCATCGAGGCCGTGAAAGACGGGGCAGACATCGCACGGGAAACCGCCAATGACGTCCTTGTCGGGCCAGCCGCCGAAGTGCGCGATCAGGCTTCGGAACTTGCCAGCAGGGCAAGCAAGGGCGCAGCAGGCGCCGTTACCCGCCTGCGCAAGGCCGCGAGCCGCGTCACTAAATAGCTAGCCAACCTGTCCAAGTCCGATGTGGCGGAAATTCACGTGTGCGCGGGCGTGGATTTCCGCATTTTATGATTAATTAGGCTCTAGGCGATAGGACATGCCTGATATAATTGCCACGCAGGCAATCAGCAGGAATAGTCGATGAGCAAGATGCATCTCGTGATGGGCGGTCGTGTTACCGATCCGCAGACGACCGATTTCGAAGACCTGTCGGCGATCGATATGGTTGGTATTTTCCCGGATTACGCCTCCGCAGAGAAGGCTTGGCGCGCCGCCGCGCAGCGCACCGTCGACGACGCCGAAATGAAATATGTCATCGTCCACCTGCACAAGCTGATGGAACCCGACCACCATTGACGATGAACTGCCCTGCCCCGGCACCAACACTCTAGTGGACCGAGCGCGGTCCGTTCCGGAAGCGCATCCGAAGAAGCGGCCGGGTCAGCACCATCCCCGCAAGGAACCCGCCGACATGCGCGCCCACCGCGATCTGGCTGAGGCTCGTGCTGCCGATACTCGCGCCCGCGCTGCTGCTCCCGGCGAGCGCCACCAGACACTGGATGAACACCCAGCCTGCCCCGAGCCACAGCATCCGTACGACGCTGGCGGAAAACGGACCCACCGCGCGTACCTGCTGATTGCTGTAGAGCAGGGCATAGGCGCCGATGAGCGCCGAAATCGCGCCGCTCGCGCCCACCATCGGTACAACTTCCTGCGGCCCGAGCGCCCATTGTCCCGCCGCCGCAGCATAGGCTCCAATGGCATAGAGTAGCAAAGTCAGGCGCGGGCCCAGCACCAGCTCAACCTGTCGCCCGCAGTAAATCAGTGTCAGCAGATTAAAGCCGATATGCATCCACCCACCATGCACCAGCGTTGCCGAAAGCGGCGTCAGCCAGGCCGGGATGGCGGGAAAGGGCAAGCCCGCGTGATCCATTAAGGCCGGATGGCCAACACGCGCGGGAATGAAGCCAGCAACATAAGCGGCCGCATCACTCCAGCCAAATACGTTCACGATCACGAACGCGGCAAACGTCATCACCGAGAGGAGCGTGATGACCCGGCCCTGCGCCAGCCGACCCTGCGACGAGCGCATCAGACTGTTCCGACGGTCAGCAAACCGGGCACGATCTTCAGATGAACTCGATCTTGTCGACGTGGTAAAATTTCTCACCGGACGGTACGGTCACTTCGACGTCTTCGCCGACCTTGCGGCCGATGAGCGCGCGGCCCAGCGGGCTGTTGTAGCTGATCATACCCTGCTTGGCGTCAGCTTCGGCCTGTCCGACGATCTGGTAACGCACCGGCTTATCGTCCTCGTCCAGCAACGTGACGGTCGCGCCAAACACAATCTTGTCGCCTGAGAGGGTCGTCGGATCGATCACCTGCGCGCGGGACAGCTTATCCTCGAGGTCCGAAATGGTCGCCTCGACCTGCCCCTGCCGTTCCTTCGCAGCATGATATTCCGCGTTTTCGGACAGATCGCCATGCGCGCGCGCTTCCTCGATCGCGTCGACGATCTGGGGCCGCTCCGCCTTCAGGGCGCGAAGCTGATCGGTGAGCATTTTATAGCCCGCATCCAGCATCGGCATTTTTTCGACGGTCGCCATTCGCTTGTCCCCAATCACATCATCAATAATCGTGCAAAGCCACCCGAAGGAGTGGCTGGACACGGTTCGCCATTTCTGTCCGGAAGTTCAGACGTGCGATCAGGAATAATAGGATTGCAACGCCCGTACTTCAAGTGCGCGCTGTCCCAGAGCCTCAATTGCGTCGACAACCGCAACGCTCGCCGCCGCCGTCGTGAAGCTCGGAATCTTCTGGCGCAGCGCGCTGGCGCGGATCGACTGGCTGTCTTTCAGCGACTGCCACCCCTCCGTCGTGTTGAAGATCATGTCGATCCCCCCGTCGGAAATCCGGTCTACGATGTGCGGGCGCCCCTGCGCGACCTTGTTGACCGTTTCGACGTTCAGCCCCTGCTCCACCAGATAGCGCGCGGTACCCCCCGTCGCCACGATGCGGAAGCCGAGCTGCTCGGCCTTGCGCGCGGCGGGGAGGATCACCGGCTTGTCGCTGTCCTTAACCGAGATGAAGATCGCGCCCGACCGCGGCAGCGCTGTACCCGCGCCGATCTGCGCCTTGGCGAAGGCGGTGGCGAAATCGATGTCGATCCCCATCACTTCGCCCGTCGACTTCATTTCCGGCGACAGGATCGGATCGACCCCGGGGAAGCGCGCGAAGGGGAAGACCGCTTCTTTGACTGCGACATGGTGGATCGCGTGGCGGTCGATGGTCGGCAGGTTGCGCAGCTTCTCGCCCGCCATCACCCGCGCGGCAATCTTGGCGATCGGGGCGCCAATGGCCTTCGCGACGAACGGCACGGTGCGCGATGCGCGCGGGTTGACCTCGATCAGGTATACCTCGCCCTCCTTCACCGCGAACTGGATGTTCATCAGCCCGCGCACTTCGAGGGCGCGTGCCAGCACTTCGGCCTGCCGGTCGATCTCGGCGATGATTTCTAGGCTGAGGCTATAGGGTGGCAGCGAACAGGCGCTGTCGCCCGAATGGACGCCCGCTTCCTCGATATGCTGGAGCACGCCCGCGACGACGACATCGTCGCCATCGCACAGCGCGTCGACGTCCACCTCAACCGCGTCGCGCAGATACTGGTCGATCAGCACGGGCGAATCGCCCGACACCTGCACCGCTGTTGTGATATATTCTTCCAGCTGCGCCTGTCCGTCGACGATCTCCATCGCGCGGCCGCCCAGCACATAGCTGGGGCGCATGAGCACCGGATAGCCGATGCGGTTGGCGACCGCGATCGCTTCCTCGCGCGAGCGGGCGATGCCGTTGGCGGGCTGCTTCAAACCGAGCTTGTCGATCAGCGCGGCAAACCGCTCGCGGTCCTCCGCCAGATCGATCGCGTCGGGCGATGTGCCAAGGATCGGAATGCCCGCATCCTCCAGCGCCTGCGCAAGCTTCAGCGGCGTTTGCCCCCCGAACTGCACGATCACACCGGCGAGCGTGCCGTTGCTCATCTCCGTGTGCAGGATTTCCAGCACATCCTCCGCCGTCAGCGGTTCGAAATAGAGGCGGTCGGACGTGTCATAGTCGGTGCTCACCGTTTCCGGGTTGCAGTTGATCATGATCGTCTCATAGCCCGCCTCATCCAGCGCGAAGCACGCGTGGCAGCAGCAATAGTCGAACTCGATCCCCTGCCCGATCCGGTTGGGACCGCCCCCGAGGATGACGACCTTCTTCCGGTCGGTCGGCGCGCTCTCGCACTCCGGCTCGCCGAAGCTGGGCGCTTCGTAAGTCGAGTACATATAGGGCGTCTTCGCCTCAAACTCCGCCGCGCAGGTGTCGATCCGCTTGAACACGGGACGCACGCCAAGCTTGTGGCGCAGCGCGCGCACCTCGTCCTCGGTCACGCCGCCGGTCATCGCGACCACGGCTTCGTGGATCAAACCCGACCCGCGCCGGATCGCGCTGTCCATGCCGGGCTTCAGATGCGCGGACTGCAGCGCGAGCCACGCAAGACGCTTGTCGGAAAAGCCCATGGACTTCAGGTGGCGCATCCCGTCCGCGTCTTGCGGCAGGCCGTTTTCCATGACGCCCGCTTCCGCCTCGACGATCTCCTTGATTCGCTCCAGAAACCACGGATCGAACTTGGCGATGGAATGGATGTCCGCGACCGACATGCCTTCCCGCAAGGCTTGCGCGGCAACCAGCAGGCGGTCGGGCGTCGGCTGGCCCAGAGCGGCAATGATCTCGTCCCGCGACGCGCCGACCAGATGATCGACCTGGTTGAAGCCGGACAGGCCGGTTTCGAGGCCGCGTAGCGCCTTCTGCATCGATTCGTGGATGTTGCGGCCGATCGCCATCACCTCGCCCACGGACTTCATCGCGGTGCCGAGCAGCGGCTCGGACCCCTTGAACTTCTCGAACGCGAAGCGCGGGATCTTGGTCACGACATAATCGATGGTCGGCTCGAAACTCGCCGGAGTCGCGCCGGTGATGTCGTTCTCGATCTCGTCGAGCGTATAGCCGATGGCGAGCTTCGCCGCGACCTTGGCGATCGGAAAGCCGGTCGCTTTCGACGCGAGCGCGGAGGAACGCGACACGCGCGGGTTCATTTCGATGACGATCAGGCGACCGTCCTTGGGATTCACGGCGAACTGCACGTTCGAACCGCCTGTTTCCACACCGATTTCCCGCAGACACGCGATCGACGCGTTCCGCATGATCTGATATTCCTTGTCGGTCAGCGTCAGCGCTGGCGCGACCGTGATGGAATCGCCGGTGTGCACGCCCATCGGGTCGATATTCTCGATCGAGCAGACGATGATGGCGTTGTCGTTCTTGTCGCGAACGACCTCCATCTCATATTCTTTCCAGCCGAGGAGCGATTCCTCGATCAACACCTCGGTCGTCGGGCTGGCGTCGAGGCCTGAGGTGACGATCCGCACGAACTCCTCGCGGTTGTACGCGATGCCGCCGCCGGTGCCGCCCATGGTGAAGCTCGGACGGATGATCGATGGCAGGCCGGTGCGCTCCAGCACGACCAGCGCTTCCTCTAGGCTGTGCGCGATGCCCGAGCGCGCGCTTTCCAGACCGATCTTGTCCATCGCGTCGCGGAATTTCAGGCGATCCTCGGCCTTGTCGATGGCCTCGGCATCCGCGCCGATCATCTGCACGCCGAACTTCTCCAGCGTGCCGTCATTGAACAGCGCGAGCGCGGTGTTGAGCGCCGTCTGCCCACCCATCGTGGGCAGCACCGCATCCGGGCGCTCCTTCTCGATGATCTTGGCGACGATTTCCGGCGTGATCGGCTCGATATAGGTCGCGTCGGCCATGTCCGGATCGGTCATGATGGTCGCGGGGTTCGAGTTCACGAGGATGATGCGATAGCCCTCCTCCCGCAGCGCCTTGCACGCCTGCGTCCCCGAATAATCAAACTCGCACGCCTGCCCGATGATGATCGGGCCTGCGCCGATGATGAGGATGGAGGAAATGTCAGTTCTTTTAGGCATTATTGGCAATCCGTCGGAATATTATGTTCTCGTGCGTATGCTTCGCACACATATTTGCGGTTACGTTCATCCGCACGGCTAACATTAGCGCTATCGCTTTCTGTCAATGACATGGCGTTAGTGGCGGGACCGAACGCCTCGTCGTTGCCTGTCGACGCATGGTGTGACGTTCCAGCAGCACAGCCCGCCAAAATCATGAAGGCCATGACCGCAATCCTCATCCCAATCCCCCCACAAACTTCTCGAACAGGTAGAAGCTGTCCTGCGGGCCGGGTGAGGCTTCGGGGTGGTATTGCACGCTGAACGCGTTGCGGTCGGTGATCTCGATGCCGCAGTTGCTGCCGTCGAACAGGGATATGTGCGTCGCACGGGCGTTGGCGGGCAGGCTGTCCATGTCGACCGCGAAGCCGTGGTTCATGGATGTGATCTCGACCGCGCCGTCGGACAGGCGCTTGACCGGGTGGTTGGCGCCGCGATGCCCCTGATGCATCTTGACCGTCTTGCCGCCGACCGCGAGCGCGAGGAGCTGATGCCCCAGGCAGATGCCGAAGATCGGCACATTGGCGTCGAGCAGCTTCGCGATCACCGGCACGGCATATGCGCCCGTCGCCGCCGGATCGCCGGGGCCGTTGGAAAGGAACACGCCATCGGGCTTGAGCGCCATGATCTCGTCATAGCTCGCTTGCGCGGGCAGCACGCTCACCCGCGCGCCAGCCTTCACCAGATTGCGGAAGATGTTGTGTTTCGCGCCATAATCGATCGCGACGACATGGGGTTTTCCACCTCCGTCCGCTGCGGCATATCCCTGCCCCAGCGTCCACGCCCCGCCCTGCCACTCCCGCTGCTGCCCGGTCACTGAGACGGCAAGATCCATGCCCTCCAGCCCCGGCCAGGCCTTCGCCTTGGCGAGCAGCGCGGGGATATCGAACGCGCCCGCCGGATCATGCGCAATCACGCCATTCGGTGCGCCGCTGGTGCGGATGCGGCGGGTCAGCGCGCGGGTGTCGACGCCGGAAATGCCGATGCGCCCCTGCGCCTTCATCCATTCGTCGAACGGCTGTACGTTACGGAAATTGCTCGGTTCCGTCACATTCTCGCGCACGATGCACCCCAAAGCGTGGGGCGCTTCCGCCTCCACATCGTCCGCGTTGGTGCCGACATTGCCGATATGGGGAAAGGTGAAGGTAACGATCTGCCCGGCGTAGCTCGGGTCGGTCATGATTTCCTGATAGCCGGTGATCGCGGTGTTGAAGCACACTTCGCCCACTGCATCGCCCACCGCGCCAAAGCCGTGGCCGAACACCACCGTCCCATCGGCCAATACCAATACCCCGGTTGCTCCTTTAGGCACGGTCGGGGATTTGGCGTCAGCCATGGTCAAACTATCCTTTGCTTTTGCTTTGGGTCAGGCCGCCGTTACGCAGGCTAAACGGCCGGTGAACTAGGCGCTCAACCCATCGCGGTCAATCCTGTTAAAAATCTCTTTTGCCGTTATAGCTGTTCGTTTCCGACAAAGCAGAGAGACGGGGACGAAGATGATTCGCGACGCACTGAAAGCCGCGCAGATTGAGGCGATGAAGGCCGGAAACAAGGAGCGCCTCGCCGCCGTCCGCCTGATCCTCGCGAAGCTGAAGGACCGCGACATCGAACTGCGCACCGCGTCCCAGGTGCCGGAGGATGACGCGATCGTGGTCGATGTGCTGCAAAAAATGGTCAAGCAGCGCCGCGAATCGATCAGCATGTACGAAGCGGGCGGCCGGGCGGAACTCGCCGCGAAGGAACAGGCCGAGCTCGACGTGATCGAGGGCTTCCTGCCGCAGCAGATGAGCGAGGACGACACCCGCGCCGCGATCGAGGGAATCAAGACGGAGATCGGCGCGGCCAGCCTCAAAGACATGGGCAAGGTAATGGCGGTGCTCAAGGAACGCCACGGCACCGTGATCGACATGAGCAAGGCGAGCGGATTGGTGAAAGCTGCGCTGGGGTGAACATAAAAGCCCCTCCCTTCCAAGGGAGGGGTTGGGGTGGGTCAAATGGCAAAGCGAATCGATTCAGATCTCGGCGCGCTTGCTCGCAACCTTCGCGGCAACCCCGGAGAACCCGAACGCCGCCTGTGGAATCGCCTTCGGGCTTCCCAAACCGGCCTTAAATTTCGACGGCAGGCTGTGATTGACCCCTTCATTGTTGACTTTCTCTGCCCGTTCAACGGGCTGATCGTTGAGCTGGATGGGGACGAACATGACGCCGAGCGGGACAGGAACAGGGATACCCACCTTACGGAAAATGGGTATACAGTGGTCAGGTTCGGCAATGCCGACGTGATGACCAACGTGGATGGTGTCGTGGATCATATCCTTTCGATAGCGGCTGTGATGCCGGAGCGGCGCAAGATCACCCACCCCACCCCCTCCCTTGGAAGGGAGGGGCTTTAAGAGGTGTCCCTCTCCCCGCAATTCCTGGATGAGCTGCGCGCGCGGACGCCGTTGTCGACGCTCATCGGCAAGAGCGTAAAGGTGACCAAGGCGGGGCGCGAGTATAAGGCATGCTGCCCCTTCCACAACGAGAAGACGCCCAGCTTCACAATCAACGACGAAAAGGGCTTCTACCACTGCTTTGGCTGCGGCGCGCATGGCGATGCGATCCGCTGGATGACCGAGCAGCGGGGCCTGCCGTTCATGGATGCGGTGAAGGAGCTGGCTCTGGCCGCCGGGCTGGACGTGCCCGCGCCCGATCCGCGCGCCGCGAAAAAGGCGGAGACTGCGCGTGGTCTGCACGACGCGATGGCCGCCGCGCAGAACTGGTTCGTGGAGCAGCTTGGGGGCATCGAAGGGGCGGAAGCGCGCGCCTATCTCGACAAGCGCGGCCTGTCCGAAGCGACCCGCAAGGCGTTCGGTATCGGCTTTGCACCTGATTCGCGCGGCAAGCTGCGCGGCGCGCTCAAGGAATTCGGCGATCCGATGCTGGTCGAAACCGGCATGCTGATCCAGCCGGAAGTCGATGGCGGCAAGGCACGCGATCCCTATGACCGCTTCCGGGGCCGGTTGATGATCCCGATCCGCGATGCGCGCGGGCGTGTGATCGCGTTTGGCGGGCGCATTCTGGGCGCCGGTGAGCCGAAATATCTCAACTCTCCTGACACGCCGCTCTTCGACAAGGGGCGCACCCTCTATAATATCGACAAGGCTTTGCCCGCCGCTCGGCAGGCCGGGCGCGTCATCGTGGTCGAGGGCTATATGGACGTGATCGCACTTGCGCAGGCGGGCATCCACGAATGCGTCGCCCCGCTCGGCACCGCGCTCACCGAGCACCAGATCGAGCGGCTGTGGAAGATGGTCGACGTGCCGATACTCTGTTTCGATGGCGACAGCGCCGGGATCCGCGCTGCCGACCGTGCTGCGCTCCGCGCGCTCCCGATGCTGCGTCCCGGCCACAGCCTGAGTTTCGTGACATTGCCGCAGGGGCAAGACCCGGACGACATGGTGCGCGGCAAGGGCGCAAAGGCGTTCGAGGCCTGCCTCAAGGGCGCCAAACCGCTGGTCGAACGCTTGTGGCAACATGAACGCGAGGCCGGGTCGATCGATACGCCCGAAGCCCGCGCCGGGCTGCAACAGCGCCTCAACGATCAGGTTGCGACCATTGCCGATCCCCTGGTGCGCAAGGAATATGGCAAGGCGGTGCAGGACCGCTTCTTCTTGGAGTTCGGGTGGGGCTGGCGCAAGAGCGAGCGGAATGCGGTGCGCGGCTTCATTGCGCGGTCGCTGGAGGAAGTCAGTCCGAAGCTCGCCACCATATCGCAGCGGGTGGAGCGGATGACGCACCGGGCCATCCTGCTTGGTCTGTCTCGTCTGCCCCAGATCCTCTATTCGCACCGGGAACAGATCGTCGCGCTGCATATGCCCACGGCGACCCTTACAGAGTGGAAAAACCTGCTCATTCGCGCGTCTTTTGAACGGCCTGCCCTTGAAGAAAACCTGCTCGACGCCATATTGGCAGATAGCTCGCTTGGCCCAATCGAACGTCGGAACATCCAGCACGATCTCGGCTTTTCCTTTTTCCGGCCCGGGGCGGACCCGACGATGGCGGAACAGGATCTTGTCGAAGTGATAGAGATACTCCGATTCGAACAGGAATTGACAGCGCAGCTTGCACGGCACGAAAGCGCGCTTTATGCGCAGGGCGACGAAAGCTGGATCAGTTCGGAAGACTGGGACCAACGACAGGCCCTTCTGGCGCAAAAACGCCAGAACGATGAACGGGTTATGGCGTTGAAGGCGAATATTGAAGAACAACTGCTGGCCGCTTAAGCCAGCACGGGACATGAGAGCTTAGGGCGATAGATGGCGAGCAAGGCAAATAAAGGCGCAGGTGAAGACATCGACAGCGGAGATGCTCCGCTGCTCGATCTCAACGAGGCGTCGGTCAAAAAGCTGATCGCGCGGGCGACCAAGCGCGGCTACATCACCTATGACGAACTGAATTCCGCCCTGCCGCAGGACCAGATGTCCTCCGAGCAGATCGAGGATGTTATGTCAGCCTTGAATGACATGGGTGTGAACATCGTCGAAAATGACGAAGCCGGCGAAGACGGCGAAGATACTCGCGAAGAGGAAGTCGATGCGGTCGACGCCGTCGATGATGACGGCACGGATACCGGCGAACGGCTGACGCAGGAAAAGAAGAAGGAAACGGTCGATCGCACCGACGATCCCGTGCGCATGTACCTGCGCGAAATGGGCGCGGTCGAGCTGCTGAGCCGCGAGGGCGAAATCGCCATCGCCAAGCGGATCGAGGCCGGTCGCGACACCATGATCCTGGGCCTGTGCGAAAGCCCCACGACCTTTAACGCCATCATCGAATGGTCGACCGCCCTCAACAATGGCGAGATGCAGCTGCGCGAGATCCTCGATCTGGATGCGATGCTGTCCAAGGACCCTGCCCCGGAGAGCCTGGAGGAAGGCGCCGAGGATGATGACGGCGAGATCAGCGAAAAAACCGCCGGTCCGAGCTTCAAGGAAGAGGAAGAACCGGAAGAAGCCGCCGCCGACGAGGACGAAGACGAGGAGTCGATGACGGAGCGCCGCGCGCCCCGTGTCGAGGAAGATGACGAGGAAGACAACACACTCTCCCTCGCCCAGATGGAAGAAACCCTCAAGCCGATGGCGCTGGAGAAATTCGCGACCATCACGCAGATTTTCTTCAACTTCTCCAAGGCACAGGAAGCGCGCCTTACCGCCATGGCCAATGGCGATGCGTTCAGCGAAAAAGCCGAAAACGACTATCAGCAGCTGCGCGAAGACCTGACCGCCGAGGTGGAGAGCGTGCAGTTCCACCAGCAGAAAATCGAATATCTGGTCGATCAGCTCTACAGCTACAACCGGCGCCTGACGACGCTGGGTGGTCAGATGCTGCGCCTCGCCGAACGGCACAAGGTGCCTCGCAAGGACTTCCTCGATCACTATGTGAACCACGAGCTTGATGAGGGCTGGTTGGAGCGTGTCGGTTCGATCGACAAGAAGTGGACGGCCTTCGCCACCAACGAAGCGCGCGCAGTCGACCGTATCCGCAACGAGGTCGCCGAAATCGCACAGGCCACCGGCATGTCGCTCAGCGAGTTCCGCCGCATTGTCAACATGGTGCAGAAGGGCGAGCGCGAGGCCCGCATCGCGAAGAAGGAAATGGTTGAGGCGAACCTGCGCCTTGTGATTTCCATTGCTAAAAAATATACGAACCGCGGCCTGCAATTCCTTGATCTTATTCAGGAAGGTAACATCGGCCTGATGAAGGCGGTCGACAAGTTCGAGTATCGCCGCGGCTACAAGTTCAGCACCTACGCGACCTGGTGGATCCGGCAGGCGATCACCCGCTCGATCGCCGATCAGGCCCGCACCATCCGTATTCCGGTGCATATGATTGAGACGATCAACAAGCTGGTGCGCACCTCCCGCCAGTTCCTGCACGAGCAGGGTCGCGAGCCGACGCCAGAAGAAATGGCCGAGCGTCTCTCCATGCCGCTCGAAAAGGTCCGCAAGGTGATGAAGATCGCCAAGGAGCCGATCTCGCTCGAAACGCCGATCGGCGACGAGGAGGATTCGCACCTCGGCGATTTCATCGAGGACAAGAACGCGATCATTCCTGTGGATGCGGCCATTCAGGCGAACCTCAAGGAAACCGTCACGCGCGTTCTTGCTTCCCTCACCCCGCGCGAGGAACGCGTGCTACGCATGCGCTTCGGCATCGGCATGAACACCGATCACACGCTGGAGGAAGTCGGGCAGCAGTTCAGCGTGACCCGCGAACGTATCCGTCAGATCGAGGCCAAGGCGCTCCGCAAACTGAAGCACCCCAGCCGCAGCCGCAAGATGCGCAGTTTCCTGGATCAGTAAGGCCTTCGCTCTTCACCGACGCCCGTTGGTGTCGAGCGCAGTCTAGTCGCGCATGCGCTGAGGCGCCGTGCCTTGACGCTCGACGCCAAAGATGGCCTGAGCGTTGCTCACGATTGCAGCCCCTATTCACGCCTATTCCGCTCCATTTCGGGACATATAAACCGTATAAATGCGGTGGAGCGAAGGCGCGAATAAACGTCGCGTTTACCCCGTACTGCTAGACCAGATCCGACAAAGCCCGTGTCGGCGGGCTGAAAGAGGTTCGATATGCAGCATTCGCCTACGCCCCACCGGGACGCAGACATCAGCCACATCATAGACGCGCTTATCGCGGTCGATGGTTCCGGAGCGCACGACCATGCTGTCGAACTGACGGCAGCGGCAACCAGCCCCGGCGCTCGCCCGCTTGCGAGCCTTGCGGACGCCGCACATTATCTTTGCCTGTTGCATGGACGTTTCCCCGGCGTCATCGACCACGCCGCCACGCGCACGACCGAAAATGCCGCACGCGACTGGCTGATCCAGACGACGGAAGCTTTTGCGGAGGAACGCGCCTACCTTACCCGCGTTGCGGTGGCCCTCGGGCCAATGCCGAGCACGCAGGGCCAGCACAATTGCGAAACAACCGTCGCTCAGCAACGTCACGCGCTGGAAATGCTCGCTCAGTCGGACCGGCGCGGCTGCGCCATGGGCGCCGCACTGACGCTGGCGCTCGATTGGGCCGCGGTCCGCCGCCTGCTCGACATGGCAGCAATCCGAGTGGGGCTGGAGCCTATGCGCTGCCGACTTCCGCTGCGCGACGCCACGCTCGAAATGGCCCGCGCCATCACCGCCGACGATCAGGCGTCCCGCGCGGTGCAGTTCGGCGCAAGGCAGTTGCTCGGCCAACATCGCGGCATGTGGGATCTCCTGCGCGCGCGCGCGGCCGTCCGCGCCGCTCAATAAACCGTCGACTTCCGGGCTTGCTTTTGCTCCGGTGACCGTTAACGCTGACCGTCCACAGTCAGGACGATCCTATGCGCTTTCAGGGTACTAGCGAATATATTGCCACCGATGACCTGAAGGTCGCCGTGAACGCAGCCACGCTGCTGCGCCGCCCGCTCCTCGTAAAGGGCGAACCGGGCACCGGCAAAACGGTTCTTGCACAACAGATCGCTGCCGCCTTCGACGCGCCGCTGATCGAGTGGAACATCAAATCCACGACCAAGGCGCATCAGGGCCTGTATGAATATGACGCGGTTGCCCGCCTGCGGGATGGCCAGCTCGGCGAGGAACGCGTCCACGACATCCGCAACTATATCCGCAAGGGCAAGCTGTGGGAGGCGTTCACCTCCCCTACTCTGCCCGTGCTGCTGATCGACGAGATCGACAAGGCGGATATCGAGTTTCCCAACGACCTGTTGCAGGAACTCGACCGGATGGAATTCCACGTCTACGAAACCGGCGAGACGGTGAAGGCGCAGGAGCGTCCGATCGTCGTCATCACGTCCAACAACGAGAAGGAACTGCCCGACGCGTTTCTGCGCCGCTGCTTTTTCCACTACATCAAGTTCCCCGACCGCGAGACGATGCAGTCGATTATCGACGTGCACTTCCCCGACATCCAGAAAATCCTCGTTAACCGCGCGCTCGACATCTTCTATGACCTGCGCGAAGTCCCTGGCCTCAAGAAAAAGCCGTCCACGTCCGAACTGCTCGACTGGCTCAAGCTGCTGCTCGCGGAGGACATGCCGCTCGATGTGCTGCAATCGCAGGACGCGCGCAAGGCGATCCCCCCGCTCCACGGCGCACTGCTCAAGAACGAGCAAGACGTGATGCTGTTCGAGCGGCTTGCGTTTATGTCGCGGCGGGGCGGGTAAGGTAAGAGAGGAGCGGGCCCATGCCCTATACCGGACGATGTGCCTGCGACGCGGTGACGATAAGAATAAGCGGCGCTGCGCGAGCTGTGCGGCAGTGCTGGTGCCGCCATTGCCAGCAACTCGCAGCGGGCGGTCCGACCCACAATGTCTTCTTCAAGGCTGAGGATGTGACCTTTGACGGCGAAGTCGTCTGGAACAGCCACTCGGCGGACAGCGGCAACACGCTGAACTGGGCGTTTTGCCCGAAATGCGGCACGCAACTGATGATGAACTCCTCGGCGCGCGCTTATATGCAGGGTGTGCGCCTCGGCGCGATCGACCTGCCCCACGACCTGCGTCCCACTGCCGCGATCTGGACGAGCGAGGCACCGGGATGGGCGGTGATCGACCCAGCGCTGGAAAACTTCGCCGCTCAGCCGCCCGCCATTCCGCCTTCGCAGAACTGATGTTCCTGAACTTCCTCGACGCCCTGCGCAGTGCGGGCATACCCGCCAGCGTCAAGGAGCATCTGATCCTGCTTGAGGCGCTCGATCGGGAGGCGATCGACCGTTCGCCAGAGCAGTTCTATTACCTAGCCCGTGCCATCTATGTGAAAGACGAAGGTCTTCTCGACCGCTTCGACCGCGTCTTCGCGCAGGTGTTCAAGGGCGTGCTGGAAAGCGGTGGCGACACGCCCGAGATCCCTGAGGAATGGCTGCGCGCCATTGCCGAAAAATTCCTGACGCCCGAAGAGATGGAAAAGATCAAATCGCTCGGTTCCTGGGACGAAATCATGGAGACGCTGAAGAAGCGCCTGGAGGAGCAACAGGGAAGGCATCAGGGCGGCAACAAGTGGATCGGCACCGGAGGCACCTCGCCCTTCGGCAATGGCGGCTATAATCCCGAAGGCGTGCGGATCGGCGGGGAAAGCAAGCACAAGCGGGCGATCAAGGTCTGGGAAAAGCGCGAGTTCGCCAATCTCGACAACACCAGGGAACTGGGCACCCGCAACATCAAGGTCGCGCTGCGCCGCCTGCGCCGCTTCGCGCGGACCGGCGCGGCCGACGAGCTGGATCTCGACGCCACGATCGACGGCACTGCGCGTCAAGGCTGGCTTGATGTGCATATGCGCGCCGAACGGCGCAATGCGGTCAAGTTGCTGCTGTTTCTCGACGTCGGTGGTTCCATGGACCCGTTCATCAAGCTCTGTGAGGAGCTGTTCAGCGCCGCGACGTCCGAATTCAAAAACATGGAATTCTTCTACTTCCACAACTGCCTGTATGAAGGCGTGTGGAAGGACAACCGCCGTCGCTTCAACGAGCGTATCCCGACCTGGGACATCCTCCACAAATATGGGCATGATTACAAAGTGATCTTCGTCGGCGATGCGGCGATGAGCCCCTATGAGATCACCCATCCCGGCGGGTCCGTCGAGCATATGAACGAGGAAGCGGGCGGTGTGTGGATCGAGCGGATCTGCCGCACCTATCCCGCGACAGTGTGGCTCAACCCGACCGCGAAGGACCACTGGAACTATAGCCAGTCGACGACGATCATGCGCCAGCTGATCGATGACCGCATGTACCCGCTGACGCTGGACGGGCTGGATCAGGCGATGCGGGAACTGGTGCGGAAGCGGTGAGCCTTTGGCGAAGGACAATCAGTTATACTTGGCGACGTATATTCGGGAGGTATGAAGTCCTGGATCCGCGTCCTGAAGCCGAAGTCGCCCCTTACACATATTTTCTGCCGTCGGAAAATGAACTCCTTGCGCTGGAACAGGGCGACCAAGTTAAAATCATTATTCGTTCCATTCCAGAAAGTTTGGTATGGGATGCCGAGCGAATGTGGTTCACAATCATTGCGGCGGATGGTGAAAGATTGGTTGGTGAACTGGACAACGAACCGTCCGACATTCCACAAATCCGCCCCGGCCTCGCAGTTTCTTTCAACCGAACGGATGTAATAGACATTCTTTGGAATCCGGAACGTAGGGCCTCCCCGCCTTCATCGCCGGGACGTCGGGAATATTGGGCCAGATGTTTAGTGGACGCCTGCCTTATCCAAGAACATCTTCCGGCTCATTTCTTGTATCGCGAAGAGCCAGAGTTGGCTCAAGGCGATGATAAATATCCGGACAGCGGGTGGAGAATACGCGCCGATTATCGTGGGTTAACCGACGAGGAAATTGATGCTCGGGAAATGCAATATGTTGCGCTCGGCGTCCCGCTAAATTGCGATGATAGCTGGCTGCATTTGATCGATGAACCTATAGGTTCTGCATATATTCGGGATTGGGAAACCGGCAAATTTATTGCGTATCAAGACTAATACAACAAATGTGGCCGCCGCTCCTCTACCCACGCACTCTCGTCCGGCACCGTCAGCGCATCGAGATCACCCGGCGCGGCTCCCGCATCGTCCACCCATGTGCGCAGCAGCGGTGATCCATTGATCACGTCGATAGGCAGCTTCCCCAGCTCATACTCATACGGAAAATCGCGCCACAGGTCGTAGTCGGGGTACAGTGTGCGGACCGCCTTGAACGCCAGCGCCTGCACCCGCCACGGCCGAAACGCCGCGTGATCATAGCGAGGCCCCTCGGCATGAATATGCACGCCGCTGCACAGCGTGCCGACATGCTTGTGAAACGTCGGCTCGAACCAGCAATCCCGTAACAGGCAACCCGCCAGCCAGTCGGGAGCAAGCCCGCGCATTGTCGCGATGACCGCACGCGCATCGATATCCGGCGCACCGAACAGCTCCAGCGGGCGGGTAGTCCCCCGCCCTTCGGAGAGCGTCGCGCCTTCCAGCATCACGGTGCCGGCATAAGCCCGCGCCATGTTGACGTTGGGCGCGTTGGGGCTGGGGTTGATCCAGATCCGCTCGTCGCCAGGCCAGCCATAGCCGCGCGCGTCCTCCGGACGCCACCCCTCCATCGTGACGACGCTATACTCCACATCCAGCCCATAATGCGCGATGAACCAGTGGCCGAGTTCGCCCAGCGTCATGCCGTGCCGCATCGGCATCGGCCCTGCGCCCACGAAACTTTCCCAGCCGGGTCGCAGGCTCAACCCCTCAACCGGTCGCCCGGCGGGATTGGGGCGATCAAGCACGACGACCGCCTTTTTATGATTCGCGGCGGCCTCAAGCACATAAAG
The DNA here is from genome assembly GCF_014199435.1 of Sphingobium subterraneum. Classification (GTDB taxonomy): domain Bacteria; phylum Pseudomonadota; class Alphaproteobacteria; order Sphingomonadales; family Sphingomonadaceae; genus Sphingobium; species Sphingobium subterraneum. The sequence continues at coordinate 150,693 of NZ_JACIJP010000001.1, read as the reverse complement.
CAGCGTCGTGATGAATGTGTAGATCCTGCAGCCGACATCCTGCAGGTCGATCAGGATAGTATCGAAGCTTGCCATCATCGCGTCGGTCGGTCGGCGCACTTCGCCGTAGAGGCTGAACACCGGAATGCCGTGGACGGGATCGAGGAAATCCGACGACTCGACCATATTGTCCTGCTTGTCGCCGCGCAGGCCATGCTGCGGACCGAAGGCCGCGCTCAAGGTGATGTCTGCGCACTCCGCCAACGCATCGAGACTATGGGTCAGGTCCGCCGTCACCGACGCCGGATGCGCGAGCAGCGCCACGCGTTTACCCGCCAAAGGCGCACGCAGCGCCGGTTCGCTCAAGAGCCTGTCGATCCCGAATTTCATGAATTATCCCCTGCCTCCACTTGCAGGGCAAAGCAATCGGGATGATGAAAATCCGGCTTGCCGGGCGGGTGGGCGAGCGCCCAACAGGATTTTGTGCCGTCAACTTCTTCAATCACGGCGGAGAGACCAAACCGCGCGCCATTCTCAACCGGAAAATCCAGCGTCACCCGTATCCCTTCCTCCATTGGTTCGACGCGGGGAGCAGAGAGGGGAAGGTCGTTCATCCCTTGCCGATATCCGGAAAAACGGTACGCCGCCCATTGCATGGACGGCGCGAAGTTGAACTCGCTGTAATCGCCCGTTCCGTCCTCGATGAACAGCTCGAAGCAGGTTGTCTGCCACAGCCCGTCTGTCCGCTGGGGCGCGGCTGGAGATGGCAACAAGGGACGCGCACCGGCAACCGCATAATCCAGCACCCACTGGCCTGCGGCGACACGAACCCGGGCCTCCACGCCTTCCACGCCCCGCGCAGGCGTATCCGGGTGGCAGATTAGGCGCACAACCTTGTCCAAACGCGCTTCTCCGTGCTAGGCGCGCGACCATGACCGAATACACATCCGACCTGCTGCGCCTTCTCGACAGCCGAGGCTATATCCATCAGATCACCGATGCGGAAGGGCTGGATGCGCTTGCCCGCAGCCAGGTCGTGCCCGGCTATATCGGCTTCGATGCGACCGCGCCCTCATTGCATGTCGGTTCGCTGGTGCAGATCATGATGCTGCGCCGCCTTCAGCAGGCAGGGCATAAGCCGATCGTCGTAATGGGCGGCGGCACGACCAAGGTCGGCGACCCATCCGGTAAGGACGAAAGCCGCAAGATGCTCACGCAAGAGGATATCAACGCCAATATCGCGTCGATCCGCCGCGTGTTCGAGCGCTTCCTGACCTTTGGCGAGGGGCCGTCCGACGCGATCATGGTCGACAACGCCGACTGGCTCGACACGCTCGAATATGTTCCGTTCCTGCGCGATTACGGCAAGCATTTCACGATCAACCGGATGATGACTTTCGATTCGGTCAAGCTGCGGCTGGAGCGGGAGCAGCCGCTGACATTCCTCGAATTCAACTACATGATCCTGCAGGCCTATGATTTTCTGGAATTGTCCCGCCGCGTCGGCTGCCGATTGCAGATGGGCGGATCGGACCAGTGGGGCAATATTGTCAACGGGATCGAGCTGTCCCGCCGCGTCGACGGCACGAGCGTGTTCGGCCTGACGACCCCGCTCATCACCACCGCGGACGGCGGCAAGATGGGGAAGACCGCCAAGGGCGCCGTGTGGCTCAATGAAGACGCCCTGCCCGCTTATGACTACTGGCAGTTCTGGCGAAACACTCAGGACGCCGATGTCGGGCGCTTCCTGCGTCTGTTCACCGACCTCCCGCTGGATGAGATCGCCAAGCTGGAAGCGTTGGAAGGCGCAGAGATCAACGAAGCGAAGAAGGCGCTGGCCGACGCCGCCACAGCCATGGCGCATGGCGCAGATGCCGCGAAGGCCGCTGCTGCGACAGCGACTGCGACGTTCAGCGGCGGGGCGGGTGCGGACTTACCCACGGTGGCGCTGGCCGACGCGCCGAACGTCGTCGCAGCGCTCGTTGCGCTCGGCTTTGCATCGTCGAACAAGGAAGCCCGCCGCAAGCTGGCCGAGGGCGCGGTCCGTGTGGACGGCATCGCCGTCAGCGACCCGGCTCTGGCGCTCGTAATGGGCCAAAAGCTCAGCCTCGGAGCGAAAAAACACGGGCTGGTAACCGGCTAATTCCATTCTCCGCTCAGGACGAACGGAAACGGGCCTTTTTCTTCGTCCCTTACCCGCCCCGCAATAACGCCACCGCCGCATCCCGCTCGAACAGATAGAGGCACGTCCGCGCTGCCTGCCCGCGCGGCGAGTCCAGACCGCCGTCGCGGTCGATCAAAAGCCGTGCATCGTCGCGGGCCATGTCGATCAGCGCACTGATGTCCTCGGGCTGCGCGAGGCGGAAGCGCGCATCGCCCGACTGGCGGGTGCCGAGCACCTCTCCCGCTCCGCGCAGGCGCAGGTCTTCCTCCGCCAGCCGGAACCCATCGTTGCTTTCCCGCATCAACGCGAGCCGTGAGCGCGCCGTTTCACTCAGGCCATTGGCGCGCAACAACAGGCACACCGAAGCCTTGTCCCCCCGCCCCACGCGTCCGCGCAGCTGGTGCAACTGGGCAAGGCCAAAACGGTCCGCACCCTCGATAATCATGAGCGTCGCATTGGGCACATCGACGCCGACCTCGATCACGGTGGTCGCCACCAGCACGCTCGCCCCGCCGCTGGCAAAGCGCGCCATGACGGCATCTTTCTCCGGCCCCTTCATCCGCCCATGGACGAGGGCGATCGCCTCACCGAAACGCATCTGCAGCGCCGCCGCGCGCGCTTCCGCCGCCGCCTGATCGCTCTTCTCGCTTTCCTCGACCAGCGGACACACCCAGTAAGCCTGCCCCCCGCCCGCGATATGCCGACCCAGCGCCTCGACGACCTCGTCAATCCGGTCGACAGAAAGAACGCTGGTCTTGATCGGCTGGCGGCCCGGCGGCATTTCGTCGAGCCGCGACACCTCCATGTCGCCATAATAAGTGAGGGTCAGCGTGCGCGGGATCGGCGTGGCGGTCATAACCAGCGTATGCGGGTTCAGCTCTGCCTTCGCTGCCAACATCATGCGCTGGACGACGCCGAAACGGTGCTGCTCGTCGATCACCACCAGCCCCAGCCGCCGATAATTCACCGTCTCCTGGAAGATGGCGTGCGTGCCGACCAGGATATCGATGCTGCCGTCCGCCAGCCCCATCAGCGTCGCCTCGCGCACCTTGCCCTTGTCCCGCCCGGTGAGGATCGCGATGTTGACGGGCACGCCAGATAGCATTTTCTGCAACGTCGCATAATGTTGCCGCGCGAGAATTTCCGTGGGGGCGAGCATCGCCCCCTGCATCCCCGCCTCCACAGCGCCGAGCAGCGCCATTAGCGCCACCCACGTCTTGCCGGACCCGACGTCTCCCTGCAACAGACGCAGCATCGGCGAGGATTGGGCAATGTCGCCATCGATCTCGGCCACAGCGCGCCGTTGCGCACCTGTCGGCGCAAAGGGAAGTCGCACGGCGTCGCGCAGCCGTCCATCCGGCGCAATCGGCACGGCCCGCCGCCGCCGCGACGCCGCGCGCACCAGCATCAGCGCGAGTTGCCCCGCAAAAATCTCGTCATAGGAGAGCCGTTTGCGCGCATCCTGCGCATCCGGGCTGTGGTGGGCGGAAACCAGCGCATTCCGCCAATCTTTCCACCCATGCCGCGCCAGCACGGACGGCTCGATCCATTCGGGCAGATCTGGCGCGCGCTCCAGCGCCTGCCCCACCAGATCGCGCATCCGCGCAGCGGTCAGCCCCTCCGACAGCGGATAGACCGGCTCACGCAGCAGGATGGCGCCTGCATCGCCCTCTTCCGCCACGTCCGGGTGGACGATCTGCAATTCCTGTCCGTACTGCTCCAGTTTTCCGGAAATGACCCGCGCCCCTCCCAGCGGGAGCAGCTTGCGGGGCCAGCCGCTGTTCTTGCCGAAGAAGGTCAGCGTCACGAAATTTCCCGCCGCATCGCTCGCCAGCACGCGGAACGGCGCGCGGATACTGCCTGATGCACGGTAATCGGTCGGCGTCACCGTCACGACAATCACCTGCCCGACATCGGCGGCATCGAGCGTGCTGACCCGCTTCCGCTCCACCCATCCCGTCGGCAGGTGGAACGCCAGATCGACCATCCGCGACAGCCCCAGGCGGTCGAGCGGCTTGCCCAGCGCATTCCCGACGCCTTTCAGCGCCGAAATTTCGGTAAACAGCGGATTGAGAAGTTCGGGTCGCATAGCTATTGCCGTCCCTATCTTATGGCACCGGACGGATCAAATATCCCTGTCCGGCGCTTCTGCATGGAAATGAGTAGACTTTATGGACGACAATCCCCGCCGCCGCCGCCTGCAATTCCGCGCGTGGCATCGCGGCACCAAGGAAGCGGACCTGATGATGGGCGGTTTCTTCGATCGCTATGGCGCCGGCTGGAGCGAGGACGAGATCGCGTGGTTCGAAGTCCTCCTCGAAGAACAGGATGTCGACATCATGGCGTGGGTGCTGGGCACCCAGAGCATTCCGGAGCGTTTCCAGGGACCGATGATGGACGCGTTCTGCAAGCTCGATTTCATCCCCATCGCCGAATGACGCCTGCCGGAACATAAATTAGTGACCGACCTTCCCCGCATCATCAAGGCACGCAATCCCCTTACCCTGTCGGGAGTACCGGCGGGGTTCCTGCCGTGGATGCTGGCTGACCTTGCACGCGCGGCCTTTGGCGGGGCAGGCAAAACGCGCGCCGTCTATATCGCGCCGGACGAGCTGGCGATGCTGGCCGTGGCGGATGCGGCGGATTGGTTCGCGCCGGAGATCGACATCATCCGGATACCGGGCTGGGACTGTCTGCCCTATGACCGCGCCTCTCCCTCGCTGCGCTCCGCCTCCGCGCGTCTGGCCGGGCTACACGCCATACAGGGTGCGCCCAAGACCGCGCAGCTTGTCGTCACCACCGTCAGCGCTGTCACCCAGCGGACCCTCACGCCCTTCCGGGTCCGACAACTGGTCGCGAAGCTTGCTCCGGGTGAACGCATTGCACTCGACCGCCTGATCACGCTCCTGCAGGCCAATGGCTATGTCCGCACCGACACCGTGCATGACGCGGGCGAATATGCCGTGCGCGGCGGCATCGTCGACCTGTTCCCCGGCGGCGCGGAACAGCCGTTGCGCCTCGATTTCTTTGGCGATGAGATCGAGACACTGCGTAGCTTCGACCCCGGCGACCAGCGCACGACCGGCAATGTCGAGAGCTTCACCCTGCTCCCCGCTTCGGAAGTGCTGCTCGACGAGGATAATATCAAGCGCTTCCGCGGCCGCTATCGCGAACTGTTCGGGGCGACCGCGACCGGGGATCCCCTTTATCAGGCGATCAGCGACGGCCGTCGCCTCTCCGGCATGGAGCATTGGCTGCCCCTGTTCGAGGAACGCCTCGTCCCCCTCTCCGAGCATTGGGGCGAAGATGCGGTCGTCGTGCGCGATGGCGGCGTGACCGGCGCGGCCGATGCGCGGCTCGACGCAATCACGGATTATCACGCCAACCGCGTCACCGCCAAGGGCACGGATCCCGGCTCCTACCGTCCGCTCGGACCGGACCAGCTTTATCTGACAAGGCCGGAATGGGATGGCATGATCGCCAGCCAGCCGATCCACATCACGTCCCCGTTCCATGAACCGGAAAGCGCTTCGGTCATCGACTTTGGCGTGGAAAACGCCCGGGATTTTGCGCCTGAGCGTGCGCAGAACGCCAATGTCTATGACGCGGTTGCGGTCCACATCGACAATCTGGCCAGAGCGGGCAAGAAGGTCGTCATTGCCAGCTACTCCAAAGGCGCGCGCGAGCGGCTTTCGGGGCTGCTGACAGACCACAAGGTCAAGCGCATCGCCAGCGCAGACAACTGGCAGGAAGCGCAAGGTGTCTCCGCCAAGGGGCCAGTCGCCCTTGTTGTCCTCCCGCTGGACCATGGCTTTACCGCGCCCGACATCGCGGTGCTGACCGAGCAGGACATGCTGGGCGACCGTCTCGTCCGCCGCGCCAAGCGCAAGAAGAGCGCCGACGCGTTCCTTGCCGAACTCGCGACGCTGACACCGGGCGATCTGGTCGTCCATATGGACCACGGCATCGGGCGCTATGAGGCCCTGACGTCGATCCCGGTCGGCAATGCCCCGCATGATTGCGTCGCGCTGGAATATGCCGGCGGCGACAAGCTTTACGTGCCGGTCGAAAATATCGACGTGCTGTCGCGCTACGGGTCGGAAAGCGAAGGCGTCGCGCTGGACCGGCTGGGCGGCGAAGCATGGCAGCGACGCAAGGCGAAGATGAAGGAGCGCATCCGCGAGATAGCGGGTGAATTGCTCAAGGTCGCCGCCGAACGCGCGCTGCGCCCCGCTCCTGTCGCGGAGCCCGATGCGGGCGGATATCCGGCGTTCGTCGACCGCTTCCCCTATCAGGAAACCGACGATCAGGACCGCGCCATTGCCGACGTGATCGAGGATCTGGGCGCAGGCAAGCCGATGGACCGGCTAGTGTGCGGCGATGTCGGCTTCGGCAAGACCGAGGTCGCCCTACGCGCGGCGTTCGTCGCGGCGATGGCGGGGATGCAGGTCGCGCTCATCTGCCCCACGACGCTGCTCGCCCGCCAGCACCATCGTAACTTCGTCGAACGCTTCGGCGGCTTCCCGATGAAGATCGGCCGCCTGTCCCGCCTTGTCCCGGCGGCGGAAGCCAAGGCGACCAAGGAAGGACTGGCGGACGGCACGCTCGACATTGTCGTCGGCACCCACGCGCTCCTCACCAAGGGGCTGGAGTTCAAGCGGCTGGGCCTTGTGATCGTCGACGAGGAACAGCGCTTTGGCGTCACCCACAAGGAACGGCTGAAGCAGCTCAAGACCGACGTCCACGTCCTCACCCTCACCGCAACCCCGATTCCGCGCACGCTGCAAATGGCCATGTCGGGGTTGCGCGAACTCTCGGTCATCCAGACACCGCCCGTCGACCGGCTCGCCGTGCGCACCTATGTCATGCCGTGGGACGGCGTCGTCATCCGCGAAGCGCTGCTGCGCGAGCATTATCGGGGCGGGCAGAGCTTCTTCGTCGTGCCGCGCATCGCGGACCTGCCCGAGATCGAGGAATATCTGCTGGGACAGGTGCCCGAAGTACGCGCCGTTGTCGCCCACGGCCAGATGAGTGCCACGGAAGTCGAGGAACGGATGGCATCCTTCTACGACAAGAAATATGATGTGCTGCTCTCCACAACCATCGTGGAAAGCGGCCTCGACATCCCCAGCGCCAACACCCTCATCATCCACCGTGCCGACCGCTTCGGTCTGGCCCAGTTGTATCAGCTGCGCGGGCGCGTCGGCCGGTCCAAGACGCGCGCTTACGCCTATATGACGACGCCTGCCGACCGGATCATCACGGAAACGGCGGAAAAACGCCTCAAGGTGCTGTCGGATCTCGATACGCTGGGTGCAGGGTTCCAGCTCGCCAGCCACGACCTCGACATTCGCGGCGCGGGCAATCTGGTGGGCGACGAGCAGTCCGGCCATATCCGCGAGGTCGGCTTCGAGCTCTATCAGTCCATGCTGGAGGACGCGATCCTGGAGGCGAAGGCCGGTGGCTCCACCAGCTTCACGCCGCGCGACGCGTTCTCGCCGCAGATTACCATCGACGCACCGATCATGATCCCGGAAGACTATGTACCGGACCTCGACCTGCGCATGGGCCTCTATCGCCGCCTCAACGACCTGGAAGACGCCCACGCCATCGAAGCATTCGCGGCCGAGATGATCGACCGCTTCGGTTCTCTACCCGAAGCGACGCAGAACCTGCTGACCCTCATCCAGATCAAACAAAATTGTGTGGCGGCGGGCATCTCCCGCCTCGACGTCGGTGGCAAGGGGGCGCTCGTCACCTTCCACAATGACAGTTTCGCTGACCCGATGGGCCTTATCGCCTATGTCCAGCGCCTGTCCGGCACGGCCAAGCTGCGGCCGGACAACAAACTGGTCATCACGCGCGCCTGGCCGCAACCCGCCGCGCGCCTGCATGCGGGGCTGCAACTGTCAAAGGGATTGGCGAAGGTGGCGGAGAATGGGCTGGCGGCCGTGTCGTCCTAGCGGCCGCCTCGTCGTCCGCTGACGGGGTGTAATGTCCCCTGGCGATGTTCGAACCTGTCCTGTCGGACGTGTTGCGCTCACCGTTGGCGGACAGCTTATGACCTATCCGAAACACTGCAAAAGAAACTCGGCGCGGTCCCGGTGCATGGCCTGGTGGGTGCGTCCCTGCGCGAAATCCAGAGCACGCGCCCCCATCTCAGCCAAGCTATCGCGAGCCGTCGTGATCTCGGTCAGCCGCTCGGCCAACTCGACCACGGAGCCAGGCGTAAAGAGAAGTGCGGTTTCATTCTCCCGCGTGACCTGGACAATACCGGCAGTGCGACTTGCAATACAGGGAAGGCCTTGGCTAAACCCGTCGTAGATGATCCGCGGCTGCTCTTGGGAGAGATTGGCGACAAGGAAGGCATCATACTGCCTCATTAAAGTGAATAACGGCGCGCCGTAAGGCACCTGTTCGATGAACGACATTTCTACATTTCGACCGGGATGTGCCGCAATGAAGGCGAGTATTTCGTCCTTCATCGGCCCGGCGCCGATGACATCGACGACGAGCGATGGCGTATGAGCGCCATCGCCAAGTTGCAGCTCAACAAGCGTAACCGCTTGAAGCAGCGTATCCAAGCCTTTCTCTTTAATCAGTCGAGTGGGCATGAGCACCCGGACAGGACCGGTTCGCGTTCTTTTTTGTGCGTGAAAAGCGACATCATCGAAGATATCGGCTTCGTCGACCCATACCGCTTCGTTAACCAACGTCCTGCTGCGCTCGTCTTGCAATATCTGCTGCCGATACCATTCGGAAGTAAACAGGCGTGCATCCGCGTTGCGCATACACTTACGAACAAGGAACAGAGTAATATGATGACGCAGGCGCTCTCTCAGGGATCCTCGCGCAGTCGCCGGTAACATCCAGAAGGACGACTCCATGTTGATTACCCATTGAAAGCGCAAAAATGTCCGAAGCGGCAGGATGTAATACGACAAGGGAAAGGGCCAGCCCGCAGCGTCGCTATGGACAATTTCGGTGCTTCGAACGGCCCGGTACACGGCCCAGAAATCCGGGAAAAAATTGGCAAATACTCGCGCCCATCCGCCTTTTCTGCCCAATCGATGAACCCGCGTTGCGTCCAGTCTCGACAAAAGTTGCCAATCTTCGGGCGGCACTTCACCGTTTTCCACCGGGCAACAAATATGAAAATCGCGAATATAGTCGAAATGCCGTTCGAGATCTTTCGCCCACAATCTTTCTACAAAGCATTGGCCAGATGCGTCGACAAACATCGGGATCCACGAAAATAGCGTGTACCGCATTTCAATGCATGGCGATGTCTCTCTACTGCTCCCTTTTTTCGAAGTCAGCACACATTCTTCCCCTGCCATCAACGCCCCCGCGATGTTATAATAAAAATAATCTGAACCCTAATAATGAAGTTCCATTATCTTTCAATCACAGTCCTTATCTGAAACGATGGTTGAAAATGCGTTGATAACAATGGATTTTCATTCATCACATTGGAACTTCCGTAAATATCAGGATCAACGAATGCTTGACACGAGCGCCACGAGCTCAGGACTCTCAACGCCGGCGGACCGCAGGAAGCCCTGATAGATATCGCACCCCTCGCGCGCCAAGAGCGCAAGTTCCTCTTCCCGCTCCACGCCTTCCGCCACGACGGTCAGCGCCAGCGACTTCGCCATCGCAATGATACCACGCACAATCAGCCGGTCGCGCGGCGCACCGGCAATGTCCCGCGTCAGTCCGCTGTCGATCTTCAAATAGTCCGGGTGTAGCGCCTTTAGATAAGCAAGGCTCGAATAACCTGTGCCGAAATCGTCGATCGCCACGCGCAGCCCCTCGCCCCGCAGCGACCGCAGCACGTCGCCCGCCAGCCGCAGGTTCTGGATCAATCCACTCTCGGTAATCTCGACCGTCAGGCGTTCGCGGGGAAAGCCGCTTTCCGCCACCATCGCCAACAGGCGCGGCAGGAAATCCTCCTGCGCGATATCGTTGGCCGTGACGTTGATCGAGAGCCGCAGACCATCCAATGCATCAGGCCATGCTCCCGCCTGCTGCAATGCCTCGCGCTGAATGTGACGGGACAGTGGCAGCAGATAGTCCGACCGCTCCGCCGCATCGAACAGCATCGCCGCGCCCAGCTGCCCCAACTGGCGATGGTTCCAGCGTGCCAGCGCCTCGACGCCGACGATGCGGTCGTCGCTGCTTGCATATTGCGGCTGAAACAGAATGCCGATCTCACCGCGCTCCAGCGCAAGCCGCAAATCAGCGTCCAGCCGGTCCGGATCCACCCCCCGCCCACGCCGGTCGGCTGAGCGGATGCAGATATCGCCTGCTCCGTTGCGCCGTGCGTCGGCGAGCGCGCCATTCGCCCGGCGGATCAGTCGTCCGGCGTCATCGCCAGCCAGCGCCTCCGCCACGCCGCACCGCGCCGTCAGACGGATCGTCTGTGCGCCGACGACGAACGGCCGCGCGACCGCTGCGTGGATCTGCCGCGCGAGCATCAGCGCGTGTTCCTGCCCGCTTGCATCCTCCCGAACCGGCAAGGCGACGAGATATTCCGCGCCGCCCATCCGCGCGACAAGCGCACCGTTCCAGCCAGCCGCCTGCACGATCCGGGTGATCCGCCCCGCAGCACGGGCAAGCAGGGCATCGCCCACCACCGGCCCATAGGCCGCATTGATGCTTTCGAACTGGCTGATACCGATCAGCAGGCACGTCGACACCGCGCGCGCCGCCAGTGCGTGATCAAGCCATGCCATGGCCGCCTGTCGATCGGTCAGGCCGGTGAGGAAGTCCATTCCGGACCGGTTTCCCCCGGCAACCGGTGCCACAGGCTGGGCGTCGCAGCGCAACCTCCGGGCCACTCCCTCCGCAAGATGCAGCACCGTCCCCAGCTCTTCATCGCTGAATGGCGCAACCAGCATATGCGTGACGCCCTCAGCCGCAAGGCGTACCGTCTTGTCCGCGTCTGCCGCGTCGACCAGGACGACGAGTGCGCTGTCGGTGACATCCACGGCGCGGGCCATGTCAGCGATCCAGCGAGAAGGAGTACGCACGCCGCGCAGGTCGACCAACGCCACATGGGCCTGACTGGTCATAAAGCGCTCGGCGGCACCAGCTTTCCGGCGCGCAGCGATCGCACGCCATCCGCACGCGGTCGCGCGTTCGCACAGTGCGTCACGATCCGACCGTGACAGAATAAACAGGCTGGGGGCCGCGCGATCCATTGCTCTTTCCCCTTCCTCCCGACCTGCAAAACCAGAGCCTTAGTGGCAAGATGTTACCGAGCCATTAGCCTGACGCAAAGGCTATTCGGCCAACGCGGCCTTGCACGGCGGTGCGTCCTGCCCTAGCTAGGATGCATGACGGCTCTCTCGCCCTCTCCCGCATCGTTGGTCGACGGCTTTGGCCGCCGCATAGACTATCTGCGTATCTCGGTTACGGATCGCTGCGACTTGCGCTGCCGCTATTGCATGGCGGAGAAGATGACCTTCCTGCCGCGCAAGGACGTGCTCACGCTCGAAGAAATTGCGATCATGGCCGACCGCTTCATTGCACGGGGCGTCCGTAAAATCCGGCTGACCGGCGGCGAGCCGCTGGTGCGGCGCGACTTCGGGGATCTTGCGCATCGCATCGGTCGCCATCTGTCCACCGGCGCGCTCGACGAACTGACGCTGACGACCAACGGCACTCGGCTGGCCGAACATACCGATATGCTGGTGCGTGCCGGCATTCGACGCATCAATGTCAGTCTCGATTCGCTCGATCCTGACATCTACCGCCATATCACTCGGGGGGGCGACCTTGCCGGGACGCTGGCGGCCATGGACGTTGCTCGGCGGGCGGGCCTCGCCATCAAGATCAACGCTGTCGCCCTGCGCGGCCTTAACGACCAGGGTTTTCTCGACATGCTCCGCTGGTGCGATGCGCAGGGCCATGATCTGACGCTCATTGAGACCATGCCGCTCGGCGCGATCGATGAGGACCGGTCGGACCGCTATCTTCCCTTGAGCAAAGCGGTCGAGCAGATCGAACAGGCTCACCCGCTGGCGCCATTGCCCTATCGCAGCGGCGGCCCGGCCCGTTATTTCCAGCCGCAAGGCATGGGCATCCGCCTCGGCCTCATCACGCCGCTCAGCAACAATTTCTGCGCAGGCTGCAACCGCATGCGCCTCACTTGCGAGGGCAAGATCTTCATGTGTCTGGGCCATGAGGATCACATCGACCTCAAAGCGGCGTTTCGCGAGGGCGGAGCCGACGCGATCGATGCGCTGCTCGACCGGGCGCTGATCCGCAAGCCGCTGGCGCATGAATTCGCCATCAGCGACGGCCAGACCGGCGGCCAAACCCAACGGCACATGAGCGTCACCGGCGGATGAGCGGAGACGTGCGTCGTGCGCTCGTCGCGTCCACCACCCCCGGCGCGCGCGCGGCAGAGGATCGGCTGCGCGGCGCATACGACTTCGTGCCGCTGGCCGACGCGGAAATGGTGATCGCGCTGGGCGGCGACGGCTTCATGCTGCAAACGCTGCACCACATGCTGGAAAACCGTTCGATAATGCCGATCTTCGGCATGAACCTGGGCACGGTCGGTTTTCTGATGAACGAATGGCGGCTGGAGCGGCTGGAACAGCGGATTGCTGCTGCCAAGCCGTTCAAGGTCAGCCCACTGCGCATGACCGTAACGACCATCGATGGCGAGGAACTCTCGCTTCCCGCCATCAACGAGGTGTCGCTGCTGCGCGAAACACGCCAGACCGCCAAGCTGGAAGTCGCCGTCAACGACCGCGTTGTGATTCCCGAACTGGTGTGCGATGGCGTCCTGGTGGCAACCCCGGCCGGATCGACCGCCTATAATCTGTCTGCGCAGGGTCCGATTCTGCCGCTGGGTTCCGGCCTCATTGCGTTGACGCCCATCAGCCCCTTCCGCCCCCGGCGCTGGCGCGGCGCGATCCTGCCGGAAAATACCCGCGTCACCTTCCGTGTCATCGATCCGCAAAAGCGGCCGGTCAGCGCCGTGGGTGACCAGCGCGAAGTGCGTGATGTATCGCATGTGGCCGTAAGCATCGATCGCACCACGCCGCTCACCCTGCTGTTTGACCCCGAACATACGCTCGACGACCGCATCGCCGCCGAACAATTTATTACCTGACCCGCTTGCCCCTCTTGCCATCGGGCAAAAGCCGCTGCTATAGGCGCGGCCTGCCCAGCGAGAGCCGGGCTGCTCCCTGATAGCTCAGCGGTAGAGCATTCGACTGTTAATCGAATGGCCGTAGGTTCGAATCCTACTCAGGGAGCCAACATCCTTTCCAGCACCGCTCCATAGCATCCAAGCAAAGCCGAGTTTTCTGCAGTATTTGGATGTTACCCCGTACAAGGGTGTCCAGCCGTGTCGCAAGGTAGCCGGAAAATTTGGGCCAGATTGGGGGCCATATCGGCGAGGACCCATCTGAATCAGGAAGATCGCGCCTATTGCGTTGACCGATGCCGCCTCCGTCAGCGCGTGGACCAAAGCGTGTACGATATTTTCTGACGCCGCTCTAATATCGTCCATTAGCACGCTTGTTTGCGTCAAATTCCGGATAGAAACACTTTCATCCGCACAAAGGCCTCAGGGGTCAAGTCGATGAAGACTCGACGACGATCTGCCGGATCGTCATCGCGGACCACAATCCCGCGCTCAGTAAGAAGAGAAATCCAGCGCAGTGCCGTAGTTGCAGGGACAGATGCGGCGACACACAGGCTCGAAACACTTATCCGTTCACCCCGCCCGCGAGCCGTGAAAAGATCGAGCATCATGTCCCAGGCCGGTTCGCCAAACAATTCCCTGCCGAACATCTCATCGCGACGGCGTCGAATTTGATACAGATCTCGCGCTGTTGCCGAAGGAAACGCAAACACAGCGTCGGTTATGTCGTCCCCGTGGCTTACGATGTCGGAAAGAAGGGACGGCCGCTGCCGAATTTCCTGAGCGAGATGGCCTACAGGCGAAGTCGGATCATCGCTGATCAAGTCCGGAATTTTGCTCATGGATATCTCGCTTATGTATTTCAACCGAAGCCCTAGGCAATGCCAGCACGGCGGTCCGCTGCAATGCCGATGGCCATGATGATCAGCTCAGGCAGGCTCCAAAACGACTGCATGGAAAAATAGAGATCGGGATCAAGATCTTTCACCCCGACGGTAGCAAAATGAGTAGCAATGCTGCCAATGTGCAAACCCACCATCCAAACAGGCCAGTAGAACTGCGTTTGGAGCGCCACCCGGGCGAGGCCAATCAACAACAGAACGTCGATCAGAAGCGCCCATACGTTGGTGTGGGTCCATTCCTGTGGGGAACCAGCTGGAATGCTCACCAGCCCGGCAAGAATAAACATTGCCGATACCGTCCGCCCATCCCGGCCGCCCTTGATTATCGAATATCCACAGCAGAACAGCACGAGGCCCGTGAAGAGAATATTTTTCATTCACTGATGTCTGCGGCGTAATATTCCACAGTCAACCCTTGGCTATTGTGCACCCAGACCAAGATCCTCGCGAAGGGCTTCCCAATTCCGATCCCCGACAGGATTTTCCTTGCTTCCCCGTATCCACCACCCCCTGGCAACGATATCGAGATTATTGTTTTTCTGAATGGCGAGAAGCTGGAGGTTGGCTTCCTGGAAGCCCTCCCGCACCGAAGCCCGGAGGCACGCGCTGCTTGTTGAAGCTTTGGCGGTATCGCAGAACGTTGTGACGGTGTCGCTGGCAATCACTTGGCCAGCTGTGTGCGTAATATGGATCATAGCTATCCTCTCGCGCCGTTGCACGGCACGTCCTCGCGTTCTGAAAATGGGCTGGTTTAGGCGAGCGCTTTGAGCGCCTGGCTCAAGAAAAGAACAAGGGCAATGAAGACTGTGACGCTCCAGAAGGCAATTTTGATTGCGGCAGTAATCCGCTGTCCGGTCGTCGTGTCATTGATCTTTCCTCCGAAACCTGGCGGCAATAACGTTCGCCATCCCTGCCCGCCATTTCGTGAAACAGACGGAGGACTGATCTCCGTCGGCCCATCGATTGCCCCGCTATCGGAGGGAATGACAAGGGGTTCCGATTGTGATCCCAAAAGCTGGGAGTGTTCAAACTGGAGAAAAATGCGGGCGGCGTCGCGCCGATTCTGCCCACTCAGTTTAGCGGTCGCGGATTTGAGATAGGTATCGACGGTGGCAGGAGAAAGGCGGAGTTTCTGCGCGATTTCCTTTGACGTCATGTTCTGCGCGACAAGGCGAAGACACGATTTTTCTGCTTCTTTCAGGTTATTAGGAATCACAGCATACGTCCCCCGACGTTATGCATAGCGCCTGCATATATCCGTTGTGGAGTCAGTTCTTCCGGAATCCGACACAATTCTTGCGGGTCGGGAGGACGCGGCAACGGCCTGTTCGGCTGAAGGCCTGGCGCCCCCATGGGAACGGCCATAGCGCAGACTCGAGCACCGTTTATCGCTCATGCCCGCACGGATAGCTGAAGTGTCGGTCGCGAATCTCTCCGGTACCCAAAACGGGAGGGCTTTTCTCTAGCCCTAGCTGTGGTCGGTCCACCGAGAGCCACATGTGCCGAGCCTCGGCACATCGCGTCATTCCTTGCGCTCGACGATCCGCATCATGCCCTCCTGGGCGCTCGACACGATCAGGCGGCCTTCCCGGTTGAAGATCATGCCGCGGCCCAGTCCACGCCCGCCGCCCGCCCGGGGGCTTTCCGTGGTGTAAAGCATCCACTCGTCGGCCCGCATGTCCTCATGAAACCACAGCGCGTGGTCGATGCTCGCATGTTGCATCGGAACGTCGCGATGGCGCATGCTGGCGGAGGAAAGCAGGGAGATATCGGTGACGAAGGACACGATCACCCGGTGCATCGCTTGCGAACAGTCGAGCGATGCGCGAGTCCTGAACCAGAAGCCCAACTGCTCCGTCAGGTTTCCTCCAGGCAATCGCACCGGGCGGATGTCAAACGCAGCGAGCACCCGTGCGGCAACGCGCGCCATA
This sequence comes from Sphingobium subterraneum, assembly GCF_014199435.1. Lineage (GTDB taxonomy): Bacteria > Pseudomonadota > Alphaproteobacteria > Sphingomonadales > Sphingomonadaceae > Sphingobium > Sphingobium subterraneum. Next base: position 134,550 of record NZ_JACIJP010000001.1, on the reverse strand, counting down.
TGCGTGGCTTCGGGGTCTCCTGCGATCTTCATGGTGTCGAGCGGCGCACCGAGTTCCGGAGGCTTTACATCCGGGATCGCATGCCAGTGCTCCGGACCCCGCTCCATTCGGTGAAACGAGGCCGCAAGATTGAAGATCGGCCGGTCCTGCTGAATCGCCACAACACGCCGGTTGGAGAAGCTGCGGCCATCAAAGTCCGCCTCCACCCGATATTCGATTTCATGATCCTCGCTGCCAGGTCGCAGAAAATAGGCATGAAGGGAATGAACCGAACGGTCCTCTGCGACTGTTTTCGCGGCAGCCATCAGCGCCTGGGCGATCACTTGCCCGCCAAAGACACGACCTATGCCACCAATCTTGCGCGCGCCGACAAAGCGCATCTTATCCACGTGACGCACGTCCAGCAGCGTCAGCAGGCTGTCCACCTTTTCGCGGTCGGTTCGGTCGTCCTGCACCGGCTGGCTATCGCCATATTCGGATGTCATGTCCGGCTCTCCACCAGTGCGCTGTAGAGCATCGTCTTCCATTCCCTTCTGATCGTAAAGGCGCTCGACGGCATGGCCTGCGTCATCAACACGGCGACGATCCGCTCGACCGGATCGACGAAGAACGCAGTTGAGAGAAGCCCGCCCCAATAATATTCTCCCGCACTGCCTGGCATCATGGCACGCGCAGGATCCATGGTCACGGCAACACCAAGGCCAAAACCGACACCGGAATTCGTGCTTTCACTGAACAGGGACGTCGATACGCTCGCCAGATCCCCGCCGCCCGGAAGATGATTTTGCGTCATCAGATCGATCGTCTTGGGCGCAAGAATACGGACATCATCCACCGCGCCGCCGTTCAGCAGCATGGCGCAAAAGCGGCCATAGTCGGCACAACTCGACACCAGTCCTCCGCCGCCGGAATAACTACTGGGTCGACTCCGCCAGCGGCTGTTCGCGCCCCGGTCATACAAGGAAAGCGTCCCGTCCGGCCCTGCTTGCCACGCGTCGGTCAGGCGTGAGAGCTTATCCGGCGGCACCACGAAAAAGCTGTCGTCCATACCGAGCGGCGTAAAGATCATATCGGCAAAAAACTGCTCCAGCGTCACTCCCGATACCCGCTCGACCACCAGCCCCAGAATGTCGGTAGCGATCGAATAATTCCAGCCTTCCCCCGGCGAAAACAGCAGCGGCAGTTCCGCAATCGCGGCAATATACTCTTCGGGCGTGCGTTTCTGGTGAAAGACATCAAGTTGTCGCTCAGCATAGAGGCGATCGACCGCTGTGCACTCCTGAAAACTATAGGTGAAGCCTGCCGTATGGCGCATCAGGTCGATCATCAGCATGGGACGGGCGGCCAGAGGTGGTCCAGAGCGTGCGGACGGATCCGGTGCCGAGACAACTTCAAGACCGGCGAATTCCGGGATCACCGTTTGAACAGGTGTATCCAGCGCCACCAGACCACGCTCGACCAGCATCATGAATGCAACGGATGTCACCGGCTTTGTCATGGAAGCAATGCGGTACAGGGCGTCGGCGCTCAGTGCGTCCCCCGCCTCGTTCGCTCTGCCCGCCACCCAATCCAGCGCCTTTTCACCGTCTGCCCAGACCGCCAGTTGCAGGTGCGGCAGGCGGCCCGATTGAAGGTAATGGGCGTCAAGGCGCCGGCACATATGTTCGAGCCGACGCCCGTCAAAGCGGGTTGAGTGGCCGATCTCGATATCCATTAGTGCTGCCTCCTGACCGCCCAAGGTGTCGCCTACTCAAAAGGCTTTATGCAAGGAGTGCTTCAGGAGCAATGATTGCAATTCCTGCAATCGTGATCGTGCGCTTTGCGTTTGTGATATGTTGCAGCGCACCATAAATGCGCCCTTGCAGGACGACACAATCCCGAAAACGAGATTGGCGCGCTGCACGCAGGGAAATGGAGCACTATCATGAAGTATGTTTCCGAGATCGGATTCACGATCATCGCAGGCCTTGTTGCCGCGGCAGCGCCGGGCATGGTCTATCTCAGCCTGTTTGCGTGAAACGGATGGTCGCGGATTAGCCGCGACCGTCTCAACCGCAAGGCATTTCGTTCCGCCCCGCCACCAGAGATGGTGCGGGGCGGAATGATTCTGGGCACAAGTGCACTCACCCGCACAGAAAAAGGCCGGTGACGATCACCGGCCTTTTATCATTTGCAACAGCTCCTGTGCGCGGTCTGGCTCAAACGTTCGGAATCAGCTGATCCCCGCACCTTCGAGCCACATTATCAGCGCATGGTCACTTGTGTTTCGGTTTTCTTCATCGCCTCAGCGGTATCTTTCACCAGGAAAGACACGGGGCGCCCTCCAACCACACCGGACACGCGATTGCCCTTGATCCGGAGCGAAAAGGGACGTTGGTCGGGGGAGATGCTTCCCTTTACAATCGTGGATTCGCCGACGGCCTTCGTGGAATAAACGTAGGTCACGCCATCATACGTGAAGCTCTTCGCAGCATCTTCAGCGTGGGCAACAGTGGAACATGCAGCAACAAAAGTCGCGGCGGCAATAAAACGAGACAGCATTCGCATAAGATTTCTCCTTGTGAATGCCTGTCAAACACCCTTGTTTGTTTTGTTTCTTGCCACCGGAATGCTGTAGCGCAGCAATTTGTGCAAACGCAAAAAATGAAGAAGCAGTTGCACGTCACGCACACGGCATGGCTGTTGCGTTGCGCGCGCTTATGAACCCGTTACTGCGACAACGCGATAATGTGACGAAACTCCGCGGCCGAAACCGGGGAAACGGACAAGCGCGACTGCCGGATCATTGCCATATCGGCAAGAGCGGGGTCGGCCTTGATCGTCTTCAACGTGACCGGATGGTTCAGTTTCCGCACCGGCGCGACATGAACCGCGATCCACTTGCCGGTCTCGTCCGTACTGTCCTGCGCAGCCTCCTCCATAATTTCCATGATGCCGACCACTTCCAGCCCGACGTTGCTGTGATAGAAAAAAGCTTGGTCACCCTTCTTCATGGCCTTCATGTGGTTCTGCGCAAGATGATTGCGGACGCCGTCCCATTCGGCATTTCCCTTGGCGACCAGATCGTCCCACGAGAAAACGTCCGGTTCCGATTTCATCAGCCAATAGTGCATACCCATACCCCAGAAAGTGATTCCCGCGCTGCCCTCTATGGCAGAGGAAGACCGAAGATTTAAGCGCAAGCCTTGGCCGGATCGCCTTTTCTCTTTACGGTGCGGACAATGGCGTCCTCGCATGTTCCTTTGCTCTCGCTCCGCGATCCGGACTCTCCCGCATTCGTGGACGCCCTCGGCGCCAGCTTTCGCCGGTTCGGTTTTGCGATGATCGGCGACCATGGCATCGATCCGGCGTTGATCGCACAGGGTTGGGCCTTATCGCGTGCCTTCTTCGCGCTGCCCGATGACGTGAAGCAGCGTTACATTGTGCAGGGAGGAGCAGGCCAGCGTGGCTATACGCCGTTCGCGACAGAAATCGCAAAGGGCGCGCAGGCCCATGACCTGAAGGAATTCTGGCATATCGGGAGAGATCTCGATCCGGCCAGCCCGCTGGCTTCGTCCATGCCGCCCAATATCTGGCCGCGCGAATGCGAAGGGTTTCGTACCTGCTTCACCTCATTGTTCGCGGCCTTTGATCGTGCCGGTGCGAACATCCTGCGCGCCATCGCTCGGCATCTGGGGTTGGCTCCGGACTGGTTCGAAGACCCTATCCGCAACGGCAACAGCATCCTACGCCTTCTCCATTATCCACCTTTGGACGGGGCTAGCAACGGCATGCGGGCGGGTGCGCACGAAGACATCAACCTCATCACCCTTCTCCTCGGCGCGGAAGAGGCGGGTTTGCAATTAAGGGAGCGCAACGGCGACTGGCTCGCTATTGATCCGCCGCTCGGAGCGCTGGTCGTCAACATCGGCGACATGCTGCAACGTCTGACCAATCATGTCCTGCCGTCCACCACCCACAGGGTCGTCAATCCCCCGGCGGAACGCTCTGGCATATCCCGCTACTCGATGCCCTTTTTTCTCCATCTGCGGCCCGATTTCGTGATCGAGCCTCTGGCACAGTGCGTCGATACGGCGCACCCGCCCCGGGATCCGGCCATACGTGCACAGGATTATCTGCACGAACGGCTGCGCGAGATCGGTCTGGTCGCACACGAGGGGGCAGCCTAAACGCTAGACCGAAGGAAGACGACCGGATCACCCGCACCCGCCATCCGCGCCGACTATCGCCGCGTCCTGCCCGCGTTTACCCCCTCCCCAGCGCCTATCCGGCGATGAGAGCCTTCACCGCGTCGAGCGCCGCCGTTGCCGCGCCGCCATTCGGCCCGCCGCCCTGCGCCATGTCGGGGCGTCCACCGCCACCTTTGCCGCCCAGTGCTTCCACCCCGGCGCGGACCAAGTCCACTGCGCTGAACCGCCCCAGCAAATCGTCGGTCACGCCAGCCGCGATCGATGCGCGTCCGTCGACAACCGCAATAACCGCTGACACACCCGAACCCAGCGTCGCCTTGTTCTGATCAACAATGCCGCGCAATTCCTTGGGATCGAGTCCATCGATCACCTGCCCGAGGAAGGCGACGGTGCCGATCGTCTCTGGTCCCGCAGCCGCGCCGCCCTTGGCTCCGCCCCCCAGAGCCAGCGCCTTCTTGGCGTCTGCCAACTCGCGCTCCAGTTTGCGCGCCTGCTCCACCAGTGCTGCGACGCGAGCGGGCACGTCGTCCGGCGCGGTCTTCAGGACGTTCGCAGCCGCCTTCAGCCGATCCTCGCGCTCGGACAGCCACAATCGCGCCGCCTCTCCCGTCAGGGCCTCGATACGCCGTATGCCGCTCGCGACCGCACTTTCGCTGACGATCTTGAACAGACCGATATCGCCGAGCGCCCGCACATGGGTGCCGCCACACAGCTCGACCGAATAGCTGCGCTCGTCACCGGCACCCATCGAAAGCACGCGGACTTCGTCGCCATATTTCTCGCCAAACAACGCCATCGCCCCGGCGGCGATCGCATCGTCGGGCGTCATCAGTCGGGTCGAAACGGCCCCGTTTTTGCGGATCTGCGCGTTCACATCCGCCTCGATCTGCGTGATCTGATCGGGTGAGAGCGCATCGGGATGCGAGAAGTCGAAGCGCAGCCGGTCGGCCGACACCATGCTGCCCTTTTGCGTTACATGCGCGCCCAACCGCGCGCGCAGCGACGCATGCAGAAGATGCGTGGCACTGTGGTTCGCGCGCACCTGATCGCGTCGATCGGCATCCACGGCCAGGTGTACCATATCGCCGACACGCACCGCACCCGACTCGATCACCATCTGGTGCGTATGCAGACGGCCGAGCGCCTTGCCCGTGTCCGTAATCTGCGCGACCAGATCCGTGTTGTCCGAAACCAAGCCGACGTCGCCGGTCTGACCACCACTCTCGCCATAAAACGGGGTCTGGTTGGTGATAAGAGTCACCGTGTCGCCAGCCTGCGCCGCGTCGATCCGCGCGCCGTCGCGTACGATCGCCACGACCTGCCCCTCACCCAGCGTCGCATCGTAACCGATAAACTCGGTCGCTCCAACGTCCTCGGCAATGTCGTACCAGATTTCCTCAGAGGCTTTTTCGCCGGACCCCTTCCACGCCGCGCGTGCCGCCGCCTTCTGTTCCGCCATCGCCGCATCGAAACCGGCGCGGTCGACGCCCAGTCCCTGAGCGCGCAGAGCATCTTCGGTCAGATCGTAGGGAAAGCCGAATGTGTCATAGAGGCGGAACGCCGTTGCTCCGGGCAGAACATCGCCCGACGTCATACCGCCGGTCGCCTCATCCAACAGCTTGAGGCCCTTGTCGAGAGTCTGGCGGAACCGCGTTTCCTCGCGCAGCAGGGTCTCCTCGATCAGCGGCTGGGCGCGGACCAGTTCGGGATAGGCGCCCCCCATTTCGCGGACCAGCACGTTCACGAGCCTGTGCATCAGCGGGTCTGCCGCGCCCAACAGATGCGCATGGCGCATAGCGCGCCGCATGATCCGGCGCAGCACATAGCCGCGGCCTTCATTGGCAGGCAGCACGCCATCGGCGATCAAAAAGCCCGACGAACGCAGATGATCCGCGATCACCCGGTGGCTCGCCTTGTGCTCGCCGTCGGTCGCGGTACGGGTGAACGCGCCCGACTCCGCAATCAGGCCGCGAAACGTGTCGGTGTCGTAATTGTCGTGCACGCCCTGCAGTACGGCGGCAATCCGCTCCAGTCCCATGCCGGTGTCGATGCTCGGCCGCGGCAAGGGAACACGGTCGCCCGGTGCGCGCTGGTCATACTGCATGAAGACCAGGTTCCAGATCTCCACGAACCGGTCGCCATCCTCATCGGGCGAGCCGGGGGGGCCACCAAAGATGTGATCGCCATGATCGTAGAAGATTTCCGAGCACGGTCCGCAGGGGCCGGTGTCGCCCATCGACCAGAAATTGTCCGACGTCGCGATGCGGATGATGCGCTCCTCCGGAAGACCCGCGATCGAACGCCAATAGCCAAACGCTTCGTCATCATCATGATAGACGGTAACGGTCAGCCGGTCGGCGGGAATACCCCATTCTTTGTGCACCAGCGTCCAGGCATGATGGATCGCCTGCTCCTTGAAATAGTCGCCGAAGCTAAAATTCCCCAGCATCTCAAAGAACGTATGGTGCCGGGCAGTGTAGCCGACATTGTCGAGATCGTTATGCTTGCCCCCGGCGCGCACGCACTTCTGCGCGGATGTCGCCGTCGTATAGGGACGGGATTCCAGCCCGGTGAACATATTCTTGAACGGCACCATCCCCGCGTTCACGAACATCAACGTCGGGTCGTTGTGCGGAACAAGCGGCGCCGAGGCGACCGGCATATGCCCCTGACTTTCGAAATACTCGAGGAAGGAGCGGCGGATATCGTTGGTCGATGTCATGATGCAAGCGACTTAGGCGACCGCAGGAACAGAGACAAGCCGCAATGCGCGTGCGACGAAACGAATGCGGGGCAGGTCCACCGTCCTGCAAGCCGAATCGCCCGATCCGTTCATTCGCGCATCGCGCTACCGAGCAACGCCCTTACCTCAGCCATGCGCGGCGTCGCCACGCTGCCACACCGCCAGTTCGTTGCCCGAAGGCTCGCGGAAATGAAAGCGGCGACCACCCGGAAAGGCGAAGATCGGCCGCGTCACGACGCCGCCTGCCTGCTCGACGGCATCACAAGCGGCTTCGATATCCTCCACCTCGATCACCGCAAGGGGCGCCGCGACCGAAGCATCCGATCCATCCAGACCGATATCGGTCGCAGGCGTCTTGGGCGTATCCGCCACGGTCGCCGCATATTCCGGACCGAAATCCGTCAAGGCCCAGCCGAAGGCACGCTCAAAAAATGCTTTGCTGGCCGCCAGATCGCGGACCGGAAGCTCGACATAATTAAGACGCGCCATGGCTGTTCCTTACCGGCAAAAACGCTCGTTTATTCCTCGCCGTCGTCGCCCTCGTCGGGACCGGCCATCATGCCCTCCGCCACCGCATCGGTACGGCCGCGGATCGCGCTTTCCAGCTTAGCGCACAGCTCCGGATTTTCCTTGAGGAACGTCTTGGCGTTTTCGCGTCCCTGGCCGATCCGCACCGAGTCATAGGAGAACCAGGCACCCGACTTTTCCACAATCCCGGCCTTGACGCCCAAATCGAGGATCTCGCCGATCTTAGAAATACCTTCGCCATACATGATGTCGAACTCGACCTGCTTGAACGGCGGGGCGACCTTGTTCTTGACGACTTTCACGCGGGTGGTGTTGCCGACGATATCGTCACGATCCTTGATCTGGCCGATCCGGCGAATATCGAGACGAACCGAGGCATAGAATTTGAGCGCGTTGCCGCCGGTCGTGGTTTCCGGATTGCCATACATCACGCCGATTTTCATGCGCACCTGGTTGATGAAGATCACGGTGCAGCGCGAGCGGGAGATCGAACCGGTGAGCTTCCGCAGAGCCTGGCTCATCAGGCGGGCCTGCAGACCGACATGGCTGTCGCCCATCTCGCCTTCGATTTCGGCGCGGGGGACAAGGGCGGCAACCGAATCGACCACCAGCACGTCCACGGCATTGGACCGCACCAGCGTATCGACAATCTCCAGCGCCTGCTCACCCGTATCAGGCTGTGACACGATGAGTTCGTCAATGTCGACGCCCAGCTTCTTGGCGTAAACCGGGTCCAGCGCATGCTCGGCGTCCACAAACGCCGCCGTGCCGCCGATCTTCTGCGCCTCCGCAATGGCATGCAGGGCCAGCGTCGTCTTGCCCGAGCTTTCCGGGCCGTAAATTTCGATGATGCGGCCGCGCGGAAGGCCACCAATGCCGAGCGCGATATCCAGCCCCAGCGAGCCGGTCGACACCGCCTCGATCTCCATCTTGTCGCGGCTGCCCAGCTTCATCGCGCTGCCCTTGCCGAACGCGCGATCAATCTGCGACAGGGCCGCTTCCAGTGCCTTCTGCCGGTCGAGTGCTGTTTTATCCATAGTCCCCGTCTTCTTGTCGGAATCGATGAGCTTAAGCGTAGCGGTCATGGCCTTGTCTCCTGCCCAGCGCAACTGCGCTTTGGATGCTTCACACCCGTACCCTTTTTGTTCTATGAGAACAAGAGGGGTACAAAATATTTGTTGGATGCGGAGAAAAGTCTGGCTGCGGCTCAATCAACCGTGGCGAGAAGCTCGGCGATGGTGTTGATCGTATAGGGCTTTTCCAGCATCGGCCCGCCCGCATATTCCGGAGGAATCTCGGTCAGACTCCCGCCGGAGCTGAGGATATAGGGGATCGAGCGTTCGACGAGAACATCGACCACCGGCCAGACCTGCTCCCCCGCAAGGTTGCAATCCAGAATGGCGAGATCGAAATCCCCCTCCTTGGCGAGGGCACATCCCTCCTCTACCGTTGCGGCAACGCCATGCAGGTGGTGCCCCAGGGATTCCACGAAATCTTCCAGCATCAATGCGATCATGGCCTCGTCTTCGACGATCATGATTGTTCTGGCTTTTGTCGGTGCGTTCATCGGAGGATAGCCAGTGCCCTAAAAGAAAACGGAAAAAGGCTGTGCCTCGCCGCAACAGCCTTCACGCTAGCCTTAGCGCCAGATGGCACAAGGGGCAATCACTCACTCCGTCGCGCGTGCAACACGCCTGAGCGGCCTACTGCCTTTATTCAGCGACCTCTGGCCCCGCCCCAGCCCGGACTGCCTCCGACAGCTGGGCGACCGAAAAGGGTTTTGGCAGAAACGAAACATTGGGAATATCAATCGACTTGCGCAGTTGCTCCTCGGCGTAGCCCGACATGAACACCACCGGAAGATCGGGATGCGTATGTCGCGCCTGCCGCACCATGGAAGGCCCATCCATATTGGGCATAACGACGTCGGACAACAGCAGGTCGATCTGCTGGCCCGAGTTCAGAACCTCCAGCCCTTGCTCCCCATCGCACGCCGTCAGGACCGTGTAGCCCTGCCGCGTCAGTGCCCGCTCGGCCACGGCGCGCACCATGTCCTCATCCTCCACCAGCAGGATGGTGCCGGTCCCCCAGCTTTCACGCCTGGGCGGGGGAGACTTGATCGCGGGTGGCTCCTGCTCTCCGGGCGCGGCGACGTAAACGGGCAGATAGAGCACGAAGCTCGCCCCGTTGCCGGGCTCCGATTCGGCGAAGATGAACCCGCCCGACTGCTTCACGATGCCGTACACGGTGGACAGGCCCAGTCCGGTACCCTTGCCGACTTCCTTGGTCGTAAAGAACGGCTCGAAAATCTTGGGCAGCAGGTCAGGCGGAATGCCCGTTCCCGTGTCGCTGATGCGCAGCGCGGTGTAGTCGGCGGGTGGCAGCACGGTGGAGCGCATCTCGCGCACCTGCGCAGTCGTGACGGCGTAGGTCTTGATCGACAACACGCCCCCCTCCGGCATGGCGTCACGGCCATTGACCGCCAGATTGACGATCACCTGCTCAAGCTGGCCGGGGTCGGCCCGCACCTGCCCCAAATTGCGGCCATGGCTCACTTCGAGTTTGACTGTTTCGCCCAGCAGGCGCTTCAACAGGTTGGAAACGTCGGCCACGATGTCGGGCAGTTGCAGCACTTGGGGTCGCAGCGTCTGCTGGCGGGAGAAGGCGAGCAGCTGGCGGGTCAGGCTCGCCGCGCGATTGCTGTTCGACTTGATCTGCTGGATGTCGTCATAATCGCTGTCGCCGGGCGTATGACGCATCATCATCAGGTCGCAATGACCAATGATGGCGGTCAGGATGTTGTTGAAATCATGCGCAACGCCGCCCGCGAGCTGTCCCACCGCCTGCATCTTGGTCGCTTGCGCCACCTGCCGCTTGAGCTTGCTTTCCTCGCTATTGTCCTTGAGGCCGAGCAATACCGCCGCCTCCCCCAGCCCGCGCACGCCCGCCAGGCTGAGCGCGACCGGTTCGTCGGGCTGAACGCGCAGGCGTACCGCGATATCGCCCGAAATCTGCGGCCCGATGGCATAGCGGCGCACGGCGGCAGCGAGCGCGGCCTGATCCTCGACGACCACCAGATCGCCGGGATAGGTCGGCTTCTGCCCATGCGACAGCCCCGCCGCACGCGAGAAACTGTTGTTGACGAACAGCAGCCGCCCGTCGCGGTCCGCCATCGCGAGGCCGAACGGGAGCAGTGCGATCACCGCCTCGACATAGGACAGCACCGAACCAGAGCCTCCCACGTCGCCTGGCTGGTCGATCATGATGATGAGCGCCGCGCCATCGGGCTGGTCCTGCCGCAATGCCACGCGGAATATGCCAATGGGGACAATGCTGCCCGCCTCTCGCACGAAGAAGATGCGGCCATCATCGTCGCGTCGGAAATAGGCGGCAAAGTCCCGCCCGGTAAGGTCCGTTTCCGCCCGCCCGGTCGCCCGGCCCACAAAGGCGGGGTTCGCCGCGCGTAGGCGACCTTCCGCGCCGATGATCGCGGCCATGACGCCGGCATCACCCAGCGCGGCGCCACTCTCGCCGTTCACGAGTCGGGCGAACTCGTCGATCATGCTCGACTGCTTGACCGGGGTGAAATGCCACAGGAGGAAATCCTCCGACCGCCCGGTCCGCGCCACCCGAAGGTCCAGCCGCAACGCGCCCCGCGCCAGATCGTCGACCTTCGCGTCGCCATCGCGCCACGCGGTCCGTCCCGCCTCAGCCAGCCGGTCCGCGCCGTTGCGATCGAGCGGCAGCACGGGCGGAGCCGGATAGCCGGGAAACCATTCGCCATAGAGGTCGCTGGCGCACATCAGCTTGCCCGTGCGGTCGGTGACGGCAATGGCCATGGCCGACGCATCGGCGGCGGCACGCGCAATCGTCCAGTCCGGCACAATGTCCTGCGCCGCATCGGGCAGGACGTTGCTGCGCCGGAACAGATGGGCCAGCCCCGCAAGTCCTACGACGGCGGCTGCAAAGCCGCTCGCCAGCGCCACATCGCCCACACCCCAGATGACGATGCCCGCACACATCGCTGCGGCCAGAACCAGCAACGGCAACGTATGGCGGTCCGTCCGCGCAGCCGTCAGCGCGACGATATCGTCCTTATGTGAAATGCCAGTCAGGCCCGCCATGAACATCCGCTACCAACAGGGCACCGCTTTGTTAAGATCTAAGCGGCGTGCTCGCCCATTGAACCGGAATCCCGATCATTGCCAATGGTCATTTTTCGTCCATGCCATTTCCGCCATAGATGGGCGCGCCACATCCACGTCGCGAGCAGATAGCCGACGGCTGCCGCGATCACGGAAATCACAGCCAGTCCGAACAGCAACGCAGGCGCCGCTTCCGAAAACAGCCATGCGCACCAGCGCATGAACCCGGCATGCTCATGGATCAGCGCCATGAACTGCGTCACTTCCGCCGTCCGTCCGAGCATCAGGTTACCAATATAGACCGACGCCCATAAAATGAGCGGTGTCGTGGCCGGGTTGCTGAGAAATGTCATCGCTGCCGCGACGGGAATATTGGCACGGAACGGCAACGCCAGCATCGCCGCTCCCGCAATCTGCAAGCCGGGAATCAGCAGGAATATGCCAACGAGCAAACCCAACGCGACGCCGCGCGGTACCGATCGCCGGGTAAAGCGCCAGAGTTCCGGCGCGAGCACACGATGCGCCACCGGAGCCAGCACGCGGCTGTTCTCGAACATCTCCCGCCGGGGAGCATGGACATGCCACCAGCGGGCGATGCGACTCATCAGCCGTGCTCCTTCATGAGACGCCCCTGCTCGCGCTTCCATTCGCGCTCCTTGGTCGTCTCGCGCTTGTCCTGCGCATTCTTGCCCTTGGCGAGTGCCAGTTCGACCTTCGCCCGCCCCTGCCCGTTGAAATAGATCGACAGCGGAACGAGCGTCATGCCCTTGCGCGCAACCGCGCCATGAAATTTTTCGATTTCCCGCCCGTGGAGCAGCAGCTTGCGCGGCCGCTTGGGTTCATGATTGAAGCGGTTGCCATGGCTGAATTCAGGGATGTTGCTGTTGATCAGCCACACCTGCTCGTCCCGCACCTCCGCATAGCTTTCGGTGATCGATCCCTCGCCAAAGCGCAACGATTTGACCTCAGTGCCCTGCAACGCAATCCCAGCCTCGAACACTTCGTCGATGGCATAGTCGAAGCGCGCGCGCCGGTTCTCGGCGACGGTCTTGACCTTGTCAAAGGCAGCGTGATGCGGGCGGGCCATGGTACCTGTTCACTCTTCATCCGGCGACATGCCGGACTTCTTATATGGATATCGCGGCGCCCCTATACGAGTCCCGCGATCTCCAGCGCCCGGTCGACCGCCGCCTGGCTCGATGCGCTCGGCCAGGTGATCGGCAGGCGAAGCTCGACGGGCATGTCGGGCCGCACGCGGGACAGGGCATATTTAACTGGGCCGGGTGAAGAATCGCTGAACAACGCATCGTGCAACGGATAAAGCCGGTCCTGAAGTTCCAGTGCGAGCGGCCAGTCGCCAGCAGCGCACGCGGCCTGAAACTGCGCGCACAGGCCCGGAGCAACATTGGCCGTAACGGAAATGCACCCCACCCCGCCCATCGCGTTAAACCCCAGAGCCGTTTCATCATTTCCCGAAAGCTGACAGAAATCCGTCCCGCAGGCGAGCCGCTGTGCGGTCACCCGCCCCAGATTTCCGGTGGCGTCCTTCACACCGACGATCGTCTGAAAGTCGTTGGCAAGGCGATGCATGACCGGAACACCAATATCGGTGATCGTCCGACTTGGAACATTATAGAGAATGATCGGCAGATCGCAGCGCTGCGCCAGATAGGCGAAATGCTGATACACCCCCTCCTGATTGGGCTTGTTGTAATAAGGGGCAACGACCAGAGCGGCATTCGCCCCGGCGGCCTGCGCGGCGAACATGTGCTCCAGCGCGATCTTGGTATCGTTTGACCCGCAGCCGGCGATCACCGGCACGCGCCCCGCCGCCTGCTCGACGCACAGGGCAACGACCCGGTTATGCTCTTCAATCGTCATCGTGGCGCTCTCGCCGGTCGTGCCGCAGGGCACCAGCGCGGTGCTTCCTTCCGCGATCTGCCAGTCGACAAACGAACGGAAAGCCTGCTCGTCGAGCGACCCGTCGCGAAAAGTCGTCACCAGAGCCGGAATCGATCCGGAAAACATGCGAAAAACTCCTTCAATCTCGCCGTTCATGCAGGCATAATCGGATCTATGCCATATTCCCCGCTTCAAAGCTCGCCTGATAGGGAACCTGTTACACCAATGTCCAGCTTGGTCTCGCGCGTCCGTGCATACCGACTGCTTTTTTTCACGCCGCTGCTTCTCGCGCCGATCGCCGACGCGCAGCAGCGGGAGATCGTCCAGCCGATCCCGCCTGGCGCATCTGCGGCCCTGCCGCAGGGAACCGGCGACTGGGCGGCGACCAGCGCGCAGATTGCCCACAATGCCGATGCGCCGATCCTCGCGGCCATCGCGCAATGGAAAGTCTTGCAGCAAAGCGACGCGATGGGCTTTTCGGCCTATTCCTCGTTTCTGGTGACTTACCCGGAGTGGCCGGGTGAAGACCGCCTACGCCGCCTGGCGGAAACGTCGATCAACCCCAACGCCTATGATCCCGCCGCCGTGATCGCCTATTTCGCGCGCTATCCGGCGCGGTCGGCCACCGGCCATGCGCGCAACGCCGTGGCCTTGCTCGCCGCTGGGCGGGTGGACGAGGCGCGGATTGCCGCCAAATCAGCGTGGCGTGGCGGCAATCTGACGCCGCAGGATGAGGCCCAGATCCTCGGCCTGTTCGGCGGCGCGCTGACCACCGACGATCATGATGCGCGGGCCGATCGCCTCTTGTGGGCAAAGAACAACGCCGCGGCCGAGCGGCTGCTGCCCTATCTGTCGTCCACCGCGCGCACCATCGCCGAGGCGCGCATCGCCATGCAGCGCGGCAGCGTCGACGCCGCGATGAAGGGACCCGCTGCCGAACCCTATGGACGGACCAACCCAGGCTATATCGCCGATCGCGCCAACTGGCTGCGGGATGAAGGCGATTTTCCGGCTTCGCGCGCCTATCTCGCGCAGCGCGCGACACTTTCCACGCGGCCCGCTGACGCGGAAAAATGGTTCGAGACGCTCCTTTCGATGGCCCGGGCAGCATCCAACGATGGCCAATCCGCCCTTGCCTATGCGATCGCGAGCAAGGTCGATGACGCGTACGGCTCCACCGTCGACATCCGTGACCGCCCCATCGGTGAACGCGACGATTACACCAGCCTGACCTGGCTTGCCGGGTCGACTGCCTTCTACAATCTCGGCCGTCCGCGCGACGCCGTGATGATGTTCGAACGCTATGCCGGTGCTGCCCGATCGCCGCAGACGATTTCGAAGGGCCATTACTGGGCAGGCCGCGCAGCGCTGGCGGCGGGCGACCCGACACAAGCCAACCGCTTCTTCACGCAGGCGGCCGAGTATCCGGACCAGTTCTACGGCCAGCTCGCGCTGGAACGGCTCGGCCGCCCCATCCCTGCTCCGCGCAGCTATGCGACGCCGGTGTCGGTGACCGACGCGGAACGCAGCGAATTTGCCAGCCGCTCCGTGGTGCGCGCTGCGAAGGCGTTGGGCGCGTCCGGGAATATGGTCGATCAGGGCGTGTTCCTGCGGGCCATCGCGGCAGCCGTCACCACGGATCGGGAGCGCGCGCTTGCCGCCGAACTCGCCAAGTCGCTCTACCGCCCGGATCTGGGCGTTATGGTTGGCCGCAAGGCGCTGGCCGACGGTCGGTCCGGCTATAACGAGGCGAGCTTCCCGAGCGTGGCGGTGCCGGACGGGCACCGGACCAACTGGACGATGATCCACGCGATTTCCCGGCAGGAAAGCCAGTTCGACCGCAACGCCGTGAGCCGTGCGGGGGCGCGCGGCCTGATGCAGTTGATGCCCGGCACGGCACGGGAAACGGCCGGGCGCGTAGGCCTTGCCTATATGCCCGGCTCGCTCAACAGCGATGTGTCCTACAATATCCAGCTGGGGAGCACCTACTTTCAGCAGATGCTGAATTATTATGGGGGCAGCTATCCGCTGGCGGTCGCCGCGTACAATGCCGGGCCGGGCAATGTGAACAAGTGGATCAAGGCCAATGGCGACCCCCGCCTGCCCGGCGCAGACATCCTCCGCTGGATCGAGAGCATCCCGATTTACGAAACGCGCAATTACGTGCAGCGTGTTCTCGAAAATGCGGTGGTCTATGACAGTATCAGCCCGGACACGGCGCGGTTCAAGGGCAGCCTGCGGCCGCTTTCGGCCTATCTTGGCAAGAACGACGCAGGATAAGCAGGCGGCCGATGGCGGGCGAACCCAATTACATCACGCCGCAAGGCTTCGCGGCCCTGCGTGCCGAATATGACAGGCTGTTCGGCGTCGAGCGCCCGGCGATTGTCGAGGTGGTAAGCTGGGCGGCCGGCAATGGCGACCGAAGCGAAAATGGCGACTATCTCTATGGCCGCAAGCGGATGCGGGAGATCGACGGGCAACTCCGACGCCTTTCCCGAAAGATGAAGGACGCCCGCGTCGTCGATCCCGCGCAGCAGCCGGACAAGAGCCGCGCCTTTTTCGGTGCGACCGTTACGATCGCGGACGAGGACGACAATCAGCGTACCGTGACCCTTGTCGGCAACGACGAGCAGGATGTCGCGGCGGGCCGCATCGGCTGGCATTCCCCGATCGCGCGAGCGCTGCGGGGCGCAGCGGTGGGCGACCTGCGCCGGGTCATGCTGCCGGGCGGCGAAAAGGAATATGAGGTGCTGAAAATAGACTATCCGGCGCAGGCTGTTCGCCCGGCCGGATAGTTTCCCCCAGGAAAGCGGCGAATGTCAGGCGATGGCAGCGCGAGCAGCCGCGTCATCCCGCCGACGGCGGCGCATAGCAGCACCCGCAAAGCCGAAGCCAACGATCATCATCGCCCAGGTACCTGGTTCCGGCACCGCGAGCACGGGAAGCGCGGTCAGCTTGTCGAGCTTGAAGGCGTCGATCTTGTAGTCCGCGCCCGAGCCCGTCCGCGCACTGATGATCCAGACGTTCCCGGCCGCGCCGTTCTTCGTAATGTTACGATCAAGCGACGATGTGGTCGACACGTCCGAATTGTAAGAATTCGGCGTGAGCAGGTTCATGGCAGCGATGTCTGCGCCGTCGGTGAACGGATCGCTGTTCCATACGCCCGGATTGGTGCCATAACGGATCGTCGCGTCCGTATCCTGGTAGTTCAGCCCGGTAATCTGATAGGCATTGAACACCGCCGAGGTGAGCTGCACGGCCCGGTCAAATTCCAGCACAATGAAGTCGACTCGGCCCTGATTGTCGACCGTGTGCAAATTGTTCGAACCGTTCGAGTCGCCAGCGGACGTTACGCCCAGCCCTGCATCCCAGATGCCAAGGTACGAGGTATTGATCGTGCTGCCGTTGATGCTCCAGCCCGTCGCCCGCAGGTTCAGCGTCTGACCACTGGATGTGGACGAGAAAGTCCGCGCGTTGCCATAGGTGCCGTTCGTCGACGAATTGCCGCTGAAGTCGAACGTGAACACCGGAGCCGCCTGAGCCGACCCCGCCGCCCCAAGGGCCAACAGTCCCGCTGCGATTTTCCACAATGAACGCACGAACAATTCCTTCCTGAAGAACCCTGCATGTTAACCATGCAAGGCCCGAATGCTTTTGCTGACACTCTTCATGCCGCAGAAATACGCGCAATTTCAACGGCGTTTACCCTCTTTCCCTGTTCCAGGATGAGACAAATCGATAATAAAAAGGGTTAACAGGCGTTTAAAAGACGCTTCTGTCTCACAATGAAACAGGTGAATAAAATGAGAAAGAACGTGACAGGCCTGCCCACCCCCGCTAAGGGACGCGCGCTCGCACTGCTCTTTGGTGGTGCGTGCATCCGTCCGAGACAGTTGGTGAAGGGAATATGCCCTTCTTAATGTCCAGCCTAGACGGGGAAACGTTCTTCATCGGCCGCTGCGCCTGTCGCTGCGTTCTGGGTCTGCCGCTGGTTCTCCCTTCCGGGTGACGGCAAAGGGCAGTCGATCCTTCCCCTTCGGACTTTCGTCGCCTGTCATGGCGCGCTTTGGCGTGTCATGCCGGGCTTAAGCCTGTCTGGCGGCTTGCCCGTCGGACAAAAAGGAGAATGGCATGGATCGTACCCAGAAGTCTGAGGTGGTGACCACGCTGCACGCTACTTTTGCCGAAATCGGGGTTGTCGTGGTGACGCGCAATCTCGGCCTGACCGTCGCGCAATCGACGGATCTGCGGCAGAAGATGCGCGAAGCGGGGGCCCAGTTCAAGGTTACGAAGAACCGCCTCGCCAATATCGCGCTAAAGGACACGCAATACGAACAGCTCGGCACTTTGCTGACCGGTCCGATTGCGCTGGCCACTTCGCACGATCCGGTCGCCGCCGCTCGGGTGGTGGTCGACTTCGCGAAGACCAACGACAAACTCGAAATCGTTGGTGGCGCGATGGGCGCAACCCTGCTCGATGCGAACGGCGTCAAGGCGCTGGCATCGATGCCGTCGCTCGACGAACTGCGTGGCAAGATTGTCGGCCTGCTTCAGGCCCCGGCAACCAAGGTCGCGACCGTTCTGCAGGCACCGGCTGCGCAGTTGGCACGGGTCTTCAACGCCTATGCGGAAAAAGAAGCCGCATAACGCTCAACCCTTTGTTTTCACTCTAAGATAAGGGGCCCAGCCCCGCCCAGAAATTGGAGATTAAAGAATATGGCAGACATTAACGCACTGGTCGATCAGCTTTCGGCCCTCACCGTCATCGAAGCAGCCGAGCTGTCCAAGGCTCTGGAAGAGAAGTGGGGCGTTTCGGCCGCCGCTGCTGTGGCTGTTGCTGGCCCCGCCGCTGGTGGCGCCGCCGCTGCTCCGGCTGCTGAAGAGCAGACCGAGTTCGACGTGATCCTCACCGGCGACGGTGGCAAGAAGATCAACGTCATCAAGGAAGTCCGCGCCCTCACCGGCCTGGGTCTGACCGAAGCCAAGGCGCTGGTGGAAGCCGCTCCGAAGGCCGTCAAGGAAGGCGTCAGCAAGGACGAGGCCGAGAAGGTCAAGAAGCAGCTGGAAGAAGCCGGCGCGACCGTCGAGCTCAAGTAAGCCGCTTCCGGGAAATCCCGGATCGAGCAGGAGGGGCGGTGCCACGCGGCGCCGCCCTTTTTGTTGGTTTCGTGTCTCTATCCCCGTTCGCCCTGAGCCTGTCGAAGGGCTGCCTTTCTTGTTCCAGTAGAAGAACGGTGCTTCGACAAGCTCAGCACGAACGGATTTGGGGGGCTACAGTGCCTCAACATCAACAGAGATAAGGACAATATCCCTGCAAGCTACGTCAGCCTCGGTGCAGCACCCACCAGCGCCGTCGTGCCCGGATCAGCGGTCAGCTCACCGTCCGGCTCGACATAGAGACATCCGCCCGGCGCCGCGGTTTCGCCGCAGCAGTGCACGGCCCCACTCAGGGGCACGATCCACAAAGCCCGACCGATGAAATGCTGGTGCGTCTGCACAACATCCTTGGAATAGACCACGGTGAAGCCCACGCAGTCGCTCAGCAACTGCTCTTCGCAGGCACCGCCGACCCGACGCGCCATGCCCATGGGATAAGGCTTGGCGACCGACACCGCGACACCATCATCCAGATGCAGTTCGCGCGGACGCCCATAGTCATACAGGCGATAAGTGACATCGACATTCTGCTGGATCTCGATCAGCGAGACACCCACGCCAATGGCGTGCACCGTCCCCGCCGGCACGAAGTAGAATTCACCCGGCTTGACGGCCTTCCAGTCCATCAGCTGCTCGATCGACCCGTCAAGCGCCGCCGCCCGCAACGCCTCACCGTCCAGCGGTTTCACCGTGCCCAACCCCAAGTTCGCACCCGGTTCTGCGTCGAGAATATACCAGCATTCGGTCTTGCCGCCCGGTAGGCCGCGTGCATGCCCCTGCGCATCGGTCGGGTGAACCTGCACTGACAATTTCTCGCTGGTGAAGATGTACTTGACCAAAAGCGGCAGCTGGGTCCCGTCCTCGGGCTCGAACCACACCTCGCCGATTGTCTTGCCACCAAGGCCCGCCTGCGCCGCGATGGCGTCAAAAGGAGCGGGCAACTGCGCCCGCCCCCATGGCTTTTCGACGAAATGTGTCTTCAGCTTCATCAAAAGCCCCGCTTAACCCTTCTTCTTCTTTGCTTTCGCAGTGGAGGAACTGCCCGCCGCCGCTCCGGTTCCCTGCGCCGACCCGCGGGCATCCAGCCAGGCCAAGATTTCCGGCTTCAGCCTCTGCCGGGTAGCGGCCCGCACCTTGATCGACGCTATAGCACGATCGACGACCTTGCGCGATTCCGCTGTGAGATATTGCGTGGCATAGGCATCCAGTTTGGTAGCCATCGCCGGATCGGCCGATCCGCCCCCCAGCCGCGCCAGCGCCTGTGAGCGGGCCGACACGTCAATCATCGCTTCATATTGCGCGCGATGGGCAAGCACATAATCGACAGCCAGCATGCTGTGCTCCCGCCCGACAGCAGAAATGATCGCGGCGCTGGTGGTCTTGCCCGGCTCGTCGGTCATGGCAAGATCAAGCGCCTGCTTGGCGAGCGCCTCGTCCCGGACACTGCCCAAAAGGCCGAACGTCTGGCTCTTTTCCAGCGCACTCGGCGCCTTGTTCGCCATGGCACGCAGGGCGTTCCAGGTCGGCTGATCGGCGTTTTTCGCGACGATCCCCAGCCACACGAATTTCAACGGGCCGTCGAGCGCCGCCGGATTGGTGGCGAGCGCCGCGAACCGGCGGCGCGCTTCGGCCAGCACGGTCGGTTCACCCATATCCCCCAGCGTCTCGATCAAGCTCTGCCGCAGCAGCGCGACCTGAGGCCCCTCGCCGTCCTTCGCGTCGAAGCCAATGCGGGACAGCACCGGCGTCAGCTTCGTGCTGGCATAAGCGAGCACGCGCAGCTGGTTCCGGTCATCGCCCTCGAACATCATGTGCGCGGCTTCCAGATAGTCGGGCACCGCACCGAGCACCACATCGCTCGCCGTGGCAGGCACCGCATCGATCAGGTCGAGCGGCCGCGCGATTGGCTGATACCCGCCCAGCCCAAGCTGCCAGTTGTCGGCGAGCAGGCCAAGCTGGTCGATCGACGAAAGCTTCGTGAAGTCCTTGGCCAGCGCCGCGACATTGCTGGCGGGATAGAGCGAGCGGTAATAGCCTGTCTGCCCGCTGTTGATGACATAGGCGCCACAGCCGGGCAGTTCGATCGTCCCCTTGCCCTGCAGGATCAGCGCGCGCGCCTCGCCGCCCAGCGCCTGAGCGCGGACCGGCACATGCCAGGACAGCACGGGGTCGCCCGCATCCTTGCGGTCGCGGCTGAAAGCGCCCTGGCTCAGCGACAGCCGTGTCATGCCGCCTTCGCACACGGCGCTGTCGACCGTTACAAGAGGAATGCCCGGTTGGGTCGTAAAGTCGTTGGCGATGGCAACCAACCCCTTGGCCCCGGCCTTTTCCACGGCGTCCCAAAGATCGCTGGTCTGCGTGTTTCCGTAGCTGTGCGCCTTCATGTAACTTTGGATGCCCGCTTTCCAGACATCCTCGCCGGCGAAGGCCTCCAGCATGGTGATAACCGCTTCACCCTTTTCGTAGGTGATCGCGTCGAACGCTTGGTTGACCTCTTCGACCGTCTTGATCTTCTGCACGACCGGGTGCGTCGTGAGGTAGGCATCGAGGCTCATTGCTTGCTCGCGGCCGTCAACGCGATTGAGCAAGGTCTCCCATTGCGGGTTCATTTGCGCGGTCACTTTGGTCGCCATCCAGCTGGCGAAACCCTCGTTCAGCCACAGGTCGTCCCACCACGCCATGGTCACGAGATCGCCGAACCATTGGTGCGCCATTTCATGCGCGACGATCTCGTAGACGCGGCGGCGCGATGTCTCCGACGTCAGCTTCGGATCGACCAGCAGTGCCCGTTCAAACGTGAAGATCGCACCCCAGTTCTCCATGGCGGAAAAGAACTGGCTCTGTCCCGGCCCGGCGACATTGTCGAGCTTGGGCAGCGGAAACGGCACGCCAAAATAATCATTGTAATAAGGCAGGATCTGCACGGCCGCGTCGAGCGCCAGCGTCGCCTTGCCCGTGTTGCCCTTGCCCGTCACGACGCCGATTTCGGTGGCTCCCGCCATCTTGGTGGCGCGATCAAGCTCGCCCATGCCCAGGAACAGCAGATAGGACGACATCTTGGGCGTTGTGCCGAACGTCACCAGCGTCGTGCCGTCCTTGCCCGCAACGCTCGTCTTCACGGGCATATTGCCGACCGCCATTTGCCCCTTGGGCACGACCACGGACAGATCGAACGTTGCCTTGTAGCTCGGCTCGTCGAAGCTCGGCACGAAACGGCGCGCGTCGGGTGCCTCGAACTGGGTAAAGAGCGCGCGTTTGGATGCGCCCGCTCCGTCCTGATAATCGAGCGCGAACAGTCCGTTCGCCTGCTGGCTGATGATACCCGCATAGCGCATCGTCAGCGCATATTTTCCGGGTTTCAACTCGCTGGGAAATGTAATCGTGGCCGTCTGGGCCGCCGTATCGAGCGCGATGGCTCCCTTGACCGCGCGCTTCGTCCCGGCCGACGCGATGCTTGCCGACGCGATGGTCAGGTCGGCGGCATTGAGCGTGATGGTGCGGGTCGGCTGGCTGACTGTGACGTCGATCGTCGCGTCCCCTGTGAACGTCAGCTTCGCTGCATCAGGCGCCACTCGGATCGTGTAGTGGCTCGGCGCAACACCGCGCGGCAATTGGGTTGTAACGCCGGTAGCCGGGCCGTAGCCGGTCTGCGCGAACAGGGCGCCGCCCGTGCACATCAGCGCCACGGGTGCGGCAGAACGGGCGAAGGTTTTCAGGAGAGATAAAGCGCGCATGGCAAACTCCGGATAAATGCGCGTCCGCGCAAAAACAGAAACTCCCGCAAATCCTGACAGAGGTCAATGGTGTGGGTTGCGGGATGAACGAAGGAACTTCCTGCACGTTCCCCTATGGTCGCCCACCTGTCTACCGGATGAATAAATCGTCGGTCCCACCGGACATATAACCACGCACGACGCGTTGCGCTTTTCCCTCCCCTTGTCTGGAAGATGACCACGCATGAACGGACCCCTCGAATGGTATGCCTCGATCTCTGGAATGATCGCTGCTTTCATGGTGGCGGGAGACTTCGGCCGCCGCGTAACGGGCTGGGGCTTCATCCTGTTCGTCACCGCATCGATCGCGTGGATCGTGTCGGGCATGCGTGCGGGCACGATGCCGCTCGCCGTTCAGAACGGAATCCTGCTGCTGATCAACATCTACGGTGCGTGGCAGTATTTGGTCGGCCGCAAATCCCGCCGCGCAGAAGCGGACTGACCGCAACCGTCTCCGCAACATTAATGGCCCGTCAGACCCCGCAGGGCTTGCCATCGTCCGGTGCAACCGCCGCCCTGTCCCGTTTGTAGATGTCCGGAAAAAAGCGCATGGCCCCGTCCTCATCCGGCTCGGCCGTGAAATAGGCGATGTAAACCGGGATCGGCTCGGCAAGCGTCACGGTCTGTGTCTCGCCGGACGCCACCGTTGCGTCGATCCTTTGCCGGTCCCATTGCCCGGTGGGCGCAAGCAGCGCGGTCACAAGGCCCAGCGCGTCTCCCACACGCACGCAGCCATGGCTGAACGCGCGCACATCGCGGTCGAACAGCGATTGGGAGGGCGTGTCGTGCAGATAAACCGTATGCGGGTTGGGCATCACCAGCTTCATCCGTCCCAGCGCGTTATTGGGGCCCGGCCGTTGCCGGTAACGCCCGTTTTCATACACATAACCCCGCTTCGCCGCAGCCGCAGGATTGGTCCTGACCATTGCTGCGACACTTTCCGCCGCGATCGAGGACGGGATTTCCCACCAGGGGTTGAGCACCACACCGGTGACCCGCGCCGCAAAGATCGGCGTCGGCGATTTCGTTTTTCCGACGATGACTTCCCAGCGCCCAACTAGCTTTCCGTCCTGCTACAGCATCGCCTCAAACGATGCGGTGTTGACCAGCAAATAGCGCCGACCCAGAGCACGCGGCATCCAGCGCCAGCGGTCCATATTCGCGGCCAGCGTAGCACGGCGGGCCGCATCGGCTTCCGCCGCATAGGCCCGGCGCATAGCGCGGTAGAACGGGTGGTGCGGCTCGGCATCGATGAACATCTGATCCAGCCGGTCCTGCGCCAGAGCCTCGACAACGCGCTGCCGGGGATCCCCAGTTGGCCGGTCGCCCGCGATCTGCCATCCCGTCTTGAGCGACGCGTCGCAGCATCCCGTATAAAAACCGGTGAGCAGCCGGACCGCCGCGTCGGTCGCAACTTCGTCGAGCCGTTCTTCGTTCTGTTCGCCCTGCATCTTGCGGATCTTCGGCACTTCGCTCACCGCCATAGTGAGCGCGTCATCCCGCGCATAATCGAGCCATTGAACGAGACGCTCCACTTGCGCCGGAGTCCAGTGCGGTGCGGCAGCGTACGCGACCCCGGGGGCGCCAAGAATAAGAGCCGTCCATAATCCCAAAAGGCGAAGCAGGGCGGAAAAACCCGGGCGCTTTCCTCCCGTCTCCCTATGCTTCGTCATTCCTGTTCTCCCGGCGCAAAACCCCGGAAGACCTTAACACAGGCGCATCATCTCGAACATATACCCGCCCTGCCCACCGTCATTCGTCGTGGAAAAGTCGCCCTTCCCCGCTTCGCCGTCAAAACGATGCACGGAGAACGGGTCACGCCGAAACACAAGGGCGACGACCGCGTTCCCTATTCTATGCCCGCCAACGGGCACATCACCATCATGGGCAGCGCCCACGGAGACATCATGACCCCACTTGCCGACGCCCATACCCACCAAACTCCGCTGGCCGGACGTCGGGCGATCATCACGGGAGGAACCACCGGCATCGGACGGGCCATCGCCGTGCTGCTGGCCAGCGAAGGCGTAAAAGTCTTCATCTGCGGACGGACACCCGAGCATCTTGACGACGCGCTGGACCGCATCCGCGAAGTGGGCGAGGGAGACGGCGTTGCACTCGATCTCGCCGACACCGACGGCGTACAGCGCTTCTTCGCCGCCGCGCGCACTTCGATTCCCGATGCCGACATCGTCGTTATCAACGCCGCCGTCCCGGCAACGGGTCTCGCCGACATGAGCGCGGAGGAACTTCGTTACGCGCTTGCCACGGACTTCACCGCCTATATTACTAGCGCGCATGCAGCGGTGGAGCTGTTGGCGGACAAGGGCGATATCGTGCTGATCGGTTCCATGAGTGCCCACACTCTCGGCCCAGGATCGACCGTCTATGCTGGCATGAAAGCCGGAATAGCGGGCTTTTCCGAGGCCCTGCGCAAGGAGCTCGGCAACAAGGGCATCAAGGTCGCGCTGGTGGAACCGGGAAAGACGGGTGCCGATTTCCAGTATCCCGATGTGCCGGCCGAAAAGCAGCGGGAACAGATCAAGGCGGAATTCATGCTGCGCGCCGAGGACATCGCCGTTGGCGTCCATTATCTGCTGACCCAACCTCGCCGTGCCGTCGTGCAGCAACTGACCATCGCCCCCCGGATGCAGGAGCAGGAATGAACACCCCCGCCGCCCCCTTTGCTGTCGACCAGCTGATTATCACCCCGGCTGATATCGATCTCCGCCGGTCTCCTCTCGCCGGTCATCTCGATCGGGAAACCTATGTGCTGGGCGCGTTCAACCCTGGCATGACGCGCCTGGCCAATGGCAACCTCCTTATCATGGTGCGCGTCGCCGAAGCGCTGCGCACGCCCATCTACAATGGGCATGTCCACGCCATCCGCTGGCAACAGCATGACGACAAAGGCCGCTACTTCCTTGACGCCTGGCCGCTGGAACATGTTGATACCGCCGACCCGCGCAAGTTCATGTTGCGCGGCGGCGGGTGGAAGATCATGGCGCTGACGTCGCTGTCCTGGCTGCTCCCGGTGGAGCTGTCGCCCGATGGGCTGAAGGTCGTCGCGATGCACTATGACCGCGCCATCGCGCCCACGCATGATTTCCAATGCTATGGGGTAGAAGACGCGCGCATCAGCCGCGTGGAAGGGCGCTATCTGATGACCACCTGCTCGGTCAGTCCAGAACGGCATTCGACAACGCTCTACAGCTCCGAAAACGGCCTCGACTGGACGTTCGAGGCGATTGTGCTCGATCACCAGAACAAGGACATGCTGATCTTTGAGGGGCTGATCGACGGCCATTACTGGGCGCAGACACGGCCGCTGGGCGATCTTTATTTCGCGTACCCACCAGGCAGCGAGTGGCGGGCCGGGCCGTCCATCAATCTCGCCCATTCCCCCGATGCACTCTTCTGGAAACCCTGGCCAGCCCCCGGCATCCGCCCCCATGCGCGAACCGTCGCAACCGCACGGATCGGGGGGGGCGCACCACCCATCCTGACCGATGACGGCTGGCTGACGCTGTGGCATGGCGTTGAGCCAAAAGAAATTGTGGGGATCTACCGGACCTACTGGTCATTGCTCGACAAGGACGACCCGAGTGTCATTCTCCGCACGCAGGACGCTCCACTGCTCGAGGCCAACAGCGCCCTCACCCAGCCGATCGACGATCTGATGTATGTGCATGACGTGGTGTTCACGACCGGCATCGCCGATGGCGGCGACCAGTATGTTGTGGCGTCGGGCGAAGCGGATCTCGCCTGCCGCATCACCCACATCCCCAAGTCGGTTTTCGCCGCCTGATCCGGACGGGAGGAGTGTGGAACCGGACGGTTCCACACTCCTAATGGTCTTACGAAGGTGCGATGATCCGCGGACCCAGATTGTCCATCACGTCCCGCGCGTTGAACGAACGGGGATCGTTGCGCGGCTTGGGTCCACGCCCCATCACGATCTCGGCCGTGGCTTCATAGCGATCGACCGTGCTCACGTCGACCTGCCGGTCCCAGAAGGGGTCACCCCAATAAGGGTCCCATCCGCGCCAGCCATAGCCCCGGCCCCAGTACCGCCAGCTTGGCCCCCAATAGCCATAGGGGCCAGAGTAAAAGGGCTGGTTCACCGTGGTTCGGGTGCGCCGCTCGGTATCGCGATCGGCCATGACGAACCAGTCATAGCCCTTTGCCATTGTCAACTCGGCTGCTCGATAGAGCAGATATGTCTCGACGGTTTCCCGTGACGTCATGGTGTTGCCTGCAAACGCCACCCGGTACCGGTTTTCCTCGATCCGCTGGTCACTATAGCCGCCACCCGTCCGCCCCTGGGCACCCAGCGGCTGATAGGGTGTCGGGGTCGCGCATCCCCCTAGGAGAAGGACGAGAGCCAATCCCGTCGCGCCGATCGTCTTGCCTATTGTCATTGTCATGGGTCTACCTTTCAGCCGGTTTCACCGGCTCTGACCCCTCCCATGACGTCAATGATGCGCCCCGCAATAGGTTCCCGTCCGAGTGCGCGCGCAAAGGTCGCAACCGCCCTTCAGGCCTGCATCGCCATCGTTACGCCAGCACCGCAGCCTCCCGCGCAAGGCGCTCGATTGTCGCGACCTCGATCGGGCCCTTGGGCACCACCCAGCTTCCCCCAACGCAATGGACGGCCGGTTCGGCCAACCACTGGGGGGCGCTTTGCGCCGTAATGCCGCCTGTGGGACAGAAACGCGCTTGGTGAAAAGGCGCGGCGAGCGCCTTCAGCGCAGGAAGCCCGCCGGACGTTTCCGCCGGAAAGAATTTGAACCGTGACAGTCCCATGTCCATCCCGCGCATGATGTCTGCCGCCGT
Source organism: Sphingobium subterraneum (assembly GCF_014199435.1). Taxonomy (GTDB): domain Bacteria; phylum Pseudomonadota; class Alphaproteobacteria; order Sphingomonadales; family Sphingomonadaceae; genus Sphingobium; species Sphingobium subterraneum. Next base: position 107,276 of record NZ_JACIJP010000001.1, on the reverse strand, counting down.
GGCCGTGCCGGGAAGGAATGGGACTCCGCTCGCAATGGCCGCCTGACCCAGCGGCTCGGTCAAACCGGGGCTGACGATGAACCGCGCGCCCGCTTCCAGCGCCTCATCGAGCTGCGCCGGGTTCAACACCGTGCCCGCGCCGACAACGGCGCCCTCGACGGTCGACATGGCCCGGATCACGTCCAGCGCGGCGGGCGTCCGCAACGTCACTTCGAGCGCGAACAGCCCACCCTTCACCAGCGCTTGAGCGATCGGCACGGCGTCCTCTACGCGCTCGATCACCAGAACAGGGATCACGGGCGCGAGCGCCAAAATATCATCGACAGTTAGGGTCATAGCGATGCTCCAAAGGCGGCTGCCGCGCCGAACAGGCCGATTTCGTCATGCACGGCAAGGCGGACGGGAATATTCGTCATCATGGTTTCGTAGCGCCCCTTGGCGACGAAGCGGGGATGAAAATCACTGGTGAGGAGGATGTCCCGCATCCGCTGGGTCAGTCCTCCAGCCAAAACGACGGTTTGCGCACCATGGATCAGCGCCAGATCACCCGCAACGGATCCATAGGTCATGCACAGCCGATCCAGCGCACGTCGTGCGAGAGACCCGCTTTCGCCCTCCAGAGCGGCCCGCCACAAATCTGCGTCGTTCATCAGCCGGACAGGATGCCCACTGTCCTGCGCCAGCGCCTGATAAAAGGTGTTGAGGCCAGGACCAGAGACCAGCCGCTCCGTCGATACCCGGCGGAACTTTACGCGCAGCTGCGCCAGAATCCGGTCCTCGGTCGCGTCGAGCGGGGCAAAATCGCCATGGCCACCCTCGGTCGCGATGACATGCGGCACACCTTTGTCGAACAGGATGAGGGCAACGCCCAGCCCGGTTCCCACGCCCAGAACCGTCACCGACCCGGACTCGGGAAACCCGGCGTCGGGGCCAAACACCAGCGGCAGGTTGGCTGCGGGCAAATGCGCGACCGCATGGGCCACGGCCTCAAAATCATTGACCAGCACCAGCGACGTCACGCCCAGTTGCGCTGCCAGCTGATCGGGGTGGATAATCCAGTTGCTGTTGGTCAGCTTGATCGCACCGTCACGGATCGGCGCGGCAAAGCCGATCGCGGCGGCGTCCGGCAATGGCGTTCCCTCATCCTCCCCGAACCGCGCCCAGCAGGCGTCAAGGCTGGGAAAGTCGGCAACCTTATATTTACGCACCGTGCCGGTCAGGACGGGCGCACCCCTGGCCTGCACCTGTGCACGGGCGAAGCGCACATTGGTACCGCCGACATCGACGGCAATAATTTTCCGCATCACCCGATCTCCGCGTCCATCGCGGCAAGTATCGGCGATGCCCCCTCCTCCGCGAGGTCGCTGTGCTGGCGGAACAGGGCGAACAATTCTCGGCCCGTATCGTAGGGCGGCGGCGGTGCGGTAGCAGGGGTCCGTGCGTCCCATTCGGCCCTATCAACCAATACATCCACCTGTCCCATAGTGGCACAGACGCGTACGACGTCCCCGTCGCGCAGTCTGGCGATGGGTCCACCACCCAGCGCTTCAGGCGACAGATGGATGGCGGCGGGCACCTTGCCGCTTGCGCCCGACATCCGCCCGTCCGTCAGCAATGCGACCTTGAACCCCCGATCTTGCAACACGCCAAGCGCGGGGGTGAGCTTGTGCAGCTCGGGCATGCCATTGGCACAAGGGCCCTGAAACCGCACGACGACGACCACATCGCGCTCCAGGTCCCCAGCTTTGAACGCGCGCAGGACGTCGTCCTGGTCGTCGAACACGCGCGCGGGCGCCTCGATCGTCCAGCGTTCCGGGTCGACCGCGCTCACCTTCATGACGCAGCGGCCCAAATTCCCGGCGAGCAGCTTCATTCCGCCATCCGGGCTGAACGGGTTGCTGGCCGGGCGCACCATGTTCGGATCACGCGGCTCCGTCAGACGATCCGCCCAGACCAGCGCATCGTCCCGCAACACGGGTTCGCGGGCATAGTCGAGGAAATCGTTGCGCGCGACAGTCAGAATGTCGCGGTGCAGCAACCCGGCATCGATCAACTCGCCGATCACCCAGCCAACGCCGCCCGCCGCATGGAAATGGTTCACGTCGCCCGACCCGTTGGGATAGACCCGCGCGAGCAACGGAACGACGTCCGACAGTTCCGCCAGATCGGTCCAGTCCATATGGATTCCCGCCGCCCGGGCAATCGCGGGAAGATGGATCGCGTGGTTGGTCGATCCCCCTGTGGCGAGCAGGCCGATCGCCGCATTGACGATCGCCTTTTCATCGACGCAATGGCCAAGCGGCCGATAATCCTCCCCGTCCCATCCGATGCTCGCCAGCCGATGTACCGCGGCGCGCGTCAGTTCCTGCCGCAGTTTGGTGCCGGGATTGATGAAGGCAGCGCCCGGCATGTGCAGGCCCATCATCTCCATCATCATCTGGTTGCTGTTGGCCGTGCCATAGAAGGTGCAGGTGCCCGCACCATGATAGGACGCTGACTCCGCTTCCAACAGCTCCGCCTTGCCGACTTTCCCTTCCGCATAAAGCTGGCGGATGCGCACCTTTTCCTTGTTGGCAAGGCCCGAAGGCATCGGCCCGGCCGGGATCAGGATCGTCGGCAGATGTCCGAAACGCAACGCCCCGATGAGGAGCCCCGGCACGATCTTGTCGCAAATGCCGAGCAGCGCCGCGCCTTCGAACATCGCGTGGGACAGCGCCACCGCCGTCGAGAGCGCAATCGTGTCGCGCGAAAACAGCGACAGATCCATGCCCGCCTGCCCCTGCGTGACCCCGTCACACATCGCCGGGACACCGCCCGCAACCTGAGCCGTCGCGCCAACTTCCCGCGCGGCAATTTTGATCTGATCAGGATAGCGGCCATAGGGCTGATGCGCGGACAGCATGTCGTTGTACGCCGTAACAATGCCGATGTTCATCGCCTTGCCGGAACGGATGATGGGCTTGTCATCCTCAGACGCGGCGAAGCCGTGCGCCAGATTCCCGCACGACAGCTTGTCGCGGTTGGTGCCCGCGTCCCGGCCCCGCTCAATGAGGTCAAGATACTTGCGCCGACGCGGAGCGCTGCGCTCCACGATACGGGCGGTGACCTTCGCGATGACGGGATGCAGATCAGTCATGCCAGCTCGCCCCGTCCCGCTCTATCAGCGCGATCGCGGCCGAGGGGCCCCAATTGCCCGATGCATAAGGCGCGGCCTTCATGCCGGATTGTTTCCATCCATCGATGATCGAATCGATCCATTGCCATTGCGCTTCCACTTCGTCCCGCCGCACGAACAGGGTCGGGTCGCCCACCAGCAGGTCGAGCAGCAACCGTTCATAGGCGATCCGCCTCCGTTCCCCCGCGAAAGCGTGATCCAGCGCCACGTCCAGCCCGACCTCGCTCAGCTTGACCCCGTCCCGATCCAGCCCCGGTTGCTTCGCCATGATCAGCAACCGGATATTTTCCTCGGGTTGGAGACGGATAATGAGGGCATTGGGTTCCAGCCCGCTGGCCTGCCCGCGCGCGGAAAAGATGCTGTGTGAAACGGGCTTGAACTGGATCATGATTTCCGACTGGCGGCTCGGCATGCGCTTGCCCGTCCGCAGGTAAAACGGCACCCCGTGCCAGCGCCAGTTGTCGATATGGGCCTTCAGCGCCACAAAGGTTTCGGTGTCGGACGGCTTCCCCAGTTCGTCGGCATAGCCGGTGACGATCTGCCCCTGCACCGCGCCGGGCGTATACTGGCCGCGTACGCTCTGCGTCCGGACGGACTCGCCATCCATCGGGCGCAGCGAGCGCAGCACCTTTACCTTCTCGTCACGCACCGATGTAGCGTCAAACCGCGCGGGCGGTTCCATGGCAATGATCGAGAGGATCTGGAGGATATGGTTCTGGACCATATCCCGCAGCGCGCCCACCCCATCATAATAGGACACGCGCCCTTCCAGCCCGACCGTCTCGCCCACCGTGATCTGCACATGGTCGATGGCGTTGGCATTCCACAACGGCTCGAACAGCATGTTGCCGAAGCGCAGCGCCATCAGGTTTTGGACCGTTTCCTTGCCCAGATAATGATCGACCCGGAAAATCCGGTTTTCGTCCACAAGTTTGCCGATTGCGTCGTTGACCTCGACGGACGACGCAAAATCCTTGCCGATCGGCTTTTCCATCGCAATGCGCGTGGTGGGCGTCACCAGCCCCGCCTCTGCCAGGCTGATCGCCGTTGGCGCGAACAGCGATGGGGGCGTGGAGAGATAGACCGCTATCCCACGATCCACCCGGTCGGCGACCCGCGCGGCGATCTGTGCAAACTGATCGGCGTTTCCGGTTTCGACCGGCAGATACACGATCCGGCTGGTGAGCTTCGCAGCCGCTTCGCCGTCATACCGTTCGGTCCCGATGAATTTCTTCAGGCACGCGTCAACATCTGCGCGAAAGGCCTCATCATCCATCTTCGTGCGCCCCGATGCGACGATCAGGAAATCGTCGGGCAGCAGCCCGTCCCCCATGAGGTTGTAAAGCGAGGGAAACAGCATTCGGCGAGCCAGATCGCCGGTCGCGCCAAAGAGGATGAGCGTTGCGGACTGCGCGGTCATGCCGCCCTACTCTTATGTTGTGCCTTCACTCGACTATTGCTCCCGCTTGTGGCTCCCGACCTGTTGTGCGTCCGCCTCTCCCGTCCCGCAAGTGCAAAACGTGGCGTTTGAGCAGGATGCTTCCTCCGTAAAATGCATTATGTTGTTGCGAAGCATTTGCATTAAGGTCCGAACCATGGTTATAGACCTACATCGCTGCGAATGATTCGCAATATGGGTGCAGAGAGCGACTATGATGGGGACAATGCGGGCAATTCGGATGAACTCTGTGGCTGGAGCAATAGGTCTGGCCATTTCCTCGGCTCAAGCGGCCACACCTGCCGTTCCCGCCAACCTCAGCGTTGGCGGCATGTTCCTGCAGGCCGACTGGGTCGTAAAGTTCGTCATGATCGGACTGCTGATCGCGTCGCTCGTCACATGGACGGTGCTGGTCGCGAAGGTTTTGGAACTGCGGACCGCCACGGCCATCCAGCGGGAAGTGCACGACAGCGTCATTGCGTTGCGCTCGCTGGGTGATGCCAAGGCCACTCCCGCCCTCGCGGCGTCTCCGCTCATCGTTGAAGCGCGCACGGAACTGGAGCTTTCCGCCGACGCCCTTGCCGACGGGGAAGGAATAAAAGAGCGTGTCGTCTCCCGCCTCGAACGGCATGAAGCGGCCGAGGCCCGGCGGATGACGCGCGGCGTCAATGTCCTGGCGACCATCGGCTCCACCGCGCCGTTCGTCGGTCTGTTCGGCACAGTCTGGGGCATCATGAACAGCTTCATCGGCATCGCCGAAAAGCAGACGACCAACCTCGCTGTCGTCGCGCCGGGCATTGCCGAAGCGCTGCTTGCAACCGCGATGGGCCTTGTCGCAGCCATCCCCTCGGTCGTCATCTACAATCACTTCAGCCGCCGCATTGCCGCACACCGCGCGCTGGTCGCCGACACATCCGCCGCGATCCTGCGCCTTGTGTCCCGCGACCTCAGCCGGGGCACGCTTCCGGCAGGCAGGAGCTAAGCCATGGCGATCCATTTTTCCGACAATTCCGACGATCTCCCGGTAAACCACGAGATCAACGTGACGCCGTTTATCGACGTGATGCTGGTGCTGCTCATCATCTTCATGGTCGCGGCCCCGCTCGCCACCGTCGACGTCAAGGTCGACCTGCCGGTGTCGAACGCTGCCCCCGCGCCCAAGCCCGACAAGCCGGTTTTCCTCTCGATCCAGGCTGACGGCCGGATGCTTGTCAACGAGCGGGAAGTGACGGCCGCAGAGCTTGGTAGCGCAGTCGAGGCGGCTACGCGGTCGGATCGCGATCAGCGCGTGTTCCTGCGCGCCGACAAGACGATTACCTATGACAGCATCATGCAGGCGATGAATGCGCTGCGGTCCGCCGGTTATCTCCACGTCGCGCTGGTCGGCGCGGAAGGGACGGCCCAGTGATGGCCGCCGCGCTTACCCAGAGCGATCGCCGCACATGGGGCGGCGCTGCAGCTCTCGCCGCCACCGCGCACGCCGCGTTTGCCGCACTGGTGCTGCTTTGGTCGCGTCCGGCACAACCGCCGCTGCCCGAACCCGTCGTCCTGATCGAGCTGCCCCCCGAGGGCGCACCGGCCCCGGCCGTGTCTGCACAGAAGGCCGTTGTCGAACCCCGGTCGCAGCTTGTCCCGCCGCAGACCGTAACGCCGCCGGTCGACATTCCTCCGGTCCGCGCGCCGCTCCCGCGCGATCCCGTCACACTCCCCCCGCCTCTTCCGCCGCTGCCGACCCGGGTGGCGACCCCCGTCCAGGCTCCCGCTGTGGCGCAGAGCGCACCTGCCGCAACGGCGCCGACGGGAAGCACAACCAGCACAAGCACCACGCCTGGTTCGGATCCTAAGGCAAAGCGCGCGGAAGCCGACTATTTCTCGCTCATCAGCGCCCACCTCAACCGCCGCAAGACCTATCCGACCGAAGCCAAGAAAGCGCGGCAGGAAGGTGTGGTCACGGTACGATTTACGGTCGCCCGCGACGGCAGCGTCTCCAACATCTCACTCCGGCGCGGCAGTGGCCATGAGCTTCTCGATACCGCCACGCTTCAGCTTCTCCAGCGGGTCGCGCCACTTCCCCGGATGCCCGCATCCATGCAGCGGGACAGCATCACGCTCTCGCTGCCCATCGATTACTCGCTTCGCACCAATTAAACGAAAGGAAGGTTTAAATGACCACCGTAAAACAGGGGGTTTTGCGTCCCGTAAGCTTGCGCCAACGCGGTGCGGGATTGGCGATCGGCGTCACCGCCGTCCTGATGGCGACGCCCGCCACTGCGCAGACCACTCCTGCCGCACAGGCCGATGACGAAGTCCAGCTCGACACGCTGAAGATCGAGGATCGCACCGCCGACGTCAGCCCCTATTCGCAGAAGGGCGCTCCGTACAAGGCGCGGGTCTCCGGCGACGAACGCCACACCCGCCCGATCGCGGAAACGCCGCAGACTATCTCTGTTCTCACCCAGTCGCAGATTCTCGATTCCGGCAACTCCGACCTCAGGAGTATTCTTGCCGCGCAGCCCGGCATCACCATCGGCACGGGCGAAAACGGCAACGCCTTTGGCGATCGTTACATCATTCGCGGACAGGAAGCGAAGAGCGACGTGTTCGTCGACGGACTACGCGATCCGGGGATGACGATCCGCGAGAGCTTCGCAGTCGAACAGATCGAAATCTCCAAGGGTCCGAACTCGTCCTTTGCCGGGCGTGGCACTTCGGGCGGCGCGATCAACGCCATCACCAAGGCAGCCTCGACCGGCTATGACTTCGGCAAGGTCGGCGTCGGCGTCGGCACCGATCGCTATGTACGCACCACGGCCGACATCAACCTGCGCGCCAGCGACACCTTCGCGGTGCGTGGCAATGTCCTCTACGCGCACCAGAACGTCCCCGACCGCGCGCCCGCCGACCGCGAGCGCAAGGGGCTGGCTCTCTCCGCGCTTTACCAGCCCGATTCCAGGTTGAGCCTCACCCTTGATTATTATGGTCTGCGGGCGGACGACAATCCGGATCTTGGCGGCTATCTCATCACCAACGCCGCGACCGGCGTCCGTGCTCCCGCGCGGAACGTCCCGTCCTATGTCCAGAACGAAGACTTCCTGAAGTCAAAGGTCGACACCGTCACCGGCCGTATCCGCTACGAATTCACGCCCGATATCTTCCTGACGAACATCATTCGCTACGGCGCGTCGGACAACAGCTATGTGACGACGGGGGCATCGGGACGCACGACGTCAACCGGCAACCCCGCAGGAGTGTATGCGACCGCGACGCTCGATAATGGGCACCAAGGCTGGCAGGAAGTCCGCTACATCGCCAATCAGTTCAACCTCCACATCAACAGCGATCTGCTTGGTGGGCGCAACGAACTGATCCTCGGCGGCGAGTACACCAAGCACAAGGTCGACAGCGGCACTTATACGCGCGCCAGCCAGGCGGCGTTCAACTGCCGCACCGGGTCAGGCGCTGGAGCGCTCGACGCCTTCTGCATCACCGATGCCAACGGCAACGTCGTTCCAAACCTCAACGGCCTCACCCAACGCGTCTGGACCCGCAACCCCTTTGCCTCGCGCAAGTGGGAAGTGGAGACGATTTCCGCCACGGTCATGGATACCGTTGACCTGACGCCCAACCTGACGCTGTTCCTCGGCGGGCGCGTGGATCACTTCAAATATGATCTCAGCACATTCAATGCCGTAACAGGCGCTGCCGCGCCCTTTACTGGTTCGACCAACAACCACGCCGATTATTCCGATACCCTCTGGAATGGCCACGCTGGAATTACCTACAAATTCGGCCCCGGCATGGTCTACTTCTCTGCGGCTACTGCGGCGGACGTCAACGGCGGCGAATCCGACACCGGGACCAGCTCCGGCTATGGGGGGCTCGTCGTGTTCCAGGGCGATGCGGCAAGCGCCAAGCCGGAACGTTCGATCAACCTTGAACTGGGCAGCAAGTTCGAACTGTTCGACGACCGCCTGCTGCTCACAGCCGCCGCATTCCAGATCACCAAATCCGATGTGATGGAAGGCGCGGACTACGACACCATCGGCACATTCAACACCGGCAAGCTGCGCGTGCGCGGCGTGGAAGTCGAACTGGCGGGCAACATCACCGACAACTGGTCGGTGCAGGGCGGCTTTACCGTCATGAAGTCCAAGGTGCTCGAGTCCGCCAACGTCGGTCTCACCACCGCGCAACTGGCGCTCGGCGCGACGTACGTCGGCAAGCGGCTCGCGAACTTCGCCAATTTCCAGGCGCAGTTCCGGACCCGCTATCAGGTGACAGAGAAATTCGCGATGGGCACAGCCGTGAAGCACAAGAGCAAGATCTATGGGGGCCAGCCGGATACCGGAGCGGTCTTCACGCAGAGCGCCAGCGGCTTCACCTATAACCAGCCGGTCCCTGCCTACACCGTCGCCGATCTGTTCTTCGAATATAAGTTCAGCAACCGCATCGGCCTGCTGGTCAACGTGAACAACGTCACGAACGAGGACTACTACACCGCCGTATATCGCAGCGGCTCTTTCCTCTACAAGGGCGACGCGCGTCAGGTCTTCGGTACCCTGACCGTGAAGTTCTGACCGCAACCTCCGGGAAGCCATGAAACCCCATCTGGACTCGCTGCCGCCGGATATGATCTCGCTGGACGACTACGCCCGGTTGAGCCGGCAATTCATCGAGCCCGCAACATGGGAATGGCTGCAAGGTGGCAGCGGACAGCTGCAGGCGCTGAAGGCCAATGAGACGGCCTTCAGTCGCCACGCCATCTACAACCGCGTGCTGGTGGACATGAAACACGGCACGACCCGGAGCCACCTGGCGGGGCTGGATCTTGCCCACCCGATCGCGCTGGCCCCGGTCGGCTATCACCGGCTCGTCCACGATCAGGGGGAAGTCGCCACCGCGCGGGGCGCACTGGACACGCTGATGGTGGTCAGCACGATGGCCTCGGTGGCTATTGAGGAAATCGCCGCTGCCGCTGCTGGACCGCTCTGGTTTCAGCTCTATATGCAGCCGCATCGGGACGATACGCTGCACCTGCTTCGCCGTGCCGAAACGGCCGGATGCCAGGCCATCGTCGTGACTCTGGATACGCCGGTTCAACCCGCCAGCCACGCCGCGCACAAGGCAGGGTTTGTTCTCCCGCCCCACATTGACGCAGTGCATCTGAGGGAGAATGGACCACCACCGCCCGTCGCCCTATCGGCGCACGGCCGCGCGCTGTTTCAGGCGATGATGGCGCAGGCACCGACCCGCACCGATCTGGAGTGGCTGCGTGACGCCACGGCGCTGCCGCTGATCGCCAAGGGGATCAGCCATCCGGGGGATGCCGCAGAACTGCTCGCCATGGGTTATGATGGGATCGTGGTATCGAACCACGGCGGACGCGCGCTGGACAGCGCGCCCGCCCCGCTCACCATGCTCCCCGCCGTCCGCAGCGAGCTCGGCCCGGACGCCGTGATCCTGTTCGATGGCGGCGTGCGCACCGGCAGCGATGTGTTCAAGGCGATCGCGCTTGGAGCAAACGCGGTCCTGATCGGGCGCCCACAGCTTCATGCTCTGGCCGTCGCAGGCAGCCTCGGCGTTGCGCACATGCTCAAGCTGCTGCGCGAGGAGCTGGAGCTGGTCATGGCGCTTGCGGGCACACCAACAATCGCGGACATCACGCGCTCGACCCTGGTCGAAACCGATTATCCGGGAGGCTCGTCATGCTGATCGTCATCGATAACCTGCTCGATGAAGGCGAAGTTGCCCGGTTCCGCGAACAACTCGATCAGGCCAGCTGGATCGACGGTGCGGTCACGGCGGGCACCCGGTCCTTTACTGTGAAACAGAATCGGCAATTGGCCGAAGACGATCCACTGGCCGTGGCGCTCGGCAACCGGATCCTGCACCGGTTGGGCACGAACGCCCTGTTCCTGTCGGCGGCCCTCCCCGAAAAAATCTATCCCCCCAAGTTCAACCTGTATCAGGATGGCGGCCATTACGGCACGCATGTCGATTCCGCGATCATGCGCGTGGCGGCTGCCGACCTGACGCTGCGCACCGATCTCTCGGCAACCCTGTTCCTGTCCGACCCGGCGGATTATGACGGAGGCGAACTCCTCATCGAGGGCGCGTTCGGCGCGCAGGAAGTAAAACTCGCCGCCGGGGACATGGTTCTCTACCCGTCCAGCAGCCTGCACCGCGTCAATCCCGTCACGCGCGGGCAGCGGATCGCCTCGTTCTTCTGGATACAAAGCGCCGTTCCGGACGAAGCCGCGCGCGCGTTGTTGTTCGACCTCGACCAGTCGATCCAGAGTTTGTCGGCAGGCGCCTCTGCCTCCCATCCGGAGATAGAGCGGCTCACCCACATCTATCACAATCTGCTGCGCCGCTGGGCGCAGGTTTAGGCGTCGGCCCGTGACCGCCGACCGCAGCCGCCTTGGCCTTGGCAAATTGCTCCTGTGGCTCGTGCTTGCCGTTCCTGCCGCGGCCATGGTTGCGGGCTGGCTCAGCGGACGCGTAATCCTGATGGACTTGCTCGAACCAAGCGGCGAAATGGCCGTACGCCTGATGGTGCTCGCGCTTCTCCCCGGCCCGCTGGCGGAGTGCATCGGCGCCGGTCGATTCCTGCGGGCGTGGCTAGCGGTCCGACGCAATCTGGGCGTCGCCGCCTTCCTGTACGCGCTACTCCACCTTGCCTTCTACGCCATCGACATGAATGCGCTTTCCGCCATCCTTGAAGAGCTCGAGCTGCCGGGTATCTGGACGGGCTGGCTGGCGCTGGCGTTGTTCGTCCCCGCCGCCGCGACCAGCACGGACCGGGCCATGCGCATCCTGCGACGCCGCTGGAAGACAATACAGCGCGTTGTCTATGCCGCTGCGGCCGCATCGTTTCTTCACTGGCTGCTGCTCGACTGGAATTGGCAGAAAGCCGCCCTTCATGCTGCGCCGCTTATCCTCGTCTGGCTGCTGCGCGCCGTGCGTCGCCTGCCGTCCCATCAAAGGAGACCCACATGAAACAGTATAATACACCCTTCCTCGCTGTTCTCCTCGCCGCACCCGCTCTATTTCTCTCCACCCCCGCGCGGGCCGATGGCGACGTGCGCTGCAACTCCGGACCGCAGCAGAACTGGAAGCCGATGTCAGCGCTCAAGAAGCAGGCGTGGCTCGAAGGCTGGACCGTGCAAAAGGCGCAGATCGAGGGAGATTGTTACGAGGTCTACGCCCGCACAGAAAATGGCCAGGCGGTCGAGGCGTTCTTCCATCCCGTCACACTCCAGAAGTTGCTGGTGCTGCGTCGCGGACGTGAAATCTACCGCGCGCCCGGCTTTACCAACTGAACGAGGCGGGCCCCGTTCTTTGCGGAAATGCGTCGCATAGCGTCCCGCCCCCCTTTGTTATGATCGTTTGCCGTCGGGTGTCGCCGATGCTCGGTCCACCGCAGCTTTGGCATGATCCTGCCTAGGAGAGGAACATGCCCGCCCCTCCCGCCGTTCTGTTTACAACCCGGAATGACGACAAGGCAGGACCATGGCGACCCAATTTAACATCGATCCGTCGCTCCGACGATCGCAGTTCTTTACTGACAGTTTTCAGCGCGGCCTTGCCCATTGGAACAAGGAACGGCTGTCTCCCCAGTTTCCAACGGCGGAGTGGCAGAAGACCCTTGACCGGGATCAGCGCATGCTTCGGCTGGAGGGCGGATTTATCGAGGAGTTGCGACGCGACATCGCCGATCAGGCAGCCGATGCTCCGACCGACGCCGATGGCCTCATCGCTTGGTTCGAAGATCTCAAGGAAGTCGGCCCCGGTCAGGGCGACGACCTCTTCCCATGGCTTGCCGAGGAAGCCGACCGTGATCAACTGCGCTGGTTCTTCGAGCAGGAAGCGGCTGGCGAAGCAGGTTTCGACGATCTGGTCGCATACACCCAGGTCAAGCTGCCGACGTCAGCCAAGCTCGAACTGGCGCGCAATTACTGGGACGAAATGGGCCGTGGCAATGCCCGCGGCATGCATGGTCCGATGCTCGATCTGCTGGTGGAAATGCTTGGCGTAAACCCGCTGATCGAAACAACGGTGTGGGAAAGCCTGGCACTCGCCAACGCCATGACGGCCCTTGCGACAACGCGCCGCTATGCGTGGCATTCGGTTGGGGCACTCGGCGTAATCGAACTGACCGCACCGGGCCGCTCGGCGCTCGTCGCCCAGGGTCTGCGCCGCATCGGTCTCTCGGAAAAGGAGCGACGCTATTTCGACCTGCACGCCGTGCTCGATGTGAAGCACAGCGCGGACTGGAACCGCGAGGCCTTGCGTCCGCTGGTCGAGGAGGACCCACGCCGGGCCACCGCTATAGCCGAAGGTGCGCTCATCCGCTTATCGTGCGGGGCGCGCTGCTTCGAGCAGTATAGGGCCCATCTCTGGGCGGACCGCCCGGCCTGAAGAGCAAGCGGTCCGTTGTACCGATGTGCGGCGGGCTTCTAAGCGAAGACCTCCGCGAAAAAATCGACCATCGCTTTCCAGCTCCGCCGATTTGTGTCGGGCTGGAAGCCGAAAGTTTCCTCCGCATCGATCGGCATGGGATCGTTGGTGAAGGCGTGCCCCGTCTTGCTGTAAGCAATGAGCTGCCAGTCCACGCCCGCCTGCGTCAGTTCATGGCCGAGGGCGACCGTTGCATCCGGCGGGCACAGGGGATCGTTCCAGCCGTGCAAGATCAACAGCTTGCTCTTGATAGGCGCATTGGGAAAGGGCGGCGCGTCATAAACCCCGTGGAAGCTGACGCCCGCAACGATATCAGCGCCTCCGCGTGCTAGATCGAGCACACATTTTCCGCCCAGGCAGAAGCCGATCGCGCCGCAGCGCGCGGGATCAACCCCCGGCAGTTTGCGCAGTTCGGACAGCGCCTCGAGCAAACGGTCGCGCATGACCGCCCGGTCCGCGACCAGCTCGTTCATTAGAGCACCCGCCGTCTCCATCGACGTCCCGCGCTTGCCCTGGCCATAATAATCGACGACGAGCACCTTGTACCCGAGCGCAGCCAACTGCTCCGCCTTGGCGAAATCCCATTCCTTAGCGCCCATGAAATTCGGAAACAGCAGTATGCCGGGCTGCGTTCCGGCCGCCGGATCATAAACGGCTGTGGACTCGAACGGCCCACCGGGACCGTCATGAACAACGATATGGCGTTCCAATGGCATAATGTGTCTCCTAGCTCCTCGCGTGACGACCGTCCGCATGATGCTCGCCCAGCGTCCTCGCGCAGTCGCGCTTATGCCGACAGGGTGTTGCCTCACAACTGGCCTGAACGGCCGACATTCAGGGAATTTCTCCTCGAACGGTTGCGTCAATTCCGATCTGGCCTAGCCAAGATCGACCGAGTGTCAAGAGTGCCCTGATCCCCGGGTTGGGGTTGGATTATGCTTTCGGCGGCACGGGCGCCAATATCCGCTCATCTCGGGCTTAAGGGAGCGCCTTACGGTTTAACTCCGCCATTTGCGCTGATGGTTTCCGCGGTCACCCAACCGCCATCAGAACTGACCAGGAAGGCAACCAGCGCTGCGATCTCGTCAGATTTGCCCAAGCGGCCCATGGCGGTCATGCCGACCATTGTTGCTTTGAAATCGGCCGGGAGGCTTGCCAGCATGTCGGTTTCGGTAAAACCGGGGAGGACCGCGTTCACCGTGATACCTCTGGGTGCAACTTCATAAGCGAGCCCCTTGCAGAACTGCTCGATCGCCGTCTTGCTCGCGCAATAGGCGGGCGAGGACGACACACGGCGGGTACCAAGCGTCGAAATCGCAACGATCCGGCCATGATCGGCGATTATCTGACCCGCGCGCTGCATAGCAAAGAACGTCCCGCGAGTGATGTCGAACAAGGCGTCGTACATGTCTGGCCCAGTTTCAAGAAACGGTGCGGCGACGCTGACCCCGGCATTGCACACCAGTATGTCCAGCCCGCCCATCAGCTCCGCCGCCTGATCGACCGACGCCATGGACGCATGGAGATTAGCCGTATCGGCCTGCAAGGCATAGGCCACGCCCCCTGTTGACGCGATATCCGCGACCAGTTCGTCAGCAGCGGAGGAGTTGCTGTGATAGGTGATGGTGACGGTGCACCCGTCGCGCGCGAGGCGCCGGGCAATGGCCGCACCGATGCCCCGCGAACCGCCGGTAACCAGCGCGCGTCTTACAGGAAGATCTTGCACGGCATTCCTCCGATCTTCAAACAACAGCCCGACGCTGCCATCACCCCCAGAGAGGAGCCCAGGCTTTCCGCATGGCGTCCGAGTCAATTTTCGCGAACCGTTCATCGATCGCATCGCGCGACGCCTGAACACGGCGCTCGACCCCGCTCCATTCTGCGCCCAGCAAGCGGCCTCCCCGCTTGCGCGGAACGCCGTCGATCCACACGGAATCGATATCGTTCGCGTTGGCATAGAACATCAGGGCAGCAACAGGATCGCGGACCGGCGCGGTATTGATGGAATTCAGGCGTGTAAGGATAACGTCGGCCTTCTTGCCCGGCGTAAGGCTGCCGATTTCATCTTCCAGACCCATGCAGATCGCGCCTCCGAGCGTGGCATATTCCAGCATCTTTGCGGCAGGATAGCGCAAGCTGCCCGGCAGTTTGCGGCCGATGCTGCTGGGGTGCCTGCCCGCATTCTCCTGTTCGCCGTGCAGATACCGCATCGACTGCAGCATCAGCCGCATTTGCGCGAACATGTCACCGGAAAACCCCGACACAATGTCAATCCCGAGTGACGGGGCGCGGCCTGTCTGGGCCACCCGTTCCAGGATTGGGAAGCCTGGCCCCATCTGCAACTCGGTTTCCGGGGTGGTCGACACCCATCCTCCTTCGCTCGCCAGAAGCAACAGGTCATCGTCGGTCAGCTGGTTGCCATGGGAGAGCAACAGGTCATCCCCCAACGCTCCGGCCTTGGACAGCTGGGTAATGAGGCTGACACCCCCATGGCTCACGACGGTGGAATGGAACGTGATGCGGGCCGGTTCCAGTGTGCGGCTCCAGGCGAGTTCTTCCAGCACAGGGTCAATGCTCGGGAAGGTGAAAAATTCACTCGAAGCAATACCGAAGCGGAGCAGCGAGTCATTGGCGGGGAAAAACGTCTCCCGGACCCGTTGCGCATTTTGCTTTTGGAAATCTTCGATGGGACCAGCCGTGTCCATCAGAATTGCCGCGGAATCGATGGTTTCGCCCGGCTTATATTTGGGATTCCGGTACACGCCGTAGCAGAAAATGCCGCGTATTCCGGCGTCAATCAGTCCTTGTACCAGCCCATCGGAATGGTCCGCCGAAATCTGGAGATGGGAATGATCGACGACGGTCGTGATGCCCGCATTGATCATTTCAAGAGCGCCGACATAATTGCCGAGATAGGCATCGTCGGCTTCGTAACAGACCGAATACATCGTCCGAATTTCGGCGAGATACTGGAACAGGCTCCAGTCCGTCGCGACGCCCCGCAGCTGGGTTTGCCAAACGTGCCGATGCGTATCGACAAATCCGGGGCTTGCCACCATCCCCGTCGCATCGATGACCTCGGCGTCGTCAGCGGAAATGTGGGGCGCCACCTCGGCAATGCGATCGTCGACCAAAAGAATGTCACCGGTCTTGAGATCGCTCGTGGCGCGGTCCATCGTCAACAGCGTCGCATTCTTGATCAGGGTTTTCGCCATTCCATTTCCCTCTTCTATCAGTACCGCGACCAAGCGATCGTTTCGATGGGGATTAGCCCATGCCCGGACTATCGTAATCCATGCGCCGGGCGACCCGTCTGATTAGAGCGCCAGCAACTGCTTTCCCACGTTCTGCCCGCGATAAATCCTGTTCAGCGTCTCTGGCGCATTTTCCAGCCCGTGCTGCACATCCTCGATGGAGATAATTGCGCCATCATCCAGCCATGCTTTGAGTGCCGCGAACGCTTCGGCAAACCGGTCCTGATAATCATATACGAGAAAACCGGTCATGGTGGACCGCCGAAGCCCCAGCTGCATGTAATTGTTGATGGCAGCAGACGGAGCGTTCTCATCCGGCACGTAAGAGGAAATTCCGCCGCAAAGACAAACCCGCGCGCCAATCGCCAGGTTTGCCAGGGCCGCATCCAGCACCGCTCCGCCGACATTCTCGAAAACGACGTTGACGCCGTCGGGCGCGAGCTTCTGAAGCGCTTCGCCCACATCCTGCGTTTTGTAATCGATGCAGGCATCAAAGCCAGCGGTTTCGGTCACCAGACGGCTCTTCTCCTCGCCCCCGGCAATGCCGATGACCCGTGCGCCCCGTATCCGCGCGATCTGTCCGGCCACCGATCCGGTCGCGCCCGCTGCGCCTGACACGACGACAACGTCACCTTTTTCCGGCCGCGCAATTTCCGTCATGCCAAAATACGCGGTCAAACCGGTCAGTCCGAGCACATTGAGCGCGGTCAGTTCCGAATCCGCGCGCAGGGGAACAACATCATCGCCGTCCTTCAAGAGGCAGTAATCCTGCCATCCAAAACTGCCCTGAACCTTCAGCCCAACTGGAAATTTTTCGTTACGGGAATGGACAACTTCACCGGCGGCATAGGATTCCACGACATCGCCAATCGGAATAGCGGGCCGGTAGCTGTCGAAGGAAATCCAGTAGAGTTGCGTCGGCTCAAAGGCCAGATGGGTGACGCGGACAACGAACTCTCCGTCCGCCGGTACAGGCACAGCCCCTTCGACAAGCGAGAGATCACCGGGACGCAGCAACCCTTGCGGTCGCTTTGCCACAACCCATTGGCGGTTGGTGCTCTCACTCATAACTCACTCCATATCATATTGCGGCACAAGACCAGGCACACTTGTAGCCGTTATCGCACGTAATCCCTTAGAAACCGACGTTGTCGCCACCCTTGAGCGCCAACATCTCGCGGGCTTCGGCAGGGGTCGCAATCGCCATCGACAGCGGCTCCAGTATCGACCGGATGATCCGCACCTGTTCGGCGCTGGATGTGGCGAGACGCCCCTTACCTGCAAAGAGGGAGTCCTCCAGTCCCACCCGGACACTGGCCCCGTTAATGGCGCCCATCGTCAGGAATGGCATCTGATGCCGACCCGCAGCCATTACGGACCAGCGATACTGATCACCAAACAGACTGTCGGCGAGCCTCTTCATGTGAAGCAGGTTCTCCGTATCCGGCCCGGTACCACCCAAGATCCCAAAGATGGTCTGCACAAAAAGCGGTGGGGTGACGAGCTTGCGGTCGAGGAAATGCGCGAGGTTGTAGAGATGCCCGGTATCATAGCATTCGAACTCGAAACGCGTCCCGTGGCCTTTGCCGAGCTGCTCGAGGATTTTCTCGATGTCCGCAAATGTATTGCGGAAAATGGAGTCCCGCGACGCTTCCAGATACGGCGCTTCCCAATCGTGCTTGAATTCCTTGTACTTCCCGAGCAGCGGATAGAGACCGAAGTTCATCGAACCCATGTTGAGTGAGCACAGCTCCGGCGACGCACGCAGCGGTGCAGCCAGCCGCTCGTCGATCGTCATGACATGGCTACCGCCGGTCGTGATATTGACCACCGCATCGGTGCTCTGCTTGATGCGCGGAAGGAATTGCATGAAGACGTCCGGATCAGGAGTGGGTCGTCCTGTCTCCGGGTCACGGGCGTGCAAGTGAAGGATCGACGCGCCCGCTTCCGCCGCGCCAATGGCATCGGCCGCGATCTCGTCCGGCGTGCACGGCAAATAGGGCGACATCGTCGGTGTGTGGACGCTGCCGGTAACGGCGCAGCTGATGATGACCTTGTTCGAAATGAGAATTCTCCTCGCCTTATTCTGACCCACCTCGCGTCATGCGAACGGATGCTGCCAAAAAGTGATGGCCGCGAGAGCCATCACACGGACATGTCAGGGCAGTGCCAGGATAGCCGCCGAGGCGGCATTTCCTGGCGCGCCGTTGCCTACATATCTTCCTGAAGACGTGTCACGCGGTTGCTCAACACGCCGATCCCTTCAACCTCCAGGCGCACTTCATCGCCAACCGACAACTTACGATCGAGCTCAAAGCCGCAGCCATTGAGGACCGTCCCCGATCCGATAATCTCACCCGGCGTAAGCGGCGCAATCCGGCTGCTGTTGGAGATCGCGTCTTCAAACTTGTGGAACATGGTGCTGGTGGAGCCGCTGCTCCACAGTTCGCCGTTTACATGCGCCGACATCTTCAGCGCATAGGGGTCCTCGAATTCATCGACCGTCGCAATGCAGGGACCGATGCTGTTGCCGAAATCCTTGCCCGTTCCGGGGCCGGCACCGGTTTGAAGGAAGGTCGTTTGAAGATCGCGTGCGGACCAGTCGTTGAACACCGTGTAGCCGAAGATGTGGCTGCGGGCGTCCTCCGCCTTGACGGCCACTCCCCGCTTACCGATGACGCAGGCCCATTCCAGTTCATAGTCGATCCAGTCGGTATCGATCGGGAACGGCACATCGTCGCCCGGCCCAAATATATGGGCGGTGTCGCTGTTGACATAAATCGTCTGGCGCTTGAATTCGGGGTGCATATCGATCCCTAACTTGGCCAGCGCCACCTCCAGATGCTCCAGAAACAGCATGGAATCGCGCAAGCGAATGGGGCGAGGGAGCGGCGCCAGTAACCGGATGTCGTCCATGGAGCGCCGTGCCTCCGCAGGCGCCCGGGCCACCCACTGGCGTGCCTGGGACAGGGCGTCGTCACCCGCTTCAATCAGGTTCTGCATCGTGGTCGGAAATCCGGCTCCGATGCCTGCGAAATCGACAACAAAGCCGTCGGAATGGATAGCGCCGACACCATCGCCCGTGGGACCGCGAAATGTAACCAGCTTCATTGAAATCTCCGCTTATTTGAACCGTCTTGCCGGTACCGGGCGAGCTAGAGCCGGGCATGGCGCCATATGCGCTTCCGGGGATTTAAAGTCGGCGCCCGGACCGTTCCAGGCGCCGACGTATTCAGATTGCGCCGCTGGCCTCAGAAGCGCACGGTAACGTACGCGCCATAGGTGCGCGGCGGATCGTAATAGCTCAGCAGGCTGTTGCTCGCCAAAAAGCTGTTGGCGACAGCGGACGCCGTGGTGGTCTTGTCCGTAATGTTCTTCACATAGACGCCGACCTGCCACTTGTCGGACGCGCCGATATAATCGATCGAGCCGTCAAACTTGGTGTATTCCCCTTGCGAAATCGTGTCGATGTTGAACGGAGAGAAGTGGATCCGGGATGTGTAGTTTACGTCTCCCCGGAACCTCAGCGACGCGCCGTTCGCGAGATCGTAGGTATATTCCAGCCCCGCCTGTCCTTGCCATTTCGGCGACTGGGGAAGCGTGTTGCCGGCATATTGGTTGACTGGACCAGACTGCAGATCCGTATTGACGGTGCGGAAGTCCTTGAACTTCGCATTGAGATAGCTGCCATTCATATCGAGCCGGAGACCCGGAGCCAGGATGGCCTGAATTTCGCCTTCGAAACCGTAGGTCCGCGCCTTGGCAGCGTTCTTCGTATTGACGATATTGCCAACAATCACCGACACCTGAAGATTGCTGTAGTCATAGTAGAACGCCGCGAGGTTCGCCTGAACGCGTCCACCAAAGAGGCGGGTCTTGATGCCCCCTTCATAATCCCAGAGCTTTTCAGGATTGTAGGCGACAGCCTGCGTCGCACCGAGGTCGAAGCCGCCGCTCTTATATCCCTTGGCCACGGTAAAATAGACCGTGCTGTCCGGCGCGAACAAGTAGGACAGCGTCGCCTTCGGCGTGAAGGACTTTTCGGAATCCGACCGGGGCGCAGGAGTAAATAGCGCTGACGAAAGCGGGTTGGGCGTGGTCATGGCGGAGAAATCGAACTGAACCGAGTCTTTCACCTTGTGCCGTTCCCACGCATAGCGGACACCGCCCGTCAGCTCCAGTTCCGGCGTAATTTTCCAGGTAACCTGGCCATAGCCAGCCACAGTGTCGGTCTTGCCGATGCCACCAGCCCAATAGCCATGGACATAGCCGTTGGGCGACGCCGGAATGGGACCAAGCCCCAGCAGGTTGAGCAGATCCACGCCGAGCGGAATGTCGACATGCCCATTGATGCGTTCATGGAAATAATAGAGGCCGCCCACCCATTTGAACGTGTCGGAGTCGCCCGACAACTGCAGCTCTTGGCTGATCTGGTCCGATTTTTCCGCATTGGTCAGCGGCGTAGCGTCGCCGGTTCCGTCGGCATATTTGTCCGTGTAGTTTGAATGGCGGTACGCCGTGATGGATTTGACCGTGCCAAAGGACAGATCATGCGCGACTGTCAGGCTGGCGCCATAGAATGTGCGCCGGTTGCTGGGGTCGATGAGGGAATCATAGTCGCGCACCGTCGGCGGGATCGGGCCGCCCAATTGCGCACGCGTCAACAGCGTGGAGAGCATGACCGGAAACACAGCCGGATAAGCCTGCCCGCCATAATGGCCGCCGTAGTTCCGATCATTCTCATGATGATAGTCGAAAGCCGCCGTGATGGTGGTCTCGGCCGTGGGTTCAAACTTCAGCTTGGCGCGAATGCTCTGCGTTGCCGCGTTATCGACGTCGTTGCCGGTACCATAATTCTTGCCATAACCGTCGCGGTTGACAATCTTGACCGCCAGACGTGCGGATACCTTGTCCGACAACGGGCCGGAAATCGCACCTTCTTCGGTGAAGAGATTATAGTTGCCTACGGTCTGCGTAAAATAGCCCGACAGATCACTCGTCGGTTCGGCGGTGATGACATTGAGAGCACCGCCCGTTGCATTGCGGCCGTAGAGGGTACCCTGCGGACCGCGCAGGATCTCGACACGTGCAACATCATAGAAGCCGCTGAGAGCGGTCGCCGGGCGGCTGAAGTATATGCCGTCGGTATAATAGGCAACGCGCCCTTCCGCGCCCGCGTTGATCGAGTTGAAACCAACCCCGCGAATGGCAAGCCGAGCCGTGCCGCCATACATGCCAAAATTCATGCTGGGAACCGAGGCGGCTAGGGAAGCAGCATCCGTTATGTGATTTTTCGCCAGAGCATCGCCGGTCAGCGCCGTTACCGCGAGCGGCGCGCGCGAGAGCTTCTCTTCGGACTTCTGCGCCGTAACAATGATGTCGCCGATCGACGTATCATCGTCGGCAGCCTGCGCCGCTGCGTCCGTTTGCGCGTATAGCGAACTTGAACATCCCATCGCGATGGCGATGACTGCGCATGTGGCTGAGAAATACTTTGAAGACACTCTCATGCTTTTCCTCCCTCTGTTTACCGAATCTCGGTGGTTTGGCGGCCTTGAGACGACCTGCCTTAATTGCCCTCTTGTCTGTCGTACGAACGACCGACTGTCAAGATCAAATTGCTTCCGGCTTTCTCCACTTCCGATTTCCTGACCTTTGGCGCATCGCTCGCAGCCTTCCGTCTTGCACCAAACGAAGGGGCGGCAGCCGCGAACATTACCGCCTGTTAAAGCCTTGGATCGGCGGGAGCGATCATTGAAACAGCTCCTCGAACGGACGAACGGGCTGACTGCCGTTCCAATCAATCGAGCTCCTCCACATTTTGGTGAAGGCGGCATCAATGACGGGACCGGACGAGATTAACTCGACCAGCCGGTATCCATCCGGTCCTGACGCCTCCATGAAATAGACCTCATCCCCGCTTGGCATCCAGGCATGAAAAACGTTCGCATAGCCGAGAGCCTCATAGCGAGCGCGCTCCGCCTCGATATCGGTGCAGGCTTGCCCGAAATGGTGGAAACCATATCCGTAGGAGCGGATAGCATCACGTTGAATTCCCGGCTCATCATTGGCCAGCTCGATCAGCTCGATCTGCATCGAGCCAGCAAAGCCCAGCGCGGCGTTGATCAGCGCATCACAGGGCCTGCCCCGATAGACCGGATCGCCGCCCGAGAAATTCTCCACAAGATACCATGGTCCGGCGTTCATATGATCGGTCCAGTAGGCCATCGCCTTGCGAACATCCGGCACGGTATACGCCATCTGAATAAGCCCATCCTTGGGGCGACCAAAGCCAAAGTTCGACATAAGCAATCCTCGCTCACTCAGGGACGTCTGTTTATTGCGTTCAATCCGACGCGACCTTCACGACGACTTTTCCGATCGCCGATCGACTGGCCAGGCGTGTGATGGCCGCGCCACCGTCGGCCAGATCATAGACGCGGTCGATGCGTGGGCGGATTTGCCCCTCGCTCCACCAGGCGAGCAACTGATCGACATGCCGTCTGTGCCGTTCGGGTTCTCGCTCCATGAACGCCCCCCAAAACACCCCGCGCACGTCGCACGCCTTCAGCAACGTGAGATTGAGGGGAATTTTCGGAATGCCCGCGGGGAAACCGACGACCAGATACCGCCCTTCCCAGGCGATGCTCCGCAATGCGGGTTCCGCATAATCGCCACCGACAGGGTCGTAAATGACGTGGGCACCTTCGGGGCCAACCGCGTCCTTGAAGGCCTTCGCCAAAGCACGGGACGCATCCTTGTCAAAGGGAGCCCGGCCGTAAATCAGCGTGCGGTCGGCACCGGCCTCGCGCGCCGCAGCGGCCTTGTCCTCACTTGAAACCGCCGCGACGACGGTGGCGCCCAGAGCCTTGCCGATCTCAATGGCCGACAGGCCGATACCGCCAGCCGCACCCAGAATAAGCAGTGTTTCCCCTGCCTTGAGCTTGCCCCGATCCATCAGCGCATGGATGGTCGTGCCATAAGTGAAAATCAGGGCGGCACCCTCAACAGGGTCGGCATCCTTGGGCATCGGAATGGCTGCCTCGGCCGTGACAATGACCTGTTCCGCAAGCCCGCCATTGGGCACAATGACAGCGATCAGCCTATCCCCCACGGCCCAGCCGGTCACGCCCTCGCCGACCGCGTCGACCTCCCCAGAGATTTCGGCACCCGGGGCAAAGGGACGTTCCGGTTTGAACTGATATTTATCCTCGATGATCAGGACGTCGGGAAAGTTGAGGGCGCAGGCCAGCACCCGTACACGCAATTGGCCTTTGCCGGGCTCCGGCGTAGGAACCTCGGTCAGTTCGAGCGTCTCAGGCCCACCGGACTTCACGGACAGCAGCGCCTTCATCAAAAGCCTCCGCGGACCGCTGCCGGGCCATCAGCAAGGATCTTCTGGCCGGTGACATCGTGCGGTTTTCCGGTACGAGCGCGCGGGATCACACGCCGTGGTCCGGCTTCGGCAATCGGACGGCGGATGCCGCACGGTGACGCCGCCACGATTGCGGCTTTGCGAACAAGATCGAACACTTCCATAAATTCGTTCCTTGGTCCTTGGCGTCTGCTTCACCGGCTTCCATGTGCGCAGCATTGGCCGACGGCTTATTGCCCCAGAGACATTTCTGCGCGTTCGACCGCGTGATCGCCATCCGTCCGATGCCGCATGAGAGATACGCCGCGATCACACACTCCGTGACCGATGCGATGCTCGCTATGTCACAGACAGGAGAAATTTACCGGCAAACTCTTGATCGAGCAGAGGTTGGCCGAATGCGTTCGTGTCGGCGGCCCTGCCAGCTCCACCGAAGCCAAGCGCTTGAACAGCTCTTCATAAAAAATGCGCATCTCAAGATTGGCTATATTTCGGCCCAGACAAAGATGCGGGCCATGGCCGAAACCAAGGTGAACATTCAGGGGACGGTCGAGCGAAAACGTCTCGGGATCCTCGAATACATCCTCGTCCCGGTTTGCCGAAAGATAGGACATCATGACCCAGTCGCCCTTGCGGATGGTTTGGCCATGCAGCTCATAATCGACCGCAGCGGTACGCATGAAATTCAGCAGCGGACTGGCCCAGCGGACGCCTTCGTCGACCAAATGCGGAATGAGCGAACGATCAGCCCGAATACGGTCGACCAGGTCCGGCCTCTCCGCCAGTGCCCACATTGCGCCCGCTGTCGACGCCGAGGTCGTATCGTGCCCGGCTGTGGCCACGACGACCATCTGGCTCATGGCTTCCCAGTGCGAGAGCAGCTTTCCATCCACCATTCCGTTTGCGATCTTGGAACTGATGGAATTGTCCGGGTTTGCGCGCAGCCGATCGACCAGCGCATAGAAATAGTCCTTATAGTCTTCCAGCACGTTATGATCGAGTGCGACGCCTTCGTCCGCCGTACCATAATCTGGATCCTGCGGGCTTTGAAAGGCTTGCGTCAGACGCAGGATGTGATCCTCGTCCTCGCTCGGAAGGCCCAGCAATTTCAGGATGACGCGAAGCGGATAGCGTAACGCGGCGTCCTCGACAAAATCAGCCGATCCACCCTTCGCCAGAAATTCCTCGACCGACTGAACGGCAATGGCCCGGATCGACTCTTCCAGACCCTTGACGCCCTTGGGAGCGAAATCTGCAAAAGTAAGGCGCCGATTGGCCCAGTGCTCCGGTGGGTCCATGGTGATGAGCGCGCGCAGGAAAGGCGGGGCGCCGGGAGCGTCCATTTCCGCCAGCGCGGCCTTGCTGGACAAGATGCAACGATAACCGTTGGAGGGGAATATGTCAGGCTGATGGCTGACTTCCCGCACGTCGGCGTACCTGGTAACCACCCAAAACGGATCATAACCCTCGGGCGAGGCCATCGCCAATGGCAACTCACGCCGAAGATACGCAAAATCCGCGTTGATTCCGTTCCACTCCGCAAATGCGGCGGGACTGACAATACGCTCCGCTATTGCCGGGGGCATCAATGCCTTGTCGGATATTTCCGCCACGTCAGACATCGGTCTCTCTCCTTTTTTCTTTGAGAATATATTCTCCTAATGCGAATGTCCGCACGCCGAATGATCGGCAGCGGCGCGCTTCGCGCGCTTGTCCAGAAAGCGATCGAAAAGCCCGTAGATTTCCAGAAAATTGCCCGTCGCTTCCGGGCTGCCGTACCTACGGTAAAGGAAATTCACGGCGCCGATGATCCGTTCGGGCAGATCCCAGTCCGGAAGATCGGGAAGTTCGGATATTTCAAGGGCCGCATCCATGATGGACAGACCGGCATCGAACCGCGCTCGCGTTTCCGCCCGGAACCGAACCATGAAATCACGAAATTCCACGATGTTGGACTTCTCGGCAATGGGGCCATGGCCCGGCATCACCACGTCCACGTCGAGCGAGAGGATGTGATCGCATGCAGCGATCCACCCCTCGATAGACCCCTCCCAAAGCACGGGGAACGATTGGTTGAACAGCAAGTCACCTGTATAGACAACGCGGTCCTGGACCGAGTGGACGAGCACGTCACCGCTTGAATGGGCAGGTCCCACTGCCGTAAGGATGACGTCCTTGTCGCCAACCTTGAGGCGCTTTTCTTTCAGGAACGTTTCATGCGGCAAGGTGACGACCACGCCCGCAGCGTCCTCAACGGTCAACGCGCAATTCTCATGAATATAGTGGGCGCCTGCCCCCAACTCCTGCCAATTGCCAAATATCTTGCGATAGTCCTCCGGCGTCACATTCAGAAATTCATCGGCTGCCGCCTTGGATGCCAGGATATGCGCGCCCTTCACAAGCTGATTGCCGAAAATGTGATCCGCGTCGTTATGCGTATTTACAAGAATGTTGATATTTTGCGCGGCAGGAATGGCGTCCGCCATTGTTGCCAGCATTTCACCGGTCAGTTTCAGGCCGAACAGCGTGTCGACAAGTAAACTTTGATCGCCATCCGTGATAAGGCCGGCGTTGTTCCAACCCCAGGATCCGTCCGGCTGCAGATAAGCATATGCGCCAGGTCCAATCTCCTGAAGTCCCTTGTTATACGCCCACTTCGACATCCGCTCTACTCTCCCAATTTTGATTTCATGCAGTCTGTCGTACGATCGACCGACTGTCAACCTGCAATTGGTCTGGATAGGTCCACTATCCTGTCGCTCCGTCAGCGGGGAGGAATGTTGAGAACGGCCTTTGTTCCGGCAATAACGAAAGGAAGCAGCCGTTCGCTCACGGCCAAAAAATTCGCGGCGCTCGCGGCACCTGCCGAAATGCGGTTCAATCGGTCATTTTTGGCCTCGACAACGCTGTCCAGCATGCACCCGATCATAAACTGATAGGCATAGGCCAGGTTGGTATGTGTGGAAGGAGGACAAGCCGCCTTCAGCCAACCCAAGAGTTCGATACCGATCGGATCGAGCAACTGGGGAATGATCTTATTATGATCCTCAGTGGTCACGTACATCAGTCGGCAAAACAAACTGATATAATTTCGCCAGCCCGGTTCACCCTTCAGCGCCAATTTCATCATCGGCAAGACGATTGCGGTAATCGCCTCGTCCAGATCGGGGACCCCTCCCCCGCGCTTCATCAAGAAATCGTTGTACATTGCGCGGCGGAGTCCGTTCATCTCCTCAAAACGCCGCGTAAGCACCTCTCGAAGGAGGACGTCCTTCGTCTTGAAATGATAACTCAGCGTCCCAAGAGTGTCCCCGGAGAGGGCGGCGATCTGTCGCGTGGTGGCCGCGTCATATCCCTTTTCCGAGAAGACGTGCTCGGCGGCGTCCAAAAGCCTGTCCCAGCTTCCTCCCTTTGTCGCAGCCATACCATCTCCAGAGAAAAACGCTCTATTGCCGACCCGCTCCGGTTGGTCAAGTGTACGAGATGCGGGTTCCGTGTGGCGCCTACCCTGTTGCCTAGACGACGATCATGACCCGGCCGGGGCCCGGAACCGTGATTATCTTTGACGACGCCAACGTTCATCCTGACGGCCCATACTCGGATTTCGGCCATCAAAGGCCGGACGCGCTATGGGCGAGATCTGCATCGGAGCGCACGCTTTTCCTATCGATCTTTTTGCGCAGTCCCTTCACGGGCTTTTCCACCCAGTGCCAACTCAACACGCCGCACAGCAGCGCCAGCGGCAGGGTCGCACTCACCAATAGCCAAGCGTCCAAACCCGGATAGATCCAGCGCAACGTAATGCCGATCGGCCAACCATAGAGATAGACACCATAGCTGATATCCCAACGATCGTTGATACGCTGAAACCTGCCCAAATCCGCCTTCAGCGCCAACCAGAACAAGGGAAACCCGCCCAGCAGACCCACAGCGGTGTCTGCCAAGTGCGGGTGGAACATGCAGCCCAGCATGGCGACCGTCAAAAGGGCCGCAATCGGGGCCGTTAGATTCTTTTCCAGATCGTCACGGTACAGATAGGCGCTCGTACCGATCAGAAAGTGTGACATAAGGCGGATATTTTCCGGGATGCCGCCGAGTATCTGCCATCGATAGGGCAGCGGAAACGGCCATTGCATCCTGTCAGCCACCTCTGGATAGGTTGACGCGACATGCGCCCCCACCGCGAGTATAGTCAGTCCCAGCACCACCGCACGGCGCGACATTATTCCAATGGCCCAGAGCAGCGCGACCATCAGATAGCAGCGGAATTCATAGGCAATCGTCCACATCGACCAGTTGAGTTGGTTCGGTTCAGCGAGCCCCGGCATTTGCCCGGCGTAGACCGGAGGAGTGCCCAGCAGCACCAGTGTCAGGAACGTCTGCCGGAGCTGCCCTCCTATCTCCGCGCGCAGCGCCGGTGCGAGCACGAACACGCACAAGAGGAAACAGGCAATAAATCCGGGATAGATCCGTAATATTCGGTGGGCGAGATAGGTCGGCAGCGACGCGGTCTTCTCCATGCTCTGAGTAATGAGATAACCGCTCAGCAGAAAAAATCCGTCCACGCACAGGTCGCCGAGCGACATAGTGTGAAAGATGCTGTTCAGGATTTCGTGTGATCGGTTGCCATCGACCATCTCCGGCGAGTGACTGACAATCACCAAGCTGGCGAGCAGCAGGCGCAGCACACCTATGTTATTTTTCGAATGTTCCAACGGACCCCCCAGCACCGCAGATTCACATCCGAAATGGTCTAGTAATATGCGACGCGCTCTGCAACCGATTGCATTTGGCGATTTCCCGTTACGGAACATTCCCAATCAACGTCGCAATATATCCGAAATGGAGGCGGTTGCCCTTCGCCGGGTCCCGGTAGCGCCGATGCACCCCGCGGTACCGGCGCAACCAACAGCGTGCACGCTGGTTGAACCTGCGCCCTTCCCTACCGGAGAATCTTTTCATGGCGCTTACGTGCATCGCTCTTAATTGTAGCCTCAAACCGCGTTCCGGCGCGCCTTCGTCTACCGACACGATGATCGATCTGGTCGTGGGCGAATTGACACAACACGGGGTTGAAAATCTTGGCACGGTCCGTGTCGTGGAGGAGGATGTAAAGCCCGGCGTGACATCCGACGAGGGCGAAGGCGATGCATGGCCGGCCCTTCGACGCAGGATTCTCGAAGCGGACATCCTGATTCTCGCGACACCGGTCTGGCTCGGCCAAATGTCCAGCGTTGCCAAGCGGGTGCTCGAACGGATGGACGCTTTTCTGGGCGAGACGGATGGGCAAGGCCGCATGCCGAGCTTTGGGAAGGTCGCGGTTACGGCGATCGTCGGCAATGAGGATGGCGCGCACAGGATCAGCGCCGATCTCTATCAGGCGCTGAACGATGTCGGCTGGACAATTCCGGCAGGCGCAGTGTCCTACTGGGTCGGCGAGGCGATGGGCAGCACGGACTTCAACGAGTTGCCGCAAGTTCCGAAGATCGTGCGATCGACTGCGAGTATGCTGGCATCCAACGCCGTGCACCTTGCTACGATGCTCAAGGACCGTCCCTACCCAGGTGTGGACTCGCAAAATTAGCGCGCCAGTCGAATTCCGGAAAACATCCAGCGGGCATGCGGCGGGAAGAAATTGCGATAGGTGAGCCGCGCGTGTCCGGGAGGCGTGGCGAGGGAGCCGCCCCGCAGCACCATCTGGTTGCTCATAAACTTGCCATTATACTCTCCGACCGCGCCAGGCAGGGGGCGATAACCGGGATAACCGACATAAGGCGAAGCGGTCCATTGCCATGCGCTATCGTCCCGCTGGCGCAACCGGCCGGACCCGGCGGCAATTTCCCATTCCACCTCGGTGGGCAGGCGCGCTCCCGCCCATCGCGCATACGCATCTGCCTCGTAATGGCTTATGTGCAGTACCGGCTCATCGCTGTCGATTGCCATCCGCCCGCGCAGTGAAAAACGGGTCCAGCGCCCGTTTTCTTCCTGCCAGTATAGCGGCGCGGTCCAGCCTTCGGCTTGCACCCTGTCCCACCCGTCGGCGAGCCAATATTCCGGCCGCTGATAGCCGCCATCCGCCATGAACTGCAGATAGTCGCCGGCACAGACGAGCCGGTCGGCGATTTCGAACACCTCAATCCATGCCCGGTGGCGGGGACTTTCATTGTCAAACGCAAATCCGTCGCCACCATGCCCGATTTCCGCGAGGGCTGCGGGGAGGAATGTCAGCCATTCCGGATCGCCCTCCACCGGGTCGGCGCGCGGCCCATCGACACAATAGACTGGATCGGCGGGATTGCAGGAGAGAACATGCTGAATGTCCATCAGCATCAGTTCCTGATGCTGCTCCTCATGCTGCAAACCCAACTCAATGATTTCGCTATATTTCTCATCTCCACCGAGCAGGAATTGCGCCATGCTCCGGTCGACATGCTTCCGGTACTCTTTGACTGCCGACAGCGGAGGCCGGGTCAGCAGCCCCCGTTCAGCTCGCGGATAGGGGGTCCCGATGCCGTTATAGTAGGAATTGAACAGGCGCTCGAAATCCGGATCGAAGAGCGCATATCCCGGCAGATGCGGCCGCAACAGAAAGGTTTCGAAAAACCAGCTCGTATGCGCCAAATGCCATTTCGCCGGGCTGACATCCGGCATCGACTGCACCTGGCAATCTTCCGGCGAAAGTGGAGCCACCAGCGCCTCGGTCGCGCGGCGAACCGCGCGGTAGCGATCGATCCAGAACGACGGAAGGGTACGCGCCGCGCTGCGCGCGACCACGCTCAAGGATCCATCCGCCGGGGCGCGACCTGCCACACGTGCAATCCGAACAGGCCGTCCTCGTCGACCCACATCGCAAGCGGGTTCCATCCACCCGTGCGCGCCAGCAGTCGCGCTTCTTCCGCGGTGTATTTGTGACTGTTCTCGGTGTGGATGGTCTCCCCCTCGCCCATCGCGAAGAGTTTCCCTGCAACGCGGAACGACATGTCGCGTTGCGCCACCAGATGCATCTCCACCCGGCCTATGCCGTCATGCCACACCGCGCGATGCTCGAACGCGTCGACCGGGATGGAACCGTCAAGCTCACTGTTGAGCCGTTTTAGAATGTTCAGATTGAATGCTGCGGTTACGCCCGCTGCATCGTCATAAGCCGCTTCGAAGATCCGGGGGTTCTTCCGGCAATCCATGCCGATCACCATGAAAGCCCCTTCTCCCAGCGTTTCCGCCATGGATCGGAGCATGTCCACCGCAGCACTGTGCGTCAGGTTGCCGATGGTCGAGCCGGGGAAAAAGCCCAGCTTGCGCTGTCCCTCCACCGCAGGGGGCAACGCGAGCGGCCGGGTAAAATCGCCCGCCAGCGGTGCCACCGTCATGGTCGGATGGGCGCGCGCAAACGAACGTGCGGCTTCCCGGAGGAAATCACGCGAAATGTCGATCGGCACATAGACGGACGCATCTACCGCATCTGTCAGCAACGGCGTCTTGACGGACGATCCCGATCCAAACTCGATCACCGCTCCGCCGACGCCCACCAGCCGGGCGATGTCGTGTGCATGCGCCTTGAGCAGGCCGATTTCGGTGCGGGTCGGGTAATATTCGGGCAGGCATGTGATTTGCTCAAACAATTCCGACCCACGCCGATCATAAAGATAGCGCGCCGGGATAACCTTGGGCATCTGCGACAAGCCGGTAAGGACAGCCTCCAGAAAGTCGGATCGTGTTTCCGTAAGTATATCTGCCAATTCCCGCTCCTCTGCTGCCGAAGGAACGAGCAACCACGCATTTTGTTGCGCCAAATCTGTTGCGGGGGAGGAGCGCAGGTTCTAGCCGACGGAATGCCCCGCTCAGCCAAGGACCTGTCGCCATGAACTTCGCAATGGAAGCCATTGGCTGGATGGGCGCCGTGTTGGTTCTGGGTGCATACGCCCTGCTGTCAACCGGAAGGGTGCAAGGCGATTCGCGGCTTTACCAGTGGATGAATCTCATCGGATCGGCAGGCTTCATCGCCAATACCGCGTGGCACGGCGCAATACCCTCCGTCGTGCTGAACATCATCTGGTGCGGCATCGGGATCGCGACCTTGTGGAGAATCCGGCGCAGATAGCGCCGCCTATTCCGTCAGGTCTTCCCACATATCCTTGAGCTTGGCGAAGAACCCGCTCGATTGCGGACTCTCGTCACCTGTCTCGGTCGCCCGGAACGCTTCGAGCAGTTCCTTCTGCTTCGCGCTGAGCCGCGTGGGCGTTTCCACCTCGATCTGCACGACCATGTCGCCGCGCCCGCGCCCGTTCACAACCGGCATGCCCGCGCCGCGCTGGCGCAGTTGCTTGCCCGACTGAATGCCCGGTGGAATACGGATGTCGATCGTCTGGCGGTCGAGGCCCGGCACCTTGATCTCGCCACCCAGCGCCGCCGTCGTAAAGCTGACGGGCGCGCGGCAGAACAAAGTCGTCCCATCCCGCTCAAACACGGCGTGCCGCTTCACATGCAGGAAAATATAGAGATCGCCCGCTGGCGCGCCCCGCGCGCCGCACTCTCCCTCACCGCTCAGCCGGATGCGATTTCCGTCGTCGACCCCCGCTGGAATATTGACGGACAGCGTTTTGCGTTTGTCCACACGGCCTTCGCCCCGGCAGGACCGGCACGGCGTTTCGATCACCTGACCCGCTCCGTGGCAAGACGGACAGGTCCGTTCGACGACGAAAAAGCCCTGCTGCGCACGGACCTGGCCATGGCCGTTGCAGGTCGTGCAGGTCTTGACGCCCGTTCCCGGCGTCGCGCCCGATCCGTCGCATTCCTCACACGGCGCGGACACGTCGATGGTGATCGGCATGGTCTTGCCGTTAAAGGCTTCTTCCAACGTGATTTCGAGGTCGTAGCGCAGGTCTGCGCCACGGCGATTCGCCTTGCGACCGGCGGCACCGCCACCGCCGAAACCGCCGCCGAAAATCGTTTCGAAGATATCCCCGAGGTCCGAAAATCCGCCGGCGCCGCCGCCGAAACCGTTACCGGGACCGCCATTCTCAAACGCAGCATGGCCGAACCGGTCATAGGCGGCCCGCTTCTGATCGTCTTTCAAACAATCATAGGCGTGGCTGATCGCCTTGAACTTGTTTTCGCTGTCCGTGCAGCCCGGATTCTTGTCCGGGTGGAATTTCATAGCGAGCTTGCGATAAGCCGCCTTGATCGTGGCGGCGTCGGCGGTCCGTTCGACCTCCAGAAGCTCGTAAAAATCTACCTGAGTGCTCATCGCGCCCCCGCCCGTCGCATCACTTCCCCGCCGATACTGCATCAGCACCGGCGGGGACAGCGGAAACGGTCATTGTCCGTTAGGCCTTGTTGTCTTCGTCCACTTCGGAGAACTCGGCGTCGACGACATCGTCGTCCTTCTTCGCCGTCTCACCCGCGTCGGGAGAAGCGGCCGCGGCCTGCTCCTTCTCGTAGATCGCCTGGCCCAGTTTCATCGCCACCGTCGCGAGTTCCTGTGCCTTCGTCTTCATCGCCTCCGGATCACCACCCTCGACCGCAGACTTGGCTGCTGCGATCGCAGTTTCGATCTCGCTCTTGAGCGACGCATCGACCTTGTCCGCATGCTCTTCAAGCTGACGCTCGGTGGTGTGGATCAGGCTCTCTGCGTTGTTCTTCGCCTCGGCCGCCTCGCGACGCTTCCTGTCGTCCTCGGCAAACTGCTCGGCATCGCGGACCATCTGATCGATATCGGCATCGGACAAGCCACCCGAAGCCTGAATCTTGATCTGCTGTTCCTTGCCGGTTCCCTTGTCCTTGGCACTGACGTTGACGATGCCGTTCGCGTCGATATCGAACGTCACCTCGATCTGAGGCACGCCACGCGGTGCGGGCGGAATGCCGACGAGATCGAACTGACCCAGCAGCTTGTTGTCCGCCGCCATTTCACGCTCGCCTTGGAACACGCGGATCGTGACCGCCTGCTGGTTGTCGTCGGCGGTCGAATAGACCTGGCTCTTCTTCGCCGGGATTGTCGTGTTGCGGTCGATCATGCGGGTGAACACGCCACCCAGGGTCTCGATGCCCAGCGACAGCGGCGTCACGTCGAGCAACAGCACGTCCTTGACGTCACCCTGCAACACGCCCGCCTGAATGGCCGCACCCATGGCAACGACTTCATCAGGGTTGACGCCCGTGTGGGGCTCCTTGCCGAAGAACTCCTTCACCACTTCGCGCACGCGCGGCATGCGGGTCATGCCGCCGACAAGCACCACATCGCTGATATCGCTTGCCGAAACGCCGGCATCGGCCAGCGCCTTCTTGCACGGCTCCAGTGTCCGCTTGATAAGGTCGGCGACAAGGCGCTCCAGATCGGCGCGGCTGATCGTCTTGACGAGGTGCTTCGGCCCGTTCTGGTCGGCGGTAATGAAAGGCAGGTTGACTTCGGTCGTCGCCGCCGAGGACAGCTCGATCTTCGCCTTTTCCGCCGCTTCTTTCAGGCGCTGCAGGGCAAGCTTGTCACCGCGCAGGTCAATGCCTTCCGCCTTCTTGAACTCGTCGGCAAGATATTCGACAATCTTCGCGTCGAAATCTTCGCCGCCCAGGAAAGTGTCGCCATTGGTGGACTTCACCTCGAACACACCGTCGCCGATTTCCAGCACGGAGATATCGAACGTGCCGCCGCCAAGGTCATAGACCGCGATCGTCTTGCCGTCCTGTTTGTCGAGGCCATAGGCCAACGCCGCCGCCGTCGGTTCGTTGATGATACGCAGCACTTCGAGACCGGCGATGCGACCTGCATCCTTGGTCGCCTGACGCTGGGCGTCGTTGAAATAGGCGGGGACCGTAATGACGGCCTGCGTCACCGTCTCACCGAGATAGCTCTCGGCGGTTTCCTTCATCTTCTGCAGCGTGAAGGCGGAAATCTGCGACGGCGAATAATCTTCTCCACCGGCCTTCACCCAAGCGTCGCCGTTCGGGCCCTTGGAAATGGTATAGGACACCAGCTCCATGTCCTTCGCCGTCATCGGGTCATCGAAACGACGACCAATAAGGCGCTTCACGGCGGAAACGGTGTTATCCGGGTTGGTGACGGCCTGGCGCTTCGCGGGCTGACCGATCAGGCGCTCGCCATCCTTGGTGAACGCAACGATCGACGGCGTGGTGCGGGCGCCTTCCGAATTCTCGATAACCTTTGGCTTGCCGCCGTCCATCACCGCAACGCAGCTGTTCGTCGTCCCAAGGTCGATACCAATAACTTTAGCCATGTAGTTCCTCTTAACCCCAAAGTTTCAGCGGTTGACGGGCCGGAGCTGCCACACGGGGCCAGATCCAACGCCGGTTCGAGATGCGATATAGGCGCGCATTCGCTTGGCACAAGGATGTCGTGCGATTAGAGTGTCGTTCGCCCGGTTTTGATACAGACCAATATGGAGAGCCCCATGCATTTCCCCTCCCCGTTCCGGAGGTTTCTCGCGGCATTTTGCGCGCCCTTTGCCTTGGCGTCCTGTGCCGACCCAGATCCGCTTTATGTGGATCAGGCGTGGGTCGGCCTGAGCGCGCAGCCGAACAATCCGTCCAGTGGCTATTTCGTCATCCATGGTGGCCCGGAGGCCGTAACGCTGCGGAGCGTTACCGCAGATGGAGCGCAGCGGATTGAAATGCACGAAAGCATGATGGGCGAAGGCGGCATGATGCGCATGCAGCCTCTTGATTCGGTGGCTGTGCCCGCCAAGGGCAAAGTCGCCTTCGCGCCCGGCGGCAAGCATCTGATGATCTGGGCGATCAACCCCGCTATCGTCAAGGACGGCAAACTGCCGATGACGCTGTTCTTCTCCAACGGGGACCGCCTGATCGTCGATGCGGCAATCCGCAAGCCGGGTGACGCCGCCCCGTCGACGGACGAGCGCTGACCTGTCGTCGCGGGCTTTAACGGAGGGCGAACGTGCGCTTGCGGCAACCATGTTCGGCGACGCGATCGACTATGACGCGGTGCGTATCCATCGGCGCAAATATTGGCTGTTCCATCCGCCGCGTGTCACGATGGCACCCGATGGCCACCTGTGGTTCCATCCGCATGGCGACCTTTACTGCCCGGATTTCTGCGATAACAGCCTCACCATGCAGGGTCATTTCATCCACGAAATGACCCATGTGTGGCAGGCGCAAAGCAAGGGCCGCTGGTATCTGTCCCTGATGCGCCATCCCTGGTGCCGCTATGATTATGTGCTGGAACCCGGCAAGCCCTTCGCCCGCTACGGGATTGAACAGCAGGCGGAAATCGTCCGCCACGCCTTTCTGTGGCGGATGGGCGCCAGTCCGAAAAACGCGCCGCCCCTCGGGGATCTGGAAGCGACCTTGCCCTTTCGCACGCGATAAGGAACCGCTTCCGGAGTGACCGACGGCTTTAGTCGGGCTTCTTCGCGACCCCTACCAATGCAGGACGCAGCAGGCGCTCCTTGATCATGTAACCGGCCTGCATTTCCTGTACGATCGTGCCGGGTTCCTGGTCACTGGGCATTTCCACCATCGCCTGATGCTGGTTCGGGTCCAGAGGCATGCCGAGCGCCGCGATCCGTTCGATGCCGTTCTTGCGGAAAATGCTTTCCAACTCCCGGCCGGTCGCTTCCAACCCCACGACGAGCGACTTGAACTTCTCGTCTTCGCGCAGGTCGGCCGGAATGGAATCGAGCGCGCGCCCCAGATTGTCGG
Organism: Sphingobium subterraneum; assembly: GCF_014199435.1. Classification (GTDB taxonomy): domain Bacteria; phylum Pseudomonadota; class Alphaproteobacteria; order Sphingomonadales; family Sphingomonadaceae; genus Sphingobium; species Sphingobium subterraneum. The sequence goes on along the minus strand of NZ_JACIJP010000001.1, from coordinate 70,902 downwards.
CGACCGACAGCATGTCGCGCGCAAACGCGGTCGACGCATAGGCGCGGGCGTCCGCGAGTTCCTTCTCCATCCGCCGCCGCACATTCTGTGTTTCGGCATGGGCGTAAAGCACATCCTGCTTCGCGGTCGCCAGCTCTTCCTGGATTGCGGTCAGTTGCTGCTCCAGCGGATGGATCGCATCCTCGACGCCCTGTTCTGCGGACGGTTCCTGCGCTTCATGTTCCATACCGGGAGTATCCATTTCTTTCTGGTCTTCGTTCATCGTATCAGTCTCGACAGGGTTTGAGCGGTGAAATCCACCATGGGAATTACCCGGGCATAGTTCAAGCGGGTTGGGCCGATGACCCCGACGACGCCGATCACCCGGCCATCCCCATTGCGGTACGGCGCGGCTATGACCGAAGAACCCGACAGGGAAAAGAGCTTGTTCTCCGATCCGATGAATATTTTCGTCGCCGATGCGACCAGCGCGCTTTCCATCAGCCGGGCGATCTCTTCCTTGCCCTCGAGTTCCTCGAGAAGTTGTCGGACCCGGTCGAGATCGGCCGAGGCATGCTCGTCGATGAGGTTCGCCTGCCCCCGGACGATCAGGATTGGCCGGTCCGACGCATCGGACGTCCATACCGCCAACCCCCGCTCGACCAGATCGCGCGCCACATCGTCCAGCGTGGCACGGTCCCGTACCAGCTCCTGTGCCAGCCGCTCCTGAGCCTGCCGCAGCGTCAGTCCGCCAAGCCGGGCCGAGAGATAGTTCCCCGCCTCAGTGAGCATGGAAGGTGTCACGCCGGGAGGGAGATCGATCACCCGGTTTTCGACCGATCCGTCCTCGCCCACCAGCACGGCGAGCGCTTGGGCACCTTGATCGGTCTGGCCCAGGGGGATGAAGCTGAACTGACGCAGCGTGGGTTCCCGCTTGGGGACAAGCACGATCCCGGCGCAGGATGACAAGCCCGACAGCGCCGTCGTCGCCGCCGCCAGCGCGTTTTCAATGGGCCCGCTCTGTGCGAGCTGCTGTTCGATCACGCGGCGATCTTCTTCCGAAGGTTCCGCCACCTGCATGATGCCGTCGACGAAAATACGCAGACCGGTTTCCGTCGGCATGCGCCCGGCCGAAATATGGGGGGACGAAAGCAGGCCCAGCTCCTCCAGATCCTGCATTACATTGCGGATCGAGGCGGAAGACAGGTTAAGGCCGGGAAGCTGGCTGATCGTCCGTGACGCCACCGGCGCTCCGGTGCCAAGATAATTTTCGACCACAAGTCGGAAAATATCGCGCGTACGCTCGCTCATTTCGCTGATTGGGGTCACTGACATGGCGTCAATGTAGGACAGGCGGAACCATTCCTCAATGCGCTGCACATCTGTCGTACACAGGAAGAGGCACCTTCCTTGCGAAAGGTGCCCCTTATGTTCAGTTCAGCATGATTACTGAAAGACCGGCTTCGGCCTGCCAAGCGGCGACGTGCCGCCCTTACCGCCATACGTATAGACCTGAGCACGATCGGGGGACGGTGCCGTAGCCGGGGTCGACATTGCACCCGCCGTGCTTCGGTCACCGTGGTTGTCCTGCCGAAGCAAGAAACCCGCGCGGCGAAGGCGATTCTTCCGGGTGAGGAACGGATTTTCGCGCGACGGCGGAGCCGCGATCATGTCTTCCAGACTCTGGTTGGCCAAAGCCGATGCAGGGAGAGGTTGGCGTTGTGGTTGGCGTTGTGGTTCGCGCTCCACCACAGCATCGGAAACGACCGGGGCGATTGTAGCCGCAGGAGCCGTCGGACTGAAGGCAAAACGCTCCTGAGGAGCCACGATCTCGCGTGGGCGCTCCACAACCGGTGACGTCGGCTCTGCCAAAGGCGTATCTGTCGCATCAATCCTGCTCACGCGATCCGGATCGATGATCGGTGCAGCAGACGTTGCAACGAACTCCGGTTCACGCTTGCGGCGACGCAGGGCGTAGACCGCACCGGCACCGGCGAGCAGCGCAATACCGCCGACCAGCGCCACAGTCGCGCCAGTGTCGGGGCTGTCGGCAGCGTCCGACTGAACCGCAGGCTCAGCAGCAACGGGAGCCGACGTAAGGTCAGTCTCGACAGGGGTCACCGCGGGAGATGTTGCCGGAGCGGATGCCAAAGGAGCCGCCGGAGCTGTATCGAGGGGCGAGGCTACGCGCTCTTCCGCAGGAGCACGCTCAACAACCGGGGTGCGCCTTGCGGGCGTCGTTGCGGCACGAGGAGCGGACCGTTCAACGGGAGCGGCAACGGCTTCCTGAACCGGAGCCGAGGGTGAAACCGTGGAAACAACCGGCGGCGCGGCCGCTGGCGCAACCACCGCCGGAGCGGGGGCGGGCGCCGAAGGCACCGTCGCAACGACCGGTGGCGGAGTGTCGGGCGCAGTCGGTTCAGACGGCGGCGGCACGGTCTGCGCCAGCAGCGGAGTGGAGGCAAGAACCAGAACAGCGGCGATCGCGGTCCGGGCGGGGCGAAGCGGGGGAGCTATGTTCATCATGCAGCGTCAACCCGGCATCAACCCAATTGGTTCGCCTCAATGAACCAGAAGCGCGGCCAATTGTTGGGTGGAGACGGTAAACTGCAAATTTGCCTCTCCCACACAATATTGCGCGGAATGCCGTTCCTTTCTGCCAGATGAACAACCCCGTTCCCTTGCCTTCCGCCCTTGCCGCGGCGTCGGTTGCAGAATAAGGCGCAACCGACCGGGCACTTCCCGCCCCTAGGAGAGACATCGCATGCGCCCATCTGGCCGTACCCCCGATCAAATGCGCACCATCACGATGGAGCCGGGTTTCACCGTTCACGCCGAAGGGAGCTGCCTCATCAGCTTCGGCGATACGCGGGTGCTCTGCACCGCCTCGGTCGAAGAGCGCGTACCGCCTTTCCTACGCGGCAAGGGCGAGGGTTGGGTGACGGCAGAGTATGGCATGCTTCCTCGCGCGACCCATACGCGCGGCAGCCGCGAAGCCGCCAAGGGCAAGCAATCCGGCCGTACGCAGGAAATTCAGCGTCTGATTGGCCGCTCGCTCCGCGCAGTGGTCGACATGAAAAAGCTTGGTGAGCGGCAGATCACCATCGACTGCGATGTCATCCAGGCCGACGGCGGCACCCGCACGGCGTCCATCTCCGGCGCATGGGTCGCCCTGCGCATCGCGATCGACAAGCTGCTCGCGAGCGGCGCGCTCAAGGAAGACCCGATCATCCAGCAGGTCGCGGCGATCAGCTGTGGCATCCATCAGGGTACTCCGGTGCTCGACCTCGATTATATCGAGGACAGTTCCGCCGAGGCCGACGCCAATTTCGTCCTGACCGGCGACAGCAAGATCGCCGAGGTGCAGGCGACAGCGGAAGGCGCGACCTTTGACGAGGAGGAACTGCTCAGGCTCCTGCGCCTCGCCCGCATCGGCTGCGGCCAGATTTTCGCGGCCCAGCGGCAGGCTACTGGCCGATGAGCGAGGATTTCGATCCCGAACATGTTGCGCCGCAGGCGATCCGCAAACTGACGCCCGGCAAGCTCGTGATTGCCAGCCACAATCAGGGCAAGGTGCGGGAAATCGCGGAGCTGCTGGGGCCACATGGGGTCGAGCCGATTTCGGCGGGCGCATTGGGCCTCCCCGAACCGGAGGAAACCGGCACCACCTTCATCGCCAATGCGGAACTCAAGGCGCTGGCCGCCGCTGACCTGTCCGGCCTCCCCGCCCTGTCCGACGACAGCGGCCTGTGCGTTGAGGCCTTGCGGGGCGAGCCAGGCATCTTCTCCGCCCGCTGGGCAGGATCGGACAAGGACTTCACCGTCGCCATGCGCCGCGTATGGGACCAGATCCTCGCACAAGGGCCAGGCGCCGGGCATGACGCCCATTTCGTCTGCGCCCTGGCACTCGCCTGGCCTGATGGCCATGTCGAGGCGTTCGAAGGACGTGTCGACGGCCGGATCGTCTGGCCACCGCGCGGCGACAAGGGCTTCGGCTACGATCCGATCTTTGTGCCTTATGGGCATGACGTCACGTTCGCCGAAATGGACCCCGCCGCGAAGCACGCGATGAGTCACCGGGCCGACGCGTTCCGGCAACTGGTGGCGGCGGTGTTCTGAACTTGGTCGCACCGCCCCTCGCGCTCTATATCCACTGGCCGTTCTGCGTCTCGAAATGCCCCTATTGCGATTTCAACAGTCATGTGCGCGAAGCCGTGGACGTCGCGCTGTGGCGCACGGCATTGCTCGCGGACATGACCTATGAAGCGGGTCAGACCCCCGGACGCACCCTCGGATCCATTTTTTTTGGCGGCGGCACGCCTTCGCTGATGCCGCCCGCGCTCGTCGCAGACCTGATTGAGGCGGCTGCGGGGCACTGGCGGTTTGCCGACAACATCGAGATCACGCTGGAGGCAAACCCCAATTCGGTCGAAGCCGCGCGCTTCGCCGACATCGGGCGGGCGGGCGTCAACCGTGTCTCGCTCGGCCTTCAGGCGCTCGACGACGCGGCTCTGGCATTTCTGGGTCGGGCGCATGGTGTGGACGAAGGTCTTGCAGCACTCGAGACCGCGCAGTCGGTTTTCCAGCGGGTGAGCTTCGACCTGATCTACGCCCGCCCCGATCAGACACCGGCTCAATGGGAAGCCGAATTGGCTCGCGCCCTTGCCTTTGGCACCGGGCATCTCTCGCTGTATCAACTGACGATCGAGCCGGGCACGCGCTTCGAAACGATGGTCCGGCGCGGCGATTTCAAGCCCACCGACGCGGACGAGGCCGCCGACCTCTTCGAACGGACGCAGGCGATGACACAGGCAGCGGGCATCCCTGCTTATGAAATCAGCAACCACGCCCGCGCGGGCCAGGAAAGCCGCCACAACCTGACCTACTGGCGCTACGGCGATTATGTCGGCGTCGGCCCCGGCGCGCATGGCCGCCGAGGCAACGCCGCAACACAGCGCCATCGCAAACCGGAAAACTGGCTGAGTGCAATCGCACGCAACGGCCATGGGTGCGAACGCGAAACGCTCCTGCCTCCCGACGAACGCGCCGCGGAAGCGCTGATGATGGGCCTGCGTCTGGCGGAGGGAATCGATCTGGAACGCATCGCCGCCCGAACGCGTGTTCCCGCTAAGGCGCTTGTCGACGACGTTGCCATCGCACGCCTTTCGGCGCTGGGCCTCCTGACCCGCTCCGCCGACCGTCTCACTGTGACGCCGGAAGGCATGCTGCTGCTGGATGCCATCCTGCCGGACATCGTGCTATAGCCATCCGATGGATGCGCAGAGCCTTACATGGATTGCCGGTTGGCGACGGCACCTCGCGCTCGAACGGCGGCGATCGGACCACACGGTACGGGCCTATGTCGCCGGTGCCGAAAGGCTGCTCGCGTTTCTTACCCAGCATCGCGGCGAGCCGCCCTGCCCTGCGCTGCTTGCCGATCTTCCCACAGCAGATCTTCGCGCCTTCCTCGCGCATCGCCGCAACGAGGGCATCGGCAATGCGTCGGCCGCGCGCGAATTGTCGGCAATCCGCGCCTTCCTGAAATTCGCCGGGGGTGAGGATGCCCGTTCGCCTGCTGTGCGAGGGCCGAAAATCAAGCGTGGTGTGCCCCGGCCGGTCGCTCCCGATGACGTCATGGCGCTGGCCGAAGACGTCGCGGAAGCGGCGGAAGAACCGTGGATCGCCGCGCGCGACTGGGCGGTGCTGCTGCTGCTCTACGGCGCTGGTCTGCGAATCAGTGAGGCGCTTTCGCTCACCGGAGCGACGCTTCCCTTGGGCGAAACGCTGCGCGTTACCGGCAAGCGCGGCAAGACCCGCATCGTCCCCCTGCTCCCGCAACTGCGCGAGGCGATCGATACTTATGTCGGTGCCTGCCCTTACGCGACATCGAACGCCACGCCCCTGTTCCGAGGCGCACGCGGCGGAGCGCTCTCTCCCGCCATCATCCGCCGCGCGGTGCGCGCTGCGCGGCGGCGGCTCCAGATGTCGGAGCGGACCACCCCCCACGCCCTGAGGCACAGCTTCGCGACGCATTTGCTGGGGCGCGGAGCGGATCTCCGCTCGCTTCAGGAACTGCTGGGCCACGCCAGCCTCTCATCGACCCAGATTTACACGCAGGTCGATGCCGCGCATCTGATGGACGTCTATCGCAACGCCCATCCGCGAGCATGATCAGTCCGCCGATTTTCCCGACGGCTTCCACGTCATCAATCGCCATACATAGGCAATGGCGATCACCACTACGGTAACCGTTGCCGCAGGGCCGACATAGTCGTCGATCTTCTTGAAATTCGCGCCCAGGTAATAACCCGCGCCCGCGAGTACAATGTTCCAGATCAGTGCGCCTGCCGCCGTCCAGAGCAGAAAGCGGATATGCCCCATGCGGAACAGCCCGGCGGGGAGCGATACCATCGTCCGGAAGGTCGGCATGAAGCGCAGCACGAACACGATCATCTGGCCATAGCGTTCGAACAAGCGGTTGATCGCCTCGACGTCGCTCCATTCGATCGTCGCCCAGCGCCCGTAGCGGTCGACTAGAGGGCGCAGACGGTGAACGCCGAGCTTCCACCCCACCATGAACCATGCATAGTTGCCGATGGTAGTCCCGATCGTACCGGAAATCAGCAGCGGGATCAGTTCCATCCGCCCCTGCCCCACGCGAATGCCTCCGACACCCATGATGAGCTCAGAGGGGATGGGGGGAAAGATATTCTCAAGCACCATCAGGGCGAAGATGCCCCAATAGCCCCCGGCATCGATCAGGTGGAGAACCCAGTCGGTCATGGCCGGATCGGGCGGGCCACCCGCTTTTGCCTGAAATAAGTCATGTCCGTCCAAAGCAGCGGTGAGTGGCGAAGTTCCATGGCCTGTCGCGATATCGCAGCCGCGCGTCAACGCCCCACATGCGCCGACCGGCACGAAACACGGCGATCAGGCGTAATGGGCGCTTGTCAGGCCGCTATGCCCGGCAGCAGCATCACAAACGGTTTCCACAGATCCGGCATCGCCATGCATGCTGTTTGCACGACCAGGATCGCCACCATGACCCCCGCGCCCAGCTTCGTTGCGGGATGCACATGCCCCAATGTGCTCTTGTCCCACCGAGCCAGCGGCACGAACAGCAGCAGACTCAGAAGACCGAGGCCGGCAAATCCCCAGAGCGTCGGCGGAAGGACCGGCAGCCGCCCCGTGGCGGGCTGGGTCAGCATGATCATCAGCCCGAGCATAATGCGCTTGTGCGAGGCGAGGTCACCCTTGCGCGCCGTCCACCCTCTCCACAGGATATAGGCGTAGAACGGGATCGGCGTAAGCGGCACTGCAGACCAGGTCAGAACGTCGGCAAAGGGCGGCGTGCTATTGCGCGCGATTTCATCCAGGGTCGTGACGTACATAATCGGGATCATCACGACGGCGAGGGCAAAACCGAACACGCCCAGAATCCGGTGCAGATCACGCCGTCCCGCAGAGACGAGCGCCGTCTGCGCAAAAAATACCGCGAGCCACAGGCTGAATACCGATCCGTGCACCAGCAGAAGTCCGTTCAGGTCCGGCTCGGGTCTCGGATAATGGACGATGTCCAGAGGCTTGAGGTAAAAGCTGGGTGCAAAGCCGATGAAGACTACCGCGACAATCAGCAAAGCCATGCGGAAATAAAACTGCCGCTCGCGCTGCTGCCGCGTGGCTGCGGACGATGCGCCGGTAACCGTTTCTGTGCTCATGGATCCCCCCATTCTGCCTTGGGGGATTAATAACCGATTCGCGCCTTTTCCGACAACGACTTCTTTAACGAAGCCTTTTTTCGATCGCGGCCCAGATCACGGCACCGGTGTCCGTGCCATTAAACGCGTCCATCGAGACAATGCCGGTGGGCGACGTTACGTTGATCTCGGTCAGCCATTCGCCGCCGATCACGTCGATCCCAACGAACAGCAGTCCCCGTTTCTTGAGTTCCGGACCCATCGCCGCGCAGATTTCCAGTTCCCGGTCGGTAAGTTCCGTCTTGGTCGCCGATCCGCCCGCAGCCAGGTTCGAGCGGATTTCGCCGCTGCCCGGAATGCGGTTGATGGCGCCCGCCACTTCGCCATCCACGAGCACGATGCGCTTGTCGCCTTTGCTGACCTGCGGAATGAACGCCTGCACCATGAAGGGCTCGACCCACGACGTGTTGAACAGCTCCACGAGCGCGGACAGGTTGCTGCCATCGCCACGAATATGGAACACGGCGTTGCCCGCATTGCCGTAGAGCGGCTTCACGACGATTTCGCCATGTTCGGCAAGGAAGCTGCGCACATCCGCGATGTTGCGGGTGATCATCGTCGGCGGCATGAAGCGGGCGTAATCCAGCACGAACAGCTTTTCAGGCGCATTGCGCACCGAAGCCGGGTTATTGATAACCAACGTCTCGTGCTCGATCCGCTCAAGCAAGTGCGTCGCCGTGATGTAGCTGAGGTCGAACGGCGGATCCTGCCGCATCAGCACGACGTCGACGTCGCGGCCCAGATCGATCAGCTGTTCATCGCCGAATGTAAAATGATCGCCGACCACGCGCTGCACCGTCACCGGATGCGCACGGGCGAGCAGACGCGCGTCGCGCCATGTCAGGTCTGGCGCGGTATAATGGTAGAGCGTATGGCCGCGTTCCTGCGCCGAAAGCATCACGGCGAAGGTCGAATCTCCGCCGATCTTGATCCCTTCCATCGGGTCCATCTGCACAGCGACGTTAAGGCTCATAAGCGTTTCCGGTTCTTCAAGGGACGCGCGGGTGCGATCAGCCCCCGTGCCAGACGTTGCTCAAATGGCGCGGCGGGCGCCCCGGCGCAAGCAGCATCACGTCAATTTGCATGTCGTCGCCCTCGCGCAGATAGCGGTGCGCCAGGCTTTCCGCCGCTGCAGCGACGCGTGCCAGCCGCCGCTCATCGATCGCGAGATCAAGTTCCGCTAAGGTGGCCCGCGCCTTCACCTCGACAAACGCGACCAGCCTGCCGCGGCGCGCGACGATGTCGATTTCGCCCGCTGGCGTGCGCACGCGTCGGTCGAGGATGCTCCATCCCTTGAGGCGCAACCACCACGCGCAGATGCGCTCCGCCTGCCGCCCGCGCTTTTCAGCCAGCAGCCGCGCGGGCGATTTCACCCTTTGAGTTCCACGGCGCGGTCGTACAGGGTTCGCCGGTCCAGCCCCAGCTTCTTTGCCACCTCGCCCGCCGCCTTGGCGACCGGCAGGCGGGTTAGCGCCTCCCGCAGCGCGGCATCGGCATCCTCTTCGCTGGCGGCGGGCGCCTCACCGGGCGGGCCGACAATGACCACAATTTCGCCCTTTGGTGCCGCGTCCACGTAAAGGCGTGCCAGTTCGACCAGCGTTGCGGTCCGCGTTTCCTCGAACTTCTTGCTGATCTCGCGGCAAACCGCCGCGTCGCGGTCGCCCAGCACATCAGCCATCGTCCCGAGACTAGCCGACAGTCGCGGGCCACTCTCATAGAACACCAGTGTCGCGCGCAGCCCCGCCACTTCCCGCAGAGCGTCCTCGCGCGCCTTCGCCTTGGCGGGCAAGAACCCCTGGAACAGGAACCGGTCGGTCGGCAATCCGGACAGCGTCAGCGCCGCGATCGCCGCGCACGGACCCGGCAGCGTGTAGATCGCCCGCCCTACGGCTCGCGCGTCGCGCACCAGCTTATACCCCGGATCGGAAATGAGCGGCGTCCCGGCATCGCTCAGCAGCGCCACCGCCTCCTGCCCCATCCGCTCGATCAGACGGACGCGCAGTCCTTCGTTGCTGTGATCATGATAGGGCACCATCGGTCGATCCGACCCGGCGTGCTGCAAGAGCCGGGCGCTGACCCGGCTATCCTCGACAGCCACCACGTCCGCGCGCCGCAATATGTCAGCTGCCCTGGGCGTGAGGTCAGACAAGTTGCCGATCGGCCCGGCAACGATATATAGACCCGGAGACAGAGCTTCCACCATAAGGATTCCCCATGGCAGAGACGGGTGCCGATCGGCAAGCGGACAGTTGGTCCGCCTTCAAGCGCGCGGGCCGCGCGATCACGCTGAGCGCGGCGCTTTTCTTGGCCGCATGTCAGACGATTGTCCCACGCGGGACCGGGCCGACCGCACCCCCGCCGCCAGTTCCAACAGGCCCTACACAGGTCGAACCCGGCCTGCCGACCGACACCCAGCGGCACCGAATCGCCCTGCTCGTCCCGACGACCGGCGGCAATGCGGGTGTAGGCCAGTCCATCGCCAACGCGACAACGCTGGCCTTGCTCGACACCAGCGCCAAGACCATTCGTGTCACCACCTATGACACCGGCAAGGGCGCGGCAGCGGCCGTCAACGCGGCCATTCGCGACGGCAACAAGCTGATCCTGGGGCCGCTGGTGGCGGATGATGTCCGCGTCGCCGCACCCATTGCGCGGGCCGCCAACGTGCCGATCATCAGCTTTTCCAACGACACCAGCGTCGCCGGGAACGGCGTGTTCCTGATGGGCTATACCCCGGTTCAGTCGGTGGCCCGCGTCGTCGATTATGCTCATTCGAAAGGCATCCAGAAATTCGCCGCGCTCGTACCCAAGGGCATGTATGGCGAGCGCGCGGGGACGGCTCTGCTGCGCGCCGTCGAGCAGGCGGGTGGCACGGTCGTCTCCATGCAGACCTTCGATCGCACCCCCGCATCCATGGCGCTTGCGGTCAAGAAACTGGGCGCGCCTGCCAGCTATGATGCGGTGCTGATCGCCGATGGCGGCAAGGTCGCCGTGCAGGCCGCGCCGCTGATCCGCAAGGCGGGCGGCCCGGACGTTCGGATGCTCGGCACAGAGCTGTGGAACACGGAAAGTTCGCTGGTGGCGGACCTCAACCTTCGCGGTGCGTGGTTCGCAAGCGTCTCGGACACCTATTACCGCCAGCTCGCCACCAAATATCGCACGCGCTTTGGCGCCGCACCCTACCGCCTGTCGTCGCTCGGCTATGACGCGGTGCTGCTCACGATTCGCATCGCGCAGGACTGGCGGGTCGGAACGCCCTTTCCTATCGCCCGCCTGACTGATGAAGGAGGCTTTGCCGGGATCGACGGAGCCTTCCGGTTCCGCCGCGACGGCATCGCCGAACGCGCGCTGGAGGTCCAGCAGGTGGACGCGGGGCGCTTCACGGTTATCAGCCCCGCGCCGGGCGGGTTTTGATCATTATCCCTGCGCGGCGAGCCAGTCCGCCACCTTGCGCGCAATAGCAAGGAAAGGCGCACCGTCCAGCCCGTCCTCCGCAGCGGGGGGCATGCCAGCGTCGGACGCGGTGCGGATGCCGATCGAGAGCGGAATGCGCCCCAGAAACGGCATCTCCATCTGGGAAGCAGCCGCTTGTGCGCCCCCGCTGCCGAACGGATCCGACACTTCGCCGCAATGCGGGCAGATATAACCCGCCATATTCTCCACCAGTCCAATCATGGGCACATGCGCCTGATCGAACAGGTTGACGGCGCGGGTCGCATCGATCAGCGCGAGATCCTGCGGTGTTGACACGATAATCACACCAGCCGGCTTGTGCTTTTGGATCATCGACAGCTGCACATCACCGGTGCCGGGCGGCATGTCGACGACCAGCACGTCGACCGCCCCCCATTTCGCGTCGACCAGCTGCCCGAGCGCGCTCGCCGCCATCGGCCCGCGCCATGCGATTGCCTGACCCGGCTCGACCAGATGCCCCATCGACAGCATCGGGATGCCCACCCCGCTCAGGATTGGCACGAGCTGCTTCTCCTCCGCCTGGGGCTTTGCGCCTTCCGTGGCCATCAGGCGTGGCTGAGATGGGCCATAGATATCCGCGTCGACCAGCCCGACCCGAACCCCCCGCCGGTGCAGTGCAATGGCAAGATTTGCGGACACGGTGGACTTGCCCACGCCCCCCTTCCCCGACGCTACTGCGATGATGCGCAGGCTGCGTTTTTCCGCGGTCTGCGCGATCCGCACATCCTCGATCTCCGGCTGACCCTTGAACTCCGCCGTGATCGCCGCCGCCAGAGCATCGCGCTCGGCCTGCCCCAGATCGGTGACGTCAAGCACCAGCGACAATACCCCGTCCCGCAGGCGTGGCGCGCTGGCGCGTCCGTTAGAAAGCGTGGAAAGGCGGTCGAAAATCACGGAAAGTTCGGTCATGGCCGCGCCCATAATCGATAAACATGGCAAAGGCACTGTTTTTCCGCCCCGACGCTTCCTATACAGTCAGGCATGACAATGAAGACTGGATGGCTGATGCGCGCCCGAATGGTGCGCCGAATATTCGCGATGGCCCAGGGCCCGTGGGGCGGTTCGCCCGGCGGTAATGGCGATGATGGCGGATCGGGCGACAAGGGCAAGGATTCCGGTGGCAGTGGCTCGGGCAACGGAGACGCGGGCAACGGGCCGCGCAACCCATGGACCCAGCCGCGGGGGGGCAATCGCCCCGGCGGCCAACCAAGTGGCTCCCGCCCGTCCATGGTCGACGATCTCATCCGGCGCAGCCGTGAGGGCTTCAGCAGCTTCGGTGGCCCCGGCGGCGGAATGCCGGGCACACCGGAGGTCAAGGCGCTTTGGCCGATTGCCATCGCCATCGTCGTCCTGTTGTGGATCGCGCTGTCGAGCTTCCACCGCATTGGTCCCCAGGAACGCGGCGTTGTCACGGTACTGGGCAAGTACAGCCGCACCTTGACGCCTGGTATCGGCCTCACGCTCCCCGCACCATTCGAAATGGTCGAAACCGTCGATGTCGAAGAAATCCGCACGATCGACATTGGCTCGGTTCGCTCTGAGGCGGAAAACCTGATGCTGACCGGCGATCAGAATATGATCGACCTTGCTTATTCGGTCCGCTGGAACATCCGCAGCCCCGAGCTCTATAAATTCCAGCTGTCCGATCCCGATTCGACGGTGCGCGAAGTGGCCGAAACGGCGATGCGCTCGGTTGTCGCAACCATTTCCCTCAATCAGGCCCTGGGTTCGGGCCGGACGTTGGTCGAACAACAGGTCGAGCAGCGCATGCAGGAAATTCTCGACAATTATCGCTCGGGCATCCGCGTGCAGGGCATCGCGATCAAGCAGGCCGATCCGCCCAGCGCAGTGAATGATGCGTTCAAGGATGTGTCTGCGGCCCAACAGGCAGCGCAGACTTACATCAACGAAGCGCGCGCTTATTCCCAGCAGCTGACCGCCCGCGCACAAGGTGAGGCTGCCGCCTTCGACAAGGTTTACGAGCAGTACCGCCTTTCCCCGGAAGTGACCCGCCGCCGCATGTATTATGAAACGATGGAAGCCGTGCTTGCCAATGTAGACAAGACCGTGGTCGAAACGGGCAATGTCACGCCCTATCTCCCCCTCCCTGGCATAACGCGCAAGGCTCCCCTGGCCGATCCGCCCTCGGCCTCAGCGCCGTCGCAGGGAGGACGCTGATATGGGCATTGCGCGCAACCCCGTAATGCTGGTGCTCGTCGCCATTGCGTTCCTCATCCTGTTGGGCAGCACGGTCGCGATCGTGCCGGAAACCAAACAGGCGGTCATCGTCCGCTTCGGCGAGCCGGTCCGCATCGTCAACCGCTACAAGACCAACGAAGCGTTCGGCAGCACCGGCGCGGGCATCGTCCTGCGCTTCCCGTTCGCCGAACAGATCGTGTGGATCGACAAGCGCGTCCAGTCGGTCGAAATGGAGAGGCAGCAGGTTCTGTCCACAGATCAGTTGCGCCTGCAGGTCAGCGCCTATGCGCGCTATCGGATCGTCAATCCGCTGCGCATGTACATCGCTGCGGGCAGTGAGGAGCGCGTCGCCGATGCCCTGCGCCCGATCCTCGGCTCGGCGCTGCGCAACGAACTCGGCAAGCGCCCCTTTGTCGCGCTGCTCAGCCCGGAGCGGGGGCAGGTGATGAACAATATCGAGGCAGGTCTTAACCGGGTTGCGCGTCAGTACGGCGCGGAAGTCGTTGATGTGCGCATCAAGCGCGCCGACCTGCCCGATGGTGCGCCGCTGCAAAGCGCGTTTCAGCGTATGCGCACCGCACGCGAGCAGGAGGCGCTCACCATCCGTGCTCAAGGTGAGCAGCAGGCGCAGATCATCCGTGCGACGGCCGATGCTCAGGCGGCGCAGGTCTATGCCGCCAGCTTCGGCAAGGATCCGCAGTTCTATGATTTCTACCGCGCCATGCAGGCCTATCGCCGGACCTTCTCGCCTCAGGCGAGCGGGCAGACCAGCATTATTCTGTCGCCCGACAACGACTTCCTGCGGGAGTTCCGGGGGCGCTGATAGCGGCATGATACGGTAAGGAACGTGGCCCACGGCCACCATTCAAACTATGTTCAGGCATGCTACGGCATGGCCGCAGACACTGAACCGGGGCAGTAATCCGCCCTTTGGGACATGAGAGGAATTTGAAGAGTGCGTTACGCTTATGCTCTTACCGCAGCGCTGCTGTTGGGCGGCACAGCCATCACCGTCACGTCAAATCAGCCACTGGGCGCCCAAACCGCGCAAAATGAAGGCATGCAGGCTGCGGCGCCACGCGGCGCGCCCGCGAGCCTCGCCGACATGGTCGAGCGTCTGCAACCCGCTGTGGTCAACATCTCCACGCGCCAGCGCGTACAGGTCGAAAACCCCTTCGCAGGAACGCCCTTTGGCGACATGTTCGGCGGCGGACGCCCCCAGACGCGGCAGGCTCAGTCGCTCGGCTCCGGCTTCCTAATCTCGGCCGACGGTTACATCGTCACCAATAACCATGTCGTCTCTGCCGGTGCGGCGGGCGCTTCGGTGGACAGTATCACGGTGACGCTGACCAACCGCGAGGAATATTCGGCGACACTGGTGGGTCGCGACCCGGCGACCGATCTTGCCGTCCTCAAAATCGATGCGAAGAAGCCGCTCCCATTCGTCAAATTCGGGGATAGCACGCACGCTCGTGTCGGGGACTGGGTCGTCGCCATCGGCAACCCCTATGCGTTGTCCGGAACCGTGACGGCTGGCATTATCTCGGCCGTGCATCGCAGCACTGGTGGCACCTATGACCGCTTCATCCAGACCGACGCGTCGATCAACCAGGGCAATTCCGGTGGTCCGATGTTCGACATGAACGGCAACGTCATCGGTATCAATTCGCAGATCCTCTCGCCTTCGGGCGGCAATGTCGGCATTGGCTTCGCCATTCCCGCGGAACAGGCGATTCCGATCATCGACACGCTGCGCAAAGGTCAGGCGATCAAGCGCGGCTATCTCGGCGTGCAGATCAGCCCGCTGGGTGATGACATGGCCGAATCCCTTGGCCTCGCCCGCAACCGGGGCGAATTCGTGCAGGGCGTCGAGCCAGGCCAGGGCGCAGACAAGGCAGGCATCAAGGCCGGCGACGTGATCGTGCGCGTCAACAACCGCGACGTGACGCCGGACGAAACCCTGTCGTTCATCGTTAGCACCTTGCCCATCGGATCGCGCGTTCCGATTGAGTTGATCCGCAACGGCAAGCGCACGACGGTCACCGCCGTTGTGGGCCAGCGCCCACCGGAGGATCAACTCGCGTTCAGCCGCGACGATCAGGATGATTTCTCGCAGCAGGACGACAAGCAGAGCAGCGCACAGGCGGGACAGCAGGCCCTTGGCCTTGCGGTCCTTCCGCTCACGCCCACAATTCTGCGCCAGCTTGGGCTGGAACAGACCGTGCGCGGTGTGGTGATCTCAGCCGTGGATGACGACAGCGACGCTGCCGCCAAGGGCCTGCGCCGGGGCGATGTCATCCTGTCGGCCAACAACGCTCCCGTCACGACGGAAGCGCAGCTCAACGCGGTGATCAAGAGCGCGACCGACTCCGGCCGCAACGCGTTGCTCCTCCAGGTCCTGCGCCGTGGCCAGTCCCCTGCCTTCATCGGCGTTCGCCTGCGCGGCAGATAATCATGTCTCTCCGCTCCCGCCCGGCGCGGGAGCGGAGATAATGTGCTGCGGTCTTGCAACCAGCCCTTGATCGATCGGCGCTAATCCCGCAAAACCCGAGTGAAATGTTCGAGCCGCGCTGCAGGGCGGCTCCGGCTGGTGGGGAACGCGCGATGACCGACGGCATCTTTCTGGGCGCTAGCAATGGCACGCCGCAAACTCTCAACCTGAAGCGGGCGAATCGCCACGGCCTCATAGCCGGAGCGACCGGCACCGGCAAAACCGTCACGCTCCAGAGCATCGCCGAAGGCTTCTCCGCGCAGGGTGTCCCTGTCTTCATGGCGGACGTGAAGGGCGACCTTGCTGGTATCTCCATGGCCGGATCGCCGACCTTCAAGAACGCCGACAAGCTGGTGGCGCGCGCGGCCGAAATCGGCCTCGATCCTTATGTCTATTCCGACAATCCCGCGACGTTCTGGGATCTATACGGCGAACAGGGCCACCCAATCCGCACCACGGTGAGCGAGATGGGACCGCTGCTTCTCGCTCGGCTCATGGACCTCAATGAAACGCAGGAAGGCGTGCTCAACATCGCTTTCCGTTATGCGGACGAGGAGCAACTGCTGTTGCTCGATCTCGCGGATCTCCAGTCGATGCTCGCCTATTGCGCCGAAAACGCCGATACCCTCAGCGCAAAATACGGCAACATCACCAAGGCCAGCGTCGGCACGATACAGCGCCAACTGCTGCAGCTCGACAGCCAGGGCGGCGCGGCCTTCTTCGGCGAACCGGCGCTCGACATCCACGATTTCCTCAAAGTGGACGAGAAAGGGCGCGGCTACATCAATGTGCTCGCCGCCGACAAGCTCATGCAGAGCCCCAAGCTCTACTCCACCTTCCTGTTGTGGCTGCTGTCCGAATTGTTCGAGACGATGCCGGAAATCGGTGATCCGGAAAAACCGAGTCTCGTCTTCTTCTTCGACGAAGCGCACCTGCTGTTCACCGACGCGCCCGAGGCACTGGAGGACAAGATCGAGCAGGTCGTCCGGCTGATCCGTTCCAAGGGCGTCGGCGTCTACTTCATCACGCAGAACCCGATCGACATCCCGGAGGCGGTGGCGGGCCAATTGGGCAACCGCGTGCAGCACGCGCTGCGTGCCTTCACCCCGCGCGACCAGAAGGCGATCAAGGCGGCGGCCGAAACCTTCCGCGTCAATCCAGACCTCGATGTCGAAACCGCTATCACCGAGTTGAAAGTCGGTGAGGCGCTGGTTTCGGTGCTTCAGGAAGACGGCTCGCCCTCCATCGTGCAGCGCACGCTGATGGCCCCGCCCCGCTCCCGCCTCGGCCCGATCGACGCGAAGGAACGTGCCATCATCCGGTCGATCTCACCCGTCGACGGTAAATATGACACGGAGATAAACCGCGAATCGGCGGCAGAAATTCTCGCCGCGCGCGGCCAAGCCGCCGCCGCCGCCGCGCAGGCGGCCAAGGCACAGGCCGAAGCGGAGAAAACCGCCGCCGTGCAGGCCAAGGTCGAGGCAAAGGCCCGGGAAGCCGAGCTGAAAGAGCAGGCGCGTCTGGCCGCTGCCGCCGAGAAGGAACGGCTGCGCGCCGAGGCCGCCGCCGCGCGCGAAGCGGCCAAACCCACCGCGCTGGGCCGCGCGGTCCAGTCGGCCACCCGCTCCGCCGCATCCACCGTGGGGCGTCAGGTGGCGAACGAGATCGGCAAGGCCGTATTCGGAGGATCGTCGCGCAAAAATACCGGCGGCGGCCTGGTCGGTGGACTGGTGCGAGGGATATTGGGCGGCCTGTTCAAATAGGCCAAGTCACTCCACCGTCACCGACTTGGCGAGGTTGCGCGGCTGGTCGACATCGGTCCCCTTGGCGACCGCCACATGGTAAGCGAGCAGCTGGACGGGTACGGCATACACCAACGGCGCGATCAGCGGGTGCACCTTTGGCATTTCAATCGTTGCCATGCAGCCTTCTCCTGCTTGCGCAATGCCCTCCGCGTCAGAAATCAGCACCACCTTGCCGCCGCGCGCCTGCACCTCCTGCATATTGCTGACGGTCTTTTCGAACAGCGGCCCGGACGGCGCGATGACGATCACCGGGACCGCCTCGTCAATCAGCGCGATGGGGCCATGCTTCATCTCACCCGCTGCATAACCTTCGGCGTGGATGTAGCTGATTTCCTTGAGCTTGAGTGCCCCTTCCAGCGCCATCGGATAGTCCGGCCCGCGCCCCAGATAGAGCACGTCGCGCGCCGGTACGATCAGCGGTGCGATCGCTTCGATTGCCGCATCGTGGGACAGCGCCTCGTTCATCGCGGCGGGCGCTTCGGACAGGTGCCAGACGATCTCGGCTTCTTCCTCTGCGGTCAGTTTGCCGTTCGACCGCGCCAGATTCGCCGCCAGCGCCGCCAGCACCGCCAGCTGGCAGGTAAACGCCTTGGTCGACGCCACGCCGATTTCCGGCCCCGCGTGGGTCGGCAACAGCAAGTCCGCCTCGCGCGCCATCGAACTGGTCGGCACGTTTACGACCACCGCGATGATCTGTCCGTGCGCCTTGGCATGGCGCAACGCCGCCAGCGTATCAGCCGTCTCGCCCGACTGGCTGATGAACAGCGCCAATCCGCCGTCTTCCAGCACCGGGTCGCGATAGCGGAACTCACTCGCCACATCGATATCGACCGGGATCCGCGCGAACTTCTCGAACCAGTATTTGGCGACCAGCCCGGCATAATAGCTCGTGCCGCACGCGACGATGGTCACGCGCTTCACACTGCCAAGGTCGAAATCCATGTCGGGCAGCGACACCTGGTTTTCCATCCGGCGCAGATAAGACCGCAGAGTCTGCGCAACTACAACAGGCTGCTCGTAGATTTCCTTCTGCATGAAGTGGCGGTGATTGCCCTTGTCAATCATCGCGCCGGACACGCCGGAAATCGTCACCGGCCGCTCGACGGGCCTGTTGTCTCGATCGAAGATCTTCGCGCCATCCCGCGTGATGACGACCCAGTCGCCCTCCTCCAGATAGGCGATCCGCTGGGTCAGCGGGGCGAGCGCCAGCGCATCCGACCCCAGATAGGTCTCCCCGTCTCCATAGCCCACGACCAGCGGCGATCCGAGGCGCGCGCCGATCAGGATATCGGGACGGCTGCGAAAGAGTATGGCAAGCGCAAACGCCCCGTGCAGGCGCGGCAGAACCTGCTTTACCGCGTCCTCCGGCGAAGCACCCTGCTCGACCAGTTCGCTCACCAGATGCGCGACGACCTCCGTATCCGTTTCGCTGTCAAACCGGCGGCCCCGCGCCATCAATTCCTGACGCAGCGGCTTGAAATTCTCGATGATCCCGTTGTGGACCAGCGCGACCTCCTCCGTGGCGTGGGGATGCGCGTTGCTGGTCGTTGGCGCACCATGAGTGGCCCAGCGCGTATGCGCGATGCCGGTCGAACCGGGCAGTGGATGCGCCATCAGTTCGCGCGCGAGGTTATTGAGCTTGCCCTCCGCCCGACGGCGTTCGATCACGCCATCATGGACAGACGCAACGCCCGCGCTGTCATAGCCCCGATATTCCAGCCTCCGCAGTCCATCGAGCAGCCGCTCCGCCACGTCATCCTTGCCGACAATGCCGATGATCCCGCACATTTACTTGCCCGCCTTCTTCGCCGTCATGGCGTCTCGAAACCGTTTCGCCCACCCTGTCTTCTCGCTCTGCTCAGGGCGCACCAGCGCCAGTGCATCCGCCCCCACGTCGCGCGTCACGACCGATCCCGCCCCCACGATGGCGCCCGCGCCGATCGTGACGGGCGCGACCAGCGCGCTGTTCGATCCGATGAATGCACCCGCGCCAATATCGGTCCGATACTTGAAAAAACCGTCATAATTGCAGGTGATCGTCCCAGCCCCAATATTCGCGTTTGCGCCCACGATAGCGTCCCCAATATAGGACAGGTGGTTAGCCTTCGCGCCCTCACCCAGGGACGCCTTCTTGATCTCCACGAAGTTGCCAACCTTCGCTTTGACGCCGATGTCGGCCCCGGGACGGAGCCGCGCATAGGGGCCAATTTCCGCCCGCGTGTGGATTGTCGCGCCCTCGATGTGCGAGAAGCTGTGGATCGTGACGTTGTCCTCGACCACCACGCCGGGGCCGAAGACGACATGTGGCTCCACGACGACGTCGCGGCCAAGCTGCGTGTCATGGCTGAAGAATACGGTTTCCGGCGCAATCAGGGTCACGCCGTCGGCCATCACTGCGATACGCCGCTGCGCCTGCCAGGCCGCCTCCACCTGCGCCAGCTCGATACGACTGTTGACGCCCGCGACCTCCGCCGCTCCGGTCTCGATCACCGCGCTTTTTCGACCATCGGCGGCGGCGAGCAAAACGATATCGGGCAGATAATATTCGCCCGCAGCATTGTCGTTCCCGACACGCTCCAGCAACGCGAACAGATCCTCCGAGCGCACCGCCATCAGCCCGCTGTTGCACAAGGTGACCGCGCGTTCCTCCGCCGACGCGTCCTTATACTCGACCATCTTGCCGATAACGCCCGCCTCGTCCGCAATGATGCGGCCATAGGCTCCGGGATCGGCAGGACGAAAGCCCAGAACCACCGTCGCGGGCGCATCGTCGGCGTTCAGCCGGTCAAGCATCGCGCGCATCGTCTCCGCGCGCACCAGCGGCACATCGCCATAAAGGATCAGCACATCGCCCGAAAAGCCGTCCAGCGCGCCTCGCGCCTGCGCCACGGCATGGCCGGTGCCCAGTTGCTCTGCCTGCAACGCTGTGCCCACGCCGTGGGGTGCGAGCGCGGCCTCAAGCTGTTCCCGGCCCGCGCCAACGACGACGACCTGCCGCTCCGGAGCCAGCGCCTGCGCAGCGGCCAGCAGGTGCAGCACCATCGGGCGCCCGGCGATCGGGTGAAGCACCTTGTGCAGCGATGATTTCATGCGCGTGCCCTGCCCGGCGGCAAGGATGATGATCGCGAGCGGAGGGCGGGTCGTTGCGGCGGTCACGGGCGGCCTTTGTCGAAAACTGCGCCGCTTTCCCCCACGGAACCGGCGGCGATATCGGGTTCTCTGCCATGTTTGCCTTGCATATGCCACAGGGCAAAGGGCATGGACGCCGCCATGACGCAAATTCCTTTCGATATCGTTGGATTCGATCTCGACGGCACCCTGTTCGACACCAGCGGCGACCTTGCTGCGGCCGTCAATCACGCCATCGGCACTATCGGTCGCCCACCCTTTGAAAGCGAAGCGGTCAAGCCGTTCATCGGCAAGGGTGCGCGGGTCATGCTGGACCGGGCGCTCATGGCATCAGGAGAATCGAGCACGGAGATGCTGGATGCGTTGCATCCCGTGCTGCTCGATTATTACGGGCGTAACCTGACGCGGTTTACGACACCCTATCCCGGTCTGATCGCCGCCATGGAGACGCTGCGGGCGCGGGGCGTGCGCCTGGCTGTCTGCACGAACAAGGTCGAGCGGTTCGCGGTCCCGTTGATCGAAGCGCTTGGCCTGTCGTCGTTCTTCACTACCATCGTGGGCGGAGATACGGTCGGGATCGGAAAGCCGGACCCCACACCCATCCACGCGATGATCGAGCGCGCAGGCGGCGGGCGCTGCGTGTTCGTCGGCGACACGACAAATGACATCGACGGCGCGAAGAATGCGGGGGTGGCGAGCATCGCCGTGAGTTTCGGCTTTCCAGACGTGCCCGTGCAGGATCTCGGCGCCGATGCGGTGATCGATCATTTCGACGAACTGGTACCCGCGCTGGAACGCTGGCCCGCCTAGACCGGCCGATGCCCCTTGCGCCATTTGGTCCACAGGTGGCGCAGCAGCATGGTGAGCGGCATGCGGAGGAGATGCGAGCGGACGTAAAATGCGAGCCCCAGAAGCTTGCGCCCGTCCCGTCCCCAGCCATCGGTCGCCGTCAGCCGCGCCACAAACACTCGGTCAACCATCGACAGCCGGGCGGTGCGCGTTCCGTATACGGCGTCCGCAAGCCGCTCCGCTCGGGTCAAATGCGCCGTCAAACCATGACGATCCGCGCGCCTGAAAAGCGCCGAACAATCCTCAATATCGTTCAACAAGCATTTGATATCCCATAGGTTTCGCAGCCCTCCCCCAAGATCCCCATCCGCCAGCATATGCGCCACCGCATGGCAGACGCGATCCTCCGCGCTCAGCACCCGCAGCCCGCCGGGAAGCGCCACACTGTCCGCGATCATACCAGTCGCATCCGGCTTCGGCCGCGCGGTCAGCGGCAGGATGGTGTGGTGCACGTCGATCATCCTGTCGCGCTCCCGGTGGATCATCGGCGGCAACTCGTGCATCCATTGTCGGTAATAGGCGTCGTCATAAGGGTCCGGCTTCACCCATTCCCACCCCGCTGCCAGCAACACCGTCTCCACGTCGTCCAGCGCATCGTGTGGCACCATGATATCCAGATCGCCGATAAACCGTCCTTCGCCCGCAGTCAGCCCGGCCGCGACATAGGCGGTGCCCTTCATCGCGATAACCGGCATTCCCAGCGGCCCCAGCGCCTGCATCGCGCGGTCGGCCTCCCACAACGCATGCCGCTTCTCGCGCTCCGCTTCCGCACGGCCATCAGCCAGCACGCGCGCCGCGGCGGGGGGCACATCGAGCCCGTCCAGCCGTACTGCCAGCGTGCCGATCAGCCGTTCCGCCCGCGCCGCAGCGATCAGCGCGTTCCACAGCCCCCCGCTCAGCACCGTCGCCCGGGCGGGATCGCGCAGCACATCGACCAGAAGCCGCCCGCTCATGACAGTTGGCTCCACAGGTCCTCGACCAGCCCCACCGCCCGGTCTCCATCGGGAAAGTCCATCGCCATTGCGGGGACTGCGGTGACGAAGCGGTGCAACGCGTCAAAACCCCGCTCGCCACAGGCGACATAGTTGGTCGACGCCTGCGTCAGGCGCACGAACACTTCCGCCTGTCCCACAGGACGCAGTTCCGGGTCGGCACCGAAGCGGGGAAACAGCAACAGGGCGGGCGGCGCGCCCTCGCCCATGCGGCCGATGGCCCCGCGCGGCGGCGCCAGGTGACGGATGTCACCCTTCGGCGTGGCAAAGAGCAGCGGCCCGAACCGCCCTTCATCGTGCACTTCCGCCCGCATGACATCGATCGCCGCGTTCTTGAGCGACACCAGCCGGGGAAACGGCAGGATCCGTCCATCGTCCAGATCAATCAGCGCGAATTCGTCGCCCATGAAACGCCAGCCCCGTTCGCCCAGCAGCGCGGCGAGCGTCGACTTGCCCGACCCCGATTCGCCGGTCATCACGAGTACGCGTCCGCCCTTCTCCACCGAACTGGCGTGGATCAAAAGGTGCCGCCGCCATCCCAGGGCCATCTGCAAATTCATGCCCATTTCCGCCGCGAGCAGTCCATGGCGCAGCGCCATGGGCGCGGCGTCGGCCAGCATATGGTCCCCGGCAATACGGACGGAGGGATGCAGCCAGCGCCTGAGCGGCCCGGCCGGATCCAGTCGCACGGTGAAGTCGGCAATGGCGTCCGGCTGCTGTGGATAATCGGCATAGAGCCGCTTCAACCAGGTGATCGGCTCCCTCCAAGGCGATCCCAGGCGGAACGTCGCGGGGCCAATTGTGAGCGTGATGCGATGTTTCATGCGGGCCGTATGAGACCGAGGGCTACGAGCGCATCCACATGGTGGGTCAATTCGGCAATCGCCTCAGCACGATCCCCCAGATCAAAATCATGCGCCAAAACCTCGTAAAGAGTCGAAATATCGGCATCAACTTTTTGTAATACTTGTATTATCTCGGGAACTGGGCTCGCAACTAGATGCGTCTGACCGGACGGCCGATGGTACAGCAGAGTGAACCCGTCGAGCGACCGCACCACCAGCGCGTCCTTCCCTGCCGGCCGGTAATGCGTCACCCGAAATGCACGATAATCTTAGCGCGGCATCTGCAACGACGCGTAGCAGGTGAACCCGCTCGTGCCGGATTGCAGGCGCCGGATGTAGTTGAGATAGGCGTTGTTCTGACTATAGCTCGTGCCGGGAAGTGTCCGCCCGCCCCGCAATGCGGCCTTGACCTCCTCACCCGTAAACGGCCGCCCGGAGCCCGGAAACGCCCCCGGAGTTCCCGCAGGCACGACCGATCCGTCAGCGGCGATCAGGCCGCCGGAGCGCGGGGCGTCTGGCACTGGCACCTGGCAATGCAATACCGATGCCGCCGTCTGCGCGAGCGCGGGGCGGATGGAAATGATCGCGCTCGCGGCCACCGCACCACCCATCAGCAACTGCCGACGGCTGGGCACGGCTGCGCCCGGCGCTGTCACGTCACTGTCACGATTCTTCGCTTGAGAAGCGGCATCCGCTGCAGCTCTATCCCCCGGACCATCCGTCATATCGCCACCATCCGTACCCGTTTGATCGTCCCCGGCCCATTGCCCGCAACATTCCATCGCAATATTCGCGAGAATAATCCACTATGCTAACCATGAATCAAGGCCGAACTCCGCGATGGATCGCCAGTCTGGCGATTATGGGTGCGGGCGCCATTGTTGGGATCTTCGCCGGGATAAACGCCGCCGGCCTTCTGATCCTCCTGATTTGCGCAGTCCTTATTGCTGTTCAGGGCATGACGGAGGCAGAGCAGGAAACCAATCCGGCGGCGCCCCCCATACCGCGCACCGCATCGACCGATCTGCTGGACAATGACAGCTTCACCCGCATTCTTGATGGACTGGCCGACCCGATGATCGTCGTCGACCAGCGCCGCGTGGCGCTCGCGAACCGCGCCGCGCTGCGCCTGCTCGGCAACCATATCGTAGGCGAGGACATAAGGCTCGCGATCCGGCACCCCGCCGCTGCAGAGCGCCTTTCGGGCACGGACCCGGTCACCACCCCCCTTACGCTCGACATTGTCGGGCTGGGCGCGCGGGACCAGCGCTGGTCGATGCAAATCGTCCCCATCGATGCCGATAGCGGGGCGCAGCGCCTCCTCGTGCATATGCTCGACCAGACGAGCCGCTATGCCGCCGAGCGCGCGCGCGTTGATTTCGTTGCCAACGCAAGCCACGAACTGCGCACCCCGCTTGCCGCCATATTGGGTTTCATCGAGACTCTGGCGGATCCGGACGTGGGCGCAGACCTGGAAACGCGAACGCGCTTTCTGGGTATCGTCGACGGCGAGGCGCGGCGCATGCAGCAATTGGTCGACGACCTCATGTCCCTCTCCCGCATCGAGGCGGACAAGCATCGTCTGCCTGCCGAAACCATCGACATCGGCGCGCTGGCTAAACAGGTTGCGGCCGACGCGCGACAAAGCCTTGGCAAGCGAGGGCAGGACATTGCCTGCGACGTGGCACCCGGCCTGGGGCCGATTCAGGGGGATACGGCGCAATTGTCCCAGCTTCTCCACAACCTCGTGAACAACAGCGCGAAATATGGGCGGGCGGGCACCCCCATTGGTCTGTCGATCGTCGCCAATTCGCTGGAGATGTTGCGGATTACAGTCAGCGACGAGGGCGAAGGCATCTCCCCCGATCATCTGCCTCGCCTGACGGAGCGCTTCTATCGCGTCGATTCGGGCCGCAGTCGCGCCGTCGGAGGAACCGGACTCGGCCTTGCGATCGTCAAGCACATCGTTGAACGGCATCGCGGTCGGCTCGATATTTCCAGTGTGGTGGGCAAGGGCACGACCGTCTCCGTCCTGCTTCCCACCACGCCATCGGCATCATCGCGGGATGGGGCAAATCCGGACACGACGCTTGTGTCATGAAAATGAAAAGGAAATGTCACATAAAAGCGATCAAGCATGCCTAAAGCGACGCGAGCGAGCAGGATCGATCTTTCGGCCCGGTCGCGAAACGGATGGGCGCTCTGCGCGTCCTGCCAGATAAGGAATACAGGCCGATGAGCCGCGCGAATATGCTGTTGGTCGAAGATGACGCCGCTCTGGCGGAATTGCTGATCTGGCATTTCAAGAAAGAGAATTTCGACGTCGTCCACACGGTCGATGGCGAGGAAGCCCTCATCCTTGCGCAGGAACGCGTGCCCGACATCGTTCTGCTCGACTGGATGGTGGAAAACTTGTCGGGCATCGAGGTATGCCGCCGCCTGCGCCGCGCTTCGGCCACTGCGAATGTACCGATCATCATGCTGACCGCCCGGGGCGAAGAGGAAGACCGGGTTCGCGGCCTGGAAACCGGCGCGGACGATTATGTCACCAAGCCCTTTTCGCCGCGCGAACTGGTCGCACGGGTGAACGCGGTATTGCGCCGCATCCGTCCCGCCCTCGCCGGGGAAACCCTGGCGTTTGCCGATATCGAAATGGACACAGTGGCCCACAAAGTCCGGCGCAGCGGGCAGGTGATTCCGCTTGGGCCGACCGAGTACCGCCTGCTCAAGCATTTTCTGGAGCATCCGGGTTGGGTCTTTTCCCGGGAACGCTTGCTCGACAGCGTCTGGGGCCGAGATAGCGACATCGAGCTGCGCACCGTCGACGTGCATATCCGCCGCCTGCGCAAGGCTATCAACGTCGGCGACCAGAACGATATCATCCGCACGGTCCGCTCGGCGGGCTATGCATTGGATGCGGGAGGGGATTGAGGCAGAACGTCCGTATATGCGAACGGCAGCCCTAATCCTCGATCAGCCGCACCAGTTTGCGTTCCACCGGTGCCAGGACACCAGCCAATTCCTGCCCACGCTTGAGCACCATGCCGCCCTCGCCGATCAAGGTCCACATGCCCTGACGATTGCGCAGGGCCGGGCGCTTTTCGATACGGAATTCAGGCCGCTCGCTCGCACGTCGGAAGGCAGAAAACGTCGCCGCCTCCTTACCCAGATCGATGGCATAATCGCGCCAATGACCTGCCGACACCATCCGGCCGTAGAGATCCATGATGCGAGACAATTCGCGCCGGTCAAAGCCGATCTGGCTGGGCGGCGTGATGCGAAGTCCAGATCTCGGAAAAGGCGTGATTTCGCCCATCAGGCGCGGCCGCGCTCCTTGACCTTGCCGATGGGGGCGGGAGGAACGGCCGCTTCATGCTCCGCGACAAGTTCACCCAGGCGCTTGCGCAACGTCTCCACCTCGCATTGCAGCAGTTCCAACTTCTGGGTCGCCGGGTCGAACGCTTCGCTGCACGGCGTACCATAAGGAAGAAATTCGCGCTGATAGGCGGTCACATCGACCAGCATCTGGCGGGCGGGTATGCCGACCATCGTCGCACCCTCGGGCACGTCTTTCGTTACCACCGCATTGGCACCGATCCGCGCGCGCGCGCCAACCGTCACCGGACCGAGCACCTGCGCGCCCGAACCGACGATAACACCGTCATGAAGCGTCGGATGGCGCTTGCCGCCGATCCCGTTCGCCGGATCCGTGCCGCCCAGCGTCACATTCTGGTAGATGGTGACATTATCGCCGATCTCGGCCGTCTCTCCGACGATCACAAAGCCATGATCGATGAAGAAATTGTGCCCGATCTTGGCGCCGGGATGGATGTCGTTACCCGTGAGGAAGCGCGACAGATGATTGACCGCGCGGGCGAGAAAGAAGAGCCGCGCGTTGAACAGCGTGTGCGCAATCCGGTGCCAGAACACCGACCAGACGCCCGGATACAACAGGATCTCCGCCCGAGAGCGGGGAGCAGGATCACGGGCCTTGATCGAATCCAGATAGGCAATGAGCGAGCCGAACATGCCCTGTCCCCTTGTTATTCCAGTAATGACTATAAGCGCGGCCGCCCGGTTTTTCCAGATGCTCGGCAAACAAACCCATGACGCGGCCCTTGGGTTAATCGACCGGATCGATTATAGAGTTATTCAACAGCGACCGGAGCGATCAATGTCCAGTTTTTTGCCCACTCTCAAGCAGCTGCAATATCTCGTCGCCCTGAAGGAGCATGGTCATTTCGGTCGCGCGGCGGACAGCAGTTTTGTGACGCAATCGACGCTTTCGGCCGGCATCCGAGAGCTCGAATCGCTGATTGGTGTGATCCTGGTGGAGCGCACACGGCGCATCGTGCGTTTCACGGCCCTGGGCGACCGCATTGTGGAAAAAGCGTATCGCGTGTTGCGCGAGGCGGAGGAACTCGCCGCGCTCGCACAAGCGTCCGGCAAGCCGCTGGCGGGCGAGTTGCGCATGGGTGTCATCCCCACCATCGCACCATTTCTGTTACCTCGACTGTTGCCCCGCCTGCGCGCCGAACAGCCGGAACTCAAGCTTTACCTGCGCGAGGAAACCAGTCAGGCGGCCATCGATTCGCTGCGGCACGGCCATGTGGACTGTGTGCTGATGGCCCTGCCCTTCGCGACCGGAGAGGTGGACCATGTCCATCTTTTCGACGATCGTCTGTTTGTCGCCTTTCCGCGCAACGAGCCCCGCGATCCGCCGGCCTTCATCCTGCCTCAGACGATTGACGAAAGCCGGCTGCTCTTGCTGGAGGACGGGCATTGTTTGAAGGATCACGCGCTGGCCGCCTGCAACCGTCCTGAGCTCCGGGCCGAAGCGCAGATGATGGGTACATCGCTTCATACGCTGGTGCAGATGGTGGACAACGGCCTGGGCCTCACCCTGTTACCGGAGATGGCGATTACCGGCGGCATCCTGGAACACACCAATATCACCGCTCGCCCACTTCAGTCGCCCCATGCATACCGCGAAATTGCGTTGGTGTGGCGCAGAAGCAGCCCGCGTGAAAAGGAATTCCGTATGTTGGCAGACATTCTTCAGAAGTTGCGACAGGATAAACCCGTCGCTGCCTGACATTATGTCCAGCGTGCCAGAGCGGCGTCGTCAGCGGCGCACGCTTCGACCCAGCGGGCCGATCCATCCGCGAAGCTTTCCTTCTTCCAGAACGGCGCGGACGTTTTGAGCCAGTCGATCAGGAACGCGCAGGATTCGAGTGCGGCGCCCCTGTGAGAGGACGCGGTACCCACAAACACGATCCGGTCGCCCGGCCGCATCACGCCTACCCGATGCAATACCACGACGCCCAGCAACGGCCAGCGCGCCAGAGCGTCGTCCATCAGGCGTCCTACCTGCATTTCCGTCATCGCCGGATAATGATCGAGCCGGAAGGTTTCGAGGCCATCGTCGCCGCGCACGATCCCCGTGAAACTCGCCACCGCACCCCCGCCCAATGCCTCCAGCGCCGCGATTTCGGCGGCGGCGTCGAAATCCGCCTCGCTGACCGCTATGCGCCTCATCCGCCGGTCACCGGCGGGAACAGCGCCAGTTCGCGGCCCGACCCGAGCGGATCAGACAGACGGACGAAGCGCTGATCGAGCGCGGCGCGCAGCCGTTCCGGTTCGGCAAAGGCTTGCCCATATCCGCCGCCCCGCGCGGCAAGCAACGCGACCACGTCAGCGACGCTGGCGTCCGGCCCGGGATGCTCGATTGTCTCGCCATCAAGGCCAATCGCCTCACGCACCCAAGCGAAATAGAGGAGAGACAGCGTGCTCACCGGGTCAGTCCATATGTTTCAGGCCGACGCGCAGATAATCCCAACCCGTCACGAGGGTCAGGATCGCGGCGGCCCACAAGGTGGCAAGGCCCACAGTCTGCACAAATGCCCACTGCGGCAGCGCCCCCGCGAGGATAAGCGCGCCGAGCGCGATCAGCTGGAACGTGGTCTTCCACTTCGCCAGGCGTGACACCGGCATCGACACCTGCAAGCCGGCCAGAAACTCGCGCAGCCCGGATACCGCGATCTCGCGCAGGAGGATGACCAGCGCAGCAACGATATGCGGCCCCCGGATGTCGCGCGTCGCCGCCAGCATCAGAATGACCGCACCCACCATGATCTTGTCCGCGATGGGGTCGAGAAAAACGCCCAGCTTTGACACCGACCCGTGCGAACGCGCGACATAGCCGTCGAAATAATCGGTGATGCCCATCAGGCAGTAGAGCAGGAACGCCAACGCGTAGCCCAGACGCCATTCATGCCCCTGCTCGGCTGGCCACAGCAGCGCGACGAGCAGCGGCATCGCGAATATGCGCGAGAGGGTCAGGATATTGGGCACGGTCAACATCCCGTCCCGCCTGCCACAGAGGGCGGGTGCTGACAAGCGGTCACACTTTGTTGCGCATGCGCCTCATCTATTTCATCGGCTCGCCACTGGCCATTGGACAGCGCCCGCGCGAACGGCTAATCGCCGCGCGACACGCAACAAGGACAGCTCACCCTTTATGAAAGCATCCCTGCGGCTTTTGACGAAACGTCGCTTCGCTCCCCTGTTCGTCACGCAGATGCTGGGGGCATTCAACGACAATCTGTTCAAGAACGCGATGGTGCTGTTCGTCGTCTACACCGTGTACAGTGACCCGCGCGCGGAAACCTGGTTCAGCGCAGTGTCGACCGGCATCTTCATTCTGCCTTTCTTTCTGCTGTCGGCGCTATCGGGCCAGATCGCCGACCAGCGTGACAAGGCGGCGGTGATCCGCATCGTCAAGGCGGCTGAGGTTGCCATCATGCTGGTGGGTGGTGCTGGACTGGCGCTTGCCTGGGCGGGTGTCGCGATCCACCTGTTCGCCATTCCGCTGATGCTGCTCGCCCTCTTTGCCATGGGGGTTCACTCGACGTTTTTCGGACCGATCAAATATGCGATCCTGCCCCAGCACCTCTCGGACGATGAAGTGCTCGGCGGGACCGGCCTGGTGGAAGCCGGGACGTATATGGCGATTCTCGCGGGCACCATCCTCGCGGGCCTGATTGCGATCGAAGTGGCTGCCGTCGCAGTGATCCTCATCGCGGTGGCGGGCTATCTTGTCTCGCGCCAGGTTCCGCCCGCACCGCCGCTCGGCACGATCGAACCGCTGGATTATCACATCATCCGGTCATCGATCGCGCAGGTGCGCGCGACGATGCATATCCGCCGCCTGTTCCTTGCGATCGTCTCGATCAGCTTTTTCTGGACGATCGGGACTGTGTTATTCATCCAGTTCCCGCCGCTGGTGAAGAATGTGCTGGAGGCGGACAAGTCCGTCGCCAGCCTGTTCCTGGGCGTCTTTTCCATCGGCGTCGCCATCGGATCGGTCGCCGTTAATCGGATGCTCGGGGGCAAGGTGTCAGCACGCTTTGCACCGGCATCGGTTATTGTCATGGGCGCGTTCGTCGTCGCGTTTCACGCTGTCTGCCTGATCTGGAACAGCGGTCAGCCGGTCGGAGAATTGATGTCGCTGCGGGACTTCATGCATCACCAGCATGCGGTTGTATTGATCCTGTCGCTGCTGGGAATCGCGATTGCAGGCGGCATGTTCGTCGTCCCGCTCTACGCGTTTCTGACGACGACCGTGGCAAAGAGCCACGCCGCGCGCACGGTCGCAGCCAACAACTTCGTCAACTCCGGCGCGATGGTTATCGGCTCCGTTGTAACGCTCGGCATGAATTTCCTGGGGGTGGCGGTGGTCAACCAGTTGCTGTTTGCCGCCGCGATGTGCCTGGTGTCGGCGTGGCTCGCGTGGAAGCTCCACTGCGCATGCGACTGATCAGCCGATAAAGCCGTAGAATGCGATAAAGAACGCCGTGAAGCTCATCAGGAAGAGCTTCGCGTCGCCATCCTGTGCCCGGCGGACGTCCTGCAGGGGACGCAGCACATGGGGGGGCAGCGTCTGACGAAAGGGATGGCGAGCATTCTCGCTGGTGAGGACTAGGCTACGACGCTTCATGCGTCAGGAGTTAAGAAATTCTTAACCGGCCGGAAAGGTAAATAGATGGTTAAGAAATGCCTGTGCCATATTGGCTCAGCCACGCATCATGATGAAAAATTGGGGAACTTTTTGCGACAGGCGAAGACCCGCCCGCTCCCGGTTCTCGGCGTGGAGTTCAGGACATCAGAACAGTAAGGCCGTAACCGGCACGGTCGCCTTCAGCGCCGTGTGTAGCGGAACACCGTCGCAGGCGGGAAATTGCGGACAACCTGCCCCACCTTGTGGACCTTCAGGCCCAGCGTATCGAGCACATCCTTGTTCACCGGGGATCGCATCGAATAGGTAAACTGAACGAAGTCGCCGCCTTCGACCAGAAGCGAGAAGGCCTCGCGCAGAATTGCCACATGCGCGGTCTTGTCCATCGCCAGCAGCGGCAGGCCGCTCACCACCGTCTGATAATCGCCCGCCTGTCCGGTGACATGGCTCGCGATCATCTGTGCGGGCACTTCGACCACATCGACGCCGGGGAACTGACGCCGCAGGCTGCGCGCAAAGGCGGGATTGATTTCCACGACTTCCAGCTTGTCGACCGGCAGGCCCGTCGCCAGAATTTCGCGCGTGAAGACGCCAGTGCCGCCCCCCAGCTCCAGGACGCGCGCGCCTTGCGCATCGATCCCGCGCACCATCAGCCGGGCCAGATAACGGCTCGACGGTACGACCGACGCGGTCTGCCGCGGCCTGCGCAGCCAAGCGGCGAGGAAATCGATATATTCGGCGGCGCGCTCACGCGGTCCGGCTGGAACAGGATAGGCGACCGCACGGGCGCGCGAAAATTTGTCATTCATCGAGCGCGAATTCCACAATCGGAGGCGGTCCGGATCATGAGCCTTTTGTGTCGGCACTCGGGCCGCAACGCAAGCCAAACTTTGGCCTGCCGCGAAATGAACGCCGTGCAAAGCAATGAACGCTTGTGCTTGACCTCCGGGTTTCGCTACGAGCAACGACAGCATTCTTTACATATCTGGAACCCGTCATGAGCTATGAAACCATCCTCGTCGAACAGCGTGATGCCGTTACCCTCGTCACCTTCAATCGGCCGCAAGCGCTTAACGCCTTGAATAAGCAGGTTCTCAAGGATCTGATCGACGCGTTCGCCGCTTATGATGCCGACCCGGCGCAGCGTTGTCTTGTTCTTACCGGCAGCGAGAAAGCGTTCGCCGCCGGGGCGGACATCAAGGAAATGTCCGAAAAACCATCGGTCGACTTCTTTCTGGAAGATTTCTTTGCCGAATGGACATCGCGCGTCACCGCCACACGGAAGCCGTGGATCGCGGCGGTCTCCGGTTTCGCGCTGGGCGGCGGCTGCGAAGTCGCCATGATGGCCGACTTCATCCTCGCGGCCGACACGGCAAAGTTCGGCCAGCCGGAAATCAAACTCGGCGTTGCCCCCGGCATGGGCGGGTCGCAGCGCCTGACGCGCGCGGTGGGCAAGGCCAAGGCAATGGAAATGTGCCTCACCGGCCGGATGATGGACGCTGCGGAAGCAGAGCGTTCCGGGCTCGTCGCGCGCGTCGTGCCAGCCGCCGATCTGCTGGACGAAGCGCTGAAGAGCGCGGCGGCGATCGCCGCAATGCCGCCCGTCGCCGCGATGATCAACAAGGAGATGGTGAACCTCGCGTTTGAAGGAGGGCTGAGCCAAGCCATCCTGATCGAGCGTCGCCTGTTCCAGATCCTGACCAGCACCGAGGACCGCACCGAAGGTATGAAGGCTTTCGTTGAAAAGCGGCCCGGCCTGTGGAAGGGCCGATAAGGCGGAAGCCTCGGGCCTAGGGGGCGCTTTAAGCCCGGATCTCCATCAGCATCCCCGGTCGCAACAGCTGAAGAATGCTGAGCATCGCGGCGCCGTCAATGGCAACGCACCCTTCGGTTGCGTTTGGGGCGCCATCGGCGCAGGGGTTCCAGATATGAAAGAAGATCGCGCTGCCCCTGCCCGGCACCGGCGGCGCGTCATTGTGGCCCAGCACGACGATCACATCATAGGCGTGATCGTCCCGCTGAAGGGTCTCCGCCGAAAAGCCATGGGGCAGCATGACCGGGCGGTTATATTGCGGATCGGCTGGATCGTCGGACCAGCCATCCTGTTTCCGCGTCCAGCGCCAAGGGAGCTTCAGCGCCTCGGTCAGGCTGATCCGCCCCGGCCGTAGCAAAACGCCGCTCACCGGCCACAGCCCCAGCGGCGTGCGTCCGTCTCCCTCACGCTTGTCATCGGCGGCGCACCAGCCGCCCTTGCCGATGACGCACGGAAATTGCTGTGCTCCCAGCGAAAGCGTCAGAGAGAGCGCATCGACGATGATCCGTTCCATCAGAGCTGATGCCCGGTCCGGTCCCGCTTGGTGTCAAGATAATGGGCATTGTGCGGATTGGCAGCGATCGCGAGGGGCAGACGCTCGACTACAGCGATCCCCTCACCCTCCAGCCCGGCGACCTTGGCCGGGTTGTTGGTCAGCAGGCGGATGGAAGGGACATGAAGCAGCTTCAGCATCTGCGCCGCAACCGAAAAGTCCCGCGCATCGATCGCAAATCCCAGGCGTACATTGGCGTCCACGGTATCGAAACCCTGATCCTGCAACGCATAGGCGCGCAGCTTGTTGATGAGGCCGATGCCCCGCCCCTCCTGCCGCAGATACAGAAGAATGCCCCAACGCCCTTCCGCAATCTGGTGCATCGCGCGGTGCAATTGCGGCCCACAGTCACACTTCAGCGATCCCAGCACATCGCCCGTCAGACACTCGCTGTGCAGGCGCACGACCGGCACGGTCCCGTCGCGGTTGCCGATAACCAGCGCGATGTGCTCGCGCGGATCGTCCGCGCTGCGGAACGCCACGATTTCGCTGTTTTCCGCGACTTTTACCGGCAGGCGCGCGCGGGTTGCGATGGCCAGCGCCTCCCCAGCGCCATAGAGCGCCACGGCATCCGCAGCCACGCTGGCTTCCGGCACAACAGACTCATCGCCCACGAAAAAGGCGGGCAACACTCCGGCCAGTCGCGCCAGACGCAGCGCGGCCGCAGCCGCTTGAGGCGCCCCTAGGGGAATCGCACGGAACGGACCCTTGAGCGGCGTCGCCAGATCGCGCACCGGATCGGCGAGCGCCATGGCCAGATCATAGCCGATCCACGGTTCCCGCCGCACCAGCACGGGCGCTTCCGGGTCAGCGGCAGCTCGCTGGTTTGACAGGTGCAAGGTCTGCGCACGCGCGGCAGACAGCAGAATGTCGGCTTGCCCGTGCGGATCGAAACCAGCCAGCGTCACGTCGTCAGCGGCCTCCACCGCCAGCAGGACCAGAGCACCGTTCGCTCCCCTCACCTCCACCGGCCAGCCCCGGCGCAGGGCGTCGATAGCGCGAGCGGCGGCGCGGGCGTTCATCAGAACCGGAATTCCGTGACCAGCGGCGCGTGGTCGGACGGACGAGCCCAGTTGCGGCATGGTTCGGCGACCCTGTGGCTCACCGCATTGTCCAGAAGCTCGGGGCTGATCCACATATGGTCGAGACGACGGCCCCGGTCGGATGCCGCCCAATCGCGCGCGCGGTAGCTCCACCACGTGTAGAGCCGCGTCGGTGCCGGATGGAAATGGCGCCCGATATCGACCCAGTTGTGCGACGCCTGCAGCCGCGCGAGCAACTCGCACTCCACCTCGGTATGGCTCACGACGTCGATCAGCTGCTTGTGGCTCCATACATCGCATTCCAGCGGCGCGATGTTGAAATCGCCCGTCAGGATCGTTGGCTTATCGAGTTTCGACGACCATTCGATCATCCGTTCAACAAAGGCCAGTTTCTGCCCGAACTTCGGATTGACCGTGTGGTCCGGGACTTCGCCGCCCGCCGGGACATAGACGTTTTCCAGGCGCACACCGTTGTCCAGCCGCACGCCAACATGGCGCGCCTCGCCGTTGGCCTGCCAGTCCAGCCGGTCGTCCTCGCGGATGGGGATCTTGCTGACGATCGCCACGCCATGATGCATCGGCTGACCGTGGAGCACCTGATGATTATAACCCATCTGCCGAAAGATGCCGCCCGGAAAGGCATCGTTCATGACCTTCGTTTCCTGCAGGCAGAGAATGTCCGGCGCTTCTTCGG
Organism: Sphingobium subterraneum; assembly: GCF_014199435.1. Taxonomy (GTDB): domain Bacteria; phylum Pseudomonadota; class Alphaproteobacteria; order Sphingomonadales; family Sphingomonadaceae; genus Sphingobium; species Sphingobium subterraneum. The sequence continues at coordinate 35,262 of NZ_JACIJP010000001.1, read as the reverse complement.
TCAGAAAGCGGGTAACGATGTCGAGGCGGGCACGAACGCTGTTAATATTCCAGGACGCGATTTTAAGATTTTGAGACATGTCTTTCCCCCTAAGGGGCCGCGCAGCGGGACGCAAGCGGCGCAATCGGCAATCGTCCATCCCCTGCGCACCACTCGGGATACTTGCCCCTCCGGACGCGAAAGACCCTCGCTCCGGGGGCGTGGAACGAGGGTCTCTGTTGCGCAATATGCGCGTCGGATCGAGAACAGTGGGTCGGTCAACAGGGGGGAATCCCGACAGCCCGTCCTCGTCTTCATGAGTTGTTATAAGAGGATTTGCCTGTCGCGAAGATGAACGAACGCGGTTGCCAAGCCGTTATAATCCACTTCTCGCTTCCCAGATGTGCATCAGCTGCGATGGACCGAGGAAACGCTCCACTCAGTGGCTGGGTCGTGAAACGGGTCGCGGATCACGCCAGCGGAAGGCCGAATCGGGAATATCCGCGCCATAACGGTGATTCGTCAGACGGACCGCCGTACGGTTGCTTTGCGCGTCCCGGGCAACCCAACCGTATAATTCCAGTCCTGCCGGGGCGCTGGCTTTACGATTGAACACCAGCGTGATCGTGCCAAACTCCGGCCGCTTGGGGTCACTCGCCTCTACCGTCAGCACATTGGGATCGCCGGTCTGCACCACCTTGCCAAATTTCGACAGATCGCGCTTCGGGTCGATCAACGCACCGAGCGGAGAACTCCCGATCGGCCAACGCTGAACCTGCCGCACCTCATAATCGATCACCGTCAAAGCCTTGCCATCCCCGACGATCAGCAGCGGCACTCCCTTCTGATATTGGAAGCGGATCTTCCCCGGCTGCTTGAGGGTGAGTTTGCCTGTGAGCGTCTGGCCGTTGCGGTCGGTTTGGGAGAAATCCGCCGTGAGCGACGACACCTGACGGATATACGCCGACACCTGTGCCAGGTCCTGCGTGGGCGTAGCCGCAACAGCAGGCAAAACGGCAAAAGTCGGCGGAACCGCGGAAGCCAGTACGAGCGCAAGCATCAGGCGCTTCATGAAGTTTTCTCCCGTAAGTGGACGAGTGCCCGGAATAGGCAACGGGCGTTGAATAACGCCTGAATTAACCCGTGATGCCGTTTCAGGTTGCAGGATACCGCAACCGGCCGATGAAACGGGCGGGGCTGAATACACGATCCTTCTTTGCAAACAGGCGCCCCTTGGCCTGCTCGAACCGCATGATGCCTTCGATACGCCGCGCAAGAAACGCGCGCGTGTCCGCCCACCCGTCGCTGTCGTCATCCAGAAACGCCAGCAAGGTCGCCCCATAGACGCCCGCGAGCGTGGCACGCTTAGTGTAGTGGTTCACATCGACCGAGCTGTCGCCGGCGGCACGCCAGATCGCATCGGCCGCGCGCCACCCCAGTTGCCCCGCGCGCGCCACGTTCTGCGGCATGGCGAGGATGGAAAGTGCCCGTCGCAGCGCTTCGCGATCGCGCTCGATCAGGGTGAGGCGCGTTTCCACCAGAGCCGTGATGCGCTCACGGATTTTCAAGGGCATGATTGTGTCGGCAGGCCAAGCGTCAGCCATGCGCGCGTCGATGCTCGCGAACCAGGCATCGATCATGTCGACCGCCCCACCCTTGAAGGCAAGCTTTGCGATAGTCGGATCCACGGGCAGTTGCGCCGCCGCATTCTCCACCGCCGCGGGGCGCCAGCCATCAAACGCAGCATGGCGCGCCAACAACGGCGCCAGCGCACCGCGCAGTTCATCCAGTGTGGGATCGTCGGGAATTTGGGTCATCGCTCACGCCTCCAGTCCCTCATTTAGTCGGCGTGAGCGGCAGAGCAAGGGAAAGGCGCGTTATCCCGCGAAGCGCTGGCGCAGGTTCAGCATTGCGATTGCCGCCTTCGCCGCCTCTCCGCCCTTGTCTTTCTCGTCTGGCCTGGCGCGGGTCAACGCCTGCGCCTCGTTCTCGACCGTCAATATCCCATTGCCGATCGGAATGCCGTCCATGCTCAGCGCCATCAGGCCCCGTGCGCTTTCGTTCGAAACCACCTCGAAATGATAGGTCTCGCCCCGGATCACAACGCCGATGGCGACGAAGCCGTCATAGCGCCCACTCTCCGCCGCCAATGCGACCGCACCGGGAATTTCCAGCGCGCCGGGCACGGTAACGACATCGCATTTGTGCCCCGCATCCTCCAGCGCCGCCTTCGCGCCCGCGATCAGCAGATCATTGAGATGGTCGTAGAAGCGCGCCTCGACGATCAGAAATTTCGCCATATGCTATGTCCTTAAAGCGTTCAGAGATCGATCGGCTGCTGGCCAACCACCGTCAGCCCATAGCCATCGAGCGCGACAAGGCTATGGCTGGTGTTGGTAAGAAGGATCATGTCGTGCACACCCAGGTCGGCAAGGATCTGCGCACCCACACCATAATCGCGCAATTCGTCCATATCGCTCCGGCTCGGTGCGCCGCTTGCCGCCACCATCAGCATACGGCTGAACTGATCGGACGATTGGCGGTTCAACAACACGACCAGTCCGCTACCGGCCTCCCCGATGATCTCCATCGACCGGGACAACAGCCGGCTGCGCGGGCCGTCCTCGCCGAACAGGTCGGCAAAGGGCATGATCTGGTGCATCCGCACCAGCGTCGGGCTGTCAGGGTCGATCCGCCCCTTCTGCAACACCATTTGCTCGGTATGAGTCGCGCGGTTGTAGAACGCTATCGCTTGCCATTCCCCGCCCCAGCGGCTCGTGAACCGCGCCTCGGAACGGCGCTGGACCATATGGTCATAGCGGCGGCGATACGCGATCAGGTCGCGGATCGTGCCGATCTTCATCCGGTGCTTCTGCGCAAACGGGATCAGGTCGTCGAGTCGCGCCATCGTCCCGTCATCCTTCATGATCTCGCAGATCACGCCGGAGGGATTAAGACCGGCAAGACGGGACACGTCCACAGCCGCTTCCGTATGCCCGGTCCGCACCAGCACACCGCCATCGCGTGCCACCAGCGGAAAGACATGACCCGGCGTCACGATATCCTGCGGACCGTTGCCCGCGTCGATCGCCACCGCAATGGTCCGTGCCCGGTCGGCCGCAGAAATGCCGGTGGTCACGCCCTCGCGCGCCTCGATCGATACCGTAAAGGCCGTCTCATGGCGTGTGCCATTGGCGCGGCTCATCAGATTGAGGCCGAGCTTTTCCACCCGATCGCTGGTCAGCGCGAGGCAGATCAACCCCCGCCCGTGCGTTGCCATGAAGTTGATCGCGTCGGGTGTCGCCATCTGCGCGGGAATGACGAGATCGCCCTCATTCTCGCGATCCTCATCATCGACAAGAATGAACATGCGGCCGTTGCGCGCTTCGTTGATGATTTCTTCCGGACTAGCGAGCGCGGACCCGCCTTCGCGCTTCAAAAGATAGCCTTCGAGCTTGTCGAGTGTCTCGACGGTCGGGTTCCAGTCCGACTCGCCCAATCGGCGCAGACTGTTGGCATGGAGCCCCGCGGCGCGCGCCAGACCGGATCGGGATAGCCCGCCCTGCGTCACGAGGTCGACGAGTTTGTGTGTAAGTTCGCTGTTCATGCGTCCGGTCAATCACATTGGAATGTGATAGTCAATGCATGGAATCACATTGTGTGACTAAAGACTCGGCTTCCGCTGCTGCATGCGGGCCAGATAACGGGCTAGGACGTCGATCTCGATATTGACCTGCGCCCCTGTCTGCCACCCAGACAAGGTCGTGACGTCCCAGGTGTGCGGGATGATATTGAGCGTGAACAGAGCTCCATCCGCGTTGTCCGATACGGCGTTCACGGTCAGCGAAACGCCATCGACCGTGACCGAACCCTTGGCCGCGATATAGGGCGCAAGCGAAGCGTCCACCTGTACCGAAACCCGGTGCGAATCGCCTTCCTGAACCAAGGTCGTGATCGTCCCCACGCCATCGACATGACCGGTGACGATATGGCCGCCCAGTTCGTCGCCGAGCTTCATCGCGCGTTCGAGGTTCAGGCGATGTCCCGCTTCCCACATCCCCGCCGCCGTGCGCCCCACCGTCTCGCCCGATGCGTCGACCGCGAACCATCCGTCACCCTTGTCCACGACCGTCAGGCACACGCCCGAGCAGGCGATCGACGCCCCGATAGCGACATCCGCCATGTCATAATGGCTGCCGATGACGAGGCGCAGGTCGCCGCGATGCTCGGCGGACTGGATGGTTCCAATGTCGGTGATGATGCCCGTAAACATATGCCGTCCCTAGTGGCTGCGCGTCCGCAGGTAAACCTCCATCCGGTCCTCGCCCAGCATCCGGCTGTCCGCAAGGGCCCAGCGGCCATGCGCCTGCGCGAGATCGGCAAGACCGACGTCACCCAGCGCCGGTTTACCGCCGCCCAGCAGGATGGGCGCACGGTAGAGCAGCAGCCGATCGACCAGATCGGCCCGCAAGAACGCGGCAGCCGCCTGCGCGCCGCCTTCGACCAGCAGATATTCGACGCCAGGCAAGGCCGCGATCCCGGCCGGTTCGGACAACAGATCCCAGCCGTCCGGCGCATCGCCATGGCCCAGCATGATGCGACGTGGCGAGCGGTCTTCCAGGCCTGGCAACCGCACATCGAGCTTCGGTGCATCCGCCCACCATGTCCCGCGTCCCACCAGAATCGCTTCATGCCGGGTGCGTTCCAGATGGGCATGCGCACGGGCAATGGGACCTGTGATCCAGCGGCTGGATCCATCCGCCATCGCGATGCACCCGTCGAGCGACAGGCCGAGCTTCAGCGTCACGAACGGCCGCCCAGAGGTCTGACGGAGCAGAAACCCCGCCATGGCCGCCCGGGCCTCGTCTTCGAGGACACCCACGTCCACCGCAACGCCATGCTCGCGCAGCCAGGCTATGCTCTGCCCATCGGTACGCGGATCGGGATCGCGCAATGCGATGGCCACGCGTCGTACGCCCGCGCGCGACAGCACATCGACGCAGCGCGGCCCGCGTGGAGACAGGTGAAAGCACGGCTCAAGCGTGACATAGGCGGTCGCACCCTGCGCCCGGTCGGCGGCCTGCGCTATCGTAATCGCTTCGGCATGCGGACGTCCGCCCGGCTGAGTCCAGCCGCGCCCGACCACCACGCCATCCCGCACGATAATACATCCGACATTCGGATTGGGCGCGGTGCGACCCTTTCCCCGCAAAGACAGTGCAATCGCCGCGCGCATCCACCGCGCATCCTGGTGCGCCATTAATGCTCGCCTGCCCCGGTAAAGGACGACGGCAACCGAATCCCGGCCTTCGCGGCTTCCTCTTGCTCGGCCATGCCCGCCGAAATAGGTGCCGGGGACGCCCCCGTGAGGCCCTCAGCCTGTTCCTTCGCCTTGGCTTTCGCCAAACGCGCGTCGAGCATCGCGTTAATCTGCCGCAGCGCTTCGGCCCGGCGCGCAGCGTTGCGCTGTTCATCCTTCCGCCAGTCGATGCCGAACGTGTCGGCAATCTTCTGCATCTCCTTCTGCTTGCCCCGCAGGGCCTGCTCGTAGCGAGCGAGATCGCGCTTCTGCTGCTCGATGATTTCCGATTCCCGCCGCTGCTGGCTCCATGTCTGGAAATAGATAATCTGGTTCTGGCGGGGCATGGTATTGATGTTAGCGTCGACCACGAACGCCCAGACGATGATCCCCGTCAGCGTCGCCGACAGTGCCAGCACCGGCCATTTATGCGCCCGCCGCTCCACGAGATAAGTCCACAGGTCGCTGGCGGCGCTTTTAGGGGAAACGGGGCGCGGAAAGATCTTCATATCCGGCATATAGGATATCGTCGGGGACTATGCAAAAGCCGCGCCCCTGCTTTGCGGCAAGCCGCACGACACATCGGCGGCTTCTTTGGTCGATGCGGGGAAATCGTGATCTGCGTCACGAACAATTAATCGAGAGTGTTCATAAAGGCCCTGCGACCCGATGGGCACCAGCCTCTGCTGGCGTTCATCACTTGCCCGGCGCCCCCTTTTGGAGGCGCCGGGCCTTTTCTATCAATCACTTAGATGGGACACCCGGCTCAGGCCGTGAGCAGACGCTTCTCGCCCGCGATTCGCATCATCGCCTTCTGCAACTTTTCGAACGCACGCACCTCGATCTGACGAACCCGCTCGCGCGAGACGCCATAAACCTGGCTCAGCTCCTCGAGCGTCTTGGGCTCTTCGGCGAGACGGCGCTCGGCGAGGATGTGCTTCTCGCGATCGTTGAGCGATCCCATGGCTTCCAGCAGCAGCGAGTGGCGCACATCGCGCTCCTCGGCGTCGGCCACGCGCTCGTCCTGCAAGGGCGTATCGTCGGCCAGCCAATCCTGCCACTGACCATCGCCGTCCTCGCGCATCGGCACGTTGAGGGACGTATCACCACCCATCGCCATACGGCGGTTCATCGATACGACATCTTCTTCGGACACGCCAAGATCGGTCGCGATCTTGGTCACGTCTTCTGGGCGCAAATCGCCGTCCTCGAATGCCTCGATATTGTTCTTCATCCGGCGCAGGTTGAAGAACAGCTTCTTCTGCGCCGCGGTGGTGCCCATTTTCACAAGGCTCCACGAACGCAGGATGAATTCCTGGATCGAGGCACGGATCCACCACATCGCGTAGGTCGCAAGACGGAAGCCACGATCGGGCTCAAACTTTTTCACGCCCTGCATCAGGCCGATATTCCCCTCGGAAATCAGTTCACTGACCGGCAGGCCATAGCCGCGATATCCCATCGCGATCTTGGCGACGAGCCGCAGGTGCGAGGTGACAAGCTGCGCCGCGGCTTCGGAATCCTGATGTTCCGCATAGCGCTTCGCGAGCATATATTCCTGTTCCGGCGTGAGCAGCGGAAACTTGCGGATTTCGCTCAAATACCGATTGAGGCTGGCATCGCTTCCCAATGCGGGTACGACCGCCGTTGTGGTTACCTTCTTGGCCATGTTCCCTAACCCTGGTCCCTTTCTGCCGCCCCCATATGGGCAGCGGCCTTACTCACCAGCAACCTATACGCGAAGCTGGCTTAACAGTTCCTGCATATCCGCTGGCAGCGCACTGTCGAAACGAAGCTTTTCCTCCGTTATAGGATGGATAAAGCCCAGCCGCGCCGCATGCAATGCCTGACGATTAAATCCTATCAAATCCAGTAGCGATTTGCAACTCTTTTTGCCGCGTCCGTAGACCGGGTCACCCAGCAACGGGTGCCCGATGTGGTCCATATGGACGCGCACCTGATGCGTTCGCCCGGTTTCCAGTCGGCATTCCATCAGGCTCGCTTTGCCGAAACTCTCGACCGTGCGGAAATGCGTAACCGCGTGCTTGCCTTTCCCTTCCCGCTGCACCGCCATTTTTTTGCGGTCGCGGTCGGATCGGCCGATCCAGGCGTCGACTGTTCCGGCGGGCGGCGCAGGGCGTCCCGCGACGATGGCCGCATAGAGCCGTTCGATGCTGTGCGCCTTGAATTGGACGGCCAGCCCTTCATGCGCGCGGTCGGACTTGGCCACCACGAGGAGCCCCGATGTATCCTTGTCGATGCGGTGAACGATGCCGGGCCGAGCCACCCCGCCAATGCCCGAAAGGCTGCCGCCGCAATGATGAAGCAACGCGTTGACGAGCGTCCCGTCAAGGTTACCTGCGGCAGGATGCACAACGAGACCCGCAGGCTTGTCGACAACGACAAGATGCGCATCTTCATGGACGATGGCGAGCGGAATATCCTGCGCCTGTGCATCGGCCGGCACGGGCGCGGGCAAGGTGAGCAGGAAGGTCTGGCCCGATGCGACTTTCGCCGCCGGGTCGCGGATCATCCGGCCCTCCCCATCCCGCACCTGGGCGTCGAGGATCAGCGCCTTGATACGCTCGCGCGACAGCTCAGGGAGCAACCCCGCCAATGCGCGGTCGAGCCGCGCACCGGCAAAGCCCGCGTCGATCGTCGCTTCCACAGTGGAATTTCCCTGCCCCATTGGCTAGGGATGTGGGCATGGTGACACGCATATCAAGGGTCGTGCTGGACGATATTCTAGGTCGGGCGCGGGACAATCCCAATGTGGAGGTTTGCGGATTGCTGCTGGGCCAGGATGGCCGCATCACCCACGCTGTAGCCGCTGCCAATGTCGCCGAAGACCCCACCTGCCGATTCGAGATCGAACCCGCCACTCTGCTCGCTGCTCATCGCGCTGCGCGCGCGGGCGGACCCACCATTGTGGGACATTATCATTCGCATCCGTCGGGGGATCTTGTGCCCTCTTCCTGCGATGCCGACGCCGCGCACGCCGACGGATCGCTCTGGCTGATCGTATCGGGGCGCGACTGTGCCCTGTGGTGTACCGGCGAAACGGGCCTGCACGGCCGTTTTTCCCGCGAGAACTGGGAGTATGACGACTCGATCGCGGACGCGGCGCTTGCATCGTCCCGCCCAGAGCGGCAATAGGTCATTAACGGTTTTTCACCGTCATTCCTTTAGTCACGACAGGGCGCATTGATGACCAATCCCACACCCGGACCCAGCCTGGATTTTGCGGCGCTGCTCTGCTCACGCCTGTGCCATGATCTGCTCAGTCCGGTCGGCGCGTTCAACAACGGGCTGGAGCTGATGGCCGACGAGACGGACCCGGATATGCGCCAGCGTTGCCTCGATCTGCTCGCCGAAAGCGCGCTCACATCGGCCAACAAGCTGAAATTCTTCCGGCTAGCCTTCGGATCAGCGGGCGGGTTTGGCGCGTCCGTCCCCGCCGCCGAGGCGAAGCAGGCCATCGAGGGAATGTTCTCTGCCTCGGGCCGGGTGAAGATCGGCTGGCTGGTCGGTGATCAACCGTTGAGCAAGACGGCCACCAAAGTGCTCCTCAATCTTGCATTGATCGCGGGCGACGCGCTGGTACGCGGCGGCCAGCTGGACGTCGGGGCGGAACAGCGCGACGGCATAGTCGAGATCGTCGTGCGCGCGCAGGGGCAGAAAATCATTCTCGACCCCGAACTGCGCAAGGCGCTGACCGGGGGCCTTTCTCCTTCGGAACTCTCCTCGCGCACAGCCGCCGCCTGGATGGTCCGCGCGCTGGTCGAACAGGTGGGTGGCGAGGTCATGCTGTCGGCCGACAGCGAACCCGCCCTGCTTTTCGGTGTCAGCATCCCCAACGGCTAACGTGCCCATTCCAAAGAAATAACTTCGGCCTTTACCGCAAATTAACCCTGTCTGCCGATCATAGGAAAGTCCCTTCAGAGGACATTCCAATGTGGGTCGGGCGAGACATATGGACGAGTTACTAGCGGAATTCATTGCCGAGACACAGGAAACGCTGGAAGCTCTGGCCGGAGAAGTTGTTGCGTGGGAAGCTGATCCCAGTGACCGCGAGCGGCTCGATGCGGTTTTCCGTTTCTTCCATACGGTTAAGGGGAGCTGCGGTTTTCTCAACCTTCCCCGCTTCGAAAAGCTGAGTCACGCTGCCGAGGACGTGCTTTCGCATGTGCGCGCGGGCGAAGCCGTCCCCGACAGCGCAACGATCTCCGCCGTCCTGTCGGTCATGGATCGCATCGCGGAACTCTGCTCGGCCGTCGAAGCCGGGGCGCCCCTGCCCCAGGAAAATGACGATCTGCTGATCCAGGCGCTGCATCATTGCTACGCGATGGCATGCGCCGCGTCCGAAGTCGTGACCGAGGAAAGCGCTAAGGAAATCGAGATTTCGCCGGTGGCGGACCCGCGCCGTCCGAGCGCCACCGCCCGCACCATCCGCCTGCCCCTCACGCTCATCGACCAGCTGATGAACGGCGTCTCCGACATGGTGCTGGCCCGCAACGAACTGGCCCGTCGGCTGCGCGAGCGGGAAAGCGACCCCGAACTCGAAATGGTATTCGAGCGCCTGTCTGGCTGCATTGCCGACATGCGCGACAGCATCTCGAAGACGCGCGTACAACGCGTCGAACGCCTGTTCATGGCGGTGCCCCGCATGGTGCGCGACCTCAGCCGCGACCTCGGCAAGATCGTCGACCTGACCGTCGAGGGCGGCGATGTCGAAATGGACCGCGAGATGGTGGAAATGGTGGTGGACCCGCTGACCCACATCGTGCGCAACAGCATCGACCACGGCATCGAAACGCCCGAACAGCGCCGCGCGGCCGGAAAGCCGGAAGCGGGGCAATTGCGCCTTTCCGCCCGGCAGTCGGGCAGCCAAATCGTTATCGAGGTCAGCGACGACGGGCGCGGCATCAACGTCAACGCCGTCGTGAACAAGGTCGTGTCCTCAGGCGCCATGACCCAGCAGGACGTCGCCCAACTGACCGAACAGGAACGGCTGGAACTGATCTTCAGCGCCGGCCTCTCGACCGCCCAGGAGGTCACGTCCGTGTCCGGACGCGGCGTCGGCATGGATGTCGTGCGTGCAAATATCGAACGCATCGGCGGCGCCATCAGCCTCGCCAACGCGCCGGGACGCGGCCTCACCATCACCATGCGTGTGCCGTTGACGCTCACCATCATTCCCGGCCTCATTCTGAACGCAGGGGGGCAAAGCTTTGCCATTCCACGCTCGGCGGTGGTCGAAATCCTGCACGAAAACAATCCGATGGTCGAAATCGCCACGCTCGGCATGGCGCGCGTGGCCGCGATCCGCGGCCTGCGCTATTCGATGATCGACCTGGAGGAAGTGGTCGGCCTGCCGGTGCCAGAACAGACCGGCCCCCGCTCCATCATGGTCGTGCGCTCGTCCTCGGGCCTGCCGTACGCGCTTGCCGTTTCGAGCGTCGAAAATCACGAAGAGCTGGTCATCCGGCCAGCCGCGCCGATGGTCATGGCGGCGGGCGTCTATGCGGGCATGACCCTGCCCGATAACGGCCAGCCGATGCTTCTGCTCGACGCTGGGGGCATCGCCAATGTGGCCGAACTGCCCCTTGAAACAAACCGCAGGGGCGATCAGTGGGGCCAGCCGGTTGCCGATGCGCCGACGACCGAGTTGCACAGCGGCCTGCAGTTCGTGGAACTGACGGGCGAGGACCGCATCATTCTCCTGTCGCTCGTCGAGCGTGTCGAGGACATCGAGATCGCACATTTCGGCCAGACCGCCGGTCAGGCGCATGTCATGATCGAGGGGCGCCTCATTCCGTCCGTACGGCCGGTGCAGACGTCCGACATCGGCAACGACAGTGGTCTCGTCACCTGCCTGCGCCTGCGCGATGGTCAACGCGAACTCTGCTACCCCATCCGCTCGATCGTCGACATTTTCGAGATCCCGGTCACGCTGGACATGAGCGCACCCTATGATCATGTCGCCGGGCTGACGCTGATCGAAGGCCGCCAGGTGGAGGTGGTGGACGGCTACAGCCTGTTTGCCGACCTTCCGGACACGCTGGAAACAGGGGCCGCTCCCAAGAAATGCATCATCGCCGACGGACAGGACAACTGGAACCGTAACGTCCTTGCACCACTCCTTATCCGCGCGGGATATGAAGTCGTGCTCGGCATCGAGGGCGATGCCGGAATCGGCGATGCGGTCGTGTTGAGCACCAATGCCGACATCGAACCCCGCGATGCGACCTGCCCCATCGTGCGGCTACGGGCGGCCAGCAAACCCGCCACCCCCAGTGACGACAGCATTTACCGGTACGACCGTGAAGCCCTGTTCGAAGCAATTCACGCAGCGCACAGCGAAAGGAAAACGGCATGAGCGGACTGTATCTCTTCGCAACGGTCGCAGGAACCGCCATCGCTATCGACACGGTCGAAATCGAAGCGGTCGTCAAGGTCAAGGAACTCTCCTACGTACCCGCTGTCCCGCCGCACGTCGCGGGCCTCACCGCGCTGCGCAGCCGCGTGCTGACCGTCCTCGACGCAGCGGCCCTGATTAACGGCGCCGTCGACGATGTGGGGCGCGAATATGCCATTGTCTGCAACATTGCAGGGCACAGTTACGGCGTTCTTGTGGACGAAGTGAAAGACATCGTCGCCAAGGATTCCGAGCCGAATACCGTTCGTGGACGGCCCGATCCGGTCTGGAGCAAATATGCACGCGGCGTGCTGTTGCACGACAACGCTCCCCACTTTTTGATATCTCTCGGAAATTTAATCGAAAATTCGATGACTGCGCAGGCGGCGTGAGCCCGCGTTTACGTTTCGATCAGCTTTTCCGCCTATGCTGACAGGAACAAGGCACATCAAGGGATGCATCACATGAAAAATTGCCTGGTCGTCGATGATTCAAAGGTCATTCGTAAGGTCGCTCGTCATATTCTCGAATCACTCAACATCTCGGTTTCCGAGGCGTGCGACGGTCGGGATGCCCTGAACCAGTGCGAGAGCGCATCGCACGATGTCGTTCTGCTCGACTGGAACATGCCCGTTATGAACGGCATGGAGTTTCTCCAGCAACTGACCGCCACCAAGGCGGCGGCTTCGCGTCCGAAGGTGATCTTCTGCACCACGGAAAACGGTCTGGGGCACATCAAGGCGGCACTCGATGCGGGCGCTGACGAATATGTCATGAAGCCGTTCGACCGCGACACGCTCGAAAGCAAGCTGCAGATCGTCGGAGTCATTTAATTCCTCCATTCAGACAAGGTCGTTTCAATAATGTCTGTAATGCGGTCGGCGAATTCCTGGAGCACGGAAGCCATGCCGGCGCTGCGCGTGCTGGTCGTGGACGATTCGCTGGTTGTACGATCGGCGGTCGAAAAGATCTTTGCAAACCGCAGTGACGTCGTGATCGCCGCCAAGGCGTCCAATATCCGCGTCGCCCTCGCCTATCTTGAAGACAATATGGTCGACGTCATCCTGCTCGACCATGAAATGCCAGGCCGCAACGGGCTGGATGCCCTTCCCGATGTGCTCAAAGCGTGTCACGGTGCTCGCGTTATCATGCTGTCCGGCTATTGCGCGGAAGGCAGCCAGAACGCCGTGCAGGCGCTGGCAAACGGTGCGAGCGACGTTATCCTGAAGCCTGGTATCGGCGACTATCGCACGGCCTTCAGCGAAAATCTGGTGGACCGCGTGCTGCGGCTCGGCGCTCGCCCGGGCAAGCGGGCACAATCCGCCGTGCCCCTGCACAGCATCTCTCCGGAATTCCAGCTCCGCTGCATCGGCATCGGTGCGTCGACCGGCGGCATTCCGGCGCTCAGCACGCTGCTCAAGGGCGCGCAACTCAAGTTCAATGTGCCGATCCTGCTGACCCAGCATCTGCCGACCGATTTCATGCATCATTTCGCCACCCAGCTCGCGCGCGCCACCGACCTGCCGGTCGATATTGCGCGTCACGGCGAGCGGCTGCGCAACAATCATGTCTACATTGCGCCGGGCGGCCACAACCTTCTGTGCGTGCCGCGGGGACGCGGGGGCGTGGAAGCGGTCATTTCGGACGACCGTGACGGCGATATGCAGTCCCTTCCCGCTGTCAATCCGATGTTCCGATCGATGGCGGAAAGCTACGGCTCGGGCGCGCTCGGCATCGTCCTCACCGGCATGGGTCGCGACGGCACCGACGGCGCGCGCGCCATCGTCAACGCGGGCGGCACCGTTATCGTGCAGGACCAGGACAGCGCGGTCATTTGGGGCATGCCCGGGTCGGTATCGAAAGCGGGACTGGCAGCCGCGGTGCTACCGCCCGAGCAGATGCCCGCGTTCATCAGCCAATATAGCAGGATCGCGGCATGACCGGATCCCGCCAGAGTGGAGCCATCCGGATGATCGCCGCGTTGCTGGAGGCGCGTACCGGTCAGGTCCTGAGCGAGAACCGCATGTGGCGGCTCGAAACATCATTGAAACCGCTGATGCGCGCCAACAGCCTGCGCTCGCTGGAAGATCTCGTCGCGCGGCTCGCCGACCAAGGCGGCGGTCCCCTCGCCAACGACGTGGTCAATGCTCTGCTCAACAACGAAAGCAGTTTCTTTCGCGACCATCATGTCTTCCAGATGCTCGCCACACAGATCCTGCCGCACATTGCCCAGACACGGAAGGAAAAGTCGCTGCGTATTTGGAGCGCCGGCTGCTCCACCGGGCAGGAAGCCTATTCGCTGGCGATGACGCTGCGCAAACAGGCCGACCTGTGGAAAGGCTGGCAGATCAGCATCCTCGCGACGGACATTTCCTCCTCCGTCGTCGAGCGCGCACAGGCGGGCCTCTTCTCGCAGATCGATGTGCAGCGCGGACTTGCCGTCAACGATCTGCTGCGCTGGTTCGAACCGGCGGGCGACACCTGGCGGATCAGCCAGGAATTGCGCCACATGATTGACTTCCGCGTCGACAATCTGTTCGAACCGCAGGCACCGTCGGGCAGCTATGACCTTGTCATGTGCCGCAACGTGCAATTCTATTTTTCTGCGGAAATGCGTCGCAAGGTGTTCGGCTGTCTGGCGCGGCACAGCGCACCGGGCGGCTATCTGATCCTCGGCGCGGGCGAAACGGTGATCGGCCAGACCATCGATTTCACCGCCAGTATGCAGTTTCGCGGCATCTACGAACGCGTGCGCCCCAAGGAAGACGCCTCCTCGGTGAAAGCCGCCTGACGCGACGCTCGTTCCATCTCCGGTTGTCAGCCCCCGCTGCTGGGTCTAAGGAAGCCACATAAGCAAAGCGGCAGGGAACGAAACCGGTGATCGAAACGCCGTCACCCAATTTCGATGAACGCAGCCTGCCCGTTTCGCTGCTCGTCCTCCATTACACCGGGATGCCCGACGCTGCGAGCGCCATCAACTGGCTTGCCAACCCGGAGTCCAAAGTGTCCGCGCATTATGTCGTCACCGAAGACGGCCAGATCGTCCGCATGGTTGATGAGAGCAAGCGCGCCTGGCACGCGGGCAAAAGCTGGTGGCGCGGGACAAGCGACGTCAATTCCGCCAGCATCGGCATAGAGATCGTCAATCCCGGCCATGAATGGGGGTACCGCCCCTTCCCCGAAACGCAGATGGCGGCGCTCATCCCGCTGGTGCACCAGATCGTCACCCGCCATCGTATCACGCGCGGCAATGTCGTGGGGCACAGCGACATCGCGCCCGGCCGCAAGCAGGACCCCGGCGAGCTGTTCCCCTGGGCGCAGCTTGCCCGCTTACGGCTCGCCCTCCCCCGCCCCACCAAGCATCTGATGGACCCACACTGGAGCGACAGCGGCTTCATGCTCGCGCTCGAACGCTTCGGCTATGACATCACCGATCAGGAAGCCGCCGTGCGCGCCTTCCAACGCCGGTTCCGGCCGGAAATGATCGACGGCATCATCGACGGAGAGTGCCGCGCCATCCTGCTCGCCCTGCTTCTGCCCAAGCCCCAGGGTGACGAATGAACGCACGACGAATGAAAGGCCGCGATTGACCCGTCCTGCCGCGCACCACACCCGCAGCCGCCTCGTTTCCATTTTCGGCGGCTCGGCGGGCAATCTCGTCGAATGGTACGACTGGTACGTCTATTCCGCCTTCACGCTCTATTTTGCGCCGGTCTTTTTCCCCAGCGGAGACCGCACGGCGCAACTGCTGAGCACCGGTGCGGTGTTCGCCGTCGGTTTCCTGATGCGGCCGATCGGCGCGTGGGCGATGGGGGTCTATTCGGACCGACACGGGCGCAAGGCGGGGCTGACCATCTCCATATTGATGATGTGCGCCGGATCGTTGCTGATCGCCGCGACGCCCGGCTATGCCGCCATCGGCATCTGGGCACCCGTGTTGCTGGTGCTCGCCCGACTGTTGCAGGGGCTGAGTGTGGGCGGCGAATATGGCGCGAGCGCGACCTATCTTTCGGAAATGGCGGGCAGCACGCGCCGCGGCTTCTGGTCGAGCTTCCAATATGTGACGCTCATCATGGGGCAGTTGCTGGCGCTCGCCGTGCTGCTGGTGCTGCAGGCAATTCTCTCCGAAACTGCACTGGAAAGCTGGGGCTGGCGCATTCCTTTCGCGATTGGCGGCGTGCTCGCCCTGTGCGTACTGATGCTACGGCGGGGCATGCTGGAAACCACCGCGTTCGACAAGACCAGCGCCAGCGATGCGCCCCGCTCGTCCTTCCTTGGCCTGTGGCGTGAGCATCCCGGCGCGGCGTTGCTGGTGATCGCGCTGACCGCCGGGGGAACGCTCGCCTTCTATACCTACAGCACCTACATGCAGAAATATCTCGTCAACACGTCCGGCTTCTCGCGTGAGACGGCGAGCTGGATCATGGCGGCGGCGCTGTTTCTCTTCATGCTGGTACAGCCGCTCATGGGCGCGCTATCCGACCGGATCGGACGCAAGCCGTTGATGATTGCCTTCGGCGTGCTGGGCCTTCTTGGTACCATACCGATGTTCCATGCGCTCCAGACGACGAATGATCCCCTCGTCGCTTTCGCCCTCGTCCTCGCCGCGTTGCTGGCGGTGAGCTGCTATACGGCCATCAGTGCAGTGGTAAAGGCCGAGATGTTCCCCGCGCATATCCGCACATTGGGCGTCGCCCTGCCTTACGCCATCGCCAACGCAGTCTTCGGCGGCAGCGCGGAATATGTCGCCCTCCAACTCAAGAGCTGGGGCATCGAATCGAGCTTCTACTGGTATGTCAGCGGGATGATCGGTCTCTCGCTGATCGTCTATATCCGCATGAGCGACACGAAGCATACGAGCCTGATCGATCGTGATTAGGAAAGGCCCGCCGCGCCGCGCCACAAGGGATGGGCGGCGCGGCGGGTGGCAGAAAAGAAGGAGGCACGCTCTCCACCCGGCCGGGCCTCCCCTTCACGCACACAAGTCAGGCGAAGCGCACGGCCGTCGAGCGGCGACGGCGCGTGGCCGCGCCCATCGCGCCAAAGCCCGCGAGCATCATCGCCCAGGTCGCCGGTTCGGGCACGGCGGCTGTGGGGGCGGGCGCGACGGTGACGCTGTCGACGTCAAAGGAGCCGGAACTGCTACTAGTGTAACTGCTTGTTTGGAAATTTTGATCAATGAATTCGAAATGACCTAAAGTTCTGTCGCGATTTTTATCAACGATATAACTTAAATTTGCGGTCAGATCGATTGTAGTAATGAAGGTGCTGAAAAAATCACGCACGACGGAACTATCAATATGTTTGCGAACTTGTCCATTGCTGCTGTAATGAAATTCGCTAACTTCATTGAATATCTGACTACCGTTGCCTCCATATCTACTAGCTACGCCGCGATAACCACCATCCACAACTTTACTTATGCCGTTCATGGTAAAAATTGCCGATACAGGGGATGGTGAGCCGCCACCTGTCACGCCCCCGTCTACGTAATGTAGGACACCATCATTGTACTCCAGCGCTCCCGCCAACGGATATGTTAGGGTGTAAACGGCCGTATAAGCCAATCCGACCAGGCTGCTGCCCGGCGAAACCCCGAAATCCCCGGTGTAGTCCACACCGCTCGTAACATGACCCTTATACGTAATGAGATACGTCGCCGCCTCCGCTGGCACTGTCGCCATCGCAATGGTCGCGACGGACACAAGTCCAAACATGCACTTCTTCATAAAAAATCCCCTGTTGATCAATCGCCCAAGCACATAAGATGCAGCGCCGATACGCCGCATCGGCGCACCTTTCACCCCGGCCCGCTCCTGACCTTCGACCTTATTGCTTATCTGCAGGGGGATAGTGCCGCGCCCCATGCTGCACCGCATCCCCCAGGTGGGTAAGACAGCAGCGTAACCTAACGCGAATCCGGTCAATGTGTGGATTTGGGGCAAGTGGAGCAAAATGCGGGCGGGCGTTCGACAGCCTTTTTCCCGGCCGCGAAAGCAGCGATTCTTGGCATGCGCACAGAACCGGCCTCATCTTGGCCGTAAAATCCATTTATTAAGACATATTTACAGTATTGATAAATTTGCAATTGACATCCAATGGATGGAGGGTGAATTTTTTACATATATTTCACTGTATTTACATGTTGGACATCGATGCCTGTTCCACGTCTGATCGACATCATTTATGAAGCGGCGGTCCAGCCCGCCCTCTGGCCAGACGTCCTGCAACAGGTGGCGGACCATTCCCGGTCGCGATGCTGCGTCTTCCTCTCCCGTTCGCCCGATGGTGTGGACTGGACGACATCGACCGACAGCCAGCAGGTCATGAACGATTATGTAAACGAGGGCTGGGCAAACGATATGACCTTGGTCCAGCCGCTGTTCGAGGAACAATGGCCGGGATTTCGCACCGAAACCGACTACCGGACGCCCGAAGAAATCGCCGCTCTGCCGGTCCACAAGTCCTTCTTCATTCCGCGCGGCTTCAGCCACGGCATGGGGACGCTGATCCAGGGTGCGGGGGATGTCGCAGTGCAAATCACCGTGCAGGGATTCGCGTCCGACGCGGCGGCACGGGCCGCCGTTCCGACGATGGATGCGCTGCGCCCCCATCTCGCCCGCGCGATCAGTCTGTCGGCGCTGCTGCGCAGTCGCTCGCAGATTGTCGTCGACAGCCTCTCGCTCGCCGGCGTGGCGGCCGCCGTCATTTCCACTGCCGGGAAACTCCGCTCGGCCAACAGCCTCTTTCTTGACCGGATGGGCGATCGCATCATCGAAAGCCGCGGCAGGTTGCGCTTCATCGACATGTTCCTGAGCACGCAAATGTCGAACGCGCTTTCCCGGTTTCGAAATGGCAGGGAGCGCATACAATCGGTCGGCGTACCGGGCGTCGAGCCATCGTTGGCGTTCGCAATTCATATTTTACCTATCATTGGCACAGCGCGCGAGGTGTGTGACTCGGACGGCGTCTTGATGATCATCGCCGACCCCTCCAACCGCAATGTTCCCTCGTCCGACCTGTTACGACTGCTGTTCGATCTCACGCCGGCCGAAGCGCGGCTGGCGAGGTTGATTGCGCGTGGCCAGACCGTCAGCGAAGTCGCAACGCGCGCGGGCATCCAGGAAAACACCGTGCGGGCGCATCTGAAAGCGATCTACGCAAAGACTGGCTTTTCAAGGCAAACCGATCTGGCTCTCGCCCTCGTCTCGCTAGCGGCGGGAACGCGTCAGGACAATGTGCGGGAAACCTCCCTGCCCTAACCCAGCAGCTGCGCCACCCATTCCGGCACCAGATCGCTCGCCCGTCCCATGTGCGCTTCGTGGAAATAGATGCTGCCTGCTGACGGATCGAGGTTCAGTTCCAGCGTATCCGCGCCAACATAGCGCGCCGTTTGCACGAATCCCGCCGCCGGGTAGACCGCACCCGATGTGCCGATCGACACGAACAAATCGCAGGTGCGCAGCGCGTCGTCGATCCGGTCCATCTCATAGGGCATCTCGCCAAAGAACACGATGTCCGGGCCCAGGCGCGGGGCGCCGCAGCTTTGGCAGAAGGTGCCGGGAGGCAGGCTACCTTCCCAGACCGTCCGCTGCCCGCACTCCGCACACAGCGCCGATTTCAGCTCCCCATGCATGTGCAGGACATGGTCCGAACCCCCGCGCTCATGCAGATCGTCGACATTCTGCGTCACCAGCAGCAGGTCGCCGCCCCATTCCCGTTCCAGCCGCGACAGCGCGATGTGCGCAGGATTGGGTGCGACCTCCGCCAGCTTCGCGCGCCGCTCGTCGTAGAAGCGGTGCACCAGCTCCGGGTCGCGGCGCAGCGCTTGCGGCGTGCAGACATCCTCCACCCGGTGCCCTTCCCACAGACCGTCCGGCCCACGAAAAGTCGCAAGGCCGCTCTCGGCGGAAATTCCGGCACCCGTGAGGATGACAATCGATCGATAGTCTGGCATCGCCGCACCGAAGCAAAGGTTAAGCGCGAAGGCAAGTCATGACGGCAATCGGTATCATCGGCGCGGCGGGGCGCATGGGTCAGGCGATCGCGGCGGAACTGTCGGTGCAGGGCATCACCCCGGCGGGCGGCGTGGACAAGGGTCAAGGCGATCTGACAGCGCTGGTCGGGGCGAGCGACATCCTCATCGACTTCTCCTCCCCCGCAGCGCTCGCCGCCAACCTCGACACCTGCGTCGCTGCAAACACGCCCATCGTGATCGGCACCACCGGCCTCGAAGCCGAACATCATGCCCTGATCGATGAGGCCGCGCGCCGCATTCCGGTGCTCCAGACCGGCAACACCTCGCTCGGCGTCAACCTGCTCGCCGCGCTGGTGGAGGATGCTGCGCGCCGTCTGGGCGAGGATTGGGACATCGAGATCGTCGAGATGCACCACCGGCACAAGGTCGACGCGCCATCCGGTACCGCCCTGCTGCTGGGGCAGGCGGCGGCGCGCGGGCGCGGGGTCGACCTCGCCGCCCACACGGAAAGCGGTCGTCATGGTATCACCGGGGCGCGGGCCAAGGGCGCGATCGGCTTTGCGGCCCTGCGTGGCGGATCGGTGGCGGGCGACCATCAGGTGATCCTGGCGACCGAAGGGGAACGGATCGAAATTGGGCACCGCGCCGAAAACCGTGGCATCTTTGCGCGCGGTGCGGTGAAGGCCGCCCTTTGGCTCGTTGGGCAACCGGCAGGGCGCTACGACATGAAAAGCGTACTGGGCCTTTAACGTGCGATGAAAAAGGCGGACATCTTCGAATTCTACCGGCGCTTGGCGGAGCTCAACCCCGATCCGCGCACCGAGCTCGAATATGGCAATGACTATCAGTTGCTCGTTGCCGTGGTCCTCTCGGCGCAGGCGACGGATGTCGGCGTCAACAAGGCGACCCGCGCGCTCTTCCGCGCCGTCAAGACGCCCGCGCAGATGGTCGCGCTGGGTGAGGAAGGCCTCAAGGAGCACATCAAGACCATCGGCCTCTTCAATGCCAAGGCCAAGAACGTCATCGCGCTGTCCCAGATATTGGAGCGCGACTTCGGCGGCGAGGTCCCCCGCGACCGCGACACCCTCACCACCCTGCCCGGTGTCGGGCGCAAGACCGCCAATGTGGTGATGAACACAGCGTTCGGCGCGGAGACCTTTGCGGTCGACACCCACATCTTCCGCGTCGGCAACCGGACAGGCCTTGCACCGGGCAAGGATGTTCTCGCCGTTGAAAAGCGGCTGGAAAAGGACACGCCCGCCCCCTTCCGCCGCGATGCGCACCATTGGCTCATCCTTCACGGCCGCTATATCTGCAAAGCGCGCAAGCCGGAATGCTGGCGCTGCCCGGTCGCGGATCTCTGCCGCTACAAACCCAAGACCCCAGCGCCAGCAGCCTGACGCAATGCTCCTCTCGACGCGGGGACTTTCTGCTGTCATCCTGCGTTCAGAGTCACACGGCTATGCTGCTGTTTCAGGAGGAGGATACGTCATGACCCATCCGTCACCATCATCCCTTGCCCAACTCGTTCGTACGGGCGCACTGTCGTCGCTCGCGCTATGCGCATTTCTTTTTGTCCCGGCCGATGCGCGCGACAGCAAACCTGATAATCTCGTTCCGGCAGGTGCGCCGGTCGATTGCATCCAGCTGCAGAACATCCGCAGTTCGCATGTGAAGGACGATCGGACGATCGACTTCGAAATGAACGGGCGCAAGATCTACCGTAACACGCTGCCCTACAGCTGCCCCGGCCTGAAGTCGGAGGAGAAATTCGCGTACAAGACGAGCCTCAGCCAGCTTTGCTCCGTGGACATTATCACGGTGCTGCAATCATTCGGTGGTGGCCTGTCACAGGGGGCAAGCTGCGGCCTCGGCAAGTTCCAGCCCATGGAAAAAGCCAAGTAATCCTGTTCTCCTTGAAGCCGGAGCGGGGACGCAAACCCCCTCCGGTTTGCGGGCGTGGCCAAAAAATTGTTTCCCGCCCGCCCAGAAATACTAGTTTGCAAATCCTCGTCCGCCTCCCCATTCCGCATCCGTCGCTGATATGTCGCGCTTGTCATCGATAGGCGCATCCATCATCGATTCGAGACCGGCGATCTCAACCGGCACGCGGAAAGGGTTTCATGTCACTCACGCATCTTCAGCGTCTGGAAGCGGAGAGCATCCACATCATGCGCGAGGTTGTCGCCGAAGCGGAGCGTCCCGTGATGCTCTATTCGGTCGGCAAGGACAGCGCAGTGATGCTGCATCTGGCGAAGAAGGCGTTCTATCCCTCTCCTCCGCCCTTCCCCCTGCTGCATGTCGATACGACCTGGAAATTCCGTGCGATGTACGACTTGCGCGACAAGGCTGCGGCCGATGCGGGCATGGAACTGCTCGTCTATCAAAATCCCGAAGCAAAAGAAAAAGGCATCAACCCGTTCGATCATGGCAGCCTCCACACCGACATGTGGAAGACGGAGGGGTTGAAGCAGGCGCTGGACCTGCATGGCTTTGATGCGGCCTTCGGCGGCGCGCGGCGCGACGAAGAGAAGAGCCGTGCCAAGGAGCGTGTGTTCAGCTTCCGCTCTGCCAATCACCGCTGGGATCCGAAGAACCAGCGCCCGGAGCTCTGGCGCCTCTACAATGCGCGCAAGGCCAAGGGGGAGAGCATGCGCGTCTTCCCGATCAGCAACTGGACCGAACTCGACATCTGGCAATATATCCATCTCGAAAATATCGAGATCGTCCCGCTGTATTTCAGCGCGCCGCGCCCCACAGTGGAGCGTGACGGCCTGCTGCTGATGGTGGACGATGACCGCTTTCGCTTGAAGGACGGTGAAGTGCCAGTCGAACGCTCGATCCGCTTCCGCACACTGGGCTGCTATCCCCTGACAGGCGCAGTGGAAAGCGAGGCGACGACGCTGCCGCAGGTCATTCAGGAAATGCTGCTTACCACCACCAGCGAACGTCAGGGCCGCGCCATCGATCATGATCAGGCGGCCAGCATGGAAAAGAAAAAGCAGGAGGGTTACTTCTGATGGCCGACACCCTCACCCCGGAAGCGCCCATCTATCAGACCGACGCCCTGATCGCGTCGGACATCGATGCCTATCTCGACACGCACCAGCACAAGACGATGCTGCGCTTCATCACATGCGGTAGCGTGGACGATGGCAAGTCGACGCTGATCGGCCGCCTGCTTTACGACAGCAAGATGATCTTCGAGGATCAGCTCGCCGCGCTGGAAGCGGACAGCAAGCGGGTGGGCACACAGGGGCAGGAGATCGATTTCGCGCTGCTCGTCGACGGCCTCGCTGCTGAGCGGGAACAGGGCATCACCATCGACGTCGCCTATCGCTTCTTCGCCACCGAGAAGCGCAAGTTCATCGTTGCCGACACGCCGGGGCACGAGCAGTACACGCGCAACATGGTGACGGGCGCTTCGACGGCCGACCTTGCCGTCATCCTGATCGACGCGCGCAAGGGCGTGCTCGTGCAGACGCGCCGCCACAGCTATCTTGCGCACCTGATCGGCATCCGGAACATCGTGCTGGCCGTCAACAAGATGGATCTCGTCGACTATGACCAGGCGGTCTATGACGGCATCGTCAAGGATTACGCCGAGTTTGCCCGCTCCATCGGCATCACCGATTTTACCGCCATGCCGATCTCCGGTTTCAAGGGCGATAACATCACCGGCTCGTCCGCGAACACGCCGTGGTACAAGGGGCCGAGCCTGATCGAGCATCTCGAGACGGTCGAGGTCGATACCGAGCGCCTGTCCGCCCGTCCGTTCCGCATGGGTGTGCAGTGGGTCAACCGACCCAACCTCGATTTTCGCGGTTTCTCCGGCCTCATCGGATCGGGCGTGATTAGGCCCGGCGACGCTGTGCGCGTGCTCCCTTCGGGCAAGACCAGCACCGTCAAATCGATCGTCACCTATGATGGGGATCTGGAACAGGCGGTCGCGGGGCAGTCCGTCACGCTGACGATGGCGGACGAGATCGATTGCTCGCGCGGCGACGTGATCACCATCGCCGACGCGCCGACCGAAGTCGCCGACCAGTTCGAGAGCACGATCGTGTGGATGGACGAGGCGGAAATGCTGCCCGGACGCCCCTATCTGATGAAGATCGGCACGAGCACCGTCACCGCTACGATCACCGAACCGAAATATGAGGTGTGCGTCAACACGCTGGTGCATCAGGCGGCCAAGACACTGGCGCTGAACGGCATCGGAGTGTGCAACATCTCGACCGACCGGGCGATCCCATTCGAAGCCTATGCCGACAATCCGGATCTGGGCGGTTTCATCCTCATCGACCGTATGACCAATCGCACGGTCGCGGCGGGCATGATCCACTTCGCCCTGCGGCGTAGTCAGAACATCCATTGGCAAGCCACGGATATTACTCGCGAACACCATGCCGCGATGAAGAACCAGACGGCATGCGTGCTCTGGCTTACTGGCCTGTCAGGCGCGGGCAAGTCGACCATCGCCAATATCGTCGAGAAGAAGCTGGCGGCGAGCGGGCGCCACACCTTCCTGCTTGATGGCGACAATGTCCGCCACGGCCTCAACAAGGATCTGGGCTTCACCGATGCCGACCGGGTTGAGAACATCCGCCGCGTCGGCGAGGTCGCCAAGCTGATGACCGATGCGGGCCTCATCGTCATAACCGCCTTCATCTCGCCTTTCCGCGCGGAACGTGAGATGGTACGCTCCATGATGCAGCCGGGCGAGTTTATCGAGGTCCATATCGACACGCCGCTCGCCGAAGCGGAGAAGCGCGACGTAAAGGGTCTCTACAAGAAGGCGCGCTCGGGCCAGCTCAAGAACTTTACCGGCATCGACAGCCCCTATGAGGCGCCGGAAAACCCGGAAATCCGCATCGACACCGCCGCGATGAGCGCGGAGGACGCCGCCGATGCCATTATTGCGCAGCTCAACGCCGGGTGGGCCTACACCATATGACCGACGGGGAACTGGCCGCCCAACTTGCCGAAGCCGCCGGACGCATATTGCTTGCGGTGCGCGACAGCAATCTCATCGCCGCACAGGCGCTGGGCAAGGCGGGGGACCAGACGGCAAACCAGTTCCTGATCGCCGCAATCCGCGACCAGCGTCCCGACGACGGGTTGCTGTCCGAAGAAAGCCAGTGCGACGGCACCCGGCTCGACAAGTCGCGCGTGTGGATCGTCGACCCCGTCGATGGCACGCGCGAATATGGCGAGCGGCGGACCGACTGGGCCGTCCATGTGGCCCTGTCGATCGATGGTGCCCCGGCGATCGGCGCTGTCGCCCTGCCCGGCCTTGGCGCGGTGCTTCGCAGCGATCAGCCTGCTCCCCTGCCCGCCGCCGGATCGCCGCTGCGTATGGTCGTCAGCCGGTCTCGCCCCGCCGCTGAAGCGCTGAGCGTCGCAGAGAAGCTGGGAGCGGAGCTGATCCCCATGGGCAGCGCAGGCGCCAAAGCCATGGCGGTCATCCGGGGGGAAGCCGACATCTATCTCCACTCCGGCGGACAATATGAATGGGATAGCTGCGCCCCCGCCGCCGTCGCGCTTGCCCACGGCCTCCATGTTTCGCGCCTTGACGGAAGCCCGCTCGTTTACAACCAGCGCGACAGCTACATGCCTGACTTGCTCATATGTCGGAAAGAGCATGCGCAGGTAGTGCTGGATCTGGTAAAGCGAGGATAGGCGTCGTCCCTGTCCGTTTGTGCTGAATGCTTGTGAACGAAGTCGAAGTCGCCACTCAGGGCGAGCGGGTATCGCGCATACTCAATCGCAGTTTCGATACCCCGCATCCCGACAGGCCTCTCGGTCCCGCTTGCGCTGTTCCTTTTCGGCCTTGCGCATATCGCGGCCCCGGTTGCGGTCCGCCTCGTCCTGACTGACCGTCGCCCAGTCGGCCACCTGCGACCCGGCGCGAACAGGCGCCGTTGCCACATCGGCTGCCGCGCGCACCAGACAGCCGGGCAGCAACAGCGATATGGTCATCAATGCAATCGTCCTGTGCTTCATCCAATGGTCTCCTCGTGGTCGCCACCATGCCACGAAAGGATGAGCGCCAGATGAAGCGCCGGCTCGGTTCAGCCCGCCAGACGCTCCGCGAACCGTTTTTGCAGCTTCTGAAGCTTCGGTGGGATCACCGCCATGCAGTACGGATTGCGATCGCCCACCCGCGCCCAATAGTCCTGATGGTAATTTTCCGCCGGATACCAGGTAGCAAGCGGCTCGATGGTCGTGACAATGGGTGACGCCTGATCCGGCTGCGAGCGTTCGATCGCCGCACGGGCCGCTGCTTCCTGCTCGCCATCATGAGGGAAAATCGCCGACCGATACTGTGTCCCCACGTCATTGCCCTGCCGGTTGAGCGTCGTGGGGTCGTGCGTCGCGAAAAAGATGTCGAGCAGAGCATCATACGATACCACATCGGGGTTGAACGTGATGCGGATCGCCTCTGCATGGCCGGTGCGACCGCTGCACACTTCCTCATAGGTCGGATCGGGAACCGTTCCGCCGATATAGCCACTTTCGACCGCTTTCACACCCGCGACCTGCTGATAGACGGCCTCCGTGCACCAAAAGCACCCACCCGCCAAAGTCGCTACCGCCTCGCTCATGTCATGCCTTTCGTCAGGAAACAGGGAGCAGAGATAGGAAGGATTCTATCTAGAACAAGCGGATGGCGTCCAGGTGTCAGGTCGCGGCGGCAGCTTTGGCCTTTTCTTCGGCGACCAGCTCCTTGCGCGACAGCTTGCCGACCAGTGTCTTGGGCAGCGAAGCGCGAATCTCCACCGCGACCACCCGCTCATGCTTTCCCAGCTGCGGGTTGAGCCAGTCCATCAGCCCCGGCCCGTCGATGGTCGCGCCCTCCTGCAGGGTCACGAACGCCTTGGGACTTTCTCCACGATAGGTATCGGGAATGCCGATGACGAGCGCCTCTTTCACCGCGGGGTGGTGGTACAGCACCGCCTCGACCTGGCTGGGGAACACCTTGAATCCGCCGACCGAGATCATGTCTTTCAGCCGGTCGACGATGCGGATATAACCGTCTTCGTCGATCACCCCGACGTCGCCGGTGCGCAGGTAGCCGCCCACGAACACCTCTTCATCGGCATCAGGACGCTTCCAGTATCCGCACATCATCTGCGGCCCGGCAAAGACGATCTCGCCCGGCTCACCAGCGGGCGCGGGCTGGGTCGGGTCTTCGCGGCTGACCAGTTTCACCCGCGTACCGGGTATGGGCTGACCGATAGTCCCCGTCTTGTTCAGCCCTTCATAGGGGTTGGACGATATAACGCCGCTGCTCTCGGTCAGGCCATAGCCCTCCACCACCTTGGCGCCGGTCACCGCCTCGAACCGCTGCTTGACTTCGAGCGGCAACGGCGCGCCACCGGAAATGCACACCCGTAAGGAAGAGAGGTCGCTCTTCCCAATCGCCGGATGATCGAGCAGCGCCTGATACATCGTCGGCACGCCGGGCAGCGACGTGGCCTTCGTCCGCTCGATACTCGCCAGAACTTGCCCGGCATCGAAGCGCGGCAGCATGACGATTTCGCCACCCATTGCCACCGTCCGGTTCAGCACGCAGCTGTTGGCGAACACATGAAAGAACGGCAGCACGCCCAGCACCCGGTCGACCTGTTCGGGATGCGGATCGAGCAGCGCGACCTGTCGCGCGTTCGCCGTCAGGTTCTGGTGGGATATCATCGCGCCCTTCGGCGTACCGGTCGTTCCTCCGGTATATTGCAGGAGCGCTATGTCCTTTTCCGGATCAAAGTGGAGCGTCTCGCACAGCCCATCATTGTCGATCAGCGCGGAGAAGGACAGGATCCGCCCGTCATTGGGACGCGGTGCGACCTCCTTCTGCCGGAACAGCGTATAGAAAAGCGCCTTGCTCTTGGGGAGCGCGCCCGCCACCGATCCCACCACCAGCCTTTCGAGGCGACTGTTGTTCAGCACCTCGATCGCCGTGGGCAAAAGCGCGCGTGCGGACAGCGTGAACAAAACCCGCGTGCCGCTGTCCTCGACCTGATGCTCCAGCTCGGCAGCGGTGTAGAGTGGGGAAAAGTTGACCACTATGGCCCCCGCCATCAGCGCGCCATAATAGGCGGCGACATAATGCGGCACATTGGGCAAATACAGCCCAACTCGGTCTCCCCGTTCGATGCCCAGATCGCGCAGGCCGCACGCCACCCGCTTGGCCCCGTCGAGCACTTCGGAATAAGGGTAGATGCGCCCCATGAAATCGATCAGTGGCGCGTCCGGATGCGCCGTCGCGCTTGCCCGCAGCATGTCGGGTGCCGACATCGGCGCGAATGCCTGATCCCATTGGGCCGGATGACAATATCTCTCGGCCCAGATCCAGTTTTCTCTCTCCATCGGCCGCAGTGTAAACCAACCACGTGCACAGGCAATGGGATTAGGGTCGGGACCCATTCATGGGAGATGATGGCCGTGATTTGCTTTGGCTGACGGACGAGCAGATGACTCGGATGGTGCCATGCGCCAAAGGGATACGGCCCGGCAAAGACACTTTACAATCGCTGATCCGCTGAGTGGACAAGGGTGTCTTCATCCGGATAATGCAGGGTCTCGCTACGCCTCAGGCTCCGGATCGCAAGACGATCATGATCGATGCGAATTTTCTCAAGCCGCACCGTACAGCTTTCGGCCTGCGACTAAAAGGGAGAGCCGGGACGACTGATCGGACGGACAAAGGACGGTATGAACACGAAGTTGCATGCCGTTACCGATGCGAATGGTCGCCCCAAGAGCTTCTTCATGACGGCGGCCCAGGTCAGCGGCTATACGGGCGCGGCTGCGTTTCTTGATAATTCCCCAGGGCACGATGGTTACTGGCAAACGGGCGATAATGCTGGCTCGTTCGTGAGGCCTTGCATGAAAAAGTTATCAGGCCCTCCATCCCAAACCGGAAGTCCCAGAACAAAGCCATCAAATACGACAAGCGCCGAAACAGGATCGAGATTATGTTTGGTCGTATTAAAGCGCTTCGACAGATGCCCTATCGCCTTCCTGTCGGCCATTGCCCTCGAAGCAATCGTCATCTTCTGGCTCTGATCAATGAGCCACGAGCTCCCGTCGTGGCATAGGGTAGGCCTATGACGAAAAAAGGCATGCGTAGCTCGCGATTTGCAAAGGGCCCCGGTTGTGGTTTTCTCTCATTGTTAGCGTATGCCAAAGAGAGCGTGCGCGTGGAGATCGCGGATGCCCAAAGTTGTAGCATTGATAAAAAGAAAGCCGGGAGTGTCCCGAGAGCAATTTCGTCATCATTATGAGACCTATCACGCTCCGATGGCGCAACGAATGGTGGGACATCTGCTCGTAAAATATGTCCGCAACTACCCTTATAATTTGGTCGAGTATCAGCCGGAAGATAATTTTCTGGATGATGGATATGACGCGATCACGGAGTTTTATTTTAAGGACGAGAACGGGCCATCCGAAATGGCCAGAATATTTAGTCTTCCCGAGAATAATGCCGAAATCCTGGTGGACGAAGAAAAATTTCAGGACCGGACAAAAACCAGACTTTTCGTCGTAGATGAAGCGAACACGGGGGTAGAATATCAAGGCGACTGTAAATAGCGCGCGCGTTCTCGGGTGCAAAGAACGTGTGTCGAAATCGCCGGATCATTCGCCTTCCGCGGAATTATGCGACCAGGAATTCGGTAAACGCCTTCGAGGCCGCGGTCTGAAAGCTGTCTTTACGGTGACAAATTTTCCATCCCGGAGAGAACGGCAGAAATGGTTCCAGCAGCAGAACCAGTTCTCGAGCGGCGATGTGCTTGTACGCTGCACTTTCGGTGACAAACGCAAGGCCAATATCATCCCGTGCGGCTTGAACTCCGATTTCACACTCCGATACGACCAGCGGTCCGCTAACTTCAATTATGCGCCAACGATCATTTATCCAGAATTGCCACTGAAATGGTTCTGCAAATCCTGATCGGCGCCAATGGATACAACGGTGGTTCGTGAGGTCGTCGGGCGTTTCTGGTGCGCCCATTTCAGATAAATATCCTTTCGACGCGACCACGACGTTTCGAATTTCGCCGCCCAGATCCACAGCGGCCATGCGGTCATCAATCCATTCGGCGCGTTGGATCGTGAGGTCGTATCCCGCCGAAATGAGATGGACCGGCGCATCGTCCACGGTAATATCAAGCCGGATATCCGGGAACAGTCTGTGAAACCTTCCCAGGTGTGGCTGGACGTGAAGGCGGAAGGGCTGCCGCGGAACATGGATACGGACGAGGCCGCTCGGTACCGCTTCGGTGTCCCGGGCATCGTCGAGAGCGGCATTCATTTCTTCTAGAGCGGGTCGGAAACGGTTAATGAGCCGGGTTCCTGCTGCGGTTATCGAAACCCTCCGGGTTGTCCGCTCAAACAGTAGCACGCCAAGCCGATCCTCCAACTGTCGGATCGTCTGGCTCAGCGTGGATGGAGCCATCCGCAGGCGCTCCGCGGCCCGGGCAAAGCTGCCCAGTTCTGCGACGATAACGAAGGCGTGCAACTCCGCAAATTCTCTGCCGCGCATTATAGTGCAGTTTCCGAAATATTAATTCCAAAAATGGTCCATAGTCGTATAATCGATAGCGCTCTATTTATCCAGCCGTGATGGAAATGGAGCCATAAATGACCACTGCGGATCGAAACCGCGCGCTGATCGAAGACATTTTCGCGCAATGGGCGGCGGGGTTGAGCAGCTTCTTTGACCTGCTGGCGGACGAAGCCGTTTGCACTATCTCCGGTACGACCCCTCACGCTGGGACCTATAACGGGCGCGACCAATTTCTGCGCGACATCGTCACGCCCTTTATGAGCCGCTTAAAAGGTCCGATCGTTCCGACCCTGCACAAGATCATAGCGCAGGGCGATGAGGTTGCAATTCTTTGGAGTGGTCGGGCGCCGCTGCAGAACGGGGAGACCTACAGCAATAATTACGCATTTTTCAGCACACTTCAGAGTGGGCGCGTTGTTCGTCTTACGACCGTGCTGGACATGAGCGCATTCGAGCGCGTCTGGACTGATTTTGCGGAGGTCGCATGAAAGTTTTGCGTGCATTTCGGTGGGGATTAACCGCAGGTTATTGCGTGATAGCTGCGTTGGCACTCGGCATTGGATATTTCTGGACACCTGCCTTCGCAGGTTCACCCCGGATTCATATGTGGAGGTTGGACTGCGGCTCGTTTAATGTTGCGACCAATGCTTTTTCCGATACCTTCGCTTATCCCGGCGAGCGAAGGACTTTTGCGGATAATTGCTATCTAATTCAGCATGGCAAGGATCTCATGCTGTGGGATGCAGGGTATCCGACAAGCTATCTCGGAAAAGATCTGAACACGAGCGAACCGCTGAGCGCCGCGTTACGCATACCTATTGTCGACCAGATCAAAAAGCTGGGCTTCAAGGCTTCGGACGTTTCGATCCTGGGCCTGAGCCACGATCATATTGATCATACCGGGCAAGCAGGAAGCTTTCCAGATGCGCGCCTTCTTTTGGGCAAAGAAGATATCGAGCGACTGAAGCAGCAGGAGCCACCCTTTTATGTGGATCCCTCGCCCTTGGCGCACTGGCTCAAGGGAGGCGGCAAGTTGGATCCGGTAGAAGGTGATCGGGACGTTTTCGGGGACGGTTCCGTAATTATGATCGCGCTGCCCGGCCACACGCCGGGGAACCATGGTCTCCTGGTCCGGCTGTCGCCAAGCAAGAACGTCGTGCTCAGCGGGGATGCAGTACATTTCCATGGTCAGCAAGGGATCCCGCCGGTCAATGTTGATAGGGCTCAGACGCTGGCATCTCTCAACCGGATCGAGGGTCTCGTCCGTCAAGGTGCCAAATTGATCATTCAACATGATCCTGCGGACCAAAAACCATTCGATGATTATGTAAAATGATTTTCTATAATAGTTTTTTGTACGTGAATAAAACGTAGCATCATTATGAATATTTATCTTCGATATAAAGTATAGTTCGAGATAACCTCAGTCACCGCGTTTTCAACATTGCCGGCTCTGCTGCGTGTCACAAGCGTCTGGCTGGCCCTTTGGAAAAAAAGTTGCTGTCTTGAGCAATCCAGTCGGATCGAGGAGGAGTGAATACGTCGTACTCAAGCGTGTCTTCCAAGGCGTGAACGCTGTGGTCGACACCGGACGGAATAAATATCAGCTCTCCCGCTGAAACGTCGATCTCCGCATCCGCAACAAAAAAACGTAATCGGCCTTGGACGACGTGCGTAAATTGCTCATTCGGGTGTGAGTGAACAGGAACTTGATCGCCCTTCTTAAATCGCACCTCGCCGATCATGATCCGTTCACTTGTAACGAATTTGCGTGTTATCGTGCCAAGAACGATTTCTTCGGGTCGATCCTTCCAGGTGAAATGACGTGCACGGTTCAACTGGTGCACGGAATCTACGGGTGTCATGGATCAGCGCTCCTGAAACTTGGAATGGGCTCATCAATCGACGTGCAGATTTGCCGCCCATGTGCACTCTTAAGTTTTTGCTTTTGCTTGGGAAGCCAGCGGAGCTACGGTCCTTCGGATCCCATAGGAGCGACCGATACTCCACGACATGCTGATAGAATGTGAACCCGTCTTTCTGCTCTCAGCACGGACCGCGTGAGGGTCGCGCGCCCGACCACTCTCACTCGCTGCAGCTGTCTATCAGCAAGACGCACAACTCCGCTCGCGTGATGGGGAAGCACGACGCTCCCTCATTTAACTTCGGAGAGGCAATCAGGCCCATAGCCTGTCGCAACCGGGCCAAAAACTGTGCCGCCTCACCCCGGCTGATGAGACCGTCAATATCAATTGATATCCAGCGAACGCGCGCCTCCGGCCGCAGATGATCGGCAGGTGCATCAATGACAGGGTGGCGCATGTTGGGGAACAGCTCGATACCGGCCCGGCTGGCGGCGTCATACAGACTTTCCGCGTAACGAAATGCGGGATCACCTGGCTCAATATGTTCAAAATGCAATCCTGTTACGCTGATTGGCACATCGAAAGCGAGAACCGCGCCTTCGAGAAGATCGAACCATGTCGCATTGCGCTCCGGGAAAAATCTGTATTTCCCGTCGCAAGGAACGAAGCCTTTCAGTGCCATGGATTGGATGGCCTCAAAGCTCGGATGCTCTGCCTCGACATCACTGAAATATGTCAGCTTGCATTTCATCTGGAGCATCAGCTTCTGGATCTCATACACCGAAGTATCGATAACGCGGCAGCCATATCTTGCCGCGAGGGCCGCCGCGATGCCCGCCGCCGTGCCGGTTTCCGTCCATAAGGCCTCAACTCTGAGTGCGCAGAACGCAACATGACTCGCCGAAATCGTGGTGGTCACCAGCAAATTGTCGACATCTTCAGGCACGAGGCATCCCATGGGAACCTGGTATGGGGAGCGGAGCGCGCGAATAAACATCGACCCGTCATATGTGCCAGTCTCAGGAGCGCAATGGTCG
The DNA here is from genome assembly GCF_014199435.1 of Sphingobium subterraneum. Classification (GTDB taxonomy): domain Bacteria; phylum Pseudomonadota; class Alphaproteobacteria; order Sphingomonadales; family Sphingomonadaceae; genus Sphingobium; species Sphingobium subterraneum. The sequence continues at coordinate 2,113 of NZ_JACIJP010000001.1, read as the reverse complement.
CTGCAGCGCCTGCTCTCGATTGCCCAGTCACCAATCGCGATCGAGTCCTGTTTCAAGGGCGGACGTGGTCCCTGGCCTGTGATATACGGATTGACATCAGATTCCGTCATCCGGGCGTATCCGCGAAATCGCCGACCCTCACGGACATAAATATTGTGAGGTACGTGGCCGTTACCGGGATATTCGTCGTCCGCAAGCCCAAGCTGGGGCATTCCTCCTTCATTTTGAATAAAATGCAGAAAACCCAGTGCATGATCGAAGAAACGCTTCCGCAACGGCATGCGGGCGCGAGGATCCGCTAATATATAGGCCCGGTTTCCGTCGAGCAGATCGTCGCCCCTGTACCGCTGATTGGTCAGCATCTTGCCAGCGACTGTCGGGATGAGAGCAGTTCCAAACTGGGGTTTACCCAGAGCGACAAACGGCGGGGGAGACCAGCTGTAGCGATCAGGATCATAATCGGCGGGACGCTGCAGCAGATGCTGTCTGTAGTTTTCCGCACGATAGCGCAAGCTAAGACGGCATGTGAACGCCATGAGGGCATTATCCCCTTCGCCGGTACTACCCGGCAAAATCGTTGAGGGAAGAAAGCCGCTGGGATGTATGTCACGCTCGTGGGTTGTCGTATGGATGATTCCGGCGTGAGGTTCCTCCCGTGATCGTCCCTCGCGCCCAAGATCGAAGCGGGCCCCCGACCATGATGCAACATCGCCCTCATATGTTGCGTCAATGACCGTCGTCGCATATTCGCAAACCGGCTCTTCCGCGGGAAAGGAAGGGAGATTGCCGACAGCGTCAATCGCCCGCTCCCAGTTTACGCCGAGAATTCTGCGATTTTCCAGTTTAACGCCGACGGGCACGGCACCATTGATGAACGTGATAGCCGAATGTTCAGCTATCATCTCACGCCATATTTTTTCGGCAACGTGAAATTCCCAGAATATATCCGACTTGCTATCGATCATGGAGAGATCGATGCCCGCGTTTTGATAGTATGAAACCACGCGGCGGATGAATTCCTCTGCGATACCGCTCAATGCCTGTAGCGAGCCTGTGTCGAAGCAGTGGACCCCATTAGCTGTCACGCCTCCGATGGAGGCGGTTGGTTCCAAAACTGTAACGGAAGCTCCCTCACGGGCGGCTGCTATTGCCGCTGCGCAGCCTGCGGCCGTACCTCCGACGACGAGTACGTCCGAAAACCTGACATCTTGATCGCTCATTGGCAATTCCAGTCAATTGGGCCGCAACCCCTTATGCAGCTTGGAATAGCTTAAGCCGGGCCAAAACGAGATATAGGTCAGTACTATGGGGCTTTTAGCGTGCCATGGCGGGGCATCGGCAAGCTTGGACGGGCTCATGCCGCCAAACGTCTTGCGCCAGGTGTATAAGTCGCGTCGCTGATCTCAGCCGAAGGTACGCCGACTGTTCTTCCGAACCAGCCATCACCTGCCGTTCCATCACCCGCCACAGCCTCTAACAAACCTCATTCCCAGGCCGTTTCCGTCATCCCTCGCACCTTCACGCCAATAAAATTAATGGCACAAATTCAAGTGGTTAAGACACACATTTGTGTCAAATTCGCACAAGACGCTGGGCCAGACAGAATGAGCTTATGCCGGTAGACCAAAGCGGCAGCGGGCCACATAGGGAGCGCCTATCGCAACCATAGTATGCCCTCTCTATTGAGTGCACACGCCCCATGCTAACGAGCGCCGGAGTACCTGCTCACGACCACATAAAGTGGCGCTAAACACCAAAAATATAGAGGGAGAAGATGATGCTAAAGAGGGTTGGGTCACTTCACTACGCGCATACTGTGAGTGCCATCGCACTGTCATTAATTTCCAGCGGGAGCGCGTGGGCAAACGGTCCGCGCAACGACACTGAAAGCGGTTCAGCCGCAGCACAAAGTACGGCGAACTCCAATGCTTCTCCCACCGTTTCGACCGACGACTCCGAGATCGGTGAAATAATCGTCACAGCCCAAAAGCGTAGCGAATCGATCAATCGAGTTGGTCTGTGGATCGGCGTGCAAAAAGGACCCCGTTAGCGGGGTGATCGGCGTCTAAAAGGGACCCCTCATTTCGATGGTTTAAGCAGCCGGCTGGATTTT